>NZ_JAHVHU010000049.1 GCF_019802045.1 Membranihabitans marinus | reverse complement strand
TGGTCAGTTATGCTGGCTTGGATATCGTGTTTAATGAATCCGGAAAATTCAAAGGAAAAACAAGAATTTCCAAACGAGGAAATAACAGAATAAGAGAATGTCTCTACATGCCGGCACTGTCAGCTAAACAACATAATGCTAAAATAAAAGATCTCAATGATCGAATAGTAGCTAAAAATCCTAAGATAAAACAGAAAGGGACCGTTGCCTGTATGCGAAAACTATTGGTCCTAGTATATACATTGTGGAATAAAAATGAAGAATACGACCCATCATATGAAGCTGCATAAATAACTTCAGATTTTGAGGAGGCAAGAGCCTTCTTTCGGTCATTTTTGCAAAGCAAAAATCCAAACAAAAAACGGGGCACAAGGCCCCGTCACTAGATAGACTTCAGCGTATTGAATCGGCTGAGGCCTTCTTTCGGTATCTTTAAATTAAGAAAATATTTTGAGAAATAACAATATAAATACTTGGATTAGATCATAGTATCTGTCAGG
>NZ_JAHVHU010000048.1 GCF_019802045.1 Membranihabitans marinus | reverse complement strand
CAGATTCAGGTTCGGAGAATATATTCAACTGGTTGTCCGCAGTCGCAGGAACAAAGCGTTCACGCTTTGCACCATAAACCATTTTCTGAAGCTCTTTTAATTGAAATTGGAGTGAAGCAATTTGTGCTTTTTGAGCCTTGTTTTCCGCTATAAGTTCTTCCCTGGACACCACATAAACATACGATATTTATACCATATATCCCAAAATTATAGGCCATTATTTACCCCTGAATATACCTTTTTCTCTGTCGAACCGAAGACAGGGAAATACCTTCCAAAATCATCCAAAGTCGATCCCAGCTGATCGCCAATTCATGATCACGGGGGAATTCAAATGTCCCGGATTCCAGACTCTTGTAGTACAACACAAAACCCGTCCGGTCACACTCCAACAGCTTGATTTTGTCTCGCCGCCGATTGATGAATATATACACACTTCCATCTGAAGGATCCCGATCCAATTCATTGCGAACTATACCGGACAAACCTCGAAAACCTTTTCTCATATCGGTAGTGTGGGCATATAAATAATACTTCATCGAAGGAGTGAAGCTAATCATCGCTAATCCA
>NZ_JAHVHU010000047.1 GCF_019802045.1 Membranihabitans marinus | reverse complement strand
ACCGTCACCTCATCACAGGTCTTCGTACATCCGTTTGCATCCTTGATTGTAATCGTATAATTACCCGCCGTTAATCCCGTGAATTCGTTCGATGGTTGGTAGTTCTGACCACCATCAATACTATAGGTATAACCGGGAGTTCCTCCTCCGGCTGTCACAGTGATCTTTCCATCGCTGCCCCCGTGGCAGCTCGCATCCGTCGGTGTCGTACTACAGGTCAGTGCATCAGGTTGGCCTACCGTCACCTCATCACAGGTCTTTGTACATCCGTTTGCATCCTTGATTGTAATCGTATAATTACCCGCCGTTAATCCCGTGAATTCGTTCGATGGTTGGTAGTTCTGACCACCATCAATGCTATACGTATAACCGGGAGTTCCTCCTCCGGCTGTCACAGTGATCTTTCCATCGCTCCCGCTGTTGCAGCTCGCATCCGTCGGTGTCGTACTACAGGTCAGTGCATCAGGTTGACCTACCGTCACCTCATCACAGGTCTTTGTACATCCGTTTGCATCCTTGATTGTAATCGTATAATTACCCGCCGTTAATCCCGTGAATTCGTTCGATGGTTGGTAGTTCTGACCACCATC
>NZ_JAHVHU010000046.1 GCF_019802045.1 Membranihabitans marinus | reverse complement strand
GTAACGGCAGGACCGACGTCTACGGGCAATGTGAATGAATATACGATGACGTATCAGGTTGAAGTGAGTAACACAAGTGACGCTCTGGCATTCTATGATTTGTCGGATACCTTAAAATATGGAGCGGGCGCTACTATAACCGATGTATCGGTCAGTTATGTGGGTGTAGAAGGAACTACAGGGACAACTAATTATACCAATTTTGACGGACAGTCTGATTATCTAATTATAGATGATGAGCAGGTAGGAACCGGAAAGGAGGATGTGTTCCAGATCGTTGTGACTTTTGAGGTGGATCCTGCAAAGGTTACGTCTCAGAGTGCGGACTGTGAACTCACGGAGGGTGAAGAAGGAACGGGCTTACTGAACACAGCTGAAGTAAGTGACGGCGTTCCGTCGAAGAATGATGATGCGTGTGCAGATATGCCTAATCCATCGGTTGATATCGTGAAGACGGTAACGGCAGGACCGACGTCTACGGGCAATGTGAATGAATATACGATTACATATCAGGTTAATGTGAATAACACAAGTGACGCTCTGGCATTCTATGATTTGTCGGATACCTTAAAGTATGGAGCGGGTGCCACTATAACTGATGTATCGGTCAGTTATGTGGGTGTAGAAGGAACTACAGGGACAACTAATTATACCAATTTTGACGGACAGTCTGATTATCT
>NZ_JAHVHU010000045.1 GCF_019802045.1 Membranihabitans marinus | reverse complement strand
TTACCAGTTACATCGTACACGCTCAAGGTCGCTTTGGATGCTTCAGGCAATTTAAATCCAATCACAGTCTGACCCGCATAGGGGTTTGGTGTGTTTTGGTACAAGGCAAATCCGGAATCTTGTCCGTCGAAGCGCAAGCTAACGTCTTTCAAGCCACCTTCCGCATCGTATGCTTCTGTGGTAGTTACCCGGTTGTTCAAGCTCAATGCATCTCGCAATTGTACTTCTGATTTCGCTTTTACTACGAGTGTGAACAGTACTTCATCACTGGACAAGTTCTGTCCGTCTGCTTCACTCCAGCTGGAAGTAATTACTCCAGGAGCGTAGCGTACATAGTTGTCTTTCGTGATGTTCAGTGCACCGGCTTCGATCGATTCGATCTCGACCAGATTCGTTACATAAGACAAGGTGTACTGCATTCCGTTGATGTTTGCAAAGTTATCGGAAGTGACATCGATCCGATATACTTCACCACCTTTCATCGCTTTGTCAGCCATGTTCAGGTTCAACGTTCCTGTAGTGCTTCGGCTGCTTCTTGCAGGATCTCCTGACAAGTTCACATCTCCGATTTTCACACCAACAAAGTCTACATTCATGTCACCATTTACATTGGCTACATCGTATACTTCTTTGTCAGTCTGCTTGTCAAAGAATCTCCAGCTCGTGTTGTTCGCAAACTTCGTGTGCGGCTGCATCACCAGTTTACGCAGTTCAAGTACATCAAATCCGTTGATCGATCCGTTTCCGTCCACATCAGCTGCAATACGCTGGTATTTGCTGTCCAGTGCTTTCTTCTGCAATACGTGACGCTGGATAGCAATCAAATCTTGCGTACTTACACCATTCGCAAAGCCTGTGTTCTTGCTTGGTACCAGGCTCACCTGGGCACCGTTGCTGATCGAGAAGTTATAAGCTCCTTCTCCACCGGTGACGGTTGTCAAAGGACTTCCGCTTCCCAATACGGCTTTCATCTCTACTTTCTGTACAGCTTCTCCACGCTC
>NZ_JAHVHU010000044.1 GCF_019802045.1 Membranihabitans marinus | reverse complement strand
TTTGTGTTGAGCGGAATTGATCTGATTTTGTGAGTCTAAAAACTTTATACTATGAAAGATCAAACTCAAAAATTACTCGATGAATTGGTCAATCAGATTGCAGACAAGGATGAACTTGCCAAGGTTCAGGACGAGCTTTTTAAACGGGGAGTGGAAACGCTTCTAAAATCAGAGTTAACCGCTCACCTAGGGCATACTCCTTATGAAAAGACAGAACAACCAAAGTCAAATACCCGTAACGGTCATTCTTCGAAGACATTAAAAACTAAGTCTGGTGAAGTTTTAATCCAAGTACCTCGAGATAGAGCTGGAACCTTTGACCCGGTTACTGTAGAGAAGCATTCCAAAATGAGTAATGAACTGGAACAAACCATCTCATTGTTGTATGCCAAAGGAATGAGTACGGAGGATATAACTGATTTTGTGGAGCAAACTTATGGCGTCAAGTACTCCAAAGGGGCTATATCTGTAATTACAAACTCTTTACTGAAAGATATAGCCGACTGGCAAAGCAGACCATTAGAAGATCAATACGCCGTCATTTGGATTGATGCGATCCATTATAAAATCAGAGAAGATGGACGCGTACTGAGTAAGGCTATCCTAGTTGTGATGGGGATAAGCATGGAAGGGGTCCAGGATGTGCTCAGTTTAAAAGTATATGAGACCGAATCAGCCAGTGTATGGATGGAAATGTTAAGCGATCTAAAATCCAGAGGTGTCGAAGACATTCTATTCATGTGTTCGGACAATTTAAAAGGACTGGACAAAGCTGTTCAAGCGGTTTACCCACAGAGCATACATCAGATCTGCATCGTTCATCAAATCAGAAACACACTCAAATTTGTGTCCTATAAAGAACGTAAAGCAATTATCGCTGATATTAAGTCCATTTACAAGGCTGATAATGTGGAAATGGCTCAGGAAGCTTTGGAGCGCTTTCGAAACAAATGGCAGCATAAATACCACCTGGCTGTAAAAAGCTGGGAGCATAACTGGGATAACCTGACCGCATTCTTGAACTATCCACAGGAGATTCGCACACTGATTTATACCACGAATATCATAGAAAGCTTTAATGCATCTCTTCGAAAATACACGAAGAATAAGAAAGTGTTCCCCAATGATCAGGCTGCCCTTAAATCAGTCTTTCTGGCTGCCATGCAAATCAAAAATAAGTGGCAGAAAAAACGAAGGGGATGGACCCAGATTTTTAACCAACTGACTATCTTATTCCCGGATCGGGTGAAAGTCATAAAATGATTATTTAACTTTACTCATGAAATCAGAATCAATTTTGAGCGAATACACAAAATTTTAAACAAGCCC
>NZ_JAHVHU010000043.1 GCF_019802045.1 Membranihabitans marinus | reverse complement strand
ACTAGATAGACTTCAGCGTATTGAATCGGCTGAGGCCTTCTTTCGGTATCTTTAAATTAAGAAAATATTTTGAGAAATAACAATATAAATACTTGGATTAGATCATAGTATCTGTCAGGTTATGGGTGAGGTAGCGTTTGTGCGGGCGCTTTTAAACGCTGACAGGTCTTTATGAAACATCCTTAACTATTGGCATAAAGAAAACTATCTTTTCCCAAAAACATTTTCTCCCAGACGCTCGTATGTTTACCCCGAGTTGAAAAAGAGCTAATATATTGTTAGATTCTGATTTTTATAAACAGGAAAGAAAGCATGGGATTAGCAACCAAACGAAGATAGCAATTAATGCATATCGCCTGACAGATTTTGCACCCATGCCTTTCTTCTCTTCTCAGAGCTTGAATAGTATCAAAAGAATAGACCAAGTCGTCTATATCTAGCATTTTTACGAGTCAAAGCGTTGAAGAGAATTTCTTTCCATAAAAATAATACTTTATGTCAAAGTTAATCATTGGTCTTGACATTGCCAAAGATGATTTCAAGGCCTGTATTCAATCACAGATGCCTGACGGAGAAATTAAGATCAAAGGTAGCCGGACGTTTAAAAACACCTCGGTAGGGTATGCTGAGCTTGTGGAATGGACAGAAATGCGTATTAAGACTTATCATGATTTCATCCTTTTCGTAATGGAAGCTACCGGTGTTTATTATGAAGATCTGGCTTACTATTTATATGAAAATGATCATCACATCAGTGTATTGTTGCCAAACAAAGTAAAACACTTCACCAAGAGTCTGAATATAGTATCCAAAACGGACAAAATAGATGCCCGTATTATTGCTCAGATTGGCATAGAACGAAAGCTGAAATGTTGGAAGCCTATGTGTCCTCAGTACAAAGAACTCAAAGCATTGAACAGAAAAAGGCTCTCTCTGGACAAAGAAAAGAAACGGGCTAAGAACCAGCTTCACGCTATGAATCACGCACATAAGACATCTGAATCTGTGATTGGGGTGACAAAAAAACAAATTGAATTTTATCAACATCAGATCCAGGTTCTGGAAGAGCAGGTAGAAGCTGTCATAAAATCAAATCCGGAGCTGGATTAAAAGATTAATAAAGTAGCTACTATAAAGGGAGTAGGACGTACAACAATCATCACAATTCTGTGCGAGACTAATGGATTCCATATGGTGCGAAATATCAGACAGCTGGTCAGTTATGCTGGCTTGGATATCGTGTTTAATGAATCCGGAAAATTCAAAGGAAAAACAAGAATTTCCAAACGAGGAAATAACAGAATAAGAGAATGTCTCTACATGCCGGCACTG
>NZ_JAHVHU010000042.1 GCF_019802045.1 Membranihabitans marinus | reverse complement strand
GAGCCTATGCAGAATTTTGTGTATGAATCATAGGGAATCAATAGTTTCAAAAATGATTTATTTTATTCGATCTTCAAAATAAATGTACAATTGGTTATAAATTTTATTCCAGCCACTTCGTTTTTTATGCCATTTCTTTCGTATTTGCTGAGCAGCCAAATAAATGGATTTTATGGCTGATTGGTCATTTGGAAAGACCTTTTTGTTTTTGGTGTATTTACGTAAAGTTGAATTAAAGCTTTCGATGATATTCGTCGTGTATATGAGTTTGCGGATAGCCGGTGGATAATCTAAGAATGAGGTAAGATTATCCCAATTCTCATCCCATGAATCAATAGCCTGATCATACTTGCCTTTCCACTTCGATTTAAAAGCTTCAAATGCTTGTTTTGCCTGCTCTTGGTTGTCAGCCTGGTAAATGGCTTTGATATCCTTCATAATGGCTCTTTTATCCTTATAGGATACAAACTTAAGAGAGTTTCTGATTTGGTGTACAATGCAGATCTGACGGATGCTTTTAGGGAATATTGCTTCTGCTGCTTTATCCAATCCTGCAAGATTGTCAGAACATAAGAACAGAATATCTTCAACACCCCTCATTTTCAGGTTTTTAAACATATTCATCCAGTTACTGGCGGATTCGTTTTCAACTATTTCAATACTCAGTATATCTTGTTTGCCAGTCATGTCAACGCCCAATATAATCATAGCTGCTTTAGATATCACTTTCCCTTCGTGGCGTATTTTATAATGAATAGCATCGATCCACACTATAGCATACTGATCCTGTAGTGGTCTGGATCGCCATGCCTGGATATCTTCCATGAGGGTATTAGTGATGACAGATACCTGGGAAGTGGAATACTGAATGCCGTATGTATGCTCAATGAAGTCAATGATGTCAGAATTGCTCATGCCCTTGGCGTATAACAGCAATACAGTGTCATAGATCGCACCTGTCATCGTTTCATGTTTGGGAACAGTCACAGGGTCAAAAGAGCTGTTACGATCCCTGGGGACCTTTATAATGACATCTCCTTTGTCAGTCTTCAATGTCTTTTCAGAGAATCCGTTACGGACATTTTCAGAGATAGGCTTATCGCCTTTTTCATAGCCCAAATGAGCCTCCATTTCGGAATTCAGAAGTGCTTCTACTCCTCGTTTAAATAGTTTGTCTTGTACTTCCATCAGGCTGCTTTTGTCATCAACCTGTTCTAAAATTGAGTCTAGTAACTCGTCTACTTTTTGGTTCTTCATAATTTTTAATATAAGATTTACAAATCATGAATCCCAATGATCGGGGGCGGAAAAATGTAAAAAAAATTTTTCAGCCCCCC
>NZ_JAHVHU010000041.1 GCF_019802045.1 Membranihabitans marinus | reverse complement strand
TTCTTCATCCCCAACGAGTTGGGGACATCAAATTCTTTCACTTCTGATCCAGATGCAAAAGAGTTGCACAGTTTACCTTCCAGGTGCGGCTTCACAGTCAGAGCACCAATAGTGTCAGGCAAGTAAGACCGGCTCAATCCCTGAGGCAAGCAGATCGGCTCGTTCTTAGTTCCTACGTTCGCAGGAAGATCAAACATGCTTTCACGCATTCCGCAAGCGGAGTGTACATTGATCACCTGGTGGAATTCCCACTCTGGTGAAATATCATCGTCACATCCACCGGAGATAAAGAATCGTCGCGTAATGGTTCCTTGTCCACACTCATCCAGGTCAACCCAGATATCTTGTGACAATGTTCCGGAACAGTTAATCGCAACAATACCGTTCGGTGCAGTCGAAGTCGCTGTATCCAAATAGGTCGTATTGTGTATGATGGTCTCCCATCCAATAGTTCCGTCGTGGTTATCAATCGCTACTTTTTCTGTCTCAGATTTCTCCTCACAGGTTACATTCCAGTAATTAAACGTCGTGGAATCTTCAGGCAATAAGTTGCCATCGATGTCAGTAGGTCGGTTCTGATTGTCTACCCAGGTCAGGATATACTCACCCAACGCAGCATCAACATCAGCAAATGCACCAATCGTGTCCGCTCCACTTCCATTCTCACCAAAGACTGCAGCAGCTTCTACTACATCTTTGTAGAACAGGTTGTAAGACTCACAAGAAATATCCAAATCAGGCAATCGAGTCACCAATTTAGAGTTTCCAGCATCTTCTACATTCATAGTGCTTCGTCCGATTCCCCAGTTGCAGCAATAATCCAATACCAATAGTTCTACTGGTACTGCTTCACATGCATCAACGCATTTGAATGGAACTGATTTACTCCATCCACCGCCCATCAGCGACAGTTCATTACCATATCCGGATACACCAGACAAGTTGTCAAAAATCTCCTCCAAATCACGTACATTCAATGGATTGCCGTGATCGTCAGCCACAGAGCAGTTCTCTGCGATATATTCTGCGACGGAATAAATCCACGCATGTACTACTTTCTCTCCACACAACTCCTCGTCTTCCCACAACCACTGAATCTGGTGGAAGTAATATTTTTCTACTTCACCATCACTCAAGAAGGTTTGTAGATCATTTACATTGTATGCATTGTTAAATGCAGTCTCACCGACTGTTCCTCCGCCTACAGCGGTTCCAGCCTGTTTGCGGTCTACACCCAGGTCATCCAACAGGTCAACCCAGTTGTCATAAGGTGCATTCGGACCTAGCTCAGCACAAAGATCAACCATGGCTGTCTCCGTCCACCAGTCACTGCGTCGTCCCAAT
>NZ_JAHVHU010000040.1 GCF_019802045.1 Membranihabitans marinus | reverse complement strand
TATTTTAAGGTATCCGACAAATCATAGAATGCCAGAGCGTCACTTGTGTTACTCACTTCAACCTGATACGTCATCGTATATTCATTCACATTGCCCGTAGACGTCGGTCCTGCCGTTACCGTCTTCACGATATCCACCGATGGATTCGGCATATCTGCACAGGCATCATCATTCTTCGACGGAACGCCGTCACTTACTTCAGCTGTGTTCAGTAAGCCCGTTCCTTCTTCATCCTCCGTGAGTTCACAGTTCGCACTCTGAGGAGTGACCGCAGCAGGATCCACCTCAAAAGTCACAACGATCTGGAACACATCCTCCTTACCGGTTCCTACCTGCTCATCATCTATAATGAGATAATCAGATTGTCCGTCAAAATTGGTATAATTAGCTGTTCCGGTTTCGCCATCTCCACTCACATAACTGACCGACACATCGGTTATAGTAGCACCCGCTCCATACTTTAAGGTATCCGACAAATCATAGAAGGCCAGAGCGTCACTTGTGTTACTCACTTCAACCTGATACGTCATCGTATATTCATTCACATTGCCCGTAGACGTCGGACCTGCCGTTACCGTCTTCACGATATCCACCGATGGATTCGGCATATCTGCACAGGCATCATCATTCTTCGACGGAACGCCGTCACTTACTTCAGCTGTGTTCAGCAAGCCCGTTCCTTCTTCACCCTCCGTGAGTTCACAGTCCGCACTCTGAGGAGTGACCGCAGCAGGATCCACTGCAAAGGTCACAACGATCTGGAACACATCCTCCTTACCGGACCCTACCTGCTCATCATCTATAATTAGATAATCAGACTGTCCGTCAAAGTTGGTATAATTAGCTGTTCCTGTAGTTCCTTCTACACCCACATAACTGACCGATACATCAGTTATAGTAGCGCCCGCTCCATACTTTAAGGTATCCGACAAATCATAGAATGCCAGAGCGTCACTTGTGTTACTCACTTCAACTTGATACGTCATCGTATATTCATTCACATTGCCCGTAGACGTCGGACCAGCCGTTACCGTCTTCACGATATCAACCGATGGATTAGGCATATCTGCACACGCATCATCATTCTTCGACGGAACGCCGTCACTTACTTCAGCAACATTTAATAAGCCCGTTCCTTCTTCCCCCTCCGTGAGTTCACAGTCCGCACTCTGAGGAGTGACCGCAGCAGGATCCACTGCAAAGGTCACTTTCACCTCGAATACATCCTCCTTTCCGGTTCCTACCTGCTCATCATCTATAATTAGATAATCAGACTGTCCGTCAAAATTGGTATAATTAGTTGTCCCTGTAGTTCCTTCTACACCCACATAACTGACCGATACATCAGTTATAGTGGCACCCGCTCCATACTTTAAGGTATC
>NZ_JAHVHU010000039.1 GCF_019802045.1 Membranihabitans marinus | reverse complement strand
TAAATGGTATGCGTGCATTAACAAATTATGCATGTTCAATTTTCAAAAAATATATTCAAAGCTTCCCAGGGCTTCACAATCCACCGTGCTCCAGGCACCCCACAGGC
This sequence comes from Membranihabitans marinus, assembly GCF_019802045.1. Lineage (GTDB taxonomy): Bacteria > Bacteroidota > Bacteroidia > Chitinophagales > Saprospiraceae > Membranihabitans > Membranihabitans marinus_A. The sequence continues at coordinate 1,291 of NZ_JAHVHU010000039.1, read as the reverse complement.
TTATGAATCCCTTCAAGGGATCAGGGATTTGCAAGCTTATGAATCTTCCAGGCTCGATAGAGCATGGAAGAGAACAGATTGTAAAGCCCGGCTGGAGCGAAGAGAAAGGAAGGCCCGGCTCCCAGGGCTTCACAATCCACCGGGCTCCAGGCAACCCTCAGGCTTATGAATCCCTTCAAGGGATCAGGGATTTGCAAGCTTATGAATCTTCCAGGCTCGATAGAGCATGGAAGAGAACAGATTGTAAAGCCCGGCCTTTGATAAACTAAATTTCCCAGGGCTTCACAATCCACCGGGCTCCAGGCAACCCACAGGCTTATGAATCCCATCAATGGATCAGGGATTTGCAAGCTTATGAATCTTCCAGGATCGATAGAGCATGGAAGAGAACAGATTGTAAAGCCCGGCTGGAGCTAAGAGAAAGGGAGGCCCGGCACTTTGATAAGCTCAATCCCAGGGCTTCACAATCCACCGGGCTCCAGGCAACCCACAGGCTTATGAATCCCATCAATGGATCAGGGATTTGCAAGCTTATGAATCTTCCAGGATCGATAGAGCATGGAAGAGAACAGATTGTAAAGCCCGGCTGGAGCTAAGAGAAAGGGAGGCCCGGCACTTTGATAAGCTCAATCCCAGGGCTTCACAATCCACCGGGCTCCAGGCAACCCACAGGCTTATGAATCCCATCAATGGATCAGGGATTTGCAAGCTTATGAATCTTCCAGGATCGATAGAGCATGGAAGAGAACAGATTGTAAAGCCCGACTGGAGGGAAGAGAAAGGAAGGCCCGGCCACTTTAAAAAACCAAAATAATGAGAACAGACTACCATGCTTCATTACAACCTCAAAGCGTCTATCATTTTTACAACAAGACAGTAAGCCAGAGAAAGTTATTTTATGACCAGAAAGACTATAAACGTTTTTTGAATAAGTTTAAACTATACTTTACGGCTTACATGGACATTGTTGCATATTGTTTGATACCAAACCACTTTCATTTTATGGTCAAAATCAAAACAATAAACCCAACCATTCGAAAGCTTATAGTGAAAGAAAAAACAAAAGCAGCGGTTAAATTTCTTTCTAACGAAGATACTTTCAACGAGTTTGTTTCTGATCAATTCAGAAGGTTTTTAAGTAGCCATTCCTTGTATATCAATCATAAATACGCCATCCAAGGATCTTTACTTTTAAAAAAGACAAAAAGAACGGCAGTGGTAACAGACACAAAATTATATGACCTGCTTTGTTACATCCACCACAATCCCATTCATCATGGTTTGACAATAA
>NZ_JAHVHU010000037.1 GCF_019802045.1 Membranihabitans marinus | reverse complement strand
GATTTTAAGTTGTTGATTTTTTTGGTTAATTTTTTAAAAGCGATTATAAGCGATTTATTGCTTAGTCAAACACCATAAGCGATTATGTGGTTTTATAGGCGATTATAGAGTGCGATCGGAAGGCAAGATGTGCGCTGTAATATTACAGCGCTTTACTTATTCGCTGAGCTCAACGCAGTAGCAGTGTCATAGTGAACCCGATGGAACGCGACGACGACGACGACAAGGACGACGTGAGGAGGACGCGGAGGATGGATGGAGGAGAGGTTCTTCAGGTTCACCTTGGTAATATTACGAAATCTCATTCGTTGCTTGATATACAAGCGTTACAGCGTGTTGACAGATTTCGTTAAAGACTGGAACTGCTTTAAAATCCTGTTTTTTTATTCCCTATAATAGGTGTTGCCTAATTTTTTGGACAACACCTATGTTTTTGCATACATGCTACACCTTACCCCCTGTAGGGCTGGTTAAAACACACAACCAACCCTTACCTTGCTCCTGGCTAAATAACACCATTAACAATGCTGGAGCTTGCTATGGATTCTTTTAATTTGTGGGATTTTACTTACTTTTTTCTCAGTTCTTTGTTGGCTATTTATCTTGTTTATAAATAACTACTTAATGTAGACGGCCTAACGAGGAACGCCCTACGGGACGTACCGTAGTTAGGCTGTCTACATGTCTACATGTCTACATGTTTACATGTTTACATGTAAACCATTAATAAATAAAAAAACCTGACATATTGAATATGCCAGGTTTTAGTTTTATATTCAGTGGACGGTTATTAATTATTAGCAGTAATTAATAACGAAAGATTATGTGAGTACCACCTCGACATAATAATCAGGATTAACCCCGTCCGGTGATAACATTATACCCTGACCGGGTCACAAATAAATCCCCAGTTACGCAGTAACTTGCAATCTTTCGTTATTAGCCTTGTAAATAATTAATGCCGTCCGCTTTGTGGGTGGTAGGACTAAGTGACGACAGCACAAAAGCGAGCAAATGGTTACTGGGGGAACCGGACAAAGCCATAGCCTTATGAGTAGTTAGAGGTCAAGTGCGTGAGTATATTGGGTAGATGCCCTTGCGCTGCACAGATTGACGTTATAGCGGTTTTAGAGGTGTTCGGGGGGCGACGTAAGCCCTAACTAAAACAAGCGCAGGATTACGCTCTGATGCGCTCCTATGATGCGATAGCCGGCTCCGTCCGTGATGTCTTGATTAGGCAATGCTAAAGCTGCTTTATGCGGCTTTAGGGTGAGTATTGCCTAATCCGCTCCTGCCTCACCATCCATGATATCTCAAAATTTACACTAGGATATTTAAGCCGGCTTTGCTTCTGCTTTTGCTTTTAAAAAGAGAAAAATGCTTTTGCTTTGGATCTGCTGTGTGTAACTGGGTTACGTTGTTGGAAATACCTGGAGAAAACAGCTTTATCGTTTTCCTAGGTTTTTCAATAACGCGCTTTTAACCCTGTTATGCACAGATTTTAAGTTGTTGATTTTTTTGGTTAATTTTTTAAAAGCGATTATAAGCGATTTATTGCTTAGTCAAACACCATAAGCGATTATGTGGTTTTATAGGCGATTATAGAGTGCGATCGG
>NZ_JAHVHU010000036.1 GCF_019802045.1 Membranihabitans marinus | reverse complement strand
CCTGACACTATTGGTGCTCTGACTGTGAAGCCGCACCTGGAAGGTAAACTGTGCAACTCTTTTGCATCTGGATCAGAAGTGAAAGAATTTGATGTCCCCAACTCGTTGGGGATGAAGAAATATCTGATCGAATGGACCATGATCGATTGGTGTGCACACCACACTTCTACGAACCGTGAATTCTCTTATACGCAGGAAGTTATTGCCACGATCAATCCTGATTGTGATGTAACGACTGATACTGGTGATGATACCACAGATGTAAGTCTGGTACAAGGTACCATTGCCACAGAGCGTGGAGAAGCTGTACAGAAAGTAGAGATGAAAGCCGTATTGGGAAGCGGAAGCCCTTTGACCACCGTAACCGGTGGAGAAGGTGCTTATAACTTCTCGATCAACAACGGATCACAAGTTAGTCTTGTACCGAGCAAGAACACAGGCTTTGCGAATGGTGTAAGTACGCAAGACTTGATTGCTATCCAGCGTCATGTATTGCAGAAGAAAGCACTGGACAGCAAATACCAGCGCATTGCAGCTGATGTGGATGGCAACGGATCGATCAACGGATTTGATGTGCTTGAATTGCGTAAATTGGTTATGCAGCCGCATACTAAGTTTGCGAACAATACGAGCTGGCGGTTCTTTGACAAGCAGACTGACAAAGAAGTGTACGATGTAGCCAATGTGAATGGTGACATGAATGTAGACTTTGTGGGTGTCAAAATCGGAGATGTGAACTTGAGCTCGTCTCGACAGCATGTTGGGAGCCGAAGCACGACAGGAACGTTGAACCTGAACATGGCTGACAAAGCGATGAAAGGTGGTGAAGTATATCGAATCGATGTGACTTCTGATAATTTCGTCAACATCAACGGTATGCAGTACACCTTGTCTTATGTAACGAACCTGGTCGAGATCGAATCGATCGAAGCCGGTGCACTGAACATCACGAAAGACAACTACGTACGCTACGCTCCTGGAGTAATTACTTCCAGCTGGAGTGAAGCAGACGGACAGCACTTGTCCAGTGATGAAGTACTGTTCACACTCGTAGTGAAAGCAAAATCAGAGGTCCGATTACGTGATGCATTGAGCCTGAACAACCGGGTAACGACCACGGAAGCATACGTAGATGTGGAGGCTGGGGACTTCGCCAAAGGCTACGACCCCCGAAGGAAGGCCGTCAGCTTGCGCTTCGACGGATTCCGTCTCGGGGACGGGATGAATTTTGCCTTGTACCAAAACACACCGAACCCGTATGCGGGGGAGACGGTTATCGGATTTCATTTACCGGAAACCAGCGAAGCTGTAATGACTGTTTATGATGTGACCGGTCGCTTGATCAAACGCATCAACGGAGAATATGAAGCCGGGTACAATGAAGTTCGGTTAACTTCTACGGATTTGGGTGTGACTGGGGTGTTGTATTATCAGTTAGATACCAAAAAATATACAGCGACTAAGAAGATGATCGTGATAGAATAAGTAGTTGCGCAATTATTGCGCACTACAAAAGCATTCAGTCTGGATCATGAGTAACTGAAGACGTTTGCTGGAATGCAAACAAATAGTAAATGGTTTAAAGACCTCCGGGGAATAGAATTTTCCGGAGGCTTTTTTTCAACATGGCGTTCACTATTCATTGCCAATTCTTTTGGATTTAGAGATTTCAAGGATTGCATTTGCACGCGCCATTGACGATGCAGAATATTCTGGTGGATCGGACGATTGTTGACTTTTACAAAGCAGGGCAGGAGCGGCTGGATATGAAGAATGAGCTCGAAGCGGGACGGCGTAAGCAGTTGACACTACGCTTGAAA
>NZ_JAHVHU010000035.1 GCF_019802045.1 Membranihabitans marinus | reverse complement strand
ACTAGATAGACTTCAGCGTATTGAATCGGCTGAGGCCTTCTTTCGGTATCTTTAAATTAAGAAAATATTTTGAGAAATAACAATATAAATACTTGGATTAGATCATAGTATCTGTCAGGTTATTGGGTAAAGGCCAATGGGGCGTTATAAATGATCTATAGCAAAGGCAAGTCCATTGTATGATTCCTATTATTATAATATATTTACAATTGGAACTATGCTAAATAGCTCGCTAAACAAGTTCTATTCATCGAGCCCCTGAAATATTTCAGTTGCACAAAACGAATAAACATGATTCTATCAAACACGACTACCTACCGTCGATATTTAAAAACCGGACTAACAGCATTGCTTCTCGCAGTTGCTTTTTTGTCTTTCAGCCAAAACACAAATTCCCAGGATCACCAGAAAACCAAGACACCAGATGTCCCGCTGGTGGTTACTGACGATATAGCAGCCGGTATTAAAGACTACATTGATGAACAAGTCGAGGCAGGCAATGGCTATTTTCATCTAAAAACAGAAGATAAGGATTTATCGCTGAATCTGGTCCGCGTACACACCGAATACCTGGCCAATCTCGGGCCCAGGGAACACTTCGCCTGTGTCGACCTGGCCGATAAAAGCGGTGATGTGTACGATGTTGATTTTTTTCTTACCGGCGATCCGGGGAACATGACCGTCACACGGACCACGGTGCATAAGCTAAATGGAAAACCTTTTTATTCCTGGAGTCAACGGGAGGATGATACCTGGATCACCGTTCCAGTGGAAGAATCCTCATCCAAACTACTCGGTGTGATCGAAGGAAGGGACCATTTTACCTTTCAATACCAGATCACCCTGCCAGAAATCACGGATGATGCTCAAATCTGGATTCCCCTGGCACAAAGCGACCCATTCCAAAAAATAGACGTGGTCTCCATCCAATCGCCCGTGGCACACCAGGTAGTCAAAGATCATGAATTTGGAAATACCTCCTTATATATGGAGCTGTCACCTGGGCATAGCGGGGATATTATCGAGCTGACCTACGATGTAGACCGGAAAGAAAAAGAACCTTACCAGGACAATACCAGTCCCAATGATTATTTGTCGGCAGATCTGTTGATGCCTGTGAACGACCGGTTCACCACCCTGGCCGATTCCATTATCGGGGATAAAATCAATGACAACACCCTGATGCAGGCCAGAGCCCTGTACGATTATCTCATTGACAATATGCGGTACATCAAGAACGAAAAGTACGGTACCGGAGACGCTGTATATGCCTGTGATGCATTGCTGGGTAATTGCACCGAATTCCACTCTTTTTTCATCTCGTTAGCCCGTTCAGCGGGTATTCCGGCCCGGTTTGCCATCGGTGCAGCTATTCCGTCGGAACGAAATGCGGGTGGCGTCAACGGCTATCACTGTTGGGCAGAGTTCTATGCCCAGGATAAATGGTGGCCCATTGACATCAGCGAGGCCAATAAGTATACCGCTCTGTCTACCTATTATTTTGGGCGTCATCCGGCCAACCGAATCGAATTCAGCCGGGGCCGGGACCTTGAATTTGAACCGGGGCCGAAATCGGGTCCGATTCCTTTCTTTGCCTATCCGGTTCTGGAAGTCGATGGGAAAACCACACCTATCAAAACCTTCTTTCAGTTTACGCGAAAAGGGATATGAGGTCGTTGGAGGTGTGTGGTAAGCGTCCCTAATTTATAGTGTGGCATCGTTCTGCCGGCTTTTTATTAACGATATTGGTTTTGTTTGTGGTTTGGTTACTGGGTGTGGGGAAAGTTCTCGAATTTATGGTATAGCACCACTCTGCCGGGTTTTGATTAACGATAGTGGTTTTGTTTGGGGTTTGGTTACTGGGTGTGGGGGAAGTTCTGGGACTGTCAAGTAGTTTGTGTATTTGTGGAGTTCAAGAAGACTTTCCAAAAAATTTTGTGTTGAGCGGAATTGATCTGATTTTGTGAGTCTAAAAACTTTATACTATGAAAGATCAAACTCAAAAATTACTCGATGAATTGGTCAATCAGATTGCAGACAAGGATGAACTTGC
>NZ_JAHVHU010000034.1 GCF_019802045.1 Membranihabitans marinus | reverse complement strand
CATCGGTTGCACAAGAATTTGATCGAACCGGTCACTGCGTATTATGAAGAAATAGCTTATGTCTCCGGGGCAAAAAAACACCAGCGCGATACGCTCGACTTTATCAATTCACTGTGGAACTTTATGGATGGGATGACCAAATCTGAACTGGATGGAGAATTAATCTATCAGGGTGCCCCACTGAACCGGCCCGAAAAACTAGATAAAGCGGTTCGCCGGAAGAAAAAATCCAGTCGGGAAAGCACCTATGAGATCACGTTGTCGCTTCATGAAAAAGATATGTCTATAGAAGAGATCGCTTCTTTGCGGCAACTCACGGAAAATACAATTTATGGTCATTTTATTCACCTGTATAAAAAAGGCAAAGTCGATATTACCTCCTTGCTTGACAAGGAGAAACTGGCTGACTTGCTCCCACACTTCACCAATGTATCCGAAGAAACCTCACTCACTGAAATCAAAAGCCGCCTTCCTTTTACGGCGACCTACAACGAGATACGAGCGGCGAAGGCGTACTATCTGGAGAAAAACTAGCGGTTGTTTCCGAAGGATCTCTGCCGGGTGGTTATGTAGTTTCTTAGGGTCAGTGCTGACTTTTGTATAAATTTTCTTTCGCGTTGATTTACATATTAATAATTTGTGTTATGTGTATTGGATTGTTATATAGTCTGTATATATAATCAATATTATTTAAAGTTAAAATTTATTAAAAATGATTATCCTTTTTTATTATGGAAACAAAACATTGTGTAATTTTATGGATCTGCGTTAATGTGTTATGCAGAAATTTGACGGAGATATTAATTTCATTTAATGAAAAAATATATTTCTGTAGACAAAATCTGTTCGAAACAGTCAGAAACAGATTTGTGTCAAAATCGAAAATTTTAAAATATGTGATTCTTTTGTGGCAATTATTTTTTTGAAAACTTATATTAACCTAAATAACCTAATATGAAACGCCGATTTTTACTTTTAGTTATGGTGTTGTCTTTGACAATACTCTATGCGAATTCACTTGATGCCCAAGTGGTGAATTCCAATTCCAATTTGGTTTATTCTACAATTCAAGATGCGATTGATAATGCAGCTTCAGGCGATGTGATCATGGTGACCACAGCGACCCATACAGAAGGGCAAATCGTGATTGATAAAAATTTGACCATCCAAGGGCAGGGAATGAATATGACTACGGTTTATTCGAATTACTCAACTGCAGGTGGTTCCGATAACGATGCAGCAGCCTGGATTCGGACGGAACTTGGGACCCATGTAGTTATACAAAATTTGACATTAGATGGCAATGGCATAGATACATATGCTGCTATACGATTTGAGGACAATGGAATGGTGGATGGAGTACATTTTAATGACATCATTTATCCAGGGTATGGTGGGGTCGCTGTGCAAATAGGGAATGGTGATGTGCATATCTCAAATTCGGTATTCACCAATATTGGTCGTATCGGAGCACACTTCAGAGGAGTCACCAGTGGTAGTGTATCAGGTTCCTTCACTGGTAATACCTACACTGGAAAGGGAAGCGGAGATCATATTGACTATGCCGTTGATGCCCAGGGGGGTACTACGGTATATATCGCTAATAATGAAGTGACTAATAATAAAGGAATTGCTTCCATCGATAACTCTGAATCTGCGGCAATTCTAATCTCTACATTTTTTCCTGGACCGCCCTACAATTCTGTATCCAATGATGTTACTGTGGAAAACAATAATTTTTCCGGGAACATCAATGGCATTGGAATTGGGTTCAATGCAGCTGACCAGAGTAGCGTGACTATGAATAATAATGACTTATCTAATTCTGAAAATTATTTTATTATCAATCGCAGTGAACAGTTTGAGATGGACCCTGGTACGAATTGGTATGGTACCGTTGATACTGCTGCTATTAACTCGAAATTGGCTGGAGATATAGCTTATACAACCCTTTTTGCATCAGGAATGGATGCAAATCCGGCAATGACTGGATTTCAGCCCGGAGGCAACATTATTACCATTGCCCAAGCAGGCGTGGCACTGGGTGGATCACAGGCACCGAATTGTTCGAACTTTTCCCCTGCCATTGATGAGGTGGGCAATATCGAAGTGGGAGCTGACGATTATTTAACAAATCATGCTAATGTGCAATATCCCCTTACTGTTACTGTATACAATCATTGGGGAGGAGTTCTTAGTGGCTTTCCCATCACATTTAATAACGGTTTCCAAACGCACACTTGGAATGTATGTAGTTACCTTGGGAAAACCCTGGACTATTCAGTTAGGAATAACGTAGGGAATTGTACGCAAGGGGTCATCAACCTTAATGGGACCCCTGGAGTAGTACTTACTTCCGCTTTGGGTGCCAAGGTTACAGGACCTCATGTGACTGACAATAAAATTAATGTGTATTGCGGAAATATTCCGGTACCATCTTCACATGTACCTACGGCAAGTACTCCTTGTGGTGGTCGCGCGACGACTCCAAAAGTACAGCCTGACTGGGTCATGATGCCCAATGCATGTGGTGATGGCGATACAGCGAAAGTGATCTGGAGAACTTGGGAATCGTACGATAAGAATGGTCAGTTGACCACGCTTACAGATACGATTGTTGTATTCCGATTGCCGGAATTGACACCAGAAGCGTTTTTGGCGAATGCCGAAGATTCTTTCTTCTGTGAACTGGAGCCTGTAGTGGACGAAGGCGATGCTTTGAAGCGCTATGCAGCCTGGAAGCAGCCTGTAGGTATTCACGATTACGAGTACGCTCATTCCAAATTGGGTGGTGTGATCTATGATCTGCCATTGACAGTAATAGAAGCTGGTCTGGATCACGCGTGGGACCAGGGGACGAAAATATTTGCTGAGTACTTGGAGTGTGTGATTCTGCAAAAAGCAGATGGCACGCAAGTAACCATTAAAGACATCATAACCGGAGATTACGGCGATGCTGTACTAGCAAATGCAACGCAGCAGCAGTTGATTTATGGCTTGGTTCACGAGATTCTTGAAGGTGGTGTATCGCCAACTTCTTGGAACTATGGAGGTACGAACTATACTTTTGTACCTTACTTGCTGTTGCAGGAAGGTGATTTAGTCTTATCTGAAGGCGGAACTTTTGTTAAGGTGGATTCGAAGTGGTTCTATAATGGTCACGGTAACAGTCCTTTCTGGTTTTCCGGTGGATGGCCTTCCATTTATGGAAGCGGTGACTGTGTGAGCTATTGCGATGTAGGAGCTGGTGAAAAGTTCGACTGTGTACGTGTGCTCGTGCCTGGTTTGACCATCGAAGAAGGGATTTCAACGAATCCTGAGCTTTGTCAGGATATTTGCTTGAAAGAAGGGGTGCACTGCGGTATTCAGATCCGTCAGGAATCTGCGGACTGGTCTGGAAGCTGTCCTCAGACACGCGGTTTGGACACGTATGTAACACAGACGTGCTGGGCTACTGATGAGGAAGGTGTTGCTGTGGAGAATGTTTGTGCTACACCATCAGAAGAACCTAACGCTGTTGTAGAGTTAGAAGCGACTGATAAGTCGATCAAGATTCACATCAGCGAATGGCAGACACTTGTTGACACCATGGGACCAATCTTTGACTTCTGTTACCCATCAGACTGGGATCAGGAAGATATTCAGGAATCTATCCGTGCCGGTGTTCAATATGGAGGTGCAGCTGAATGGGAATTAAGTAACCCAACGACCTACCGAGTAGGAACACATGAGTGTGCTGCTGAAGTATATGTACCATCTGTACAGGTGGTTGATAACTGCAGTGGTGTTCATGCTGTGAAAGCGATGGTCGAAGTACAAGGTGGAACTCGTGCCGTAGCACTTGAGCTGACCAATACCGAGACGAAAACACTGGCTAGTGGAGAAGTATGTACCGTATATACTTACTCGCACACGGCTGATCCAATCACGATCCCTTTCAGTGGATGTGATGGTGAATTGACTGAAGTAGTATATGAAGCTGCAGACAACTGCTGGAATCAAAGTACATGGAGCAAATTCATCCGTGTAACAGACGATGTACCTCCGACCGTGGTCGTGAATCGTAACCTGAATGTCACTCTATCGGATAAGATAGCATGGGCAAAATCAGAATATTGGGATGAAGGAAGCTGGGACAACTGTGCGATCGATCTTCAATTGGGACGACGCAGTGACTGGTGGACGGAGACAGCCATGGTTGATCTTTGTGCTGAGCTAGGTCCGAATGCACCTTATGACAACTGGGTTGACCTGTTGGATGACCTGGGTGTAGACC
>NZ_JAHVHU010000033.1 GCF_019802045.1 Membranihabitans marinus | reverse complement strand
CTGCGTCGTCCCAATCGAAGATCGATCGCACAGTTGTCCCAGCTTCCTTCGTCCCAGTTAACCGCAGGAACCCACGCAATCTTGTCAGCCAAGGTTACATTCAGGTTGCGATCTACAACGACTGTCGGAGGTACATCGTCTGTTACACGGATGAATTTGCTCCATGTGCTTTGATTCCAGCAGTTGTCTGCCGCTTCATATACTACTTCAGTCAATTCACCATCACATCCACTGAAAGGGATCGTGATTGGATCAGCCGTGTGCGAGTAAGTATATACGGTACATACTTCTCCACTAGCCAATGTTTTCGTCTCGGTATTGGTCAGCTCAAGTGCTACGGCACGAGTTCCACCTTGTACTTCGACCATCGCTTTCACAGCATGAACACCACTACAGTTATCAACCACCTGTACAGATGGTACATATACTTCAGCAGCACACTCATGTGTTCCTACTCGGTAGGTCGTTGGGTTATCAAATTCCCACTCTGCAGCACCTCCATACTGTGCTCCGTCATGGATAGATTCCTGAATCGCTTCCTGATCCCAGCCAGCCGGGTAGCAGAAGTCAAAGATTGGTCCCATGGTGTCAACAAGTGTCTGCCATTCGCTGATATGAATCTTAATAGATTTATCAGTTGGTTCATAATCTACTACAGCTTCGCTTGGGATCTCAGATTGGATTGCACAAACATTCTCAGTAGTAGCCCAGCACGTCTGTGTTACATACGTGTCTAAACCACGTGTCTGAGGACAGCTTCCAGACCAGTCCGCAGATTCCTGTCGGATCTGAATACCGCAATGCACACCTTCTTTCAAGCAAATCTCTTCACAAAGTTCACCGGTCGTAGAAATACCTTCTTCGATGGTCAATCCGGGTACGACAACGCGTACACAGTCAAAAGCCTCTCCAGCTCCTACATCGCAGTAGCTTACACAGTCACCGCTTCCATAGATGGAAGGCCAGCCTCCGGAAAACCAGAAAGGACTGTTACCGTGACCATTATAAAACCAATCCGAGTCAACCTGTACAAAGGTTCCGCCTTCAGACAGAATCAGATCACCTTCCTGCAATAACAAGTAAGGTACAAAGGTATAGTTTGTTGATCCATACGTCCAAGACGTTGGAGAAATTCCTCCTTCAAGAATATCGTGAAGCAATCCATACCCCAACTGCTCTTGGGTTGCATTTGCAACAACATCATCACCGTAATCGCCAGTAATGATGTCTTTAATGGTTACTTGCGTACCATCTGCTTTTTGCAGAATCACACACTCCAAGTACTCAGCAAATATTTTCGGTCCCTGGTCCCACGCGTGATCCAGACCAGCTTCTATTACGGTCAATGGCAGGTCATAGATCACACCTCTTAACTTGGAATGAGGATACTCATAATCGTGAATACCTACAGGTTGTTTCCACGCCGCATAGCGCTTCAAAGCATCGCCTGGCTCAACGCCAGCTTCAACTTTACAAAAGAATTCCGTTTCGGCAGCTGCCAGAAAATCTTCTTGGGATAATTGTGGTAGTCGGAATACGACAATCGTATCTGTCAGTGTCGTCAATTGACCATTCTTATCGAACGATTCCCACGTTCTCCAGATAACTTTCGCCGTATCACCTTCGCCACACGCATTGGGCATCATCACCCAGTCCGGCTGCACTTTCGGAGTATACTGCTGGCCCGTACATTGATCCATTACTAGCGGGGTATGTTCAGAAGGATCGGGAATTTGACCACAATATACATTCATTTTTCCTTGTGAAATATGTGGACCCGTCATTTCACTATAATTTGATGCTGATGGGGTGTTCAAATTATACACCATGGCATCTCCCGGCAGGTTTGACTGAAACGCAGAAACAAAGCGCAGTGAACCCGCCTGGTCATCCACCACCACCTGGGTGCTACATTCATAGTAACCGCATCCGGGAATATCACTCCGGATCGTCGCCGTAAATGTGCGCCCACGATCTTTGTAACTCAAAAGATTATCCGGGATCACCCCACCAAATTGATTGGTCAGCGTAACCGTTGTGAAGCGTGCGGCAAAACTATCGAGGGGCTGGGTAAGGACCATTTCTGGGGTGATCTCAATCATACAATTAGGACCAAAGCCCACATTGACCATCCCGTGGCAATTAATCGTAGGGCATACGTATTCACAGACTACGATTTGGGTGCAGGTCGAATCTACATTGCCACATTCATCTTCTGCAAAATAATGGATAAATACCGTATCATCATCTGTGGCGATCGTGTTGAAGCCAACAGAATCGATCCGCATCGTGACAACAATGCTGTCTGTCGGACTGCAGTTGTCGGTATAACTCGGGATATTGATGGGGAGCGGATCACCCACCAGACAATTTATGATCGATTGCGTCGGACAACTCACCGGTGTGGGCGGGATGGTATCGATGACAGTCACCGTGCGGGATACGGTGGTGTCATTTCCGCACTGATCCAGAATTTGCAGCGATTGAAAAATGGTGAATGAGTTTGAGCAGTTGCCCGGCTCAATAGATGAAGCAGGCAAATAGGTCAATGATTCGCTGCATGGATCCATCGCCACCACTACCGTGGAATCGAGCGGTGGAACGGCCACACTACAATCCACGGTCGTATCGCCGGGAGAATAAATCACCACCGGCGCAGTGGTATCCACAAAAGTAATTACCTGATCGCAGCTGTCCACGTTCCCGCACAAATCGGTGGCAAAAAACCGGCGGGTGATCTGACCAATCACCCCGTCCCCACTGCACGAACCATCAAACCCCGTACTATCGTCCCGATAGGTCAATACTGGATTCACATCGCAATCATCGCTCACCATAGGAACGCCCAGCAATGCCGTATCAATGGCCGTCACTGCACAATCCAGGGTCGTATCCGCTACGCAAACCAAGGTGGGTGCCGTGGTATCTACAAAGGTGAGCACCTGATCGCAGCTGTCTACATTACCGCACAAATCGGTGGCATAAAACCGGCGGGTGATCTGACCGATCACCCCGTCCCCACTGCACGATCCATCAAAACCCGTGCTATCGTCCCGATAGGTCAATACCGGATTGGCATCGCAATCATCGCTCACCAGGGGTACGCCCAGTATAGCCGTATCGATGTCCGTCACCGTGCAATCCAGGGTCGTATCCGGTACACACACCAGGGTGGGCGCGGTCGTATCCACAAAGGTGAGGACCTGATCGCAGCTGTCCACATTACCGCACAAATCGGTGGCATAAAACCGGCGAGTAATCTGACCGATCACCCCGTCTCCGCTGCACATTCCATCAAAACCCGTACTGTCATCCCGATAGGTTAACACCGGGTTCGCATCGCAATCATCGCTCACCAGGGGTACACCCAATAACGCGGTGTCGATATCTGTGACGGTACAATCCAGTATGGTATCCGGCGCACACGCCAGGGCAGGTGCCGTGGTATCCACAAAAGTGATCACCTGATCACAGCTGTCCACGTTCCCGCACAAATCGGTGGCAAAAAACCGGCGGGTGATCTGACCAATCACCCCGTCTCCGCTGCACGTTCCATCAAACCCCGTACTGTCGTCCCGATAAGACAACACCGGGTTGGCATCACACTCGTCGCTCACCATTGGAACACCCAGTAACGCCGTGTCGATGTCCGTCGTCGTACAATCCAGGATCGTATCCGCTGCACACACCAGAGTCGGCGGGATGGTATCCACGACCGTTATTCGCTGCATGCATACGGTATCTCTTTGTGAAGTATTATCGTTCTGTACCATAAAGTGCCTGTCGATGTAACCAACCGTATAATTATTGCACGTTCCATCGAAACCCATGCTGTCATTTTCTACGATGAGGGATTCTCCGGGTCCAAGCAATAGATTCGAAAGGCTGCCAAGAAAAGCCGTATCGGTCGCCGCCCCACAGTCCACTGTGGTATCTCCGGGGCATACGATCTGTGGTCGGTCAGAAAAAATCTGGACAGCACCTACGCTGTGCTCATTCTCAATGGACCTACGAGGTGCTCCGACTGCTACGGTATGACCATCGGATGCTAGGGCGACTGCATGACCAAACCATTCAAAGGTCGATTTGCCGTCCATATCGTTGCCGGACTGAACCCATTGCCCATTTAGCCATTCGTAGATACGGACCTGACCATATCTATCTCCAGTGCTGGTTTTACTTCTTGCACCGACCGCAACGGTCATCCCATCAGCTGACAACGAAGAGGACCACCCAAATGTTCCATTCACGTCAACCCCTATGAGATCGTTTCCACGTTGGATCCAGGATCCACCGATCCAGTCGAATGTACGTACATGTCCCAACAATCCAGTATTCGCGGCTCCTGAAGTAGTTACCGTGTTTCCATCTGATGATAAGGAAACCGACCGACCGCTTCCCTCAAAAGTAGCTCTACCGTCGATATCATTCCCCCGTTGCACCCAAATCGTTCCATTCCATACATACACCCGCACATGGCCTGCTTTGTCGCCACCATCGTCATTGAGGATTGCACCGATAGCTACAATATTCCCATCCGAGGACATTGCGATTGAAAGACCAGAGTGATCCTCTGGAGCTTCGCCGTGGATGTCGGCCCCTCGTTGGATCCACGCTTGCGATCCGGCATGCCAATCATGCACCCGGACATGGCCCGCATTATTGTTACTGATGTCGTTGTTAGGCCCGCTGATAGCTACCGTATGACCGTCTGAGGATAACGAGATAGAATAACCGTATTCATCATATGCAGCTGCGCCATTAAAATCACCCCCGCGTTGAATCCACGCATTCCCGTTCCAATCATACACCTGTACTTGACCTGAGTTTACCAAGTTGTCGTCATTAAACGGAGCTCCAATAGCCACTGTGTTCCCGTCTTCGGACAATGCCACAGCGTAACCAAATCGATCACCATTTGCCTTACCGATGAGATCTCCCCCCCGCTGAATCCAGCTGCCACCAGCCCACATAAATATACGCACATACCCAGATCCATTATATGGCGCCCCAATCGCCGCAATATTTCCATCTGAGGACAAGGAAACAGATTGCCCTAGGAAATCATTGGCCGCAGTTCCTTCCAGGTCTTGCCCCATTTGAAGCCAATTCTGTGCTCCTGACGCTGTGTTAATAAGAAATAGAATTAATACCGTGTAAAGTCTATTCATTCGATCAATTGTTTGTATTAATATTTAGGTAAATATTTCGTTTTTAGATATTTATGATCTCCAACGAGTCGCGCAACTTATCCAGGACTTCACTGCATCGTGATATGTGAACAAAACCAATGAAGACGCGTGAATATTCACTGATCAAATCTATAGAAGCCATCTTTAGCCATCCATGGATTAAATTACCCTGCGAACATAATTAAACACATAGTTAAAACCAACATTTGTCCTAAAAAATGACAAAATTAAATTGGTTCTTAAAACTCTACGTCGATCAATTCCAAATTGAAGAAATTTATCAAGGATAAAACACGTACACCGTATTATAATAGCCCGTGAGGATAATTATAAATAGCAATACGCACTTACACCCACAAAGCACATATAATATTCGGATTCTATTCCGAAACAATCAATTATTATCGGACTGACTTTTTCAATCCCCCTATCATTGACCTTCTCCCAAAGAAAAAGGAGGACCCACAGCTTGAGTTACAGTATTTCAGATGGGATATTTGGCTAAAATAAGTGGCCCTTAGAAGCTTATTGTTCTTTCAGATAGTAGGCCTTCGCTGCTCGTATCTCGTTGTAGGTCGCCGTAAAAGGAAGGCGGCTTTTGATTTCAGTGAGTGAGGTTTCTTCGGATACATTGGTGAAATGTGGGAGCAAGTCAGCCAGTTTCTCCTTGTCAAGTAAGGAGGTAATATCTACTTTGCCTTTTTTATACAGGTGAATAAAATGACCATAAATCGTATTTTCGGTGAGTTGACGCAAAGAAGCGATTTCTTCTATGGTCATATCTTTTTCATGAAGCGACAACGTGATCTCATAGGTGCTTTCCCGACTGGATTTTTTCTTCCGGCGAATCGCTTTATCCAGTTTTTCGGGCCGGTTCAGTGGGTCACCCTGATAGATTAATTCTCCATCCAGTTCAGATTTGGTCATCCCATCCATAAAATTCCACAGTGAATTGATAAAGTCGAGCGTATCGCGCTGGTGTTTTTTTGCCCCGGAGACATAAGCTATTTCTTCATAATACGCAGTGACCGGTTCGATCAAATTCTTGTGCAACCGATG
>NZ_JAHVHU010000032.1 GCF_019802045.1 Membranihabitans marinus | reverse complement strand
TATTTTAAGGTATCCGACAAATCATAGAATGCCAGAGCGTCACTTGTGTTACTCACTTCAACCTGATACGTCATCGTATATTCATTCACATTGCCCGTAGACGTCGGTCCTGCCGTTACGGTCTTCACGATATCCACCGATGGATTCGGCATATCTGCACAGGCATCATCACGCTTCGACGGAACGCCATCACTCACTTCCGCAATATTCAGTAAGCCCGTTCCTTCTTCACCTCCAGTGAGTTCACAGTCCGCACTCTGAGACGTCACCTTTGCAGGGTCCACCTCAAAAGTCACAACAATCTGGAATACATCCTCCTTTCCGGCTCCTACCTGCTCATCATCTATAATTTTATAATCAGACTGACCGTCAAAATTGGTATAATTAGCTGTCCCTGTAGTTCCTTCTACACCCACATAACTGACCGTTACATCAGTTATGGTGGCGCCTGCTCCATACTTTAAGGTATCTGACAAATCGTAGGTTCCCGGGCAATCGGTTCCTGTATTATTGACGGTTATGAGATATGTAATTGAATATTCATTGGGCATGTTACCCGTAAGCACCGGTCCGGATTCTATTTCTTTTACAATATTAACATGGGGTGGATCTAAAGGATCCAAAGTAATGTCACAGGTAGATGTGCAGTCATTCGCATCTTTTACCGTGACCGTATAAGTTTCAGCGGAAAGGCCTGTAAAGGTGTTGCTGGCTTGAAAGGATCCATTGTCCAGTTTATACATTTTGGTCCCGGTTCCACCAGTAGGTGTAACGGTGATGATTCCTGAAGATCCATCACAACCCACATTGTGTGTTTCAGTAATTTCACAACTCAACGCATCGGGTTCTCCTACCGTCACCTCATCACAGATCTTTGTACATCCGTTCGCGTCCTTGATTGTAATCGTATAATTACCGGCCGTCAGTTCGGTGAATTCATTTGATGCCTGGTAGTTCTGACCACCATCAATGCTATACGTATAACCGGACGTTCCACCCCCGGCCGTCACCGTGATCTTTCCATCGCTGCCCCCGTGGCAGCTCGCATCGGTTGGTGTCGTACTACAGGTCAGTGCATCTGGTTGGCCTATCGTCACCTCATCACAGGTCTTCGTACATCCGTTTGCGTCTTTGATTGTAATCGTATAATTACCGGGCATTAATCCCGTGAATTCATTTGATGCCTGGTAATTCTGACCACCGTCAATACTATAGGTATAACCGGGCGTTCCGCCTCCGGCTGTCACCGTGATCTTACCATCCCTGCCCCCGTGGCAGCTCGCATCGGTTGGTGTCGTACTACAGGTCAGTCCGGAACAACATGACTCAACCTCGATATTGATTTCTCGTTCACTGGATTCGCCACCATTCATCACGGTTAGCTTCACGGTCCTTGTACCACCTGAAGAATAAGTAACCGAATGGGGACCTGCGGTATTGGATGTGGCTGGAGAAGCGGTATTGGTACTGACATCAAAATCCCAGGAATAGGTGTAATTCCCATCGCCACCAATAGTTTCATCCGTAAAGGTCACCTTCTGAAAACTATTTCCATCACATTCAGCTACATATGAAAAATTAGCTTGGAGGGGAGGATTTACTATAATATTCTGTTCGCAAGCTGTTTGACCCGGAGGGCTACAGTCAACAAAGTTAGGTCCACCTGTATTATCGCACGAGTTATCATTGTTTACCTGCCATCCAAAAATTGGCCCCATATTAGTAGATACATAATCTGGATGGGCTACAATCTCTACTGTTTGACCACATAAATAGGCAAAGTCATACACTTTAAGCAATGTATTTTGACTAGATATCGATTGTGCTAATAATTGACCTTCCAGATCTACAGTGATTTGGGAATTATCAGGATTGGTTATTACGAGTCTTGCCCACAATCTCAAACAATATCTGTTAGCTGCACTGTTCCAGTCCATGTTGAGCCATACTGATACATCGGTTTGGTCCGGGACGTTACAACTCCCCACAGGATTACCATTAACATCGCCTATGTAAGCGTCAGTCACGGTAACATTATTGGTCGTACAATTAAAACTGCATTGCTGAGCATTCGCATTTTGAGTAGTGGAAAGTATGAATAGTAGTGAAATTACAATGCACACACCAGATTTCCAGAAGTGATGGTTTTGGACTCTCGATGTTACCAAACTCACCCATTTAAAAAAACCATTTGTTTGCCCGTGACAGCAAGAAAAACAGGATAGAATGTTATGTCGTGTAAAAATTGAATGCTTCATAATTAAAAGGGTTTAAGCAGTGGGGTAAATTCAGTGAAGTTTTATAGGCTTCTGATTTGTTTCTTATTTTGTTTCTTTTTGGGGTTTAGCCATAGCACGGGAGGCTTAGACATAGAACTCCTATGTCCAGTTCAGTAATGACGCTTTTAGCAAACACAGCAATAGTGTTAAATACTAAACTGAGCAATCATCAATTCTGTACGTTTACACAAGGACACCACCAGATATGCATACATGAAAGACTTCATTTAAATCAATGACAAATTGAATATGAACAGCAATGCTGAAACACGGTTTCATAGGGTGCATTGCGCACACACTATGTGTTCATTGGTCATTGTTCAGAAAGTCCGCAAGTATGAATACTTCGGGTTATCCACAATATGTAAATGGTAAATTAAGTAGGTGTATACTTCATGGTGCTGTTTCTTTTGCGGTGAAAAAATTTATTCATTTCTTAGCTACCTCAACGTGACTATCGTCAACATAAGACAACATCTCCACGCATTCACAAAACGGATCACCCCATTCAGAGCACACTGATGGAAACTTGTTTTTTAACCGAATACACGAAAATATTCCTGACGACACAGCTTGAGGTTTTTGTTTCTTTTGAGAACCAGAATTGAACAGTTTGGGGAACCATTCAACCTAATCATGGATGTAAATATATATAGATATTTTTATTTATACAAACAATATGCTAAAATAATTTATATAAACTGTATAAGCCACCATAAAAATTCACGTTTCCAGTTTAACCAAAAGATATTACTACCTATCCCTCAAGTCATTATACAACTTAATGAATATATCAAAACAACATGAAACTCTATCGGATTTTTGAATCGGTCAACATCCACTACATAAATCAATACATATCTATCCGATACTAAATTCTGGCAACATCACCCTTCGGGAATTTTAGCATCGCCTATGAGGCTATAACAAATATAATATTTGAAACAAAAACGCACATAAAATCAATTCTAAAAATGACTATACACCATGGTGAGCTTAGATCGTATACCGTTTCTGAATTGCGAAGTACCCTCTGACCCCGCAAAATTCATGGCTTTTGATTTACCTACCTGGTGTTGATTATTGTTTTATTGGCAGTTAGACAGGTGCAGATATGAGTGAATGTAGTCTCGGCTCGGTAAAGCCGAGCTGAGACAGAAAGTTCAGTATGACTGAGCAAAATCTCGCCAAGGGCGAGATCGAATGTGGTCAATCCACATTCGGTGAAGGAACCAAAATGTCCTCATTTTGAGTGGGTAGGATGAGGGAACCGACCTGTCCCCACCTTAGCTGTGGGAGGGCTCTGTCCCGAGGATAATGTATGAATCAAAAGTCAAACATCACCCAAAATTGGGCTATGCAAACTGCCCAATTTTGGGGGTTATGCAATTGATACACTGCATGTCATGTGTAATAATAGATTGACGTGGTGAATAAAGCGGGTGACGCTACAACGGGAAATATTCTTTAGTTTTTAATAAAAAAAAGGCCCCCTCCCCCCGTAGGAAGAGAGGGCCAACCCCTTAAGAAACAAACTTCTGAATGTACCTACTGAAGGCACATTCAAGAAAATTTTAATTGACTTTGATCAATGGCCTGGTGTAAACCCTGTAATCATTCATAAATCGAACAGTATAAGTACCCTGCGGGACATCCCGCAGATCTAGTTGAATCTTGCCCTGATCGGTCATCCTGTCAAACTCATAGAATTTCACCCGTTGACCCAACATATTATACAATTCGATCCGGTTCACATCTTCCATTTCCATCCGCACTTCCACATAATCTACTGCAGGATTGGGATGAAGCATTACATTTCGTCGAACATTTTTAGTAACCATCAGATCCAGCTGATTTTCACTCCATTGATCGCGTGCATCCATGACCCGCACTTTGACCTTTTGAATCATTCCCATTTCTCGCATACTCAATTTTTTACCTTCTATATCAATACTCACCCAGTTGGGATTGCCCGGCCGGAGATAACTCCAGGCGTATTCAAAAGGTGCCACACCACCCGACACCTGCGCTACCACATCGGGACTGCTATAATTCAAATTAACAATCGGTGGCTTCTCAGCAATCACGACCACAAAATGAGCGATGGAAGTGTTCCCACATTGATCACTCCTCGTTACCGTGTATTCATACCACACGCGGCCATTTTCCTCTTGCTTCGCACTACTAATGTCGTCCGTTGCTTGACCACAGTTGTCTGCTGCAGGACCTAAGTTTGACTCAGCTTCAAACCCCGCATATTCTAATGAAGTCATATACAGCGTATCACTCGCCAGTTCTATGACCGGTGCAATCGTGTCGTGTATATTAAATATCTGCACGTAACTATCAACATTGCCAGAGGTATCCGCAGCTGTCCATGTACGTACCACCTTAAGTTGATTCATACACGCAGAATCTGACACCGCATCTTCATAGCTTACACTCACCGTGTCGCAACTATACACCACAGGACGGTGTAATTCCATTGCGGTCACACAACTCAGTGCAAAGGTATCTCGCTCCGCACGGAAGAAATCATCCGTATCATTCAATCCAAAGATCAGCTTCTGACTAATCGAGGATTCATTCCCACACTGATCTGCATAAGTCCACGTACGTACCCGTACAGAATCAGCATCACTGTTATCATGTATTGTCGTGTCCGTCGTGCTCACTAACTCAGTAACACAGTTATCCCATACCGTCGGGTCATCAAAACTCAAGGTGTCTTTCACACTTCCACAACCCATAAATTTGACTGGATAATCCAAGCTAATGTGTGGGGCCGAGGTATCCTGACGGACAATAATAGTCTGATAGGTCGATACAGTCTGGCCACAAGTATCCGTGGCTGTCCATTCCCGAATCATTTTATATTCAGCGCTGCATGGTTCGCCTATGGTGAAGTCTTCAGTCGTGATTTGTACAGAGTCACACGTCGCCTTAACAACAGGCCTTCCAAATACGGCATCATCTGCGCAATTCACTACCTGGGTTCCGGGAACCTCTATAAAAGTCATCAAACTACTTTGTCCCGCACCCAAAATTGCGATATACTGAATGGCCGTATCCAGGTTGCCACACTCGTCTACTGCAATCCAGGAACGCTGCACAAAATAACCTGTGCTATCTTCACATTGATGATCATTGATCGGTCGATGATCTTGCTGAACCATGATCGTATCTATTCGGCAATTATCAGCAACTTCAACCGTTTGGCTGGGAATCGAATCTCCGCAGCGGATTATCGTATCGGCTGGAACTTCTGTAAACAGAGGTACCACGGTATCCCCAATCACAAAAATATTCTGTACGACTTGATTCATATTTCCACAATCATCTGTAGCTATCCACGTCCTTGTTAATGTGAAACCAGTGAAGCAATTGCCTTCTCTTTTAAGATCCATAAAGCTCAGCTGTACCGAATCACTGCAGTCGTCTTCTACAGTAATGGTATCAAACACAGCATCTTCTATACAAGTCACGCTAAAATCTTCTGGAATATGATCAAACTTCGGCGCCAAGGTATCTCGTCGGATCAACTCCCATTTTAGCGTCGAACTATTCCCACAACTGTCCGTGGCCGTCCATATTCGAGAAATTCGTTCTTCACAGGATGCCTTGGATTCAGTTTCTTCCATTACAATAGACACACTCGAAGCACAGTTATCCGTGGCCGCAGGTGTAAACGCGGGTATCGTATCCTGACACCCAAGCACCAGTACTTGGTCTGAAGATGCAAACACAGGAGCTTCCGTATCTGGGAGAATTGTTATCGTCTGAGTCACTGTGGTCGAATTTCCACAAGAATCGACGGCCAACCAGGTTCGCTTGTAATAACCACTACACTGTTCCTGAATCACCGTATCCGTGACCACCACAGCTTCTACCCCTACATTATCGGTAAATTCAGGCTCATCGAAATTAATCGAATCACCACATTCTACACTTTTTCCTGCGATAGTATTGGTCAACACGGGCGCTACATTGTCGATCAATGTAATTAGCTGAATAGCAGTATCCCGGTTCCCACATCCGTCCGTAGCTATAAAAAGCCGATGAATCGATCGATCACACGTGGCATCCTGAACTACACGATCCTCCACGGATATCGCAACTTCTCCTTCGGTACAGTCTGAAGAGGCTACCGCCATATCTTCGGGCACCATATCGCCTATCTTGCCACTAAAGGTGCCGGGTACATATGTAAATGTAATATCTAAATTCGCAGCAAACCGGACTTCCTGGCTGACAGAAGTTGCATTACCACATGCATCAGTCGCCGTCCATGTACGTGTAATCACTTGATCACATCCTTCTCCTTCCATAGTGGAAGCCACCGATATGACGACACCATCATCCACATTATCGGTCACTCCGATATTAAACGCTGGCAAGTCAGACCCACAAGGCAATACGACATTGCCGGGCATTTTATTGAATACAGGTGCTTCATCATCAGGTTTCAGTGTGATGGTTTGAGATGTCGTAGCTGATAAGCCATTTTCACTCACAGCATTCCAGGTCCGCGTATAGGTTAACCCACTGCATTGATCGCCGCTCACCTCATCCGCCCCATCCACAGTGATGTTTACTTCTCCACAAGCACTTCGTGCGACAGGTTCATCAAATACCACCTCGGACCCGGCAGAAAGTATCTTATTTTCCGGCAAACTAGTAAATACTGGTCCACTTCCTTCCAACGTAATAGTCTGAGAAGCTGTATCCCAATTTCCACAAGCGTCGGTGGCTCTCCATATGCGGGTTATCGTACTTTGACCTTGTGCTGATGTACCCAGCGTATCTTGATGTGAAAGGCTCACATACTTGCTACATGCATCAAACGTAACCACCTCTCCAAATTCAATCGGTGCATCGCAGGCAATGGTTTTATCTTCCGGTACACTAACGAACTCAGGCGGCATCCGATCCATCATAAAAATATGAATCGTGTAACGCACCGTACGGTCGTATTTATCCGTCACGTACCACCAGCAAACGATCTCTTTAAGTGCTTTGCCGTCACCACAATCATGGATAATGGCGTAATCGTCCATATTCACCTTATAACCATGGCCACATTTTGAACAGTCTTCTTTGACCTCAAATGCTTCCGGTGAAAAGAAAGTGGGTTTACTGCATTCCACATAAATCGAGTCTCCGTCTGCCAAGCCTTCCAACAAAGGATGTACCGGCACAAGCTCAGGAAGTGTAGGATCAACAATTTGAATCACCTGTGTCGCCGTACTGGTGTTACCACAATCATCAGTCGCAGTCCATGTTCTTCGGTGTCGACACCCCACTAGCCCGTCAATGTACCACTCCGTAGTCACTTTGACTTCTACATCGTTATCGCAATTATCAAAAATTTCAGGCTCATCAAAAATGGTCACTTCACTGCAATTGAGCTTCTTGAGATTGGACACGACGATGACAGGAGCTTTTGTATCCTGAATAGTTAGGGTATTGGTACAGGTCTTGGGCTGTCCTTGATCATCCAGGTCAGGATCACCATTTTCGTCAACGATCGTAAAGGTTACTATGTAATCACCACATCCCGTGATCGTATCCAAATTGTGATCCACCCGCAATCCTTCACAGTCGCCTTCTATCGTAAATGCCCCTCCGTTTAACCACTCTTCTATTCCAGCTGCATCACTACATTCGAATACACCGGCATCGTTGCAGGATATTCGACAACAACTGGCAAGGATTTCAATATCACTGGGAGGTATTAATCGAAAAGTACTTCTCAAATCAACAACTGGCTCTAATGGAACACACTCTTGCGCCAAAGCCACGCATCCGTTGGCATCCCGAAGCTTTAACGTATAATTGCCGTCAGGTAGTGAAAATTCATCCCCGGACGAAACTTCCTTCCAATCGATGTATATTACATTATCATCGTTATCAAACACATAATATTCATAGCCTGGTGTACCACCAATCGGATAGACAGTGATGATAGTCATCGGTGGTGACACATTTGCACCGGCACACTCCTGCGTGATACAGAAGGTGAGCGGATCAGGCTCTCCTACCGTCACCTCATCACAGGTCTTCGTACATCCGTTTGCATCCTTGATTGTAATCGTATAATTACCCGCCGTTAATCCCGTGAATTCGTTCGATGGTTGGTAGTTCTGACCACCATCAATACTATACGTATAACCGGGAGTTCCTCCTCCGGCTGTCACAGTGATCTTTCCATCGCTCCCGCTGTTGCAGCTCGCATCCGTCGGTGTCGTACTACAGGTCAATGCATCAGGTTGACCTACCACCACCTCATCACAGGTCTTCGTACATCCGTTTGCATCCTTGATTGTAATCGTATAATTACCCGCCGTTAATCCCGTGAATTCGTTCGATGGTTGGTAGTTCTGACCACCATCAATACTATAGGTATAACCGGGAGTTCC
>NZ_JAHVHU010000031.1 GCF_019802045.1 Membranihabitans marinus | reverse complement strand
GCAAGTTCATCCTTGTCTGCAATCTGATTGACCAATTCATCGAGTAATTTTTGAGTTTGATCTTTCATAGTATAAAGTTTTTAGACTCACAAAATCAGATCAATTCCGCTCAACACAAAATTTTTTGGAAAGTCTTCTTGAACTCCACAAATACACAAACTACTTGACAGTCCCTTAAGTTTGATTAATCCATCTAATTTCCGCGAATTCACCAGTATTCTCCTAGTCTGATTTACTGGTTTTGATCGGGCTTATTTATCTCTGAAATTTATTTTGGACGGGTGTGACCTCAGCCTCGACCTACCTTTATCAGTATCTCATTCCATCAATCTCATCCCAGATCTCAACATCAACCGGAATGCCGTTTTTCATATTTTCTTTTCGTCGCTGGAGCGTCCGTTCGCCGGGATAATAGACCGCTTCATCACCTCGTCCCGTTGCATGGATGTGGTCAATGATGGTATCCGCAGCATTCTGGTAAGCGGATCCAGTACCTGCCTGATCCATATCGATGCAAAGAAACAATTGTGAGAGCCCGGTTTCATATTTCTTTTGCCCGATCTCATGGCTGGCTTGACCATCCGCCAATAAACTCACCATGAGATCCATCACAATACTCAGTCCCGATCCCTTCCAATACCCGGCGGGCAACACCAGACCGCCGTCCAATATGGCTCCCGGATCTTTGGTCAATTCGCCGTGTTGATCCCAGCCGCCCGGAAAAGGGAGTTGCTTTCCATTTCTCTGACTATCTTCCATCTTTCCGTACGAAAACTGGGAAGTGGCCATATCCAGCACAATGGGACCCTGATCCCTGGGGACTGCGATGACGAGGGGATTATTCCCGATCGTGGGAGTCTGTCCGCCCCAGGGTGGCAAATTGGGAATGGTATTGGTCATGCAGATGGCCATGCAATTTTGTTCGGCAGCTATCCAGCCGTACGTGCCGGCCCGCATCCAGTGGTTGGTATTTCGGAGTGCTACGCCGCCCATTCCTTTGGATTTCGCCAATTCGACAGCCCGCCTGATCGCTTGATCCGCATTGGGAATACCGGCGCCTCGGTGTCCGTCCCATCGTTCCCAGCTTCCGAATGGTGTAACGAGTTCTGCTCGTGCTTTCGGATTGATGTATCCTTGGTGGACATATTCCACAAATCGCGGAAAACGGTTCAATCCGTGAGATTCGATGCCATCACAGCTCGACTGAGTATGGGTATGCGCAATCAGGTGCGCTGTGTTTTCATCAAAACCCAACCCTCTGGTAATACCATACAAACGGTGCTCGATTTCTTGAAACGGGAGGTTAATTGCGGCGTTTTTAGCTTTCATTGCTTTTTAGTTTTTTGACGAATGCTTAAAGAATAATATTTCTCGCTGATTTCGCTGAAATTCGCAGTGTAATCTTCTAACCATGTCACCCTAATCCATTTACCTGAATCATTAATAAAGATTGTAGTTGCCATATTGTATAATCACCGAAGATCTCAAAGAAAGCCCTATTTCCAAATTGTCTGCCGGGTTAAGCGGAACGCTGTTCAAAACCAAAATTATGCAAATAAAAAAGAAACTTCTGTTGAATTTTATTGCTCTTACTTTTGAAGTTCCGAACCTACGACTCTCAAATTATTTCAATCTTTTATTCCCCCGGGTGAAACCGGGGGCTATAATATCTGGTCGAGCTTTCGGCTCTGCCAATTGGTCCTGTTAGAGCGCCCTAGTCCGGAAAATTCATGGTTTTTGATTTATTCAAGGAGTTAGTAACGCTGCAGATGTATGAATCAAAAGTCAAACATCACCCAAAATTGGGCTATGTAATATGCCCAATTTTGGAAATTAAGCAATTGATTCATTGCATATTATGCATTATACTAGATTGACGTGGTGAATAAAGCGGGCTAGGCTCGAATTAGTTGGTAACCATGGGTTTTACCCCGTGGTTCAAATGGTAAAATAATAAATGAGAGCCATCGGTTCGGAAGATATCTATGCCCAATCGCTGATTTGTGTGCGTAATACGTTGTCCTTAGTAATCAAATATCAACCATTATTATCATCAATCATCCATCATTGACAATCATATCATTCGTTCGGCACATAATCAATTTCCATAAAATCAACGACCTCCTTTTTCCATACATTTTCCACGAAATCCACATGATCGGGGTGATTGTTGTAAAAGTCATACCCCGCCTGATCTTCGAATTGCATGATCAGACCAAAATCAAAGTTGTTTTTGGGACTGACTTCTTTGACAGAACGAAGATTATGAACCGTCTCAATGGCGCCCAGATCAACGGCTTTTTGAATGAAGGCTTTTTCCTCTTCAGATCCTTTGGGGTGTTTGAGTTTAAAATAAACCGTGTGTGTAATCATGTTATCGCTGGTTTGAGGAGCGCCGCATTGCATCACTGACAAAGCAAGTAGCAAGGTGGCTCCAATAATTAAAATGTTTTTCATCGTTTAAAAAGTTTTAGGCGTTAGTAGTAAAAGTAACATAGTTAAATCTTCTCATGAAAAAACTGGCTACGAATTCACATAACCAAGAAACATCATGGAGTTTTGTGATCTGAACCGCTATCAACGCACCGTATATCCGCCATCAATCACAATAGACTGGCCGGTAATACCGGCTGCTGATTCACTGCAAAGATAAAGCGCTGTTTGCACGATTTCTTCTGTGTCGATTAATCGCTTTTGTGGAACCAAAGGGAAAATTACCTCTTCCAGTACTTTATCTGCCGTGGTATTCCGGGTACGGGCGAGATCCTCAAACTGTCCCCGGACCATGGCGGTGTCCACATAACCCGGGCAAATGGCATTGGCGGTGATGCCGTCGTCTGCCCCTTCCAAAGCCGCTACCTTGGTCAGTCCGATCAGCCCATGTTTGGCGCTGTTGTAAGCTGCTTTCCCGGCAAACCCGATCAGCCCGTTAATGGAAGCAATGTTTATAATCCGGCCATACTGCTGTTGTTTCATGAGTGGAATAACCAGTTTTGACAACATAAACGGCCCCGTGAGCATGATGCGGATCATCTCCTCAAATTTTTCCACTGGAAAATCCTCGATTAAATCGACATGCTGGATCCCGGCATTATTGATCAGAACATCCACGCCACCGTACTCTACTTTGGCCTGGGCTACGGCAAACTTAACTTCCGATTCTTTCGTCACATCACATCGAACCCCCGTGACCTGAAAACCCTCGAGCTCCAGTTCGGAAGCTCTTTGGAGGACTTCTGATTCATTGATGTCGGTCATCATCACCCGGGCGCCTGAACGTGCAAAACCCAGGGCGAGCTGGAGGCCAATCCCGTGAGCAGCTCCTGTAATTAATACGTTGCGTTCATGCATTTTTTTATGTGAAACCATGGCCTGTTTTTATGTTAAAATGATGGGCATCTGATAGCACATTTTTGTTCAATTTTTAAAAACTTCCTTATTCAGCGGATTGAGAAATATAAGGAAAAATATCATGCCAAATGCCAGTTCATAAACTTCCCACTTGCGTTCGGCCGGAATGACCAATACGATACCTGTGACCAGTAAAAAAATAATGGTGTGATGCCAATGGACTACGGGCACGGCAAATCGATCAAATAAATCCTGCACCCATTTTATCCGACGATATAATATGGGTGTTATAATGAGGTAAACGACCATAACTAAAGTGAGCAATTGGCTGAAAATCAATTTGTTGATTTTTGTCTCACCGACGACCAGATTATGAAGATTGGTTTCGCTCTGAGCATTGCGTTCCATAAAATATTCGTTGGTTTCCCACCCAAAAATACGTTGCCCCCAGGATATTTCTTCTCCTGCCGCAAAAAAGAATAAAATAGCAAACCCCGCCGTGCCGAGCAACCAGGTCCATGTATGATGGTTCCACTGACGGAATAATCGAATGCCACATAGTATGGATACACCCAATAAGGCCACAGTAGTCAGGTTTTCAACGAAGCCATCCTCATTAGCAAATCGGGTATTGAACGCTGTTTCATCCCGTAAACCAATAATAAGGGCCACTATAAGAATGAGCCCCAAGAAGAGATATACCCATCGATCAGTTTTGGTGATCTTACCCATCTGGAAGGCGGCGTATTTTTTATTTTGCATGATACATCAGACTTTACCCGGGGGTTAGCCTCCAATTTGAAGGATTCCCCAGGCCAGCAATATAATCAATCCTATGAATATCCAACTCAACCCAAATCCAATCAGGTCCTCGCGGTACCGCTGAAAGAAATTCTTCCAGCGATCTTTACGAAACCAGCCCGGCAAATCCAAAAGAAGCAGATCATCGCCCGTCTCTGAAGCCAAGGGCGGTTTTCCATCTGGTCCTATGGTATCCGAATCTGATTTGCGGCGCATTTCATCGAAGAATTTTTCAATGCGTTTGGGATCCTCCGGTTTTGTCAATAGACTGACGATAAAAAAAGCAGCAAAACCCAAAAGCATCGCCCAACCAAAAGGGGCGGGTAGCCATTTATACACCAAAACCAATTCACCCGTGTCTGAATAATTGATCCAGTAATAACTGACCAAAGCAACCAGCACTGCAGCACCAGCTCCATATCGATTTGCTCTTTTCCAGATCACCCCGCCGAGGAATATTATTCCCACAAACGCGGCAATGGTTTCGGTGAATAAGAAAGCATGGAGCACATTATCAATACTCAATGCAAAAAGTACTGCTACGAGTGATAGAACCAATCCGGAATATCTGCCCATGGTGAGCAGCTTCCGGTCCGGTGCCTCCGGATTGATGTATTCTTTGTAAATATTTTGAGTAAATAGAGCCCCGTTGTTGACCATAAAAGTGGAAAGTGATGACATATTTGCCGCAACGATAGCAGCAAACATCAGCCCGAGCAATCCGGGACCAAGGAGTTCCCGGGCTCCATA
The DNA here is from genome assembly GCF_019802045.1 of Membranihabitans marinus. Lineage (GTDB taxonomy): Bacteria > Bacteroidota > Bacteroidia > Chitinophagales > Saprospiraceae > Membranihabitans > Membranihabitans marinus_A. Next base: position 8,270 of record NZ_JAHVHU010000031.1, on the reverse strand, counting down.
TCCGAAAGCGTATTCCGGATCCTCCAATGTCACGCCATGTTTGATGACCATTGCGGCAACGATCAGACCGGTGAGCGCCCATCCGATCGTGACCAGCCGCTTGACCAGTGAGCCAAAGGTCTGTCCGATCCGTCCGGCGCGCTCTGTATTTCCCGTACCGCACATGGCCACCATATGCGGCTGAGCGGTGATGCCAACCATCCCATTGACTGCCAGCATAGCCAGGGTGAATCCGTCGATACCACTGGTACTGTTCATCAAATCAAAAAAGTCCTCAGGAAGCACTTCCCGCATGCCACTAAAACCACCTACGTCATTCAACCCCAAAGGAATCAGCATGATGGACAGCACAATAATTAACAAACCCTGAAAAAAGTCCGTGTAGGCTGCGGCGATGAGCCCTCCCGCAAAGCTGTATACGATAAAAGCGACCGTCATGGCCAGTACCACGCCGGTGGGTGAGATCATATTATCGCTCAGCACCGAGATTACTTTAGCAGCGCCTTGCAGCATGGCCCCCATGATAAACACAAAGAACACCATGGCAAAGATGGAATACATCAAACCTATTATCTTCCCATACCGATCTTCGATAATATCACCCACCGTGGTTCGATTACTCCGACGGTAAAAGGGAGCAATCAACCAATAGAATGGTGTGATCAGCATGTTTTTCCATTGGTACCAGATGGTTGCAAATCCCAGATTGTAGGTCACACCGGTCTGGGCTACCGGCATTTCAGCATGGGTTCCGGTGCTAAAAGCCTGCCCCATCATGATCCACCATTTGAATTTTCGGTTGCCCCGGAAATAATCATCGCTGCTTTTGATCCGTCTGGAAATCCACAAACCAAAGGTAACGATACCGATAAAATAGCCAATAAGGATGATGTAGTCGATTAGGGTCATAAGGTTACGATGATTTCAAAGAGGGCTAATATAACTTTTTATTTCAATGCGAAATTGAAAATTGATGATTTTTGGTCCGATTGGCTTGAAAAACAAACAAAAGTTGGGAAGAATAGCGGGGGCGACGGGCGATCATCAGTTCGTATAATATAAATATGACGGAATATTTTCATATGAAGAACCATTAATAAATAGCTCTGGCAGACCGGGTTCATATTTGCATTAGGAGATTGACGCCTGATGCAAGTATATAGTTTCAGTTTGCTGAGTAAAACAAATAAAAAGTGCACTCGTATAATTTCAGAGGGATTAATCCCCTTTAACGTTCTTTTTGCAAATAATAGTAGTAGCCTTCTTATATTTGCAGAATCAAAATTTTATTGCAAATTATTAATTTCAATCCCATGAAACGAACTATTACTTTTACTCTATGTCTATTGTTTTTATTTCAATGCCCGGTTTTATTTAGTCAACAGGTTCAAGGAGAAAAGAACGAATCTCTGGTCGAACTCAATTCTGATCTATCTGGAAAGATGATGGATCCGAGTCACTACATCCGGAAGTCTTCCCTGCTATTGGATGAAAAGAAAGCGGGAAATATTAGGGACCGCCAGTTGGTTCTTGGCGCCTCTATCATCGGATTGATGGACTACCAGAAAAGCAACATGGATGATAAATTTGGTTACCTGATGCGTCATCCGACGTCTAACAATCAAATCGGCAACACAGTCACGGAAGCGGTACTGCATTCGTTTCAGGTTGGCGTGACGGCTTCAGTCAATAACTGGATCAGCATGTATGGAGAAATCCTTTATGATCCGCAGCAAAGTTTCGGGCCCGGAACGATTACTGCTTTGACCCGGAATCAATTGCAACTGAGAAAAGGAATGATCATTTTTGGTGATCTGAGTAAATTTCCTTTATACGGTGCGATAGGGAAGATGGATACACCATTTGGAGATATGGGTACCGTGAGTCCGTTTACCAACACCTCTTCCTGGCACGCTTTTGCCGGATTGAGTTTTGGAGCGGAACTGGGATATAAAAGGGCCGGATTGCACGCTTCGGTTATGGCTATCCAGGGCGGTTCGCAGTTCCGGGCAGCCCATACAGGTGTGAACGGGACCAATGTTCCATCCCGCTTGAATAACTTTGCCGCAGATGTGAATTATACCTTCCCGGTTCTGGGACATTCCAGCATCCAGTTTGGGGGGTCTTATATGCTGGGAAGTGCGTATTGTACAGGTTTTCCGATTACACACTTTGGAGAACCTGTGCGGAACAACCCGGCGTATTCTGCTTACACGAATGTACATTTTGCCGATCGTGTTTTGTTTAAGGCCGGATTTTCCAAGACATTTGATACCTGGCCAGGTAGCTACAATCCCAATCCACCGCTAAACCAATACTATGAGTCCAAAGTATCTTCACTCAATGCGGGTGTTAAGGTCAACCTGAATCCACAGGGTCAAACCAAGTTTGCTTTAACCGCAGAGTATTCTGATTTTCGAACGGGTCCGGAAGGAAGCCCCTGGGAGCGTCAAAACCAGAAGATTCTGGGCTTTGAAACAAAAGTAGTCGAATCCTCCATTTTGTTTCTCGAAGTATTTAGCACGGAAGGATATGTGCCCTTGAACTTCATGACCGGTGGAAATATGCCTTCCCCTGGTGAAACACACAGTGAACGGGATGCTTTTAGCAACGGGTTGGTCTTAGGTGCCCGGATTGTACTTTAGACCCTTACCAAAAAAGAGCCTACGTTCCCTACGATCAGCGTACACAAGATGACGTGGATTCAAGTTTATCAACTTCAAGGCTCTATATATAGCAAGTTTGGGCGTTATTCCTGTTATGCGGGAGGAAGAATGTAAAACCAAAAGAATTAATTTTTCTGTGTAATCAGATACTATTTTTGAGGAATGCGACGGATCGTGCCACTGTAAAACCGCAGTGAAACGTACAGTTGGATATGGATATGCCAAATAATTTATTATATTCGTTAGATACACTTTGTATTCGATTCATGATCGAACAAGGTGTGCCGATCAAATTATTTGAAATTAAAACATTCCACAATGGGTCAAAAGAATAAAAACTTACCCGGCAGTATCATTATTTTTTTATTGGCAATAATGTATCTGGGAACTGGCATTAGCAAATTAATTCAAGCAGATGCGCAAGTCAATGATTTTGAAAGCTGGGGATATTCTCCGGGTTTTATGCTGGTGATCGGAGTTGTGGAGTTGCTGGGTGCGATAGGACTTATCATTCCGCGGACCCGTTTTGTGGCCGTTCTGGCTTTGGCGACATTAATGCTGGGGGCCATTGGTACACACCTGATCAATGCAGAGTACTTGCGTGCACTACTTCCTCTTATTTTGTTGGTCTTATTGGTGTATGTGCTTCTCAGAAATAAAGCCACCATTCAAGATGCGAATTTGACAGAGAAAGATCAGGTACAGTATTAGGGATTATTGATGATGGTGAACTATGAATGGGTTCCTCTATTTGTATGGATCCTTTCAAAATCTTTAACTCAGCTTCCTTATTTTCAGCTTAGTCCTATCAGAGTTTCTCTGCTTATTTTGCGTTAGCCAGGTAATCAGAGACACGGGCAAAGTATGCGATGGCTTCACGGATTTCCGGAACACTGTTCATCCAATTGTGTTCATATTCTATAGACAGATGCCCGTCAAATCCCTGGCGCTTCATCTCGTGCATCACACCGGAAATATTGCTTACCCCAAGGCCCCATGGAACATCGTGTGCGCTTCGTTCCCCAAATTTGTTCATGTCCTTAAAATGAAAACTAAGAAGTCGTCCTTCCACGGTCTGGAGGCTTTCGATCGGGTCCAGCCCGGACCGAACCCAGTGCCCAATGTCGGCACATACGCCGATCAGCTCACTGCGTCCTTCCAGTAAATTCATCACAATTTTAGGATGCCAGTACTTAGAAGGGATAGGGTGATTGTGGATCGCTACTTTGATGTCATATTTTTTGCAAAGTGATTCGACGAGATCCAAGTCACCATAATCGGGTTCAGAAGTTATCACTCCGATGCCCAATTCTTTAGCAAATGTGAAGAGTTGATTCCAGTCCGCTTCATTGTGTCCTTTGGTCACGCCAAATGCGACCGGCGTAATGCCTTTGGATAGAAGCAAGTTTTTGAGTTGTTGCCTTTTCTCCGCGCTCATTCTAAAATCAGTTTTCCCTTCGATGCCTGCACCGATGGTTTGTCCACCATACATTTCCACGTATTTGATGCCAAGGTCATTGAGCTTGTCGAGGGTCTGTTCCAGGGTAAATTCTTTGAAGGTATAAGCCTGTGAGGCCAGTTTCCATCCCATTTTTTCCGCTCCGGAAAAGTCCTGAGCCTGAATTGGCAGATAAGAAAGGGTGAAGATCAATCCGAATAAGAAGGGTTTAAATACGTTTTTCATCGGTGGGTATTCTATGTTTGATTAATAGAACAAGTATACCGATTTTTATTGGTAATTACCTTCTATCGATGAAATGACTCTCTTTCAACTTCCTTTTTCACCAATCAGTTCACTCTGTTAAGGTATAAAAGCAATATCACACATATTATGTTGTGCATGAAAAGCAATTTATATGTATATTTGTAGTCATGGAAAAGCAATTTGAATATTTTAACCAGTTAATTCAAGCTACCAGTCTCTATTACATAAGGCCGTTGATCCAATTTCTGGAAAAACCAAATCGTTTGGTCGGAATCAAAGGAGCACGCGGCGTAGGTAAAACAACCTTACTCCTTCAGTATGCAAAACAATCCTTACCCTTGGATCAAAGCACGCTGTACATTAGCCTGGATGATCCTTTGTTTCTTACACATTCTTTAGTGGACTTTAGCAGCGATTTTGTGAAATATGGAGGCAGAACGCTCTTGATCGATGAAGTTCATCGATATCCATCATGGTCAAGAGAATTAAAATTTATATATGATTCTCATCCCCAATTGAGGATCATATTTACCGGCTCTTCGGTCTTACACATTGATTCTTCCACAGCGGATCTCAGCAGAAGAGCAGTGATAAGAACGTTGTACGGATTATCTTTCCGAGAATATTTGAATTGGAATTATGACCTTGAGTTAAAGAGTTATACCCTAGAAGAGATTATTAAAAGTTCCAATACCATATCTCATAAAGTTGTAGGAAAAATTAAGCCTTTGAGTGTTTTTGATGAATACTTAAAACTCGGTTATTATCCTTATTCGATTGAAAATTCAGAATTTTATCTGGAAAAACTACGTGAAACTGCACGAATTGCTATTGAGTCTGATATCAGGTCCTATCATGAACTCGGACCGGATATGGTCTTATTCCTGATCAAATTTTTATCAATTCTGGCTGATTCAGTTCCTTTCATTCCAAATATCAGCAAGCTAAGCCAACGCATCGGGACATCCCGCAATACCATTATCAAATTATTGCACCTTCTGGAAGATGCACAATTAATCCATCGACTATACAGACAATCGTCTGGTATTACCCGTCTGCAAAAACCGGACAAAGTATTTCTAAATGATACGAACTTAATGCACGCGCTTAGTTGGTCAGAAGTTAACCGGGGTGCTTTGAGGGAAACCTTTTTCGTGAGTCAGGTTAGACAGGCTTATCCCATCCGTATAGCTTCTCAGGGCGATTTTGTGGTCAATGATAAATTTACTTTTGAAGTCGGTGGGCCACATAAAAAGCAGTATCAGATAGTAGCCCTCCGGCACGCATACATTGTTGCTGACGGAATAGAATATCCCGTGGGACAGAAAATACCATTGTGGCAGTTTGGATTGGTGCGTTAATTTAACCTGGATTTGAATATAGACATATAATTGGTACGCTCGATATAGCCAGACCAGACGTCACCAAAAAGGAACACGGTTATAACTGTAATAAAATCATTATCAGTCGGTATAATGACGGCAACACCCTTAGTAGTGTGACCTGGACTAGTACCGATATGACCTTTAAAGCCGATGAGAAAGACGACAGTGAAGTGCGTCATGATGGCACATGGGATGAAGCTGAGTGCAATATCACCGAATAAATCACCTGGCGGTTGGGCAGCATTATCAATTGAATGCCGTTTGTAAGAATGAACTCAATGCATGAATAAAAAAAGCCACAAAATATCAGTAACTTCATTAATCCTACTACTCTACCTTTTGACTCCCCAAATTGGTTCCGGGCAAGCACTTTCAGGCTGGGTACTGGACTCTCTATCGGGAGAGCCCCTGGTCAATGCCAATATCTGGGATGCGCAAAGTGAAAAAGGCACAAGCACCGATGGATTTGGCCGATTTCATCTCACGATCAATGAGGGCACCTCCCTATTGATCGTGAGTTATGTCGGCTATATATCCGATACAATATCGGTCAAAGAATTGCAAAATTTTGAGTTAACGTTCCGGCTTCAGCCAACTGCCATCGATCAAGTCACGATTTCTTCTCATCGCGTGAATGCTGGAGAACAGTTTGGTCGCTTCCAAATTCCGATCCAACAATTGAATAACATCAATTTTATACTGGGGGAACAGGATTTACTGCATAGCCTGGCTGGACTACCCGGCGTGAGTCTGGGTGACATGGCCAGTAATGGACTGATGGCACGGGGCGGTAAGACGGGACACAATCTGATCCTATTGGACGGAGCGCCAGTTTATAATACCAATCATCTACTGGGTATGTTCTCGACCTTTAATTCTTCCATCGTAAAAAATGTGGATTTCTACAAAGGTGGCTTACCGGCACGTTATGGGGGAAGGTTATCTTTAGTTATTGATGTCTCCACCCGGGAAGGGAATCGGGAAGAATTCAAATCCGATCTTAAGGTGGGTCTGATTAACTCCGGATACAATATCGAAGGGCCCATTGGTAAATCGGCTTCTTTTATAGGAACATTTCGGGCTTCATACCTCGGGTTGGTCGTTCTGCCGCTGAAGTGGCTATATAATTCAGGTCAAATCGATACTTATGTGAATTACTGGATGTATGATGGTAATCTGAAATTTAATTGGCATCCTTCGGAGAACGATCACTTTTATGCCAGCTTTTACATAAGTCAGGATGTCACCCCCATATACAGTGGCACCTTTGATGCTCAAGATGAATCAGGGACTGAAAATCGACTCAAATGGGGCAATAATGTGCTGAGTGTCCGGTACAGCAGGCAATGGAATCATCATCTTTTTTCAAAACTACAAGCATATAGCTCTGGGTATTCCAATCAACAATCCACCTTCAATAGAGATTATGAAGGAGGGAGTATTTCCTCAGAAGTAAATTACAACGAACGATCAAGCATACGGGAAACCGGACTGGTCAATCAAAACGACAAAATCCAGTCCATTATGCCGTATATGAAGGTAAAGCATATTATGACAGTCCTAAAATCAATGAAGTAAGTATGGGACCGATCTATGTTGAGAATCCCGGGTCATCTTGTGATGCAGATGCTACTTTTATCAGTAATAGGTGTAAAACAGCCGACTCATTTAAAGGTGAATATTACATAGATCTCTATAAGAGTACACCAGGAGTATGGGAGGATGAATTTCTGCCCAAAGAATACATATACATGGAAGTCGGACAGGTTGAGCCCCGATATAAGACATACATTGAGAAAAATGATGCTTCCGATGAACCTTTTATCGAGCCGTCCTTAGACACCGGTAATGCACAAGGGGGCTATGGGTTTATCGTGGGTTGGAATACGGTGTCGTTTACGTACCAGTTATAATTGTAAAAAGTACTCATTCAACTCTGAAATCACCGATAATTATATTTATAGGGAAAGTAAAAAGGTCACGAAAGCTATTGAGCTAAATTACAAAACAGATGATGAGGTGCGCCTTACCATTGAGTATCAATTGGACCAGTCAAATAGAGCAGTTCTGGTCTTGATGTTGGAAAAGTAGGCGGAGCATCTAGCTCCGGATGTGTTTAGTGCTACAAGAACGAAGTTCGTATGTTAAATTGGGGGATCGGTAAGCTTGTGGGCGCGTCTGGAGCGTGGGAAAGATTGCCGAGCCCATAGCTTGATGAATTTAGTTCCGCTTGAATTGGCTGTTGTTAATCTCCCGGGCAGCTGAAAGCCCGTCTGCAGACAATTTTAAATTTGAATGAAGCCAGGCAGGCTCCATTCAACCCAGGTTTTGGAATGCTAAAAACATACCCAGCTTCTGGCGCAGAATAATTTCCAACAGCGGGATGCATTTGATAGGGCTTGTTTAAAATTTTGTGTATTCGCTCAAAATTGATTCTGATTTCATGAGTAAAGTTAAATAATCATTTTATGACTTTCACCCGATCCGGGAATAAGATAGTCAGTTGGTTAAAAA
>NZ_JAHVHU010000030.1 GCF_019802045.1 Membranihabitans marinus | reverse complement strand
GGGGTACCTGAAGATGGTGACTTTATGGGGAGCTATCTAAGGTAAAACCAGTGACTGGGGCTAAGTCGTAACAAGGTAGCCGTACCGGAAGGTGCGGCTGGAATACCTCTTTTTCGAGTGATCTGTCTTTTAAGGCAGCATTCAACGATTGATTCTATCTCTGATAGCTTAAATTTGTTCTCCCAATCTTTTTTTAAAAAATATGAAGATTTATTTGCTGTTTAGAAAAACAGTTGTATATTTGCGACCCCTTACGGATGAAAGCATCTAGAAAGGGAAACGACAAATAGTATATAAAGAGTTCTTTGACAAGTAGGAAAGAGTAAAGTTTTCAAATTAATTGAAATTTTTTTTTCAATTTCATTGAATCATTGAATAACTCGAAGAATAGGAAGCAAAATAAGGGCGTATGGAGGATGCCTAGGCTCTTGAAGACGACGAAGGACGTGGTAAGCTGCGATAAGCTACGGGGAGATGCACACAATCTGTGATCCGTAGATGTCCGAATGGGGAAACCCGTCATGTTGAAGACATGACACTCATCGCAAGATGAGGGGAAACCCGGGGAACTGAAACATCTAAGTACCCGGAGGAAGAGAAAACAATAGTGATTTCGCAAGTAGTGGCGAGCGAACGCGAATTAGCCCAAACCATGATGCATTGCATCATGGGGTTGTAGGACTGACATCACTGTACTGACTATTAAGAAGAATGATCTGGAAAGTTCAACCAAAGAGGGTGATAGTCCCGTATTTATAGTATAGTCAATACAAGTCAGTATCCTGAGTAGCACGGGACCGGAGAAATCCTGTGTGAATCTACCAGCACCATCTGGTAAGGCTAAATACTTTCAAGAGACCGATAGTGAACCAGTACCGTGAGGGAAAGGTGAAAAGAACCCCGAACAGGGGAGTGAAAAGATCCTGAAACCATACGCTTACAAGCGGTCGGAGTCCCCAACTGTGTTGGGGATGACGGCGTGCCTTTTGCATAATGAGCCTACGAGTTACTCCTCACTAGCCAGTTTAATCCGTTTAGCGGAGTAGGCGCAGCGAAAGCGAGTCTTAACAGGGCGACAGCTAGTGGGGGTAGACGCGAAACCAAGTGATCTACCCATGGGCAGGTTGAAGTTCCGATAGTCTCGGAATGGAGGACCGAACCAGTAGACGTTGAAAAGTCTTTGGATGACCTGTGGGTAGGGGTGAAAGGCCAATCAAACTTGGAAATAGCTCGTACTCCCCGAAATGCATTTAGGTGCAGCGTTGTGTAGAGTGCCATGGAGGTAGAGCTACCAATTGGGCTAGGGGGCTTCACCGCCTACCAAACCCTGATGAACTCCGAATTCCATGACACTGCAGCAACAGTGAGGCTATGGGTGCTAAGGTCCATAGCCAAGAGGGAAACAACCCAGACCAACAGCTAAGGTCCCAAAGTGTATATTAAGTTGAATTAAACGAGGTGCGGATGCATTGACAGCTAGGATGTTTGCTTGGAAGCAGCAATTCATTTAAAGAGTGCGTAACAGCTCACTAGTCGAGCGTCTGTGCGCGGAAAATAATCGGGCATCAAATATACCACCGAAGCTTTGGATTTATCTTGTTTTCGAACGAGATAAGTGGTAGGGGAGCATTCTGCTCACGTCGAAGGTCTGTCGCGAGATGGGCTGGAGTGTGTAGAAAAGAAAATGTAGGCATGAGTAACGATAAAATGGGTGAGAAACCCATTCGCCGAAAGACTAAGGTTTCCTCGATCTATGCTAATCAGATCAGGGTTAGTCGGGTCCTAAGGTGTAGCCGAAAGGCGAAGCCGATGGCAAACGGGTTAATATTCCCGTACCTGTATATATTGCGATGAGAGGACGGAGTCACGTAAGGCCCGGGCTGTGACGGAATACAGCCTTGAAGTACGTAGGTGTTGATCTGGTAGGAAAATCCGCCAGTGAACTGAAATACGATAGTACACCAATCCCTCTGGGAGCGGTGATAGTGGTCCCAAGTATACTCCCAAGAAAAGTCTCTAAGCTTCAGATATATACAGCCCGTACCTCAAACCGACACAGGTAGTCGAGATGAGTATTCTAAGGCGCTCGAGTGATTCGTGGTTAAGGAACTAGGCAAATTAGCCCCGTAACTTTGGAAGAAGGGGCGCTCCATATTTATTTGGAGCCGCAGTGAAATGGCCCAGGCAACTGTTTAGCAAAAACACAGGACTCTGCAAAATCGTAAGACGATGTATAGGGTCTGACACCTGCCCGGTGCTGGAAGGTTAAGGAAGGGAGTTATCTTCGGAGAAGCTCTTGACCGAAGCCCCAGTAAACGGCGGCCGTAACTATAACGGTCCTAAGGTAGCGAAATTCCTTGTCGGGTAAGTTCCGACCTGCACGAATGGTGTAATGATCTGGGCACTGTCTCAACCACGAGCTCGGTGAAATTGAAGTATCGGTGAAGATGCCGATTACCCGCAACGGGACGAAAAGACCCCGTGAACCTTTACTACAACTTCACATTGGTCTAGGATATAGAATGTGCAGGATAGGTGGGAGACGTTGAAGCCATGCCGCTAGGTGTGGTGGAGTCGCCGTTGGAATACCACCCTTTCTATATCTTGGTTCTAACCCCCTGACGGGGGGACATTGTGTGGTGGGTAGTTTGACTGGGGTGGTCGCCTCCTAAAAAGTAACGGAGGCTCGCAAAGGTACCCTCAGTATCGTTGGTAATGATACGAAGAGCGTATTAGTATAAGGGTGCTTGACTGTGAGAGAGACATCTCGATCAGGTGCGAAAGCAGGCTAAAGTGATCCGGTGATCCATCATGGATTGGTCATCGCTCAAAGGATAAAAGGTACTCCGGGGATAACAGGCTAATCTCCCCCAAGAGCTCACATCGACGGGGAGGTTTGGCACCTCGATGTCGGCTCGTCGCATCCTGGGGCTGGAGAAGGTCCCAAGGGTTGGGCTGTTCGCCCATTAAAGCGGCACGCGAGCTGGGTTCAGAACGTCGCAAGACAGTTCGGTCTCTATCTGTTGTGGGCGCGGGAATATTGAAGAGATCTGACTCTAGTACGAGAGGACCGAGTTGGACGTACCTCTAGTGTACCTGTTGTGACGCCAGTCGCATCGCAGGGTAGCTATGTACGGCATGGATAAGCACTGAAAGCATCTAAGTGCGAAGCCATCTCTAAGATGAGTATTCCTCTACAGGGTCGTAGTAGACGACTACGTTGATAGGCTATAGGTGGAAGTGCAGCGATGTGCGGAGCCGAGTAGTACTAATTACCCGAACGCTTCCTTTTTTTTTATTTTTATTCATACTCTTTCCTCTTGTTTTTTTATGACAAAGACGTCATAAGTAAAGCAATTCTTATAAGATATTAGTTGGTTTATACCAACAAAAGACTTAGGCGGTTATAGCGAGGGGGTTCCACCTCTTACCATTCCGAACAGAGAAGTTAAGCCCCTCAGCGCTGATGGTACTATCCTTACGGATGGGAGAGTAGGTCGCCGCCATTTTTATGAAAGCCTGTCACTGAATAAGTGATGGGCTTTCGTCATTTAAAGATATATGTATTGGAACACGGGCGGCGACCTTCTCCCAGCCCACCCACACCACGGAGGGTGGTATTAATTGAAAAGTGTACCACTATACTTAAAAAGAATTATTTTAAACACGTTGTTTCCTGGACGGCACATCTATGGTGCCAATATATCGGAACTTCTCTCGGTCATTCTCCGATCTGCCACAAAATAAACGCTTTGATGGCGGTACATTATCCATGATTCCGTGCACTAGAAATAAAACCGAAATCCAGCTCCACCGCCGATATTAAAATTATTGGTGTTCTTCAGTGAAAGCCGTGGAGTCGCCTGAACAAAGATTTCAAAATTCTGAATCAGAAAGTCCAAACCAAAATTTCCACTTAGCCCAAGATCAATCTTGTTATTACCAGGGTTTTGATGTATCCCAATAAATCCGCCGGGACCATAGAAAAAATGAATGGTATGTGCATCGTTTAAGCTGGCATCAAAAATGGCGTGAATGTTAAGGAATAAAAAATTATCCCAGTCCCAGGCAGCTAAAAAATCAGTGGAGGCCCCCGGGTTGTAAATTTTCAAACTGACCCCGGTGGGTTGACCGATTTGAACCCCGAGTCCGACATCCCCAGCTTGTCTTTGTGCTGAGACCTGGTGGGTCATAGCAATAAAAATAAATGTAAATAGTGCGATGGTTAGGCTTGATCTAATACTGTTTCTCATGTTCATGTGTGTTTGTTTAATAAGTAGATTTTGTTATTCTTCTTATTGTAATACGTTAATTCTAAGAATCAATATTGCCCTTGCCTTAGTACTATAAATTTAATTCGGAGCAAAATTGTTCAAATACAGATTGACTTGCATTTGTTTTATTATCTTTCTCAATATGAAAAATAGCAATAGCAAACTGTCGTTGTGGACCAGTAGTGTGGCATTGGCCGGATTTCTTTTTGGGTTCGATACCGTGGTGATTTCAGGTGCAAACTTACCTATTCGAGAATTGTGGGATACTACCCCGCTTTTTCACGGTTTTTTTATCATGTCAATGGCTTTGTGGGGTACGGTGCTGGGAGCGTTAACGGGTGGTTTTCCTACAGATAGGCTTGGACGGAAAAAGACCCTGTTTATTATTGGTGTTCTGTATACGGTCTCCGCTTTGGGTTCTGCGCTGGCTCCCGATCCTTATTCTTTTTCTGTATTCCGTTTTATAGGTGGATTGGGTGTAGGTGCTTCGAGTGTGACGGTTCCGACCTATTTGTCAGAAATTTCACCACGCAGTAAAAGAGGGGAATTAGTGGCCCGGTATCAATTTATGATTGTTCTGGGAATATTTTGCGCTTTCATCAGCAACTACTTGCTGGAAGGTGTAGGCGGTGATTGGGATTGGCGTTTTATGTTGGGTGTGGAAGCCATTCCAGCATTGGTCTATATAATATTAGTGGTCCGGGTGCCCAACAGTCCGCGGTGGTTACTTATTCATAAAAACGATGTGGCTGCTGCCAGAGAGGTTTTGGAACTTATCGGAGTGAAGCAGGTGTCTTTATCTATAAAATCCATTCAGGCTTCCATGCAAGGACAGGAAAAGTCCAAGCTGTTCCGCAGGATATACTCGTTTCCCATATTCCTCGCTTTTATGATCGCTTTTTTTAATCAAATTTCTGGGATAAATTTTATACTGTACTATGCACCGGAAATATTGGAAAGATCCGGTTTGGGCGGGAAAGCATCTTTGCTCAATTCGATTTATATCGGTGGAGTTAATTTGATTTTTACCCTCCTGGGCATGTATTTGGTTGACAAATCTGGGCGGAGACAATTACTATTCATTGGGTCACTGGGTTATATTATAAGTCTATCAATGGTCGCCGTAGGTTTTTATTACGGATTAAGTTCCTATTTTTTGCTTGTTTTCATACTGTTGTTTATAGCAGCTCATGCTGTAGGGCAAGGTGCTGTAATCTGGGTATTCATATCGGAGATATTTCCCAATCAGGTGCGAGCAGCAGGCCAATCCTTTGGTGCTGCGGTACATTGGATTTTTGCTGCCTTCATCACATTGATTACTCCGGTCTTTCTCGATGAACAAGCTGGAATATTTCGGGAAAACCCATGGCCGATATTTGCCTTTTTTGCGGGGTTCATGGTTTTGCAATTGTTATTTGTTTTATTCCTGATGCCAGAAACCAAAGGGAAAAGCCTGGAGGAGATTGGACAAGGATTGTAGGATGGACTAGGATGACTAGGATTGACTAGGATTGTAGGATTTGACTAGGATTGTAGGATGGACTAGGATTGTAGGATTTGACTAGGATTGTAGGATTTGACTAGGATTGTAGGATGGACTAGGATTGTAGGATTTGACTAGGATTGTAGGATTTTACTAGGATTGTAGGATGGACTAGGATTGTAGGATGGACTAGGATTGTAGGATTTGACTAGGATTGTAGGATTGACTAGGATGACTAGGATTGTAGGATGGACTAGGATTTATAGGATGGGTTAGGATGACTAGGATTGTAGGATGGACTGGGATTGTAGGGTGGACTGGGATTGACTAGGATTGTAGGATGGGCTAGGATTTATAGGATGGGTTAGGATGACTAGGATTGTAGGATGGACTAAGATTTTAGGATGGGACTGGGGTGGTCTGTCAGTGTCTGGAAAGAATCCAGATATAGAAGATTGACGTGAGAAAAAATCATGGCTTTTTCCAAAACGGAGAGGTGGGAGTTTATTGACCTCATTTACTTTTCGCCAGCCGGTTAATCATCGTATTAAAAACGATGCCGTGGAATGGATAAACGGCATACCAGTACAGGCGCCCCCATACTCCTTTTGGCCTGAAAACGGCACGTTGTTGCAATTCTTTTTCTCCGACCTTAAATTCCAACCAGGCTTCACCAGGCAATTTCATTTCTGCGAATAATAACAGGCGTCCCTCTTCTTTGTTGGCGTACAACACCCGCCAAAAATCCACTGCGTCTCCGGCATGCAGATGATCTGGATGCGTTCTTCCTCTACGCAAACCAACCCCGCCGGCCAACTGATCCAAAAAACCCCGGGTTTTCCAAAGGAAGCTGGATGAATACCAACCATTTTTTCCCCCGATTCGCCAAATTCGTTCTATGCATTTTTGCCGGGAATCGAAGGTTTGGGTACGGATGTCTGAGAAACAACCATGGGTTGGAATATTCATGTGATCAGAAAGGTTGAAATTTTCCCCACTGCTCACAAAACTATCTTTCCAGCTGGATATGATTTCTTCTGCTTCCACTTTTGAAAAAGTACGCTCGAGGGCCTCTTCATAAGAGAAAGGAGTAATGCCGGTAATTTCATTGATTCGACTGTCACGAGCCACTACTTCTACTTTCATGCTGTCGACGAGTGACACAGCCAGTTTAAAAGATGTTGAGGTCACAAAATACAACCAATAGGAGGAAAGCCGGGGTGTCATCACGGGCACTATAATAATAGTACGTTTCAGTTTTCTGATCCGGGCATATTCCAGTAGCATGCTTTTGTATGATAACACATCGGGACACCCGATGTCAAAGTTGTCATCATAAGCTTTTTCCAGAAACAAAACGGCAGAGAGGAAATCCAATACATTAGCTATCCCGATTGGCTGGCATTTTGTTCGAACCCACTTCGGGGTGATCATGACGGGAAGTTTTTCGACCAGGTCCCGCATAATTTCAAAAGAGGCACTTCCACTTCCTATGATGATACCAGCCCGAAGTGCAGTAAAATGGTAATTTCCTTGATTCAACTCTTCTTCCACTTTTTGACGCGATTGTAGGTGACTGGATAGTTCACGTGCGTTGATCATCCCAGAGAGATAAATGACCTGTATGGTATTTGTAGCTGAAATGGCTTCTCGGAAATTAATGGCGCAGGTGATTTCCATCTCCTGATAATCGGACGAATTACTCATCGAGTGCATGAGATAATATGCTGCATCAATATCAGAGGGGATCTTCTTTAAGGTTTTTTTTCGAAGGAAATCCACTTCAATGACATCGATTTGATCACGAGGTGCCCCTTCAGGTATTTCAAATCTTTGAGTGTCTCTGGTGCAACAGGTGACATGATACCCTTGCTCTAAAAGAACAGGTAGGAGTCTTTGGCCAATGTATCCGGTGGCGCCGGTAAGCAAAATTTTTTTCATAGAATTATTTTATACTACCGCCTTATAAGCTTTTAAACATCGTTGTCTTGCCTTTTTGTGATCTACGATAGGTGCCGTATAGTCCTCCGTGTCCCATTCTTTTACCCACTTTTTGATGTAGATTGATTCAGGATCGAACTTTTTCTGTTGCGATTCGGGGTTGAATATTCTGAAATAAGGCGCTGCGTCGGTGCCGCAACCCGCTGCCCATTGCCAGTTTCCGTTGTTGGATGCCAGTTCATAATCCATGAGCTTTTCTGCAAAATAAGCTTCCCCCCATCGCCAGTCAATCAGTAAATCTTTAACCAAAAAACTGGCAGTCACCATCCGGACACGATTGTGCATAAAACCAGTTTTGTTGAGTTCCCGCATACCCGCATCAACCAGCGCATATCCTGTCTCCCCCTGACACCATCGTTCGAACTCTTCTTCATTGTTTCTCCACGCTATATTCGCATACTTCTTATGAAACGGTTCATTGACGACATGCGGGAAGTTGTATAAGATCTGACTAAAGAACTCACGCCAGATCAGTTCATTCCAAAATGTTTCGTTGGTCTTGATGGCCATCTTCATCGTTTCCCGGATACTTATGGTTCCAAATCGCAAAGCAGTTCCCAGTCTTGAAGTGCCATCTTTTGCCGGGAGGTTCCTCATCTTGTCATAGTCACTCATGTCTGTGTTTCTCAGATCGGTGGGATAATGATGGATTTTCGCTTCTGCAAAACCCATGGATTTTAATGAAGGCATTGCTTGTGGATCTTTGATTTTCAGAAGGCGACCTTTAAGATTTAGCGGATATGGTATAAGATGTTTATTATACTGGATATTTTCCGGGTCGGCATCGAGCGATTCCTTCCAGGCCCTGCAATAGGGAGTGAACACCTTGTAAGGGGTCTCCTGCTGCGTCAGAATTTCTTTCTTTTCAAAGATTAGATGATCTTTAAAGGTGTGCAATGGAATCTTTTTTTTGTTCAGTATCGCATCCACATCCTTATCGCGCTGGATGGCGTAGGGCTCATAATCCCGATTGGTATATACTTCCTTTAACCCGTGGGTTTCGGCCAGGGATTTCCATATATCTATAGGTTCACCATGATAAATTTCCAGATCAGACTCATAAGCCTGAAGTTGTTCTTTGATCCTTGACAATTGTCGATGAATGAAAGTGATACGCCTGTCCTCCTCCGGCAAATTATCCAGAATATTTCTATCGAAGATGAAAATACATTTTACCGGAGTGCCTGATTCAAGTGCAAAATGCAGCGCTTTATTATCGTGAAGCCTCAAATCTCTTCGAAACCAATGAATGACGTGATGATCTTTTTGCACGGTAGATAGTGTTTGTCTCGTGGAGTAAGTTACAAAATATAAAGGGAATTTGTTTATGTATTGTGCGAAATAATTAAACAAATTGTTCATGCAGCAATGCGTATCAGGTGTCCGGATCTGGAAAGTCTTCATTAGGTAACGTTGAATGCGTAGCTGATGAATGGTCAGCGAGCCCATTTTGGGTGACGGATGACTTTTGATTCATACATTATCCTCGGGACAGAGCCCTCCAACAGCCAGGGTGGGGACAGGTCGGTTCCCTCATCCTACTCCCCCAAAATGAGGACATTTTGGTTCCTTCACCGAATGTGGATTGACCACATTCGATCTCGCCCTTGGCGAGATTTTGCTTAGTCATACTGATCTTTCTGTCTCGGCTCGACCGAGACTACATTCGCTCATATTTGCACCTGTTCAACTACCATTAAAACCATTATAAACGCCAGGTAGGTAAATCAAAAGCCAGGAACTTTGCGGGGTAGTGTGAAAATCAAAACGTGCGGGCCATGTGGCAGGGGAATGGCCATCCGTGAGGGATGGGGGAGAACAGAAAGTAAGGGAGCGCCTCTTTTCAATTTGAATTTAATTTGGATTTTGGGATAAATTGCTGTACTATATTGCGAAGAAAACATCTAATAGTATGGCCAAAAAAATTGTTCGCTCTGATCATGTTAAAAATTATTTCGGTCTTCAGGTAAACCCTGTGGTGTTTTTTGCATCTGTTTTTTTAATATTTTCCAGCATTACCCTGGTGTTGATCTATCAAAAAACATCCGAATCAATGTTTTTGGTCGTTCAAAGTTTCATTGCTGAAAAGACGGGTTGGTTTTTTATATTAGTAATCAATGTATTTATCGTATTTTTATTGGTTATAGCTTTTGGTAAATTCGGCCAACTGAGGATAGGCGGAGCGTCTGCTACCACGGAATTTAGTACCTTATCCTGGTTTGCGATGTTATTCAGCGCCGGGATGGGAATTGGTCTGCTTTTCTGGAGCGTGGGAGAACCGATCACTCACTTTAGTAATCCTCCGGGAATAGAAGGAGGGACGCCGGAAGCTGCGATAAAAGCCATGAATTTGACGTTTTTGCATTGGGGATTTCACGCGTGGGGGGTGTATGCACTGGTCGGACTGAGCCTGGCTTATTTTACGTATTCGCGGGGGCTGCCATTGACCATTCGTTCGGTCTTTTATCCGCTGTTCGGAGATCGGATTTATGGGTGGCCGGGTGATTTAATCGATATATTTGCTGTATTGGCAACATTGTTTGGATTGGCTACTTCCCTGGGGTTTGGGGCTCAACAAATGGCTGCCGGCGTGGAACATCTATGGGGGATAGACAGTGGGCATGGTACGCAAATTTTATTGATCATTGGCGTTACATTAGTGGCCATGGTATCGGTCATACTAGGTGTCGACAAAGGAGTAAAAGTATTGAGTGAATGGAATATGAGAATTGCATTGGTTTTATTGATCTTAGTGGTGATTCTGGGTCCTACGCTCTTCATTTTTCAGGCCTTTGTACAAAATACTGGCAGCTATCTTTTCCATTTTATAGAGACTTCGACCTGGACAGAGAGCTACCTTCAAAGCAACTGGCAAAATGATTGGACTATTTTTTATTGGGGGTGGTGGATCGCCTGGTCACCGTTTGTGGGCATGTTTATTGCGCGAATTTCAAAGGGTCGTACCGTTCGGGAATTTATTCTTGGCGTGCTCATATTGCCCTCACTAGTAATGTTTTTCTGGATTACAGCTTTTGGCAGTACCGGAATCCATCAGGTCCTTTTGGGGGATGAAGGGTTGGTGCGAGCTGTAGATTCTAACGTGGCTACGGCGCTGTTTGTGTTCCTGGAGCAATTTCCATTAGCAGCGGTACTCAATACTGTCGGAATACTGTTAATTGCCGGATTTTTCATCACTTCATCAGATTCAGGTTCGCTGGTGATTGACAGTCTCACCTCCGGTGGGCAATTGGATGTACCGGTGGGACAACGCATCTTCTGGGCATTAACGGAAGGTGCAGTGGCTGCCGTGCTATTGCTAGGCGGAGGGCTGTCGGCGTTGCAAGCGGCTACGATCGCAACGGGACTTCCTTTTGCAATTATTCTGTTATTTATTTGTTTCTCATTGTACAAGGCGCTTAAAGAGGATATGGATCATCTGGAGAAACAACGTTCTCTAAAAGAGAAAGAAAGTTATGAAGACCTGGTGGGTGAAATTGTGCGCCGGCGTCAATCTTCTGGGATGGGAAAAACTAATGAGTCCACAGATCAATCCTAAAATCATTCGCTATGAAAAAGTATAATTATATTCTGGTTGCCCTTGACCTTACTCCGATTGATGTACATCTGATTAGGTACGCTTCATTTTTGGCAAGCGTAGTCGGCGCTGAAAAAGTGTATTTTGTACACAACATCAAGAAATATGAAATTTCTTCTCTTTTTGCTGACCAGTTGGAAGGTGTGGACCTGGATCAGGTGGTCGGTGAAGAATTAAACGATAAAGTCTCCACCTATTTTGAAGGACAGGTTCCCTGGGAAGTTTTTATTTCGGAGGACCCGTACACCGAATCTTTGATTCAATACGTAGTGCGGAAATATGGTATTTCCCTGACCATTGTAGGGAATAAAAACCAATCAAAAGGAACGGGAATTCTTCCTGCAAAGCTCCTGCGGATGCTTCGTTGTGATGTTTTTTCATTGCCTTCAGTAGATGATTTTTCACTCAACTCGGTATGGGCCGGAACTGATTTTTCCAATGCGTCCCGAAAAATATTTTCTCTGTTGGAGTTATTTCAAAAAGTGCGGAACAGTACGATCACTGCTGCTCATGTTTATGAGGTACCGGTTCATTTTTCTCCCTATGTGCCCAGGGAGGAGATGCATCCCCGAATCGTCCGTCATTCCGAAAAGCGATTTGCCCGATTTATTAAAAGTTTGAACTTTCCAGGTACCATTCAACAGAAAATAATTCCGGGTCGTGATGCCAGTCATGCTTCCTTGTTGGTTCGTGCTGCAGAGCGTGCTAACGCAGATTTACTGGTCATAGGAGACAAGGGAGGCAATACGTTTTCATCCTTGTTGATCGGAAGTACGGCTGAAGAAATATTCTATAACAACATACAAATTCCATTGTGGGTCGTGAAATAACCAAGCGCAACCGGACCGAGTTGTGGTCGAATATGTTGCGGTTTTCGGTGGGGTAATTACCCGCTTTACAACTGATGCTTTATAAAAATGCTTATCTTTGGTTCAACCGGGAGACCTGATGTTTTCGGTATTCTGGAGAAAAAAAACAAACGAATATGAAACGCCGTACTTTCGTAAATAACTTGTTGGGCTCCACAGTGGGTGCCGGAATGATCAATGCTTGTGCCCGAATTCCTTCCATGGATTCGGGGCCGGGGGGGCCTGTGGTGGTGTCAACCTGGGATTTTGGGATGAAAGCGAATGAAGAAGCTTGGAAGGTACTTTCTTCACAAGGGAATGCTTTGGACGCTGTGGAACAAGGGGTACGTATTATTGAGGCGGATGCATCCAATCACACCGTAGGTATTGGCGGACTGCCTGACCGGGATGGTCATGTTACCCTGGATGCCTGTATAATGGATCAAAAGGGCAATGCCGGATCGGTCTGCTTTCTGGAACATATCGTCCACCCGGTGAGTGTGGCACGGAAGGTCATGGAAAAGACGCCTCATGTTATCCTCTCTGGAAGTGGAGCGTTGCAATTTGCGCTTGAGGAAGGGTTTGAGAAAACGGATTTGCTCACCCCAGAATCTAAAAGAGCCTGGGAAAAATGGAAAAAAAATGCAGAGTACAGTCCAGTCATCAATATCGAAAACCACGATACCATAGGAATGATCGCTTTGGATTCTGCAGGCAATCTATCAGGAGCTTGTACGACCAGTGGATTGGCATACAAAATGCATGGCCGGGTGGGGGATAGCCCCATTTTAGGAGCGGGTTTGTTTGTAGACAATGAGGTGGGGGCCGCTACTGCCACCGGCATGGGTGAAGCTGTGCTCAAAACCTGTGGAACGTTTCTGGTCGTTGAATTAATGCGGCAAGGGCGTAGTCCGGAAGAGGCATGCAAGGAGGCTGTACTTCGGATTGCTAAAAAACAAAACTACAACGATTTTCAAATCGGTTTTCTGGCGATGGATAAGAAGGGAAATACGGGCGCGTACTGCATACATCCCGGGTTTAGCTATGCACACCAAAATAAGGAAGGGGCTGAGCTAATTCCAGCAAAGAGCTATGTGAAGGAGTAGGGGCTGGCACCAGTGGTCGTGTGAGACATTTGCAGTTGGGGCGTGCGGGAATGGATAATGTCTGGCACTTGTGCGGTGGTTCAGGTGTCAGACACTACGCTTCCCCCCGTCTTTCCCTGCAAGTGTCTGACACCAGCTGCGGTCCAGGTTCCAGACACTGCGCTTCCCGCTGGCTTTTCCGGCTCGTGTGCGTATTAGTGTCAGACATTTGCAGTTGAGGCGTGCGGGAATGGATAATGTCTGGCACTTGTGCGGTAGATCAGGTTCCAGACACTGCGCTTCCCCCGTCTTTCCCTGCAAGTGTCTGGCACTTGTGCGGTAGATCAGGATCCAGACACTGCGCTTCCCGCTGGCTTTCCCTGCAAGTGTCTGACACCAGATGCGGTCCAGGTCCCAGACACTGCGTTTTCCGCTGGCGTTTTCGGCTCGTGTGCGTGTTCGTGTCAGACATTTGCAGTTGAGGCGTGCGGGAATGGATAATGTCTGGCACTTGTGCGGTAGATCAGGTTCCAGACACTGCGCTTCCCCCGTCTTTCCCTGCAAGTGTCTGGCACTTGTG
>NZ_JAHVHU010000029.1 GCF_019802045.1 Membranihabitans marinus | reverse complement strand
AATTGAGTCTAGTAACTCGTCTACTTTTTGGTTCTTCATAATTTTTAATATAAGATTTACAAATCATGAATCCCAATGATCGGGGGCGGAAAAATGTAAAAAAAATTTTTCAGCCCCCCGCCCCCGGCCGGGGGCGGGGGGCTATACACAAAATACTTTACAGTCCCAAATATTCTTCGATTCTCTTCGTCAAAAATACTCGGTGTAACTCCAGCTATACCTCCGCTTTTTTCCTCGACAATCTTTGAATATTAACAAAATCTTATACGGCATTATCAAATACAAATGGTATTTCAACGGAATATCCGGTAACATTGCGGCATAATTCGCAATTTACGGTATGAAAAATACACGTTTCTCATAAAAAGACCTGCTAAAGATGCTTTACTGAGAAACGTTCGATGGAGATATCAAACCAGGTATGGATTCGGCATATTGTACCGTAAGTATTTTGCCAATACTCTTTTTTGAACTCCCCCAGCCCCTCTTTAAAGAGGGGGGCCATAGAGTGCTATGAATACTACCGGCTTTCATTTTATCCATCGTTTCTCTTTAAAGTAAAAGCGAAAGAGTTCAGCCATTATAGAAACAAATGGAAAGCCGGGTTATTTTCATTCTCGTACCAATGTATCTGTACTGATTATAACCCGCTTTATTCACCATGTCAATCTATTGTGACACATAATACACAGTGTGACAATTACTTAAACCCCAAAATTGGGCCTATTACATAGCCAAATTTTGGGTGACGTTTGACTTTTGATTCATAAAACGACTTTACTCAAGAACTGCTCGATGGAGATCCCGCTGGGAGAACTCTCGCATCCCGGAGTCCCGCAACAGCTACACCGTCAGTTTCCGATCCCGGGCAACTACCTTCCAGCTGTCAACCACCCTGGAATCTTCCACGACTAAGACATGGTCGTACAAAGCGACCGTCGGACAAATGTGAATCGGCACCCCATATAATACATCGCCGACGGATAGTTTCTGATCCTCCGGGCTCTCTACGACCAGGTGTTCTTCACTTTGTCCGCTAAAGGTCAGTTCAGGTGCATTGTAAAAATGGACCCGTCTTTCCAACGGGTTCTCGGGCGCAATGGATTTGTGCCCCAAGTCGAGACAGTACTTATTTTCTTTTACATGCGATATCACCCGACTGATCACCAGGGCAGCGGGCAGAAAATCCTGCTCGGGACAGGTCTCCTGATACCCCTTGTCCCAATACACAAAAGTACCCGGACTGCATTCTACGTCGCTCCGGTTCGCATGCACAGGGAAAGTGGGCGATCCACCGGCTACGATGGTCAGATGTATGTCCTCTTCAGCCAATTGATTTTTCATTGTTTGAACCGGCGCAAAACTCGCATCGCACTGTCTCTTTTTCTCTATGTAGTCCGTCGAACGGATGTGTCCGTCATAGACGTGTAATCCAACCACCTGGATGCCATCCAAAGACTCGATCTGTCGGACCAATTCGATTGCTTTATCACCGGGGGAGATACCGGTGCGGTTCATGCCAACATTGAGGTCGATATAGACCGGGATGGTCACACCCTTGATCCTGGCTTTATCTGCGATGGCTCTCGCTGAATCAGTGTTATCGACCAGACAAGAATATTTCGTTTCCGGATAGCGCTGAATGAGCTTCACCAAACGATCAATTTTTGGTCCGACCGGTTGGTAAGCCAGCAGCACATCCGGTGTTTTACTCTGTCCCAGCATTTCCGCTTCGGCAATGGTCGCACATTTGTATTTTGTAATGCCGGCTTCCAAGAGCATTTTGGTAATATCCGGGGATTTATGGGTCTTGATATGAGGTCGAAGCCGCTGAACGTCATCGATCATCCCAAGGAGGGTTTCAATATTTTTTCGAACACGATCGACATAGACGACCAAAGCCGGTGAATCGACATGATCCATGTTTTCTATGGTATACCAGGAATTATTCATGGTTGTAAGTTTAAGTTGAAGCGGTTATTTCTTTTATGGTGTTTTTCATCCGTGCAAATATTTTTTCTTCCGCATTTTCCTCCAGGCAGCTGTAGCGGCACCGCCAGGTTTCATAGCCGCCCATTTCTATTTCATGCGCTGGAGGAACATATCCCACGTTTCCATTGGCCAGACAGATCGTAAAGTATCCTTTTGAAAGGTTTTCATTTTTTAGGTTCAGTCCGGTTTCGGCAAAAAATTCGCCGGGTAAAGCACCAATGACCAAATCGCCGATGCGGATCACTTGCAGCGGAGCTGTACGTTCATCCGGCTCGTCATTCAGCAGGACTTGTTCCCGCGCATAGGCTTTTCGCAAACCAGCATCGGAATATACAAAATTTTCATAATCACTTTCTTTGACTATCTTTTTCGCCATGTCCAGTGCTTTTTGATCCGGTTTTCGAACACCAAGACTCAATGAATTATTTTTCATTTCAAGCGCAACAGATTTTTTCCACGATGTCCTTCCTACAAGGTTTTCGGCCACCTGTCGGGCTATATCTGTTCCGATGAGATGACTTTTTTTAAAGTGAGCGGCAGGATATGATTTTTCACCTGCGAAATCCCAAATATTGATATCCCCGCTGGTCCCGTTCGTCATCATGGCCACAAAATCCTCTCCGGCATTTAGATTTTCTTTCACTGCCTGAGCAAAAACTCCAAAATAATCCGCGGTAATGGTCCCGTTTTCCCAGTCACCGACGTAATGGAGGGAATAGTTGCTTAATACTGAAATCCATTCTCCGTCCAGGTTGCGTACGGCCATATAATACACTTCCGGATCGGTCACGCCAACCGGTCGGTCAATCCATTTTTCCAAACCAAAAGGATTTGTTTTAATCTGATCTTCCTGGTCCGTCACCGGATTAACCGGGGTGTAGTCGTCCGACATGTGATACCGTCGACAAAGTACGTGGTCCGGTACATGGAGGTGTCCCCAGGCAAATTCCGCGGGTTGTATTTTGTCAAGCGCTTCAGTGACCGATTTTGGAATCTGGCTGGCCAATTGTCTTCTATAAGCCATATCTAAAGCGCCAAGGTGCACCTCTTCGATCGCACCCGCCGCATGGGTGTGAGTACATGCCATGAGGATGTTTCGTAAAGGAATATGGGTCTGTTTATTGATCTTAACTTTCACCTCGTCCATAAAAGTCTGAGACATGGTACAAATGTCCACAATGACAAAAGCCAGTATTTCGTGATCGTTTTTGAGAATCAGACACTTGGCATAAAGTGGATCATGGATGTGGGTGGCAAAATGTGTGACAAAATCCCCGTTGATCCGCGTGCCCAAAGACGGGGTGATGTCTACTTGCGCGGCACCTGCGTACAATTGATTTTTAATAGCCATGATTAGTTATTCAGTTATTCAGTTATTCTGTTCTTGGTTATTGAGTTCTTGTCATTTTTTCTAGACTTTTGCTCAACTGTGTGTCATGACAAAGTTGAAATGATAATAAGATTTGATGATTACATTGTTCCATGAACTTTGTTTCCTGTGCATTAGAGGAATGCCTCTTATCTAAATAATTATAGAATAAATCAGCAGTTTCTATGATCATAATCAATTAATTTTAATCCCATACTTTTCTCAGAAACCGCAACCAGTTTCCATGAAAAATGGCGTCAATATCTTCATCAGCGTATCCTCTCTGTGATAACAAACCATCATACTTCTGAAGATCCGCTATCGAGTTCATATCCCAGGGCGACTGTTCTGTTCCGAAAATCCCGTCCAGGTCGCTGCCAATCGCAATGTGGTTGCTGTTTCCGGCGATTTGACAAATGTGATCCCAGTGATCGATCAAATGCTCCAAACGAATATCGAGTTGCCAGGGGTCCGAAACCGTGTCAATAAAACGGAGATCCATGGCCCAGCAGTCCAGCATCCCGCCAATAATGGCATCGCGTTCGATCAATCGCTGGATCTGTTCGTCGGTCAATTGACGTTGATTGGGAACGATCTTCCGTACATTGTGGTGGCTTGCCCATACCGGACCCTGATACCGCTCCAGTGCTTCATCAAATCCAGCGTCGGTCAGATGGGTAATATCCAGAATCAATTGGTCCGAAGTCCCCACTAGTCGGTTCATTTCGTCGATCAGCTCTTTTCCAAGGCTGGTTAATCCACCTTCCAATCGGGTCCCGGGCGCATAGCGTCCCGGACCGAAATGAGACAAGTTGATTGCTTTCAACCCATACCTGCACGCTTTTTCCAGATAGGAAACATCCACCAGGGAATCGGCACCCTCCAGACTGAGAATATAACCGATGGGCTTTTCCTGATCTGACGTGGAATCATCCTCCCATACCTGCAGATTCTTATCTAGTTCGGTCAGATTCGTGATTTGCACCATTAATCCCAAAGCTTCCATTTCCCGGTACCAGGCTAGTTGGGCCTGTGTCATGGCCCAAGCCTGCTGGGGGGAGTGCCAGCCGGCCAGTTTGCTCCCGGGGGGTGTGTACCGAGATAGCTGTGTGGCTACCACAAGACCGATTCGGCCTTTTTGAAGCTCTGGTAAACAAACGGTGCCATTGCCGCGGTCTGGTTTATCGGGCATGTGCATTTCCCGGACTCGAATATCTTCGAGCGGTTGACGTAGATCCCGGTTCCATTCGATGGCATTCATAGCCAGGTCTAGATGGCCGTCAATAATAAACCGTTTTCGATGTTCGGATTTCTCCGGCTGATTAGGCATTTTTATACAGTTAAAAACTAAGCATTAAAAAATATAAATTCTTCGGATTGTCGTAAAGTGGTTTTGGGTACCACGTCTGAATTAAGAATTAAGCATTAACAATTCATAATTCTAAAAGTATGTTTCCATTAACTTCTTTATTTCAAAACTAAACTTCCTCATTTTTTCCTCCCAGACTTCCACTTCCTTTTCTGAATAGTCGTAAAATCCTTTACCGCCTTGCATGCCTGGGGCATTATTTTGAAGAACATCAGTGAAAAATGCAGGGGGTACCGTGGCGTTTGATAACTCTTTATTGAGCTTTTCCATCACTACTCCATAGGCGTAGGTGCCCATCAGATCCATATACTGAAAATGGCCCGAAAACGGTAAATAAGTTCCGGCATCGTTCCGGCAAGCGCGGTCAATGTCCTCTATGTTGGCATAGCCTTCTTCAACTAAAAAGAGTGCTTCTCGCAGCATGGCGGTGTTCATGCGACCTCTTATTCCGAGTTCAGCGTGAACGGTGTAGGGGTCTTTGGCCCATTGTTCCATACCCATCGCCTTTAACTGGTCTATGATGTCCGGGTTTGATACTTCATTGTGCACTATTTCCAAAAAAAATGTGGTGTGCGCCGGTTCCGCCCAATTGACCACGACAATGTTTTCCGGACGCGCAGTGATTTTCTGCAGGATATGCAGTGGGATATGATCGGTGGCTACAGCTATAATCACGTTATTTGATTGCCTTTCCAGTTTCTCAATCAATGGGCTCAATGTCGCCAGTTCTGTGTAACCGGTAAGGATTGCTATAGTCGGTGAGTAGTCATCGGGCCAGTCCTGTGTAATGCGAAAACTGGTTTGTTTTTCTTTACCGGCGTATTGATGAAGATCCGTGAGGTGTTGATTGACGGTGATTTTGACGTCGGATGGATGCTCGGTCACGATAACCAGGGAAGGGTCGGAACTCACCACGCAAGCCGCAATACTGGCCAGGGACCGACCATGTCCTGCAAGCAGAATAGTTTGATCTTTACTGAATTTGGAAGATGTATTCATCAGGAAGGTTTAGTGATCAAAATTCGATAAAACACGATCGATCGTTTGTATGGCATGATCGATGTCCGCTTCCGTGTGGGCAGCGCTGATGTACCACAATCCCCGTCCGATCACCCGGACCCCTTCCTGATTCAGTGCAGCGATCAGCTTTTTAAGTTTACCGGTGTCAAAAGTCAGCGTGTCTCTGAAGTCGTGAATTTCAGTTTGATCTGTAAAGCCCATGCACAACATGGGACCGGGACCTGTGACCAATAGATTGTGGCCGTATTTTTTTGCAGCAGACTGGATGCCCTTTTTTAATTTCTGGCCGTACGCAAACATTCGATCGTGGGGCTGATCGCGCTCCAAAATAGACAGGGTAGCCAGCGCAGCAGCGACCGGTGCATTTCCGGAATTCATAGTGC
Organism: Membranihabitans marinus; assembly: GCF_019802045.1. GTDB lineage: Bacteria > Bacteroidota > Bacteroidia > Chitinophagales > Saprospiraceae > Membranihabitans > Membranihabitans marinus_A. The sequence goes on along the minus strand of NZ_JAHVHU010000029.1, from coordinate 9,132 downwards.
CGGCATGGAGAGCACGACCTTCCACGACGACATCCATCCATTCCCTGGTTCCTGCAACGGCACTTAGAGGATAGCCACTGGCCAGTGCTTTGGCAAAAATAGAAAGATCCGGGGTGACGTTAAAATAAGTCTGCGCACCACCCAGGTGAATTCGAAATCCGGTGATCACTTCATCGAAAATCAGAGCGATATTGTATTGGGTGCACAATTCACGCAACCCTTCCAAATAACCTTCTCGGGGAAGAATACACCCTTTATTGCACATAATGGGTTCGGTGATGATGGCCGCAATTTCACCATGGTTTTTTTCCAACAGTTGTTTAACCAGTTCCAGATCGTTCCACGGCAATATTTCAAATTCATCTCTGGTGTGTGCCGGTAACCCTTCTGTCCAGGGAAATACATTGGGTGCAGATCGGGATCCGAGGTCTTTATCTTCCGGAATGGAAAGACCCCAGGCCACATTGTCCAGCCAACCGTGATAATGGCCCTCAAACCGCAAAAATTTGTGTTTCCCCGTCTTGGCTCGGGCAATCCGGAAAGCGGTCTGCACCGCTTCCGATCCACTCAGACTAAATCGCATCAACTCGGCCGAAGGGACCAACTTATTGATTTTTTCTGCCAGCTCAATTTCTCGGATATGCTGACCGGCAAACAGTTGCCCTTCTCTCGAATATTCATCGATGGCCTGAAGTAATTCTTCATTGGAATGACCCAAGATGAGGGGGCCCTGGCTCAGTGTGAAGTCGAGGTATTCGTTCCCGTCTACATCATAAAGGCGGCTCCCTTTACCGTGCGTATAAAACAGGGCGTGAGGATAGTTGTATTTTCTGAATTCAGACGAGACCCCGCCGGCCAGAACTTTTTTGGATCTTTCCAGGAGGGCTGCTGATTTGTCGTGATTTAAATTTTTCATATTGATTTTATTTCTTCGATTTCGGAAGAAGTTTTTTTTGAGTATTTATCTGAAAGAAAATACATGTCCCGGTTAAACTGGTTGAATGCCTGCTTCCATTGCGCTGCTTCCTCTTGGGTATAAGAATACATGCCTGCTCCGGAGTGAATCCCTCTGAGTTTTTGATCCACCATGGGTTGCATAATCGAAGGTCTGTGCGTGGCGGCAGAAAGTAGAGGAAGCAGCTTTTTCACCATTTCACCTTCGTTGGCGATACCCATATAATCCATGCGACGGAAAATACCCATGACCGGAACCCACGACCCCATATCATAGCGTGCTGCTTTGTCTAGATCTTTCAGAGTCGCCTCGCCTTTTTCATGGATGTTCAGTGCTTCGCGGTACACCGCGTACATGAGCCGGTTAGTGATAAATCCCCGAATGTCCTTCTGAAGCAAAGTGGGTTCTTTATTCCAGTCTTCAGCCCATTCGCTGACCCACTGCGCTTTGCGGAGGTCCGTTTTTGACCCACAGGTTATTTCAAGGAATCGGGTCGCATAGGCTGGTTCTGCCCAATGGATGCCCATAAACCGGTCCGGAATACGCAGGTACTGCTGCAGTGAGCTGATTGGGATGGCCGATGTATTCGTCCCGATAATGGTGGTTTCCGAAACCTGTGCCTCGATTTTACGATAGATGTCCGATTTGATGTTTCGGTCTTCGATGACACATTCCAGAACCAGAGAACAATCCTGAAGAGCGGAATAATCTTCCGTGAGCGTTATTCGGTCGAGGTAATAATCCACCGGATGCTCCAAAATGCCCAGGGTCTCCGCGTGTATCAATTGCTCTTTGAGGTACCCTGGTGCATGTGCCAGATCCTGCGCGACCGGAGCTACGGCGATCACTTTATAGCCCGATACCGCGAATGCGGTCGTGATGCTGCTGCCCATGAGTCCCAGTCCGACGAGGCCTACCGGCAATTCGGTCACTTTTTTTCGCGGGCAGAGTGTCTCATTGGTGCTCTGATTGCGTTTTAAGGGATGTGTCAAAACGTATGATTCACTTTTGGTTAATCAGGAAACTTTGGCGATGCAATCAATCTCTACCTTTAGATTTTCGGCCAAAACAGACTGCACGGTGGTACGGGTTGGCTTGGTCTCTCCGAAGTAAGACCCGTAGACTTTGTTGTACCGATCAAAATCATTGATGTCAGCCAGGTGAACGGTGCATTTGATGACCTGGTCCAAGGATGAACCCGCTGCTTCCAATATAGCTTTGAGATTTTGCATGGTTCGGTGGGTTTCTTCTTCGATGGTCCCCAATTCGAATTTGGAGGTCTTAAAGTCCACAGAGGCTTGACCGCTGACGTATACAATGCCATCGACGATCAGTCCGTCTGAATATGCTCCCGTTACAAATCCTTCTGCGCGTTCTGGATGAATTACTTTTTTCATGTTGCTGTCTATTTAAATGTTAAGTTTTGTCTTTCCAACCCCCGCCATACATGACGGAGCATAACACCTCTGGGATTACATGATCTCAAGTGCTAACTACATACAGAAGCATGTGTTCCTGGACAATGAATCCTAATTCTCAAAGGTATCTTACTTTTGATGCCGTCAATACTACTATCGTATGGAAAACAGGTATTATTTTATACCCAGTACGCTTGATTTCAACCGATTTCTGAGAGTAAAAATGGCCAATCTCTTCATCATCAATACACGCCATAGCTACTATGGCTATGCCTGTGTTTGCTTCATCGATATTGTCTATTTTTACTAACCCATCGAATCGGTCAAACCAAAACGTCCCGCGTATTTTATTTCCACGCTTTCTTCAGGAAGCGGCGCCAGTTTCCATTCATTATTTTTTGGATGTCTTCTTCTGTGTAGCCTCGATTTTGAAGTAAACCCGGGAACTTTTGCAAATCGGCGATGGTCTCCAGATCATAAGGACTTTGTTCTTTCCCAAAAGCCCCATCGAGGTCACTGCCTATAGCAATATGATCGGTGTTTCCGGCTATTTGACAAATGTGATCCCAATGATCCACGATTCGTTCCAGCGGAGCACCATCTTTTCGGGGGTCTGAGGTGCCGCGCACCCAACCCGAGACCATCATCCAGACATCCAGTGAGGCGCCGATCACGGCATCTCGGTCGATTAATCGTTGGATCTGATCGTCAGTCAATTGACGCTGATGGTCGACGAGGGTTCTGCTGTTGTGGTGACTGGCCCATACGGGGCCCTGATAGAGATCAAGCGCCTGATCAAAGCTTTCATCGGTTAAGTGGGTTACGTCCAGGATCATACCCAATTCGTCCATTTTCTTGAGCAGTGCGATGCCGGATTCGTGCAATGGGCCGGATCTGCCCGTGCCATCTGCATACCGCCCCGGTCCGTAATGTGCCGGTCCCAATGCTCTTAACCCATCTTCGTAGGATCGTTCCAGGATGTCGAGGGTGATCAAGGAGTCTGCTCCTTCTAGGCTTAGTATGTAACCAATGGGTTTCTCCTGATCTGGTATCGTCGCATCTTCCCAAAGGGCGACATGATCTTCGAGATCGAGGTAGTTTGTGATCTGTACCATTTCTTCTTCGGCTTCCATAGCCCGGTACCACGCTAACTGCGCCTGGCTTTGTGCCCAGGCTTGGTGGGGTGAATGCCAACCGGGGAGTTCACTGTCTTCGGCGACATATCGGGCGATCTGCGTGGCCACTACGACGCCGATCCGTCCTTCCCGGAGAGCTGGTAATGAAACCACGCCAAGGCCTCGGTCCATTTTGTCGGTCATGCCCCATTCGCGGTCTCTGATGGATTGCACGGTTTGCCGGAGATCTCTGTTCCAGTCAATCGCATTCATGGCCAGGTCGAGGTGGGCATCGATGATCAATGGTCTTTGGGTGTTGCTTTTTCGATCACTCATGGTTTGTCTTTTTTTGATTCAATCTTTGTTGGACGATGTCTGCGGGGTACTGGAGTGCCAGCTCCCGGATTTTGTAAGTGAACTCGGTAAATACTTTTTCCCATTCCCGGGCTTCCTCTTCGGTGTAGTCATGGAATCCATTGGCATTGGAAATCCCATTTCCCCCGGACCGGACGATGTCATCGATTAATTTGGGGACTTCCGTTCCGTTGTGCAGGGTAGGTAAGAGGTCCTTCATAACGGTGTGATAGGCCTTTACCCCGGTCAGATCCATCCAGCGAAAAATACCTACCAGAGTCATAAAATAACCGGCGTTGTTCCGGCAAGACCGATCCACATCTTCTACGGTCGCGTAGCCGTTTTCGACCAGGTGTATCGCTTCCCGGTACATCGCATACATCAGTCGGTTTGTGATGAACCCGGGGATGTCTTTCCGGACCAGAATGGGTTCTTTTCCCCATTGGTGTGAAAGTTCATAGAGGTATTCTCCCTGGTCTATATTGCTCTGGTCACCGCAGATGATTTCCAAAAACCGTGTGGTGTGGGAGGGTTCCGCCCAGTGAAGTCCGAAAAAGCGCTCCGGATGCCGGGTTAACTGCTGGAGTTGGGTAATCGGAATGGCTGAGGTATTGCTGGTCAGCAACGCATCGGATGCGATGTGCGGTTCGATTTTATTATAAACGGACTTTTTAATGGATACATCTTCAATGGTGCATTCCAATACGATCTTGCAGGGTTTTAACTCTGAATAGTCCTCTGTGATTACCAGGTTCTTCATGAACTCTTCCGGTGTCTGATCGATCAGATTGTGCTCCCGGGCGTGTTCCAGATGATTGATCATGCGGGGACGGGCATGCTCCAGATCAATGGGCAATGGAGCGACCGCCACGACCGGGTGGCCGGCCATTAAAAGGCATACACAGATGCTGCTGCCCATGAGGCCCAGACCCACGACGCCGATTGGGATGTCGCGAGGCATTGGTCGTTGGTGATCTTCACTTTTGGTCATAGCGTGTTGTTGGTTTGTAATTTTGATTTCAATTAATTTATACTAAATTTTATTGACACAGCTGATTGGATACCCTCCAGTCTAGCCCATCTGATTCGTGCATTCTGTGACCGCTCTACGGTCAAAAGTATTTTTTGGTCCGGTTGCTAATAAACTTGGACCGCTCTGCGGTCGTACTTGCACGCTCCGCTTTGGGACAAATCATCAACCATCCACCATTAACCATCAACAATCAACCATTCACCATTCACCATCAATACGTTGCTCTTCCTCCGCTCAAATCAAAGCAAAATCCGGTCGCAAAACTATTTTCTGGAGAAACAATAAACCCGGCCATGTTTGCCAGTTCGTCCAGTGTGCCGCACCTTTTCATGGGGATTTTGTCCGTCATGTATGTGACTTGTTCCTGAGGTAGTTTGGCGACCATGTCTGTCCGTATCACTGCTGGCGCCAATGCGTTGACCGTGATCCCGGTCTCTGCGTATTCTTTGCCCTGTACTTTTGTCATGCCGATAACAGCTGCTTTGGAAGCCGAGTAGGCCAACATGCCCGCGTTGCCTTCCTTGCCTGCGATCGAGGCGATGTGAAGAATACGGCCATAATCTCTTTGAATCATGCCTGGGAGAATGTATTTGCTCATCAGCCACGAGCCTTTGAAGTTGATATCAAAAACGCGCTGAAGGTCTTCTTCCTGCACTTGATGACTTTGAATGTTGGTTTGTCCGGTGATGCCGGCGCTATTGATCAGAATATCGATGCTGCCAAAGTGGCTTTCTACTTTCTGTACGGTTTTTCGAACCTGGTTTTCATCAGTGACATCCACCGTGTGAATAGCACAATCCTCAGGCAGTTCCTTCTTTATTTTTTGCAGTCCTTTTTCATCGATATCCAACAGTGCCAGCTTGACCTGTTTTTGGGCCAGATGGCGGGCAATCGCAGCACCCAGACCGGTGGCAGCACCCGTGATGACGGCTACCTGGGCATGGTTTCGAGGATTCATTGGCTAATGTATTATCGTATTCAATTTCAAATTTGGGATGTCGTTGACCAAAAATGAACCTCCCGGCAAAAAGCCAGGAGGCCCTTTATGTATTTTATAAAAAAGAACAAAGCTCTAAGCTCCAAAAACTAAGCTCTATATACTATGCCCTAAATGCTACAACACGACCGTCTTTCCGGTTCGTACGGATTCATCACAGGCAAATGCGATTCGCAGGCTGTCCACGGCATCTTCGCCATGTTGTGAAAGGTCCTTGTCATGAAGGATGGCATCCAGAAAATATTCCTGTTCCCTTTTGCACAGTTCGTTGTGATCGGGCTCATCGGACAGGTCGATCCATTCATCCTCTTTCGCAAACTCCTCTTTATCATTGAGCTCAGCGTGATGCAGGAGCAGTGATTCTGTCTTGGTATGCGCTTCAATGGAAGAAGATTTGCCTTCTCCCCCGGCATCTCTGGCCATAATGGAAAGTGAGCCTTTGGGGCCAAAAATATCTTTGATGAAGAATGCATTTTCACTGATCATCGGACCCCAGCCAGCTTCGTACCAGCCGACGGAACCATCCTCAAACGTGATCTGAAGTTGCCCGTAGTTGTAGTTGTCTTCCGGTATATCATCGGTGAGTCGGGCGCCGATGGCACTGACGCGCGCGGGTTTGCTTTGAGTCATTTGACTCATGACGTCGATGTAGTGTACCCCGCAGTCCACTATAGGGCTGAGGCTGGCCATCAGATTTCGATGAAGGGTCCACATTTCGGTTTGACTTTGCTGGTTCAGGTTCATGCGCATCACCAGTGGTTTACCCAGTTGATGTGACATTTTTACAAATTTTTGCCAGCTGGGATGGTGCCGAAGAATATAGCCGATCACCAATTTTTTATTGGCTTTTTTACCGGCTTCCACCACACGTTCTGCGCCTTCCACGCTACTGGCCAGTGGTTTTTCTACAAACACATGACATCCGGCTTCAAAAGCCTGAATCGCATAGGGTTCGTGGGTTTCGGGATAGGTGTTGATGCTCACGGCATCGGGCTTGGCGTCTTTCAGTGCTTCCTCATACGTATCATACAGCGGATAATTGCCGCCCAATTTTTCGTTTAGTCTTTTTTTGCTTTCTCCCCGGGATACTAATCCGACGATTTCAAAGCCATCCATCTGATGGTAGGCCAGCGCGTGCGATGCGCCCATATTTCCACATCCGGCCACTAGGACTCGGACAGGTTGGTTTTGGTTTGACATGGTACTAATTTTTATGGATTAAACTAAAAAATGGAAAATAGTAAAAAAAATGAGTCTTGGCGCTTTTTACACCTTCAAATAAAAGATTTCTGCTAGGAGGTAACTAATACGATATTTCAACTTATGCGTACTTTTTTTCAGATTTGGAAATTGACCCCTGTTTTGGGTAATGTTAGCATCTTATCATCTAAAGGCTATATAGCCGTTGATGTAGGGTGGGAAGTGCAATCTGAAAGTGTGATGACCGGTCATGGACAGCATGAGTTTTGTTGAAGTGAATAATTACATAGTGTTGGTGTGGGTTGGTGTGGGTTGGTACATATATTGCAGATAGGGTGAAATAACCAAATAATATATCTATGGGTTCTGTTTTGCATTGGAGTATGCGTTTCGGATAGTAGATTTGAAAAATAGTATATAAATGCGGTGTAATAGTAGGAGTTTATTAACAGTTTTGGGTTTACATTTGGAGAGTTGAATGTGATTGCTAACTTTCTAATATTACATGCTTATGAAAAAGAACGTACAAACCTATATCAGGTCATACTTGCTGTTGATACTACTGACGGTAGTGTATGTTGGTTATGGTCAGAATCTCAGTCAGGTCACAGGGACGGTGGCCGATCAATCCGGAGAACCCTTGATTGGTGTTAATGTCCGGGTAAAAGGTACCAATGTGGGAACAGCAACAGATTTTGATGGAGCGTTTACGCTAAATAATGTAGATGTGCAGAATGGTGTATTGGTGTTTAGCTACATCGGGTATAAAACGATGGAAGTTCCATTGGATGGAGAGACAAATCTTTCGATCACCATGGAAGAAGGGAGTGAACTCTTGGATGAGGTTGTCGTAGTGGGGTATGGTACCCAATCCAGAGAGGAGCTAACGACCTCGGTGAGTAAGCTGGATGAAAAAGTACTTGAAAATGTCCCTTATGCCAATGTCGCTACAGCTATGCAAGGCGCTGTCTCTGGAGTTCGTGTGCAGAGTACATCAGGTCAGCCAGGTGCTGCGCCCCGGATTATAATCCGTGGTGGAACTTCGATCAACAACCCCAATGGAGCTTCACCATTGTATGTGGTAGATGGCGTAATACGGCCTAATATTAATAACTTATCTTCGAACGATATAGAATCGCTTCAGGTGTTGAAAGATGCTGCTGCTACTGCTATATATGGTGCCCGAGGTTCTAATGGTGTGGTTGTTATCACAACGAAATCCGGAAAGATAGGTCAAGCTGTAGTGGATTATTCTTACAATTTGTCGTTCTCAAGCCCCAATAAATTATACGATTTAGCGAATGCGCGTGACTATATTTATTTTGGACGGAAAGCGATGATTGTACGTGATGTTTATCCTGATGCATCATTCCGCTTGTCTGGTGCTTCTGGATTTGGAACAGGAAATGACCTCACAAAGAATACGGCTTACACGACCCAATATCTTTCTTCTGAAAATGAACATAAATTAAATGAAGGGTGGGAAAGCATGCCTGATCCGGTAGATCCTTCTAAGACTATCATTTATAAAGGTACAGACTGGCAGGATGTTCTGTTTCGAACGGGAGTCTCACACAATCATTACGTGTCTGCGTCTGGAGGAACCGATAAGGCAACCTTTAGTGGTAGTTTAGGATTTCTAGATAATCAAGGTATTGCTATCCAGACGGACATGAAAAGATATACGATTAATATCAACGGAGATTATAAAATTAGTGACCGGTTAAGCTTTTTTGGTCGGACGAGTTTTGCAAATTCCACTGATCATCAAGTGACGAACATAACCAATATTTTTGCTCGAGGAATGACTTTACCACCAACAGCGAAATATTACTTTGAAGACGGAACACTTGCACCGGGTGAAAAGCAAAGTGAGGGGAATCCAGAATATTATTTAAATAACCGGGATGCAGAGAATAAGTCTGAAACTATGACTTTTTCGGGCTTGTTTAAAATTTTGTGTATTCGCTCAAAATTGATTCTGATTTCATGAGTAAAGTTAAATAATCATTTTATGACTTTCACCCGATCCGGGAATAAGATAGTCAGTTGGTTAAAAA
>NZ_JAHVHU010000028.1 GCF_019802045.1 Membranihabitans marinus | reverse complement strand
TGCTTCACTCCAATTTCAATTAAAAGAGCTTCAGAAAATGGTTTATGGTGCAAAGCGTGAACGCTTTGTTCCTGCGACTGCGGACAACCAGTTGAATATATTCTCCGAACCTGAATCTGTAGAACAGAAAGAGCTGGAATCTACTACCGAAGAAGTTTCCTACACCAGAAAGAAAAAGAAAAAGCATCGGGGCAGGAATGCCTTCCCCGATCATCTGCCTGTAGAAGAGCAGGTTATTGAGCCGGAAGAGGACACCACCGATATGGTATGTATAGGACAAGAAGTAAGCGACACAGTCGAATACACACCAGCCAGCTTGTATATCCACCGCATTATCCGGCCAAAATACGCCTCCAAGCAGGGAGAAGGTGAAATAAAGATAGCTTCATTACCAGGCAAGCCAATCGATAAAGGCATAGCCGGTAGCAGTTTGCTGGCCTGGATACTGGTGTCGAAGTTTGTGGATCATACCGCGTGACGCGGCACGAGTTATGCCATTCTACCGGATGCGTCAGCGGTTTAAGCGGGAATATGCCTGGGAGGTGTCCTCCAGCACGATCAATGACTGGTTCGTGGCTGTGTGTACCCTTTTGAGACCGCTATATGATCACATGCGGGAGAAAATTCTCGAAAGCGGATATATCCAGGCTGACGAATCACACATAAAAGTACAGGACAATAAAAAGGAAAAAACTACTCATCGGGGCTTCCAGTGGGTATATCATGGAGTAGAAGAAAAACTGATTTTGTTTCATTACCGCAAGGGGCGCGGAAAACACGGGCCCAAAGAATTCCTACGTGACTATCAGGGATGGCTTCAGGTAGATGGGTATGGGGTGTATGATAAGATTGGAGCCCAAAAGGGTATTGACCTGATGGGATGTCATGTTCATGTCCGTAGAAAATTCTATGAGGCTAAAGAATACGACCAAAAGCGAGCTAAGCATGCTTTGGAGGTGTATAGGCAGTTATATGATATTGAAACACAATGTCGCAATATGTCCAGCGAGCAACGCCATGAATATCGCAATGAGCACTCCCGTCCCATTCTTGAAGGGTTTAAAAAATGGCTCGATGAGGAGGCTGTACGTGTGCTCCCCAAAAGTCCGATGGGTAATGCTATTAGATATGCCATCAGACAATGGCACAAAACGATCCGTGTGCTGGAAGACGGTCGGCTTGAAATGGATAACAACCTGGTCGAAAACAAAATCAGACCATTGGCCCTGGGTAGAAAAAATTATCTGTTTGCTGGCAGTCATGATGCAGCCCAACGGATTGCAATGATGTACTCATTCTTTGCTACATGCAAAGCTAATGAGGTAAATCCATATGAGTGGCTGAAAGTGACACTTGATAAGATACCGGATCATCCGGTCAATCGGTTGAATGAACTATTGCCCACAAAGATAGCCATCAAGGAAGAATCAGCCTAGATGTACTTGCTCGGACGGATACGTAATTAATACGTAAATCAAAGAACCAAAAACTCTTTGAGAGAGGACCTGTCCCCAGAAAAGGGGGTCAGTATGCTCCGGATTTCACTCCCGTGGGGGTCAACATGCTCCGGATTATTCAGAAGAGAAATATCAATTTTCAAATGACTTTCATCTCAATTTTGATAAAATTCCTTCCATATCCCTCATTTTCACTGTAAGGGGGTCAGCATCTGCCGGATTGTCAGCTGAAATTTAAAATTCTAACTGTTCTGAAAGTCATTTTCACCTCGGATTTAGGGGGTCAACATGCTCCGGAATATCCACCGCTACACGAGTTTATTCAAATTTAGTCAGTGGCACAAAACGAACCGTTATGACTAATATTCTCATGAAATTGGCACAAATCGAACCGTAAAAACTGGCACAGTTTGAACCGAAATCACTGGCACACTTCAACCGAAATCAGTGGCACAAATCGAACCGGAATAGCCAGAATACGACCAAAAGCAAGCTGAGCATGCTTTGGAAGTGTATAGGCAGTTATATGATATTGAAAAACAATGTCGTAATATGTCCAGCGAGCAACGCCATGAATATCGCAATGAGCACTCCCGTCCCATTCTTGAAGGGTTTAAAAAATGGCTCGATGAGGAGGCTGTACGTGTGCTCCTCAAAAGTCCGATGGGTAATGCTATTAGATATGCCATCAGACAATGGCACAAAACGATCCGTGTGCTGGAAGACGGTCGGCTTGAAATGGATAACAACCTGGTCGAAAACAAAATCAGACCATTGGCCCTGGGTAGAAAAAATTATCTGTTTGCTGGCAGTCATGATGCAGCCCAACGGATTGCAATGATGTACTCATTCTTTGCAACATGCAAAGCTAATGAGGTAAATCCATATGAGTGGCTGAAAGTGACACTTGATAAGATACCGGATTATCCGGTCAATCGGTTGAATGAACTATTGCCCACAAAGATAGCCATCAAGGAAGAATCAGCCTAGATGTACTTGCTCGGACGGATACTTTGCTACAGTTACAAGTTACTAAGTGGTGCAAGTATTAAATATCCTAACATAACCTTTCATATGTGTTTCTAATTTACTCCAATCCTTCCTATCGATAAGTTCCTGTTTAAAAAGTGTACTACCAATACCCAGACCTGTAGCTCCAGCAGAAATAAAATCTGACATATTATTCTTATCTACTCCTCCAGTCGCTATTAATGGAACTTGATCCAATGGTCCCTTCAGACTTTTCAGATAATCTGGTCCCATAACAGAAGCCGGGTAAAGCTTAACCATAGCTGCACCTAAAGATCTGGCATTACAAATTTCTGTAGGTGTTAACGCACCTGCGAAAATCGGCACTCCTATTTTCTTACATCTGCTTATAACATTGGCATTGACGTTGGGTGTAACAATAAATTGAGCACCATAATTTAACGCCATTTCTAATTCTTGAATATTCCGAATAGTTCCCATACCCACATTAAGTTGACTGCCATAGGTACTCAAAGCGGACTGCATCTGTCCCTTTGCATTTATGCTATTTAAGGTGATTTCAATGGTGGAAAGCCCCGCATTATGGAAAGCATTTAAAATGTAGGGTAGAGAATCGGGGTTAATATTTCTCATAATACCTATAATAGGCATCTCGTTAAACTTATCCCACACAAAGTTGCCGCTCTTCATTTAGTCAATCAATACTTTGATATAAGTAAATTACTTTGAAATTTATCTAATAACACCCAATAAATGGGCAATCTTTCCGTATAGAGGAATAAATCTGTAAACCTATATGCCTGCATGCAAAATAATATAAAATAACAAGAATTCTACCGATAGGATGATCATAGAAGGATTAGCGTACCATTGTAAATCTACGATCTCAATATATTCTTCTGTGAGAAAATGGGTCTATGTATTTCTAACTTCAGCTTCATAAATTTTTAATTGACCATAGATCGTAAATCTATCTACATCTTCAGGGGCTGTAAGATAAATATCATGTGTCATATCCAATATATCGATTGCTTTTTTATAATAATCAAACAGTCCATTTTGACAACAGAGTACTAATCGTTTACCTTGTTCTTCCTGTATGGATCTCAATTCATATCCAATTAAAAGACCGCTTAAAAAGAAATAATTTTGCTCTTTATTATTACGCTGAAAAAGATCGTTCGTGCGGACCTTAAATAAACCCTGCAATAAACTGAACTGGCCAGAATATTTGACCCCCTCAATGAAATGTGTCCAATGTAATGAATTATCAGATATCCGAGAAGCTTTCACGGCTTCTTTCAACAACCCATTCTGACTCATGAGTGCAAACAATTCACCTGTCACATACGTTGAAAAATCTATTATTTTTCCAGATTTAATTTTGACATGTTTTGAATGTGTTCCTGGCAAGATGACAAGAAGTTCGTCATCTTGAAATGATTTCAATAGACCTTCCATACCCAGCAACTGTACCTCCTCACCTCTCATCACATCATTGCTCGTTCTTATACCAGAAATTAAACAGACTTTATGGCGAAAGCCTGCCATTTCAGAAATTGCCTCCGTAATAATAGCATTTCCTTTTATTTCAACAGGAACCGAAGCATAAGGTAATTCCTTCAAACCAATTGTTGAAGATGCCATTCCAGAAATGATAATCGGTATTCCAGTCAGTGAAATCTGGGATTTCTCCTCCAATTCTTTTATTGCTGGAACAAGGGATTCAAGATAAAAGCTTACCCTACTTTGATCTGAAGAATGCACTTTATTTTTCCACATATCAAAAACATTAGAGATACCGAGATTAGACCTTACCTCATGATTCATTTCCCTGGTCTGTTTGTCGACTAACCTTAATCTTAATGAAGTGGTTCCCCAATCGCAACATAAAATATAATTTCCCAACGGATGTATTTTTTAAATATTCAAATCAGTTCAAGAAGTGCCAAGACACCATTGTAAGCAATAAAACAGGAAAAAACGAAAGAAGAAAATAATCCCAAATTTAGGAGCCAACCAGATTTATTCTCTCCCATAATCTTTCTATTATTAACGAGAAAAATTATCAAAATTATTACCAAAGGCAATACAAATACATTGGCGACTTGGGTAGCAATTTGGGCCACAATAGGATTGGCACCCAAGATAGGGACTACGAGTCCAATGATTGCAGCCAATCCGGTAATCAAGCGAAATTGACGAGACGAAGTATCCAATTCACCACTACTATAATCTGCTATCAATAATGGTGCCACCATAAGAATTGGAAAAATCGATGAAAGTCCTGCACTCAAAATACCCACCACAAAGAGTACTATAGCAAATCGGCCAGCAACTGGCTCCAATGTGTAGATCATATCCAGTACCTGCTCAATTATTTTGCCGTCATAGAATAATGCTCCTGTCGCAGTTATCATGATTGATGCACTAACAACAAACATAAGGAATGCTCCAACCAAAGCATCCCGTGATTGGGCTTTCAAATCCTCCTTTCCCCATCCTTTCCCTTTCATTAATAATGGACGAACGACAAAAGTGGGAGCGGCCATAGTCGTTCCCACAAAGGCTGCCACCATCAATTTTCCACCCTTTTGTGCAGGAATAGAAGGCACAAGTCCCTTCACGATATCCTTTGGATCTGGCATCACTACAAACATGGATAGCAAAAAGCACAACCCCATAAGAGTTACAAATATCACCAGAATTTTTTCAAAGAAACTGTATTTGCCCACCCACAATAATCCATATAAAACGGCCAAAATAAAAATTGAAATTCCCAGAACAGCCCAATAATTTTGTGGAGAAGTGCTCGGAAAAAACACGTGAATCAATTCATAGATAGCATTAGCGGAAAGTCCGACTATCCCGGAAAGTGAATTCAATTGCCCCATCACCACACCGACAATTACAGCAATTGCTAGAATAGGACCATAGTGAAACCGCTTTCTAAAACTATGGATAGCTGTATCACCAGTAACCACAGCGTATCGACCATAAGCTTCCATAAGAACACCAGCGAACACTACACTTAGAACTAGTACCCATAGTAATTGCATACCAAATTCACTTCCTGCCTTCGCCATAGATGTAACACTCCCTGTCCCAATCGTATATCCGATACAAAATATGCCAGGACCGACAGAAAGTAGAAGTAGCCATAGTTTACTTAACAATGATTTCTTCTCACCCATAAGTAGTTTTTCGTAGTTTAAATGTGAATGAAAACATACCTAAGTTCGTACGAATAGCTGTACAGACGTTTCACAGTCAGACTATCTATCGCCCCCCATCGCTAATCACTTTTCTATTCTGAAAAACCTTTATTATGCTTTCATCTTGCTCGGGTGAAAGTATATCCTCTTCCTTGAAGCTGGTCATATATATATGTTGTTGACCTGTCCTATTGTAATCGTACGTTATATATATAGTCCCATCCTCAGTTTGTTGCCCATCTGGGTAAGATACTGTGGGTCTTTCATCAAGCAATAGTCCATTAGACCATGTATTCCCATCATCTTGAGAAACAAATGCCATTAGGTGTGAGCGCCCTGTACGAATAGAAATAGGGCCATGTTTGACCAAAAGTAAATTTCCTGAATTTAATTTTCTAATAAAAAACCGAGCACTGGGATGTTCCACTTCTGATTTTGTCATCTCACTCCATGTTTTTCCGCCATCATTAGAAAAACTTTCCCCTATACCCGCTTTGGTCCTTATCCACATCCACAGGGTTCCGTCATTTTTCTCTACAATCATATGTTCATCAAAGGTTCGTACATCTTCTGGAACATGACATGCCCCCCGAATACTCCAAGTTCTACCTTGATCGGCAGAAACTACAAATTGAGCACTATTATCCGTCAAAAACCATGTAGATACAGGTAAAACCCATTCCCCATTATTTGTCACTGTTGGTTTACACATCAAAACACCCTCTGCCAATCTTCTAGGTGAAGACCACTTGGGCTTAGCAGCATCCCCATCTTCTGTTGTTATAGCCCATACACCGGCAATGTGACCACCCATTTCAACTTGTATTTTTCGACTTATCCCTTGAGCATAAAAAACCCATAGTTTTCCATTGGGATCCACCCAGACCTCCGGATCAAACGTTCGCACTGGTCCTCCTCCATCTGGATCGATAACGAGCACTTCATCCCAAGATTTACCTTCATCGATACTTGTAGCTACTACTACGTAATTATTATGATCTTCTGCGGGAGTTACACCGGCATACCATACCGCCCACATTCGACCATTCTTGGTTACTGCCATACTTGAGATACCTGTAAATTGTCGACTATCTGGGGAAAATTTATAAAATCTTCCAGGATCCTCAATAAGATTAGCTGGACTTAAAAAGTCCAAATCGTCTTGTGAAAAAAGGAAACAATTCGATGTGAATATAATAGCAATTATTAATATACTTTTCATGTTTTTCATAATTTTCATGTTTTTCATAATTTTCATGTTTTTATTGTTCGTCTGTAATTTCTGTCAAAGGAGCAATATTATTTTCAGCTCCTGCATATCCTATATTTTGATTTATTCGACCACCATTATTCGCATCTATAGCAGACTGTGGAATTGGCCATAAGACATGGTAAGGATTGATTTTATATTCGAATTGTTCCCAAATTCTTCCAACATTATAAAATTCATTCTTCTCTGTCACTCGATCGTACCAGTAATTATTCTCAGAAAAGTTATTCATAGTATACCCATATAAATTATTCTCTGCTAGGATAAATGCCACCCTAGTTAATTCACATTTACGAGGTTCTTCAATATACAATTCTCTTGCTCGTTCATCAAGGATAAAATTCAAATCAACATCATTTGCATCTATTAATGGAGCATGAGCTCTCTCTCTAACTTTATTTATATCTTCTACTGCATTCACTAAATCACCCTTCCAAAAATATGCTTCAGCTCTAAGCAAAAAAGTTTCAGCCAATCTAAACACATACCAATCACTATTTCCACCCTGCGGCTTTTGAGGCCTCAATTCATCATTTACATATACTTTGTATTGTGGCCATGGGAACCAAGCTCTTACAGAATCTTGAGGATTACTATCAGAAAAATCCACCGGCTGTCCAAAATAATTTGATGCTGGATTATTTATCAATATCTTACTAGTTGGCATCCAATTAGTATCGGTATCATGCCTTAAGTCATTTCCACAATTTTCCCAAATATCAAAATTAAAATAATTACAAGGCCGAAACATACCTACTCCCCGCCCAAATGCTAAAATTTGCGGATCCCAATTTGCATCGATACATGCTCTTTTCCCGTCAGGATCCTTTAACCAACTTGCATGACCCCACCATGGAGTATAAACTCTCATAGTCCTTGTGCCATCAGTCTGCGCTCCAGGAAAGCCAAATTTATCTTGCACTACTAAAATCCCTTCAGTATTACTTGGCATACTTTTATTTTCTTTCTGATGTAGGTCCCAGATAACATTAAACCTTTCATCTTCAGCAACGACTCCAAATCTGTCCATCATTAAACTATAGTTTCCGCCATCAATTACTTCTGAAGCAGAATTTATAGCTTTGTCAAATTGGCTATTCGCAAGATATATTTTTGTTAAAAGGTGATTACCGGCCGCTTTATTCACCTTCCCTGGATCTACTTTTTGCGGTAACCAATTAACTGCGAATTCCAGATCAGTTTCTATTTTTTTTAAAATTGATTTTCTAGAATGTGTGAAAAAATCATTTTTCGGTTTTGTATGTTCATTATTAATAAAGGGAACATCTCCAAACTGATGGACTAAACGATAATACCAATAAGCTCTATGAAAATAAGCTTCTGCTAATACCTCATTTTTATCATTTTCGCTT
The DNA here is from genome assembly GCF_019802045.1 of Membranihabitans marinus. Classification (GTDB taxonomy): domain Bacteria; phylum Bacteroidota; class Bacteroidia; order Chitinophagales; family Saprospiraceae; genus Membranihabitans; species Membranihabitans marinus_A. The sequence continues at coordinate 10,318 of NZ_JAHVHU010000028.1, read as the reverse complement.
TGCCATTCAGGTGCTTCAATTCTTGATATCACTACGTTTGCATCTCTGATCGGATTGTAGGCTACCTCCCAGTTTCTGTACTCTTCCCAAGCACCTACTTGTGTGGGCGTAGAAAATAAATCATGATTTATAACCATATCCTGTCTTTGTTCCCCAGCTACACCAATATCGGATGATATCAATTCCAGGGTTAAAGGCATTGGATTCCCTCCGTAAAAGTCGGCTCTGAGATCCCTTCTTAAACTTAGCAAAACTGCCTCCATGCCTTGTTTATTTATATATATATTATCCGGTGTGTAGATTGATAAAGGCTTCGGATCAAGCCAATCATCATCACAACTAATAAATAATATTGCTATTAAAACAATTGTGGTCAGCTTTTTAAACATATTCGTTTTCATTGCTTTAATTTTAGTTTTATAGATCAATTCTAATTCCAGCGGTAAAATATTTTGGCATCGGAGACTGCCCTGATTCTGGATCCCAATGATCCCATTTTGTGAGCGTGAGATAATTCCGAAGATTAATATATACATTCATGTTTTGAATCTTGTCAAAAGATAAAATATCTGAGACGGTATAAGAGAGCGATATGTCTTGTAAACGCAAAAATGAACTATTCTGCCAAACTTTATAAGGAGCATTTTTTTCGGTATCCAATCTAGAATATTTAGCATTTGGATTATCTGGGGTCCAGTAATCTGCAGCGTAGATATTTCTACGATCAATCCAAGATGATTGCTCATCAATTAGATTAATACGATAAAAACCTAAATCTGCACGAATAAACATTGATAAATTAAAGGATTTTAGAAATGATATGTCATTTCCAACACCTATTCGATATTGAGGTTTTTTGTATCCTTGAAATACCTTATCATCTAATGGTTGTAATTTTCCATCTCCATTGACATCTTGAAGTTTAATATCGCCCGGTCTTCTTCCATATTTAGCTGCTTCATCGGCGTCACTTGTTTGCCAAATCCCTAATTTTTTATACTCCCAGATTCTATCTATGCTTTCGCCAATGAACCATTGATTCGTTATGTCATCAGCTTCCTTTTCTCCAGTCACATTCCCATTATCGTCATATATTTTAGTCTTATCTCCATAAAGATGAATTATTTTATTTCTGTTTAATGAAAATATAATCGAAGACTCCCATTGAAAAGCGTTGGGAATATTAACATTTCGTGAATTTAATGTTACCTCAATGCCCTTGTTCTGAAGTTCTCCCAAATTAGAAGCAACACTCGAATACCCAATGATATTTGGCAATGTCCTGTCTAGTAACAAATCACTTGTTGTCATACTATAAACATCGATGGTTCCAGAAATATGATCCTTAAGTACACTAAAGTCCATGCCTATATTGAAGGCTTCTGTTCTTTCCCATTTCAAGTTACTGTTTGCCATTGAATTACTATGCACTCCTGTTGCCAATTCATTTCCATATAAATATTTGACAGTTCTAAGTTGTGCGAGAGCATCATAAATCCCAATTGCACGATTTCCATTTACACCCCAAGAAGTACGTAACTTCAGATAATTGACCCAATCTACAGTAAAAAAATCTTCATCTGACAGTCTCCATCCAAACGCGATTGAAGGAAATTTGGCATATGGATTAGATCCTCCAAAAGCCGAATAACCATCCCTTCTCCAAGTAGCTGTTATTAAATATTTATCTAATAAGGAATAATTCACTCTCCCCATCAAGGCATTTCCGGTACTATAATCATCATCGCTATTTATAGAAGGATTGACTCCGGCAGCTATAGCATGGAACGACAGAGCATCCGAAGGTGCGAATTGTGTATTTGATAAATTATTATACCATCTTTGGTATTTTTCAATATTGTATAAAAATGTAAAGTCAATTCTGTGATTTTCATTTATAGTTTTCTGCCAATTAACTATATTATCAATTTGCCACTCATATATGTTATTATTTTGACGTTGACCATATCCTACATTTGATCCTCCCCTCGGTGTTTCGATGGGATCAAACAAATATCTGCCATTCCAGGAATACCTATTTACAAACGAAATTTTATAAGAAATATCAATTGGTAATTTCACCTCGGCAGCTAAATTACCGAATAGCGTTTGAACCCGATCATATAAATCTCGATAGGTATAATAAATTAGGGGATTCCCTGATACAACTTCTTCATGTGTATACCAAAGCATATTCCCATTATCATCATAAATTTGGCCATATGGACTACCCGTAATGGCAGAGTTTAGCGATGCTTCCTGAAAACCTTTATCTCTATCTGAATAATGCGCATTTACAGATAATTTTAAAAAATCACTTACATCCGCATCTACATTAATTCTTGTTCTTACAGCCTTAAATTGATCGCCTTTGATATATCCTTCATTATCAGTATATCCTGCTGACCAAAAATACCTAATCTTTGGGCTGCCTCCAGAGATACTAAAGTCATAATCCTGTCTTATTCCTTTCTGCAAAACTTCATCCAACCAATTAATTGTATTGCCCTCTCTGTAATTATTCTTTTCAGTTTCAGTCAAAGTCAATCTGTTAAGCCACATATCAATCGGATCATCAGAAGGTGTCTGATCATAATTCATCCAATCTCCGATTGAAATATTTGAGGGCAATTCTCCAGGCTCAGTGTAATAATGATCAGGTTTATCATAAATGAATGTATACATATCACCTCTTGCCTTCAGATATCCTGCAGGACCGAATGGTTTCTTTATATTGGTTAGGCCTACCATCCCAATTTTAGTAGAGAAGTTTATTCTAGGTTCACCTTCTAATCCTCTTTTTGTTGATATGATTAAAACTCCTGAAGCAGATCGAGCACCATATATTGCCGCGGAGCTTGCGTCTTTTAAAATATCTATTGATTTTATATCTGAAGGATTAATATCACTAAGATTACCATTGTAGATCACACCATCTAATACAATTAAAGGATTAGTATTTGCTTTTAGCGATGTTTGACCACGGATCAACATACTACCACCTCCTTCAGCCTTAGTCCCTTGGTTTGAATTAAAACCAGCCACAGTACCATTGAGCATTTCCAGAAAATTTGTAGGGGCTTGATTTTCATACTTAGATGCATCTAACCTTTGTACTGCTCCCGTCAAATCGCTTTTCTTCTGGGTTCCGTACCCAACAACAACAACTTCATCTAAAAGAGCTGAATTGGATAGCATCACTACCTCCATAAAACCCTCATCGTTGACCGTAACTTCCTGGGTTTGATACCCTACATAAGAAAACAACAACACATCTCCTATACTCACCTCTTCCAAAACAAACTCCCCATCCAGATTCGTTGCTGTCCCTTTATCGGTATTTTTAACCAGCACATTTACCCCTATCAAAGATTCATTGTTTTGATCAGTGACAGCACCTTCGATCGTTATTTGTGAGAACACGGGAATGGTAAAACCCACAAACACCATGATTAGATGTAAAAACCGCCATTGCCTTCGCGGCTGATAGAATTTAAAACCTGCCATAATAATTGTATTTAAAGTCCTTTTAATAATCTTATGAATTTAAGAAGCAGTCACAACGGGCAACACAGACCTAAATGAAATTTGTCTATACAGCCTAAGAAGCATATAATTATTCTATTGAAAGGTTATTTTATATACATACAATCCTTACATGAGTCAAACACTAATTACTAGACCCAATAATGCATTTACATGCTATAATTCCCCAAAATGAAAGCTTACTAATTAACCATTCTCATATTTTTCATCATTATGTCAAATATCAACTATTGTATAGTTCAAAAATAACGTTATATTAGCCATAGATAACACAATATTGCCCAAGTAATGAATTTTAGTGACAAAATCAATTAACCCGTATTATGAAACCTATTTTAATGCGTCATTGTGAGCCTCGCAATGAATCGTTCAAGGCCTGGATAAATAGTGACCCCTACGTTCACAATCCATGGCATTTTCATCCAGAATTTGAATTCACTTATATACTTAGAGGAAAAGGAACTCTATTTATCGGGGATAGTATGGAAAGCTATGCCAAAGATGATCTTCTAGTAATCGGTCCAAATCTACCCCATGAATTGAGGAGTGATATTGAAGAAAAACCAGATAACTATTCCCAAAGCATATCTATTCACTTCAAATATGATTTTCTTAATGAAAGTTTCTATGATTTACCAGAAATGGTACAACTCAACGAACTGTTAGGATTGGCCAATAGAGGAATACGCTTGACCGATAACCAGGCAAAAGATCTTATAAGAGATAATATAACAAAACTTCCATATATGAATGGGATGAAGCGGGTCGTCAAGCTGTTAGAAATATTGGAAATCGTTTCGTCATCTAACAGCCTCAATTTGCTTTCAAGTAATAGTTTTACTGAATCAATTGACCCAGGGCAAGACCATAGAATTAATAAAATCTATGAATATGTCATGAAAAATTTCAGAAGGCCGATCTCTAATGCCGACGTAGCAGGACTTGTGAATATGACCAATACCTCATTTTGTCGATATTTCAAAAAAAGAACCAATAAATCATTTATATCCTATCTGAATGAAATAAGAGTTGGTTACGCATGCAAACTGTTACTCGAAGGCAAACATACCGTGGCCGAAGTGGCCTTCGAATGTGGTTACGAATATGTTTCTTACTTCAATAAAATATTTAAGGAAATAAAAGGAATGACTCCCTCAGAATATGTAGATGAATATTTTGTTACAAATATGACCGATTCTATCAAGTAAATTTTGAAAACCATTACTCCTCATCCACATCAAAACCCATCTGCCTAGCCGATTCCTTCACGATCTTGTATTGCTGGCTGTTTTCCGTGATCGGATAATTGGGCTTGGAACGGGCCGTAATGGTAAACTCGATTTGGACATCGTTCTCCTTCAATGGCATAATGAATGAGTTGAACAATTGATTGAACACGATGGCATTCGCCTGACCGGACACCGAAATCCTTCGGATTTTTCGGGCAACCTCACCTTCATCAGATGATTTCGGAACTGAATGTGTATCACTACCGGTATCCATGGGACCATCCGAATCGGGAACTAACTCAGGTGATGATACATTTTCCTGACTCCGCATCCACGCCTGATAATCACCCGGCGATACCAGCCAGAAAGTCTCATCCTCCGCATCAAACATCGGTACACCCGATCCAAAATACATCCGAGTCCAGTCCTTAGATCCTTTGGAGGCGATGGCAAATTGTCGATTATGGCAATATTTCACCAGGCTGTTTTCCACGGCCGACTTGTTAGCGATCATTGGCTTGTCATCATAACGTAGAAAAGCCTCCCACACCTGTTTCGTCTGGATTGGCTTTCCATCTTCCGGTAGCAGATTGTTCCGTCGCAATGTGTTGTGTCCTACAGATTCCAACAGCCATTCCTCGTTCCGTAATTTATCCCAGAATATATTGGAAACCTGCACATCAAAGGCGTCCTTAAATTCGCGGACCTCCGTGGTGGTCCGACCTTGGGCACCCGAATATTTGTGGATTTGATTGTACGCCGTCACCAATTCCTTCTGTACTCTTTCTGCGGCATCCACGATCCGAGCATTCAGATCCGGTTTTTGATCCGGTTCCAATGTACTATAGTAATCCTCTTTAATCTTTTTGCAGGCGAGAAACTCCCGGGTAATATTATACAACGACGCACGTCCATGATTGGATACGGATACAAACAGCAGCGTGTTGCGATAAATTCGATCGCTGTTCCCTTTTCTTAGCGCAAGATTCTCAATCTCTGATTCGAACCTTCGGTTGCCGTTTTTATACAACGCGGGATGGAGAATGATCAGCGTAGGAGATTTCAGCTCTGGAATATCGCCTTGTGGATTAACGATTAATTTAAATTTGGAAACTCGTCTTGACTTGTCCTCGAGTATCTTAATAATCTCACTCTCTATACGGTCATCTTTGATCTCGGATATGGCTGAGTTCACCAGGATATTGAGGTTGGCTTTGGTATGAAACCAATAGCGCTGGTCAGACCCGCCGGTCTGTGAATAATACAGATAGTAGGCCCGGTTTTGCATCTCATCGAGGCTGCTGTTGATGCTGTTGTGGTTGAAGCCTCCGGGAACAACCAGTTGGAGTTTCAATTCCCGAACCGTGATCCCCCTGTTCACCCCAGTACTTCCAAAAGAATTGAGAAAAATGGTTGTGGCTAACCCTTGTGTAAGGTTGTATTCACCAAATGCCGGCTTCTCCTCATCGATATGATACGCATTGGATTGCGTACCGCACACATCAGAGCTGATCACCGCATCATATCCCATCCCATATAGTTTTTTCACTTCCCCGGTCAACGTATCCAGGTTGTCGATCCGGAGGTGAGAGGGATGGATCAAGGTATGATTCCCGACCAGATTGTTACGTCGTTTCCAGAGATCCGAAACGATCGAAGCAAGCAGTCGAAGAACTCCTCTGGTTCGCTGAAATTGCGGATGACTCGCCCATTTATTTTTGAAAATATTGATCAATTCCGGATGAAACGGATACGCCCGTCGCATCAGATCCGCGTATTCCGATTTATTGGAGCGCTCTGGAAGTTCCAGCCAAATATTATCGTAAAGCGTGGCGTACGACTCCAACACCTTTTCTGTCACCCGGTCATCCCCAAATCCCTCAAATAACCGATGTCGGATCACTTCAAAAATCTCCTCCTCTGCTACCGGTTTGGTATCAGCCCCCACCCGGGCGACTCTTTTTTCCAGGGATTGGAGGATGGCAGCCGTCTGCGGAGAATTGGCGACTTCCGTGACGCTGGCCGGTAAGGTAATCACCCCTACACAATTTTTAACCTTGGCGATGGCTTCGGTCAGTTCCTGCATAAAACTGATGGTCTGATCCGACAAAGTGGAGCCACCTACCTGCACACCTGAAGCCGGGACGCAGTAATCCGCTAGCTCATCGATAAGAATCAGGGCAGGTGAAGCTTCCTGTAAAATCTCTACGAACAATCCCTTGGGTGCAGTCCGTGACTCATCATTGGCTCGAATTTTTTCATACATTTTTGGTCCTCCGAGCTGCCAGGCCAACTCCCCCCACAATGTACGGATATGCACATCGCCTACTTGTCGACCCTGGGTAGGATCCTTGGTCGTATTGGTGAATACCGCGATAGCGGCTTTATCATACTGTGGCAAAGCAGTCAGTTTACCTGCCACTTTACTGTTTTCCGCAATATTTTTCCCGGCACGAACCAGATGATACAACGAAATGAGCGTATGGGTCTTTCCACCTCCAAATCCGGTCTGCAGCGTGATGATCCGATTCTCGCCATCCTGATTTCCGTTCAATCCCTTTACGACCCGGTTGGCGATATTGGTGAGTCCTTCCGTGAAATAGGTCTTATCAAAGAACAGCGACTGATTGTTATAAACCGCTCGCCCTTTGTTAATGGCTACTTCAGCCAGGTCCGCCGCAAATACCGATTCATCCAGATTGCCCTGGCGAATATCCAGGTGGGGCTTGGCGTTGTTGAACCAGGCCGTGAGCGCAATCTCCGACGTTGATTGTTCGATCTGTTCCTCAGCGATCTGCTCCTGAATCGGTTTCTCATTTTTGAGATTGAGGAGTTCAGTTTCCAAATCCTTGAATCGAAGCTGATGGACGATATCGATCATGTGGTTGTACGCCTGTTCCGCTTTCCGGGGCTTCAGCTCCTCAAAATGAAAAATCATATTGCGCACCTCTGCGATTTCACTGAATTTTGTAGAAAGCTTGGTCGTCATTCTATTAAAGTCCTTCCTGATGAGGTGTTGCACGTTTCTATCCAATGCCCAGGAAGCCAGATTCCCGATGTCGATCATCTGCTCGGGACTTTTCCCCTCAAGGCGGGTGTTCTCATTCCAAAATTTTTGTTGGACCTTGCTCATGGTCTCATAATACGCCTGGTCCCATTTCGCACCGTGTTTCTTCTTCATCACGGACGGAATATAGGAGCGCATGGTTTCGAGAAAAAGGCCCAGAGCTCGGTCGAGATTGTTTCTTCTAATGTTTTCCATGGTCTGTGTTGCTATGATTCAAATTCAATGGTTGATTGCATTCCCCGGTTAACGTCCCTGTTTCTGGATTCTTTCAGCAGATTATCCTGGTTGGCCAACAAGCCTTTCGCCCATTCCCCATCCTTTATTTCTTTGGAGGGGGGAATCAATTCGGCCAGGGAATTGAGGACCCGCCATACGGTAGATTCGGCTTCGGGAGCCTTTTCCGCGATATAGTCGAGTAGTTCTACGCGCAGCGCTTTGCCATAAAGATACATCATCCGGTGCGCCATATCAATATCTGAATTCCGTACCGGCCGTAGCCCGATTTTTCCCTCCTCTCGGATACGAATATCTGCATGACCCAACATAGATTTTTCTTCGTGCTTGACCAACAGATGATGTCCATAAATTTCCGACATTTCCACGCTCAGGCCGATCTGGGTAATCCGGCGAACGTTATCGTGGTCCGCCTGGGAAAATCCGAAAAGCTGGAGCCAGCCGATGTAAAACTTGGTCAGATCATCGGTATCAATGTCGCTGACGATGGCATCGAAGGCCGCGTCGCGCGCCATCTCGAGCAGCTCGGCCACGGTTACTTCCGATCCATCCGCTTTTTCCACGCTGAGGTACCGACCAAAAACCGATACCGCCTTGCCAAAACACGCGGTGAGCAGATCGGCTCCCCGAAAACCCAGCGCGTAGAGCTGCCTGACTTCGTCGCCCACCACGTCGTGAATCTGCGACTGGACCTCCCGGTAATCGCCGATGCCCGATCGGGTGGATGGAGCGCAGGCCACGGTCACCGAGGAGGCTAAGGCATCACCACTCAATCCTACCATCCGGTTTTGCAACTCGGTATCGAGAGCCCAACTCCCGGTGATGTTCATCCGGGCCCCGAGAATGGAATTGCAGAGCGTCGTCCAGGCGTGCGTGCTTTGATGGGCGAACATAATCGATACGATGTCCCGGGTCTGGTATTCGATCGCGTCAAAAATTTGTAAAAGTTTGTTTTCAAAATGCGTGAAAGCATTGTCGGTGTTGTTCTTATGGTGGTGCTTCAGCGCGGTGCATTCTTCGGATTTCGGAGTCTGCGGGGTGGCAAAATGGAGTGGATAGAGATCCAATATCGTCCGCTTCATCCAAACGTAAAAGAAATCCGATAAATCGGCGTAGGCGATCGCGTCGTAGTAGGGGGGATCGGTTACCACCGCGTCCAGCTCATTTTCCTGGAACTGATTTTTTTCCCCACTCGAGGCATTTTTCATAATGGAAGGGATATCAAAATTCTCCGATTCCAGATAACGAGTTATCCAATCCAATTGATTCTCCGCACTGCCTGTGGAGCCACTGAATGGATTAGACTCTGGAAAATCAAACATCATTGGGATGGCTTGTCTGGAGAAAGGGTGTTCCATCTTTTCGCCTGATACATGCCATCTGCCAAATGAAGTATTTACTACAGCTACCCGATCCACCCAAATACCCAGGTAGGTAACCACCGCCTTGTAGTAGTCGCTGAACGCTCCGCCGGACTCGCCCGGAGTGCCACCGTCCGACTGAAGGAGTTCTTTCTTGAGTCGATCGAGCTGATCGACGAAGGTTTGCAGGGCGAGGAGTTGGCCGGGGGAAAATAAATCCTTCCATTTCGATATTCCCCAACCACGACCACTGACCAAATCCGGAATCTTCAACATTTCTTCATTCGGAATTCTTTCGTTTATTAATTTGAAATCTTCGAATTCCACCAATTCCATTTCAGAATCAGTAGGTAATCTGTATTCCTTCCCGTTGTTATTTACTATCACTGCAAGTAATACTTGTGACAGTTTACCGTATCCGTCCGTCTAACCACATATTGTAATATCCTTGGTGGTGTCAGATCTTTGTAAAAAGAAATGACATGAGTAAAGTACATCGACGGATACGCCGTACCTCCGAACAAATGTTTCCCTTGGTGGAAAAATACGAATCCAGCGGGCAATTACAAAAAGATTTCTGTGAACATCACGACATAAGCATCGGCACGTTTCAATACTGGCTGAAGAAGTATCGGGAAGAATACTCAGGCAGGTCGACTTCCTTTCAAGAAATCACTGTGTTGCCAAAGTCAGATAATTCCAGGCATGAATCTCGCCACATCCTGATCAGCACTCCTTCCGGAATGGAGATCAAAATTCCACTGGATTAGCGATGATTAGCTTCACTCCTTCGATGAAGTATTATTTATATGCCCACACTACCGATATGAGAAAAGGTTTTCGAGGTTTGTCCGGTATAGTTCGCAATGAATTGGATCGGG
>NZ_JAHVHU010000027.1 GCF_019802045.1 Membranihabitans marinus | reverse complement strand
ATATGCATAAATTGCTATCTTCGTCTTGTTGCTAATCCCATGCTTTCTTTCCTGTTTATAAAAATCAGAATCTAACATTATATTAGCTCTTTTTCAACTTGGGGTAAACATACGAGCGTCTGGGAGAAGATGTTTTTGGGAAAAGATAGTTTTCTTTATGCCCTTAGAGCGAAAATGACAACGATATTTTTAGAGAATGAATTAAAATTGCTTCATTAATCTGGTGAAAAATGGAACCTGGAAATGAGTTTGATTTCCAAATAAAGCATTTTCAAAATCTACTATTTAATGGTTTTATTGATCACTGTAATTTATTTTGAACAGGTATGCATCGACATCATGTCATGGATTTTGGTGTTTTTTCTCCGTTTGCCTGAATGAATTTTAGAAAAAAATAATAAATTATGAGTAAAATTTTGACAATTCGTTTTTTTTAGCTTAGCCTTCATTGACACGAGAAAGTAATCCAATCGGGCATTGCGAGTAAGTATAATTAATTGATATAGGCATGACAGAGCGTAGTAAAGTATTAACACAATTTAATAAAAATGGATCCGAGAAAAGGATGATCATTTTTATTCTGGTGTTGTGCACAGCCGTCTTCTTAGCCTTTTACCCGACCCTGACCAATGACTTCCAGCAATCGTGGGACGATCAGTGGATGCTCCTGGAGAATCCGATTATCTTTTATCCCACCTGGGAGGAAATCGGCCGGTCTTTTCTGTCCTTCTATCACAATCAATATTCCCCGATCAATCAACTGTATTATCTTGGGATCTACGCCCTCGCAGGTTTTGATCCGGCGGCATTCCATCTGGGATCGGTATTGATCCACACGATTAATGCGGTGTTGGTTTATCTGTTGATAAGCCGGATCATTAAGTTGATGAAACCGGCCCTGCGCCCCGGTACGTTATCCGCTGTGGCTGGCCTGATCGCACTGGTTTTTGCGATACATCCACTGCAGGTGGAGTCGGTGGCCTGGATCAGTGCATCGAAGGTGGTGCTTTATACCACATTTACTCTGGCGGGCTTATTGAGCTACATTAGCTATAAAAAACACAAAAAATACATTTATCTGGGGATCACCTTTCTATGCTATATCGCCGGCCTGATGGTGAAAGAACAGGCGGTGATTTTTCCGCTGAATCTGGTATTGCTGGACTTATTGTACCGTGCGTATCGCAAAGGCCATTTACGAACAGCGGTTTGGCTGGAAAAAATACCCTTCTTTTTGGCGGCGTTTGGGTATTGGTATTGGTCGGCTCAAAATTCGGTGGGTGTACTGGAGCTAAATATGATGTATCCCTGGTACGACCGGATCATCTTTGGCGGCTATAGCCTGATCGTGTATATATTTCGGTTTTTTGTACCGGTGAATCTCAGCCATTTTTATGCGTATCCGATGTTGTCCGGTGAACCAATGCCACTGTATTATTACGGGTATATCGTATTGGCCTTACTCTTTGTGGGGTATTTATACGATCTGTACCGCTCGAAGAAGTGGATCCCGCTGTTCAGCCTACTTTTCTTCGTCGTGAATATTCTTTTGGTACTGCATATCATGCCGGTACCTCGTGGGAACATCACGGCGGACCGGTATATGTACCTGAGTATAATAGGGCTTTCAGGGTGGGCGGTCTGGCAAGGCGGGCAACTGTATTTGCAATTTAGAAACAGAAAGTCATGGGCTCTATCCTTTACAAGGATGGTTCCGGTCCTGTTACTAATTTATCTGGGCAGCTTTATGCTTCATTCCAATACGATATCCAGAAAGTGGAGGGATTCCGAGACGCTAAAACTGGATGTGAAGAACCACCTCTATTACATGACGGCAGAAAATAGAGGGGAGGATGAAGAATAAACACAATACATGCAATGGGAACGCTGTTCCGGAGGGAAGAAAACATTCCTCTCACGGACTGGTCTCTGTGATCGGCCCCTGTTACAATGAAAAAGACAACATCGAGCCTTTTATCCTTTCGCTGGAAGCGGTACTGGACCATGAAAAGTACGACTATGAAATCTTGATGGTCAACGATGGGAGTACGGATGGGACTGCTGAGAAACTGGAGAAACTTCGAGGGGAACATCCCTGTCTTCGTGTCGTTCATCTGGTTCGGAATTTTGGGCAACAGGGAGCCATGCTGGCCGGAATAGCAGAAGCCAAAGGGTCGGTATTGGTGACGATGGACACGGATTTGCAACATCCCGCGGGGGCCATCCCGGAGATGATCCGTCAATGGGAGCAGGGGATGGATGTGGTGTATGCCTTGCCGGCGCATCAGGTTTCGAAACAATCTTCTTTACAGACCGGACAGTTGTCCCTGTTTAAGTCCTACACATCAAGAATATATCAGTCGCTGATCGGCCGGTTGCAGGAGCCGGGTCACACGTATATATCCACTGATTTCCGGTTGTTTGACCGGGAAGTGGCGGAAGTGATCCGGCAATTGCCGGAGAAGAACCTGTACCTGCGGAATGTCTTTGCGTGGCTGTGTCCTGTATCTTCGAATTCGGTTCATTCTTCCTTGCCAAAAGACCGGAGTGTTTTCCAGTCGGTGTGCATACCCTACCGGCTGGGCCGGCGGCAGCACGGTGATACCAAATATAACACGGTACAACTCATCCGGCTGGCGATTCAGGGTATGACCAATGGGGGCATTCGGCCCCTTCGTGCAGGTATTCTGGCAGGTGGACTAAGCTTAGCGGTATCACTCCTTTTAATAATAGTTCAGCTCCTATACCATGGACTCACCTGGACGGCCTGGTCGGGCTGGGAGATTCTGTTAATCGCCGGCCTATTTTTCGGCAGCATCCAGCTGCTGATGCTGTGCCTCATCGGGGAGTATGTAGGTAAGATATTCCTGCAAAGTCAAGGGCGGCCGCCGTATCTCCACCGGAACCCATTACAAGAAAACAAAAGAAAAATATGGAGCGAGCGCAAGGGGGTAATCCCGCTATCGCTCCAGAAAGACTAAAAATATTATTTAATCATTAAATTTTAAGATTATGAGAAAGTTAATTTATTCAATCGGAGTCACGATGTTTTTGGCATTTTTAACGTTCCATGTCACGACTTCGTTGACCAATCCGTTCTATGGAGTGAGTGTGGAGGCACTGGCACAGGGTAGTGGTAGTGGGGGTAGTTCTGATGGTTGTTTTGGAATAACTTGTAGAACCCCATGTGAACGTGATCATTCAAAACCTCCTGAAAAATATAAAAAGGAGATTACCTCTGTAAAAAAATGCTGTTCTTATACATATCATTATTATGATGAAAATGGTGTATTAGTGGAAGAAACCGTAACGAAATTTCATCAAGATCGAGTGTGCATAGATTCATATATGCTTGAATATTGTTTTGAATGCAAAGAAGGAGGTAATGGATAGGGTTTTAATTTTGAAATATATAGATTGAAGATTTGATAAATATGGAAGCTGTAATTAAATGGATCGCAGTGATCCTGATGCTTTGGGGGTGCTCTAATGATCATAAAAGTGATACAAGAGATATTATCATTGAAGATGTCCAAAATTTAGAATTTAATGGATCGGGTAAACCTAATATAAGTGAATTGTTAAATTTGGCTTCATTCAAATACATACCTTTGGAGATGAATAATCAGGGTTTATTGTCAGGAGATAATCCTGAAGAAATTCAATATAATAACGGACGGTTTATTATTCTTGATAAAATAAACAATCCTGTCGTTGTATTTGATGAAAAGGGAAATTATTCGGCAACGTTAGGTACAAAAGGTAAGGGGCCTGATGAGTTCTTATCTTCCATAGATATTAGCGTTCCAAAAGGCCGAGATTCTTTATTTATGTTGGATTATATGGGACGTAAAATAGTTGTCTATGATCTACATAAAGGAAACCAGGTTATTAAAACAATATCGATAGTTGGTGATGACTTAAATGATTTTCCTGAAATTAATGGAATGGAGAAAGTCAAAGATGGATTTCTTTTATTCGGTAAGAAAAATCCATCTTTGGATTCTCACGCTGCAATTATCCATATGAATTCTAAAGGATCCGTGGAGGATATAACCCCATTTCCAAGTTTGACTACTCAAAATCGTAAGGCAAATAGAAATGGACTCTTTCAAAAATTACCCAACGAATTAATTCTATTAAAAAACTACTCCGATACCATATGGACTTGGAATGACCATATGGTGGAAGCCAAATATACAATACCGTTCCCCAATGATTTATACAAGGCGCATAAATGGGTTCCTATTCAATTACAGTTTCAATACAAATCTTATTTGGAAAATGATAATTTGGTATATATCACATATTTTATTAATGCAATGCAGTATATTTATTTATTTGATAAAAATGAAGCTAAGGGGTATTTGATTAATGTAGGCGAAGGTGGTATTAAATCACGGGCTGATATGCCTACTTCAGAACTATTCTATATGACAGATTCGATCGCATATGGATTTTTTCCGCACTCGAATGTGCTGACCCGCTATGAAAAAGTAACTAATTATATTAATGACCATTATGATTTTTCTATTCCTGAAGATTTGAAGCAGAAGTTTCAGGATGAATTTGATGTTTTGAAAGAAGCCACTAGAAATGGTAACGGATTAATAGTGAAATATAATATTAATTGATTCAATCGTTGATGTGGATTATTTTGGTAAGCTGTTCTGTTTGTGAGGAAAGAACCTATATTAGGTGAATGTGCAACTATACTCGCTCAAGTCCTATACCATGGTATCACCTGGAAGGCCTGGTCGGGCTGGGAGCTTCTGTTATTGGTCTGCTTGTTTTTTGGCAGCATCCAGTTACTGATCATGTGCCTCATCGTCGGGGAATACGGCGGTAAGATCTTCGTCCAGAGTCAGGGACGACCGCCTCATCTCTGCCGAAACCCTTTAAAAGAAAAAAATGGAACAAGCGCAAGGAATCGATCCGGCTCTCGTTGCACAAAGAGTAATACTATTTTTTAATTATTAAATTTTTAAATTATGAAAAAGTTAATTTATTCAATTGGAGTCACCTTATTTCTGGGGTTTATGGCTTTTCATGTCACGGCGTCGCTGACCAATCCATTCTATGGAATGAGTGTTGAGGCGCTAGCTCAGGGGAGTAGTACAATCTCTGGACCAATAATCGTATGCCCTCCAGCTAACATAGATGAGGGACAATGCCATATTGAAGAGTGTGACTATTATGTTGGTCCTCCTCTTTTCATTCCTATTAGGATTGTTGTGGATTGTATTTACACTGGTTCACCTTTGGATTATTGTGTTTTGAGAGCTCCGTGTTGAATTTAAATAAAGTGAGATTATGTCATATTTAGTTTTCCTAAATTATAATATCATGTTTTGTAGCTTTTTAGTAAAAGCATGTAAAACTTTATTTTTAAAATACCTTATGTACTTGTTTGCCTGGCAAACAAGTACTTTTAAACAACACAGCTTAATTTTTTTATTTCCATGAAAATAGATTATTACATTTTTCTTTGGATATTTCTCATAAGCTACAGTTGTCATTCTGCAAGTGATAAAGTAGTGTATAGTGGGAAAACAAATTTATTAAAATTAAAAACTTCAAATACGCACCATGTTTCAAGAGATTCTCTTCTAAAAATAACAGGGTTACATCAAATAGGGAATGTGTATAATTACCCCATTGGAAGAATTCAAAAAATAAAACATACTACCGAACTTTTTGTTTTTGAAGATCATAATCGACTCATCATAATCGACAAAGAAGGAAATATACTGGATGATAGCTTAGAACATTTCGGGAAACAGGCTGGCGGCTATCAAAGTATCCAGGAATTTGATATAGAAGGAGACTCTCTTATTTATATATTTGATCCTCGCGCTCACAAAATATTGCAATACGATTATAACTTTCAATTTATCAGAGAAATGATCCTTCCTAATGTCGTGCATATCCCGATAAATGATTTAATAATAAATGAAGGCAAGATAATCGTGTTCGAAAAAGGTAAAAGAGAAGAAGGGAGCAGGTATACGTTTACAAAAATTGATTTACTAAAAAATCTTGTAGAATCCCATCAAACAACCATTATGCCACCGGGAATTCTTCCCGGCTTCCACTCCGATCCTGTGGTTGCTGTAGATTCGGGACTGTTATTTAAAACAACCTTTTGCTCGGATACTATCTATTCTCTATCAGAGGAAGACATGACTATAGAACCATCGCGTGTAATACTATTTGATAATCAACCTTCCTTTAGCCAGATTTTTCAAGAAAATGAAGATCCTCAATATCACATGGACAATTTTGAATTAGTCTCAAACTATAATGAAAACAAAGATTATATAATATTCACCAGTGTAAAAAAAGTGAGTGAGACAGAGTATCAGTATCCTCTGTGGATCTGGGATAAAAATTTGAAGGAATTATATAGCTCCCATCTTGAAAAATATTTTGTGAACTTTCAATGTTTTGGGATAACAGATGACAATGTAATATTTACTATTGTTACACCGGAATCACTCATTATGTTTAAAGAAGAATTTCCTGAAAAAGCGCGTAAATTAATCGGACTTGAACAAGTGGATCTGAATCATAACCCCTATTTACTTAAATTTACGATAAATAGCAAGTGACAGATTACCACATATTAAGACGTTCTACCCATGCATAATCAAAAGGCTTACTTTTTTTAATTTTAATATTTAACTTGTATGTTTGTAGTAATGAGATTGGGGTGTAAAGTACGTGAAAACTTTAATTATTGAATATAAAGGTGAAGTTACCTGCTGCAAGTTAGCTCATCCTTATATTGAAGGAAATAGAAGATCAATGAATATTCACAAAATGTCGAATGGACACATTATGCGGTGGATTTGCATTTGTTGATAGAACCTCATACCTCACACCTTCCCCCATTGAAATATTTATATCGATGTTAGGTTGCTTCAGCAAAACTCTATCGCACCTTTGCGTTACATTTTATTTTGATATATTTACGATAACAGTTCAGCAGCTCCATGATAAAATATCTGATCCATAAACCGGTTTCCGTGTTGATGTCCTTTCTGGCCATCCTGCTGCTGGCGGTATTCTCCATCCGGCAGATCGCCATTACCCTGCTGCCGGACATCGATATTCCGACCATCTCCATCATCGCGACCTATCCCGATCATTCCGCCGCGGAGATCGAACAATCCGTCATGGCCCCGCTCCGGCAGAATATCCAGCAAGTCGGTAGTATCGACCGCCTGGAGTCCAAAGCCTCCGACGAACAGGGACGGCTGACGGTCCACTTCCCCTATGGAAAAGACATCGATCTGGCCGAAAAACTAAGATGGTCAGGTTGAACACCTACGGAGTTCAGAGCACTAACATTCCCCTCCCCGAATGGCGCCTATCGGCTTATTCGGGGTTATTCACCTTCAACACCTCCGGCGTTGGTGGATTCGAAGGCTGTCCATGTCACCACAAACAGAGATGATCACTACATAGAACCCCGTACGGGGTGTCTGTGTGTAGCGCAGGAGATCCTGGGAGGAGGGAGCCCCTGCTCCGTTTTTTAAAAAATCCTAGTGTAAACATTACAAAATAAGAAATATCAGAGCTGGAGCCTGTACCGCCAAGAGCGGCACAAGTTCTGCCGATCGTTAAATTTTATATTCACAGCCGAGGGTTAGAGACCAGGTGTAAGCCACTTTGCCCACCCGCCAGACCAACGTCATAGAGCTTGCCACGCATCAGACTTGGATTTTTCCACCAACCCACTGGTTTACGGTACAAAAGTAACGCTCTGCCTAGAACCCCGGATGGGGTTCAAAGTGCATAACCCCCGGCAAGCGTAGTGCAGCCTGGGGATAGAGATCAACACTTTTGAGAACCCCGTACGGGGTTCAACGTAGGGCTTTAGAGCGAAAATGACAAGGATATTTTTAGAGAATGAATTAAAATTGCTTCATTAATCTGGTGAAAAATGGAACCTGGAAATGAGTTTGATTTCCAAATAAAGCATTTTCAAAATCTACTATTTAATGGTTTTATTGATCTCTGTAATTTATTTTGGACAGGTGTGCATCGACATAATGTCATGGATATTGGTGTTTTTTCTACGTTTGCCTGAATGAATTTTAGAAAAAATTAATAAATCATGAGTATTATTTTGACAATACGTTTTTTTTTTTATTAGCTTAGCCATCATTGACACGAGAAAGTAATCCAATAGGGCATTGCAAGTAAGTGTAATTATTTGATATAGGCATGACAAAGCGTAGTAATTTATTAACACAATTTAATAAAAGTGAATCCGGGAAAAGGATGATCATTTTTATTCTGGTGTTGTGCACAGCCGTCTTCTTAGCCTTTTACCCGGCCCTGACCAATGACTTCCAGCAGTCGTGGGATGATCAGTGGATGCTCCTGGAGAATCCGATTCTGTTTTATCCCACCTGGGAAGAAATCGGCCGGTCTTTTCTGTCCTTCTATCACAATCAATATTCCCCGATCAATCAACTCTATTATCTGGGGATTTATGCACTCGCAGGATTTGATCCGACGGCATTCCATCTGGGATCGGTATTGATCCACACGATCAATGCGGTGTTGGTTTATCTGTTGGTAAGCCGGATCGTGAAGTTGTTGAAACCGGCCATCCGGCCCGGCACCTTATCCACTGTCGCTGGCCTGATCGCACTGGTTTTTGCGATACATCCACTGCAGGTAGAGTCCGTGGCCTGGATCAGTGCATCGAAGGTGGTGCTTTATACCACATTTACGCTGGCGGGGTTGCTGAGCTACATCAGTTATAAGAACCAGAAAAAATACATTTACCTGGTGATCACTTTTCTCTGTTATATCGCAAGCTTGATGGTGAAGGAACAGGCGGTGATTTTTCCGCTGAATCTGGTGTTGCTAGACTTATTGTATCATGCGTATCGCAAAGGTCATTTACGAACAGCGGTTTGGCTGGAAAAAATACCCTTCTTTTTAATGGCGTTTGGATATTGGTATTGGTCGGCACAAAATTCGGTGGGTGTACTGGAGATCAATACCATGTATCCATGGTACGACCGGATCATCTTTGGCGGGTATAGCCTGATCGTGTACATATTCCGTTTTTTTGTTCCGGTGAACCTCAGTCATTTTTATGCGTATCCCATGTTGTCCGGTGAAGCAATGCCGCTGTATTATTACGGATATATCGTATTGGCCTTACTGTTTGTGGGGTATTTATTCGACCTGTACCGCTCGAAGAAGTGGATCCCGCTGTTCAGCCTGCTCTTCTTTGTTGTCAATATTCTTTTGGTACTGCATATCATGCCGGTTCCCCGGGGAAATATTACCGCGGACCGATACATGTACCTGAGTATAATAGGACTTTCAGGGTGGACGGTCTGGCAAGGCGGGCAGCTGTATTTGCAATTTAGAAACAGAAAGTCATGGGCTCTATCCTTTACAAGGATGATTCCGATCCTAATCCTGGTTTATCTGGGCAGCTTTATGCTTCATTCCAATACGATATCCAGGAAGTGGAAGGATTCCGAGACGCTAAAACTGGATGTGAAAAACCACCTTTATTACATGACGGCAGAAAATAGAGGGGAGGATGAAGATTAACCACAATACACACAATGGGCACGCTGTTCCAGAGAGAAGCAAACAAGACTCTCACGGACTGGTTTCAGTGATCGGTCCCTGTTACAATGAAAGAGATAATATCGAGCCCTTTATCCTTTCGCTGAAAGCAGTACTGGACCATGAAAAGTACGATTATGAAATCCTGATGGTCAACGACGGGAGTACGGATGGGACTGCTGAGAAACTGGAGGAGCTGCGAGGGGAACATCCGTGTCTTCGAGTCGTTCATCTGGTGCGGAATTTTGGACAGCAGGGAGCCATGCTGGCCGGAATAGTAGAAGCCCGTGGAGCGGTATTGGTGACGATGGATACGGATTTGCAACATCCTGCGGCGACTATACCGGAGATGATCCGTCAATGGGAGGAGGGGATGGATGTGGTGTATGCCTTGCCGGCGCATCAGGTTTCGAAACAATCTTCTTTACAGACCGGACAGTTGTCCCTATTTAAGTCCTACACATCAAGAATATATCAGTCCCTGATCGGCAGATTGCAGGAGCCGGGTCACACCTATATTTCCACTGATTTCCGGTTGTTCGACCAGGAAGTGGCGGAGGTGATCCGGCAGTTACCAGAGAAAAATCTTTACCTGCGCAATGTCTTTGCCTGGCTGTGTCCACTATCTGCGAGTGCAGTACATACTACACCTCCAGAAGTCCGGATTATTTTGCGGTCGGTGTGCATACCCTACCGATTGGGTCGGCGGCAACACGGCGATACCAATTATACCCCAGGTCAATTGATCCGGTTGGCGATCCAGGGCGTGACGAATGGGGGCATCCGGCCACTGCGGGCAGGGGTTCTGGCAGGTGGGCTAAGCTTAGCGGTATCCTTCCTTTTAATAATGGTTCAGCTCCTATACCATGGTATTACCTGGACGACCTGGTCGGGCTGGGAGATTCTGTTAATAGCCGGTCTATTTTTCGGCAGCATCCAGCTGCTGATCATGTGCCTCATCGGAGAATACATCGGTAAGATCTTCTTGCAGTGCCAGGGACGGCCGCCGTATCTCCACCGGAACCCTTTACAAGAAAACAAAAGAAAAATATGGAGCGAGTGCAAGGAATCGATACCGCTGTCGCTCCAGAAAGACTAAAAATATTATTTAATCATTAAATTTTAAGATTATGAGAAAGTTAATTTATTCAATCGGAGTTACGATGTTTTTAGCATTTTTAACGTTCCATGTCACGACCTCGCTGACTAATCCGTTCTATGGAGTTAGTATGGAGGCACTGGCACAGGGGAGTGGAAGTGATGGATCAGATGGAGAAGATTGTACGTGGTCCCAAACCTGTAGTGGCGGGATATGCTCGGTACTTAATGCCAAAAAGAGATTTTTTAATGGTTGTAAAAAGAAGTGTGACTATACTTGTACAGTTCAAGGTCTCCCAGATATTCCATAATACTTATAAGTAGTATTCATAGCCGAAGTTTAAATTGTTGTTCTGGTTATTGCAATTTATTCACTTCGGCTTTGATGTTAACCAAAATACATGAAGAATTGCTTTTATATATTATTCTTACTCTCTTGCTTATTTTCGTGTAAAGATCAGATAGGCAATAGTGATATCGATTCGTTTTTAGTGCACGGAGAAAACGCAAATCCAACACTTTTGTCAAACATTGCGCAAAATGTAGACTATGTATCACTCAAGTGGCCAAAAGGTACTACAATAAGTAGGATTACAGACATAAAAGTGTATGGTAATTACATTTTTATTCACGATAGAGATGGAACCATGACCATCACAGTATTTGATAAACAGGGTAACTATGTAAATCGATTAAATAAAATAGGAAAAGGACCTGGTGAATATCTCGATCTTGAGGCTTTTTCTTTTGATATCGAAAATGAAATTCTGGTAACCTATAGTCGGGATGTCCAATCATTCAATTTTTATACATTTCCGGAAATGGAATTTATCCGGTCATTAAAAAGAAATAAGTACATCATTAATTTTGAGGTGTTAAAAAATGGTGATTGGCTGGTGATCTGTGATGAGGAATTTAATAATAAGTTTCACGGATTAGAACGATGGGATGAAGATCATATCGCCCAACCGGTTAACAAACTTATAAAAAGAGACCCGATAACTGTGGAAATGTCGCTCCCCAATACATTAACAAAGAATCAGGGAAATATCTATTATGCAAATCCTCATGAAATTACAACAATATTCAAATTTACAAATGAAGACTTTACTCCTGTGCTTGAAATTGATTTTGGAATGAATAATATTCCTTCTCAAAGTTGGGAAACTCCTCATGTAGAAGAGTTTGAGAATACACTGGAAGAAGGGGGTGAAAAATCTTTTTGGGTACAAAATGCAATCATCAATGACTCTACCGTTTCTTTTTGGTTTTATTATGGCGGGTTTGGAAATGATTACCTGGCTATTTGTGATAAAAATACGAAGGAGTGCTCGGTTTATTCTGAAGTTAACCTGACAAATATGAATATTAATGTACCGGCGCCCATCACAAATTCAAATGACAGGTATATCAGTTTACTCTACCCGGATTTGATGGATACAGTTGGAATTTCAACCCATATTGATTTAATGAATGCTTTCGAAGAGAGTATTAAAACGTCTTCACCCATTTTAGTATTTTTCACTTTATTGGACTAAAGGAGACAGTTTTGAAATTAGCAGAAATAAACAACTGACTAATATATTATTCCAAATGACCAGATGAAGAAGATTTCTATAAAATATAAAGAATCCTTGAAATATTATTAAATAGGTCTATGCAATATGTTATTTTAATAGTTCTAATCATGATTTGTAATGATGTTGAACCACAGATAAATGGAGATATATCAGGGAGATTACTTTCTGCCGATGATCATAATCCTGTGGCCTATGCGACGATTATCGATGTGTCTTCTTATGAAAACGGGACGACCTCTGATAAGAACGGTAAATTTTTTCTAGTATTTAGGAATGCGTCGAACACGTCAGTTAAATTAAAAATTAGTTGTATAGGGTATCAGGATACGATAGTCTCTGTAAGTACCAGGGATGGTAAGAAACTAGAGGTACTTCTACAGAAGAGAGCTTATGCTTTACCTGAGGTCACAATTCGAGGGGAAAGCATGGCAGAGCACATTATCGGCATTCCTGGTGGTACTATACTCAAAAATAAAAATGGTGAACTGACAGGATTGATTCCTTCAAATTCAGCAGGATTTAGCTGTGGAGTTTTTATAAAAATACCTGGCAAGAAAGTGGGCGTTCTGAAATCCATTGAATATTTCATTCTTTCAAGAGGAAAACCGGAAGCTCCTTTTATGCTACGATTTCTTAAAGCTAAGGAACCTGTTTTACCCAATAGGATGTATACCGAAGACATGTTTACAGATCTCATGAAAGAACCAATTGTTACCAGCGGCCAATCCGGATGGAACACAGTGTCTTTGCTGGATTATAATATCTCACTTCCACACAATGAACTATTTATACTTTTTACGCCCTTGGAGAGTGGTGATGAATATAAATGGATGGATAATGGAAAGGAATGGTATGGGATGGTGCTGGGAAGATATGAGAAAAAACGGGTGCGGGGATTGTATTGGGCGATCCGTGCGAAAGGTACTTATTCATATGATGATACTCCCTTTCGCCAAAATATTACACCGGCGATAGTATTAAATTACTTAAGTGAATAATCTGTAATTTATGTCGACATAAATACATCGGTAAGATTTTTCTGCAAAGTCAAGGTCGGCCGCCGTATCTCCACCGGAACCCTTTACAAGAAAACAAAAGAAAAATATGGAGCGAGTTCAAAGAATCGATCCCGCTATCGCTCCAGAAAGACTAAAAATATTATTTAATCATTAAATTTTAAGATTATGAGAAAGTTAATTTATTCAATTGGAGTCACAGTATTTTTAGCGTTTTTAACGTTCCATGTCACTACCTCGCTGACCAATCCGTTCTATGGAGTTAGTATGGAAGCACTGGCACAGGGGAGTGGAAGCGGGGGAAGTGATACGACTACTACTTGTACAGTTAAATCTTTTTGTTTCGCGAGTGGTCAAATAGTTGGAGAGGTATCATGTACCGGTAAAATATGTAGTCGAGGATTGGGTTGGGTTAAATGTGATCATATGCAAACCAATTGTTAATTTATAGTGTCAAAGCTAAATACTGAATTCAAGTGTATGATCATTTGAATTTAGTATTTGGCAAAATAATTTTCATCGGCATGTCATTTATTTCAATAGCGAAATGTATTGTTTCAACTTCCGGACTCATATGCTTAATCAATTTTTGTTTTTCCTGTGCAGAAAAACCTTCAGAGGAAATACCGATTCATCAGCTTAAGGTTATTCAATCTTTTGATCAATTAGATACTTTCTATCTTTCCGATGTTAGAAGTATTGATTATTCAGATGGACACTATTATATTTCGGATTATTTTGAATCGAAAATTTTCAAAGTAGATGAGAGAAATAATTTGGAAACATTTATCGGGGATGTAGGTAGAGGCCCGGGAGAATTACTTGAGGTAAGTAAGTTTTATATAGATAATAGTACTTTATTAATAATGGATTCTCCAAATCAATCCATTAAAATATTTAATAAAAATGGTGATTTTGTAAAGTCTATAGTATCAGATCAATTTCAAATGAAAGGAAACAGTCGGTTTTCGTTTAGGAATGGTATACTGTTTTTACCCAATTATAGTAACTCATATTTGTCATTGATGTATAATGTACTTACTAATTCAGTAGAATATATTGGTAAATTAGAAAACGTAAAAAGCATAGATTATGCGAGTCATATATTGACCAGTAAAGATAGAGTTATTATTTTGCCACTTGCATCGCCTAAAGCGTACAGTTACGATATGAATGGCAATTTAGTAGAATCGAAGGATTTCAGTGGAATAGCACCTATTGAAGAATTCATGCGATTTCATAATATTTATCCTTCTCAACCAGATGGACAAAGTTTTTATGTTATGACAGTTGATGCCACTTTACACAAAGAAGATTTATATATTTTGTATTTAACCTTAAATGATGAAAATAAGACTGTTGCAAATTCTATATTAAAATGTGAAGTTTATGAGGATGAAATCGTGGCAAAAGAATTGATAAATTTAGGTGAAGGAGATTTCTCTTGTTTTAATTTTGGACCTGAATGTTTGGTTGCTTATGATCAATTAAATGGCAAAATTAAAATTTTTGAATATGACAACACGAAATAATATAATAACTTCATTATTCGTGAATAAATAGAGCTTAATGTTTGAGAATAGATGATGTGCAAAAACGACAGCATTCTCGACTTAATAGGATAAATATTGATTATTAAGCTTGTTCATTCTCTTGGTCCGCCCTCTACATATATCCGAACCCTATTACAAGAAAACAAAAGACAAATATGGAGCTAGCGCAAGGAATCGATCCCGCTCTCGCTACCCAAAGAATAACAATTTTATTTAATATTTAAATTTTTGAATTATGCGTAAATTAATGTATTCTATCGGAGTTACGATGTTTCTGGCATTCTTAACTTTCCATGTCACCATATCATTGACCAATCCATTCTATGGAGTAAGCATGGAAGCACTGGCTCAGGGGAGTGGGAGTGGGGGAAGTGATGGTGGCGATGAGAACTGGTATAAATCTATAGATGATTGTGGAAACTATTTCAATAGTTGCAAAGGTACAGAGGTCATTAAATGTAATGATACAGGATGGACTATTTGTGACATTTCTGAACAATGGCCGTGTGCAGTTGTCTGTCCTTGATTTTAGCACAATTTGAATCTGGTGGTTAATTGTACGGTTAACTCTGTAATTTAAAATTAACCACCTTTTTGTATCTGAATTATTTAATTATATGCTTCGAATAAAAATAGGAATTATCGGTGTGCTTTTCATTTTCATGTCTTGTGAGAATCAGGAGGAAACCAGTTTTAATACGATACCTATACATGTAGATGAAAATGATTTTAAAGATCATTTAAAGATGTCTGCTGTTTTTGACAGTATTGAGTATCTTAAACTGGATGACGCATGGCCTATCGGTAATATTGAAAAACTACTACAACATAATGGCAAGTATGTGGTTTTGGATAAAGGCTCAGTTTCTATTTGTCTTTATTCATCGAATGGTGATCTTATTCATCGGATTAATAAAATTGGGAAAGGACCTGGGGAATATATTTCGATTATTGACTTTACATTAAATGAAGATCATCAGATTGTGGCGTTGACATCAGGAAAATTAATCTTTTACGATTTCAGTGGCAACCTTATCCGGGAAATTCCCCTAAAAACAGTTTATTCAAAAATCCAATATATAAATAATGGGCAATATCTCTTTTATAGCCCCTTAATGAAAAATAGGAATGGGGTATTACTGAATGAAGGTTGTGCTGTGACTTTATTTTCGCTAGATGATGGTTTTGATTGTTTGGACACATCAGTTGACGATTATTTTCCAGCTATTTTTACCGAGAAGAACTTGTTTTCAAAAAATGATTCTACGATTTTATTTTCTTACACTTCAAGCCCTGTAATTTATGAATATAGCTCTCATTTGGATGAAAAATATGAATTTATATTTAGCGGCTCCTCGTTACATCAATTTCCAGAAATAGATTATCAAAATTTTAATTTCAATAACTTCTTGGCTGTCCTGAACAATGATAAAAATATCACTTACCACAGACCCAATCTATTTCACAACTCAGAATGGATTATTACCAACTTACAAAATCACGGGAGGAACTATTTTTTTTATAATATCAAAAATAAAATGCTTTTAATCGGAGAGAAATTAGAAAATGATGTGGATCATTTTATTGATTACTTTCACCCGATCCATGTCTATGATAATTCCTTGATTGGATATGTGTTTCCTTATGAATTACCTGATCATTTTCGTAATGATTCAGATCATTCATCTTTATTTGAAAATGACAATCCTATCCTAATCAAGCTTGCTTTAAGAAGCTATGATACCGGTAGTCTAAATTAGGTTAGGTGCTAATTATTGATGGATCAGATAATTGAAATTATTATTGGAAGTATCCAAAAGACTCAGAATGACATTTGCAGTTCTTACATAAATTGTTTTGATAACAAGGATCGAGAAAAGTTATATAGGAGTGAGACAGATACTTTGGTAATTAACTACAGATTGATGCGTGGTTATTTTGCTAAAATTCCGACCCCTTACTTTAATAGGTACCACAAACCATTCCATACCGGATCTTTGCGTTACCATAATTTTTGATATATTTACCATAACAGCTCCTTAGCTTCATGATAAAATATTTGATCCATAAACCGGTTTCCGTTTTGATGTCCTTTCTGGCCATCCTGCTGCTGGCGGTATTCTCCATTCGGCAGATCGCCATTACCCTGCTGCCGGACATCGATATCCCCACCATCTCCATCATCGCGACCTATCCGGATCATTCCGCTGCGGAGATCGAACAGTCGGTCATGGCTCCGCTTCGGCAGAATATCCAGCAGGTGGGCGGCATCGACCGGCTGGAATCCAAAGCCTCCGATGAGCAGGGACGGCTGACGGTCCACTTCCCCTATGGAAAAGACATCGACCTGGCCTTTATCGAAGTGAATGAAAAGCTTGATCGGGCGATCAATTCTCTGCCCGATGATATGGACCGGCCTGTGGTGGTGAAGACCAAAGCGTCCGATATCCCGACGGTCTATCTGACCATGCGGTATCAGGACAGTCTGCAGTCCGGGTCGCAGATGGATCTGAGTAAATTTGCTTCCAAAACGGTCCGTCGCCGGTTGGAACAATTGCCTTCCGTGGCCATGGCCGATATCACCGGAACCATATCCTCCCACATCCGACTGATCCCCCGGGAGAACCGGCTGGAGGCCCTCGGCATTACCCATCAGGATGTGCAACAGGCCATCGAACGGGCCAATATGACCCTGGGCAATATCCTGGTACGGGAACGGCAGTACGAATACCGGATCCGGATCGGACGGCCGCTCCACTCCCTGGACGGGCTGAAAAACACACCGTTGAAAATCCGGGATCAGGTGGTGCTCATCCGGGATCTGGCCGACGTGTCCCTCGCAGAAACAGAACCGCAAGGCCGGTTTCTGGACCGGGCACTTCCTGCCTTTAATATGGCCTTGTTTAAAGACTTCAGCGCCCGGATGAATACTTTCGAAGCGGAAACCGAAGCGACGCTCACGGATCTGCGGGAGAATCATCCGGATATTCTTTTTTATCTCAACCGGGATCAGGCCCGTCTGCTTGATCTGAGCATCAGCGGGATGGAGACTGCGCTCTGGCTGGGGTGTCTGCTGGCGACACTGATCGTATTCTTCTTCTACCGCGACCGGCGAATACCCGTGATCGTGGGATTGGTGACCCCGCTGAGCCTGGCCATCAGCGTTCTTTTCCTGTACCTGGCCGGTCTGAGTGTGAATATCATATCGCTGTCGGGAATCATTCTCGGTATTGGAATGATGATCGACAATGGCATCATCATTCTCGATAACATCGTACAGGAATCGCTTTCAGGTTCCTCCTCCGAGCAAGCTTGCATCCGCGGAACGAACGAAATGATCCTGCCCTTGCTGGCCTCCATGTTGACCACCTGTGCGGTCTTCTTACCTTTGATCTTTCTCAGTGACCTGGCGGGTGCGCTGTTTTATGACCAGGCGATCGCGGTTTCGATCTGCCTTGGGGTGAGTTATCTGGTGTCGATTGTGTTTATCCCGGTGATCTATTTCCGTTTGTTCCGGACGAAACCAATCCGGAGGAATGACGGGAAAAGGAAGGAAAACTGGATCCGCCGTGGCTACGAATCCGGTTTTCACTTTACCTTTGACCGGGGCGCTTCTATTCTGATCCTGGTTCTTTTGGTGCTTGGCGGGGGGTATCTTTCGTATCACCAGCTTCATAAAGAGACGATGCCGGCCTTGCCCCGGCAGTCCTTTCAGGTGGATATCCAGTGGAATGAACCCTTCACTCTGGACCGGATGGCCAATGGACTGAACCGGCTATACGATGATATGGATGCTAAAACAGACGATTTTCAGGCCTATATTGGCCCCCAGCAATTCGTACTCAATGACCATTACCATCTGGATGGGGAGTCGGCCAGTTTGTATGTTTCGTTCGCAGATCCGGCTCAGAAAGAAATTATCGAAGATCAGGTTCATTCCTGGTTTTCGACCCACTATCCCAAAGCCACCATTTCCATTTCGCCAGACAAAGATATTTTTGAGATTATTTTCCCCGGTGAAGCGCAAGCGGATTATATTGCTTTTTATCACAATCAAATCACCGATGAAGAGGCGCTGAAAGCCCACCAATCCCTGAAGGTGGCGTGGGCTTCTCATTCGGACGGCGATGACCACAGTGACCCGGTCCATATCCTCAGTGATCCGGCGACCGCAGAGGTGGTTGTGCTCAAAACACGGGATTTGGAGATGCTCCGCTACGGGGTGAGCAAGGGCTATGCGCTGGAGGTGATCACGCAACATCTGGGACAGGTTCAGCTCGACGAGATCAAACAGCTGGATCGCGATGTGCCCATTGTGCTTACCGCTGCGCAGGATGGGGTGGATCAGTTGTTCAGTGATTTGCAGGTGTTGAATAATCAAAATCAACTGGTTCCCCTTGATCAGTTTTTTTATACGTCGACCCGTCAGCGGATGAAGTACATCTATGCGGATCAGCGGGGACCGTACATCCCGGAAGTGATCTCCTCTGCGGATCTGTCTTCGGTACCTGCCGCCATTGCGCAACGAAAAAAGACGCATTCCACCGAAAATTTCCGGTTGTTTTCCCCGCAGCTGAAAAGTCAGCAGTTGATGCGGGAGATCGGGATTGCGATATTGGTTTCGATGGCGTTGTTGTATCTGATCGTGGCGGCGCAGTTTGAGTCGTTGTTGACGCCGTTGATTATATTGTTGGAGATTCCTGTTTCACTGGCCGGGGCGTTGATCGCGTTGTGGTTGGCGGGGATCTCCCTGAATGCGATGGCGTTGATCGGGATGGTGGTGACCATCGGTATCATCATCAATGATTCGATCATCAAGATCGATACGATTAACCGGTTGCACCAGAGCGGCGTGGCGCTAAAGGAGGCGATTCACCGGGGCGGACAGAAACGGTTGTATCCGATTATCATGACCTCCCTGACGACCATGTTGGCGATGACGCCGTATTTATTGGGGAGTGGGTTTGGGGTGGCCTTGCAGAAGCCCCTGGCCGTGGCGTTGATCGGCAGTATGTTTGTGGGGACCTTGGTGAGTTTGTTTTTTATACCGAAATTGTATTATTGGATGGTTAGATGATTGTTGATGGTTGATGGTGGATGGTTTGTTGATGGTGGATTGTAGATGGTTGATCCCGGTGAAATACCAGCTGTGCCAATTTCACGGGATAAATGGTAGATGGTTGTTGGGACGCTGCGCCTCCCTACTTCGTCACGGGAGGTAAACTTTGGTTGTTGGGACACTGCGTTTTGGGTATTGGTTGTTGGTTATGAAACATCTGACCTGGGGAGGTAGCTTTAAAGATCGTAGGTTATGCAGACATATGAATTGCTAAAATTGACATGAGATATCATTTATTAACAAAGAATTTTATCATGGAGTCCGGCTGTCTAAATGAAGATGGAACTGACTTGGTTTTGACTGATCGTAACATCACACATTACGACCTCGCTGAGGTCGTTGTCGGGCTCAATGATCATATGCTAATAAACTGTGACCTCTCTGAGGTCAATTCGGAATTCGGGCAATTTTGCTACACTATATTTAATTTAAGTTTTTTAACGAAAACGACCTGCGGAGCGGGTCGAAGTATGTTAGCTTCGGAGTACGGATACACGTCCGACCCCGTAGGCGGTCGCAATGAAATATTGGCAGGCAATCTGGAATTTCACAAACCCAATCTGCCGGAAGGGATTAACGTTGTGGCTATGCCTTACCGTAGCATCACACATTACGACCTCGCTGAGGTCGTTGCGGGGCTCCATGATCATGAGCTAACATACTGTGACCTCTCTGAGGTCCGTGTAGAAGATACTGGCCATGTGTTCCCAGTTTATGGCTCTGAATTTTGGTATGAGGTCGGTTTATTTTATTATAAACATTTTAATTTAACTCAAAATGAAGATATGGCCTGCGGTGCGGGTCAAATAAGCACGCTAGGGATGATGTTTGGTTGGTTAAATGTGGGCTCGGCAAACCGCTTATACCCAAGCCTCCCAAAGGCTTACCGATCCCAGGCCAATTACGGGATCGGTAAGCTTGTGGGTGTGCCTAGAGGGGGAGGAAGATTGCCGAGCCCATTCCGTGATGCATTTAGATCAGTTTTCACAAGTTCAGTTCCGGAAGGTTTTCCACCCGACCCCGGAGACGATCGTAACGAAAATAGGGCAGGCAGTCTGGAATTTCACAAACCCACTCTACCGGAAGGGATTAAGGTTGTGGCTATGCCCTGCCGTAGCGTCACACATTGCGACCTCGCTGAGGTCGTTGCTGGGCTCCATGATTATGTGCTAACATACTGTGACCTCTCTGAGGTCAATTCGGATTTCGGGCCATTTTGCTACACTATATTTAATTTAAGTTTTTACACGAGAACGACCTGCGGAGCGGGTCAAAGTATATTAGCTTCGGAGTACGGATTCACGTCCGACCCCGTAGGCGGTCGCAATGAGAAAATGGCCGGGAATCTAATGTTTCAGGATACCCATCTGTCAGGAGGGATTGGCGTCGAGGTCATGCCTTACCGTAGCATTAAATATTGCGACCTCGCTGAGGTCGTTGCTGGGCTCCATGATCATGAGCTAACATACTGTGACCTCGCTGAGGTCCGTGTAGAAGATACTGGCCATGTGTTCCCAGTTTATGGCTCTGAATTTCGGTTTACGGTCGGAATATTCTATTACACACATTTTTATTTAAATGGTGATAGAGAAATGACCTGCGGAGCGGGTCAAAGTATATTAGCTCCGGAGTATGGATACACGCTCGACCCCGTAGGCGGTCGCAATGAGAAAATGGCCGGGAATCTAATGTTTCAGGATACCCATCTGTCAGGAGGGATTGGCATTGAGGTCATGCCTTACCGTAACATCACACATTGCGACCTCGCTGAGGTCGTTGCTGGGCTCAATGACCATATTCTAATAAACTGTGACCTCTCTGAGGTCGGTTCGAAATTCGGAATGTGTTCTTGTCAGCGGTTTTATTTAAATGGTGATAGGGAAATGACCTGCGGAGCGGGTCAAAGTATATTAGCTCCGGAGTACGGATTCACGCTCGACCCCGTAGGCGGTCGCAATGAGAAAATGGCCGGGAATCTAATGTTTCAGGATACCCATCTGTCAGGAGGGATTGGCGTTGAGGTCATGGCTTACCGTAACATCACACATTACGACCTCGCTGAGGTCGTTGCTGTACTAAACGATCATGTGCTAATAAACTGTGACCTCGCTGAGGTCGGTTCGAAATTCGGAATGTGTTCTTGTCAGCGGTTTTATTTAAATGGTGATAGGGAAATGACCTGCGGAGCGGGTCAAAGTATATTAGCTCCGGAGTACGGATTCACGTTCGACCCCGTAGGCGGTCGCAATGAAAAAATGGCATATAGTAGCGGCGAATTCATACGCCGAAAGTCGTCTCGTCAAAGAATTCGACGGGACGCTACTGGTGATTCTGACAATGCCGGACTTTTGAATATTAGTTTTAATTACTTCGTTCCCTGCGCACTAATAATTTTCTTCCTCCTTTTTTTACCGTTGACATGGGTGGATGCACAAACCATACCTTCCAAATCGGAAAATAGCAGCAATTCGGTTAATGTTTCCGCCACCGACACCCTCTACCTGACCTCCGACGATCTCATCGATATTGCCCTGGCCGAATCCCCGGAACTGGAACTCGCCAACATCCAATACACCATCGCCAGCCTCCAATACGACCGGTTCGCCACCTTCCTGAAACCGAGCCTTAATCTCAACGCACAAATCCCCGTGCTCAACCGGGCCATCAACGTGATCGACCAACCGGACGGCCAGCAGGACTTTATCAACCAATCCTCCATGCGCAACCGCATCGGGGCTTCATTGGATTACCAATTGGCGACAACCGGCGGACGCATCTATGTCTCGTCCAATCTGGAACGCCTGGATGTATTCAAGACGGACGCCTTCGATTATTCCAAAAGTTACTTTTTCACCCCGGTGACCATCGGCATTGAACAACCTCTGTTCCAATTTAATGCCGTAAAATGGCAGAAGGAAATACTCAAACGTCAGGAAGAACGCACCGAGGCCCGCCGGGTGCTGGAACAAGAAGCGGTGGTTTATCAAATCGTCAGTGGATTCTACGATCTGGAAATGATCCGGCGGCGCATGGATTTGCTCAAAAGCAAAATGGAAGACAGCCGGTCCCTTATCAAGATCAAAAAACAACTCTTCGAACGGGGGAGTGGGAGCCAGGCCGAAATGAAACAACTGGCCCTCGATACCCTCCAGTCCGGAATAGAGTACCGGGCTATAGCGCTTGATTATGGAAATAAAAACCGGCATTTGATGGATCTTTCCGGCCTGGACCGAGATCATTTCCTGGTACCGGTGAGTAGTTCTGAGATCTATTTACCGGCGATTGATGTGAATACCGCCATTCGGCAAGCCATTCACCACCGGGCACGAACGGCCGGGATCCGGTTGCGCATGGCGCAGGCCGAGCGGGACATCGAAGAAGCTGAGAAAGACCGCGGAGTAGCTCTTGATATCAGTGCATCGCTTGGTCTCAACAATACCGCGGAAGCTTTTTCCGGACTGCAGTATAATTTCTTAGACCGGGAATTGCTATCTATCGGACTCCGGATGCCGATTACCGACTGGGGACGGCGCGAAATCAACCGCCAGCTGGCTAATACCCAGCTCGATGAATTGCAAAAGACACTGGCTACGGAAGAGCGGGAGATCAGCCGGCAGGTGATCGAGTTGTATCACCGTTACCAGTATCTTCAGGATAAGATGACCGTGAATGATGAAGCACTCCGAACGGCCCAGGACATCTATGAATCCATCCGGGATCAGTACCTGCGGGGCCAGACGGACTGGATCAGTCTGCAGCAAAACCGGACCAGTCTGGACAATGCCACCTTAACCTATTATCAGACCCGGTCGGAAGCCGTCAAGGTGTACTATCAGATCCGGTCGATTACCCTGTACGATTTTGAACGCAATGAAGAATTATTATATCATGAGAAATAACCCGAATTTTTGGTTGAAAATTTCTACTAAAGCGGACTCTTGGTTGATTGGTGATGGTACCAATGCTTTGAAAATTAAGATTATAAAAATCCTCACTTGGTTCCGATGCATGTTTTTCTCGGCGCTTAGGGTCCGGGAGCTTTGGTCTCGACCCTTGTTTTGCTCCGTGCCTTCAGGCCGGGGGAAGAAGACAAGTAAGTTTTTAGCTTTAGCCATTAATCGATACCCACTGCGAGTTAAATCGTTGAAAATAAAGGCGGCAAACACCCATTTTAAGCATACCCATTCGTCTAAAACACAGGTTTGGATGTTTAATAATCTGCCTGTACGGTGGAGGTCATGGAAGATTAAAACCTATTATCCAACGGTATCTCTGCGGGCCAAATTATTCTTTTCTACCGTTGTTATTTTTGCCCTTAGTTCGTGTGGAGACAAAAACGAAGCGGATACAGATCAACCCACCGATCCCACGGTGACCGAATCGTTCAGTGAACGGCTCACCGAAGTGGACACCGCTATTCTTCACCCATCGACCTTTTACCGCGAGGTCATCAGTCAGGGCAAGGTGGCTTCCACCCGGAAGATCGATGTACCGTTTACGGCGCAGGGGCTCATTACAGAGGTACCTGTGAAGGCGGGGCAACAGGTCTCCAAAGGCGATCTACTGGTAGCGATTGATGATTTTATGGTCCGGAATGATATAAAAAAACTGGAAACGCAACTGAAACAAACGCAGTTGAACATAGAAAACCACTACATTAATCTGGGTTACCAACCTGACAACCTGGAGGGCATCCCGGAAGCGGTAAAGCGCAATGCGGCCATTGAATTTAACCTGGAATCTCTTCGTATCGAGGAGGAGCGGCTGAATCATGAACTGGCCAGCCGAAGGATTACGGCACCGTTTTCGGGAGTGATCACCGATCTTGAAGTCAACGAAGGGGCGCATACCTCTGCCTATAAAAAAGTGTGCACCTTAATTGACAACCGGAGCCTGACGATCCATTTCCCGGTCCTGGAATCGGAGATGGAACGCGTGCAGAAAGGGCAATCCATCCAGATCGAACCCATCTTTCAGAGCAGCGAAGAATTATCCGGTACGGGGCGCATAACCACAGTAAGCCCGACCGTCTCCGAACAGGGTATGATTGACTGTGTCGCTCAGATCGGTCCTTCCAATATCCCATACCGCGACGGTATGCGCGTCAATGTCTACATCCGCGACGCCGTCCCCAATGTCCTGGTCCTTCCCAAATCTGCTGTCGTCGACCGTCAAAACCGGCTGGTTGTCTTTACGCTCTCCAGCGAAGACCGTGCCTATTGGAACTATGTGGAGTTGGGTGGTGAAAACAGCGATTCCTACCTGATCCGCGATGGTGTCCAGGCCGGCGATACCATTATCATGAACCATAATTTTGATTTGGCGCATTTGGAACGGATACGCGTTAAATGATGGTTGATTGTTGATGGTAAATTGTGAATTTTAGCGTAGCAATTAAAAACCAAATACTATGAAAAAACACAATGTCATAAAAGAATTGAGTTTTGAATTTGCAGTCACAGTAATCGCTCTTTATAAAACTCTTATCCATAGCAAAAAAGAATATGTGATGAGTAAGCAACTATTGCGTTCAGGCAAGGCAATTGGTGCTATTTATCGCGAAGCAGAACATGCTGAAAGTGCACCGGACTTTATTCATAAAATGGCAATGGTCCAGAAAGAGTGCAACGAAACCATGTATTGGTTAGAATTGCTTCATCGCACAGAATATATTACCCTGGACCAGTTTAAAGATATTTACCCATCTGCACTCAGTCTTATGAAATTATCGACTAAGATAATCACAAGTTCAAAAGCAAGAAAATAAAACCACTTATCATCAACCATTAACCACCCACCATTGACAATTAATAATCCACCATCAATAATTAACAATTAATAATCTACCATCAACAATCATCAAAACGCCATCCCATAGCTCACTCGCCACCTTTGATAAAGAAGATCCACTTCCGACCGGGCATCCTCGCTGCGAATCTTTTCCGAATGAAAGTGCTGGATGTGCAACCCAATGGTCAGGATCTGGTCAAAACCGTATTTCCCGATTTTGCAGACACCGAGTAGGGGAGCCACGGAAGGTCCGCCCCCTTTGTCGTGCATAGATTGTGCTGGTCTGAACTGGGAGCCCCAGGGTTCCCAGGTTCCCGATGAGGCCGGGGTGTGCCATTGGTTTTTCAATCCCCACTGATATCCGGCTTCCACACCTCCGAACAACAGATACCGGCCATGAGTCAGGTACTTTTTGGCGGTGACGGTGACCGGTAGAAAAGTTTCCGGACGGCCGATATTCATGTTTCGATAGCCCAGGGAGAATGCCAGCGAATAGCGGTGGTCCCAGTCATATCCCACGGAGGCGTTTATGCCGGCTCCGGCAAAGCCAGTATTCCCCTGGCCAATGTTCGTATTTAGATCCCCGGACCATCCAAAAAACAGGGCGTTTCGATTATTGTCGTATCGGGGGTAGTCTTTATATGAGCGGTACAGCTTGAGCTTCAGCACCATCTCTGTCGGTACATAGAGTGTGGAACCATTCTCGTACTGCATCAGATAATGATCGTCCTCCATGCCCATCCATGTTCCCTGAATGGTCTGGTTGTCTTTTAACTTCATTTTGACCGTCGACTGGGACCATGACGGAGACGAAAAGCCTGCTACCAATAATACAATGATCAAATATCTCATGGCAGAGTTATTTCAAGCTTACTGATCAGATTGGGATTTTTGCCTTCCAGACTGTATTGATAGATGCCGCTTTTTCCGACGAACAATAAGGTGCCCCGGGGCGTCAACAGTACATCGAAGGCCGAATGATTCGTATTGGTCAAGGTGGTCGAGAATGGGCCGGGCAGGTTGGACTTGATCTTTTTCCAACCCCCGTTTCCTTCGCAGACGTACAAGAAATCCCCGACCTTGGTCAAGCCGTGGGGGTTTTCCATCGGGAAAGTTTGCAACAGAGCGGGATTGAATGGATCTTCCACATCGTAAGCTTCGAGTTGGTTCGTGGTGCCTCCGCAGGGTGTTCCTCCCCGCAGGGTGACATAGGCATAAGATCCATCGGAGATCACCGGATCACAAGACTGGATGTGTGCCGTAGTCGATACATGCTCCGGGAGCCCCGCATCCGATACGCTGTAAATGTGCATTCCATTGGTGGTTCCAATATACAGGTGTGATCCAAACGGATAAATGGTTTCTGCGGTAAACCGAATGGGGATGTTGCCCATTTTTGCTGGTTTTTTCGCTGTGGAGATATCGACGGTTTCCAGTAAAAAATCGGATAGGATGTACAGCCGATCCTGTATGGTCGTAAAGCGCGCCATAGAACCACCGACACCAAGGGTTCCCGGAGCTTTGCTTGAGCTTTCAGCTGCCGCCGATAGATTGGGTGTGGCGAATGCATAATCCATTCTTGAATTAAATCCGCCCTGATCGACAAAGACCCCGTCTTCAAAAGCAAACATAACCGAAGAATAGCGATAATCGTTGCAATCCAACTCAACAACTTCGTGGGTGTTTTCATAATAGGCGACGATACCCTCCGAGGAGGTTTGCGCCCGGTTCAGTTGAAAAACGCCTTTCAGCCGGTTGACTTGTTGAGGTTGTTCCACATGGGACACATCAATCGCTACCAGATCTTCCATTTTGTTGGCATACAGGACGTCCTGCCGGATGGTGAAATGCGTGTTTCCCGGAATATCAATAAATCCGAGTGGTTTTGGATGCGCAGGTTCCTGGTTATCTACAATGTGGATGCCTTTTTGAAATTCATTGACAAATATATAATCGCCATAGGCAAATATGGTTCCGGTGTTTTCCATGGGCCGGACGGATTCGTATTCCACCGGTGCATCGTATTCTGCCTGAGTGATATAAACCGGTGCATAGTGAGTGAATTCTTTGGTTTGGGTGCATTTATCTTTGACGCAGGAGCCAGCAAAGAATAGACCGGTGATAGTGATTAGGAGGTAATTTATTGTTTTCATAAGGTGTGTTTTATAGTAAGACACCACTCGTGAAGAAAACGTCAGTGAAAATTAAAGTTTTTATAAAAAAGTTGATGATTTCTGCATTTGCATCGGATGGATTGCAATCGATCACGTTATGGCGTGACATGTGCTGGCAGCGTTTAACTGCCGCGGCAAAATCAAGATTATCTGCTTCACAAAGAATGGTCAGTTAGCTCCTCTCTATCATTTTTGAATGGTATGTTTCATCTTCTTCCAAATGAGCATGAATAAAACCATCGAATCCTCCAAACCATTCCAACACGCCTTCATTTCTCACCTTATCATCTAGGTTGTTAACATAAGAATGCCTTGAACTGTACGGCCATTCATGGATGTTTTTGGCAAACCCGTGTTTTACTGGATTTCGATGGATATATATCACCATCTTAGTATAATAGTCTTCCGAATCGATTAAGTTTCTTCCAAATGGTCTTTCAAAAAGAGATCCTCGTCTGCCGTACTGATTGTTAAAAGATTTTGTATAACTATTAAAGAAGTGACCGATCTGTCGGGAAATAAAATGTGGTATTTTATTCTCTACAGGTTGATTGTCCTTTTTGTATTTTGGATGATTTACGATTCTATTTTCATCCATAATTTTGATCAAAAAGTGGATATGATTTGGCATTAAGCAGTATGCAAATGTGGAAATTATTGATCCGGTATAAGCGAAATACCTGGATAAAAAAAATCGGTAATTTTCTTTTTCTATGAATAGGTTATCCTGGCTCACTGCATGTGACCAAAGATGATAAATATGGCCCGGGTAGAGCAATTGATTGGAGGTACTCATAGGAGTGAGTATAAGAATTAAAAAGAAAACGGTTATCATTATTTTTTACAATGGTTGACCAGGTTAACTTCCCACCCCAATAACCTGACAGCGTCTGGCCGAAGATGACTTTTTGTTAATATGTAGTTTATTTAAGGCCAATAGTTTCGGGTGGTTTATACAGACCTGTCAGCGTTTATTCATCCGCACAA
The DNA here is from genome assembly GCF_019802045.1 of Membranihabitans marinus. Classification (GTDB taxonomy): domain Bacteria; phylum Bacteroidota; class Bacteroidia; order Chitinophagales; family Saprospiraceae; genus Membranihabitans; species Membranihabitans marinus_A. Next base: position 269 of record NZ_JAHVHU010000027.1, on the reverse strand, counting down.
ACGCTGACAGGTTTCAGTTGTGCTCGAATAAGAATTTGGATTAATAACTCCAACTTCTGTTCAAAGCTGCACTATGACCAAAACACTGTCAGGTTAGCTTCCCCCCAATAACCTGACGTTTTTATCACCGCACAAACGCTCCCTCAATAACCTGACAGATACTATGATCTAATCCAAGTATTTATATTGTTATTTCTCAAAATATTTTCTTAATTTAAAGATACCGAAAGAAGGCCTCAGCCGATTCAATACGCTGAAGTCTATCTAGT
>NZ_JAHVHU010000026.1 GCF_019802045.1 Membranihabitans marinus | reverse complement strand
GGGGTACCTGAAGATGGTGACTTTATGGGGAGCTATCTAAGGTAAAACCAGTGACTGGGGCTAAGTCGTAACAAGGTAGCCGTACCGGAAGGTGCGGCTGGAATACCTCTTTTTCGAGTCTTACCGTTTCTTTGGAAATGGTCAACCCGCCTCAAAACGGGTATACTCAAATAATTTTTTGTTCAATCAAACCTGGCTTCTTCCTTTTTTTTTGACATCAATAGTTTTTATTATTTTATCTCACTATGTATTCTTACCAATTTTTACTTATGAATTTTTATTCGGGTAAATCAGGTATGGATACCTATTGGGTATTGTAGAATAAGATGCAGACAACGGTCTGCCTTAAAATATATATTAGTCTCGCAGACTGCCTTTTTAGCCCACGGTAGGTAAACTAAGCTGATAGGAGATCGGGACAAGGTGCCGGAAAAAGATCTGGTATGTATAAAAATAATTGATAGTCCCGTAGCTCAGCTGGTTAGAGCGCTACACTGATAATGTAGAGGTCCGCAGTTCAAGTCTGCGCGGGACTACTTACGAGAGTGAGTGTGAGAGTGAGTGTGAGTGTGAGTGTGAGTGTGATAAGCGGAATAAACGATATAAAAGCAAATCATGTTTGATTTCGAGAAATTAGAAGTGAATGATAAGATAGAGCAAACAAATAAAATCTTATTAAACTTCTTATTCTCTTCGAACCAAATTGATAAATTTATATCTGATCAACTTAAAAGAGCATGTATCTCAGTGGCACTCAATTTGGCAGAAGGAGTTGGAAGAATGACACCTGCCGATAAGAAGCACTTTTTTATTATGGCCAGAGGGTCGGTAAATGAATGCGTAGCCTTACTCAAGTTAATTCTTAACCAAAATTGGATTTCAAAAGAGGAATACCAAAAATTATATGACAATTTTGAATTGATTTCAAAAATGTTGCTGGGTATGATCCGTAGCACAGGAAGAAAAAAGGTGGAGAAAAAGTAGGTAACTTTGATTACCACCAAACTCACACCCACACCCACACCCACACTCACACCCACACATGTACGGGGGATTAGCTCAGCTGGCTAGAGCGCTAGATTTGCATTCTAGAGGTCATCGGTTCGACTCCGATATCCTCCACCACCACCATCCAGGGAGGGTGGCTGTTCGCTTCGGCGAGTGGCACCCTCCCTTTTTTTTTGCCCGGGAAGCAAGAGCTCCAGCTCTTGTAAAATACACATCATCCAATTTGTATTTGATGACTAATTGTTTCAGCAAATACACCTGCCAATTTCCAAGACAACGCTAATTAAGAATCATTTCAAATTGTATGGTTACGTACACATTTATAGGGCCTTTCTTTCATTCAGATCTTACAATTGATATCTTAGGGAACTTTTAGGAACAGAAATGAACACCATGAGTTTGAACCGAAGAAATTTTATTGAAGCGCTCGGAATGTTAGCCGCCGGAACAATGATTAATGCACCTGCCAAAGCCCTTGGATTGTATGGCCGGAAGTTAAAAGTAACCTTAGTCGGTACCGGAGTCCGGGGAACGAGCTTTTGGGGGAAACGTCTTGTCGACCAATATCCTGATCTTTTAGAATTTGTAGGATTGGCCGACATAAATCCAGGACGACTCGAATATGCAAAAGAATATATGGGGGTGAACTGCCCGGTGTATACGGACTTTGATCAGATGCTTACCGAGCAGAATCCGGATTTGGTTATTGTCACAACGGTGGACTCGACCCACCATGAATTTATCATTAAAGGACTTGACCATGGGTGTGATGTTTTGACGGAAAAACCATTGACTACCGATGAAACCAAATGCCAGGCGATTCTTGATGCGGAACGGCGTTCAAACCGAAAACTCATTGTTGGTTTCAACTACCGATGGAGTCCCTATACGACCAAAATTAAAGAATTATTACACAATAACACCATTGGTAAGATCACTTCTGTCGATTTTCACTGGTACCTAAATAATTATCACGGTGCCTCCTATTTCAGACGTTGGCATGGTCAGCAGGAGTATGGAGGGTCGCTCTGGGTTCACAAATCAACCCACCATTTTGATTTGCTCAACTGGTGGCTGGATTCCGATCCTGAAGAGGTGTTCGCTTACGGAGATCTGGAACATTATGGAAGCAACGGCCCCTTCCGCGGAGACAAATGCCGAACCTGTGAGTATAAAAACAAATGTGATTACTTTTATGACATCACAAAGAACGATCGGTATATGAAGCTTTACGTGGCAAATGAGAAGTATGATGGGTACATTCGGGACAATTGTCTGTACCGTCCTGAAGTGAATATCTACGATAAAATGTCGGCACAAATCAAATATGCCAATAACACCGTGGTCAACTATTCGCTGACGACGTATTCACCCTATGAAGGCTGGAAAATTGCTTTTAACGGGACCAAAGGACGGATCGAAGCATGGCAGGATATTCCTTATTTTGATAATGAGTCTCTTGATCAGGCGGGATTGCATGCCGCAGAAATGGATCAAGGGGGCAATGATAATATGGAGCACGCGCCCGTCATTGTTCATAAAAACTTTGAAGATCATACCGTGGAGCAAGTCAGTTACGAGCGGGGTGGACACGGCGGTGGAGATAAACGCCTGCAGGATAAAATATTTTCTAATCCAGCGGCGCCTGATCCTTTAAAACATACCGCTGGTGTACGTGATGGTGCGATGTCTATCCTGATAGGAGTTGCTGCGTGCAATAGTATTGAATCCGGTCAACCGGTACGTATCGGTACTCTGACGGATCTCAAGCCGAGAGCAAAACGAATATAGATTGGGGTACTGCACTTTGGTGCTTTATTCCTCACCCGCCCGAAACAGGGGTGTTTCGGTTCCTTCACTAAAGGTTCACAGAACCCTTGGCCTTTGGCTTCATTCAGTCATGCTTTAGGACGCTTGCTTTTAGGTCGCTGTGCTTTGGGACGCTGCGCTTTACGACGTTCCGCTTTTGGGCCGCTATGCTTTAAGGCGCTTCGCTTTATGACACTCCGTTTGTGGTCATTGGTCTCCGGTCATCTTTACCCACGGTGGGTGATCGCCTCTGGCTGCCGTCGGTCCCGGGTCGTTGGTCCACCTACTGTCGTGCTGGATCTCCACAGCCAAGAACCAAACTACAAACCATACCATTGGTCAATAATTAAGCCGGAAACGTTAAATTGTATACTAAACTTATGAATTGATCCTGCACCCAAGAACTAAACCACAAACTATTCCACCTACCGAAAATAAACCTGTGGACAAATAGGAAACGCCCGAGAACTACCACCAAATCCCCAAGAATCAAACTACAATCCAACTTCGGCTATGTATTCCTCCACGGAAAAAATTTTCCCATTTTGCACAATCATCCTTTCATTTCCTTTTTCCATGATGAAAGTAGGATTTTGTCCCGGTGCAAAAGTTAGACTTAATGGATCAGCACGATCTGTTGGTTTTTGGGCAGCCATATGCAAGGTAGCGTCCGATCGGTCGTCGGTACTATCCTCGACGATGAAACCTAAATAACCTTCCCGGATCATTTTTTGCCAGTTTGATTTTTGTAATTCGGCGGTATTTTTAAAAGACTTTGGATACCACATGCCTTGAATTAAATTGTACCCTTTGGCCTGAAACTCTTCCAGGCCGCTATTTACGCTGAGATCACCCACGTCAGTTATTCTGGACGGGTATATCGTTTGTCCATCTTTGGTGTATTCCGAATATTGAAAACCTACATCCATCAAAATCGGTTTGTCTTTGACTTGTACCGTCAGATTGCGTAGGATCAGGGACATCATTTTTCGATCGTTTTGAGGAATTGCATTGTATTCCTTCAAAGTCTTGGAAACATAAGAGCCCGAAAGGATTGATTCCAGGGCTTTGATTAGCGTGATAAAATTGAGTTCTCGGATAAACTGTTTTTCCGGATCATTCGGATAGCCACCAGATTCGATAAGGATGGTGGATGTTCCCCATTTCTGAATGTTATCTCCAAACGCCCGGGGTTCGAAACTATCGTCGTATACCGCTATTCGATCCGGAATAATCTGACTTAGACTGTCACGGAGAATTGAAATGAGTTGCATTGACTTCATACGGACCCCGTTAATATTTTTATCGTAATCAAAAGCCGGGGCCAGAAATGCCATAGCAACTTGATTTCCATCTTTACCAGCACGGTAATAAATGCTCTGATCATGGAGGTTAAATCCAAATTCGGGTTTCAGGGAATCTCGAACTGTCTTGAGAAGCTGCGATTCAGGATTGCTGAGCCGAAGTGCATCCCGATTCAGATCGATGTTCGCCGCATTCCGACGGGAAAATCGGGCTGCACCATCCGGGTTGAGCATCGGGATAAAATAAAGTGTGCAGTGTTCCCGAAGTGATTTTAAAAATTCGACGTCTTCGGATTGATCAGACTCCAGATAATTAAATAAATCAAACAAGGCCATGGTAGCGGTAGATTCATCGCCATGCATCTGGGACCAAAACAGCACCGGAATTTTCCCATGACCATATTCGGCCAGGTAAATAGGCCGATCTTCAATGCTGTGAGCAGCTACTTTGAAATTTATCAATGTTTTGGAAGGGTGCCTTTCCATCACGGGGATCAATTCTTCAATGGAAAATCGTTTGGTCGTGATTGCGGTCTCCTTAAATGCAGCGTAACGGGTCTGCAGATCGGTTTGATGCGGAGCTTTTATCTGGGAATGAAGCGGGGACAGAGCAAGTCCGAAAAATAGTATCAGAAGAAGTAGACGTGCCATTGAACGATATTTTTTGTTAAATTTATAGGCTGCAAATGTAAAAGTATGAAATTATATAACTTCTTGGTTCTGATATTGATCGTTCTGTTGGCCTCGTGTGGGCGAAAGCGTTCTATGGATGCCGTTTCAATTCCTACAACAACGGAAGAATGGGCGCACCACCTTTTTGATACTTCGGGGGTTCACAGTGGTCTGTTTGTCATCGAGGCTGGACAATCGGAACGACCAAAACCCATCCTGGATTATCACAGTTCTTCGTTGTTTACCCCCGCTTCAAATACCAAGATATTAACCTTATACAGTGCCTTACAGTTTTTGCCGGAAACTCTGGTTGGTGTAAAATGGATCCGACGAAATGATACGCTCTTTTTTAAAGGAACGGGGGATCCGGGGTTTTTGGACCCCCGGTTTGATGTGTCCCCTCCGCTGTCATTTTTCAGGCAACAAAACAATCTGGTCTATTTAGGGGAGTGGAATTCGGATGAGCGTTGGGCCCCGGGGTGGTCGTGGGAAGATTATCCGTATTACTATGCAGCACAACGCAGTCCTTTTCCCATCTACGGGAATATGGCGCGGACCTGGTGTCAGGATGATCAGTGGTTGATGGAACCATCGGGGTTTATAATGAACAGGTACTTCGATCCATCGGCTCGTGCTGTCCGCCGCAATGAACGAGCAAACATTTTTCAAGTCAATACCGCCAAGTGTCGGGAAACCCCACTACGTATTCCTTTTGTGACCAATCCGGATGTGGTTTGTCACTTATTATCGGATACCCTCCACCAAGCGGTGGAATGGACTGATTTGAGTGGTTTTAATCATGATTCGGGATCTTGGCAGTCCGTCCCCGGCAGTGATCGGGATACATTGTTGCGGGCAATGATGTATGAAAGTGATAATTTTATCGCTGAACAAATGTTGTGGTCAGTATCATCAGCGCTGTGGGATACCATAAGCACTACCAGGGTGATTGATTCTGTGATGACAGATGATTTTAGCCCATGGAAAGGAAAAATCCATTGGGTGGATGGATCCGGGCTGTCGGTGTACAATAAGTTATCGCCCCGATTTCTGGTCGATGTTTTGCAGCGATTGTACGGATCCATGGAGCATGGGGAGTTGCTTCGGTATTTTCCAGCTGGCGGTGTTCGTGGTACTATAGCCTCTTGGTATGGACATGATGATATGCCTTTTGTTTACGCCAAAACGGGGACGTTGTCCGGTGTGCATTGTCTGTCAGGTTATCTGCTGGCTGATTCGGGGAAGACTTATGTCTTTTCGTTTATGCACAATAATTATCTGGGTTCCAGCAGCCAATATAAAAAGAAGATGGACGTATTGTTGCGTTGGATTAAAGAAAATCATTGAGCCCTGAATGGATGCAATGAGATTGTTCTCGTCGGATTGAATTTCGTAAAAATGGATAAAGTGCCTCCTACCAGACAAACCGGTGACTATGGCGAACGGATTGCCTGTCGATTCTTGGAGTCTAAGGGGTACCTCATTCAGGAACGCAACTGGCGACATAGCACACTCGAGATAGACATTATTTGTAGGAAGGGTGATCTGCTCATTTTTGTAGAGGTGAAATATCGTAAAGACAATAAGTATGGGGATCCGGTGGAGTTTGTTTCGTCGGAAAAGATGACCAACATTTCAATAGCCGCCGCACATTACCTAGAAACTATAGAATATTCGGGCGGAATCCGATTTGATGTATTGGGTATACGGCCGGGCAGTTCTGGACATTTTAAAATACGACATCTTAAGGATGTCCACTTCGCGGGATGGGATCCCTGAATAATTATTAGTTGTTGATGATGAATTTGGTGGGGGGATTGCCTTATTTTATATAACGGGGCAAACCTCGCTTAGCCTGCAAAATTCATCGCTTATGATTTACCTACCTGGCGTTGATTATTGTTTTAATGGCAGTTAGACAGGTGCAGATATGAGTGATTATAGTCTCGGCTCGTCCGAGACCAGAGGTAGTCAATCTACCTCTGATGAAGGACCCGAAACATCCCTGTTTCAGGCGGGTAAGCATTCATTGCACTTAAAAATCTATAATCTTATAGCTGCCGGAATAGTATTCTATTTCAGGAGTTAGTAACATGAACGTATGTAGTCTCATCTCGGTAAAGCCGAGCTGAGACAGAAAGTTCAGTATGATTGAGCAAAATCTCGCCAAGGGCTAGATCGAATGTGGTCAATCCACATTCGGTGAAGGACCCAAAAATGTCCTCATTTTGGGTGGGTAGGATGAGTGAACCGACCTATCCCCGCCTTGGCTGTGGGAGGGCTCTGTTCCGAGGATAATGTATGAATCAAAAGTCAAACGTCGGCCAAAAGTGGGCTATGTAATAGGCCCACTTTTGGAAATTAAGCAATTGATGCACTGGAAATTATGCATCATAATAGTTGGACGTGGTGAATAAAGCTGTTTAGGTCATTAGCCGTTAAAGTCCCTGGTTACTGTCGTCGGTCGGCAGTCTCCGATCGACCCTAGCCCCAAAATTCATATACATTCTCACATACCAAACCACAAATCATACCACTAAAGAACAGCTAACTGCTGATCGTTTCTCTCCCCCCTAAACTGTTCTCCTCTACCACCCCTCGTAATAATCCACCATCAGCTCATGATTTTATAAAGCATCTCCTTGACCAATTCTCCGCTATTTCCAGCTGGGTAGTCAAATCCTTTGGACTTGAGGTCATATTCATGCAATATATCCAATACAGATTCACATTTGGCCTGGCTAAATAGTCGGGTAGCCTGCTGAAACTCACTGAGGAAAAAAGAGTGGGAGAGACCCAGATTCTTCAATTGCTCTTTTTGTGAAGCAGTCCGCAAAAAATGCATTTTATAGATTTTAGTAAAGTAGGCAAACAACATTGAGATAATCATGATAGGAGAATTCTCTTTTTCATTTTCCATCATCACAGTTATGATCCGAAAGGCCTGATCAGCAGATCCGCTGCCTATGGCCTTCTGAAGTTCAAAGACATTGTAGTCTTTACTGATTCCGACATATTTTTCAATATCTTCCGAGGTGATCATGTTGTTGTTTTTTTTGTTCAACATAATCTTCTCCAGCTCATTGACGATTTTTTGCAAATCTGTCCCCAGATATTCTGCCAGTAACCGGGTGGTATCTGCTTCAATAGACCACTTTTGGCCTTTGACATAATCTCCGATCCATTTGACAATCTGATAGTCCCGAATGGACTTTGATTCATATGCGGTGTCCAGTGAGCTCAACGTCTTAAAAACCTTAAATCGCTTGTCCACCGACTTTTTGTACTCAATGATGAAAATCGTGGTGTCCATCGGATTTTGGATGTAAGGAAGCAGGTCGGAGAAATCTTTCATCTGGTGTGCCTCTTTCAGAAGAATGACCTGGTAGGGGGCCATCATCGGATATCGCATCAAGGCATCAAGCAGACTTCCGCTTTTGACTTCTTTGCCATACAATACCGTGAAGTTGAAGTCTTTCATTTCCGGATTGACGGTTTCTTCCACAATGAAATCACCGAGCTGATCGATATAAAATGGTTCATCCCCGTATAAAAAATAAACCGGTTGTACAGGATTGGCTTTAATTTTCTTTTGAATCGCTTTTATATCCATGGGTTATCGTTCTGTGACCATGTTGGTTAAGGATTGGATCCATGCTGGATTTGCGTTGAGACTTTCCATCATGTCGAAGGTGTCTCCGCCATGTTCTATGAATAGATCTTTGTATTCCATACCCAATTCTACAATGGTTTCCAGGCAATCAGCGATAAAGGCCGGGCTGATGATCAACACCTTTTTAAAACCATCCTGAGCCAGTTTTTTTACCACGTCCTCCGTATAGGGTTTGATCCATTCTGACCTGCCCAGGCGGGATTGGAAGGACGTAATGCATTTTTCTTCCGGTAGTTTTAGTTTTTCGCGAAGCAGACGGGTATTGTGAAAGCACTGAGCTGAATAGCAATCCTGATTATCCCGGGTGATTTTCTGACAACACTCGATATTCGCTTTGCAGTGATGTCCCGGGTCTGCTTTGAACAGCTGTCGTTGGGGCAAACCGTGATAGCTAAATATGATTTTTTCATACGATTGCAGATTGTATCCCGAGGCCACTTCTGCCCATGCCTCGATAAAATCCGGACGATCGTAAAACTGATTGATCATAACGAGCTCAGGGAATATCCAGTCCTTGCGGATCTCTTCCATCACTTTTTCCAATACCGAACCCACGGTAGCGGAAGCCTGCTGTGGAAACAACGGGACGATAATCCATTTTTTCAATCGGGCTTTCTTCAGCGTGTTGATTCCATCAGCGATCGATGGGGATTGATACCGCATGGCCAATTCTACCTTGTAACCGTTTCCCAATTGTTTCTGAAGCAGGTCACGAACCTCATACCCATAGGCGATCAATGGTGATCCATCCGGCTCGGTCCACAGTTTTTGATACTCTTCGGCAGACCGGGGGGCTCGTCCATAAGCGATCGGTCCGCGCACCAATAACTGCCGGTTGATGTAGGGGATATCTATGACACGTGGATCGAGGAGGAACTCAATCAGGTATTTTCTCACATCTTTGACCTTCGGACTATCGGGCGATCCGAGGTTGATCAACAATACGCCCGTATGCGTGTTACTATTCTGCTCCTGATTTTTCATAATGTTACTTTGTCAAACACCGCAAATTTGCCCAAAATTTAGGGGATAACCTTGATTGGAGTTCTATTTTTGAAAAATATACAGGTTGGCACAGTTGATCCGTTGCATTGATGTATTTTTAACTTTTGAAAAGTACAGACAATCTTTCAAAACGAAGAGCAATTTTATTTTCAGTAACCGCGTTTACCTGCACTTCTTGTACGATAAAGCGGGTAACATTGAACATCTGGTGAGGTATGACTTTGCTGTGTCTGGAACGCCGGCGTTTTGACAGAATATGAATTTGAAAAAATAAATTATAATGCCTTATAAAGAGAAAATAATATTAGTCACGAATGACGATGGAATGTTTGCACCGGGAATTCATTCTCTGGTGGATGCTGTCCGGGATTTGGGGAAAGTGTATGTTGTTTCACCAGATTCTCCGCAAAGTGGAAAAGGACATGCCGTAACATTGCGTGAACCGCTTCGGTTCAATAAGGTTAAGACCTTTGAAGGAATCGAAGCTTACGAATGTTCCGGGACGCCGGTTGATTGCGTCAAATGGGCCAAAAATGTCCTGTTAAAGAATGAAACCATTGATTTATGCGTTTCAGGGATCAATCACGGAGCGAATTATTCCATAAATATTATCTACAGTGGAACGATGTCTGCGGCGATGGAAGCAGCTATGGAAGGGATTCACAGTGTGGGCTTTTCTTTGCTTGATTTTTCGTTTGAAGCTGATTTTACAGGATCAGCTAAAGTTGCCCGGAAGATTAGTGAATATGTACTGGGTCTTGAAAAAGATCCCCATAATCCGTTGTTACTCAACGTCAACATTCCAGCTCTGCCAGAAGAACAATTAAAGGGAATCAAAGTATGCCGACAGGCTAATGCCCGCTGGGTCGAAGAGTTTCAGGAAGGAACTGATCCTCATGGCATGAAATACTATTGGTTGGCTGGCGAATTTGTCAATATGGATTCGGGGAATGGAACCGATGTGACAGCGCTTGATGAAGGCTATATATCGGTGGTTCCTTGTCAGTTTGATCTGACCGATTATCCCGCCTTTGAGAAGTTAAACGGGTTGGTGAATGATCAATAGACGATATGATAAGGTAGTGGTGGGTGCCCTGGCAGGTACGGTGGTTCCTATATTTGCTTTTGTCGTCTTGTATATGATTTTTCAGGAGCTGAGTGAGCGCGGATTGATGTCCGATGCGGGATTCTCTGATGATTTTCGGATACGAACGATTGCGCTAGTCAGCATTGGAGTGAATGTAGTCCTGGTTCGATATTTTCAAAAGCGATATGCGCACCATGCAGTTCGGGGTGTCGTTTTTCCCACTTTTGTGTTTATTATTGCCTGGATCATTTATTTTTCAAGTGTGCTTTTATGAATAAAAAGCTCTATATCATTGCGGGCGAGCCCTCGGGAGACTTGCACGGCGGTCACCTGGTTGAGGCCTTGAAACGGCAGGATCCTCAAATGCAATTTCGTGGTTTTGGCGGGCCAAAAATGGCCAAAGCGGGTGTGGATCTCGATCAGACCATCGATCGTCTTTCTTTTATGGGATTCTCAGAAGTTATCAGGCACCTGCCAGTCATTCTGTCCAATTTCCGATTGGCGAAAAAAGCTATCCGTGATTACAAACCGGATGCGATTATTTACATCGACTTTCCAGGTTTCAATATGCGAATGGCTCGCTGGGCAGCCCGACATGGGTATAGGAATTTTTACTATATTGCGCCGCAGGCCTGGGCATGGAAAGAACGCAGAGCGCTTGATCTCAAAAAGTATATTGATGAGTTGTTCTGCATCCTACCATTTGAAAAATCATTTTTTGCACGTTTTGATTATGAGGTGCACTATGTAGGACACCCGTTGGTTGATATCATCAAAAATTACAGACAAGCACAGAAGGCGAGTGTGTCTGTGAATCAAATCGGTACTCATCCGGATTTGGCTAATTCTGATGACTCACACGCGGTGAGGTCAGAGAAAATTATAGCTCTTCTGCCAGGTAGCCGTCGTCAGGAGGTATCCAAAATTCTTCCGGTCCAACTAAAAGCGGTCCGAGAAATTCCCGGTTATCGTATTGTGATCGGTAAATCGCCGCATGTTCCCCAAAGCATATACGATAGCATTGTGGGACATCAGCACCCTGTGTCCTATGATGAAGATACCTATGCATTGCTTTCAAACGCCTACATCGCTTGCGTTGCTTCAGGTACAGCAACGTTGGAGACGGCACTCTTTAAGGTGCCCGAGGTCGTGTGCTTTAAGGGCAGTCAGATCAGCTATTACATTGCCCGCCGATTGATCAAGGTTCCTTATATTTCGCTGGTTAATCTGATTATGAACAAAGAGGTCGTCCGGGAATTGATTCAGGATGCACTGTCCGCTTCTGGACTACGTAAAGAAGTGATGGAATTGACTCAAAATTTAAAAAGAAAAGAACTGACAAAACAGTATATTGAACTGGAAGAAAAGCTTGGGGTGGGCGGAGCAGCTGAAAAAACCGCAAATATTATGATTTCTAAGTTGGGGAGTTAAAATAATTTCTAACTTTACGTCAATCGATAACCAAGTAAATTTATGGCACTCACAAAACGAGAAGAAAAAGAAATAGAAATCCTCAATTCTGCTGAGAAAACCTTTTCTGAACACGGTTATGATAATACTAAAATGGAAGATATTGCCTCCCAGATTGGTATTAGCAAAGGATTGGTTTATTTTTATTACAGCAGTAAGGAGAATCTGTACATGGCGCTCACCTATAGAGCCATGCACAAAATGAATGATGCATTCTACGAGGTGTATCACGATCAGCAGAACAAATCCGGACTGGATTCCGTCATAACGTTGGTCCGGGCCTACATGGATTTTTTGGATGAAAACCCATTTTATCTGGAGTTGCTATTGAACTATACCCGGTTGGTTCGTTCTTCCACGCAAAAAACGAATCAATTAACTGATTCGATGAAAAACAGCATCTATTTTCGGAAAATTAAGGATATTCACAATATTCCGATTACGATTTTTCAAGAGGAGATCAATCGCGGTCAAAAAGATGGATCGATCAAAAATACGCGTTCTCCCAACCTGATGTATATGACGATGTGGAGTTTAATCGTTGGATTTTCTCAGATCAAGTCCGCAGCAGCGCAAAATAACAGAATGACCATGTATCACATTAATCTGAATGAATGGCGGGACTACATTATCGAGATCGCTTACCAAACGATGATTGATGATGCCCATTAAAACATATACACCCGGAATTGTCATTCTATGGGTGATGGTTTTGCTTTTTGGATGTCAGGTGCCCCGACATGCCGGAGCAGACAAGACCACATCGTTAGCCAATTCCCTGCTGTGGAAGATCGAATCTCCTGATCTCGATGCTCCGTCATACCTTTTTGGAACCATGCACCTCATACCGGAAGAGCATTATTTCTGGCCGGCACATTTTCAGAATGCCTATTCCGCGACAGAGCAAATCGTTCTCGAGACCAATGAACTGGATATGAACCCGGCTTCAATGATGGGATTGATGCCTAAAATCATGATGCCTCAGGATCAAACGCTTGAAGACCTGGTGTCCGATGACGAATACGAACGCATTCGGGAATTCTTTGAAGGCATGGGTATGCCGCTGATGTTTTTGCAAAATATTAAACCCTTTTTTCTGTACATGCTGGTGGACATTGACCTGGGGTCCTTACTGGGAGAAGGGAGCAAATCCTACGAGATGGAAATTACTAATCGTGCCAAAACCGATCGGAAGGCTGTACTGGGATTGGAATCCCTCGACTACCAGATTTCTTTGTTTGACTCAATCCCTTACACTGATCAGGCTCAGATGCTGGTTCAGGCGATCGATCAAAAGATGGAGCGCGGTGATGAGTCAGCCGATGAGGCTGTGCAAGGTCTTTATCAGACGTATAAGGATCAGGATCTAAATGCTATTTTAGAGGAAGTCCAGGCGACGGATATTACATTCAAAAATTTTAACCAGATATTTCTGGATATACGCAATAGAAACTGGATTCCCAGGATCGAAACCTACATCCATCAAAAACCCACTTTCATTGCAGTTGGTGCAGCTCACCTACCGGGCCAGACCGGCGTGATCCATCTTTTGGAAAAGGCCGGATATATCTTAACACCTGTTTTAAATCCACGGGATGGCACTTATTAAAACCGTCAATAATACCCAGCCCCAATGGGGGCAAGACTGCTTTTTTGCCGAAAACGCTACGCTGGTGGGAGATGTGGTCATGGGCGATGAGTGCAGTGTTTGGTTTCAGGCTGTAGTACGTGGAGATGTGAACAGTATCCGGCTGGGGAATCGGGTAAATATTCAGGATGGAGCTATTATACACTGCACCTTCGAACGCTCTTCTACCCACATTGGGAGCCATGTTTCTGTAGGTCATCAAGCCATTGTGCATGGATGCAGGATACACGATGATGTACTCGTCGGCATGGGGAGTCGGATTATGGACCATGCGGTGGTGGAAAGTGGATGCATCATTGCCGCCGGCGCCGTTATACTGGAGAATACGATTTGCGAAAGCGGCTATATTTATGCGGGCGTACCTGCGCGCAAAATCAAACCTGTATCGCCGGAACTGCTTGAAGGCGAGATTCGACGCATTGCAAATAATTATGTCCGATATGCCTCGTGGTATAAATAAAAAAAATCTCCCCTGAAATTTTCTGTATAGTAAGCAAGATGATCTATTTTTGTGTTCTAATAACAAAGTATAATGGTTGATATAAAGCTTTTCTCAGGTCAGAATTCCCGATATCTTGCTGAAAAAATTGCAGCCAATTACGGGCAAAATCTTTCAAGGATAGATATTCAGAAGTTTTCCGATGGAGAAATTCACCCTGTTATTCAGGAGTCTGTTCGGGGCGCCTATGTGTTTTTTATTCAAAGCACCCCCTCTCCACCCTCCAATATAATGGAATTGCTTCTGATGATTGATGCAGCAAAGCGGGCATCTGCCGGGTATATTACGGCCGTCATCCCTTACTTTGGTTATGCTCGCCAAGATCGAAAGGATCAACCCAGAGTTCCTATTTCAGCCAAGCTTATTGCCAATTTGTTGGAGGCTGCTGGAGCGAATCGCGTTATGACAATGGATTTTCACGCAGATCAAATTCAAGGCTTTTTTGATATTCCAGTCGATCATTTGCGCAGCGAAGCGGTTTTTATGCCTTATCTTGAAAAGTATGATCTGTCCAACACTATTTTTGCTGCACCCGATGTGGGTGGAGTGAAGCGGGCTCGGAAATATGCCAAGGTTTTTAACACACCGCTGGTTATTTGTGATAAACAACGGATCAAACCCAATGAAGTCGCAGAAATGACCGTGATCGGTGAGGTGGAAGGAAAAGATGTTATTATAGTGGATGATCTTGCTGATACAGCAGGAACATTATGTCGAGCTGCAGATGTGCTCAAAGAAAAAGGAGCATTGAATGTGATTGCTATCTGTACACACCCTGTTTTGTCCGGTAAAGCCTATGAGAATATCGAGAATTCTCAGTTGTCAAAACTGATTGTCACCGATACGATTCCGCTGACGAAAGAATCTGAAAAAATCACAGTTTTAGAGTCCGGTCGGTTGTTTGCACGGGCCATCCGTAATACACACGAACACAAATCCATAGCCGCTCTGTATCTGGAAGATTTGTAAACGGTCGCACGTGGGCTGTACTGAACTTCCCACTTGAAAGACCGGCTGGAACCTGGTTAGTATATCCGCTGTGCAGGTAAGAAACCTTTCTTCATAAAGGCATTGCACTGGTGTGGTTGTCTTTCGTATTCAGGCAGTATCTTCCCCAGCTTTCCCAAGTTCGATCCATGCCGCTGTGAACTACCACTGTTCAAACTATGAACTATAAATTTTTTTCAATATCTTCCCATTCCAAATCAGGGCCACCATTAATTACCTTAACTAAAAACTATGAAAAGAAGAAAATTTATCCGTCAATCCACCTATGCACTGGGGGCAATAGGAGTACTAGGAACAGCTGCCTGTGGGAACAGTACGCGTAAAAATAATGAGGAGAAAAGCACAGCTTCCCACGGAACAGGATCTGATCTGCCATTCAAAATATCATTGGCGGAGTGGTCTTTGCACAATGCACTTTTTGCAGAAGAGATCGATAATCTGGATTTTGCCCGCATCACCCGCGAAGAGTTTGATATTGATGCCATAGAGTACGTGAATGCTTTCTTTTTTGAAAAAGCCAAAGACAAGGATTATTTGAACGAGCTTAATAAGCGCGCCGATGATTATGGCGTTTATCAAAACCTGATTATGATTGATCGGGAAGGTGGTATGGCCAGCCTGGATGACAAAGAGCGGACACAGGCTATTGAAAATCACAAGAAATGGGTAGAAGCAGCAAAACATCTGGGATGCGGTTCTATTCGAGTCAATGCCTATGGTCAAGGAACCCCGGATGAAGTAAAAGCAGCAGCCGTGGATGGTCTGGGACGATTAGCTGAATTTGCAAAACCATTTGACATGAACATCATCGTTGAAAATCACGGGGGTATTTCATCCAATGGCGCCTGGTTGGCTGATGTGATGAAACAGATTGATATGGACAATTGTGGCACATTGCCTGACTTCGGTAACTTTTGCATAGATCGTGGAGAAGGTGGGTGTAAAGAAGAGTATGACCGGTATCAAGGAGTTAAAGAATTAATGCCTTATGCCAAAGCAGTATCTGCAAAAACGCATGATTTTGATTCGAATGGTAATGAAATTCATACCGATTATGATAAAATGATGGATATTGTTCTCGATGCCGGTTACCACAGCTGGGTGGGGATTGAATATGAGGGAAATGAGGACGATGAATATACTGGGATCCGTAAAAGCAAGGCATTATTGGAGCGAATTCAACAGGAGAAAATGTAACCCGGCTGCCCTCACCACTGGTCGAGTTAAAGGATCCGTTTTGGAATAATCAGGAAATCCGGTTGTGGGTCAAACGAGATGATTTGATACACCCTATTGTTTCCGGTAATAAATACCGTAAACTAGCTTTTTTAATGCCTGAATTGGCGAATAATGGGTATGAGGGCGTTCTTTCGTTTGGTGGCCCTAATTCCAATCACGCCCATGCACTGGCCTGGATGTGCCGGTGTTATGGTGTTCCACTGACTCTTATGATCCGATCCTCGGTATCACATCCACAGAGTGCGACGCTCGAGGATGTTCGGACGTGGGGTGCAGAAGTTCGGACGATCCCACCAAAACAATATCGCGAGAAGGATACTATCCCCATGATGAGAGCATGGCGTGCACGATACCCGGGTTACCTGATTATTCCCGAAGGTGGAAGTCATCCCAAATCCCTGCTTGGATTCAAAAGCATGATGGAGGAGGTCAGAGAAGTATTGCCTAAACCGGATTTGTTCATTTGTCCGGTAGGAACCGGTGCAACTATGGCCGGGATGATAAAATACAAGAGAGATCGCGAACAGGTTCTTGGTGTTTCAGCGCTGAAGTCATCGACCCTTTTTAAGGATTTGAATGCTCGATGGAAATTAGATCGATTTCAAGGATGGACTTTGGCTGAACAGTGGCATTTTGGAGGCTACGGGAAGACACCATCATCTTTGCTGAAATTTGTGAAATGGTTTGAGGAGGTTTATTCGATCCGTCTGGATCCGATATATTCCGGGAAGGCCATGTTTGCTTTCTTTGAATATGTCAAATATCAATTGATTCCACCTGGAAGTCAAGTCGTGTTTTTACACACAGGAGGTCTTCAGGGATGGCGAGGGATTGCTGGTCAATAGCGCCAGCGATATTCTCGATCAAGATTCATCAACATTCTTACCGGGCGATGGAGTTCTTTACTCATCTCCATCGGTGGGCCCGAATGAATCTAACAATGACTGGACAGGTGCTCAGGATTGGCGATTGAAGATATCATCCAATACCTTTCTGCGGTATTCAAATATCCCTTTCAATTGGTTTCGGATAAACAGCTCATTGGCGATTGTGCCGAGAAATCCAAATGGCGGCTGGTAGGTTACAATGTCGTCCATGCGGACGCCCCCAGCGGTCTCTGCAAGAAAGTGCTGATGGTGCCAGAAGGCATAAGGACCTGATCGTTGGACATCAATGAAAAATTTATGCTCTTCTACATGGGTGATCTCGGTCAACCAGGTCAAGGGTATGCCCAACAAGGGTTTGACCTTGTATTGAATGATCATCCCCGGGTACATGGTTGAGGGCAAATCTGGGGTCTGGATGTCAAATCCCATGTGCTTGGGTGTGATCTTCGCCAGATTGGCCGGAGTTGCGATGAACTGCCATACCTCCTCACGGGGAGCGCGAATTATCTGTGATTCTTTGAACTGAAAAATGGCCATACGTTTCAATAATTTATTTTTTTCCGATGTGCCGACCTGCCTTCATTCCTGAGAAAATGCACCCACCCAGAAAAGTACCTTCCAGGGCCCGGTACCCATGATATCCCCCGCCACCAAACCCGGAAGCTTCCCCGGCAGCATAGAGGCCGCTCAGAACTGTGCCATTTTTTTGTAAAACCTGACCATCGAGATTGGTTTCTATACCTCCGAGTGTCTTTCGGGTTAAAATATGGAGTCGAACGGCAATTAATGGGCCATTTTTAGGATCCAAAATTTTATGTGGTTTTGCGGTTCGGAATAATTTGTCACCTAAAAAGTTTCTGGTTCCCCGCAGATAGGTCACTTGGAGATCCTTCGAGTATTTATGATCCATTTGCTGGTCGCGGGCACTAATTTGGTCGCGGACATGGTCGAGATTGAGCAGTGAGTTGCCTGCGAGGTTGTTCATTCCTGTTACCAAGTCCTCAATGCGGTCTGCGACAACAAAATCTACCCCTCGTTTTTTAAAAGCTTCTACAGGCCCGGTGGCTTTGGAGCCAAATGCTCTTTTTAGTAAAAGTTTATAATCCCTGTTGGTTAGATCGGGATTTTGTTCCGAACCAGACAGAGCAAACTCTTTCTTGATAATACTTTGTGTAAGTATAAACCAGGAATAATCATGGCCGGATTTCCGGATGTGTTCCAAAGTCCCCAGCGTGTCAAATCCAGGCAAGTAGGGTGGGGGTAGCCGTTGTCCAGTGGCCGTAAACCACAAAGAAGAAGGTCCTGGTAATATCCGAATCCCATGGTTTGACCAGATCGGGTCATAGTTTTTTATGCCTTCCGTGTAATGCCACATTCGGTCCCGGTTGATCACGTTCGCTCCGGCCAATTCGGCCACCCCGATCATCTTGCCATCCACGTAATCCGGGACGCCACTTACCATACTCTTAGGCGGAGTCCCCAGTCTTGTTGGCCAGTTTTTTCGCACCAATTCCAGATTGGCACCGATGCCTCCGGAGCTAACTACAATGTCTGGTGCCTGAAACTCAAACGATCCGATTACCTGTCGGTTCGTAGCTTGGCCTCTGACCTCGGTCGCTGGTGCCAGGAGATGGCCTTGAACTCCGGATATTTTCAGACCATTGTCAACCAGGTTAGTGACCTGATGGCGAAACTTCATCCGGAGTAATCCATTTTTCTGGGCTGCGTACGCCTTTTTGATAAATGGCTTGATAATACCCGTTCCGGTGCCCCAGGGAATGTGAAATCGAGGAACCGAATTGCCATGACCAGTTGCTGTGCCATCGCCTCGTTCTGCCCAACTGACCACTGGGAAAAAGGATATCCCCAAATCACGGACATATTGGTATTTTGGACCTGCGGCAAACTCTAGGTACGCTTCAGCCCATTTGCGGGGCCAATGATCTTCTTTCCGGTCAAACCCCGCGGTACCCATCCAATCTTGCCGGGCTAGTGAAAGGCTGTCCTTAATGCCCATCCTACGCTGCAAGGGCGAATTGATAAAAAATAACCCTCCCAAAGACCAGAAAGCCTGCCCCCCCAGGTTCTGCTCTGATTCCTGATCGAGGAGTAACACCTTCTTTCCCTTTTTGACAATTTCCAGGGCTGCCGTGAGTCCGGCAATACCAGCTCCAATAATAATAGCGTGGGGATGAAAATCAGATGGCATGGTCGTGTGTGTTGTCCGCTGTCTAATTTGCATTAATTTTCCCGTAATCCATTATTATTTTCCCTTGAGGTTAAATTTTTTTTGTTCGTTTATTTTTGTTTAAGTATATTGCAATATAATTGAACAAACATGTATTCAATTTCTGATCTTGAAAGAATTAGTGGTGTTAAAGCACATACGATCCGGATGTGGGAGAAACGGTATGCCTTGTTGCATCCCAAACGAACCAAAGGAAATCACCGGTTGTATTCTGACCATGACCTGATGAAATTGCTCAATGTCGAGCAGTTGGTTTCAAAAGGATATAAAATCTCTAAAATCGCCGGCTGGGACTGGAGTCAGATAAAATCCAAAGTGAAGGGACTATTGGTGGTAAAGCAAGAACCCCTACGGGAGGTGGCTTATTATAATAATCAGTGGCTGCAATCCGCTTTGAATTATGACGAAGAAAAATTTAATGCTATTTATGCGCAGTTGCGTTCCCGCATGTCATTTATCGCTCTGTGGTCCGATTACCTTGTTCCTGCCTTTGAGCACATGGGACAGTTGTGGATGACCGAAGTTATCGCTCCGGTTGAAGAACATTTTTTCTCACAATTGGTACGCAGGAAGATTTTAGTAGAGACGGAGGAGCTCCCCTTGCCTGAGAACACAACATGTAAGGTGCTTCTTTTCCTTCCACCGGATGAATACCATGAATTGGGGTTGTTGGTTTCAGAGCATTTGTTGCGTATGCAAGGCATAGGAACTATTAACCTGGGCGCCGATATTCCGTTGGATAACCTTAAAAAATTATTAGTGGATCAAGAAATAGGGATCCTGATGACCTTCATCCATGGGATTAAAATGAATAGCACATTTCTGGAATACGTAAAGACGTTGGGTCATCAAGACAAAGAAATCGTGTTCAACGGTCGGCTGAATGTAGAAGACGCTGAAATTATTGGACAGTGTGAACATGCGAGCCACCAGTCCACGATTGATCAGTTCAAAGAATATATCAAGAATCATTCAAAACTACAATCATGATGGATGTCTAGACACATAACATTCTACCCTGTGACCGAACCTCCTCGTGATGTCGTACCCTTTGTGCACCTCAAATTCATAATGTTATGAAACAAAAAGTATGTGTCATTGGAGCTGGCTTCTCCGGATTGGTTTCTGCCGGGGTACTGGCTAAGGAAGGATTTGAAGTTTCTCTTTATGAAAAGAATTTATTTTTAGGTGGTCGGGCAAGTAGTATGAACATCGAAGGGTTTCATTTTGATAAAGGGCCCAGCTGGTATTGGATGCCGGAAGTTTACGATCAGGCATTTCACCGGATGGGCGTGAAAAGATCCGATTATTATTCTTTGACTCGACTGGATCCTGGATTTCGGGTTTATTTTGACAAACTGGATTATGTGGATATCCCGGATGATTACAATGAACTTCGCGATTTGTTTGAAAACATGGAGTCGGGCGGGGCGGTGGCTCTGGATCGGTTTATGAAGGAAGCCCGGGAAAAGTATACCCTGGGGGTCAACGGAATGGCGCGGATGCCTTCGGTTTCCTGGATGGAGTTTCTTTCGCCGGCATTGTGGAAGTCCGCCATGAAAATGGATCTCTTTTCTTCGGTAGCCGATCACGTGCAAAAGCGATTTAAGAATGAGCGAATTCGAAAGATCATGGAATTTCCCGTGTTGTTTTTAGGGGCTTCTGCGTCCAGAATCCCAGCCTTGTATACCATGATGAACTACGCCGGAATGTGTCTGGGGACCTATTATCCATCCGGTGGGTTTGCCGGCGTAGTGAAAGGCTTCGAAGATGTGGTGAAAGATTTGGGGGTAGAAATTTATGCCGGAACAGCGGTAACAGGATTTGAAACCAATCGCGATTCAGTGACACGTATTGTACTGGAAGGCAAGCAAGGAGTAGAAACTGACTTTGTGGTGGGTTCGGCCGATTATGCCCACATCGACACGTTGTTGGCATCAAAAAAGCGAAATTATAAAAGTGATTACTGGAAAAAGAAAGTTTTTGCGCCCTCAGCGCTGTTGTATTATGTAGGGATTAACAAAAAAATGGAAGATATTGAACATCATAATTTGTTTTTTCACGCCCCTTTTGATAAACACATAGACACTATTTATTCCCATCCATCCTGGCCCGACGATCCCCTTTTCTATGTGTGCTGCCCGAGTAAGACCGATGAGGGGGTAGCTCCGGTAGGACATGAGAATTTGTTTTTTTTAATTCCCATTGCCACGGGCCTGGAAGATAGTGAGGAGATCAGGGAGCACTATTTTTCAATGATTATTTCGCGATTTGAAGAAGTCACGGGTGAAAATATAAAAGAACACATCGTGGTGAAAAAATCGTATGGTTTGGATGATTTCAAACAAGAATACAATGCGTATGGCGGAAATGCCTATGGACTCGCCAATACCCTCCGTCAGACCGCGGTACTGAAGCCCTCTATTCGTCATCGCAAACTTCACAATCTTTTTTATGCCGGCCAATTGACGGTTCCTGGTCCGGGCGTACCCCCGGCGCTTATTTCAGGTGAAATTGTTGCGGATTATATCATAAAGAACTACCAACTAAAAAATGGAGCCCTATGAAAGAAACCTATGATCATATATCCAGGATATGTAGTCACACTATTCTGAAAAATTACAGCACCAGTTTTTCGCTGGGAACCCGGATTTTCCCCAGGACAGAACGTACTGCCATCACCTGTATTTATGGATTTGTCCGTTTGGCTGATGAGATTGTTGATACTTTTCACGACTACCCACAGGGCGATCTGTTCAAAGAGTTTAAGCAGGACACCTGGAAGGCACTGGAACGAAGGATAAGTACTAATCCTGTGCTACAGGCTTTTCAGGAGGTGGTCCACCAATACAGAATTCGCCCAGAACACATTGCAGCTTTTTTGTCCAGTATGGAGGCTGATCTGACGGTTCATACCCATGATCGGAGTTCTTACGATAACTACATCTTTGGATCTGCGGAGGTGGTTGGATTGATGTGCCTTCACGTTTTTGTAAAAGGTGATGATGCAAAGTTCGACGAACTGGAACGATCGGCTCGGAAACTGGGGTCGGCATTTCAAAAAGTCAATTTCCTCCGGGATGTACGGGAAGATAATATGACATTGGATCGGCAATATTTTCCCGGGCTCGAGTATGGAGAGTGGATGACCGAATCGGTAAAACGCCAGATTGAAAATGAGATTAATCAGGAATTTCAAGAGGCATTGGAAGGGATTCGTCATCTTAGAGGAAGAGTCCGGCTGGGGGTTTGGGTGGCCTACGTGTACTACCGGCGTTTGTTGTATAAGATCCAGAAGGTTGACCCTCAGGATCTGAGAAGCAGACGGATACGGGTCTCCAATCCGGTAAAATTTGTACTTTTATTTTGGACGACGGTCCGCTTTTATCTTAATATAAAGTAATACACCTATGATACTTTCACTCCTTGTTGTTATCCTTACATTTGCGGCCATGGAAGTCGTTGCCTGGGCGACACATAAATACCTCATGCATGGTTTCCTCTGGTTTTTACACATCGATCATCATCAGCCAGAGCCACACTATCGGTTTCAAC
The DNA here is from genome assembly GCF_019802045.1 of Membranihabitans marinus. Taxonomy (GTDB): domain Bacteria; phylum Bacteroidota; class Bacteroidia; order Chitinophagales; family Saprospiraceae; genus Membranihabitans; species Membranihabitans marinus_A. The sequence continues at coordinate 9,451 of NZ_JAHVHU010000026.1, read as the reverse complement.
GGAATGATGCGTTCTTTTTAATCTTCGCACTGCCGGCTCTGGTCCTGCTTTACTTAGGACGGGAACATTGGATGACAGATCTTCGGTTTGCTATCGGAGTGGGGATTACCTTATATGGCATTGCGTACTTTCTGGTTCATGATGTGATGATTCATGGACGGTTTGTGTGGTTCAAAAACGTAGATCATCCGTATTTTAAAGCCATTCGAAAAGCACATCACGCCCATCATCGACATCGGGGTAAGGAAGATGGAGAAAGTTTTGGTATGTTGTGGGCACCTATGAAGTATTTCAGAACATCTAAAAAATCTTCATCATAACGGATTCATTCATCTATTGGTCAGTAAATTTGGGCGCACTGTCGATCCCGTTGATATTTACTTTTCATCCCCGTCTGCGCTTTGACCGCGAATGGAAATATGCCCTTCCTGCGATCGTTCTCGTAGCCATTCCATTTATTCTGTGGGATGCTTACTTCACCCGGATTGGTATATGGGGATTCAATGACAGATATCTCTCAGGTGGAAGCTTGCTGGGGCTTCCATGGGAAGAGGTGGCATTTTTTATATGTATCCCTTATGCCTGTTTATATACTTACCATTGTTTTCGTATATTTTTCGGGGAAGGTTTATGGGGGCCACCCTGGAGAATTCACTGGTTAATTCCTTTGGTATGTATTTTCTTCCTTGGTATGGGCTGGGATGGTTGGTACACCCGATGGACAGCTATTTCGCTGCTTGTGTTTTATCTTTTCCACTTGTTGGTGTGGCGTTCGACCTATCTTAATCTTTTTCTGATGACCTATGCGGTTTTGCTGATCCCTTTTTTGATCACGAACGGGATATTGACGGGCACAGGCATTGAAGGTGAAGTCGTGTGGTACAATCCACATGAACACCTGGGGTTGCGTATATTGACCATACCGGTCGAAGATGTATTCTATGGCTTATTAATGGTGCTGGCGAGTATTACAATATGGGAAAAATGGCGGGCAGTAGATAAAACAGACTTTCGATTATAGTTTATAGTCGGTAGTCATGGGAAAACCGATCCAGCTAGTAGTGCTCCGCAGGTGTTTTATGCACAAAACGTCGGTTCATAGTCCACGGTTTCCGATCTAGGAATCCATTTTTTTATCTTTTTTACCTACATTTAGAAATGAATATCGTTGACTATGAGACAATTTTTTGCCCGGATCGCTTCCTCATTTAGTGATATTAAAAGCCAGATTGCTTTTTATCCGACGATCCTCACCTTTGCCGGACTTGTCCTGGCACTTTTTATGAAGGTGGTGGAAACCACGGGGATCTCACAAAGTATGGTCGAATTGATGCCACAGGTTGCCATCAAAAGTGGTGATACCGCCCGCACCATCATGAGTGTCTGTATTGGAGGGTTGATCTCGATGATGGTTTTTAGCTTCTCAATGGTGATGATGATATTGAATCAGGCTTCCAACAACTATTCACCGCGTCTTTTACCCGGCTTGATTTCCGATAAAGTACATCAGATCATTTTAGGACTGTACATGGGCACGATCATGTACAGTATATTCACTTTATTTTCCATAGAACCGAGTGATCAGGAATATTCCCTACCTGGCTTATCGATTTTGATCGGGATTGGTTTAACCATTTTTTGCCTGGCCTTATTTATTTATTTTATCCACAATGTTTCTCAAAGCATTCAAATCAATAACATCCTGGATCGGATTTTTGATACCGCTTATGATCGTTTAATGGATCTGATCGAACAAGAAAGAGAAGCAAATATTCCTGAAAATTTTCCCAATACAAAGAACTGGTATCACTACTCGGTCAAAGCGCCAGGGTATTTTCAGAATATTCTGGTGAATAACACCATGGAATTAGCTGCCAAGAAAGGAACACTACTGTACATATCCCGCCCAAAAGGTTTTTTTGTTCCTGAAAAAATGCCCTTTATTTGGTCCCGGGAGGAATTGGATGAGCACACCGTGAATGATTTTTTGTCTAATATAAACTTTGCGCGCGGAGAAATCATTGAAACAAATTACATCCTGGCTTTTAAACAAATCACAGAAGTGGCTGTCAAAGCGATGTCACCCGGTATTAACGATCCCGGAACTGCTATCAACGCTATTGATTATTTGACGGAATTGTTTGCGTTGCGATTGAAAAAAATGGATCGGAACCTGTACGGGCAGTCAGGGACCACCTATCTTAAAGTGGCCAGTATCTCCTTTAGCGAACTGATGTATTTTACCATGGCGTCGCTGCGAACGTATTGCTGTGGCGATCCCCTCGTGGTCCAGCGACTGATTGTAATGTTGAAGTACCTGAATCGACAGGAAATGGTTGATAGCCGGTATCGGGAAGTCGTAAAAAATGAATTGAAGGCACTGGTGGATCAGGCCAATGTGACGCTTCAGTCCGAAACTGATTTGAAAAAGATAAATGCCATTGCTTTTCCTGAATTGAATATTGATCCCGATTTTCCGACTTAGTATGATACGTTTTACCGGCCACGGTTTATGTTAAGTTGACCTTGTTTGATGAAATTTTGTCAATCCTTGATATTCTTTTGCATCTGGTCAAACAGTGTGTATTTTTAGAGCTTTATATTCGATTGAACCTGTAAATAAGAACGCTGTGGCCCACAATTTAAACAACCGTTTTTCTCTTTTATGTCAAACGACGATGAGTTATCTGCCATGGGTGTGGATCGCTGTGGTTTTGGGATGTCAAGCAGACCCTGTGTCCGATCCCGATTCGATGAACGTCGAACAATCTCTGGTTTTTCCACTACAAGGGGATCATGTTCATGGTCCTACCTTGGCGGTATTGCCCAATGGAGATGTATTGGCTGCCTGGTTTCAAGGCTCGGGGGAACGATGGGCTGATGATGTCCGGATCATGGGTGCCCGAAAAGAAGCCGGGGATACCACCTGGTCCGCTCCTTTTCTGATGGCTGATGTGGATGGATACCCGGACATCAACCCGGTTCTATATCTGGATCCGCAGGATACCTTGTGGTTGTTTTGGTACCCGGTATTGGCGAATCAATGGGAAAGCTCTATCCCGATGTACCGCAAAAGCACGAATTACGAAGGATCCGGAGCTCCGACATGGGACTGGCAGGACATTCTATTGGTAAAACCCGGTGACAAAACGGAACGGGGTATTCAGGCCGGGGATCGGTTTGTTCGGGAAGTTCAGAAGCAACTGGATGCTTATGAGTCCTATGCCCGGGAAGAATTGGTCTCGGGGTACACCAGTGAAGAGCAGGAACAATATTGGTCTTTTTGGGAGCAATATGCGCGTAAGGTCGATAGCCTGGCCCGGGGCGAGAATATGATTCGCAAAGGCCGGATCTATGAAGGCGACACCTACACCAGCACACCACTGGGATATCCGTTGGCACGACGTATTGGTTGGCAAACAAAAAACAAACCCGTTATGGTCGATGGACGTCTGATTCTGCCGTTGTATTCCGATGGGTTTGATGCTTCTTTATTCGCGTTGACTGCGGATGGTGGCCGCACCTGGTCTTTCAGCAATCCCGTGTTGGGTGGCGCCGGCATACAAGCTACCATTATGAAAAAAAGCAACGGTGGATTGGTGGCTTTTCTCCGGGATAATGGTCCGCCACCAAAGCGGATACAACGGACTGAATCACACGATGGAGGGATGACCTGGAGCATTGCACGTGATACAGATTTGCCAAATTCCGGCGCCGGCTTTGATGGGGTTACGCTGGAGAATGGCGACTGGGTCTTAGCCTACAATGATCTGGAGGACGGCCGGTACGATCTCACCATCGCACTTTCTAAGGATGAAGGTGCAACCTGGGTACACAAGAAGGTCCTGGAACACGACGATCGGGGCAATGAAATAGGAACTTCTTTTCATTATCCCTCTATTATCCAGGACGATAACGGCCGGATTCATGTCATCTACAGCTACCATATGAAAGATGGAAGTAATCCGTCAAAATCGATTAAATATGCTTCCTTACCGGTGGAATGGGTTTATTGATTATTTAATTGTTGATTGTGGATTGTGGTTTGGGAAAGAAGAAATCCGTTTCTTTTGCAATAAGATAAAATCTTAGAAGGTCCTTGCCAACCGACAACTGCTATTTGCCTACCGCAAGCGGCCAACTTCAAACCATCAAAAATTCACCACTTCGTCCGCCGCAGCTTTCTTTGATCGACGAAGCTGTGCGTAGACAATAGCGAAAGCGGATCCACTATTAATAATCAATTTTCGGTTTCACGGCCCGTTCGACCAATGCCATCCCCTGATCAGCCGCCAATGCAAGGACGGCAGCCGGAATAGCTCCCCGCAGGATCATCTGATGGTCATTCAGCGTAATACCCGTGATAATTGATTCTCCCAACCCGCCGGCCCCGATAAATGCAGCCAGGGTCGCTGTCCCTATATTTATAATCAATGCGGTCCGGATACCGGCCATGATGACATCCATGGCCAATGGAAGCCGGACTTCACGCAGGATTTGCCATCGCGTCATCCCCATACCCTGTGCAGCTTCTATGAGCAATGGGTCGGTCGTCCGTAGTCCAGTGTACGTGTTTCTCAAGATAGGGAGCAGTGCATATAGAAATAGCGCAATGACCGCCGGGGTAAATCCGATCCCAAACAATGGGATCATAAACCCGAGCAAAGCCAGGCTCGGAATCGTTTGTAATATGCCTGTGACAGAAAGCGCAAAACCAGCCGCTCTTTTCTTATTGCTCAAGTAGATGGCGAGGGGTACGGCAAGCAATATCGCCAGGAATGTAGCGATAAAGGTCAATTGAATGTGCTCCAGTAGTTGGCGTACCACCGGATAGCGCGCTGTCAATCCGGCTTGTTCTTGTGCCAACCCCTGTTCATTTAAAAAATCAAAGGCAACCGTTGCCAGCGGGATCCGATCCACTTCATAACGATAGTTTAAAGCCTGCATTTTTTTTTCATCCAGCGTGCCGGCCAGTTGATTGAGTATACGAATAACTTCTGGATGTTGTTCTGCGAATTCTTTTCGGTATATGGGAACCGCATCGTAGGGCGGGAAGAATTGCCTGTCATCCTCCAAAAGATGGAATTCGTATTTTTGGAGCTTCCCATCTGTACTGTATGCATCGGTGACATCGATTTGATTTGATGCCAACGCCTGGTAGGCCAGCCCATGATCAATACCACGTGGTGTTTCCAACTGGAGGTTGTAATATTTATTGAGTCCGGGAAATCCATCTTTCCGTTTGAGGAACTCATTACTAAATCCATATTTAAGATCATTTCTTCCTTTGAGATCTGAAATGGATTGTAGACCAGATTCAGCGTTTGCAATGAGTGCGTAGGAATTACTGAATCCAAATGATTTACCCAGGTTCATGTCGTATTCCGCTTCAAGTTGCTGCTCAATGGTATGGATCGATGAATCCGATTTGTTATTTACCGCTTTATGACTGGTCTCCTGGTGAAGAATAGCTGTGATAATAGTTCCCGTATATTCGGGGTAAACATCCACTTCATTCGTATGTAGAGCTTCGAAACAAATCAGGGTACCCCCTAATCCAAACCGGCGTTCCACTTTGAAATCCGAGTTTTGTTCGATGGCCTGCGCCATGATTTCCCCCAACAACCTGGATTCCCCATGCATTTTTGATCCGATGGATACCGTTTGGCCTTGTAAGAAAACTAAGGAAAACATTCCAAGCAGGATGAACAGACCTTTATTCCTCATACCCGGTCTTTATAAATTCGGTGACGAATTCGTTGGCTGGTTGACTTCGGATTTCGTCAGGTGTACCATGTTGAATTTTTCGGCCTTTGTGCAATATGAGGACTTTATCACCCAGGCTGAAAGCTTCGCGTATGTGATGGGTCACAAAAACATTCGTGATGTTTAGGTTTTTCTTAAGGTACAGAACTTCCTTGCGGAGGTCTGAACGGGTCATGGGATCCAAAGAGGAAAAAGGTTCGTCGTACAACATGGCTTTGGGGCGCGCTGCCAGAGCTCTGGCAATACCTACGCGCTGTTGCTGTCCTCCACTGAGCTGACTGGGATAGCGGTCTGCGAAGTGCCCCGATGGTAGTTGCATTAATTGAAGCAATTCATCAATCCGTTTCTGGATTTTTTCGGACGGCCAGTTGAGCAGTCGTGGAACGAGACCAATGTTCTTACGAATGGTCCAGTGGGGGAACAAAGCGGGTTGTTGCAATACGTATCCGATTTGCCGCCGCAATTCGATTGGCACAAAGGATTCGATATTTTTTCCATCGAAGATAATCTGTCCTTTCGACGGTAAGAGAAGCTGATTGATCATTTTTAATAATGTGCTCTTCCCGCTTCCACTCATTCCGATGATGCACAGTGTTTCCCCTTCTTTGATGGTAAAGGATACCTGGTCCAGGGCAATGGTCTGACCGAAATTCTTTGATATGTTAATTACTTGGATGATATCGCAGGTGGTCATTTTTGTAAATACTATGTCAATATAAAGATTATTTTTTGAGCTTGCATTTTTTGTCTAACTTTAATCGCCGGGTCCGATACTTTTAAGAGAACAAATGCCAGGCTCGAACCAAAATTAATCTACAATTTTATAATTCTATCCTATGATGTATTTTCTGATTTTAGTGGTGATTGTAGTTCTGCTGATCGCCTGGGGTGTGAGTATATACAACCGGCTTGTAAAGAACCGGAACATGATGGAAGAAGCCTACAGCGGCATGGATGTTCAGCTTAAAAAACGGCATGATCTCATCCCCAACCTGGTTAATACTGTAAAGGGCTACGCGACACACGAACAAGAAACTTTTGAAAAAGTCATGGAAGCACGTTCAAAGGCGATGAGTGGAATCAACCGGGACCCTGGAAAAGCAGGAAAATCTGCGGAGACGCAGAGTGAGCTTTCATCTGCCCTGGGACGATTATTTGCTGTGGCGGAGAATTATCCGGAACTGAAAGCAGATGCCAACTTTCGAGAATTACAGCATCAATTGACCGCCATAGAAGGTGACATTGAAAAATCACGACGATATTATAATGCCACTGTTCGTGACAATAACATCGCCATCGAATCATTTCCTTCCAATATCATCGCCGGAATGGGTGGCTTTCAACACGGGGTGTTTTTTGAAATGGAAGATCCCACGAACCGCGAACTTCCTGAAGTTAATTTTTAATTTATGCGGTGCTTCTTTTTTCTCATCTTTGGGTTGCTGACGGGGTGGGTACAGGGTCAGGAGGCCATTCTGGATTATCAGGTGGATATCTCGATATATTCTGACAGTCAGATAGAAGTGACCGAGACGATCAAAGTACGGTCAGCGGGGTATAAGATAAAGCATGGTATTTTTAGAACCATTCCAACCATCCGTCCGGATAAATCGGGACGGAATGAGCCGGCACCCATCGAAATTATCAGCGTTCAGCGCGATGGTCAAAAAGAGAAATACCATCTGGAAAAAAGTCGGAAGAATATGGTAATTTATATAGGGAGCGAGGACATCGTTTTGGATGCTGCCATCTACACCTATAAATTAAAGTATCGTGCAGACAATCAAATTGGTTATTTTGATGAATACGACGAATTGTATTGGAATGCCATCGGTCATGACTGGGTCTTTCCGGTCAACAATTATTCAGTGACCGTTCGGTTGCCGGATGGGGCCGGGTTCCTTCAGGGATCGTGTTATACAGGGTATGCCGGCAGTACTTCTTCGGATTGTGATTTGTACGCAACATCGGACGATCAGGTGGTGAACAGCACCGGGAATAATGCCTTGCAGCCGGGGCAAGGATTTACGATAGCTGTAGCCTGGCCCAAGGGATTTGTTACAGAACAGACGAAGCGACCGTATGAGATTTCATGGATCAATATTTTACTCTATCTGCTGGGCTTGGTGGTCTTTTTGTATTATGCATACACGCTTTGGGTGAAGGTGGGTGTAGATCCGCCGGAAGTACCGGTGGTTCCGGATTGGCATCCCCCGAAGGCTCTGAGTCCGGCAGAGAACAGCTATATATATCACCGGAGTATCACCAATGAAGCAGTGACTGCAGCGCTGGTAAATGCAGCCATAAAAGGCGTGATTCGCATAGAGAATAAAAAGAAAAAATTTACTTTTCATCGACTGACCGAATCTGATAATCTGGAGCTGGAGGAAAAATCTCTAGTGGATAGCTTGCTACCGCCGGGAAAAGAAACTTTTGTCTTAAAAAGCAGTTCTTATTCGCGCTATCAATCTGCGAAATTAAATTTTATGCAGTCGCTAAAGCGGAAACTAAATATAACAGATTATTACCGGCAAAACTGGACGCAGGGCATGAAGGCACTCGTGTTGATGGCCGTTGTCACCACCTTGACTTTGACCGTGGGGATGTATCCCTTGTTGCCGAATATATATTATTCTGCAATGGTGACTTTTCTCCTTTTGATGGTTGCTTTTGTGATGTTGTCTTTTTTATTTCGGATTATGAAATGGTATAAATGGTTAATTGTTATTCCGGCTTGGGGGGTGATGACCGGTGCTCTGGTGTTGATTTATTCCCAGGTTTTGTTTTTTACGACCAGCTATATTTTGGTTGCGGTGATTATAGGACTTGCGTTGGCATTAACCGGTTTTTTCAATTATTTGATTTACGCACCCACTCCGGATGGCCAGAAAATGAGGGCTGAAATTAAAGGGTTTCGGCTGTATTTAGATAAGTCCGAAAAGTCCATGTTGGAATTTTTTACACCGCCTGAAAAGACCCCTGAATTATTTGAGAAAATGTTGCCATTTGCGATTGCGCTGGGCGTCGAAAATAGATGGGGGAAGAAATTCAAACAGGTATTGGATGATGCCATAGAGAAAGGAACCTATGCCCCGGTGTGGTATGCAGGGAATATTCATCAAATCAATTCTTTGCATTCGAATTTTCAATCCTCCGTCACGTCCGCAGCACCCAAGTCTTCCAGTGGAAGCGGGGGAGGCGGGTTTTCCGGTGGCGGCGGTGGCGGCGGTGGCGGTGGCGGATGGTAGAGAAAGCATAAAACCACCAAGCTGAAGCTCGAAGCATTAGGCTGAAAGCTCAAAGCATTAGGCTCAAAGCTCAAAGCAAGGAAGCTCAAAGCCATAAGCTCAAAGCTCAAAGCAAGGAAGCTCAAAGTCCCAGGCTTAAACCAAGGAAGCAAGGATGCCCAATGCAGGAGAGCCCAAAGCTCAGCGGTAGGAGGTTGTCCAAAAAATCCCAGACGTTTGTAATAAACTCCTTTCAAACGCTGACAGGTCAGCCTTTGCAATATGATTCGATTATTGTATGGATAACAAATGATGTTTCAAAAGGTAATTTTCACCAAGACGCTCGTATGTTTACCCCAAGTTGAAAAAGAGCTAATATAATGTTAGATTCTGATTTTTATAAACAGGAAAGAAAGCATGGGATTAGCAACAAGACGAAGATAGCAATTTATGCATAT
>NZ_JAHVHU010000025.1 GCF_019802045.1 Membranihabitans marinus | reverse complement strand
GAAGTGGCTGGAATAAAATTTATAACCAATTGTACATTTATTTTGAAGATCGAATAAAATAAATCATTTTTGAAACTATTGATTCCCTATGATTCATACACAAAATTCTGCATAGGCTCTGAAATCTGAAATCTCCTTCACTCCATCTCCACTTTATACCGCTCCATCGATTGATATTCAGTCTCTTCTTGAGGGATGGGATAATAGAAATACTCCCCTCCAAATGATATGGGAGCCTCATTTTTATCGATGACATGGTATTTTGTGAAATCGTGATTGTAGATAATCGTAAAGTTAAAAATTTCACTTTTCGGATCTTCCGGAAGCGGTTCACGTCCGAGCTGAACATAATAACTCCCGTTCTTCAATGGCTGTACGTTATAATAATAAGGATTGCTCATCGCATGTGCTCTTCTACCTTGAGCGGGTTCCGCAGCCTTCCCTACCTCAAACCTGGAGGGGCTTTGGATGGTTTTTAGAAGGTTTATATTCTGATCATAGACAAAAGTTTCAGTAGAATAGGGATAGGTGATCAAGAAGTTATTCTCGTAAAATTGGATACCCGGAAATCCATAGGTACCGACGTTCTCATTCTTGGTGTAAAACGCCGGGTAATGAATATCCAGGGTTTTGATATGATCTGATCTAAAATCATAATACCCAATCATCGGCGTCAGAAAATCTTGTTCTGCCTGTTCTTGGCGTATGGCAAAGTATAATTTATCATTTTCATAATACGTTCCAATGCGGTCAAACCAACCAACCGGCATTAAACCATCTGGAAGCGAATCCCGTTTAAATGCCTCCGTCACATCCACCTGCCACTGAATCACCGCATCATGATCTATTAATAACAGCCGCTTGGGAATATGCTGCAATATGAATATAGAATCTTGATTATGATAATAAATGGCACCGACCATATTCTTTTGAATGGTATTGGGCCCTTCCTGATAAAGCTGTATAGTATCGATTAATTCCAACTCCGGCAGCTTAAAAACATTGATCTTGCCGGTCCGTTCATCCAATCCTGCAAAGGTATTACCTGAAAAATCAAGTGAAGGAAAGTAATAAGGAAATTCACGGGTAGTGCCCGGTGTGTTGACTCGAATGGTATCAATGGTGATAGATATTTCGTCGGTTTCTTCAGGCATTACGGTTCTTACCTCATTATCCGGTGGATTCGTGCAGGCAAGCAAAATTAGGATCGAAGGAAATAAGTAGAATAAAGGCTTCATAAGGTTGATACTCATCTATCTTAATTGTTAGTTATATTCTCATAGATGTACGTTGTAATGGTTTTGGTGTATGCTGTTCGCATATAATAAGGACTTCTATAACAGTACCTTATCTTGGAAATTATTTCGTTTATCTAATTGATTTATTTGATGAAGATAAAAGAACATTTATGAAACACATTGAAACACTGGAACCACCTACCCGGGATAAAACTAAAAATTTCCTTCTGCAAATGATTGAAGAAGGTCGGGATGAACAATTATATCAAGTAGCTATGAAAATGGTGATCAGAGGGGATAGTAATGAAGAGATCTGTGATCTGCTTGAAGTGAGTGAAGACTATGTGAATCATTTACGAGATGAAATCAAATAGTCATCGAAGAGGGAGTAGATTTGACTTAAATCATTTTTTGACTACATCGGACTATTTCCGGCCAACAAATAAAGTACTGCCATCCGGACTGCCACCCCATTCTCTACCTGCTCCAGGATAATGGACTGACTGGAATCCGCCACATCACTATCCAGTTCCACGCCTCGATTGATGGGCCCGGGATGCATGATCACTACTTCCTTCTTGAGACTGTCGAGCAGTTCCCGGTGAATCCCATAATACAGCGCATATTCCCGCAAAGACGGGATATACTTCACGTCCTGACGTTCTAGTTGGATCCGGAGCACATTGGCGACATCGCACCATTCCAGGGCTTCCTTTACCCGGTAAAACACCTTCACGCCGAGGTCATCCAAAAACTTAGGAATCAACGTTGGCGGTCCACATACGGCCACCTTAGCGCCCAGTTTCTGCAGGCAGAATATATTACTCAGTGCGACCCGACTGTGGGCGATATCCCCGAAAATACAAACGTGGAGACCTTGAAAACTGTTGAATTTTTCTCGTATGGAGTAGGCATCCAGTAATGCCTGTGTGGGGTGTTCGTGGGTCCCATCACCGGCATTGACAATATTGGCATCGATGTGCTGTGATAAAAACGAAGGCGTACCCGCTATAGAATGTCGGACAACGACCATGTCCACTTTCATCGAAAGTATATTGTTGACTGTGTCAAGCAGCGATTCGCCTTTTTTGACACTGGAGCCGCCGGATGAAAAATTCAGTACATCTGCTGATAGTCGCTTTTCGGCGAGTTCAAAGGAGATTTTCGTCCGGGTTGAATTTTCAAAAAACAAATTGGCAATCGTCACATCCCGCAGTGTGGGAACTTTCTTTATCGGACGATTGATCACTTCCTTGAAGTTGTCCGCGGTCTGAAGAATTAATTCAATGTCTTCTTTGGTGATGTATTTGATTCCCAGGAGGTGCGGCTGACTCAGGTAGGAATTGATCATTATTTTTCAGGTTTTGAATCAAACAATAAGACCTGGTGATCTTTCGCCGCTCCCCAGTTCACCTGGACGTAGGCATTGTCTACAGCGTCCACCTCCATGCCTTTGTAATCACATTGTATGGGCAGATGACGATTAAATCGACGATCAATCAATGTCATAAGCTTTATCGTAGCCGGTCGCCCATAGTGCTGCAGCGCATTGAGTGCCGCTTGAATCGTACGACCGGTATACAAGACGTCATCGATCAGAACCACATCCCTGCCTTCGATAAGAAAATCCATTTTGTTGTAATCCGGCATTAACATCTTCTCGCGACGTCGAAAATCATCGCGGTAAAAAGTAATATCCAGATGGCCTTCAAAGATTTTGAATTTGACTTTTTCCGTATCAATGAGTTGAAGAATATGCTTCATCAAAATCGTACCACGAGGCTGAATCCCAATCAGACATACCTCCTCATTTTCACCGAAGTCTTCGATAAGTTGTTCTTTCAGGCGTCGGAGGGTCAACCCAAATCGTACTGGTGACATTATTTCACGTCCTTTCTTCATGGCATCGCAAAGATATACTAATTCACTTGAAAATTGAAAGGGTAAAATTGAAAATTGAAAAGAGTAAATTGCAAGCTCATAGACGGAAGGATAATTTGTATTAAATGTTGGTTTTATACAAAGTAATCATGGCCTTCCGAGGGAGTGTTTTAACATGAAATCAGTACCCCGGAAAATTGCGTCACCGCCATACCACCTTTGTCATAAATCCAAATAATGCAACCCAGATCCAACCAAAGAAGGACCGGGGTTGCGGGCTTCATTTAGATTTTTCGATATGAGCTTAATAAAGAAACTCGGGCTTATTACTTCTTCTTTTTTTGCATTTTAGCCCAAGAGTCACGCAAAGCTACAGCCTGGTTAAAAATGAGATGTTCGTCTGTTGAATCCGGATCCAATATAAAATATCCTTTACGGAAAAACTGGAATATCTCACCTGGTTGGGCATTTGCTAATTCAGGCTCGACCATCACCTCAGTTAATACTTTCCGGGATTCGGGGTTGATGTGAGTGGTGTAATCCACGTCCGGGTTTTCATCCGGAATCGGCACATTGAACAGACGGTCGTACAAGCGAACTTCTACCTGGCGTGCATGGGTGGCTTCTACATAATGCAAAGTCCCCCTAACTTTGATACCTGAAGTATCTTCACCGCTTTTACTATCGGGTGCATAGGTGCAATGCACTTCAACCACCTCCCCGTTTTCATCTTTGATGGCTTTCTCACAGAATAAAATATATCCATGTTTCAAACGGACATGCTTACCGGGAGTCATGCGAAAATACTTCTTCGGAGGATCTTCCATAAAATCTTCCCGTTCGATATAAAGCTCTCGTGAAAAAGGCATCTTTCGAATTCCAGCTGCTTCGTTTTCCGGATTATTCTCGGCCTCCATCCATTCTACCTTGTCTTCCGGATAATTGGTGATGACTACCTTAAGCGGATGAAGAATAGCCATCATTCGGTTGGCCTTGGCATTCAGATCATCCCGGAGACAGTGCTCCAGCAGAGAAATATCAATTACGTTATCTCTTTTCGCTACCCCTACCTTACCTGCAAACTGACGTATGGATGCAGGCGTAAATCCACGTCGTCGCATTCCACTCAAAGTAGGCATCCTCGGATCATCCCATCCATCTACAAAACATTCTTCCACCAACCGGCGTAATTTCCGTTTACTGGTGATCGTGTAATTGACATTGAGTCGGGCAAACTCGATCTGCCGGGAAGGAAAGGTTCCCAACTTTTCCAAAAACCAATCATAAATGGGTCGATGATTCTCAAATTCCAACGTACACAGAGAGTGTGTAATGTTCTCTATCGAATCTGATACGGGATGCGCAAAATCATACATCGGATAAATATGCCAGGTGTCTCCGGACTGATGATGCGGCACATTTTTAATTCTATAAATCAAAGGATCCCGCATATTCATATTCGGATGGGCCATATCAATCCTGGCTCGAAGTACCCGGCTTCCTTCCTCAAATTCACCGTTCTTCATACGCTGGAATAAGTCCCGGTTTTCTTCAATCGTTCGTTCCCGGTAAGGGCTGTTTATCCCGGGCGTCGTGACGGTTCCTTTCTGTGCTGCAATTTCTTCCGAAGAAGAGTCATCAACATATGCATCCCCTTGTTCGACCAATTGCATCCCATAATCATACAACTGCTGGAAATAATCGGAAGCAAAATAAAGCCGATCATCCCAATCGTACCCCAGCCATTGGATATCCTTTTTTATACTTTCTACATAGTGTTCCTCTTCGGTGGCAGGATTTGTATCATCGAAGCGAAGATTGGTTGTTCCATTATAGTCATTTGCTACGCCGAAATTCAAACAAATGGCTTTCGCATGACCGATATGCAGGTATCCGTTTGGTTCTGGAGGGAATCGCGTCCGGACTGCACCGCCGTGTTTGCCTTTCTGAATATCCCCTTCAATAATTTGTTCGATAAAATTTTTAGACTTTTCTGACATATAGATGTTACATTTTGTCAGGCATTTGAATGCCTAGTAAATTCATAGAACTTGATAACACATTGGCCACGCCTTGACTCAAACCAAGTCGAAATTCTTTTGCTTCGTCTGATTCGGCAGAAAGCACTCGGTGCTCATTATAAAATTTGTGATACAATTTTGCTAGTCGGTATGCAAAGTTAGCAATTATGGACGGATCATAAGCTTCTGCAGCCTTGCCGATCTCCTCAGGATATTCTGAAAGCTGAACCAGCAGGTCCATTTCGTGTTTCGACGGACTATACTTGTAATAATCAACCCGGTCCTCAGAGGCACTTCGTCGAAGAATAGATTGAATTCGCACATAGGCATTTTGGATATAAGGTCCTGTTTGACCCTGCATATCCACAGATTCTTCCGGATCAAATACCATGCGCCGCTGAGGTTGCACCCGTACCATATGATATTTCAATGCGGCCATACCTATTTTTTCTACAATGGATTGCTGCTCGGTCTTAGACAGGCTGTTAACTTCACCTTTTTCTAATGCAATTGCACGGGCTTCAGAAATCACCTCATCCATCAAATCATCTGCATCAACAACGGTTCCCTCCCGTGACTTCATCTTACCATGGGGCAGCTCGACCATCCCATAGGACAAATGGTGCATACCACCTGCATAGGGTCTTTTTAACAACTCGCTTATAGCAAACAACACATCGAAATGATAGTTTTGTTCATCAGCCACCACGTAAACCATTCGATCTGCATCGTGATCTTCATAGCGTTGCTCGGCCGTACCAAGATCCTGGGTAATGTATACAGAGGTTCCATCACTCCGTTGAAGAATTTTATGATCCATTTTTTGCTCTTCTAAATCTACCCACACAGAACCATCGTCTTTTTTATAAAAAAGATTTTGATCCAGGCCTTTCGCAACAATGGATTTACCCAAAAGATAGGTCTCAGATTCATAATAAATATGGTCAAAAGAAACGCCCAGGCGTTCATACGTCTTTTCAAAGCCGTCGTATACCCATTGGTTCATCCTTCGCCACAATTCCACCACATAGGGATCATCTTCTTCCCACTTACGCAGCATTTGCCGAGCTTCTGCGCCCAAAGTACTATGGCTGTTAAAATATTGGTTTTTATATCGTCCAAAAAATGCTTCCGCGCTCTCGCCTTTGTCCGAATCAATTTCAAATATCCTCTGCGATTCCCTGGTTTCCTGCCAACTCATATACTCTTTCCGGAATTCGGTTTCGAACAATACATAGAACTCACCGACGAGGTGATCCCCTTTCATATTTGCACTTTCGGGTGTCTTACCGTTTCCCCATTTTTCCCAGGCGAGCATAGACTTACATATGGCTATCCCCCGATCATTGATGATCTGGGTTCGGAGAACCTGGTAACCGGCTGCCCTTAATATTTCATACATGGACCATCCCAGTAATATATTACGTACGTGCCCCAGATGCAGGGGTTTGTTCGTATTGGGCGACGAAAATTCTACCATAACAGTTTCTTTCCGACTACTTAATTGCCCATAGTCTTTAGTGTACCTTACCTCTTCCAGCAGTTCCATCCACAGCGTTGAATCGATAGTCAGGTTAAGAAAACCTTTTACCACATTATAAGCGGTAAATCTATAGTCTGCTAACAGGGCCGCTCCGATTTTTTCCGCTGCCGTCGGTGGAGGCATTCTCATACGACCCGCCAACGGAAAAACAACCAAAGTATAGTGACCCGCAAATTCTGGTCTGGTTACATTAATCTGAAGTTCATCGATTCCTACCTCCAGAGAGAAAACCTCGGACAGAACCTTCTGAATACTTTCTTCTAAATAGTGTCTTATCTTCATAAATCAATCCGCATTCTGCTATTTCTATTAACATAAAGGTCAAACTTTATCTTTATTTGACTATCAGTTCCAGTTCCAACTAATCTTAGGTTAGCTAAATCTGCATCATCAAATAGTTGGAATATTTATATCCCGGTCTGACCATTTCTTCAATACTGCACACCACCCACCTACGACTTCATCTCACGTCCTATATATATATATGATTATTTACCGAGCCAAAGGTAAGATAATCCGTCGGCTAAATGGAATTTTTAGTAAAAAACGAAAACCAGGTATCGCCATAATTGCGACTTTCTGTACACTTTGGATGATGAGAAAAAGTATGCTCACTATTGTGTTCCAAAATAAACAATCCATCCTCCCGGAGTAACGACCCAGCAAGCACTAAATCGGGTATCTCCGGGATTCGCTGCAACGGATACGGAGGGCCGGCAAAAATAACAGAGAAGGTCTCCGTGGACTTTTTTATGAATCTGAACACATCATCCCGATAGATTTTCAAATATGTGTCAATTGCTAATTCGACAGCCATTGATCGAACATAACCAACTGCCGGCCCATGGCGATCAACGTAGGTCGCATTGGTGCATCCTCTTGAAATAAATTCATAGCAATGATTCCCAGTGCCCCCAAACAAATCCAGAAAAACAGCCGATTCGAAGTTAATTTTATTCTGAAGCATATTGTACAATCCCTCTTTTGCCATGTCCGTCGTCGGCCGGGTAGGCCATTTTTTAGCTGGCGGAGAAAATCGTCTTCCTTTGAATCGTCCACTAATGATACGCATAATCTTAGATATTGACCTCGGGGAGATACTGATTGAATAAAGGATGTGGTCGTCCCAACAATCCTTTCCATTGCCAGAACGTCATCAATTCCATGTCATTTATATTTTCCGAGAAAAAATTGTGCATTTTATCCAGGTTCAAAAGTTCTCCACTCACCGTAATTTGGCGAAGGTCCGGAATGACGGGACGAAGTGTCTGGACGTTGAACAAGATATAATAATGTACATCCAGTGTTTTTCGAACTTCAAAGGCTGAAATTGAACTATCCCCTTCTGCAGTACTAAACAGAACATATAAGACTTTTTCACGCAAATGAAACCACAATACCGGTTCAGCGTGATTTCTTTGCCATTCCGACATATGAAAAGTGAGTCGATGCGCGATGTGATCATGACCAACAGGTACATCAAAAAATTCATTGTGGTACAACAGAAATGCGGGCAATCTGTTTTTAAACGTTTCCAGCTTGCCATGCCCCGTTTTATGGAAAATAGAGTTTACGAACATCAACTCTACGCTTTCAACTCTGGACTGATCAATTTGATTTTGATTGTAAAATTGATCCAACGTAGACTGCACCTCATTTTCATTACTGCTTATACTTCCAAAGGAAAGGGAAGCCACGGAATGTACAGTCCGATCTTTAGTAAGAACTTTACACAAGCCGTCCATGTATATAAGCAGCGTTAGTTTTGCACTGCCCAATTCAGACTGGTTCATCTGCATACTATCGATCCCAACTTCCTGCTGTCGAAGGTTTGGTCAAATCACCGAACTGAATCCGCTTATTTGGATCGTATCTTTTATCGTACTTCGCATAGGCGGGATCACCGAACTTACCCATGAAAACCTTATAATCCGTTCCGACTTCGACCACATTGACTAGAGTAGACTGATAGGTCAGTGTGTCTGCAGCAATGTCAAACTTTGCGCCTTGGGAATAAGGTACATACTCCAGTGAATCCAGATTAATTCCCATCGCATGAATGGTATCAATTGCGGGTTTGTATGTGGTATCGCGGCTTAGGTTTTTGGGATCAAAATTGGGATCATCCGGATCCCCAACTATACTGATAAACATGAGGTTCTCATTTTCAAGCACAGTCTTTAATGTATCCCAGGATCCGGCGAATTCACCACCAGTAACATCACGGTAGATCGATTGGGCATCCCGGACTTTGTTTAGCTTTTGAATGACAGCGCGTTCCCGCTTATCAAGTTCCTGCTTGAAATTAATGGGTGCTTTAATACTGGCATAAGTCATGTAACCCAATGCCAATATGGCCAGAAAAAGAAGTAGATTAATAACAATTCTCATTACAGATAATTTTTAGACGGTTTATACGTATGCAATAATAACATTTTTATTAAAAGTATCTAAAAATGTTTCGATCCATTGTAATTTTATTTTCTTGAGATCCGTTTTGCAACACGCTATAAATTCATTACATATGTCTGAAACACTCCTGGCCATTGAATCTTCATGCGATGACACTGGTGCTTCTATTATCATAGATGCAGAAATAGCATCAAATGTTGTATCCAGTCAAATAGATCATCAAAATCTTGGCGGCGTAGTTCCAGAACTGGCCTCCAGAAAGCACATGGAATCAATTGGATGGGTGGTCGAGGAAGCTGTAAAAAATGCCCGGATCGAAAAGAAAGATATCGACGCCATCGCTTTTACCAGAGGCCCCGGACTTATGGGGTCGTTATTGGTTGGTGTTTCATTTGCAAAATCTATGGCTCAAGCGCTGGACATCCCCATCATTGAGGTCAATCACATGGAAGCGCATATTCTATCTCATTTCATCGATGATCCGGTACCTGATTTCCCATTTCTATGTCTTACCGTGTCCGGCGGTCATACCCAGATTGTAAAGGTTTTTGATTACAACAAAATGGAGGTACTTGGTCAGACGTTGGACGATGCTGCGGGAGAAGCTTTTGATAAAGCAGGGAAAATCATGGGATTGCCCTACCCTGCTGGTCCGCACATAGATCGGTTAGCCCAAAAAGGTCAGGCCGTTTTCCCATTACCTCACCCGACCGTTGATAAATATCATTTTAGCTTTAGCGGGTTGAAAACAGCATTTTTATACTTCCTCCAGAAAGAGATGAAAAAAGACCCCGGTTTTATCGATAACAATATTCACGATCTGGCTGCCAGTCTTCAATCTACAATAGTCCACATCTTATTGA
Source organism: Membranihabitans marinus (assembly GCF_019802045.1). Taxonomy (GTDB): domain Bacteria; phylum Bacteroidota; class Bacteroidia; order Chitinophagales; family Saprospiraceae; genus Membranihabitans; species Membranihabitans marinus_A. The sequence goes on along the minus strand of NZ_JAHVHU010000025.1, from coordinate 34,433 downwards.
AAGAACTCAAGCAGACAAGTCAGGATACCTCTATAAATGAAATAGCTATTGCCGGCGGAGTAAGCGCAAACAGCGCACTTAGGAGTCAATTATCCAAAGTCGGTGCAGAATTGGGATGGAATGTATATATTCCCAAACTCGAATATTGTATTGACAACGCAGCTATGATTGCCCAGGCTGCTTGGTTCAAATACCTTCATCAGGAATTTTCTTCCTTCAACATCACAGCAGATCCCCGACTTAAAGTCTAAAAGGGGAGCAAAACACGCGTTTTTACATCGTAACCAGGCAATTCTTAATTCAAACGAAACATTTTTTACTCTTATCCAGTCATTAACAATAATTTAAATCGAACAACTTCATTATTCAGAGTCAATAAACTATATTAATGTTCTTATTAACGGATAACCGAATAAATAAAATTAAATTTAGTTATGAAAAAGAATGCATTAATGTTAGTCAGTATGTTCGTAGTGTTATTCACGTTGAGCTTTAGTTGCAACAATGCCAACGATGCAGACACCACCAGTGAAGAGTTCGAACAAGAGCGGATGGACCTTAGAGCGGATCTAAATGATGCCAGAGCAAATATCAATGCCAAAATTGATGAGGTTCAGACGGAACTTGACAATTTAAGAGATCAGATGGCAAACAATATGGAAAATGCCAATGATGAACTCAAAGAAAAGTGGAACAATGCCGAGGATGAGCTGGAAGATCAGCTCGATGAACTTGAAGATGAACGAGATGATATCTCAGAACGTCTGGATGAAATCGGAGATGCCACCGAAGAAAACTGGGAACAGTTTAAAAATAATGTCAGGGATCTGCTCGATGATATAGATGATAACTTCTAAGCAGGCCCTTTGCATGAACGAGGGTTTCAAAAGGCATGTCGTCTTAGGGCGGTATGCCTTTTTTTATGACAGGTAAATTGATTACACGACGGTTTTTTTAAACCAAATCCTAAACAAATTAGCTGATGTGGTGTAATTTTTGTATTCTTTCTCATTGAATTACAACAATCGCCCCCAATATGCAAGATGAATTTTTAAGAGCATTGTATCAAGAACATCAGAAAGCACCGTTTTTACCAGCTACTGATCATGTTTGCCAGTTATTTCACCGACATCTTGAAATGCTGTTTCCGGAATTTACACTGGATAAATTTCATAGTTTGCAGGGTTTTAAAATCCAGTGGAACAAGCTCAAACAGGATTATATTGATCTTTTTCAAAAACTGGACCTAAAAAACAAACCGGTGCACGTGGTTAATCAATTCTTTGACCAAATCCCGGAAGTAAAACGTAAACTGGAACTGGATGCACAGGCTATTTATTCTGGCGATCCGGCGGCTGTGAATATTTACGAAGTAAAGCGCTCCTATCCCGGCTTTCTGGCAATTGCTTATTATCGGTTTGCCCATCTGATGCACCACCTTGGTGTGCCATATTGCCCACGAATTCTGACGGAAGAGGCACACAGCAGAACAGGAATTGATATTCACCCCAATGCCAAAATCGGTCTTCATTTTTGCATCGATCATGGAACTGGCGTGGTCATTGGAGAAACAACCCAGATCGGGGATCATGTCAAAATATATCAAGGGGTTACATTAGGGGCACTCAGTGTAGATAAAGAAATGGCTTCTATAAAACGGCACCCTACCATCGAAGATCATGTGGTCATTTACTCCGGCGCAACCATCTTGGGTGGTGGAACCATCATAGGCCAATCCAGCGTCATTGGAGGAAATGTGTGGCTTACAAAGAGCGTTCCTTCAAATTCAAAAATTTATTATCAACCATCTATTTCCGAATTAAAAGAAATCTGAACTATGCAAGATATATTGGACCTGATAGGCCAGACTCCTCTGGTGCAAATCCACGACGATCAAATCCCTGCTGAGGTTAATCTATTGGCAAAGCTGGAATCAGCCAATCCAGGGGGAAGTGTAAAAGATCGCACAGCATTGGGGATGATTCGTGGAGCTATGGAAAGAGGAGCACTTCACGAAGGCGATAAAATCATAGAAGCTACCTCAGGAAATACGGGTATAGCACTAGCAATGATTGCTCGTCAATTCGGACTATCTATGACGCTGGTCATGCCCGAAAACTCTACCCAAGAACGAATCGATACCATGAAAGCTTATGGTGGACGAGTCATACTTACGCCAGCTGAGAAAACCATTGAATACAGTAGGAAGCTGGCTGAAGAAATGGCCGAGGAGGAGGGTTACTATATTTTGAATCAGTTTAACAACCCCGACAACTATAAGATTCATTATCAAACGACCGGACCCGAAATATGGGAGGCCACCAGCGGGGACGTCACACATTTTGTAAGCAGCATGGGCACCACCGGTACGATTATGGGGGTGTCCCGTTACCTTAAAGAAAAAAACAAGGCTGTGAAAATTATTGGAGCACAACCTTCTGAAGGAAGTAACATTCCTGGGATTCGCAGATGGTCGCCGGAGTATCTTCCAAAGATTTTTGAACCAGACCGAGTCGATTATACGCGCGAAGTCAGCAGAAGGAATGCCATCGAACATATGAAAACCCTCGCCAGAGATCATGGAATCTTTGCCGGAATGAGCTCCGGGGGTGCATTTTCTATTGCACGGGATCTGGCACTCACTTTAACCAACCCGGCCACTATTGTATTTATAGTCTGCGATTTAGGAGACCGGTATTTATCAAGCGGGATTTACTCTGAATAACCGGATTTCACCGTTTACTTGTGATCTGAGGGTGGTTCCAGAAATGGGAGGTGCCCTTCTTCATAAAGCTTTTTACCGACACTCAAAACAAAAGGCAGCATTTTTAATGCGGTTGCAGACCAATCCACATTTGATAAAAAGCCATTCTTAGATTGAGCTTCAGTCGCTGCCGGCCGATGATAAACAGGCGGATCATGATCCGGTCCGGCCATAGGTAATACATCGTGCGTAGACTGATCATCTGATTGAAACGTATCGATTAATTTTTTAACCCCGTATCCCACAAGTATTGCTGTTCCCACCGGAATCAGAATCTTATTTAGAAGGACATTTTTACTCTCTATTTTCACTGATTTTAGGTTGGATTTCATCGCTTTGAGTTGTTCTTCACCAAGTTGCTTCAGTTTGTCCTTTTCTTCCTGGAGTTCTTTAACTGTATTAATTCTATTTGCCATTTGTCTTCTCTTTTATTCATTGATATCCTTAAGTATTACATCGATTAACGGACGCATGATCAGTAATTTCCGGAAAACAATAACCAGAATGATCAATATTAAATATATGCCTGATACAATTCCAAAACCTGCGAGAAACGAGCTAAAATACATCGATAGGCCGATCGCCAATGTCAGCGAAGCAAACAAAATAAAAAATATGACAAATATAAAGATCACTACGCGGCTAATCAATTTGGATAAAATACCCGCTGCGCGTTCGGTCAGATCCAGTTTAAGAATTTGTTTCTTACCGTGTATATAATGCCGGGCGTATTCGCTTAGCTGTCCCAGGGCATATAGTAAACTGTCAAAGTGTTTCATTCAATATAATACATAAAAAGGGCTTGCTACAAAGCAAACCCTTAGCCATAAGCTAATTAACCTTTCTTTGTTTCCAGTAAGTCTTCGATTTCAGAGGCTTTCTGATTGATACGAGACCGGGCTTCTTCAGCACCTCTCTGGTATGCATTTTCTGCTGTTTCCAATATATTTTCGGATTTACCTTCGAGTCTGGCTAGTCGCTCTTTTACTGTTTCGGATGCTTCAGAGATAGCTTCTTTACTTTTCTCTACTGCAGAATCAAAACCTGATTTGAATTGGTGAATTCCTTCTTTGGTTCTGGCTTCCGCTTTTTCAGCCAATTCATTGGCTTTGTTGGAGGTCTCTGTCCGAAGCTTTCGTCCACTTTCAGAGTTGAGGTAATAGCCTGCAGCTGCTCCTACAGCAGCTCCCAATAAAAACAAAATTCCTGATTTTTTCTTCTGTGCCATAATGGTAAGATTTTAATAGTTAGATTTTCAAAGTTATGATCCAAAGTCGACGGATATCTTCTATTAATATAACCACGCACCATAAAAATGGTTCGTGGATGATACAATCAATCTATCGATGATCAATAATATTAATATAAGTAATAGAACGGACATTATCTAATTAACATCATCAAAGCGCTGTTAAACTAGCATTAAAGAATAAAAATATAGTGTTATTCAGTGTATTGTCATCAATTCCGTTAATAATAATGTGAAAATTGATCTTTGAAATCAACAAGACTTTGGGTGATTAGAAAACACCAATATCAAAAGGAAGTCATGGCCAGACGAAATTGGTCCAGATCAATTTTTCATCATAGATAGGCTGCCATTTCTTGCTGTAGTTCCATAGCAGCTGCTCTGGATTTTTTAGCAAAATCCTCATCATCGCCCGCATAAATCACCCCTCTGGAACTATTGATCAGAAGTCCACATGCGTCAGGAACATGTGCGTTCTTCATGACTTCGTCAACCGTGCCCCCCTGGGCACCCACGCCCGGGATCAACAAAAAATGATGCGGAACCAATGCCCGAATTTCTTTTAATTTCTCAGGATGAGTTGCACCCACCACATACATCATCCGGTCTGACTCCGCCCAGGTCTGGGATTCACGTATTACCTTTTGATATAAAGCTTCACCTTTTCGATCCGTATGATGCTGGAAATCCCGGGATCCTACGTTGGATGTCAGCGCCAATAAAATAACCCATTTCTCCTTGAATTCTAAAAAGGGCGCCACACTATCTACCCCCATATATGGTGCCACAGTAATCGAATCAAAGTCCATGTGATCAAAAAATGTACGGGCGTACATTTTCGAAGTATTGCCGATATCTCCGCGTTTGGCATCTGCAATGGTGAAAATATCTGCTGGAATATATTCCAGTGTTTTGGCTAAGGAGGACCACCCTTCCACACCAATAGATTCATAAAATGCAATATTGAGTTTGTAGCACACACATAAATCCATGGTGTGATCGATGATCTGTTTGTTGAATTCAAAAACCGGATCATCATATTTCTCGATCAGATGTGAAGGGATGCGATTAATATCCACATCCAATCCAATAGACAGACAGGATTTTTTCCGGTAAATCTGATTGATCAGCTCTTGCCTGGTCATGCTATATTCACTCCGTTTACTGCAACAATAGATTTGATTTGTGGCACTTTGGAGATCACAGATCGTTCGATCCCTGCTTTCATGGTCATGGCAGACATGGAACACCACTCGCAATTCCCCAACCATTTGACATATACTGTAAAATCGTCCGTGATTTCAACCACTTCGACATCGCCTCCGTCAGCCTTTAGATGGGGTCGGACGGAGTCCAGTGCACTTTCCACCTGCTGCATTAATTCCTCTTTGTTCATAACCATTCGATTTAAGGGTAAAATTACGATTTTATTTTAACTATACGGGTAGGATCGGATTGCTTATTTCTTAACTGCGTATAGTACACTGTTCGTTCGATGATATTGTCCAGATAGGAGGACAATATCTTATCTTCGGCCTGCCAGGCAGGTTTTCCTTCATCCGCTAATTCACCGACACTGGCTATCAAAGGGAGTTGCCCCAGCAAAGGTACTTCCAGGTAGGCTGCCAGTTTCTGACCACCGCCATTTCCAAACAGATAATACTTATTCTCCGGCAATTCAATCGGACTAAACCAGGCCATATTTTCGACCACACCAATAATAGGTACATCAATGCTTTCCAGACGAAACATATTGGAAGCTTTGATCGCATCATCCACAGCGACCGCCTGTGGGGTTGTTACGATCACTGCACCCGTAATCGGCGCCGTCTGAACCATCGTAAGCTGAATATCTCCAGTACTGGGCGGCAGGTCTATGATCAGGTAATCCAACTCAGGCCACAACACATCATTTAAAAACTGTTTGATCACGCCCGATAATCTGGGGCCACGCAAGACAACAGCCTGTTCCGGATCCAGTATAAACCCGATCGACATCAACGGAATATCATAGGCAGTCAATGGGACCAACAGTTGCCGACCATGAATTTCTTTGACCCGGGGCCGCTTGTTTTTCAATCCAAACATGGTGGGTATGGACGGTCCATACAGATCCGCATCCAATAATCCAACGCTGTGTCCCTTTTTCTGCAATCCAACCGCCAGGTTAGCGGCTACCGTTGATTTACCAACACCACCCTTTCCCGAGGCCACCGCGATGATATTTTTGATGTGCGGGTAGGGATTCTCTGGTTTTGGTGCCTGATTTTCAAAGTGGATATTCACATTAGCTTCAGGAATAATCTCATACAGCGCTTCCAATATCGTAAAGTTCAGCTTATTCTTTATGTCCGGATCCAGGTTGTTGTATGCCAATACAATATTTACCTCATTATCGCCTATTTCCAACTTCTGCAGATGCGGTGTATTTACAATAGACTGGCCATTAACAGGGTCCTTTATTTGTGAAAGTGTTTCTTTAATCTGCTTTTCATTCATATCATCATGATGTTTTTGTAAATTTGCTGTTCTTAGACTAACAAAAGTAGTACATCTTCGTTTAGTAAACGAGAGACTTCAGTCGAATTAAATAGTATTTTATCCTTTTCTATGAAAATATACCGGTCGATTCAAGCATTTCGAAAGGAGCACATCCCCCACCCAGTCATCACTTTCGGTTCTTTTGACGGCGTTCATCGGGGCCATGCATTTATTTTTGAAAAAATGGCTGAATATGCACAATCCATAAACGGTGAAACCATTGTGACCACGTTTCATCCGCATCCCCGAAAAGTTATTTATCCCAATGACAAATCCATGAAGTTGCTGACGCCCATCGATGAAAAGATTGCGCTTCTCCAAAAACTTAACATTGACCATTTGCTCATTATCCCATTTTCTATTGAGTTCTCACAGATGTCACCCAAGGAATACATTGAATCTTTTATCATACGGTATTACAAACCACACACCGTAATGATCGGATATGATCATCGGTTTGGCCTGAACCGCTCCGGGGATATCAACACCTTGCGTATGTATCAGGACGAGGGCGAATTTCTGGTCACAGAACTTCCACAAAAGAAGATCGAATCGATGAAAATAAGTTCAACCCGGATACGACAAGCCCTCAACAATAAAAACGTCAGTGAAGCCAACAAATTGCTGGGCTATTCCTACCGACTTAAAGGGCAAGTAATTCATGGTAAGAAAATTGGTGGTCAGATAGGGTTCAAAACAGCCAATATAGCGATTAATGATCCGGATAAATTAATCCCCGGCACTGGAATTTATGCGGCATGGGTTTATGTACATGGCCAGAAGTATCAGGGCATGCTTTACATTGGCACCAAACCATCAGTGCCTTCCGATGGAGAAATAGCCATCGAGGTCCATCTTTTTGATTTTAACAAAGACATCTACCACGAAGAAATTATCATCGAGTTGGTCGCTTTTGTACGTAAAGATGCTACTTTTGAGTCGCTGGAAGAATTGACACAAAACATTCAGGCGGATCAGGAAAAGACATTGAAAATACTCGATGGAGAAAAGGCCGACATACAATCTTAAAGTCGCCGTTGTCATACTCAATTACAACGGTCTGGAACACCTTCAAAATTACCTGTCTTCGATTATTGATTACCTTCCCCCTTATGCCCGATTGTTCATCGCGGACAATGGAAGTACGGATCAATCCGTACTATACCTTGAAAACCATTTTAAAGAAGTCACACTGATCCGACTGGACCAAAACACGGGTTATGCCGGGGGATACAATAATGCATTGGACCAAATCAAAGCGGAATATTACTATCTTCTAAATTCGGATGTAGAACAGGAAAGCGACGGATTAACTGCCTTGGTTGATTTTTTGGACACGCACCCCAAATACGCTGCTTGCCAACCGAAAGTTCGTTCTCTGACCCGGCGAAATGAATTTGAATATGCCGGGGCAGCCGGCGGATGGCTGGATCAACTAGGATACCCATTGTGTAGAGGCCGCATTCTGGGAACCAATGAAGTGGACCACGGACAGTATGATCAAGTAGAAAAAGTTTTTTGGGGAACCGGTGCTGCTCTATTAATACGATCTGAAGATTTTCATTTTGCCGGCGGATTTGACGCTGATTTTTTCGCCCATATGGAAGAAATTGATCTTTCCTGGCGGTTGCAGCGGATGGGAAAACACATCGCCGTTATTCCGCAATCAGTCATCTACCACCTTGGAGGCGGCACGCTGAATTATTCCAGCCCGAGAAAAACATACCTCAATTTTCGCAACAGTCTTTTTATTTTACTTAAAAACGAACGAGGTCATGTCCTGCTCTGGTTGTTGGTAGTCCGTTTTTTCCTAGATGGGGTTGCGGCTTTACGATTTATTGCTTTGAGAGATACCGGCAACTTTATGGCGGTTTGGAAGGCGCATATGAGTTTTTACAAATCATTTCAAAAAATGTGGAAAAAACGAAAAAGTTTTTTACAATTACTAAAAGACCACCACATTCAAGAACGAATTGCCCTGGACGGTCGTTATCGGGGAAGTATTGTGTGGGATTATTACATCATGGGCCGTAGACGGTTCAGCGAACTCAACATTAATGAAAAAAGGGAAAAAAAGCTATCAAAAAATCTTTGAGCATTCGGAATACGTCATCGTATCAAAATCAGCGGGGGTATTGTCCGTACCCGAACGATTTACGGATGAAACCAGCTTAAAACGTATGCTGCGGGACAAATATGGCGAGATCTATACAGTTCATCGGCTGGATCAGTATACATCCGGTCTGATCATATTTGCGCGTAATATGGAAAGCCACCGCATTTGGAATCAAATGTTTGAAGAACGACGAATAACTAAAAAATATCTGGCGATCGTGGAAGGAAGATTATATGAAACAGAAGGTGAGATCGATCACCCCATTTTGAGATTACCAAATCAAAACCGCGTGGTCATCCACAAGCAAGGCAAAGAATCACTGACTTCCTACAAAGTAAAAGAACAATTTGGATCTCATGCCTTGCTGGAACTCGAACTCCACACAGGCCGAACGCATCAGATCAGAATTCATCTCAAAGCATTGGGTTTCCCCCTGATGGTGGATCCCGTCTATGGTCGTCACGAAGAGTTTATGGTTTCCTCAGTGAAAGGAAAAAATAAATTCCACCTGGAAAAAGGAACCGTTGAGCGTCCGCTCTTGACACGGACCCCGCTTCATGCGAGTTATCTCAGTTTTGAAGATCCTTTCGATAAAGAACACAGGGTATTTGAATCACCCGTACCCAAAGATATGCGGGCTACCTTACATCAATTGCGGAAATGGGATAAGTATTAATTATTCATGGTGAATGATGAATTGTGAATGGAAGATGGTAGGAGCCTGGCCTTGTGGGAAACTTAAGGTGGGTGCGTTACACCTGATGAATTATTGATCGTTTGCAGAATCTTATCGGGTGCGTAAGGGTTGATGGAGTTTAGAGGGTTTAGAGGGTTTAGAGGGTTTAGGAAGATCTGAAACTAAGAGATTACGTAATAAATAAATGTTGTGCGGATTTTCGTTAAGTTGGTGAGCCAACTCAGTAACGAATAACCCAACAACGAATAACAAATATCCATGGCCGGTGCGGATAAAAAAGAGAAAAGCAATAAATTGACCTGGAAGGATTTTCTGCCGATCATCCTTGCTTTTCCTATGGCTTTGTTGGTTAAGATATTTATTTTCACCACATACCACGTCCCTACAGCTTCTATGGTTCCTTCGATTATTCCTGGCGATCACATTCTGGTTGAAAAGTGGGTTTTCGGCCCCCGAATATTCATCAAAGGGAAGAGCTACCGGCTGCCGGGGTGGCGATCGATCCGCCGAAATGATATTTTGGTCTTTAATGTGCCCAAAGAAGACAGCATTTTTCAACATCATCGGGAGATCAATTATTACAACTGGAAGCAAAGCCAGGCAGCTTCACAATCCCTGGAAGTTCAAAAAGACAGCTTTCAGTTTATGCCTATCCCGGGCAGAACTCCATTCGTAAAAAGAGTGATCGGATTACCGGGAGACACCCTTTTGTACACATCCAATATGATATATATTAACGGTCACCCCATGGAAACAGGTTCCAGCTCTTACCAGCATTTTGAGATCACTTTTAACCATACCTCAGACTACGATCACCATAAGGATTCGCTCTATAGCCTGGGAGAAAACATTCAAATGATTCGTTCTCAAAACCAATTAACAGGAATTTTCAAATCCAGTGATCTGGGATTTTTAGATTCGATCCAAGCAACAATCCAGCCGCGTTGGCATCTGCCTAAATTCAACCATATCCCTGAAGATTTCCGATGGGCGCGTACGCTGGCCCGATCATCACAACCGGTTCGCATCCCTTATAAAGGGTGGACCGCTCCCGTAGACAGCTTATTTTTGGATCGCTACAGTCAGATTATTCGCCGATTTGAAGGATTTAAGGGGGTAGCAGACCTCAATCAATTATTAGACAGGGAAGGACACGAAATCGAGGAATATACCTTTTCCAAAAATTATTATTGGGCACTGGGTGACAATCGGCCCTATTCTGTCGACTCCCGCGCTTGGGGAATCATTCCTGAAGATCACGTTATCGGAATCACACGACGTACTTTCTGGTCCAAAATACCCGAGAAGTCATTCAAAGAGGGATTTCGATGGGAACGTTTTTGGGAGCGTCTATAAAGCATTAATGAGCTAAATACAGAATATTTTATTGCCCGCTAATCTCGTAGATTTTTACAGAACTTGTGCATATGTATTGTCTTGATAATTTAACCAAGCCGTGGTACCTTATTAAGGGAGAAAGTAATTCTTGATTCATCAGTCTGCCAGGACACATCATGTTAACCCGATTCATTCACCACGTTAATCTATTATGATGTGTAACATGCAGTGCATCAATTGTTTAAACTCTTAAATTGGACAAATCATCTAGCCCTAGTTTGGGGGACGTTTGACTTTTCCGGGGTAACTTACCATTGAGTCATTTCACTCCACAATCACCGCTGTACCACTTGCAGAGACCATCAGCATTCCGTTGGACTCACCAAGCACCTCATAGTCGAGATCAATGCCCACTATAGCATTAGCACCCAATTCAAGTGCACGATCCTCTAGCTCTTGCAGTGCAATCTCCCGGGCGCGCCCAAGTTCATTTTCATAGGCTGCAGATCTTCCACCAACCAGATCCCGAATACCTGCAAAGAAATCTTTAAAAATATTGGCTCCAAGAATCGCTTCACCTGATATTATACCACAATATTTGGTGATCTGCTTACCCTCAATGTTTGGTGTCGTTGTTAATTCCATTTCTATTTGACTTTTATCGAAATACTTCAAATAAAGTATCTAATAGGGGAATGAAATCAATACTCCGTCTCCTTGCTCCACACCTCATAGATCGGATCCCCTTTGGAGCTTTTACCGCTGTGGTGCCAGTCGCCACCTTTTAGTTCCCCATCAAAAGAAAGGGACACCCCCACCCGACTGTCATCGCGCGAGAAGAACTCAATATGTTCGGTGTATTTTCCATTCTTAAAGGTATAAGAGCCTCCTCCGGTGCCAAAAAACTCACCAGTGTCTTCATTCATAGCAATCCACTGAAAATGGCCCGGTGTGAGTAACTTGTATGTTTTCCGAGGAGAACGGCCGATACTATTCATCTTACCATCAACTTTTCGTCCGGAGATACGCCACACACCTGCCAACCCCTGATCTTTCTCTGGTATTCGTTCCCAAATCAAGTCATATCCCTGCGGATGCCGAGTGGTCAGGACATTTCCCTCCAATGTAAACGGTGTAGTAATTGATTCCCCAACGAGGTATCGGTCTCCTGAATTGAATTCGATTTCTATATCCAGTTCATCTCCGTCTACTTCCATTTCTCCGCCCAACGTATTGACAAACTTGTCATCGTCTGTGGTTTCTGTCCAGGAAAAGTAGTCGTCCTGAATAAGAAGCAAATGGTTGTCAGAACCCTTCAGCGACCAGGCGCCATCTAGTTTTTGGGCCGTGACCATCGACTGGATATTGATCGTGAAAAATAAAGTAATGAGTAGTGAGAAAAATTTGAATTTTATCATCGTAATAAAACTTAGAGGGTGATTCGAAAATACTTGATCATTCTAAAGATAATCAAATATTTGAATTTTCAAATCTGCAATTGGCAATACTCAGGCTATCGTAAGAATTTAAAGAACAGCTGTTTTCAAACCGATCGGTTTTCTAACTAAAAAAGCGCAGCGTTGCAAAGCGAAGTTTACCTCCTGCCGTGAAACAGGGGGGCGACCTTACTAATTGTTCATCAGGAAGGCTTTGATAAAACCATCGAGCTCACCATCCAACACCGTTTCCGGGTGGCGGGTTTCATAACCGGTCCGGTGATCTTTCACCCGGCGGTCATCAAGTACATAGCTTCGGATCTGTGATCCCCACTCATTTTTTTGCTTTCCGGACTCGATCTTGTCTTTCTCTGCCCGTTGCTTTTCCAGTTCCTGTTCATAGATCCGGGACCGGAGCATCTGCAAGGCTTTCTCCCGGTTCATATGCTGAGATCGTTCCTGCTGACACTCGGCGACTATCCCCGTAGGCAAGTGCCGCACCCGAACCGCAGATTCGGTCTTGTTGACGTGCTGCCCTCCGGCGCCACTGGCCCGAAAGGTATCCCACTCCAGATCGGCTGGATTGATTTCGACCTCGATATCATTATCAACCATGGGATGAACAAATACCGAAGCAAATGAGGTCATCCGTTTTCCCTGAGAGTTGAACGGACTCACGCGAACCAAACGATGGACCCCATTTTCACTTTTAAGCATCCCAAACGCATAATCTCCGGTAATTTCCAGGGAAGCTGATTTTATGCCGACCACATCCCCATCCTGACGGTTGAGTTCGGTGACTTTATACCCGTGTTTCTCGGCATACATCACGAACATACGCATCAACATATCGGCCCAGTCATTGGCCTCCGTACCACCGGCACCGGCATTGATCTCCATAATCGCAGACATTTCATCTTCCGGCTGATTGAGCGTGGTCCGAAATTCGATGTCTTCAAAGATTTCAAGCGTTTTTTCATATCGCTCTTCAAGCTCTTCTTCGGAAACCTCCCCTTCATCGTAAAACTCGTACAGCACTTCCAGTTCTTCATAGGAAGTCCTGGCTTTATCGTACAACTCCACCCAAAACTTGAGTGAGTTGATTTCCTTCATGATTTTCTCTGCGCGATCCGAATCATCCCAAAAGGAAGGATCGTAGGTAGCCTGTTGTTTTTCTTCTATCTGTATTTGACGGTTAGAGACGTCAAAGATATTGTTTTAGAAGAGTCAGTCGCTCTTGCAGTTCCTGTAATTGATCGCTATTCATATTACGATTCTTTTTTGAGTACTTCTACAAAAAATACGAGGTCAGCATTGGCAGGAATATCTCCACCAGCACCTTGTTCACCGTACCCCAACTCTGAAGGGATAAAAAGCAAAGCTTCTTCACCCGGGTGCAGCTTAGCGACACCTTCATCCCAGCCCTTGATCACTGAGCCAGCTCCTACCGTAAGCGGGAATGGCATCCCCCGGTCATAGGAATTATCAAACATTTTACCATCTTCCTCCAGGACGCCCCAGTAATGAACCTCCACCTGGTTGTTCCCTACGGGGTCACCACTACCCGGTTCGATCGTATAAATTTCCAATCCACTTTCAAGCTTTTGCAGATCACTATCCAATTCACCTTTTTTGTATTTATCCAGATAAAGACCAACCAGACTGTCCACTTTTCCGGACTTTTCCTTGGCTTTCTGCATTTTTATCATGTTCTCCTCTTTTTCTTTGGCAATGGCATCCAATGCGGTTTCTTCATCTACGATATCCTGAACCAGGAAATAGTTGTTGATGTATTTATTATCCGGAAACTGCATTTTCGCTTGAGGAATGGAATCCAGATCTACATAGACATTCGCCGAATCACCGACAGACATTTGCTGCAGTATATTCACGATGGGGTTGACTTGATCGACGGGAGTCGTATCTGCGGGTATTTGAAATCGAACGATATCAGATAAGGGCTGAAGGACAGAGGTGTCATCCAGCAATACGCCGGCCTTAAAATAAACATATTGGGTCGGCTGGGGCAGATCGTTCGAAGAACCGGTTTTGTAAATATTGTACCGGAAACCATCTTCTGTGGTTCCTTCGACTGTTGGTTCGCTTTGATCTGTCCCGCAGGCCATCATCAGCGCTATCGCTGAAAATAAAAGAGAAAATAATTTCACTTGCTTATTCATTAGTGTGTTGTTTTACGAATTCTGGTAATACTTTTTTAAATAATTCTAAAGCCGATTTGAGTCCTTTGTAATGACTTCCACCGGCTGCATTTTTGTGTCCGCCGCCATTGTAATATTTGCGTGCGAGATCAGCGACGTTGTAATCTTCTACAGATCGCAGTGATAGTTTCACAATCGTAGGTTGCTGTGTAAAAAACGCAGCTATTTTAATATTGTTGATTTTCAATATGTTATTAACGATTCCTTCGGTATCGCCCCGCTCAATTTCAAACTTGCTATAATCAGCCTTGTTGAGGTATATAATTCCTGTCTTTTGTTCGGGAATGAGCGTAAACCGGTGATACAGGCAGTACCCCAATAACCGAAGTTGCTTTTCTGTGAGGCTGTTGTTGATCCGGTTTTGGATGGCGATGTGGTCGATCGAACTTTCCAATAGATTGCTAACCTTACCAAACAAGCGACTATTCGTGTTGTGTGCAAACGTTCCCGTATCTGTGATGATCCCGGTATACAGGCAAGTACTGATCAATTCATCTTTGAGGTAGTTCGTATTCTCCCATCGGGTCAATACATCAAACAACAGATCTGCGGTCGAACTGGCCGTGGAGTCCACATAATAATATTCATGAGACAAATCGGGTTCCAGATGGTGGTCGATCAATAGTACCGGTGTATCTTTCTCCGCCATGGGCTCCCCCATCTTATCAATGCGAGACACATGATTGAAGTCGAGATAGACAAAAAGTTCGGCATCGTTGATTTTCTCGACCACCTCCTCTTCCTGATCATCAAATATCAGAACATCTTTGATTCCCGGCAGCCAGTCAAAATTAGCTGGATAAGCGGAGGGAACCGCTACGGTGACCGAATGGCCTCGTAGCTGACAATACCGGGCCAGTGCCAACGACGAACCGAGTGCATCACCATCAGGATTCCGATGCGAGGCAATTAAGATCTTGCGGGGACTACTCAGAAACTCATGTACGTCTTGAAGGCCTTTTTCCGGCATAAATGGTTTTTAACGGTATATTTCTGTTTGTGCAAAATGGAAAGATGCTTCCCGTTCGGCGTTGTCATCCGAGTCCGCACCATGCACGGCATTCTCGCCGATACTAGTTGCAAATTTGGCCCGAATGGTTCCTTCTTCTGCCTCCGCTGGATTGGTCGCACCGATCAGTTTTCGAAAATCTTCGACCGCATTTTCTTTCTCGAGGACAGCCGCTACGATGGGACCGGAAGACATAAAATCAACCAACTCACCATAAAACGGACGTTCTTTGTGTACTTCATAGAACTCACCGGCTTTTTCGGCGGACAACTTCGTATATTTCATAGCCAGAATTTTAAATCCGGCCTGGTTTATATCAGCCAATATAGCACCGATGTGTCCGTTCTTCACCGCATCGGGCTTTATCATGGTAAATGTGATCTTTCCTGCCATTTTAGTTTGTAGTTTGTAGTTTGTAGTTTGTGGTTATTTGATTCGGGCATTTTTGGCTCGCCTCTATAGCACAAGTGCTCCTTTACGTTAAACAAGCTGCAAAAGTACAGCCATTTTCTGGTTTATCAAAGCATGATGGAATATAAATATATAGCAATTGATGCAAGGCACTTGTTACATAGTGATCCCGATGGGGCAGCGGGAGGAGGTGTGGGTGCGGAGTGGCTGTCATCTGGAAAAAATGGTTGGATCTTGAGGTGTATCAAATGTGTAAGCCACATTTGAAAGTGTCTTCCACCAGTGCCACCTAAAACTTCACCAGCGTCACCCCATCACCGCCCTGTTCACGCGGCGGGTGGCTGACCTCGCGGACATGGCTGTATTCCCGCAGCTTGTCCTTAACCAGGGTACGAAGTACCCCACTCCCCTTCCCATGAAGAATACGCAGTTCCGACACATTGGCGATCGTGGCTTCATCCAGAAAATTTTGCAATTCCTTCTCAGCTTCCATCATGGAATACCCCCGGATATCAATTTTGTGTTGAACTTCCGTTTTCTTTTTACGCAGATCGGTCCCGATGGATTTTCCCGTTTGTACCGGCAACGGTTCTTTTCCGGGACGGACATCCTTCTTCTTCACATTCATCCGAATCCCCCCCACCTGAAGCTCCACTTTATTCTTCTGGACCGAAGTGATCTTACCCGTAATATCACCTTCTTTGTATTTCACAAAATCACCCACCTTTAATGTCTTAAAGAAGTCCTTCGGAATCTTTTCCATCCGGGTCAGATTCTGATCTATTTGATCGATCTCGCTGGCCAGTTCCTTCTTTTCTTCCTGCATATCTGCTTCGAGCTTTCGGGCTTGAGCAAGCGCTTCTTTGTCTTCCAGTTCCCGGATTTTTTCCCGCAACCACTTCCGATCCGATTCCTTCCGATTATGCGACTCCAGTTTTTTATTCTTCTTCCATTTTTTACGCTGATAGGTTAATTCATCGGATAGGACCTTATTGTTTTTCATCATCTGATCGAGCTGCTTCCGGGTATTTTGCAATTCTTTCTCTTTCTTCCGGAGCTCATTTTTCTCATTCTCCAGATTAACCAGCATCTCTTCGATCGCCCATTTGTTTTTGCCGGCCTTGTTCCGTGCGTATTGAATCACCTTGTTGGGCAACCCTGACTTTCGCGCAATCTCAAAAGCAAAAGAACTCCCCGGCTTCCCGGGTATAAAACGATAGGTTGGCTCCAGGTTTTTCTTATCAAAACTCATCGCTGCATTACCGATCCTGGGATGTTTGTCTGCAAACATTTTCAAGTTAAAGTAATGGGTCGTCACCACACCCCACACCCCCCTGTCTGTCAGTCGCTTAAGTATGGACTCTGAAATCGCTCCTCCATACTGCGGATCCGTTCCGCCCCCCAGTTCGTCCATAAAGACCAAAGATTTATGATCCGCACGATCCAGGAACACCTTCATATTCAGCAAGTGGGAACTGTAGGTACTCAAATCTTCTTCCAGGGACTGTTGGTCGCCAATATCCGCGAAAAAACCCTGGAACATACCGGACACGGATCCCGGATCCACCGGAATAAGAAACCCGCTCTGTAGCATCAATTGATTGATTGCCACGGCTTTAAGCAACACTGATTTACCACCTGCATTAGGTCCGGAAACCATCATCAGAGGCTGGGATTTATCCAAGGTTAGGTCAAACGGAACCACCTTTTTGCCCACTCGTTCATGCTGGATTTTAAGGAGGGGATGATAAGCCTGCTTCCAGTCCAGATGCGGAACTTCCCGCAATCCCGGGAGCTGCCCCTCGATCAGCAGAGCCAATTCTGCTTTGGCATTCCACACATCATAGCCGGAAAGAATCAGGAATCCTTCCTGTATTTCAAACTTGAGTCGCCGGATATCGGCACTCACAGACTGGATTAACCGATTGATTTCCTGACGGATATCACTCTTTACCTCAGCCATGACATGATACAATGGAGACATCTCGTCGGGCTCGATGTAGACCGTCTGTCCCGTTCCGGATTCATCCTGAATAAGGCCTTTGACATTCCGTTTGTTTTCTGCAGCCACGCACAGCACCTGCTTGCCATTCTTATAACTCTCAAAAGGTTCTGTCAACAGATTCCTGGAACGGTACTTTTGCATGACCTGCTGAAAGGCAGCACTGATGTTTTTTTCCTGACTACCGAGCCGTTTGAACAATCGCTTCAAATCCGGGCTGGCATCCTCCCGGATGTTCCCGTCGGGATAAAATAGCCGATCCAAATCCTGTTTTAGGCGGTCAATCTCCGGGGCAATCCGTGATGTAAAATGAATATACAAGGAAGAATCCAATAGCTCTTTTTGGCCCGACCATTTACGGAGCGCTACGACTTCATCCAGAACATATCGGATTTTCAGCACCTCTTCAATATCGAGGCTGTAATTGGCTATTTTCACCTTGTCGAGAATGGGTAAGATGTCTTCATATTCAGCCGGTTTGTGGGTCACTCCTTCCCGTTTCCATTGGGTCAGGTCATGAACCCTATTCAATTCTTCCTCCCATAAAGAGAATTTCCGGTAAGGGACCGAATTGAGTATGCGGCGTCGGGCTATGGGTCCGCGCGTATAAGACGCTGCCAATTCCAGGATCTGATCAAATTCCAGATCAGTGTATAGTGTGTCGGGATAAATAGTCATCATGGGTATTGTAACGCAAAGATAAGGAGAGGTGTTGAGGAAAGTAAATTATTTTATGTTTCTCGCAGGGTCGATATCCTTCCGGCTACTGGGCACAGAACTATTATCTTGCAGGAACGCTATGTAATCTGGAGGACGAAAAAGCAATCTTTAGCCCTTACAAGTTATTGACGATTCTTGTGATATCATCCTCAAGTTACAACCTGCTTTTTATAGACACGAGCAAATGACTCTATGGATATTATTTCAATAAGATCTTTGCCATTTTCGATCAGATCTGCTCGAAAGCTCCTGTATGATTTGAAAATATCCTTGGCATCTTAGCGTCATAGCGAGAGATTTTTTACTTAAAAGGTACTATATTATAAATCTGAAAATGCATCTTTGCGTCTTACCGAATTTGCGAGTTTAAAAACCGATAATCATGGCAGGAAATACTTTTGGTCACCTATTTACTATCACCACCTTTGGTGAATCTCACGGGAAAGGACTGGGCGTCACCATCGACGGTTGTCCGTCTGGAATCCGAATTAGTGAAGAAGAGATCCAACACGATCTGGACCGTCGTCGGCCCGGCCAATCGCGGATTGTCACCCAACGAAAAGAAAAAGATCGCATTCAAATTATTAGTGGTGTATTTGAAGGTGTGACCACCGGTACTCCCATTGGTATGATAATTCTCAACGAAGATCAAAAATCACGGGATTATGATCACATCAAAGATTCATTCCGGCCTTCCCATGCGGACTATACCTATCAGTCTAAATACGGGTTTCGGGATTACCGTGGCGGAGGTCGGTCTTCTGCCCGGGAAACGGCCATGCGGGTTGCTGCGGGAAGTGTCGCAAAAGCTATTCTAAAACGGATTGGCATCACGATACAAGCATATGTCAGCCAAGTCGGTCCCATCCGCATCGATGACAATCCGGAAAACCATGATCTCTCGCTCACCGAAGAAAATATCGTGCGTTGCCCCGATCCGAAAAAGGCTGCCGAAATGGAGGAGCTCATCATGGCCACTCGTAAAAAAGGAGATACTGTAGGAGGTGTGGTAACTTGCGTGATCGAAAACGCACCGGTTGGTCTTGGAGAACCGGTTTTTGACAAATTACACTCCGATCTGGCCCGGGCTGTGATGAGTATCAATGCCTGCAAAGGATTTGAAATAGGCAGTGGCTTTGAGGGAGTTAAAATGAATGGCTCAGAGCACAATGATAAGTTCTACACTACAAAGGATGGCGAAGTTCGAACAGAAACCAACTATTCCGGAGGGATACAGGGCGGCATTTCCAATGGTATGCCCATCTACTTCCGGGCTGCCTTTAAGCCGGTAGCTACCATCATTCAATCCCAGGAAACCATCAACAAGGAAGGCAAGGACGTGACCATCGAAGGAAGGGGTCGTCACGATCCTTGTGTTGTTCCACGTGCTGTACCCATCGTCGAAGCCATGGCTGCTCTGACCCTAGTAGATCATTACTTGATGCAACAACGGATGAAGATATAGTGATTTTGTTTGTTTGATTCTCGGGTGTGGAGGAAGTTCTCGAATTAATGGTGTGGACTCGGTCTGCACGCGCTTGATGAACGATAATGGTTTCATTTTCAGATATTAGAATATTCAACTGCATGAAGGGATAAATAAATCGCGGTAAAAACACTTCCTACCAAATATAAAACTGTCATGCAACCGTTTTAATTCTAATAAAAAGCATAAATTAATGCGTTGTTGAAATAAATAATTCGTACTTTCCAGACATACACAATACCTTCATCCTATGGTTAATCATTCAAAAAGCACCACAGGGTACGTAAAAGTGGTTTGGATATTGGTTTATTTCACTTTCATGCATCCTTTGTATAATCAGGAAGCCGACATCATTTTTCACAATGGTTCCATTATTACAATGGAAGAAGATTTTGTTCCGGTAGAAGCTCTTGCGGTATCAAATGGTCAAGTTTTGAGTTTTGGAACGTTCAAAGAAATGACCAAATTTATATCATCCGCTACCGACTTGGTAGATCTGCATGGTCGGACCGTCATACCGGGCATCGTAGATCCGCACAACCATTTTTTCACCGATGCGGCTCATATCCTTGATTCCACCTATTCGATGGAAGATCGACAGGATTTAATGCTTGCCCAAGGAATTACGACCATCGGAGATCCGAACACGGAATCCTGGACGTTCCCACCCATTCAGGATTTTGAGAGGTCTGGCAAGATGAAAATCAAAACAAACGTCTACGTGATCCGAAATCATGCTTGCAATTGGGATGTAAATCTAAACCACAACGACTATCCAGCCCACCAGAATAAAGATGCACTCCTTCGGCTAGCCGGAGTAAAAATCTTTTGTGACGGCGGATCATGCGGCACACGTCCGGCAACCACTTTTGAGTATCCTGGCGGCGGAAAGGGAGACCTGTTTCTGACAGACCAACAACTTGAAACCTGGATCAAAGAGGCGGATCAAAAAGGCTATCAACTGGTCATACATGCGCAGGGCGACCGAGCCATTGCTCAAGCTCAAAAGGGATTAGAATCTGTCATTAAGAACAAAAGAAATCCACTCCGCCATCGTATTGATCACAACGCATTTTTAAATTCAAAAATCCTGTCGCAATACAATAATATCGGGATTCCGGTAGCTTGCTTTGCCTGGTTTCCGACTTGTTTAAGTTCAGAATCTTCGATTTTGGAGAACACCTATGGTACGGAAAATCTACCCAACCTGGAGGATTGGCGGTCTTTGATCGATGCCAATCCGGACATTCGAATAGCCTGGCATAGTGATGGCCCACTCCTTGAATACAGGTTGCCTCAGGTTATGTACTCATATGTTACCAGAAAAGAAGTTCAAGCCACCGGAAATGTATGCGATCCGCCTACCTGGCTTGCTGAACACAAAATTACGATCAAGGAGGTTCTAAGGATGATGACCATCGACGCTGCATATATACTACACAGAGACGAGCAGGTCGGTAGTCTGAAGCCTGGTAAGTCTGCAGATCTGGTTGTGCTGTCAGGTAATCCACTAACCCTTCCATCGGACAAATTAATCCATCTGAAGGTATTGATGACCATGGTCGATGGTCAAGCCGTGTTTTGCCATTCAGAGTTTGAGTCAGAATGCAATCAAATATTGACTTCCAAAACACAAGAGATAATAACTGATTTTCAGCTTGGTAACCCGTTTCCCAATCCCGCCAACGCAGGAGATGATTGGCAGATGAATCTGCAATTGAAAAATCCTGTAAAATTACAATACACCGTGTATGACTTCTATGGAAAAGCGGTGTTTCATGCACCTTCAAAAAACTATTCCACGGGTACTCATATTTTGAACATAAGGAGTCAACAATTTTTTAAAAATGGCCTATATTTCGTAAAATTTCAAATAGGAAAATCCATACTGTTTAAAAAATTTATGGTAATATAATAATGGATTTACACCTTCTTATACCCCATTGGCAATAACCGAATAGTAAGTCGTCCATCCACCTCATGCGATGAACCTCTTCACCTTTATTTATTATTTAATCAATGATTAATTCATTCCCAAGGGGATGGCCAATCGTAAACTAATATTCCGCCCCATATTATATACACCACGTCGTCCGGTGGCCAAGTTCTCCGGAGCGTATTTTAAACGACTTAAGTGACTTTGATAGGTCCTGTCCAATAAATTACTGCCGGACAAGGATATTGAAAACAACTTGGTCCCACTTTTCCCTTCTACGTCACCACCTATTCCGGCGTTGAGTAATGCATATCCTTCCGTTGGTGTTTCTGTACCATAGGCAGCAAATATTTTATCCTGTCGGAATACATAATCCATTTCTACTCTGAGAAAGATATTATGCAAATAATGTCCCACCTTCCTAAAATTTGCACGCAATTCAGACTGCCAGTTCGGTGCTGGCATAAAAGGCAGATACTTTGTACTGTCCGGTTGGTTTCTTTGTGCTCCGCGAACATATGAAAATGAGTTTTCAAAATGCAACCAATCCAATGGGTGTGGATGAATATCAATTGTAAATTCCCCACCGTATAATCGGGCATCACCCTGTACATAACCAAAAACAGGGACCGGGTTCGATACATCCACGATACTATCTTCTCCGGATGCACTGTGAAGTTTTTGCAAGTAAATATAGTTTTGTATGGAATTATGAAACAGACCCAATTCAAATGAAACGTGCTCGTTGTTGTAAATCACTCCAGCATCTACCTGTAAACTGGTTTCTGGTTTGAGCTGTGAGTTCCCCATTTCATAACGGAAGGTTCCTTCATGGATGCCATTGGATCCCAGTTCGGCCATATTGGGTGACCGGAATCCCCGCGAGACATTGACCTTGCCGGTCAATTCTTTATTGAACTCATAGCTGGCACCGACACTCGCTGAGATATTTGAAAACGTGGATTGAAAGTCTTTAAACTTTGTGATGGCATTGGGAGCAGTCCCATCGGTAGGTTCATCATCGGCATCCAGGTACAATGGTTTCGACGAGACTTGACGTACATCCCCTCGCAATCCACCACTTACATGCAGTTCATCGAACGATCTTTGCACAAATGCAAAAATACCGCCATCAAATAAATCGTACTCCGGAATCAAAAATTCTTCGCCTTTATTGAGGCTGTGCTGAATCATTCCACTCAACCCCACGGACGGTTGCCATTCCCTAAATTCGGGCAATAGGTACTTTACATCATAATTGAATGTATTGAGTAAAAAATAAAGTTCCGCTTCCGTTTCATCCAGGGGGTTCGCAAATTCCTGGCGGTTGTTTTGTTGGAAGGCCAGATTTAGAGAGAGTACTGACCGTTTAAAAAAGACTTTACTGTTGGAGCTCAACTTCTGATGCAAAATATGCTGACTGGGAACATCGATTCCATACCCGGATAAATCGTTATCCGTCACCGTTTGTTCCTGAATCATCGTATCGTTGACTACCTTTTGTCTGATAAAATTTCCATGATCATCCCGTTCGCCCTCCACCAGACCAATCGCCTGATCGAAACGACTGAAATGAAGTTGTGAATAACCCCACTTTTTATTTAAGCCCACGGATCCATTGAAGTTCAATTCATTAAATCCGGAATTATAGACTGGACCATCGAATTTATTTTCAAAATTACCAGCTGTCTTGCTGGTCACCCGAGCTAGCCAATTAACCCCGTTCAGATTTCCCGCAGTCATCGCAGAATAACCTTGCAACTGGTTATTGGACTGGTAATTGGCAGACACATGACCGAGAACTTCTCCTTCCGAAACCGGCTTGGGTGCCAGAAAATGAATCACACCGGCCATCGCATCGGAGCCATACATCAGGCTACCTGGTCCTTTGATGATTTCTACCCGGTCTATCGAATATTCATCGATTTCCACACCGTGTTCATCCCCCCACTGCTGTCCCTCCTGCCGGATGTTGTTATTGAGGACCACCACGCGGTTATACCCCAGTCCCCGGATTACAGGTTTGGATACCGCTCCTCCGGTGGTAATCTGTGACACCCCGGGTTGCTTGGCGATCGCATCAATCACATTTTCTGAAGGTGTTTTGTTGGATGCCAGATCATCGATCACCAAAGTAGGAATAGGATTCAGGTCCCTTTTCGTGGAGGCGGAAGGTCCAGAGACTACGACTTCTGACATTTCAATCACCGAAGGCTCCAGTTCCACCATCAATTCCACCGATCCGTCAAGTTGTACCTTGACCACTTGCGTAGAATAACTCAGATATCTGATTTCGACTAAAAAGGAGCCTTTGGGGAGGTTTTCCATTTCAAAATTGCCATCAAAATTGGTAGTAGTCCCTTTTTGAAGATCAGGAATATAAATATGCGCTTCTATAAGCGGTTCTTTGGATTCGTGGTCGAGAACTTTCCCGAATAAGCTGTTTTGGGTGTACGCTTCTAAACTAACTAAAAGAATCAATGAGAAGATAATGAGTGATCTCATAATAAGATGTAATTTTTACAATACAGATAAATAATATACGGAATTCGTCACCTCACAGATCTGTACGGCGACAACTAGTAGAAAGGGCTAGGATAACATGGGATCCCTCACCCGCAATAAGCCGGAGGGCCTCTGTTATAAATTACATCTGAAGTAAAATTAGTAGAAAAAAACGGCTCGAAATAACCATTTTTTTCTACGACATCAATCTCATGGAAAGTAAAAATTTGAGGAACAACATAGTTGTTGTGCCGGGAGGTAATAAATTTACAAAACTCACAATGATCTTGTTCCCGGTCGATATGGGTTTGATGATCGCAGTGATTGTCCTGAAGTTCATTCGTATGGAATATTTTCTGATGACAGAGGTCATTTTCCAGGTCTTCTTCCAGGTTTTCACAGCTGATTTCTTCTTCGTGGTGGTGAAGAATATCCCACGGGAAGGCCGATACTGCGATACACAGTAGTAAAAGATACGCTAATATCTGTTTTCCCAAAGATTTCATAACTGCGCGCTAAGATAACACTTTATTACATTTCTGATATGGATGACCATAAAACAGACCCCATTCCACCCATAATCCCAAAATAGTACACGGACAAATTGAGTGCGAAATTTCCATATCGAATCCGGTATTACAATTCCAAAATAAGTTTATTGTTCAATATATAATGTTCTGATGCAGGATACTAAGTCGGGTGTTAATGACCTGTGATCAATCACAGGTTGATGACAGGTGTTTAGACGCGGGAACATCCGCACATTTACTGCACCGCCTCTGCTCTTCGTTTCCCCCGCAAGAATTCATAAAATGAATCAAACTCCTGCTGATAGGATAACCCAATTCCCAACTTAGAAGTCTTTTCAAACACATACGGTTCAGTTCGTTGGTAGAGTTTAGCTTTTAAACGATTATCTTTCGTGATAGAATATTCCAATATAAAATCATGCGTAATCAGGGTGTTCGCGGTAACCGCAGAACCAGTTTGTAAATTGGCCTCCGTAGTAACTTGAAGTCGGTCTTCCAAAAATCCAAATTCGGGCTGTACCAAAAACTCATTACCCGTCCGTACTACATTCTGTGCCTCGACATTGTAGTTGTTTCGATAGACATTGTATCCGATGTTAAGTTCCACACTGGAGATAAACGGGACCTCATCAATCGATTCCTGCAGGTACTGTGTCAGGAAAAATGAGATTTGATTCGTGATCACCTCTGATACCGTATTGACGACCGTACCATCGATGTTCACCACGGATGAAACACTCGGAATAAACGATCTGGCAACAAGCAAACCAAATACCTGTTTATTGATTTCATTTTGATCATCGGCGATCACACGCAACCGATCCTCCACATAATTTTTAACCTGACCGGTTAATTCCGGAAACTCCATATCAAAGGTAATCTCCGGGGAAAACAGATCGCCCCTTAGATGCAAGAACAAATCTACATCGGTGGCGTTTTGAGCCAGATCTGCCAAGCGGTCGTTTTGACCAATGTATTCCAGAATAAAATTATATGGTGGCGTCCGTACTGAATAGGAGGCATCGATATCGATCTTGGCATTCAGTGGATCACCGGTCCAGGTGATGGTCCCGCCTTGATTAATCTTAAACATTTTCCGTGTAAAATTCAACTGAGCAAACTGGTATTCTCCGGTGACCACTTCATAGGTTCCCCGCATGGTAAAATTACCGGCCCGGGTCAGCTCAATGTGCAGCTCACTATTTCCTCTCGCTCGTAGAATATCACCTGTGGATTCATCCAGGATGATTGACACTTCACAATCAGGGGTCAGGGTAAGATCGACTTCTAGGTTCAGTCCCTCGATCTGAACAAAGGAGTCGTCATCCGCTTCTCCCACTTCTTCAAAAGAATCATCGGATACAAAATCAATAAAAAAGGCCTCTTCATCGCTGACTGAAATGGTCGAAGAAATAGGGATCGATATCTTGGATGTTGGGCCAGTCTTAGCTTGAATATCCATATTGAGCTGTGTAAACGGCCCCCGAATGTCTATGACTGCACTTCCCAGTCCCCGTCCATAGAAAGGCATACCTGCTGATTTCCCAGTATTGAGTAATAAAAATTTTTCAGTGGTTACCCGTGTATCCATATAAAAATTTGTCAAATGATCATGACGGATACCACCAGAAGCATTAGCCAGATTCCCCTCTTTGTCCATCATATTGATTTCGCCGAAGCTGATCAACTCATTGTCGATGTTTACGCTTGAATTTATAAACTCATAAGTTGTACCCAAAAGAGAGATATCTGTCTGACCGTTTATCAATACCCGACCATTAATATTGGGTTTGTCCCCCGTACTGTTTAATTCTACTTTTGCATTTGCATACCCTTTTGTATTCTCAATAATATTCCCCAGGAAAAATTCCAGGACTAAAATTGGAAATTGATTCGCTCGCACATCAAAATCAAATACAGGGACCGGATGATTGGCTTTGTTGAATAGATCATAGTGTCCATCAATATCCAAACTCTTTTTATTCTGGTCTTCCACCTCAATGGACACGGTTGCTAATTCGTCACTACTCAACGTATAAAATAAAGAATGGAGATCGCCAAAAGGTTGATTATTAATAGTTAAATTATCAATAATGGTCTCCACCTCCAGCCCGGTCAGATCAAATACATTTTCCACACTCAGGACAACATTGGCTGTACCGTCGAAAGTGTATTTTTCATTTGGAAAAAATTCATTTAAAAACTCAATATCAATATCGCGTAAACCGGCGATCAAAGATTGGTCTGTTGCGCTCTGTATATATAAATTCCGGGTACCGGATTGGAAAACAAAATTATCAAAGAATAATTTTTCTTCACCCACTGCAATATTGTTGTTGGGGTTTAATACCCACGATCGGTTTAAAAGATCAAAAGAAGAAGAATCCAAGGTAAGCTTCATTTCATCGGCTTCGAAAAGATTGGCTCCTGCTAAGTGAATATTGTTCAGCACATTGTTTATCGTTCGGGTTTGAATCGCAAAATCAAGTTGATCTCCGACCAAGGTCGTATTAAGCTGCAAAGCACCCACCCGAACATCACCAGCGGTCAGGCTATCCAGATAGACGATCCATTCATTGTCTGTATTACTCCCACTGGCATTGACGTTCAACGATTCTACATTAATGTCACGAAATTGGATTTTCGGAGCGGAAGTCTGAAAATAGTACTCAAAATAGTCCCGGCCGCGATTCCGGTACGTCAGCGAAAGATTGAGATTTCGTATGGTATCAAGATCCGGATTGAGCAGGTTCGAAAATTCTTCCGTATCATTCACATCAATAATCATCGTGAAATCATTGTTGTAGATCGTATCCGTGCGAAGTTCCATATCCGGCAGATATTTTACAATCCGGGGATGCCGACTGGAAATAATTCCATAGGTCGTACCCAAAATATTTTCGATATTAAACTGCCCGTCAATATCGACCGATAAAATATCAGAAACCAGCTTCCAGTCCTTAAAGTTGTCTCCCCACGAACGCGCATCAAAAGTAATGACGTTCATGCTGTACTGTACACTGTCTCCCCGTTCAATTTGCAAATCATTGATCCGGGCATAACCGTTTAAACTATCAATGGGATACATGGTCATATCCACATCGACTTCCCCGGACAATTCGATGTCGTCCCGGCTCAAGTTTAGCGCTTCAAGATCGGCATGATGGATGTGTCCGAAAGCGACTACATCTGAAATCCGTTCAAAATCAATTTTAGTATCCAGATCAAATGCAATTTCTGGTTGCTTCATGGCCACATGGCCGAGGAATCCATTGTTTCCAAAAAAGCCGTTCAGCGAGACCCCTGAATAGTTATATCCTTTAAAATAAAAGGAATCCACCGTGGTCTGGAGATGACCGCTCAGTTCACTGAGGTCAAAGTCGGCCCCTTCTTCCAAAGTGACCGTCATCGACAAGTCTCCAATGTTTGGATTGGCAATAAACCGACCAAGATCAAACTCTTTCAAAGCCAAATTTCCCCGGTATTTTTTCTGAAGCAAATCCACGCCAGCCACAATACCTACTTGTCCCAGTTTGGTTCTGGCATTTGCATCGATGTCAAGCTGTTTTCCGTCTACATCAATTCTTCCGGTGATGCTGACATAGCTCAGAGAGTCCACTCCGTTGGGTAAATTAATATCGGGGAATTTTCTTCGGATAAATGACACTGGTATTGAGCTACCCCCTATCCGGGCGTTAATCTGTCTATTTTCTTGAGTAAGGACTTCACGCAAACGACCTCGTCCTTTGGCGTATGTTCTACCTTGTTGTATGCGCCAATTGGATAATGTGAGATCATTGAAGACCCCGTGGCCGGAAACTGCCAGTTTGTAAGAATCCGACCGGTTATTTTTTACATACTCCGTAGTTCCCAGTGCGGGCAATAATTTTTCCAAATCTGCTAAAAACACTTCACTGGATGAAATATCAAAATCCAGTTGAACCTTATTGAGAAAATCCCGGAAATCAGGCAAAGAATCATATTGCATGGTCACCTTTCCGGCCACATCCGACTGACCATAACGGAGGACCAGGTCTTCAGTACGCAGTTGATTATCGGTTAGCTCCATTTCATCGAAAGAAAGTTCTTTGACCACTAAGGAATCTCCAATAGTAAACCTCGAAGTAAAATACCGGGCGTTGATCAAATTGGGAGCTGTTTCGACGGAGTTGATCTGTCCGGACAAGTGACTGATTCGGAGGGGAGAACCATACCGTTGAGTTACCGTATCATACGCATGAACCTCAACCTGCCCATTGTTAACCTCCAATCCATTGACATCGAAATCCAAAGCCCAAAACAACGAGTCACTTTCTACCGTGGCCACCGTATCCAATCCGTTTGCTACTCTAAAATCGTGCCACAGTTTGCGGATATATGGGTTTTCACCAGAACCTGTTTTCGCCCCGAACACGGTGATATTGGGCTCATTTAACTGTACATCTTCCAGTGAGAATTGATCTTTCAAATTACTTGATCTGACCTTTCCGCTGACTCGGTTGGATTCTGCAAAAACCTGCATATGTCGGACCGTGTCAGTAAGATTAAAATCCACATGGTTTACATGAATGTCCGTGGGTGAAAAGTAAAAGTTAAAACTTCTTTTACTGGCTGTATCAGGTAAAGTGGGGGTATAATTCGACAACAACCGGAGAACCAGAGAATCTGCATCCAAACCAGATAATGTCAATTCACCACGCAAAAGTCGAAGTGGGTTCGCGTTAAAAGACAGATCGCCTTCAGATATATAAATCATACTGTCTACTTCTCCACGTCCCAATAATAATTTTTTAACGTGTAGTTGATTAAAAGGCTTAAAATGAATGGATTCTACTGACAAGCCTATGTCATACCGGTCCTTCAGAAAAGTAGAAGACCAATCCACTACTTTTTTCTGAACCACAGCGGAATTAAATAGTAGTGTAATGAATACTATCAACACAACAATCAAAGACAGCAAGGTCCACCCTGCCGTCCGAAGTAATCTTTTATATATGTTGGATTGATCTGTCACACAAAATTCTTAACTGATAATATACGATCCATGATCCGAATCACCCTGGTCAGGGGTCTTAAACTTTTCCCAAATGTGAATGCATTGAACCGCTTCCTGCACATCGTGAACGCGCAATATCCGTACACCCTTCATTAACGCCAGCATATGCACGGCTGTTGTTCCATTCAAGGCATTATCGGCGTCCACCCCAAGTATTTTTTGAATCATTCCTTTTCTGGACACGCCGGCCAATACCGGATAACGCAATATCTCAAACGCATGAAGATCGTGCAGCAGTTGGTAATTATGGGTCAGTGTTTTACCAAAACCAAAGCCCGGGTCCAGTATAAGATCCACAATCCCAGCATTTTCCGCGGCTGCAATCTGTCGCACGAAAAAATCAAAAACTTTGGTGACCACGTTGTCATAGCTGGGGTTATCCTGCATATTTTCAGGCAGTCCCTGCATATGCATGATTACAAAAGGAACGTCAAATCGGCCGACCGTAGTCAACATTTTAGCATCAAACGTACCGCCCGAGATATCATTGATCATGTCGGCGCCACAATCCAGGGCTTTTTGAGCAGTCGCACTGTGCAGCGTGTCTACGGACAGCAACAAATCTGGAAATCGCTTGTGAAAAGCCGAAACAATATGAGACAGTCGTCGCCATTCGACTTCATGTGGGATAATTTCAGCTCCCGGACGACTACTCATGGCACCGATATCAATGATAAGAGCTCCTTGGACTTGCATAGCTTCGATGCGTTCGAAAACCTCTTTTTCATCGACTCTGGAGCCCACATAAAAAGAATCGTTGGTTACATTGACAATGCCCATCACCGCGGGCTTCTCCAAAGAAATTAATTGGCCGTTACAGTTTAAAGTTCGATATTGCATCATGACGAATACAAAGAAAATCAAATTATAAGACTTTTATACAGATGCTCCATAAAGATTACTGGAATGAACGTTGGATGGAAAATAATACCGGTTGGGATATCGGGCAGGCATCACCCCCATTAATGGAGTACCTTCAGCAGATACCAAACCGTGACATAGAAATCCTGATCCCTGGTTCGGGAAGTGGATATGAAGCAGAACAAGCATACCGCATGGGATTCCATCGTGTCCATTACAATGACATCGCACCGGAGGCAAAGATTCGGTTTCAAAAGAGGGTTCCCGATTTTCCGGCAGAGCAAATAATTATGCAAGATATTTTCAAACTGAACGGTCGCTATGATCTGATTCTGGAACAGACCTCATTTTGTGCGCAGCCACCAGAACGACGTAATGAATATATTAGTAAGATTCATGACCTGTTAAATCCCAACGGTAAATATGCCGGGGTTTTGTTTGATGTCGAATTTCCAGGAGATGGTCCGCCGTTTGGAGGAAACAGAGAAGAATATGCCCGGCTTTTTGGGAAAAAATTTAAGATCCTCAAAATGGAAAAATGTTATAATTCCATCAATCCTCGGCAGGGAAAAGAACTTTTCGTAATATTGACCCCAATTTAAAGAAAATGCAATTCATATGAAGTTAAGGTTCATGAAGTCTACGCCCGGACAAATTATGATGGGAGTAGCACTTACTTCTTTTATTGTTCTGGGAATCCGAAATTCTAACAGCTCACAAATGAGTCTGCTCCCCGGATTGGCAAAGACAGAAACAATCAGCACATTACCCATTCCAACTCCCGAGTATAAATACAACAACATCAATATGGCCTTCTACGATGCGGAAGAGGGATTAATTAAGCAGGGCGCCGTCCTTTCCGAGATTTTCTCATCACTTGGAATTGGAATATCTACATTGCACAAACTTTTGGAGGCCGGGCAGGATGTTTTTGAGGTAAGAAGTCTTCGAGCGGGCAAAAAGTATAAGCTTCTGACAGAAAAAACCAGTCAGGAACCGGCCTATTTCATTTATGAACAAGATGCGATCAACTATTACATTTTTGATTTGAAAGATATGTCCGGCATTGAAAAAGGTCAAAATCCTGTAGATACCGTTCATCGGGCTTTTGCGGGCCTGATCCAATCTTCGCTTTGGAATGCTTTTTCGGATTATGAAATCGAAAGCAGACAAATCCCCGTTTTAACATCCAAAATGGAAGATGCCATGGCCTGGTCGGTCGATTTTCACCATGTACAGCCCGGTGATCAATTTAAGTTGATCTACGATGAATATTTTGTCGAAGGCGAATCAGTGGGTATTGGAGAAATGAAAGCCGCTTATTTCCAGACATCCGGAAAAGATTACTATGCGTTCAAGTACAACAATGGAACCTATGACGGTTATTTTAGCGCAGACGGCCGCCCTATGAAAAAGGCTTTCCTAAAAGCACCTGTCAAATTCTCAAGAATATCCTCCCGGTACAATCTGAACCGGTTCCATCCCATACTCAAAAGAACCAAGGCCCACCTCGGAACGGACTACGCCGCACCCTATAATACTGAAATACTCGCCACCGCAGACGGAGTCATCGAACGAATCGGACGGACGCGTGGGAATGGAAACTTTATTAAAATCAAGCACGACAAGACCTATTCGACACAATACCTGCATATGAATAAGTTTGCCTCCAATATGAAAAAGGGCGTGCATGTAAAGCAAGGTGAAGTCATCGGTTATGTAGGATCAACGGGGCTGGCAACCGGACCACACGTATGCTACCGTTTCTGGAAAAACGGGAAGCAGGTCGATCCACTCCGGCAGAACTTACCCGAACCCGAACCGATGGATCCAGCCATGATGCCTGAGTTTAATCTAGCTAAAGAAGCACTTCAAAAGCAATTGGAAGCGATCGATGTAGAAGTTCCGGCGCAGACGTGAATTAGTTGAAAATGGAAAGTTGAAAATGGAAATTGCCAATCACCATTAAAAGCACTGGTGTGTGAAGCTTGTCACAGGGTGATCCCCATGGGTCCGGGCAAGCCGGTGCGGATGCGAGCGTCCCACACCTTCCATGCCAGCATGTTCATGTGAAGACAACCTCCACAAACACTTCTCCCTGGCGGCAGCCTTCTTCCGCAATCGATCCATGAACAAATTTTCCGTATATTTAGTCGAGTATAAGTAACCGTAAAATACCGGGAGATGAAACACCTGCACAAATCCTTGTTAATTCTTTTTTATCTGTTCCTCATCATTCCAGCCTCTTCACAGGATACCGAGCAGCGCACCTATTGCAATCCGGTTAACTTGGACTATACCTATATGATCTACAATGCACACAACGACCTGTCGTACCGGTCGGGAGCCGATCCCGCCATTGTAGAATTTCGGAACGAATACTACCTATTTATTACCAGATCCATGGGGTATTGGCATTCCACGGACCTGCTGCACTGGAATTTTATCGAGCCGGAGCAATGGTTTTTTATGGGTTCCAATGCACCTGCCGCGCACAACTACAAGGATTCCGTGATCTATCTGGTAGCCGATCCCTCCGGCTCCAACAGTGTGCTCTATTCCGATGACCCCAAAAATGGCATCTGGAAGGCCACGCCCGCCTTGTTGGGGTCAAGACTATCTTCTAATTGGTGGTTTTTACTTTTCAATTTAGCTTGAATCCACTTATTCCTAGAGAGTATCCATCCCAGAAAACTAACAATTAATAATGGCACAAGAATTACGCCATCGACCACAGGCTGCTTTTGCTGCCTAATGGTCACACCTTTGGTGGGACCATTCCCGAGCGCGAAATGTGATCCTGTAACTAAACTGGTTTTTAAACATAAATTAGACGTATAATTTTATCCTGAAGAATAAAATTATCGGCAGCTGAAGCAGCCGCTACTGTGGGTGTAGTGGTACTGTAAGTCTTCTGTGGGTTTCATTCTTAGCTAGGAAGATCAGCCAGAAAAAGTTCTATAGTTTTAGGCTTACCTCTCGTGCCGGACAAAGACCTGCCCCCCTGTATAGGCTGCTTTAGCTGCCTAATGGCCACACCTTTGGTGGGGCCATTCCCGAGCACGAAATGTGACTCTGCAACGAAACTGGTTTTTAAACATAAATTAGACGTATAATTTTATCCTGGAGAATAAAATTATCGGCAGCTAGGCAGCCGCTACTGTGGGTGTAGTGGTACTGTAAGTCTTCTGTGGGTTTCATTCTTAGCTAGGAAGATCAGCCAGAAAAAGTTCTATGGGTTAAGCTTACCTCCGGTGCCGGACAAAAACCAGATTGCCCCTGTACAGGCTGCTTTAGCTGCCTAATCGTCACACCTTTGGTGGAGCCATTCCCGAGCGCGAAATGTGGCTCTGCAACGAAACTAGTTTATAAACACAAATGAAACGTATATTTTCATTTTAAAAATGAAAATATCGGCAGCTAAAGCAGCCGCTACTGGGGCTTGTTTAAAATTTTGTGTATTCGCTCAAAATTGATTCTGATTTCATGAGTAAAGTTAAATAATCATTTTATGACTTTCACCCGATCCGGGAATAAGATAGTCAGTTGGTTAAAAA
>NZ_JAHVHU010000024.1 GCF_019802045.1 Membranihabitans marinus | reverse complement strand
ATATGCATAAATTGCTATCTTCGTCTTGTTGCTAATCCCATGCTTTCTTTCCTGTTTATAAAAATCAGAATCTAACATTATATTAGCTCTTTTTCAACTTGGGGTAAACATACGAGCGTCTGGCTGAAGATGGCTTTTTGTAAAAATGTAGGATTCTTAATACCAATAGTTTCGGGTGGTACATACAGATTACAAACATTTTATACATTGCACAAAATACTATATATTAAACAAATGTCAAACGATGTCAGGTTTCCACACACGCTGTTGAACCCGGTAGATGTTTAGGCTCCCATATAGTCGCATGATTAAAAGTCGCTTCTATTCATATTAATCCGTGATCTCAAATTCCGTGACCACGATTCCGTGATCGGATGGGTATAAAACAGGACCGTTATCTCCTATCCGAATCGGTTCATTGATGTATTCATGGTAAGTTTTGGATTTCAGAGGATTCAGCAATCTGCCTTTGTAAAAGATGTAATCGATGCGATGGGAATCGCTTTTTCCTTTTGTGTTCCATGTAATGCCCGGATGCCTTAACACATCGGGGTTCAACGCCCGGTAGGTATCCGTTAATCCAAGATCTTCCAACACTTTGGTGGCATACCAGGGGACTACCAAACCATCATGTATACCTTTTGTTTCTTCGCCCCAGTCCAAGTGAGATGGTGTATTGAAATCGCCGCCAATAATGAAGGGTATGGAATCCGATTCCGCAGCATACTTCTCAATATAAGGCAACACCTTTTGAATCATTTCATACTTACTACCCGTTTTTTCCATATCGAGTAGTTCTTTAGCATTCATCCCCATCTTATGAGGCTCATCATACCAGGGCGTATAATGAAACCAATTCGACAGAAATCGTATGCTCTGATCTTCTATAAAAATTTCTCGTCCTCCGAGGTAAAAAGGGTACTCCGTATCGATCCGCTCTCCGAAAGGGTATTTGGAAAAAATCGACAAGTTAATGGACTCGTCATCCAAGGCAGTGCCCTCGGGTGCGATCAGATGAAAGTGATATCCCAAAGCATCCGCAATTTTCTTGCCCGACCCATAGGTTTCGACCATCAAAACCACATCGGGATTAATTGCCTGGATGATTTTCACCACATTCTCAGGCCCTTTTTCTATGTCATTGCCCCCATGGAGGATATTCCAGGCCATCACTTTAAAGGTAGTGACGGGCTCTTGTGCAAAACTTTTCATGGCCAGAAGTGTGATGATAGCAAGCGCGATGGAAGTTCTCATTTCTAATCTATTATTAGACATTCCATATAATACCATGCCTTTATTTTTACGTTAAACTTTTCAATGGGCCTGGTGGTCTGTTTTATATGTTCTTATAAATAAACACCCTGCGCTTCCATCCCCAATAAGTTTGGGATGGAAGCGCCATAATTCTATATTTTTGATTGAATGCGCTTCCAGATCACTTCGGGCTCACGAATCGCAGATTGAGCCAGGCGATTCAATAGCGCACGGGAATTGAACACTCTAACGTCCTTCCCCTTTTGTTACTGGTTCTGATCACCGGTCGATGATCCAGGCATTTAAATAGTGATGAGGCGTTTCCAGGACTACTTTAAATAGTTCTGAATCGGGCATTCCAATTGCAAATTCGGCTTCTTCTTTGGATAAATCAACCTCACCTAAACTAAAATAGTGATCCTCTCCCCCGTAGCGAAAATGATTGGTCGTGGTTATCCAAACCCGCGCTTTTCCTCCGTTGTCCAAGGAGTCCCAGGTCAATTTAATTTTTTCACCCACCTTTCCTGAATTCCGATTGACCAGATCACTCGATTTTTCTGCAACCAGGTTTACTGCGTCTACTTCACTCATCAAAGAAACGCCGTCAAGCTCCATAGCCCGGTATTTGGGTATGGATACCTCCATAAAATCAGCAATGGTCGGCAAGATATCCACAACAGCCACCCGGTAATTTTGCGCATATTCGTTGAGTTCATTCTGATTTGTGACAATCCAGGTGGCTCGCTCTCGTTCTGACTGTCCGCCATGGTCTTTTCCGGTATCCGCAGAACGGCCGTGATCGGTGGTAATCACGACCAACCATTCTTCATTGTTGTTCATTTCCCGTTCTTTCACAGCTTCCCATATCCGGCCCACCTGATCATCCATCAACCGTATGGATTCATAGAACTTAGGATGATCTCCATATTGATGCCCCATGTTATCGGTAAACTGCAGGTAAACCCAACTCATGTCCGGCCCTTCTTTCCGGATATTTTGGGCCGCTTCGTCCGCAACCAGGTTATCAATATCCCGGATATACGTCGTCGCTTCATCATGGGGAAACCGGACGGTATCCTGTTCAAAACCATCAAAGTAGTAATCCATCTGCAACCGACCGGTGGCATCCAACCCCGTTCCAATCAACTTAGTCCGGTTATCCAGCCATGTGGAATACACTGCCATTGTCTTTGCAGGATATTGTTCTTTAAAATATCGAAAGATGGTCCAATATCGATAATTGGGATCCTTAATTTCATTCCCCCACACATTGTGTTTATTCGCCCAGGTCCCGGTGAGTAAACTATTGTATCCGACAGCTGAAATGGTAGGTGTTTCCGAATAGGTTCCCGCACCACCACCCACATAGGCCGGAATAAATGCGCCTTCTTCAGCAATAGCATCCAGATGGGGTGTACTGACTTCCTGAATCACATCGTCTGAGATCCCGTCTACGATCATAAAGAGCGTTTTACGATCAGGTTGATCTCCATTCTGGCTGTAGCTCGGATTCACAAAAATAGTGCAGAATAAAATGAAAAGAAAATAATTATTAAAAGTCATTCTTCAAAAATTAGTTATCAGTTTTGGTTTTTGTATTCATATTTTGAAAGCCGGCAGTATTATTTCCAGGTAAAAAACGAAGGTAGTCATAAATTAACACTGTGCTCACCGTTCTTCTATTCAATTTAACCTCAAAAAGTGTGCGGAATATAGTTATTCTTAAATGTACCATCCGGGTACAAATCGAGCACCGCATACCCCGGTGGTGTTTCCAGGTAGTAGCCCTTACCGGCAGAGGCCTCGTCGCCATCCCCCCACCAAAATCCACTAAGTGCCCCGTTGCAACGGTAAGAAACCCCATTGTACCAGGCTTCATCCACCATATGTTGATGGCCGCTGAGGCACAGCTTTACCTTATCCTTGTGCTTATAAAAGAGGGTTTTCAACTCCTCAAAATCCGAATGCTGTCCCCCGACAAAATGATCGGTGACGCCCAGAATGGGATAATGGGACATCAGCAATACCGGTGTGTTCTTCTCCAAAGCATTTAATTCATCTTCGAGCCATATTCTTTGATTTGAGTCGAGTTGAATCCCGGATTGATTGCTGTCCAGGACGAAAAAATGCCAACCTTGTCTGTAAAATGAATAATACCGGTGCGGAATTTTCAAACGTTTCACGGCATATTCTTTTCCATACATCGCATCATTTTTGGAAGGTGCTGCCCACCACATATCGTGATTACCCAGGCAGCTGTGCATCTCATAGCCATCGGCCAAAGCTCGAAAATCATCCCATACCTTCCATTGTTCTTCCACCCTTTGCCGGGTGACATCGTCATAGGAGGCATCGTGAATGGAATCGCCGCCGTTCAGAAAGAAATCAACCTGCTCATCAAGAATAGCCTCCATGGCCCGGCGTGCACGCGCCGGAACCTCTTCTTCCGGTCTG
This sequence comes from Membranihabitans marinus, assembly GCF_019802045.1. Lineage (GTDB taxonomy): Bacteria > Bacteroidota > Bacteroidia > Chitinophagales > Saprospiraceae > Membranihabitans > Membranihabitans marinus_A. Next base: position 41,268 of record NZ_JAHVHU010000024.1, on the reverse strand, counting down.
ATGTGCACATCTGTGATGTGCGCAATTCGTAATCCCTCTTTTTTAGACTTAGGTTCGGATGACCATCGAGTCCAGCTCAGTCCTGCACCTGCTGAAAGGAGGGTGTTTCTAATCCAATCCCTTCTTCTCATTTTACCAACCAAATATTTGCTCCAGATTCGGATTCAATACCATTTGAGTCGCTGGAATCGGACGGTAGTAATACTGGGGTGTCACAAAAGTTCGAGTTGCATTCTCGGTGATAATTTCACCTCCCTCTTCGCCATTTTCGAGATAAACGGTTCCACTGCCATCCGCTATGGTACTCACGCGGTAATAAATCAACTTCTCCCCCAAAGAATTGGTTTCCTTTTCATCCTCGAATGGAATATCTTGATCAGCACTGATTAGGGCTATATCAACCACGCCGTCTCCGGTCATATCATACTGTCCAAGTCCGGGAAAATACATCCCTGAAGGCGCTTTAGTCAATAAATCGCCGGCGGCCCATCGCATCAGATCGCCGAATCGGAAATCTTCAAAAGCCAATTCTACCCGACGCTCCCGTCGGATTTCCAGTAATACCCCGGCATTTTCGCCTCTCAAGTTAGGGTAACGCTCCATAAGAAACGGGTCCGGATTCGCATTAGCCCAGTCATAATCCAGTACATTAACACCAGCACGTTCCCGAAGCACATTGATGGTTTGATCCAGTATGGTTTGATTAACCACTCCCAGTTCTGCCGATGCCTCCGCATAAATCAATAAGATTTCAGCATAGCGAATAGCAGGAAAATCAGTACTTCGCTGGACAATATTATCGGGGCTGTTGTCATAGCCTTTGATCTGATGATACCCCGTAAAGTTTTTATTTAACCGTTGAATATATGGATTTTCATCTCCTCTGTTCTTCCAACCCGGATAGGCATAGGAGCTCATCAACCGGAAATCCCGGTTCAGGAATTCCTCTACATAAAGCTTCTCCCTGAAGTTTTCCATTTCTGTGAACCGGCTGCCATCACGCATCAGGTAAGTCTGGAGCAATTCCCGGCTAGGGCTTTGTTCATAGTCACTAAAAATAGTAGACAACTCCAGACCATGGCCTATTTCGTCATCATAAATATGGGGCATTACAACCTCCGGATTACTGGTAAGATCCTGGGATGAGAATAAGGTCTTGTAGTCCGTTTCGGGGTTGCCGGTATTGTATATGGAGAACAACCCACTATCCATGATATCTTTGGAAACAGACTGAGCGATTTGAAAAAATTCATCCGCCGTATTTTGAAGCTCCAGTTCGGGGTGGTATTTACGCCAGGAGCCCTCGGACAACGCAATCCGGGCATAGATCGATGCAACCATCCATTTTCCCGGGGTGCCTTCAGCCACTTCTTCCCTAACGTGTTCGTAGGCAAATTTCAAATCAGCCATAATGTTTTCCACCACCATCTGACGTGAATCACGTGGTTTTTTAAGCGCTTCCTCGTCAGAAGTATTCAGTGTGGAAGAATACCAGGGCAGATCAGAATACCGCGTAACCATTCCGTAATAAAACCGAGCCCGATACATTCGCGCCAGTCCGATGTAGTGATTTTTAATATTTTCATCCACATCGGCCTGATCAACATTTTCCAAAAAGTAGTTAATGTCACGCAATCGTCCCCAATTCCAACCACCGGTCAACGTCTCTGGAGAAGGAGATCCACTCAACAGGGTTTTTATTTCGACGGCACCGGTGGTCGCCAGATTGTCCGTACCCTGTTCTCCTTGATAAGCCCATTTACTCTTAAGACTTAACAAACCGTCAATGTACAATTTCAGGTCTTGCTCTGTTTTGAAAAATTCTTCGGGTGAAATTGATGTTTGCGGATATTTATCGAGAAAATCGTCGCTACAAGAAAATAGAACGCCCGATAAAAATACGATCATAATATATGCTGCTGTATTTCTCATTGTATATAGTTTTAGAAATTGATGTTAAGTCCGAAAGAAATCTTCCGCTGGAAGGGATAAGCCCATCCATAGCCATCCTCTACCGCTTCGGGATCCATAAACTCCTTGATGGGCGAAAACTCAAATAAATTTTCACCGGTAAAGAACAATCGGAAACGACTAACCCGAACTTTCTCTGTGAGTTTTGCCGGAAGCGTATAACCCAGTGTTAAGTTTTTCACCCGGACGTAAGCTCCATTCAATAAGTGACTTGTTTGTGGTATATCGAGTCCTGCACCACCGTAATTATTGTCAGCCAACCACGATTGCAAAACCGGAAACTGAGAATCCAGGTTTTGTTCTGCTAAGCCGGCATCCAGGTACGATTGGGAATGCTGTTTACGCAACGATTCCGAATCACCTTCAGGCCGGTAAAAGTCCAGGTTCCACGGATACACATTGGCATAAGGCTGCTGGTAGGGGCCCCAGTATAAATAATGCTTGGGATAGAAGTCCCGCTTCAAAACTCCTTGCAGGAACAAGGAAACATCAAAACCATTCCACATTCCGGACATATTTGCTCCAACCCGATACCGGGATGATGTATTTCCTATTTTTACTAAATCCTTTGGATCATCCGAAGATCTTCCTTTTTGAATCGCACCATTTCCATCCTGATCGATATACTTTGGCCATCCGGGAACTATAGTTAGTGCACCCCAGGGGATTATTTCCGATTCGTCCAGCGCATCGATTTCTTCCTGGTTTGTAAATAACCCGTCACTCTCCAGGCCCCACAGCTCACCGATCTCTTGTCCTTCCCGCCATCCGGAGAATAGGTTCAAATCATTCTGAAATTTGGTAATCCAGGACCGGGAATCAGATACGATGAATTTCACATCAAAATCAAAAGGCTTGCCGGCCAGACTAACCGCGTTGCGGTAACTGACGGAAGCTTCCCATCCTTTGGTTTCCAGGTCAGCGATATTTTGTCGCGGCACCGAGGAACCCAAAACAGCTGGCAGCTCCTGTCCGGCGGTGAGCATACCCAGTGTTTTCCGGTTGTATATATCAAAAGCACCTTGCAGTTTTCCTTCAAAAAAACCAATATCAGCCCCGAAATTTAAGGTTGATACTCGTTCCCAGGTATAATTCGTCGGGTCAATCTGAAGAGAGGGTGCTCCTCCTGTAATGACCGTTGGTTGGGTTCCGTCTATAATGTACGTCGAATTCCCAGTTCCCAAGGTTTGGATATAAGCAAAATTTCCAACTTCCTGGTTACCTAAGTCGCCGTAGGAGGCCCGAATTTTCACAAAAGGCTCTGCGCCTGAAAATAAATTTTTAATAAATGGTTCTTCGCTAATGACATATCCCAAGGATACGGAAGGGAAAAAGCCCCAGCGTCCATCTTTAGGAAAACGTGAGGAACCATCATAACGCCCATTCAATTCAAGCAGGTACCGATCTTGATAATGGTAATTCAATCGTCCAAATACACTCCGTGTAGCGTATGAGCTATACCCGGCATCGATCGTTGGTTCTCCACTGGTCAGGTTGATATAAGGAAGTGAGGAAGAAATCAACACATCCTTGCTGGCAGCCAGGCTGGAAAAAGAATAATCTTCCTGGTTGACACCGCCCAGTATTTTAAAGAAATGATTCCCGTCCGTTTTACTATAGGTCGCAAAAAGATCCAATATCGTGTTGTTGAGTTGTCCATTGGTTTCTCCGACACCACCAGTTCCTCCTTCTGTCCGTACATCGTCCGGACCAAATCCAATCTGGTATTGTGTGGTATACCTGCCATACTTCCAAAGTTCTTTTTTGAACGACACACGGCCGGTTACCGTTAATGCATTTTCGAAAAAATTCGCATTGGCCGAGAGAATATTTTGAAATCCGGTCAGTGTGTTTAAATTTTTCCCACCGTCCACGAGGCTGGCTGCCAATCGACCTACATCTGTATTGGCCCAGGTTCCGTCGGGGTTCTCAGCCACATCAATGGGGATCCGGTAATAAAGGTCCGTGAGATTTGTTCGTGGTCGAGCCCGCTCTGTTTGATAGATACTGGTGTTGTTGTTCAATTCCAACCATGTTAGTGGATCGAAATTCAATTTTGCACGGAGGCCGTTTCGATTGTAATAATCATCGGTCAATTTATTCAATCCGTTTTCATTGGTCAGATCACCGGAAAGATAATACCCAATTTTCCGACCATCTTCAAAACTGTATCCTCCGCTAAAAGCCAGGCTGTGGTTGTACGACATCGCTGAATTATTCAGGAAATAATCATTCCAATTGTTGTCTCCCATATAGGCCCATTTGGTTGGATCTTCCGGATCCAGACGCACTTCTTCTATGGATGGATCTTCCGATCGTTCTTTGGCCCATCTAAAATGTTCATCGGAATAATTGATATAATCCCAAGGGGTGTTGTTTGACCCGATTTCTTTCACTCTGCTGAAGATGTAAGGATCTGTGACTGGTTCCGGTAAGACGGTCGGTTTTCCCCACGCCATATAATTGCGGTATTCAATTTTTGTCTTTCCATCGCTGCCCGATTTAGTGGTAATCAGAATCACACCGTATGCTGCTTTTGCACCGTAAATAGCGGCTGAAGCAGCATCCTTTAATACAGAATAGGATTCAATATCTCCCGGATTGATTCGAAGTAAATCATCATAACTGGAGGCTATTCCATCAATGACCACCAAAGGACTTCCGCCGTTAATCGAAGTAAATCCACGAATATTAATAGTGGGTTTGGTCCCTGGGGTTCCTCCCGCATAATTAATGTTAAGGCCCGGGCTGATCCCTTGTAATCCCTGCATGACATTGGCCACCGGCCGGTTCTCAATTTCCCGACCATCAATGTAATCGACTGCGCCGGAAATATTTTCCTTTTTCTGGGTTCCGTAGCCCACTACCACGACCTCCTCCAGAGTTTCTGTATCAGTCAACATCCGGACATCAATGGTGGTCCGGCCATCCACGGGTGTTTCCACCTTCCGATAGCCAATGTAAGAGAACACCAGCACGTCATTGGCGTCGACATCCGACAGCGTATACATTCCGTCAAAATCTGAAGATGTTCCAATATTTTTGTTTTTCACGGTTATATTTACCCCGATTAGCGGCTGCCCATCTTCGTCGGTGACTTTTCCCGAAACATTTATCGCTACCCCCGTCAATTGGCGCAAGGGAGGAACCCATGCTGGCAGAAGCCTGGAAGATCCCGAACGCACATTATTGGATACGGTCGCCTCCACGGCGTCTTTTTCGTCGATGATTTTTTTAAAGTGTTTCATCATCTCCTTCAGCGATTCCAATCCTTCCTCAGTGTCCTTGTAAATAACGACAAATTCACTTTTAAACACCTTGAATTTCAGGTCCGTTTTACTAAGTAATACTTCCAATTCATCGTCGATGGAAGTCTTGCTGTCTTCATCATACTCTACGTTTATGTCGTCCACCAAGGTTCTGTCGTAGGTGAAGTATACGTCGTACTTTTTACTAAGAAGAGAAATCGCCGTCAGGAGAGCAATTTCACCGTCTGGTGCGTTATTGCTGGTAAAACCGGGGCTATACCCCGCCAGTAATAGTGTAAGAATCAATACCCATAGTTTAATTTTCATCATAACCGAGTTTTTTAAATTAGTATCTAATGAGGTAATTTCAATTTAATTCATAATAATCATCGTGTCGGATCAAGTTTTTACCCAATGCCAAAGCCAAACCTTCGGAAACCAATTCCCAATTGGTATATGGTAAAGCAAAGTCCATCGGTCGGTCATTGAGTTCTTCATCATCCAATGCCAATTGGACACCGTAGATCGCTTCCACTTGTTCGAGGATTTCTTTCACCGGTGTATTGGTGAATTTCAACACCCCATCTTTCCATTTGGATTGATCCGCAAATTTTTGATCCGTCGATTTAGTAATTTTATGCGTTTTATCCAGGACAAAAGCCGATTCTCCGGATGATAGGGTCACCCCATCACTTTTATCATTTTGATTAAATACCTGGAGTTTCCCTTCTTCCAGATAAATTTCTTCTTTACCATTCCGGTTTTTAACATTAAAGGAGGTACCCAACACTTGAATGGTTAGATCGTTGGAGTGCACTAGAAATGAACTTCCTTCCACTTTCTGGACATCAAAAAAAGCTTCGCCTTTCAATCGTACTTCACGGACCGATTGATCAGATGAGGACCAGACCAATTCAGAATTGGCATTGAGCGAAACGCGGCTATCATCCGGAAGGGTAATCTTTTTGGTTTCACCGTTGTAAGTGGTGTATATTAAATCATTGCTCGAAGTGGGATTTAAAAAAAACAGCCCGGCCACGATCAACACCAAGATAGAGGCTGCAGCGACAAAACGAAAGAACTTTGGATTCCTCCTAACCCTTCTTGCTGGCTCTTGCTTTGATTCCACTTTAATATGGGCCAGGTCCTTAACAAGAACTTCATCAAAATATTTCTTGTTTTCAGCTTTAGCGACCAGCGATAAAAATTCAAGGTATTCCTCTTTTGATATCGCATCTGCATTCAACTGGTTAACCAAATAATAAATTCTATTTTTTTTGTCCAACTCCGTGTGTTTAATAGATTAAATCGCATTCCCGTATAAAGACTCCAATGCTGTGGGGGTAGGTCTAATCGGTCGGGGTATTTTTCAAAAACTTTCCCATTTCTCGGCTTGTCAGACGTCATATATGCGTCCAATGTCTCCAAAAACTCAGTCTTTGAATCCCAGTGGTCTCGATACATTTCAATGGAATAACGATGAAATTATATAAAATACTGTTAAATTTGTCGTGTGATGGATGACATGCATAGAGACCAATATATCGGCAACAGACGGAAGAGCGTTTTCAAATTTATCTTGGGCAAAGTTAAAAATCCGCAATTGGCGGAAGATTTGACCCAAGAAGTATTTCTTCGGTTTATCCAATCGGTTAATAATTCCAACGAAATTAAAAGCCCAGAAGACTACCTTTTTACTATAGCCAGAAACCAGGTTTATGACTATTGGCGAAAGGCAGCCGCTGATCAAAAGATTCAGGAATCGTACTGGCGTGAAATCCAAATTAGTAAATTAACTCGTACTTCCCCGCTGATCCAGGATGACAGAAAAATTATTTTTGCGCACCTCGAAGAACTATTTACGGATCAACAAAAGAAGATATTCTTTCTTCATCGAAACGAAGGTCTCTCATACAACGAAATAGCTGACCGTTTGCAGTTATCCAAAAGCACGGTTAAGAACCATATGGTGGCTGCGTTGAAAGTCATCCGGAATTTCATGGATGAACATTTTGAGAAATTTATCACGGTGGTTGGAGGTATTTTTTTCTTCTTGTAAATCAAGCCAGCTAATCTGTAAATGCACGGAGCGCCAAGTGCACCAACTTATAAAAAATGTATAGGTATTATCTAGCGCTACCATCTTCAGCTTGTACCTCTTTAGCGCAAATAAAAGCTCTATTTGAGCTTCATTCAATCGACCTCGGAGCGGTCACAACTATGGTAGCTAATGGTCTTGCAGTATTCTTCGACTTCGGAGAAGTCGCCATGTCTAAGCATACATTACGACCCCTCTGAGGTCGACATTTTGACAATAACCGTTGCTAATAAACTTGGACCTGCGCTGCAGGTCTGATTAGAATCTACGTTTAGGGCGCTAAGTACGCCCCCCAACTCATCAATGAATTTATAAGGTTAGTTGATATTACATATATCAAAACCTGAAATACTACCTCAATACTGTGAAAAAAGGCATGAGATATAAGACATTTCAGTGATTGAAATGTACCGAGCCTACAGCTCTCAAAATAATTCATTCCGCTATCATATAATCCGAGCCAACGGCTCTTTACCCTTCATATATATCCTTTTCACTAGATAGACGAGAGCCATAGGCTCGACCAAAATATGGCAGCCCCGTCCCCAACAAGTTGGGGATTAATCCGGGGTAATTTTTCGTACTAATTAAATCGAAAGCCATAGGCTCGGAGCATATTACGTGATCACATGGTCCGCTTTCGCAGCAAACAAACATAGTCTGTTCTATTGTGATTACATTTTTAAAACCACAGAAAATTATGACAGATACACTGACCGGTAAATTTTCTTTAATTAGGTGTAATCTCAAATATGGCGTGTCATATTCTCATGTTTAATGACCTAATCGAAGCTTACGTTGATTTCAGGCTTTCTCTAGGAAATGACAATTATTATAAGTTCTATGCTTTCGCCATTTATAATAATGTACACCCAAGTCAATTTAGCACAAAATACAGCGATATAAATACTCCGAATGTAAGATTAATTACGCACTCAAATTCTCTGACTTGTTGGGAATAGAAGCGCTTCATATAATGCATACAACTTCTGAATTGCAGCCCGAGTCCATTCCGGCTCCCATCCTATTTCACTTGTTCGCCCGACATCAAGTATTCCATGCTGTTTTTCAATATTGTCTGATAGGCTTTCAATCCATGCGCCCGTTCATCATGCCCGAGCGTATTTGCGACAATGTTTGCGGCGGGGTGATCTACGACCCACACCACCGGAAAGGTGTCTCCTGATTCCAATCCGCGCCCTATCGCCAAAACCTCAATACTGGCTTCGGGGTCTTTTTCCCACCGGTACAGCTCATCGACGATCCGAAAAGTACCCGGGACTCCTCTCATAATGGGGTGATCCGGTTTGACCACCTCCACTTCAAATTCTTGTAACGCTTCGTGAGAACGAGAACCTCCCCCCACCAGGGTCTTATTATATTCCGGCCAATCCGCCCAGTTGTACCAGGTGCCCGGATGGTAAATGAGCATATTCATTTTACCGGAATTCACGCGATCCATAATAGCCATCCGGGTCTTTGGATCAAACGGTTTGTTATTTGTCAAAAATAAAAGATCAGTAGAAGGTAACATGGTTCTCAGTGCTTCCGGATCTTCGGTATACAGAACCGTATTTTTTCCATGGTCACTCAATATTTCACCATCCGCAAGACCAAAATACTTTAGAAAATCGTGGGATCCTCCCCCACCAATAGCAGCGATTTGCGGTGCATCTGTGTTTTCAGAAATATAAGACCCCGGGGCTGATACGACAATCACACCTTGCATCATGCGCCAATGACCAGGGAATGTGCATACATAGGGATAAATTCCGGGGGTGTTCGGTAACGTAATGACCAGTGATTCGCGATCACCTGGTTCCAGCATACCCGTGGCACCCAGGACATATTTCGAAGGAGGGACATAGGCCAGTTCAGCGGCATTGGGGTTGGAGGTAAAGGCATCCACCATGCCTCCAAACGATTCGAGCGTTCCGGGTTGAATTAGTACCAGATTATGAGGCATCTGATCTTTATTGCTCAACACGATTTCCACAGTCTGCCCGACCTGAGCATGCAAGACCGTTTTATCATAGGCCATTTCCTGATTAACAGCACGAAGCACAAAGCTCACATCAGCCTTTGGTTTACCAATTTTGCCGATTCCTACATCAATATGTTGATCGCCCGATGTATTCACACAATGCACCGCAATCACATTTTTCCCGCGTTTAAACAGTTCACTTTTCTCTGGGTCCAGCTTGAAATATTTATAATCTTCCCTATATCCGGTCTCAGATAACAAAAGCTGACCATTCACATACACTTCAAAATCTTCATCATGAACTATTTTCAAAATGGGTTCCCTAATTTCTGTATCCAGGGAGAATTCGCGCCGCAACCATATATCGGAGGACTTCCAGGACGTGTTGGTTAGGTCGGTATTGGCTCCGCCAAATATCCCGGCTCCTTTTTTCCAGCTTCTGTCATTAAAGTCTGAGTTCATCCAGTCATCAGCCGGTTGGGTGGTTGTATAACGCCATTCATTCCTACCTTCTTCAGCTGTCGGCAGAATCATTTCGACGGCAGCCGGATCGACCGATTCCGTATTTTTTTCCCGGTAATAAATTTTAATAGCCGCATCGATCCACTTGTCGTTTGTGTTGGCTTCATCCCGGGTTAGTTTTTCCATTTCCGTAAAAAGTCCGCTGGATTCGGGCAATTCACCTGCCTTAAGTATGGCAGCCAAACGAACTTGCGGATCCGAGTGGGATAATAATCCCGATTCAGCCAAATGTTCGCTCCCTTCCGCCGACAGTGGCAATAAAGCCAGGGCAGCCCGGTTCACCGCATAAGAATCAGATGACAGACCATTGATCAGTGCTGCATCAGCATCCGGGAAAGAACCACCGTAAGCCCCCAGACCATTCAGCGTCCACAACGCATGAAGGCGTGTGTGCTCCGGCACTCCATCATCGGAGGAAGCCAATGCAATTAATTCAGGAATTAAATCCGTCTTGTTTTCTTCGACGATTATGCGCTGCGCATTCGTTCGCCAAAACATATTATCACTTTCCAAACCCTTTAACAAACCTTCGTCATCCGTCGGGTCCAATGATTGCAAATCACTTGTCCGACCGTTCCGATGTGTAATCACATAGATCCGCCCGTGTCTGTAATCACGCAATTCGTTGAGATGCGCATTTCCTTCGCCTTTATCGGCGTTCCATATTTGATTGTCCATGCCCCGCTTGTCCGGGTTGTGTTGGATGACCGGATTGTACCAATCCGCCACCCAAAGATTTCCATCCGGACCTGTTTCTGCAAATACAGGCGCTGTCCACGCGTCAGTGCTTGCAAAGATATTTCCGCCATCGACCTCTTTGTAACCGGCTCCATCTTTCTTAATGCGGGCGATATGCACCAAATGTCCGGTGGGCTCACAGACATACATCTGGTTTTGATAGTCACTCGGATAATTTCGCGCGGTGTAAAAGTTCGCTCCGGAAGCAGCTGTATACCCTCCACGAACGTCCACTTGCTGCAATGGTATAGTATCGACCGGACTGATCTCATAATGCCCTTGAATAAAGTCGGCATTCATCGCCCAAGCGGGCATTTTGTCCAGATAATCATAGTGTCGTAGTGGAATTCCGACGTAACAACAGTGGTTGTTATTCGCAGTCGAACCAAACACTTCAAAATTTTCATTGAAACCGAGCCCCCAGGTGTTGTTATTAAATTGACCGACCGGTTCAAAGAATGAACCGTCTCTGGCAAAACGATACACCCCCATTTTAAATTCAATCGGTTGTCCCTGGAACGACTGTTCAAATCCAGAATACCCCACTGATCCCCAGATCATATTATCCAACCCATACCGTAGGTTTGAAGGGCCGGCATGGGTGTCCCAGGTTCCAAAGCCGCTAAACAAAACGGTTCTTTGATCGGCCTGGTCATCCCCATTGGTGTCTTCCAGAAAAACCATATCGGGAGCCTGCGCCACAATAGCCCCCCCTTTGACCAGAGTGATTCCTGTGGTCAAAGATTGCTCCGTGGCAAAATCTGTAAATTTATCGGCTTTTCCATCCCCGTTCGTATCCTCACAAATCGTAATCCGGTCCCCGCCTACATCGTTGCTCAACTCATGTGGGTAATCCTGCGACTGCACCACCCACAGTCTACCACGTTCATCCCAGGTAAATGCAATGGGATTGATAATATCGGGCTCCGCGGCAAAGAGTTGCACATCAAATCCGTCGGGAACCTGAATGTGCGTCATGGATTCTTCCGGATTGAGCGGATCCTGTACACGCGGGTCTTCACCCGTATACGTCAGTGGTGCCGGTGGTGGCTTTTGCTCGGTGCAGGATGAAAGGAGTAAAATTCCGAGTAAGAAAAACAAAAAAGTAAATGATGTGTACTTCATCGCGATGTGGTTATCAGTTAATATTTATTATGTTGTCTGTTCTTATGTTGTCTGTTAATGTGCTCTCTATGTTGAGTTCACAAGTTATCCTATACCATGTACTCTTTCACCCTCTTTTCTTTGAACTTGAGTCGTTGAGCTACAAGCTTTGAACTTTGAGCTTTCAGCTTTGAACTTTCAGCTTCCATGCTTTCAGCTTTTCTCTTTTCCAGCAATCCGCTCCTTTCGTTTGGTACTCGTTTTACTTTGAGCTTTCAGCTTAGGTCTTTGAGCTCCCCTTGCTTTCAGCTTTAAACTTTGAGCTTTCAGCTTCTATGCTTTGAGCTTGTAGCTCCTATACGGTTCTTCCCCGCTCCGATCGACGGTTCCGGCTTCCCAGCCCTGCGACGGAGAAAGGATCGCCAGGAATTCCAGATCTTCCTCCCCGGCATTGAAGGTTCCATGGACCACGTTTGCGTCGATATATACCGAGTCACCTGCCTCCAATATCCGCATTTCATCTTCGATCCACTGCTCTGCTTTTCCCCGGAGTACGTAAAGGATTTCATGCATTTCCGGATGGACATGAAAATCGTGTCCATCCCCAGCTTTAATGATGACTTTCACCATATAGGAATCCGCGTTTTCATTCAGTGTGGGATGTGAATGCCAATAATGCGATCTGTCGTCTACCTTTTCAAAGAGCTGATCGTCATGTTGGATGAAATTCCACTTTTTCTTCATACTACTATTCAAAAATTTACACTTATGATTGATATTAAACGTGAACGCATCATAATTCAAAATGCCCAAATGAATTTATCAAACGAAATTATAATCTGACAGCGTCTTGAAACTATTCGTCCATTGGAGCGTCAGTTTTAGTTCATCCGAAAGACATTTCAGCGGGCAGTTTACCGACCTGTCGTTTAGGATCTGATTGAAAAATGTTGGCAGATCTTGCTGGTGAAGTAATTTCAATACAAAGCACCTATACATTTTGCACCAAGAAACACTTTTTATCCCAAATACTGACAGGTTGGACATTATCGAGTTATTCATTAGATGTAAAAACCTCATTATGGCTTTGAAATTAAACTTTTCCAATCGCTGTCAGGTTAACTGCATACCTATTTTATATAGTCAACGATTTAAATTCTTTCGTCAAATTAGTCAACGACTCCTCTACCCCCATACGTTCCAACGAAGAAGCGCCGACGAACCCATGCAATCCATCCACATGATCCAGCGCATACCGTACATCATCCGGCGTATTGATCGGGCCGCCATGAGCCAGGAATATCGTATCCGGGTTTGATTTTTTGACCGCATCTACAATCCGTTGAGTACGTTCGATGGCATCATCCATGGAAGCTGTGGCATCGGTGACTCCAATGGACCCCCCCACTGTGGTCCCGACATGTGCAATAATGGCATCCGCCCCCACATCGGCCATCTGCACCGCTTCGTCCGGTTTGGCGACATAGACTACGGAAAACAGATCCATTTTAGATGCCAGGTTGATCATCTCCACCTCCTTCTGAAATGGCATCCCGGTTTCTTCCAACACATTTCTGAAATGGCCGTCAATAATGGAATGCGTGGGAAAATTATTCACCCCCGAAAACCCCATGTCTTTGACCTGGCCCAGAAAATGCCACATCCGTCTTCGCGGATCACTGCCGTGCACGCCGCAGATCACGGGAATTTCTTCCACGACCGGCAACACTTCAAATTCACCGATTTCCATCGCTACGGCATTGGCATCGCCATAAGCCATCATCCCGGCGGTCGACCCGTGACCGGACATTCGAAAACGGCCGGAATTGTACACGATAATAAAATCGGCCCCTCCTTTTTCAATAAATTTCGCACTGATCCCGGTACCTGCGCCGGCACCAATGATGGCCTTATTGGCATCCAGGGTGGTTCTTAATCGTTCTTTCACTTCTTCTCTGGTGTAGGGATTTCCTATCCCCGTCCATGGATTTGGCATTTTTTTAATTATTAATGGTTAATGATAAATGATTAATTATTTTCTTCCAAAATCTCTGACTCTAATTCCAACATGCTAAGTAGAGCATTTACAGCCATTTTTGCAAACTCCGGTGTATTTATGTTTTCATTAATTTCTTTGACTGTGATGGCATCCTTTACATTTTCTTTAATGGCATCGAATAAGATCCTGTCGATCTCAGGTTTATAAAATACCTCGCCTGTACCACCGATTTTTGACAAACCACCTAAAGGTAATAATATGGTAACCGGAGCCCGAGCTTTATTTAGTTTTTCTGCTATGATTTTTCCCAATTCTCGATTTTCAGCTTCATTGGTCCGCATCAACGTTACATCGGGCGCCCAACTATAGAGCTGCCTGTCCTTGTATTTATCGGGAACTGTGGCCATAGAACCGAAATTAACCATATCCAGACAGCCCGGCGCCACCACCTGGGGTAGGTTCATAGCAGAAGCAGCCGTTAAGCGATCGGGACCGGCACTACAAATGCCCCCGCACAGTTCATCAGCCAGTTCCGTGGTGGTTATATCCAATACTCCTTCAAAGAAATCCTCCTCAATCAGGGATTCCATGGTCTTACCGCCTGATCCCACTGCATGAAAGCTCAACACCTCATAATTCTTTTCCTGCAGCAGCTCCGAACACTTTTCGACACAGTTAGTCGTGTTCCCGAACACACTGATGGCAATGCTTTTCTTTTTATCTGCCCGAACTGTATTTGATGATCGGATCATCCCGGCCAAAGCACTGGCACCGCGCCGGATCACAGACCGGCTAATACTGTTTAGTCCGGCCAGATCCACAATGGAGGGCATCAAAGTAATATCCTTATGCCCGATATGAGCAGATAAATCTTTGGTGGCTAAGGTACTGATGCACAATTTTGGGACGCCAAACGGGACCTTCTGCATCACCTGGAGCCCCATGTAAGTGCCACCGCCGCCGCCCATGCTGATGATTCCATCCATTTTTTCTCCTCTACTTTTCAGTTCGTTCACGATACGTACAGCTCCGGTGCTCATGATCTCAAGCGCTTTACCGCGATCGTTTAAACTATGAAGATCATCCAGAGAACGACCTCCTTTTTGTGCGACCATCGGTGAATCATACTGCACGGCAAAGCCAACCTTACTCTTATAAACACCTAAGTTAATAGAAATCACATCCAGATTGTGCTGCGTCAGACAAGCGTGGAGGTAATCAAATTCCGCCCCTTTGGTATCAAAGGTCCCCGCCATAATGACACGGGGTTCATTTTTAATTGTTTTACATTGCATCTGGCTCCTATCTATTTTTGTGCATTTAATTTCTGAATCAAATCAACCTCATCCTGGCGGTAGGGTGTTCCATCTTTCCGGAAGATATCATGAAACCACACCTCCGGCTCCTCCCCACTTCCAATAGGAGTATTCCAGGCATAAATGGTGTTCGTTTTACCGCTAACCAATCCCCAATTTATAGCTCCTACCCGGAATTCTTTAAGTATTGGCATAGAATTTTTAAATGTGCTGTTATTTGTTCTGGCCATATACTCGGTGCATATCATGGGTAAGCCATGTGTTTTGAGTAGCTCAATGATGCGTGTGTGCTGATCTGGTCCTTCATAACAATGATAGGTCAATACATCGGAATGCAACGCTTGATAAATATTCAGATCTATAAGATCCCAGTTCCATAGTCCGACCGAAACAGGCTGAGCTGGATTGACTTCTTTAGCCCAGGTAAAAACGTTTTTCAGTAAAGCCATGGACTCATTACCTTTCCCACTGTTCCCGGGTTCATTGTACAAGTCCCAAAGCAGGACTCTTTCATCACCATCAAAGGTTTCAAGGATGTCTTTCAAATAGGTTTCCAATTGTGGGAAATTTGCAGTGTCTTTTGAAGCGGGGTTACCTGGATCCTGCATCCATCCGGAGTTCAGCTGCAATCCTCCCTGCGGTCGGAGTGCAGCTGAACGGGTCGGGGACAAGTCCTGGTTCTGCACTGTCCTCCCTACGGCCAGACAGCACCGAACCAGGGATATCACGGAATCCGAAAAAAAATTCGGCGCTCCGCGCATGAATAAAGGCCCCAGGAACGCCAGAAAAACTAAAATTATACTATTCATTTGATCATTCAATTTAACAATCTTATTATTTTTCTTTCACCACACCTCGTACAGGGGTAAGACCCTATCCAAGCGCTATTCTTCCCCCGGCAAGTTCACCACTGCGGCGGCACAGGCACTTCCACCACACGCACATTCACACCAACCCACACCCACACTTTCAAGGTATCTTCAACACCGTGTTTTCGGACACCGGAACGCCGAGGTGGGGCGTACCATCCGTATTCCATTCAATTTTTTGCATGCGGGGTGATCTTTTATGTCCACATCCCTCCCCGGGATTGGAATTCGCATGATACAAGATCCAATCCTCGGAGCCATCAGGCGATTTAAAAAACGAATTGTGTCCCGGGCCGTAAACACCGTTTTCCAGGGACTGCTTGAAGATCGGTTGCGGTGACTTTGTCCAGGCCGACGGATCCATCAGATCTCCTGATCCATCAAAACTCAGCAACCCCAGACTGTAGTAATCTGTCCAACAGGCACTGGCTGAATACACGATAAACACCCGTTCATCGTGTGTTAAAAATTGTGGTCCTTCATTCACATTCAGGTGCAAGGTATTCGGATCATTGGTCAGATCCCCTTGCTTTTCCCAAGGAAAATCCGGTTCTGAGATTAATACTCTGATTCCACGAATCGTCCAGGGATTTTCCATTTCCGCAATATAAATATTTTGCTGTCCATTCTCATTGCCTGGCCATCCGGACCAAATCATATAGAGTTGATCCTTGTATGTAAACACATTCCCATCGATCGCCCATCGATCCAGATGGGTGCCGACTTTCCCCTTGAATTCCCAATCGCCCTGAAACGGATCTTCCGATTTATTCTCCATTACGTACATCCGGTGGTTGTTATTATCCCCATCATCTGCTGCGAAATACACATACCAGCGACCTTCGATAAAATGAAATTCAGGTGCCCAAATATTTTTAGAAAACATTTCACCCGATGGAGGCACCCAGATGGTCCGTTTTTCCGCGGAGCTCAAGTTCGCCAGATTATCCGTCTTCCAAAGAATCAGTCGGTCCCCGACCGTATGGGTATAATAGTAATACCCGTCGTGCCAGGTACTGTACGGATCAGCTCCGGAAGGGAGGATCGGATTGGTAAAGGTGGTGTTTTGAGTAAATGATGGATTGGTCACCAACAGCCCCATCATCGTAAGAAGAATGAAACGCAATGAGGTGATCATAAATAGGTCTGGATTGTAATTCAGGTTTATCACTTTCTTGATGCTAAATAGAGGATATCCCCCACTTTCGTATTAATGTAATAGGTGTACATTTCTTTTGGATGGAATTCCGGCAAATCGACAGTACTATGATTCAAATGATTTCCGGCATGCATGGGTTGAAGATAGGAATTTTCTGTGGATTGAACCAAAAAATTTCCCCCGGTGATATTCAACGGTACGGGGCTTTTAATGGGTAGGGTACCTCCTCTATCACACTGAATAGAAGCAGATTCCAGTGTGCCATTTTCCCATGACACGCCTACTTCAAAACCTCCCCGGGCACGCAATCCGGACACACTTCCTTCCGTCCATGCATCCGGCAATGCAGGTAACAAATGAACATATCCATCATGGGATTGGAGCAACATTTCTGCAATACCCGCTGTCGCCCCAAAGTTTCCATCGATCTGAAACGGAGGGTGAGCATCAAACATATTGGGATAGCTGCCAGACCCGTTAAAGCGGTTGTCATTTTCCTTAACCAGATGGATGAGCTTGGACAGGATTTCAAGGGATTTATTTCCATTGTAAAGTCTCGCCCACATATTCACCTTCCACCCCATCGACCAACCGGTGGCCTGATCCCCTCGCCGTTCCAAGACGCGAAGTACAGATTTTGTCAATTCCGGTTCGGATACTGGTGTGATCTGATTCCCGGGATGAAATGGATATAAGTGCGAAATATGTCGATGATGGATATCCTGGTCTTCAAAGTCAAACTGCCATTCCTGCAACTGACCGAATGCCCCGATTTGATATGGGAGTAATTTCTTTAATTTTTGACGAACTTCACTGGCATAGTGATCGTCGATATCCAGTATATCCAGGGCTTCCAGATACCGGGTAAAACTTTCCCGGATAATGGCCATATCCATGGTAGGTCCGGGACTATGGGTGGATGTGTTACCATTACCATATTTAAAACCTTGTTCGGGGGAATGTCCCACCGGGGTAACCAGGTAACCGAGGTCATTGGGCACCAACCAATCCTTGTAGAAAAGAACAGCTCCTTTTAACAATGGGAACACTTCCTCCTTCAGGAAATATTTATCTGTCGTATATAGATAATGCTCCCAAAAATGGCTCGTTAACCACCCGGCTACCATGGGCCAGAAGGAACAGGGACAACTATCCACGGGGTCGGCCTGTCGCCAAATGCTCATATTGTGATTGCCCATCCATCCTTGATTGCCGAAGATCCGCCAGGCGGCTTCCTTGCCATTCACAGACAACTCTTTCACCGCTTTGAACAGTGGTTCGACACATTCCGAAAGATTGGTTACCTCTGCTGGCCAATAGTTCATCTCCAGATTAATATTCATGGTGTATGCGCTGGCCCAGGGAGGGATAACCTTTTCATTCCATATTCCTTGCAGGTTGAGCGGTTGTCCGCCTTCTCTGGAACCGGCGATCATAAGATATCGTCCGTACTGAAAAAACAAGGTGACCAGGTCTTCATCACCACCTTCTGCATATTTCAATATCCGCTGATCGGTCGTTAACTGCGATTGATCTGTGGGTTGATCTAGCGAAATTTGCACCCGGTCAAAGAGTTGCTTATAGTCCGCCACGTGCCGAGTGAAAAGTTCATCATAGCTGTACAAGCTGCATTGACCCAACTGCTCTAATGTCCTTTTTTCGGGCAAGTCCGGATGCAACGCCGGACTTTCCTGGAAATTGGTATAGCTCGTGGCTGCGGTCACAAAGAGAGTCAATGCATTAACTCCATCTACTATGATTTTCCCGTTTTCTATTTTTACGTCACCACCACTGTTCTCATACCTGATGCGAGTCTGAAAATACATCCCAAGTCCAGTTGTTTCTTTGCCATACAGCACCTGTTTAGCAAAAGTTTTACGAGTTCCATCCATATTGTAAATCTCTGGATATTTTCGTTGATCCACCAGCTTTTCAACGGTTTCCAGGGGTCTGCGTAATACGAAACCAGGAGCCTGGCCATCGAGCACAAGATCGTCCTCCTGACTGGACACTTTCATCGTCGGGGTATGGGGTGTGGAAAGTGAAACTTTTCCATCCAAAGTTCCTGGGCCACTAGCTTCCATCCGGATCACAATCACACGATCAGGATAGCTGGCGAAGACTTCCCTGCTGTATTCAGTTTCACCCACTTTGTACCTCACAGTTGCAACTGCCCGGGAAATGTCCAGTGATCGTTCATAGTCGGTAATCGGTCCATGAGGGTCCATATCGATCCACAGGTCACTCATGGGCTGATAACACTCTTGAGCTCGCCCCAGCCAATTATTTTGGATCATAGATTGTGCTTCTGCATATTTTCCATCACTCAGAAGCACCATCACTTCGGGGTATTTCTTGCGCACATTGATGCCCGTGTAGTTGGTATGCGGATCACCGGAATAAAGGGTTGTTTCATTTAGCTGGATACGTTCCTCGTCCGGATCTCCGAAGATCATAGCGCCCATATAACCATTGCCTATGGGGAGTGCCTCGGTCCAGGTCTCGGCGGGCTCGTCGTAGTGCAAGCGGAGCAGGTTTTCTTGACTTACTAGGGAATTTCCAAAGAAAAAAAAGAGAATGAGAAAATTGAATGCTTTCATAGAGGCCCGGTTTCGAACGATGCCAGTAAAAGTACAATATCTTTTTCGTTTATAGTAAAGCAAGGAAAGGGTCAATGCATAGCTCACTGAATAAATTTACCTCCTCACTCAGGTTGCTCTTTGAGGGATTCTTTCAGATTTACGAAATGAGCAATATCAACTTGATTTGAAATAAAACACACTCCAACTAATTTAATAGCTCTGAAAAGCTAAAAATATCACAACACGACCTCCATTCTACTTGATGTTTTTCTTCAATATCCTATAAGAAATACTAATGCGCTAGTAACTTTGCACATCGCTGAACGATTGATTCAATCAGACCTTAATTATCGTCTTTCTTAACAGTGTTCCATAATTAATGATGACCATATATAATAGATGTTGCAATTCTTAATTTTAAAACACTAAGATCAACCCTAGTCGACCAATCAATAGTCTTTTATTCTATGATTTTTATGATTCCACGCATCGCATAGTAATGCCCAGGAACCGTGCACACATATTCATATTCACCAGGCTTCTCAGGCACTCTAAAATAAATGGTCTCTGACTTATTTGGCTCCAACAAATGAGTATAGAACAAAACTTTATCGGAATCGGGAATATAGTTCATACCCTGGCCATCTAGTCCTAGTTTTAACGCCATTTCTCCAACCTCAATGGCAGAACCAGGCAACACAATGACCAAGTTGTGAAGCATATCATCATTGTTTTGAAAAACCAGTCTTACCCTGCTTCCTGCCTTAAAGGTCATTCTTTCGATATCGTATTTTAGCCCTGGTTTTGTACCGATTACCATGGTTTGATCAATATGTCCATTCCAATGCTCCGGTACATTAGTTACTCTTTTATTACTAATATCTTTTAGTGCATTTGATTTAAATTGGGCTTGAGATTTGACTTCCTTTGTTGTTTCTTTTTTCACCGTGGATGCCATTTTAACATTAGATCGCTTTAAATGGCGCATGTCGGCGCTTCCCTTTTTATGATCAGCCTTTTCCTTCTTATCTTCAGGGATATTATTTAATGTGTAATATCCAACATTATGCAAGAGCGATTTTCCAGCATAGGATACCACATCATGAATTTTTATCTCATGGATATAACCCAATTTCAGACTATCTACCACAACATTAACCTTTAGTCCATCATCAGAGATATTGACAGATCGGATAGGACAGGATCCTTTCTCTATTACAGGGCTACCGTAACGCGCCCGATATTTGTAATTAAAATTTGTGATTTCATATGAGCTGAGATCAGCTGCCAGGCCTCTGTCAACGGGTTGCGTAAATTCAATAAGAAAGCCGTCGGGGTTAGCTTTGACAGTTTTCATTTCAAAAGGTACGCTTCCTTTCCAAATTACCTTTTGCAGTCCATACGACTCCCCTCCTGTGGAAGACCATCCTCTACTCGTCATCCCGACCAACATAGAAGCATCGCTCCCCCATATCATTCTAAATACACCGGATGAGAACCCCTCCATAAAAGGGAATATGACACCCTGATATTCACCATTTACTAACTCCATATCCATTCGCATAATCTTACTCTGCCCCTGATCTCCGATAAATATGTGGCCAGCAAAAGGCCCAAAATTCCCTTCAGTATCATCAAATAAAAATCCTGCAGTAGAAGATCCCATAATACCATGTGGCAGCCATACGGCGGGCAACCTGAGTTCGGGCACCTCTTGGGCAACCTTCACCATCGATTCCTCTGTGTCCGGAACTTCTTCTGGTTTCAAATCCAAAGATAAACCGGATACATTCGCCCATTTCAACCCTTTCGGATTCCCCAGGAAATCTCCTTTTTGTACATGCGATATACGACCAGATCCTACCCAATCACCCTGGTTTTCAGAATAAAAGAACTCGCCTTGATCATTTACCCAATATCCGGCGGGAGATCGCAATCCGGTTGCGTAAGGTATAATCTTTCCGTAAGGAGTAACTTCGACTACCCACCCTCTCCATGGCACTAAACTTTCCATACGACCTAATCGATCAACCCATCCCAGGTTCAAGGTAACCATGAAATTCCCATTTGGAAGCAATGCAGGACCATAGGAATATTCATGATAATTACCGGAGAGCGGCCAGGAGGTAACTTTTTCATAAAGATCAGCGATACCATCTACATTTCTATCAACCAATCGAGTCAGTTCACCTCTTTGAGCTACATATAGCGCCCCACCTTTATAGGCAATACCCAATGGCTCATGCAATCCATGGGCATAACGTTTAAATGTTGGTTTATAATTTTCAGTATTAGACACCACCCACACTTCGCCCCTTCTGGTGCAAATGGCAATATTTCCATTCGGAAGATTGGTCATTCCGCCAACTTCCAGTAGTACATCCTCCGGAATTGGGATATCAATTATTTCAAAATAATCCTCCTCGCTTTGTGCAACGGATCCAAACGACTGTGTGAAAGAATGGGGAGAATACGACCACATAAGTGCGATCAAATAAATAAATTTACTCATAGTAGAGGAACTAATAATCTTCATTCTATTCATTTTACCAAATTATCGAATACCCGACCACTTTTTCTCCCTCATCAGAAGAGTTCGTTGGCAAAATCACCTCTACAGTACCGTTATTCTTTTCCATTAATTTTGGAACAATACCATTATCAAATTGGATGTAATAATCTTTGTCGCCGACCATATATAGGCCATTAGGTAGTTTTTTAAAACTTTTTTGAGAAGTGATCATAAAATCGAAATGTTGGTTGTCCGGATAGTTTTCAAAAACAATCTCCCTTCGCAATCCTCTTCCCTTTTCTAAATACCGAATTCGATCAAACAAAATACCCTCATCCATAGCATACTTATATATCGGAAGATCATCAGTCCCTACTTTATACCCCAAATAATCTGGAACATTTACTTCATCCATCGTTTGATTTGAAGCAATGTCAGACTTCTTCCTAAAAGTACCTACTAAATCCAACCCAATAACGCTCCCATTCGGAATCATCAATTGGGTAGATCCTCTATGATTCCACATTCCCGTGGCGTTGATAAAACCACCGTGCCAAACAGACAAAAGTTTACCTTCATCCAAGTCATAGGAGTAACTCACACCCCCTGGAAAACCTACTGCGACAGCATGTGTTTTCACATCACCTTCATCATTGTAAAAACCACGTTGCGTTACTATTTCCCCTTTACTTTTTCGTATAATCTTATTATAAGAATGATCAACGTTAAAGTTTACTGGCGCGTTTAAATGGGAAAATGAGATTTGAGGACCTTCCACACCAAGAAGTAGATCATTTTTATAGGCATAACCATATCTGAAACTTTTATAATATTTCAAATTCAAATCATAAGAACCAGGCTCCAAATTAATGGTCCCATAACCATTTCGTCTGGACCCATCCATTGAAATAACACACGTATCACCAATCACAAGTTGTCCACCTCCGTTGGGGCCATCAGGTCCGTCATCCGGAATCCACGCTAACATTAAATTAAAATAATAATCACCAGACTTCGGGACATGGATTTTCCCTTTTATCACACCTCCAAAATCATCAACCTTTGAAGGAACACTATGATCCAATAGATCAATATTTCGTTGATATAATTCGGGTCTGGTATCAAAATCACGGATGGAGGCAATACTATCGTAGGAACTGAGGACCATATCTGTCAAAGTAATATTCTCTGATTGATATAGTTTATATTTGATATTTTTAAGTGCAAATATTCCATGATCTCCCTGGAACATTATCGGCCCAAAACTACTTTCCTCCTTAAATTTAGCATCTCTGGTAGGTCCAGTTACCTCAATATTGTTTTGCACAAGCACCTCATTGAGATATACTTCTCGAAATACTCCATTTTTAATTTTATTCCCCGCCTCATCAAACCGGGGAGCTTGAAATAAAATCCTTAAATTTTGCCACAACCCTGGAGCCTTACTTGCATTGATGATAGGCGGGTTTCCGTGAAAACCTTTTTTACCCTTTGCAGCATTTTCATTCCAACGCTGGTAAATTCCACCATTATCTGAGTGCTGAGGGGTGGTTTCAAGCCAGGAATCATACATTTGAATTTCATACCGCCCCTGTAAAAATATCCCAGCATTGGATCCTTTCGCCATCATAAAATCCAATTCGATCTCGATGTCTTCGTGCTCAAAATTTGTCAATAAATTACTCACCCATTTCTCTCCTCTGGTATTCAATAACACACCAGTACCCTCTTCAATGACCATCTCCCCCTCACCATTCAGGTCAAAATACACGTCTTTCACCTTGATCCAACTTTCCGTCACATTGGCAAAATCTTCCAGGGTTTCCAGAGAGACTTCTGAAAATGGATAAGAATTAAATTGAGAAAAAAGGCTAATTTGACTAGAAATAAAAATTATCAATATTACTATCCGTACTTTTCTAAGCATATTACATTTTGATTTCAACACCCATACTGGCTATAATTCCCGCCGCAGTTACTGTGGAATATCACTTTTAATTATATTGCAATTGCGTTATTTTCGCCTGAAAATTCATCATACATTCACTGTTGTTGGAAGAAGAGGCATGGATCTTTGCCCTGATTCTCATAGTCCCTTCCTATCGTTTTCAAAACTGATCAATCCACCATCGTGCCATCCAAAGCACTTTAGACTTCTCCGATATAATTTCTCCGATAAAATTTAATTTGTCATCCGCTATCACCACCTGAGGTTTGAAATTCAAATCTGTTGTGTCCCAACACCTTAAGGGATCCTTATACATATCTTCCAGGTCCTGCGCGTAAGCTGAGATTATGAAGGGAAAACCCAGTGCCACAAATTCAATTCCTAAACTATATATTCGATGAAATGATGACCTCATAAATAAAGGTATTTAAAAATTTCTTATCGTAGAAAGAATATTTCATACTCCAAAAAATATATAATTCTTGTGTTAAAAAATATTCAGTGTTCTATATACTCAATGAGTCCTGGAATCATTATTAGGTCCTTTTTTTACATGGAATTATCTTTTCAATATTACCAACCTGGATTTTGCACCAAATTGGTATTGAGCGCTAATTCCTCTACAGGAAATGGCCACAAATAGTCCTTTTGAGGATCAAATGTTCGGGTTGATCCTTTTTGCACCAAAATGTAATTGTCATCTGTGAGGTTGGGCTCACCGGTTCCAAAACCATCTTCAAAGTAATAAGAACCCAATACAGCTACCGGTAAAACCTGCTCCGCGGTTTTCCAGCGAATAATGTCCCAATACCGGAACCCTTCAACGGCTAGTTCTATTCGTCGTTCTCTTCTGATTTCTTCTCTCATATCCAACCCATTTTTATCTACAAATTCATTGGTGAGCTTAGGCATGCCTACTCTTTCTCTGAGTAGGTTTATGCTCTGATTCAAATCCGCATCAGAAATACTTCCATTTAATTCATAAGTGGCTTCGGCATAGATTAACAATACCTCTGCATATCGGATCAATACGCGGTCAATAAAAGTCCGGTTATTGGTACCCAGTTCTTTAGGATCTAGGTATTTTCGTGATACAAAACCTGTTACGTGATAGGTTAATGATGGGATGGTAAATGTAGCATCCTGATTGTAGGGGTCTCCCTTTTTGAAAATGGTATGAGCCATACGAGGATCTCTGTTTTCAAAATACGCACTATGATCTACAGGTTCTGTATACAACGGGGACTGATCGATAGGCAATCCATCTTTCATTAAATAAGCATCTACCAGAGTTTTCGTGATATTGTTGGCGCCATTAATGATAAAACCGGCATTATAACTTCGGATATCATTACCGACACTGATACCATGTTGGGCTACAAAAATATTTTCTTTGTTCTGACGACCTTCACCAGCATACTGAAACAAGTCGAAATACGATGAGAAAAGTTCATGTTGTCCACTGTTTATCACTTTCTCTGAGGCTTCTATAGCAATCTGCAAATGCTTCTCCGGATTGCCATAATTGTGAAACTTGGAACGAGTTCCTTCGAATAACGCACTTCTCGCCTTCAAGCTCAACGCTGCCGTATTTGTCACACGTCCATATCCTTTGGAACCTCGTTTTGAAGGCGTTGGCAAAAACCCCGCTGCTTTATCCAGGTCTTGATAGATAGCTTCCATTACCTGCGCTCTTGATGATTTTGGTGCATACAGTTCATCCGAAACATCCGTAAGTACAGAAAGCACCAAAGGAACATCACCATATCTCATCACCAGTTCCGTATAGGCCCAGGCTCTGAAGAATAAAGCTTCCCCAACGTATTTATTAATTGTATTTTGCTCGACTCCAGTTGTTAGAGCAATGCTTGATTTTTCAATAAAATTGTTTGCAGCTCGGATAAGTTTGTAGTGGTTTTTATATTCATCATCTACTGAAGGAGCTATTCTGGTACCAGAGCTAATTTCATTCGCCACCAGACCAAACCCATCATCTGCCCAATTGTCATCACTCACCGGTAATTCCGGTAAGAAAGTATATAAATAATTAGCTGCGGCAATCAAGTCTTCTTCGGATTTCCAGTAAGACTGGTCACTGATCGCATCCTTCAGTGGACGGTCTACGTCACAGGATGCGAAAAACAAAATGAGCATAGGGTATATTAGATATTTCATAGTTTTTATTTTTTGAAGCGACATCATATTCTTTTTCAAATGTGATTAAAATGTAATGTTCAGACCCATTGATACTGTCGAAGTCATTGGATAACTCCAGTTTACACGATAGGGAAACTCTGGGTTAATGGAATTTTTCCATATCCCCATACCGGATAAAGTAAATAGATCCTGTCCGCTGAAAAACACTCGTATGTTGGACATTCCCAATCGGGAGGTAACCTGGTCGGGCAAGGCATACCCAAGTTGAACATTTTTCAATCGAACATACGCTCCATCTAATAACCATTTATCTGAGTTTTTAAAATTATGTCCGCTACCCACATATGGACGGGGAAAGAATGCGTCCCGGTTATCTTCACTCCAATAATCCAAGTGAACTTTAAGAGGTTGTTCCCAAGCCTGTTTCTGACCATTTGCCAAGTCAAGATGTATAAAGAAAACCCGTTCGCCGACTCCTTGAAGGAAAAACGAAAAATCAAAACCCTTCCATTCCAGGCCACCAGTTACACCAAAATTAAAGCGGGTTTGATCCGTTCCAAGATAAACCAAATCCCCTGGATCATCCGGTGTCCCACCACCTATATTGATGACTCCATCCCCATTCAAATCCATGTACTTTTGGTCACCCGGACCATTCCGCGCATCTTGAAATGCCCAGTTTTCCACTTCCTCCTCTGTTTGGAACAAACCGGCCCCCTTGAACCCCCACAGACTTCTGTATGGATATCCTTCCAAAATAGGGACTACCCAATCTTCAACAGTGCGCTGCCCCTCATAGCTGAGTAATTTATTCTGATTGTCTGCCACATTGAACCCAAAGGAATAGTTGAGATCGTTTCGTAAAGAATTTCTGTAATTCATTTCAATTTCCCATCCCCACGATTTCAATTCTCCATTATTGATTAATGAAGACCCGACCCCATACGTTGCCGGAAGCTTGACCGGAGTCAACATATTTCTATTGTATTTCACATAGTAATCAGCAGAGAATTGAAGTTTATTAGAGAAAAATCCAAGATCCACCCCGCTATTCATCGTTTCGACCGTTTCCCAAGTGAGGCTATTTGAGGGTACTTCATTTTGAAAGTAATAGGTTTGTCGGATTTCAGGCGAACCCAGGACCAGTGCATTACCTCTTTCTAGACGGTTTACAAAGTCATAATTTCCAATGCCACTTCCCAATGCACTACCCAATTGACCCCAAGAAGCACGCAATTTCAGTCTGGAAAATATGGAAGATTCAGCCAACCAGTTCTCATTATGCATATTCCAAGATCCTGAAACGGAAGGGAAGACCTTTGTTCGTAATCCAGGAGCCAATCGTGAACTTTCATCCACCCTGACCGTAGCCTCCAGAACATATTTACTCTGATAGGAATAGTTCATTCTCGCAAAACCGGACTGATAAGCATATTCGCTGATCGACTGAGAATTCTGTTTCGTTGCATCATCGCCTAATTGAAGAATAGGCAGATCGTTATTGATTAAATTAGCAGCGCTAGCTTTGGTTAGATTGTATATACTTTCTTCAAATTGATATCCACCCAGAAAAACAAACTGATGATCATTCGTAATTTTGAAATTATAATCTGCCAGAAACTGCAAATTATTATTCGTTCTCGATAATTGATTTTGAGTAAGCTCATTGGGTACATTAAGCTTGAGGATGGGTGTAAAGCGCCCCCATAACGTTACCGTTCTTTCAAAAATTTCATTTGTTCTGCGGTTGTATTGTCCGCCGTATATCGCTCTTAGACGAAGTCCGTCGATTAGATCTACTGCACTGACTGTAAATACGCCATTTAAGGTGTTGCTGTTTTCATTATTATATCCACCCTCTTTTAAATAGGCATAGGGTTTGTTAGCGGCACTAGTTCCTCCTTCTGCACTCAATCTGCCTTCAGGAGTGAAAATGGGGTACCTGCTTCGATACCTATAGGATAAACCCAATAAGGAAGAAACACTTCTCGAAGGCGACTCTCTTTCGGTGACACTATAAGAAACATTTGAATTAAATGAAAGGTGCTTTGTAAGTTTTGTTTGGAGATTGATTCGGGCATTATACCTTTCGTATTGGTCCGGACCAACTTTAAAGGCTCCCTGCTGATTATAGTATCCAAGTGAACCATGGAAATTAAAATCTTCACTCCCTCCTCTAACAGAAAAATTATGAGTTTGCATATTAGTCCGACTTCGGACGGTTTGCTTGGCCGGGTCCATGGGGTCAAATGAGATATACCGATTGGAATCCGAAGGATGAATGATGGAAGTTATGCCCTGATTCACCCTTTCAAAATCAGCATCACTATACGCCCGTCCAAGTCCGGCATTTTTAAAGGAAATATTTGAATACTCCATTTCTTCCAGTAATGATGAACGTTCCGGCAGATGTATAAATTTACTGGAGCCAAACAGATTCGAATAGTTAAAAACGGTCTTACCCTTTTCTCCTTTTTTTGTCGTAACTAATATTACACCTCCTGATGCTTGTGCACCGTACACAGCTGCCGCAGCAGCATCCTTCAGTACACTGATGTTGGCTATGTCATTTGGATTGATGCTATGAAGTGTATTTACTGGAACTGAAATTCCGTCTAAAATCAATAATGGATCAACATCCCCATTGATAGATGTTACACCACGTACTTGGACTTTAATATCTTCATTCCCCGGCTGACCCGACTGACGTGTGACAACCAACCCCGGTGATACACCTTGTAGTGCAGTAGCAGCATTCGTAATGGGTCTGTTTTCAATTTTCTTTGCGGTTACTGTGGATACTGATCCGGTCATGTTTTCTTTTTTCATAGTCCCATATCCTACAATCACCACCTCATCCAGCAACTGGGAATCGGCGATCATAGTAATAAACACAGTTGTTTTACCCGCTAAAGCTATTTCTTGGTTTTCATAACCGATATATGAAACTACCAAAACGGCATTTTCATTAATATTTTGCAAAGAGAATTTTCCCTCGAAATCGGTTGCCGTACCTTTATTTGTACCCTTGACCTGGACATTGACACCGATGAGTGGCTCGCCATTTTGATCAGTTACCTGCCCTTCTACATTAATAGGAGGGATGGTTAACACTTGACTGGGCAACTGATAGGTCAAAAGACGTGGGACGATTGATACCTCCTTTTTGCGTGAAACCGGACTCACCACTATAAACTTATCCTTCACAACTTTGTATTGCAGTGGTTTCCCGGACAGGATCAAGTCCAACGTCTGAACTAAGTTACGTTTTCCTCGTTCCAAGTTAACCAAGTAGCCTTGAACCTGATTGGTATTGTACGCAAACCGATACTCCGTCTGTTTTTCAATTTCCTTAAGTACCTGTGAGAGAATCTCTCCTTTAAATTCGAGAGTAACCATTTCATCCTCCAATCCCTGACCATACCCGTCATTGGCCATTACCAACTGCAGGCCCAAAATTGAAAACAATAAAAATGTAATGCTGATTTTCATCCAAAAACCTCTTGTTAATACGAGGGGTATTGACATATACCTCAAATAGTGAACTCGGGGAAATAATTTTTCCATAACTTTGTACTGTTTAAATGGTTCTCTAATCCTTTACTATTTAAATTTTATTCGGCAGACATCCGGACTCCACTCCGGGTGTCTGCTTTCTTATCAATCACAGCCATCTCCACTCAGGGAAACAACTTTATTCTCAATTTGGTATTCGGCTCCAATGACCAATGCTATCACCGCCACCACTTCACCCAGACCATCGGTCGGAACAAAAGAGGTCGTAAACCGACAATTTTTTAATGCCGGATCCTTAATATCAAATGTACAGTCCCACCGCTTGCTCACGATTTCAATGGCTTCCGCAACAGACATATCGTCCATGATAAATACCGCCGGTTCAACAGTGGTTGTCTGCTCTTCATCCATCTTATTCTTGGTCACTTCCCCACTCACTAGGTCAAGAATCAGTTGGTCATCCTTGTGCAGTATTCCCAATTGATGGGTTTCATCTGAGACCTCAACCTTCCCCCGGGTCACGGAAATAGTAAATTCTTTGTTTTTATCAATTGACGAAATGCTAAACGCTGTTCCCAATACACGTGTGGTAACTTCATTTGTATGCACTAAAAAAGGACGGAGACTGTCATGCTGAATATCGAAATAAGCTTGACCGTCTAGTTCGACTACCCGCTCTGACTTTGAAAACTCCCTGCTATACTCCAGCCGGCTACCGGGTTCCAACACCACATAACTGCCGTCCGGCAGGTAAATATGCTTCTCTTGTGCAATGGCCGAATCCACGACCAGCAGGTTGTCTTGATTCTCCACAGTAATCGTCTCCAAGACCGCTTCAGTTTGGCTAAAGTACCAATACCCAACTGCCGCTGCGATTAGGACCAGAACGGCGGCAGCTATTCTTGAAAAGCGAAAGATCATACCGGTTTGGGGACGGGTCGAATGGATCCTGGATTGTATCTCATTAAATAATTGAGATTTCAATCTATTTTTCTGATGTTCCGTTCGAACCGATAATCCATCGTTCTTGTCGTCGAAGTGATCGTAATAACTCTTTAGGAAAGCCACCTCTTCTGTGGTTGCTTTTCCTTGCACATATTTCGCAATTAATTTGCGCAATTCCTCTTTGTTAGAAATATTCGTCATTCTTCCGTTTCTATAGAGGTGTACCGGAAAAATGGATTAGTCCCAAAAGTTTTTCGACTTTTTTAAATTTTCTTTTCAAAGCGCTAATAACTCTTACGCTTAGAACTTGTTCTTCAGGTTCGGGGCCCCACCAAAAGTAGGGGCCACGCACCAATGTGGTTGCTGGGGTGTGACGCTTTGAGGGTAGCCCGTGCGGTCAGGCGTCTCACATTGTATGTTTGGAACTAGTTCTTCAGATTCGAGGTCCCCACTTAAAATAAGGAACACGCACCAGTGTTGCTGGTGTGTGACGCTTTGAGGGTAGCCCGTGAGGGGCAGGCGTCCCACACTTTATGCTAGAAACTAGTTCTTCAGATTCGAGGTCCCCACTTAAAATAAGGACCATGCACCAGTGTTGCTGGTGTGTGACGATTTGAGAGTAGCCGGTGAGGTAGCAGCCGTCCCACACCTTATGTTTGGAACTTATTCTTCAGGTTCGGGATCCTCACCAAAAGTTGGGACCACGCACCAATGTTGCTGGTGTGTGACGCTTTGAGGGTAGCCAGCGAGAGGCAGGCGTCCCACACCTGAGCATGCTCTTCAATTTATAAATGCAAAATGTATCAACAGCAGCAGCGTATAATACTTGGCCAGTTTCCATTGCAATTCCTTTACACAGTTGTTGAGTTGATTGTAGACCGTTTTACGGGTAACACCTAATTCATTGGCTATTTCAACTACGGACAATTGTTGTTTATAATGCAACACGAAAATCTGTCTGCGCTTTCTGGGCAAGGTATCAATCCAGGCTAAAAGCAATTTTGCCAAATCATCCCGGATCAATTCCTGATCCGTCTGAATGGGGGAAACCATCATCGCTTCAAATGGATCAAAGAAGTGACTGTGCTTATTGGATAGATTAATCTGGTTGTAGACCTGAAACCGGACTGCTCCATAGAGGTAGGATCGCAAATTATCGATGGCCACTTCCTTTCTTCGTTGCCATAGACTAACAAATACATTTTGTACGACATCTTTGGCCGAAGACTCCTCTTGCAAGCGCTGATACGCTTTCCGATACAATTGCTCCCAATATTGTTCGTAGATTTCATTGAAAGCGGCCTGCTCCCCTTTATTCAGACGAGCCAGTAGTCGTGCATCATTTTCCATTCGAAGCTGGGTCACTCTTTCAGATTATTAATTTCCTATGCCCTCCAAGGTAGCTATATTATTAACAATTTGAAAATTTATTTTTAGATACAGTTAATTTCCATACAACGATTGGAATTGCCATCACTTAACCAGACTGACAAATTCGAAACGCTGTCCATCAAAGAGCCCCTGATCACTTAATTTCAGTGCAGGAATCACTAATAATGCCATAAAAGACAATGTCATAAAAGAGGCTTGAAGCGTACTGCCCATGGATTTTGTCATTTCGTCAATTTGTTGGTACTGCACTGCAATGCTTGCTCCATTTTCAATAGACATCAATCCCGCTACGGGGAGGGGCATGCATCGTTCGTTCTCCTTATGAACAGCACAAATCCCGCCCTTTTCCTGTATCAATCGGTTAATGGCTTGGGCAATGGCGGAATCATCCACCCCCACTGCAATGATGTTGTGTGAATCATGCGCCACTGTAGAAGCAATGGCACCAGCTTTTAACCCAAAGCCCTGAATAAATCCGATGGATGGTTTCGCATTAGCATACCGATTCACCACGACGATCTTCAACACATCTTCATCCAGGTCAGATTCTATAGCCCCGGATTTATTTCTTTTTATTGGTATCCATTCTGATCCGGTGGTCAACTGTCCATCAAAAGCTTGTATAACCCGAACCTCCTCTCCCGGATCCGAGATGCAAATGGAAGATTCAGATATAGGATCACATTGAAATTGATTGATTACGCGGTTAATTGGACGAGGAAACAACACCCGTTCTCCATCAAAAACCTGTTGACCGTTCAAGTAAGTAGATTGGATATGAAATTGTCTAAGATCATCCACGATAATAAAATCAGCCGGATCTCCGGGACGCAACAAACCCACATCCAGGTTATAATGCGCTACAGGGTGCACACACGCTACCCGCAACACATCAAATAGATCATATCCTTTTTGAATTGCTCGTGTCACCAATGTATTGATGTGCCCCTCCACCAACTCATCGGGGTGCTTATCATCGGAACAAAACATTAATTGGTCGGCATGATTTTTCATTAACGGAATAAGCGCTTCAAAATTCCGGGCGGCACTCCCCTCGCGGATGATGATTTTCATTCCCGCATCCAATTTATCCTGCGCTTCACGCAGGGTAAAGCATTCATGATCTGTCGTGATGCCAGCCTGCGCATAACGAAGGGCATCGTCCCCTGTCAATCCCGGCGCATGCCCATCGACCGGTTTGCCGGCATGCTGTGCAGCCTGAATTTTCTCCACGACATCGGCATTTCTGGCCAGCACCCCGGGCCAGTTCATCATTTCTGCCAAATACTTAATCTCCGGACGAGCCATCAAACGCCGGATGCCATCCACATCAATTTCAGCACCCGCCGTTTCAAACGGGGTGGCCGGCACACAGGAGGGAGCACCAAAATAAAACTTAAAAGGCACCTGTTGACCATTTTCAATCATATAATCCACCCCTTCGACACCGAGCACATTCGCGATTTCATGCGGATCCGACACTGTAGCTACCGTGCCATGCCGCACAGCCAACCGCGCAAACTCGGACGGGACCATCATTGAACTCTCAATGTGAATATGGGCATCAATAAATCCGGGAAGGATGTATCGATCTGGGACCTCCGAATTCAATTTCACGATCCGGTCAATCTTTCCGGCTCGAATTTGGATCTCCCCCCGAAATACCCGGCGGTTGAATAAATCCACCACGTGTCCTTGAATTTCATTTTCACTCATAACGGATAAAATTTTTATTTCATCCAAGATATGAATTAGAACTCATTCTACACGATCCGATGCTTATAAAACAGCCACAGGATACCAAGTTGTCCCATATCATTAGCTGCCACGCCATAGCTCAAACCCAACCAATATAAAACACTTCCCTATTGTGGGGCCGAAGTGGGTGCGTTACTCTTAAACTCAGATATACCAGGAAACGCACCCATCGTTGCAGCTCTACGCCTGTAGAAAGAACTACCGTATTGAACCACGGCATTCGGACAGAGTAAATTTTGAGGTCTAAAGGCCAGCTAACATGTTTTGCGCAATACAAGTTATGAAGCAACCACCTGTTTTGGTGAGGTGATAAATAAAAACTGCTCAGCCACTATCTCGGTCACATACTGCAGGATTTTATTCTTGTCTTCATAGCTTCGTGTCGCCAGGCGCCCCTGGATCATCACTTCATCTCCTTTGTGCAGGATATTCGCCATATTTTCCGCCATTTTTCCCCAGGCGACCACCCGGAACCAGTCGGTGTTTTCCACTTTCTGTCCGATCGCATTGGTATAATACCGATTGACCGCCACATTCATATTGGCGAGCTTTTTGTCTCCCTGGGTGGTTTTTAATTCGACGTCTCGACCCAATCTTCCGATAATCTGAACCTGATTTCTTACATTTTTCATGATGTACCTATTTTATACGTGAAATAATAGGCACAAGGTAAGTGCATCACCATGCGATTACCGAAGATTAAACGAGTACTAACGTTTGTATCCGTTTGTAAACGTTTGTAAATGGATAGTGCTAAATTTGATTTCTTAGTATCCCAGGCTAGAAAGACTTTGTGATTGTCGCTAAAGAAAATATATACTACCCTGCATCAGGTGTAAGGCACGCTTGAAGATGCCTTCCACCATGACCGTGAAAGACACTTGCAGCCAGAGGATGTGCGATGGGTAGTGGCTTACATCTGAAAAAAACCAACCATTCTAAGTGTCAGGCGCACTCGAAGGTGCCTTCCACCATGCCGTAGAAAACAATTGCAGTCACACTACGCCCCAAGCATCAAGTTTTTTTTCGGAATAAAATATTTCTATAATATATATATATACTTCAATCTAAAAATAAATTGTTAAGATAATTTTCTATCTTGGTATTTTATTCATGGTATCCTATAGGGTATGTTATCGAGCTTGGCCCCAATGTTCTTTCACCCGAATACACGCTCTGCACCAGCAGGGAAAGAAAGCGTTTTATTCAGCAGGCATGGTACAACCAATACAAGATAATGCAGGAGCATTATGGTCAAACACACCAAGGATGACGGGGACCGGCAAATGAGGTGGTATTAAGATTCTGTACCTGGCTCCAGGGATTTGGAAGTGAAAATCCATGGAGTACCCTGCTGTATACTCATTTGGGTGATAAGAGTCTTTGAACCATAAGGAGTCCATTTGATGATATAGAGATACAAAAGTAATGGATGCATTTATAGCGCATTACACACCTAATAGGTGGGCTATCAGTGTAAAATACAGGCATATAAACAAGCTATCCTCAATTAAATATGGAAATAGAAGTACAAATAGGAAATTCCGAAATCAAAAAACAAATAATTGATGAAGTTTCAATTGTCATTGGAGACTACTATGATAAAGAGAATGGAGAACCCAAATATCTGATTCCAGATGATTTTAAACAAGCTGTTGTGGAGTTAACCGAGGACCAAACATACAAATCTTCAAGACCAAATGAAAATCATTTAGTATTAGGCAAGACTATTCGAGACAAGGGAGTAATAATAATAAATCCAGTTTTATTCACTGAAAAATTTGATTCTCAAATTCGTTCTACAATCTATCATCACGAATACTTTCATTTTTTATACGAATTAAAAGATAGAGAGTATGACTTGAATACTAAACATGGACAAATTAAATCATTTCTTGACTTTTATTTAGAAGAATATGGGGCACTTCGGCATGGAATTAATGCGACTAAAGATACTTTTTCTACAGTTACAGACAGATTAGTATGGTTCTTAAATTTAATGGCTGAAGGGCACTACGAAAACATAAAGAATAAGTCTATTTACTATCAATTCTTTTCAGAACTAATCTTAAAGTATAAATATCACCAAATCCAACTTAATGACTTTTTGCGTCAAATATTTCCAAAAGTTCGATCCTATACTTTAGAATTATTGTCATTTAGTGCTTATTCGGAAAGCTTGAACAATGAACTGTCATTCCAAATTGAAGATGACGAACTATTTACAACAAAAACAAGAACTATTGCTGAAGTTTTGGATAGCTACGGAAGTAAAGAAGAAGATATTCTAAACATTGATAAATACCTTGGAGCATTTGGGATATCTCTTAAAGATACGGTAGAAGGGTTATGGTGGGGGGTGCATTTTATCGAAAACCAAGAAAATGAAAAGTGAGGATAACAAGTGATATGAAATCAAACTTGCTATCGCTGGGTCCGCTCCATATCACAGAACCGTTACATGCCAGCATAGTGGAATCAGGTAATTAGATAAAGGACCAACGGTTCAGAAATTCCGAACAAATCAAAAATAAAATGAAAACTTTCAAAGTTCCGTCACTCAGATTTCAAAAGGCATGGCCGGTGATGACATTTACCCTTCGATGGAAGAGAAGGCTGCCCTATTGCTGTATCTTATAACAAGGAATCTTTTGCGAATAAGAAAATAGCCACTGCTTATTTCCTGTTATTCCTTGAATAGAATAACTTACTGTATTAAGATAGACTCCACCTGGAACGAATAAAAGCAAACCTACTTTGGTTCAATTTTAAAGACCAATATTGGTCGAGCATTCCAATGGACCTCTGGGAATAGTGACACAGTAATAATGGTCCGGGATGAAATATGCACAGCACATTGGAAAATCATCGAATAATTTGTCATCGTCTTCAAAACTTCCTGAGAAATGACGTGTTGGTTTACATAAAATAATTCGCTCACAAGATTATAATAGAATGACATTATTAAAATACTTCCGCTACGTCGCCATTCTGGAAGGCATCAGCTATTTGTTGTTTGGTTTGACGATGCCCCTGAAGTACGGTTACGATATTGCGGAACCCAACTACTACGTGGGTATGGCGCACGGGATGTTGTTTCTTTTGTATTGTGGAATGGGGCTCGTATGTGCCATCCAGTACAAATGGAAACTCGGCTTTAGCGTTTTGGTCTTTCTTGCTTCACTGGTCCCGTTTGGTACCTTTTACCTGGACGCCAAATACTTGAAGGCGAAGGACGCCTACGGGAAGGGCTGATGCAAACCAATTTGATTGTATTTGAATCTGTGGTTAAACAAAACCTCGTTAAGATCATTAACTATTGTAGTAAAAACGACACACTATGACTCATTTAAAACCAGGGGATCAGGCTCCCGAATTCGAAGGAACAGATCAAAATGGAAATTCCATCTCCATCCATGATTTTGACGGGCAAAAGATCGCCTTGTACTTTTACCCCAAAGACAACACGCCGGGCTGCACCAAGCAGGCCTGCAATCTCCGGGATAATTACAAAGCGCTTCAGGACAACAACTACGCCGTCATTGGTGTGAGTGCGGACTCCGAAAAGTCGCACAAAAAGTTTGAAGAAAAGTATGACCTCCCATTTCCACTCATCGCCGACACCGACAAAAAAGTCATCAAGGACTATGGCGTTTGGGGTGAAAAAAAATTCATGGGCAAAACCTATGATGGGATTCACCGAACGACCTTTCTCATCGATGAAGACCGAAAAATCGAAAAAGTCATCGAAAAAGTGAAGACCAAAGACCACACGGCACAGATACTGGGGTGAGTATTAATGGTTAATTGTTGATGGTGGATGGTCGATTATCGATGGTTGATTGTGGATGGAGTTTAGATCATAGTACGTAGATTTTAGAACGTAGATTAGTAATCCCAGTGATATAGATGCTCTTTGAATTTGACGTTTTTGCTCTTTCCCAGTCAGGATAAAGACCGAAACCGGACTCCACTTTCTTACTCCATCATTCAAACCAGGGCGGCAGGGAATTTATTCGGGCTCGGTAATCCCGCTTTAACGCACCCTTCCCACGGGCTTGCCGATCCCGGGATGGACTCTGGATCCGACTCGGCTGAGCTGAAACAGATCTCTTTTATGAGGGAGGAATAATTCCAGTAAAAGACTGGACGGATTTAATCCGTTCGCACAAGTTATCCTAGTAATCCTAATCAACCTAGTTCATCCTAGTGCTCCAAGAACTAATTTCATAGGGTTAAAAATTGCGCTTCCAAATCGCTGCGCGCTTACGAATCGCAATTGAAAGCACCATTCATCCCAATTCGACCTAGTCCGGCCCATCCTATTAATCCTTGTCATCCTATTAATCCTAGTCCATCCTAGTCATCCCAGTAATCCTATTAATCCTAGTCCATCCCAGTCCATCCTATTAATCCCAGCCCATCCTATTAATCCTAGTCCATCCTAGTAATCCTAATCAACCTAGTTCATCCTAGTGCTCCAAGAACTAATTTCATAAGGTTAAAAATTGCGCTTCCAAATCGCTGCGCGCTTACGAATCGCAATTGAAAGCACCATTCATCCCAAATCGACCTAGTCCAGCCCATCCTATTAATCCTTGTCATCCTATAAATCCTAGTCATCCTAGTCATCCCAGTAATCCTATTAATCCTAGTCCATCCCAGTCCATCCTAGTCATCCCAGTCCATCCTATTAATCCTAGTCCATCCTAGTAATCCTAATCAACCTAGTTCATCCTAGTGCTCCAAGAACTAATTTCATAGGGTTAAAAATTGCGCTTCCAAATCGCTGCGCGCTTACGAATCGCAATTGAAAGCACCATTCATCCCAAATCGACCTAGTCCGGCCCATCCTATTAATCCTTGTCATCCTATAAATACTAGTCCATCCTAGTCATCCCAGTAATCCTATTAATCCTAGTCCATCCCAGTCCATCCTATTAATCCCAGTCCATCCTATTAATCCTAGTCCATCCTAGTAATCCTAATCAACCTAGTTCATCCTAGTGCTCCAAGAACTAATTTCATAGGGTTAAAAATTGCGCTTCCAAATCGCTGCGCGCTTACGAATCGCAATTGAAAGCACCATTCATCCCAAATCGACCTAGTCCAGCCCATCCTATTAATCCTTGTCATCCTATAAATCCTAGTCATCCTAGTCATCCCAGTAATCCTATTAATCCTAGTCCATCCTAGTGCTCCAAGAACTAATTTCATAGGGTTAAAAATTGCGCTCCCAAATCGCTGCGCGCTTACGAATCGCAATTGAAAGCACCATTCATCCCAATTCGACCTAGTCCGGCCCATCCTATTAATCCTTGTCATCCTATAAATACTAGTCATCCAAGTAATCCTATTAATCCTAGTCCATCCTATTAATCCTAGTCCATCCCAGCCCATCCTATTAATCCTAGTCCATCCTAGTCCATCCTAGTCATCCTAGTCAATCTTTTTTACTATATTTCGATCCTCAAATAACCTTTACTATGAAAGAACCAAAAAACCCAATCCCATCTACACCCCATTCATCCCGTCGAAATTTCACGAAAACGATGACAGCGACTGCAGCCGGCTTTATGATTTTGCCCAGGAATGTGCTTGGAGGTAAAAACTATACCGCACCCAGCGACAAAGTCAACATCGGATTAGTCGGGGCGGGCGGTCAAGGCCAAAGTAATGTCCGCCATCTTCTGCAGTTGGATGATGTCCAAATCACTTCGGTAACGGATCCCGGTCGGTATTGGGACTTGCATCGGTTCTATTACAAATCCATAGCGGGTAGAGAACCCGTGAGTGAAATGATCGAAAAACACAATCAGGAAAAAGGATCCGGGAAGAAAGTACGTCAGTACCACCGGTTTCATGAAATGATGGAACAGGACAAAGACATCGATGCCATCGTATGTGCTACACCCGATCACACGCACGCTTACATTACCATTGCAGCCTTAAAAGCCGGGTTGCATGTATATTGTGAAAAGCCTATGGCCCACAACATTTGGGAAACAAGAATGGTGCGCAAGGTCGTTCAGGAAACCGGGCTGGCGACCCAAATGGGAAATTCCGGGCACAGTCGCGACGGCATGCGATCCACGGTGGAATACCTCCAGGATGGTGCCATCGGCACCATGCGTGAGATCCACGCCTGGGTTCCTGCAAGCCGCTGGACAGCTGGCATTACAGGACTACCGGAAGACTCCAGTCCCCTGCCCTATGATTTTGATTGGGAAGAATGGCTGGGCCCCTCTCCCTTCCGACCGTATAACGATTTATTTTCTCCGGTCACCTGGCGTGATTTTTGGATTTACGGATGTGGTGCTCTGGGTGATTTCGGGTGTCACGACATGGACCTCCCTTTCTGGGCTTTTGACCTAACGTCCCCTTCCAAAATTCAAATTCACCCTGCCGGACAAAGCAACAGTGAAATAGCACCTTACGGTGAAGCCGGCACTTATCATTTTCCGGAAAAGAATGGTCAGGCGGCCATGCAGCTGCATTGGTATTCCGGGGGCTTAAAACCGGCCTGGAACCCACACTTGCCCCCAGACTATAAATTCGGATCACGCAGCGCCATGTATGTGGGAGATAAAGGAGTTATCATCACGGACGGTGGCGATCGGCAACCTCAGATTTTTCCGGAGTCTTTGCGTGAAGCTTATGAAGCACCTCCAGAACGCATTCCACGTTCCAACGGCCACCACCGGGACTGGATTGACGCCATCAAAAATGGCGGACAGTCCAGCGCGAATCTGGATTATGGCAGTCAATTGACCGAGCTTACCCTTTTGGGAGTTCTTTCTCTGCGTTTGAATGGACAGCGAATCCATTGGGATGCTGAAAACATGAAAGCCAAAGGATTACCAGCAGCCGATGAAATGATCAAAGAACCGGTGGCGAATGCCAAATGGGATATCGACACACTGATGTAGCATAGTAAAGACATTCAATAAATGGTTCTTTTAAGAAAGTTGTCGGTGGTATTAAGCTCAAAGCAAGAAAAGCTCAAAGCATAGAAGCTGAAAGCTCAAAGCTAAAAGTAATACGTGTACCTGGCTTAATAAGCGTAGATGCTCAAAGCAGAAGAAGCGGAAAAGAGAAAGCTCGAAGCTCGAAGCTGAAAGCTGAAAGTATCACGTATACCAAATGATAAAGGCAGAGATGCTCAAAGTATCACGGTACAAGGCAAGAATAGCTCAAAGCATAGAAGCTCAAAGCTCAAAATAAAAAAGGCGATGAAGAAGAAAGACTTCGCATTCAAAGATTTAAAAGTGTGGCAGGGACTGTCAAGTAGTTTGTGTATTTGTGGAGTTCAAGAAGACTTTCCAAAAAATTTTGTGTTGAGCGGAATTGATCTGATTTTGTGAGTCTAAAAACTTTATACTATGAAAGATCAAACTCAAAAATTACTCGATGAATTGGTCAATCAGATTGCAGACAAGGATGAACTTGC
>NZ_JAHVHU010000023.1 GCF_019802045.1 Membranihabitans marinus | reverse complement strand
TGCTTCACTCCAATTTCAATTAAAAGAGCTTCAGAAAATGGTTTATGGTGCAAAGCGTGAACGCTTTGTTCCTGCGACTGCGGACAACCAGTTGAATATATTCTCCGAACCTGAATCTGAAGAACAGACAGAGCTGGAATCTACTACCGAAGAAGTCTCCTACACCAGAAAGAAAAAGAAAAAGCATCGGGGCAGAAATGCCTTCCCCGATCATCTGCCTGTAGAAGAGCAGGTTATTGAGCCGGAATCAACCACCGCCTGGGATTTGTGCGTCGCGTTGATGAAGAACGGCCTACTGGCGAAGCCCACACATGGTAATATTATCCGGTTTGCGCCGCCACTGGTTATTCAGGAGGAGGAGTTGAACGAAGGGCTGGATATTATTGGGAGAACATTTGAAGAAATGGAGTAGTGGTTTGTAGTTTGTGGTTTGTGGTTTGAAACCGTTGGTGGAAGCCCCTTGCAGTGATAATTCCTTCGATTAATTACAATCTCTATCTTGATGAAGTCACAATGACATTTCTAAATACTACTTTTGAAAAAGCAATATCTGAATATCAAGCACCAAAAGACAAAATAGTAGTTGGAGGTTTCTCGCTGGGAGGGATGAACGCAATAAGATATGTAGAAATCTCAAGAGAAAATCCTGATTTAACAGCAATTGAACCCACTGCGGTTTATGGAATAGACCCACCATTAGACTGGACAAGAATTTACTATACATTTCAGCGAACAAAGGATTTAAATTTTTCGGAAGTAGCCGTTAACGAGGCAACGGACTATTTATCCAAACTCGATGAGCAATTCGGAGGTTCCCCAGATAAAGTGCCAAATATCTACATTAAACATTCGATGTACTCAAAAGCAGTAAAAAATGGTGGCAACGCGAGATTTTTAATTGACGTCCCGATTAGAATTTATTCTGATCCGGATATTGATTGGCATTTAAGAGAAAGACAGA
Organism: Membranihabitans marinus; assembly: GCF_019802045.1. Classification (GTDB taxonomy): domain Bacteria; phylum Bacteroidota; class Bacteroidia; order Chitinophagales; family Saprospiraceae; genus Membranihabitans; species Membranihabitans marinus_A. The sequence continues at coordinate 45,307 of NZ_JAHVHU010000023.1, read as the reverse complement.
CGGACTATTATGATATGAATGCGTTAGACCAAACAGCCATGATTAATGAGTTAAGGATATTGGGTAATGAAAATGCGGAATTTATTAACGCGTTAGGTAAAGGATATCGCTTAAACGGTACGAGACATCCACACTCTTGGTCGATTGCAGAACCCCATGAATTGATGAAATGGATAATCAACAAACTGACATAAAAAGGGTGCATAACTACAGGGTATTTAGCTCACAGCTTAGCTTTTGGTTCATCGAAAGGATAAAAATGTTTAATGCTGTGGGATAGTCAAACATCTATGTTTCCAATATCAACAGAAAGCGTCATATAATGAAGGTGCTTATTACGACATAGAGCCCTGCGGATTGCTATAGTTGCAACTCGCAAAGCTCTGGATGTGAATCCACGTGAGTGGGTGAAACAAACTCCGTATATCTTCCGTTCACGACGGAAATCTTAGCTGCTTTTACACAACGAACTATCTATAAACACTTTATACAAAATTAGAAAGCCAATGAATATGTCAATCGCCAACAAGACTCCGTTTATAAAAAACATTTCACCATTTCGATCCTTAGAATTAAAAGCCACCTGATTGATGCACCTGGTCCTGGAAATCACCCTTACTGATACTGACATCCAACAAAAATCAGTCAGTAATTAGACATATACAGTTAGATAAATTATGAAAATCACACCACTTGTTTTTTGTTTCGTACTATTCAGTCTGTTTACTGCTTGTTCCCAAAAATCTGCTAATACCAATCATAAAATGGAAATGGAGTTTATCAAAGCGGCCAGAAACAACGATATAGAGCAACTTCAAAACTTATTAGAACAAGGCGTTGATATCGAGACCACCGATTCCCACAAAAGAACAGCATTAATGGTAGCGACCTACGAGAATCATGTAGAAGCATCCAGCGTGCTCATAAATTCCGGTGCCGATGTCAATGCACAAGACGATCGGCTGGAAAGCCCGTTGCTTCACGCCGGAGCCAGCGGATACCTCGAAATTCTTAAAGCCTGCCTTGCTACCGGCAAAGCTGACCATCTGGTACTGAACCGATATGGGGGCACAGCACTGATACCTGCCTGTGAGCGAGGTCATACAGCAGTTGTACAGGAATTATTGAAAATAGCGGACTACCCCATCGATCATATCAATAACCTGACCTGGACAGCCTTAATGGAAGCTATTGTTCTGGGCAACGGTGGTCAAACCCATACGAACATTGTTCAACTTTTGGTCAATGCAGGCTGCGATGTCAACATTCCGGATAAGGAGGGCATCAGCCCGCTTCAGCACGCCAAAAAAAGGGGATTCAAAGACATTGTGGCTATTCTAGAAAAAGCCGGAGCTCAATAATCACTTCACAAGTATATGGTAACCACCCGTGTCACTTGCGCTCTAAAGCTTTTCATTGAACTCCGAAGGTGTTCAACCAGAACATCTTAGTTTTTGATACGGTTTTTATATCTTTAAGAAGTGCGTTAATTGTTATAAGCTGATCCCACTCCTCAAAATGTTGAAAATCATGCGTCACCCCGCTTATTAATTTCCCATAATTCACTATATTCAGCCATTGATTTGCCCCTTGTAAAGGAAACCAGTACAACACAATGCCCGCTGCCAAATATATAGATTATACAGCTAAACTTCGTTGGACACCTACAGAGAATAATCCCACGAATATTACCCGAATCGTCCGACTTGACCTTTTTTGGACGGTCGAAAAATAGAAAGAAAAATGTTTTATTATTGGTACCGTGTTAGCCGAATTTTATTGGCCCGAAACTTTCAAAAACAAGTAGACATCCAGACTGAGCTCAGCCGAAAGTTTACCGTTCGGCTGTTGGACTGCGATGGAATGCGTGTCATGACAGCCTCCCAATATGCAGCTTATATGGACTTTATCCGGTGGGAAATGATTGCCCGATCCAGGCTCTATCAGGAAATCGTGTTAAAGGGGCTGGCCCCCACCCTGGGTTCTCAAAAAATCATCTACAGGAAGCCGTTGAAACGCTGGACCTCATTTACTTTAAAATTACGAACGGCTGGGTGGGACGAAAAGTGGATTTATCATATCCATCAATTTGAACAAAAGGGTGAAATAAAGGCAGTCGGCGTAACAAAAGCCTTGATTTGGAAAAAAGACAAACCCCAGCTCCTCCAACATATCCTTAAAAAGATCGGCGTTCAGGATCTCCACAACCCGCCGCCTGACTGGGTCAGTCATTTATTTCAACACGATGGCGATATTCTTAGTGGCCGCTTGGAGTAAAAAAGTATCGACCAATGAATTCGAAAATCTTTCCATTTATCTGAACTCTGATACTACCACTTCATCTCATGAGACTCTATTTTTAGCATAAGCGTATAAATATCCCTATCTTGCGCACGCTCAACGACAATCGACAAATCATGAATAAAAAACTAATCGTCCTCACCGGCGCCGGCATGAGCGCTGAAAGCGGCATCAAAACCTTCCGGGACGCGGACGGTCTCTGGGAAGGCCATGACGTGCAGAAAGTAGCTACCCCTCAGGGTTTTCAGCACGATCCGGATTTGGTCCACGAATTCTACAATCAACGACGGCGGCAACTGCTCGAAGTCAAGCCCAATCCGGCCCATGAATTCTTGGCCGAACTTGAATCGGATTTTGATGTACATATCATCACTCAAAATGTGGACGATCTTCACGAACGGGCCGGCAGCAGCCAGGTCCTTCATTTGCATGGTGAATTACTCAAAATCAGAAGTCTGCAGGATCCCGGCCGCATCATGGAATGGAAGAAGGACCTCACCACAGCATACAAAGATGACGATCAACACACCTACCGGCCCCACATCGTCTGGTTCGGGGAAGCGGTCCCCATGCTGGAGCAGGCAGCGATGCTTTGTCAGCAGGCCGATTTGTGCATTGTGATCGGAACCTCTCTACAGGTCTATCCGGCAGCTTCTCTGTTGGATTACTGCCCACAGGATATACCCATCTATTACATCGATCCCAACCCCGGTGACATCGGCAGCTTTCAGAATCAATCTCAAATCGAGGTTCTTCCCTACCCCGCAACCCAGGCCATCGTACACCTTGAAAAAATACTAGCCGAATTTAAATAATTTTATTTATTGCTATGAACCCCCAATTCATTTCAAAAGCCAAAACCAAAATGTCATTTTTGTTTCAAACTGTCATTTTTTAACAATTATGACATTTTAATCCCACCTAACACCAGTAAAACTTTTAAATTTATTCATTTTAAGCTTTGGGCGTCTGATTAATATTTCCTACTTTTACCGATTCAATGCAGGAAATCAACTATTCATATCATCCATTTTTCCCTCGCCCCTCAAGGGCAAGGATTCCGCACGATCGTCGATGCTAAATCGACGAGCCTGGTCACACCCACCCCATTTTATTTATTCCTGTAGCATTATTTTATTTCAATTTTATTAATCAATGGACATTCAATTACATATAGGCAACGAAGACCATGCGATCTACGCAGAGGAAATCTGCGCTGAAATTGAGAAATCAGCCAAAGTCCGGGGGACGGGAATCGCCAAAAGAGAACCGGAATACATCCGGCAGAAACTTAAGAACGGCAATTCGATCATTGCCCTGGACGGTGATCATTTTGTGGGGTTTTGCTATATTGAGATTTTTCAAGGGAAAAAATATGTTTCCAATTCGGGACTGATCGTCAAGGATACCTATCGAAAAATGGGGATCGCCAAAAAAATAAAATACCGGGTTTTTGAATTGGCCCGAGACAAATTCCCGCAGGCCCGTATCTTTGGCATTACAACGAGCCTGGCCGTGATGAAAATCAACAGTGAATTGGGTTACAAGCCGGTCACTTATTCTGAATTGACCCAGGATGACGAATTTTGGAAAGGGTGTAAAAGCTGCCCCAACTACGATATACTGATGCGAAACGATCGAAAAATGTGTTTATGTACGGGAATGCTGGCAGCCTCAAAAATAGAACAAATTAACAAAGAACTCATTGACAAAAAATCAAAAGAAGATGAAGAATAAAAAATTGGTACTTGCATATAGTGGTGGATTGGATACGTCCTATGCGGTGCGGTACCTCAGTGACAAAGGATACGATGTTCATGCCGCTATGGTCGATACGGGTGGATTTGATGAAGAAGACATCCTGGAAGCCAAAGAAAAAGCACGGATTATGGGCGCCGCTTCTTTTCGGGTGCTGGATGTACAACAAGCGTACTACGATCAATGCATCCGATATCTGGTCTACGGAAATGTGCTTCGCAACAACACCTACCCGATGTCTGTATCTGCAGAACGCATGATCCAGGCACTGACGCTCGTAAAATTTGCCAAAGACATCAACGCCGAAGCGATCGCCCATGGAAGCACCGCAGCGGGGAACGATCAGGTACGATTTGATCTGGTTTTTTCCGCACTGGCCGAAGGAATCGAGATTATCACCCCGATCCGGGATCAAAATTTGTCGCGCGAAGAAGAAATGGATTACCTGATCAAGCACGGGATTGAAATGGATTGGTCCAAAGCGAAATACTCCATCAACAAAGGACTATGGGGAACCAGTGTGGGCGGTGCGGAAACACTGACTTCGGATCAGGCACTTCCGGAAGAAGCGTATCCGAGCCCGTTAAAAAAGACCGAACCCCGGGATCTGGTCCTTCATTTTCAGAAGGGTGAATTAAGTGGCATTGATAGTCATCAATACATTAATAAAGTGGAGGCCATAAAACAACTTCAGTCCATCGCTCAAGACTATGCCATCGGACGGGACATCCACGTCGGCGATACCATTATTGGAATCAAAGGACGGGTTGGGTTTGAAGCCGCTGCCCCCATACTCATCATCAAAGCGCATCATCTTTTGGAAAAACACACGTTGTCCAAATGGCAATTACACTGGAAAGATCAACTCGCCAATTGGTACGGCATGATGATTCACGAAGCCAAGTTTCTGGATCCAGTGATGCGGGATATCGAAGCTTATCTCGAGAGTTCGCAGGAAACCGTGACCGGGACTGTCAATGTACGACTTCACCCCTACCGTTTTGAACTTCAGGGCATCACCTCTGAAAATGATCTTATGCAATCCAAAGCCGGGCAATACGGAGAAACCAATAAGGCCTGGGATGCGGACGATGCCAAAGGGTTTATCAAGATCTACGGCAACCAGGACATTATTTATCATCAGCTGCATAAAACCAAAAAATAATAATGAAAGTCGCTATTGCAGGAGGTGCTGGCTATACCGGCGGAGAGTTGCTTCGTCTATTGCTCCAACATCCAAAAACAAAGGTTACACAAGTTCTAAGTCGGAGTCAGGCTGGTCAACCAGTATGTACTATCCATCAGGACCTCGAGGGAATAAGTACACTAGAGTTCAAAGAAGATTTAGAGGCAGATTATGACGCCCTATTCTTGTGCATGGGCCATGGACGGAGTGGCCAATTTTTGGAAGACAATCCCATTCCAGACGATAAGATCGTCGTGGATTTATCCAATGAGTTTCGATTTGCCAGTCCCGATCACCAGTTCACCTATGGTCTACCCGAGTGGCAAAAAGAAAAAATAAAAAAAAGCCGAAAGATCGCCAATCCGGGCTGCTTTGCCACCGGAATACAATTGGCCCTCTTGCCATTGGCTCAAGCCGGCTGGCTGACCGGGGAAATTACGGCAACCTCCATCACCGGGTCCACCGGGGCAGGACAACGACCTTCTCCGACCACTCATTTTAGCTGGCGGAACAACAATCTGTCTATTTACAAACTGGGAACGCATCAGCACATTCCTGAAGTTTATCAAAGTGTCCAGGACCTCCAACCCGACTATGACCATCCGGTCATTATGGTTCCTGTTCGCGGTGATTTTCCAAGGGGTATCTTTTCCAGCATCATCACAGATACCAGCCACAGTGAAGCCGAATTGGTCCAGCTTTTTAAGGATTATTACGCGGACCATCCTTTTACCATCGTGACCAGTCAGGACCTCGATCTCAAACGCGTCGTTAATACCAACAGAGCGTATCTGAAGGTCGATAAAATAAAAGGAAAAGTGCACATCACCAGTACCTTGGATAATCTGCTTAAGGGCGCCTCCGGCCAAGCCGTTCAAAACCTGAATCTGATAGCGGGCTGGGAGGAAACGACCGGCTTGATACTAAAACCAACCATCTATTAAAACAAGCGCACATGAAACTATTTGATGTTTATCCCCGATTTGATGTCAACATTGAACGGGGGGGCGGAAATTATGTCTACGACAATGAGGGCACAAAATATCTCGATCTGTATGGCGGCCATGCCGTGATCAGCATTGGTCACAGTCACCCGCATTACATTGAACGTATTCAGGGCCAACTCGAAAAAATCGGGTTCTACAGCAACTCAGTGGAGATGCCCATTCAAAACGAACTGGCCACTAAGCTGGGTGAATTATCCGGTTACCCGGATTACGATTTATTTTTAGTCAATTCCGGCGCCGAGGCGATCGAAAACGCACTAAAGTTAGCTTCGTTCGTCAAAGACCGGTACAAAGTCATCGCTTTTGACAATGCGTTTCACGGACGAACCTCCGCCGCAGTCCAAGTCACCGATAATGCCAAAATTCAGGCGCCGCTAAACCGGGGCATCGAAGTGATCCGCTTACCCTTGAATGACCCGGAGGCTCTGACTGCTCACATGAGCGAAGCAGTTGCTGCTGTGATCGTGGAGGGGGTTCAAGGAATCGGGGGCATGGAAGAACCCGATGGTTCCTTTTTGACATTAATCCAGGAGCTCACGAAAAAATATGATTCAACCTTTATCATGGATGAAATCCAAAGCGGATACGGCCGAACCGGCCACTTTTTCGCGCATCAAATCCATCCGGATGTTCGGCCTGACCTGATTACGGTCGCCAAAGGAATGGGCAATGGCTTTCCCGTGGGCGGACTCTTAATCCATCCTCGGTTCAAAGCATCACCGGGCTTGCTGGGTACGACATTCGGCGGAAATCAACTGGCTTGTGCAGCCGCATTGGCTGTACTCGAAGTATTCGAAAAAGAGGAGCTGGTGCATCAGGCGCAGCAGACCGGAGATTACCTGATCGGACAGCTCAAGAACATCCCGGCGATCCAAGCCATCCGGGGACGCGGTCTGATGATTGCGATGGATCTGGACTTCCCGATTAAAGAATTACGGAAAAAATTAATCTTTGATCAAAAAATATTTACCGGTTCCGCGAAATCGCCGAATACCATGCGATTGCTTCCGCCTCTGACCGTAAAGCCGGAAGAAATTGATATTTTTGTGCAGGCGTTTACTGAATTAGTCGAAAAATCATGAAGCATTTTATAAATACCGATGAAGTAGAAGATCTTGTAGCTTTGGCCAACGAAGGCCTGGTATTGAAAAAGCAAGGGGTGGGTAAAAAGCCCGGGGAAGGCAAAGTACTGACCTGCCTGTACCTCAACCCCAGCTTACGCACCCGACTGAGCACAGAGATCGCGGCACGTAAACTAGGAATGGAATGCATCAATCTCGCGGCCGATAGCGCCTGGAAGCTGGAAACACGCAGTGGCATAGTCATGGACGGCGACGCCGCAGAACACCTCAAAGAGCAGGCGGAGGTATTGGGTCGCTATTCGGACATCATCGCCATTCGGGCTTTTCCCTTGTTAAAAGACGCCCAGGAAGATTATCACGATGATTTTATTACCCGGTTTGCCAAATACTGTGACATACCGCTGGTCAGTCTTGAGTCCGGTTCTTTGCATCCCTTGCAGGGTCTGGCGGATCTGATGACGATCCAGGAAACGAAAAAAGTGGCTCGGCCCAAAATCGTTTTGACCTGGGCCCCACATCCGCGCCAACTTCCTCAGTCCGTTGCCAATTCATTTAGCCGAACCATCCAGCAGGCCGGGTTTGACTTGACGATTGCCTGTCCGGAAGGCATGGAGTTATCCGAAGAATACACCGGTCAGGCTACCCTCGTCCATGACCAGGAAGAAGCATTTGAGGGAGCTGACTATATCTATGCCAAGAACTGGTCCTCCTTTCACGATTATGGCCGGACCATTCAACGACCGGACTGGACGGTCACGCAGGAAAAAATGAGCCGGACCAATCAAGGTCGGTTTATGCATTGTCTGCCTGTCCGTCGAAATGTGGTAGTGTCAGATGACGTGTTGGATTCGGAAGCTTCGCTGGTCGGCCAACAGGCCGAAAACAGAATTTACGCTGCTCAGGCCGTATTGAAAAATCTATTGAGCCAATAACATGAAAGAGAAACTGACGATCATAAAAGTAGGCGGTAAACTATTGGAAGACGATGAGCACATTGAAAAACTGGCCGAATATGTGGCCCGGCTGGATGGAAGTACACTCGTCGTACACGGCGGTGGGGCCAAAGCGAGTGAAATCTCCCAGCGGCTCGGATTTGAACCCAAGATGGTCGATGGCCGCCGAATCACCGATGCGGCAGCGCTGAATGTAGCCACCATGGTGTACGCCGGATTGTACAACAAAAAAATCGTCGGCATTTTTCAAAAACACAATGTGCGAACACTGGGGATGTCGGGTGCCGACCTCAATTCTATCCGGGCGCGTCGGCGAACCGTAAAATCCATTGATTACGGGTATGTGGGCGATATTGAAGCGGTCAATAAACGAGCGGTCAAGATGATTCTAAAGTTGGGAGTGACCCCGGTTTTTTGTGCGATCACCCACGACAACGAAGGACAGTTGCTCAACACCAATGCCGATACCATCAGCACTCAACTGGCCACAGCCCTGGCCGAAGACTATGACATTCGATTACTGTTTTGCATGGACAAGGCGGGCGTCATGCTGGATCCGGACGATGATCAAACCCTTATTCACGCAATGAATTACGCTGAATACAAAAGACTAAAAATGGATGAAGTCATTACACTGGGCATGATTCCCAAACTGGACAATGCCTTCTACGCATTGATCAATGGAGTAAGCGAAGTATGGATAACGGGTTTAACCGAATTAACGGAAGCCCGGGAAATGACAGGTACCCGAATATTCGAATAATGAAACCGATTTTAACCCGCCTGCAGGATTTGATTGCCATTCCCTCTTACAGTAAGCAGGAAGATCAGACAGCAGCGTACCTCTACGATGACTTGACCCGTGCGGGGGTTGATGTGGATCAAATGGGCAACAACATTCTGGCTCGAAATTTATACTGGGACGATAACCGGCCTGTCCTGGTACTTAACTCACACCATGACACCGTCAGGCCGGCATCGACCTATACGAAGGATCCCTTTAAACCGAACCTTGAATCAGATCGACTTTATGGGTTGGGATCCAACGATGCAGGCGGCGCACTTTGCTGTCTCATCCAAGTGTTTATAGATTATTACAAAGCCACAGATTTACCTTTCAATCTTTTATTAATTGCTTCAGCCGAAGAAGAAATTTCAGGATCGGGGGGTATAGAAGCAGTGCTTCGGGAAATTCCGACACCGTGGGGCGCTATCGTCGGCGAACCCACACAGATGCGTGCCGCTGTTGCGGAACGGGGTTTGATGGTCGTTGATGGACACTCGGCAGGGGTTTCCGGGCATGCCGCCCGACAGGAAGGCACCAATGCCCTCTACATCGCCTTGGAAGACATCCATGCTATTCGACACTTCACCTTTACCAAAGAATCCAGATACCTTCCGGACACACAGGCCGTGGTCACGCAAATATCAGCGGGTACGCAACACAATGTGGTTCCTGATCGCTGTGATTTTGTAATCGATGTGCGTGTCAACGATCAATATACCAATGAGGAAGTATTTCAACTGCTGGACGGCATCACCCAGTCTACCCTGACCGCCCGTTCGTACCGGTTAAACTCCTCCTTTTTACCCGAAGAACACCCATTGTTCCAGGCCATCCGATCCCTGAATATACCGGTCTACGGTTCACCGACATTGAGCGACCAGGCCCTCATGAATTTCCCAAGTCTGAAAATGGGACCGGGTCGGTCTGCCCGATCGCACACCGCCGATGAATATATTGAGCTGAGTGAGCTGGAAGAAGGATATGTAAAATATCGTGCATTTATTGAATCGCTGAAAAACAACTTACCATGAAAAAGCTTTGGAGTGATCAACAGAATATAAATAAGAAAATCGAACAGTTTACCATCGGCCATGATGCCGCTTTGGATGAGCGGATTGCTTCCTATGATCTCTTGGGCAGCATGGCGCATGCCATTATGTTGTACGAGACCGGAATCATTGAAAAAGAGGATGCTTCCGCACTATTGGATGAGCTTAAAACCTTATTGAACCAGGCCGATCAAGGCCGTTTCACCATAGAGCATGGTGTGGAAGATGTGCACTCTCAAGTCGAAATGAACTTAACCGCCAAAATCGGTCAGGCGGGAAAAAAATTACACACATCCAGAAGTAGAAATGATCAAATTCTAGTTGATCTGAAGCTGTATTACCGCGATTATTTGATTGTACTCTGTGAAAAATTGGATCGGATGATTCAATTATTCTTAAAACAATCCGAAAAGCACCGGGATGTGCTCATGCCCGGCTATACGCATATGCAGGTTGCGATGCCGTCGTCGTTTGGACTTTGGTTCGGGGCTTATGGAGAAACTCTAATTCATGATTATGCCGTCGTCCGAAACATCCTCGATGTTATCAATCACAATCCTTTGGGTTCCGCAGCAGGCTATGGGACATCATTCCCCATCGACCGGAAGCGTACGACGGAATTGCTTGGTTTTGCTGATCTGGAATACAATGTAATCGCGGCCTCTATGAACCGGGGAAAAACAGAATATCTGATGGCGAATGCCTTTGCCAGCATCGGATTGACCCTGGCAAAATTTAGCATGGATGTCTGTCAGTACAACTCCCAGAATTATGGTTTTATTACGCTGCCCGACGAATATACGACCGGTTCCAGCATAATGCCGCACAAGAAGAACCCCGATGTCTTTGAACTTTTAAGAGCTAAATTCAATGGTCTGACCACCCTACCTCATGAAATCACCGCCATTATCCAGAATCTTTCGACTGGATACCACCGGGATTATCAACTACTCAAAGAAGTATTTTTTCCTAAAATGGAAATATTAGAAGATGCACTGGATATTCTGGAGTATGTCATTGACAAAATAAAGGTCAAAGACGGTTTGATGACCAATCCTCTTTACGCACAAGCGTTTTCCGTGGAACTCATTAAGGAAAAGGTAGATCAGGGATTGCCATTTCGGGAAGCCTATTTGGAGGTCAAAACACAGCTCGATTCAGGAACCGGGGATGTACCCGAAATTAATCACATCCATGAAGGCAGCATTGGCCAACTGAACACGACTGAAATACTTCAGAAGCTCGACCGGATTAAAACACAAAACCCATTACCGGATATCAAGGCTGTTTTTGATCGTCTTCGGAATTTTCAGGTCTAAGTAATCCGGTCTCTGTTCCGAAAAACTTGGTAAATTGGACCATGTGATTGGCTAGGTCTCCGTTATTAGTGGCCTTGTAGTAGGAATCAGCCATGGTCCGCAGGGTTTGGAAAATAAACTTATCCATCTCGTCGACGCGAAACTCCTTGGTCCACAGATCCAGCTTCATGGTTTCTTCCGACTCCTCATCATACAGAGACAGAAAGATACTTTTCACTGCTTTAAATCCAGCGGCCTGGCTATCATCCGCTTTCCACCGGATCTCCGTTGGCACCTGCTCATCATCCAGTGTAACTTCTATTTCTATTTTAGACTTTTTCATATTAAGGTAATTAAATTATTGTTGGTTAAGTTGATCATGATTATAGACCAAAGTTTATAGATTATAGTTTATAGTTTATAAACTATAGACTACTAACTAAATATCCCGCCTTTTTCATCAAACGCAATATACCTTTATATCCATACAAATGGGCGGCACCAACGGCAATAAATCCGGAAGTATGCATCAAATCCTCTACCAGACGAAGAGCCATTTGCTCATTGCGCTGATAGAGTAGAATGTGACGCAGCTTTCCAAGTTGACTTTTAGATCGTTGGTATAATTGCCTGGTATTTCGCGATGCATAATCTTGAAGCAGGGCTTGGATTTGATTTTTCGCTTTAGCCGGTTGTCTTCCAAGTTGACGCAATGCCTTGACCTGATAAGCGATGGGAATCTGCTGAAATATGGCCAGTTGTTTTCGCTGGCTTTCCAAATACCGCATTTCTTTGCCTTGATCCCGCGCATACTGGTATAGGTAATAATCCAATATCTCATCCGAAGTCTTTTGAAGGACTGACGTCTGAATAATATTCGCCACAATCATCGGGTAAAAATGTCGCAATGGATGAATATCCACCCCGAATGCCCGAAAAATAATTCGGCGCAGCCGGCTATAATGGTGGAAAGACATTATGTCGGTGAGTTCCTGCCCTCGGGGCATGCGTTGTAACTCCGCCAAAGATCCCAGACCTTTTGATTCCATTTCCAACTCTGAATAATACACTTCACTCCGATTGATGCAACTTTTGATCAGTGGCATGTTCCCAAATGCCAGGGCATCACGGACATGCATCGTTCCAAAAAGGAACGAATCAAATCCCTGCGGTGAAGTTACCCGCCATAGAAGTGCTTCGGTCAATGGAATTTTTATTTTTTCAGGATATGATTTATTTTATTCTTCACCTTGGTCATAATCATGAGGTAGCACATATGAATTTTTGACTTGAGATAAAGTCATCAAAGTCTTCAAACGACCAATTTCCTCTATTTTTGATAAGGTATTGAATAATAGGTTTTCATAGGTCGGAATATCCTTGCAAATAATTTTCATCAATGCATCAGCCTCCCCTGTGATTATATAACATTCAACGACTTCGTCGATTTCATTGACTTTTTCCAGAAAGTTATCCAGTGCATTATCCATATTCCACGCGATCTCCACCAATAAGTAAGTTTGCACATTCAGTCCGATGGCGTTGCGGTTGACATGCGCATGGTAACTGGCCAACACCCCATTGGATTCTAATTTTTTCACCCGTTCTAAGGTGGGGGCTGGTGAAAGGCCAACGCGCTTGGATAGTTCCAGGTTGGTTATTTTACAGTTTTCCTGTAAAATCTTGATAATCTGATTATCAATTAAATCTAATTTTGAATTTGCCATGATAAAATTTTTTAAGTTAATAGTATAAGTAGGTCATTTCTAGCTGCATTCATCCAGTCCAATTAGTTAAAATTGGAATTTGCCATTTCTGGAGATGCCACTTTATATTTTCTTTTAGCGATCGTGAATTATGGGAACACACCCAGTTGAGAATAATCTGATGCCACTTTATTTAAAGCTACCGCATAGGCTGCTGAGCGCATATCCGGAATATCTGATTTTTTCATTTCTGCACGGATGGAGCTGTAGGCCGTGATCATGGTTTCTTCCAAGCCGGAGCGTACTAAATCAATCTCATCTCCACCTTTGGTCAGATCCAGTTTCTCTTCCACGTTTACCTTTTCACCGGTAAGGCGTTCGATAAGGTTCACCATACTGATGTAAGTATTCTCGTTGAACCGTTTATCCATTCGGCCAAAACGCACATGATCCAAATTTTTGAGCCATTCAAAATAGGACACCGTCACCCCACCAGAGTTGGCGAACAAGTCCGGAATGATAATAACATTGTTGTCCAATAATATTTTTTCGCCATCAGCGGTAATTGGTCCATTGGCTGCCTCAGCCACTATTTTAGCCCGAACCCGATCCGCATTATCAGCGTGCAGCTGATTCTCCAAAGCAGCTGGGATAAGTACGTCGCACTCTACATATAGGGTATCAAACCGATCGTCCATGTTTTCAGCGCCTTCAAAATCCAGAATTGAGCCTGTTTCTGCCCGGTGCTTGATCAACTTCTCCACATCGATTCCATCCGCACTATATATGGCACCTTCATACTCTGACACAGAGACGATCTTCATGCCCCCTTCCTTTTGACAAATGGTGGCAGTGTGTGAACCGACATTACCCAATCCCTGGATCGCTATGGTCTTCCCTGCGGTACCGGTTGGCATGTTGATGCTGTTCATCAATTCTTTATCCTGAAGCACCTCTCGAGTAGCGTAATATACACCGCGACCAGTAGCTTCTGTCCGGCCCCGAATTCCACCGATCTGAACCGGCTTTCCCGTGACACAGGCTGAAGCATTTATATCTTCCCCCCCCAGAATGCGGTACGTATCAACGATCCACCCCATTTCTCGTGCACTGGTTCCATAATCCGGTGCGGGAACATCAATGCCGGGGCCTATAAATTTCTTTTTGATAAGTTCCGTGGTATATCGTCGGGTAATATTTTCCAGTTGTTTTACTGTATAATTCCGGGGACTTATTCGCACCCCCCCTTTGGCTCCTCCGAAGGGCACATCGACCAAAGCACATTTAAAAGTCATCAATGACGCCAGTGCCATCACTTCCTGCTGATTAACCACTGAACTGTATCGTATCCCCCCCTTGGTCGGTAAACGGTGGTGAGAATGCTGGATACGGTACGCTTCGATCACCTCAATTTCTCCATCGATTTCCACCGGAAACTGCATTTGATATACGGCATTACACGCTTTGATCTGTGCCAACATGCCGCGATCAATTTTGGTGTATTTTGCGGCATTGTCAAAATTACGGCTAAAGCTTTCATAAAACTTATTTTCTTCGGTGGTAGTTGCGGTAGGCTGATCAGTCATTTTTTCTATTAAATCTCTTTTCAAGTTTTGCAATTTTTCGATCCATAAATATCAGGTACGAAAAGATACCCAGGAGCACTAATACGACCACAGCGACCACGACATACATCTTGCCCATACTGTGCATAAAATCTCCAGCTAAAATTATTTGAGCCACAAAAATAGCTACATTTGTCATATAAACCTAATATTATTGTTATCTAAATTATATTCTTAGTATTTTCTAGCAAGAATGTTTAATTCTCGAACTCTTGTGGCCAAATCAGCCAGCCACCAACCAAACAATGCCCATCCAATGATGGCCGGATAAAAGATCATCCGCATCGTACTGTCGAGGTCTTCCCCCCCCATCGCCGGATTACCACCACTTCCAGGGTGCAGACTTTCAGACATGCGGGGTATAATATACAGCAGTGGAATTAAGGCTATAAAAGCAAAAATATTGAACACCGCTGATAAACGAGCTTTCCGATAGGGATCGCGAACGGAATTTCGCAGCAAAAAATAAGCGGCATAAATCAACAATGCAATGGCTGTTGTCAACTGTTTGATGTCCCAGGACCAGGCTTTCCCCCAAGTGTATTGCGCCCATATCATCCCCGTCAAAACGCCAAGTATTCCAAAGAAGAAACCCACCTGGGTCAGCGCCATCGCCCGGGAATCAAGAGCCAAAGAACCACTCCGCAGATTTCGTACACTATAAACCACCGCACCCGTCAACAGGATCATCATAGCCATCCATAAGCTAACATGGAAATACGTGTTTCGAATCGTTTCCTGCAATATCGAACGATAGGGAAAATGCATATTTTCCACTACGTTTAGCCCCCTCAGGTTGATCGCCGACCAGCCTGCTGTAGTTGCAACCGCTGAATCTGCGGCGGCTAGATACACCGCACGAGGAAGCACCGGGGTACCTTGTTCGGGAATATCCAGAATTAAGGTCAGATCGCTGTGTGTACCTCCATCCGGCAACTGTGAAGGCAGGTCAAAGACTGTCGTCAACTGATCCTCAGCGGATACATCCACACTTTTTGCGGCAATCAAATGATCATCATCGTATTTGAGCCAGGATCGGATCTGAGATTCATTTTCTGCAGAAAGATCAGCATTGTAAGTGGTGATTTCAAACCGGGCTTCTTCGCCACCTTTCACCTGAAAAGGCTGTATTCTCGTAATTCCGATTCCAATCGGAATCAGCAATCCGGCAATATGAACATAAAGTAATATCAGTATTGATAGAATTTTCCACCACTTCATAGGCAACGTCGGTTAATATCTTCTGTATGTACACAAACTCATCGCCCTTAAAGTTCATTTGATTTGTGAACTCTTTCGAATTTAAGGTCGAAAAATAAAAAGTCAAATATACAACTACTTCAGGTATTTAAAATACGAAAAGCAACATATTAATAAGTTGAATTATAGACTCCAACTACTTCCTTTAAGAAGTTTAATTTATTTATGGATACACATTGCAACTCAATCTTTCCAAACGTAAGGGAAAAGAACTACTGCTCCGACGGTAAAAATCAATCCCAAACCGGTCAGAATCGATGCATCGGACCACCAGTTGTTCGCCGCTGGGTTAAGACCGATGGCAATCGCCCCAATATTGTACAGTTCCAGCACGACAGGGATGATCAATGGTAGACTCAAAACAGGATACAGAGATTGGGAACGATCCGTCCGATGCGCAATGGCGTTAACCAAATGACTTATGGCACTAAAATTCAACGCTGCTAAGACCAATGATACAAAAAATCCCCCCGGAATGCGAATAGCCTGTCCAAAGAACAAAATCATCAACCCCCACAGAACCAACAGTAAGATCAGATTTTTAAGAAATGAAATGACCATCTTGGACAAGAGGATGACCTCCGGTGCATACAACTGGTAAAACCATACGAAGTCATGTGTAAACGTATCCTTAAATGCAGTCACCGAGGCATTGATCAACGAGAAAATGGCAATGACCCAGAACATGGACAACCAAAGCTGCCCGGCCATATCCCGAAAAATAAGATAAATGATAAAAGTCGAGGCCAAGAGGTACTGCAAAGTTGCCATCCAACTGGTGAGATCTTTATAATCCCGGTACCATTCCGTTCTCAATAAGGAAATATACGCTTTCAATCCAGAGTCATTTATTAGTGGTACTAAAATTCCAATCCATCGAAGAATTAAGCCGAAGGTACGCTATTCATGATTTGATCATCCTAAGTTAACATTCTGTTCATCTTACGCCCTTAGATTTGCATCAAAATAAAGAATAAAAATATGAAAAACATGAAAAAACAAACACTATTAGGAATATTCCTACTTGCATGCATTATCCTAAATTATGGTTGTGACACCCCCAAACCGATAGAACCTTCCGCTATCCAAATTACCGGAATTGTGATCGAAGTCAGTACCGATGCACCCATACCGGATGTCCAGGTCCGGACAGGATTAAAAAGCACCGTGACCGGATCCGATGGCAGATTTACCATAGAGGCCATCAAAAATGATACAGTGACATTTTCCAAAGCCGGTTATCTGGACACAAGCCTCATCGTAAATAAAGGCCAGTCGATCTCAATCAGATTACACCGAAAAGGCCAGTCGATCGAAACTGTCGTACTCACAGGACTTACCTCAGGTGATATGACACTGACATCCGATAAGGTGTATGAACTGGATAAGAAGTTTGTCGTAGCAAATGGCCATACGGTGACTATTGAACCCGGAACCATCATCAAAGGCCGGGAAGGAGTCGGATCTTTAGCTTCAGCTTTTATCGTGGCACAGGGCGGTAAAATCATGGCAGAAGGGACTGCTGAGCAACCAATCATATTTACCTCCGTCCTGGACAATATTACCCCTGGTCAAAAATGGGGAGATAATTTGACCGCAATCGACCGAGAAAAATGGGGCGGACTCATTATCCTGGGTAAAGCGCCCATTTCTGCCGGTGACGGCGACATC
Source organism: Membranihabitans marinus (assembly GCF_019802045.1). Lineage (GTDB taxonomy): Bacteria > Bacteroidota > Bacteroidia > Chitinophagales > Saprospiraceae > Membranihabitans > Membranihabitans marinus_A. The sequence continues at coordinate 27,624 of NZ_JAHVHU010000023.1, read as the reverse complement.
GAAGCACAGATCGAAGGCATCCCAGCGGACGAAGAATTTGGCAAATACGGCGGAGACGTCCCAGATGACAACTCTGGAGTTTACAAATACATCTCCGTTCGTCACGGCGGTGCCCTCATCGGTGATGGCAACGAAATCAATGGGATCACGCTGGGTGGTGTAGGATCAGGAACTGTGTTTGAAGACATCGAAGTATCAGCTACGCTGGATGATGGCGTTGAATTCTTTGGCGGAACTGTCAATGCAAAAAACATCATTGTTTCCTACCAAGGGGATGATGCTATTGACCTCGATCAAAATTATTCCGGCACCATTGAAAATGTTTTGGTTATCCATGGTGGTGACGATTCCGATAAAGCACTCGAAATCGATGGTCCGGAAGGAAGTCTTTCCGATGGATTGTTTACGATCGATAAGGGCACCTTTATTTTCACCGGAGGTAGTGGTACCGGTGCAGACCTGAAATCCAAAGGTCAAGGTACGATCAAAAATTCACTGTTCATAGGTTATGAAGATAGGGCTACTATTCTGATCAGGGACGATTTTGATGCAGACAATAATTGCGCCGATAGAGAAGATTCTTTCGATTATCTCGTGGCTGACGAGCCAAGATTGATATTTGAGAACATTGAAATCCTCAGCAGTTCCCCCTTGGATATTCTTGTTCATTTGTACACCAGCACATGCCAGGAATCTATTACTCCGGAAATGGAAAAACTGATGCTTGACGTCATCACTAACACAAATACGAAAGTAGTCACAGAACCTTCCGGAAATGTAGGAGCAAATGTTTCTGTCTTTGGATGGACATGGTCTGCTTTTCAGAAATTCTATCAGTAACCACTTGTGGAATCTGAATATAATCGCAGGAGGGTTATTGGAATGCCTTCCTGTGATTTTTATCATAAAATCGCACTTATGAAAAAGAGCTTAATATTACTACTACTAACCCTTCTATATTTTCCATTGATGGGGCAGAAAGGCCTGGTGAGGGGCACTCTTTATGACGGCGACACAGGAGAACCTGTTCCTTTTGCCACCGTTTATCTGGAAAGTGACAAAGGGATCGGCACCAGCACTGATCTCGATGGCACCTTTGAATTCCAATTGCCCGCAAAAATCTACAGTATCACGTTTTCATACATCGGCTATACATCGACAACGGTACACGATTTAGAAGTTAGGGAAGATGCTATTCAAGTCATCAATCCAAATATATATCCAGCCATGGAAACCCTTTCCGAGATCGTGGTCGTCGCCAGTCAAATACGCAACACACAATCTGCCTTACTCACCATAAAACGAAAATCACCCAATGTGGTTGACGGCGTATCCAGGGAGTTGTTTTCCAAAACTGGTGATGGTGATGCAGGTTCAGCCATCAAGCGTGTCACGGGTGTATCGGTCGTAAATGGTAAGCATGTTCTGGTCCGTGGTCTGGGAGATCGATACTCCAAAACGGTACTCAATGGAACGGAAATACCCGGACTTGATCCGGATAAAAACAGCGTCCAGTTTGACCTTTTCCCTACCCTGATCATCGAAAACATTTTGATCTCAAAGACATTTATGCCCAATCTACCGGGCGATTTTTCAGGTGGTCTTGTCAATATATATACAAGAGAATTCCCAGAAAGCCCACTTTTCAGGATTTCAGCGTCTGTGGGGTATAACCCATCCATGAATCTGGTAAATAACTTTCTGTCGTACGATGGATCCAAAACCGATGCACTGGGCTGGGACAACGGGTCAAGAGATTTACCCTTTGAGAAAACAACCAACATACCCGACCCGATACACAAAAACCATCAGTTATCAACCCTCACAAGTCAATTCAATCCCCGGATGAGTTCCATGGAAGTAAAAAGTGCTCCAGATCAATCCTATAGCATTGTTTATGGGAATCAATTTGATCTGGGAAGCGGCAAACTCGGTATAATAGGAACAGCTAATTACAAGGTTTCATACCGCACATTTCCGGAATTGGAATATAATACCTATTTAAAATATCCGGATACTGCCAATTTCAATCTCCTCCGAAACCGATCGATTCATGGACGAAGATCAGACCAAGAAGTGCTTTTGACAGGCATAGCCGGAATTAATTACAAATTGAAACGCACCAAAATCGGTATCAACTGGTTCCATATCCAAAATGGTACATCACGTGCAGCGAAACTTGACCAAATCAATTCCGAAACCAATCCATCCACTATTGTTAAGACAAACCTGGGTTACCGTGAACGATCCATGGACCACATCCGAGTCAATGGGAAGCACCATATGGGCTCGGACAATTGGGAGCTGGACTGGACATTGTCCCAAACAAAGTCCACTCTGAAAGAACCGGATAACAGAGTGACTACATATCAGACCCTTGATCGCGGAGAGGAAATCAGCTATGAATTAAATGCCAGCGTGGGCGGCGGCGTTCATCGAGTATGGCGGACCTTGCAGGAAGATAATTATGCCGGCATGCTGGACGTATCCTATGCGATCGATTCGCAGAATAATCGCACATCCTATATCAGAGGCGGAGGTGGTATGACGTACAAGGATCGGAGATATGAGATTTTGAACTATTTATTTCGAGTCGAGCAGTCAGGAAAAATCGGACTCAACGGTGACCCCGACCAATTGTTTCTACCACAAAACATCTGGGATCCAAACTCGCGAACAGGCACCTATGTCAGAGGAAATTATGAACCGGCCAACACCTATAAAGCCAATCAAACCATCTTTGCCGGGTATGTGATGAATGATCTGTCACTTGGTAGCCGTTTGAAAACGATATATGGTGCCAGAATGGAACAAGTGGTCAATCGGTATACCGGCCAGAATAATTTGGGAAGTGAACGGTACGAGAACCAGAAAGTCTTCGATCAATTAGATATCCTGCCTTCGTTCAATATCATATATGCCGCTACAGATAAAATCAACATCCGATTGTCCGCCAACCGGACGCTGGCCAGACCAACATTCAAGGAGAAATCGCTGGCTCAGATTCAGGATTTAATTTCAGGTAAAACCTTTATTGGGAACTTAAATCTTGATGCCACAGAAATCAATAATTTTGACTTGAGATTTGAAAACTATTTTGATTTGGGCCAACTGGTGTCACTGAGCGGATTCTACAAACAATTGTTTGCTCCAATTGAGTTAGTAGCCTATTCCGATGCTTCACCTGATAATGTGCAACCACGAAATAGTACCAAAGCAACCATTTTGGGAATTGAACTGGAATTAAAGAAAAACTTAGCGTTCATGGCTCCTGTTTTGCAGGGAGCCACCCTCAGTGGAAATGTAAGCTTTATCCGATCTAATGTCAAACTAGGAGAATCCGAGTATCAATCCAGACTGCACAATGCCAGATCCGGTGAATTGATATCCTCGACTCGGTCACTCGTTGATCAGGCGCCGGTGATCGCCAATGTGTTTTTACAATACGCTACCCTTAATAAATTGTTGGATTTAAACCTGAGTTATAACTATCAGGGTAAGCAGTTAACTATCGTGGGAATCGGACGAAATTCTGACATTTATACCCAGCCGACACACAGTCTCAACTTTACTGCGCGAATGAACATGAAAAAAACAAACCGTGTACATCTATCTCTATTAATTAAAAACATATTGGACCATGAACATATCCAGGTGTATCAATCTTATGGCTCGATCGATCGAATAAGTGAGCGATACCGGCCAGGCAGATCGGTGTCACTTGGCCTATCCGTCGCCCTTTAAGAATTTTTATACCGTGATTTTATGGATCAGTTGGCCATTGCTGGCCAACTTTCTTTGTTTCAAAACATTCGCTTCTAATTTTCTTTGGTGACTCCGGTAAATTGACCGATAAACAAAGGCAGTCCCTTTTCGTGATCCACGATCAGGTACAAAAATGGTTTATTGAACTGGATGGCCGGAGGTATGCTAGTCGTACCTACACCAATGGTGGTCACTGCAGCACCCTCCACCCCTTTCTCATCCATTTTGAGATAAACATCATGCAGGGTTCGGGAGACAAACAACGAAGGGCCCACTTTGGATTCACCCATGAAACCCAGGTCCGCTTTACCCGGATCAAAGGCAGATGTCATGCCAAGTGATTGCAACGCTTGATTCAGCGGCAAGTGCGTTTTGGTTTCTATAACCGGCATTTCCAGTACAACCCGTGCGTTCTTAAACCCGAGCGACTGATTCCAGATCTCAGTGATCATCGGTGACTTTATCAAATCGGACAATTCATCCGGATTCTGTGGCATGATGAGGTAGGTATAAAGCGATGAGTCAGCCAGCGGGAGTTTGACTACTTGTGTTCCACTGATATTCAGGTGGTCCACCGCACCTGTCCGATGCATGGTAGGAATCGTAATTTCTTCGCCTCGAGCTGTCACAAATTTTCTGTCCGAAGTAGCTTGCTCCTGAAACCCAGTTACCCAATCGGCCTTTAGATACAATGCATTGATCAGAAATAATACCTCCTGATCGGATATATCTTGGATTACTTCCTTGATTTTGTCGTACGTTTTATTACTGACCCACTCATTAATTGATTCCACAGCCTTTGACGAACCAAAGTCCAGCTCCGCTTTGTGCACATCAAAATAAGTCTCCAGTCGATTTACAAAATCCTCCGCCAACGCCACCCGGCTGTCATCGTAAAACAACGCATTGTGAATATCGAGGTGTCCGTCCCGGACTAATCCATTAAAATACCTCAACAGGGATTTTGTACGCTTATTCAGCCTTTCTAAATCCCAATTGGTCGTTCCATCCATCACACGAAGCAATTCACCAATCTCTTCTTTGGTGTCCCCATCAGCACCATTGTATACCATACACAACGCCAGTTGAATACTGAGCGGAGAAATTACAAAGTTCTCGTCTTTATAGTCTTGCGATGTCGCCTGATAGAGGTCCTGACTCGTTTCTTGCATATCCGAAATTTCATACCCATGGTCCAAAAAATGATCTTTATCCATCAGCTCCTTTTGGTCACAGGAAAATAACACGCCGATCATTACTACCATCCATAGGATAAAACTATCGTTTTTGAAGTACAAGGAAACGGTGGAAGTATTCATCATAAAACTATTTGCTTTAGTTAGAAAATCAGGTCAACTAAGAATCATCTTCTAGCTATAAAAACGAATAGCCCTTCCAAATTGTTGCAAACGGTCAAGCGGGTGATCAGGTTCGGGGCACTTTCGACGTGCCACGCAACAGGTATCAGGCGTGCGCGCCACATTGTACCGTGCGCTAGGGTACGCGGTAGAAACTTCTTTTTGTGTGTACTCAATACTATGATCTATCCTCACCGGCTAAATTCAGAAGATGCTTTCCATTCCGGCGTCACCTCCCCCATGGCCAGCTTCCATCCAATGTTGTAATACATCTGAACATCTTCTGTGATTCCCCGAAAATCCATTTCTTCTCGATATTCGTCAGAAGGCTGGTGGTAATGATTGTTCGTATACTCATCCATTTTCTGCTGTGCAAAATCCTTTCCTTTTTCTCGGTTCTCGAACGCTCCTTTGGCATACAAGGCTGGAACCCCAATTTTGGCAAAATTAAAATGGTCACTTCGGAAAAAATAACCTTTCTCCGGCTCCTGATCGGGAACGACATAGCGATCCATCCTTTGCGCCTCTTCTTCCAATATTTCATCGAAAGTCGAATGTCCGTATCCGATCATAGTGACATCCTTCATCGGCCCGAGTGCCTCCAAAGCATCCAAATTCAGATTGGCTACCGTAGTCGATGGTGGATAAATGGGATGCTCCGCATAATACTTTGACCCGAGAAGCCCTTGTTCCTCTGCGGTCACAAAGAGAAAAATGATCGACCGCTCTGGCTGGATGTTATTCTTTACGTAGGTCCGACCAATTTCCAGCAAGGCCGCCACACCGGTTCCATTGTCTATAGCACCATTGTAGATACTGTCGCCATTGACGGGCGTAGCGATCCCAAAATGATCCCAATGGGCCGTGAAAATGATATTTTCATCATGCTCAGCTGCCCCCGGAATCCGGGCTATCACGTTATTGCTTTCGTTATAGGTCATTTTATTCCGAATGGATAAAGACCATTCCACACCTAGTGGTACGGATTCAAAACCGGGTTGAGCAGCCTGTTCCTTTAACGTCTCAAAGTCCTGTCCTGCCAGGTCAAACAATTCCGTAGCAGCTTCTGTGGTGATCCATCCCTGAACCTTGCTTTTGTCCGCTCCTTTATTCTCTTGCTGCAACCCTTGCTGAGAACTTGTCCAGGAGTTCCGCACGACCGACCAGGGATACCCGGCCATATCGGTATCATGTACGATCAGGATACCGGCGGCGCCTTGACGAGCTGCTTCTTCATATTTATAGGTCCACCGCCCATAATACGTCATCGCGGCTCCTTTGAAAAAGGTCGAATCCCCACTGTACAGTCCGGGATCGTTGACCAGGACCACGATGGTTTTTCCTTCGACATCCACGCTTTCAAAATCATTCCAATCGTATTCCGGTGCCAAAATCCCATAGCCCACAAAGACAAACTCACTGTTCTCCAGGTGGACTTCTTCTTGCTCACGCTCGCTGTAAGCCACAAAGTCTTCCCCCAGGGACCATTGTACCGTACTATTTCCTCCTTGGAGTGTTGTTTCCGGATCTGGCGAACCTTTGATATCCACCAATGGCACTTTTTGGACATAAGAATCTCCATTCCCGGGCTCGAGGCCAAAGCTTTTCAATTGAGTCATGAGGTAATCAATCGTTTTCGTTTCTCCTTCGGTAAACGGCATCCGCCCCAAAAAAGCATCTGAGGATAATGTTTTGGTATAAGATCGCAGAGAATCTTCCTGAACCTGTCCTTGAAGGGTGACCTTTTTGTCGCTCAACTGACAAGCTGTGAATAATCCACTTAGGAGGATAATTAAATAAGAAATACGAAAAATTGCCATAATTTGTGATTTCTAACAAAATTAAAAAAATACTTCAGAATCATAACCATCGTATGATCTGAAAAATAACGTGGATACACATGAAAGCAAAAAAGCGGTATCTTTCTCTGGATGTCTTCCGTGGCGCGGCAGTATGCCTGATGATCTTGGTGAACAACCCCGGCAGCTGGGGACATATTTTTGCTCCGCTAAGACATGCGTCCTGGCATGGATTAACCCCCACAGATCTTGTTTTTCCATTTTTCCTGTTTGCGGTGGGAAATGCGATGGCGTTTGTCATTCCCCGCGCCATTGAAAAAGGTCCGCGATCTTTTTGGACCAAGGTGCTGTGGCGTAGTTTTATGATATTTATGATCGGTCTTTTTCTGAATTGGTATCCCTTTGTCCGCTGGAGTGGAGACAGCCTGTCCTGGATTCCCTGGGTCACGAATGAGACCTCCGGTGTGCGCATCTTTGGTGTACTGCAACGCATCGCAGTAGGGTATTTCCTCGCTTCGGTTCTGGTTTTCTATTTTTCCCTTCGGACGGTAGCCCGCATCGCAGGAGCTCTGCTGTTACTGTACTGGGGCATCGTTTACTTTGGTAACCCGGAGGATCCGTATTCGTTGGAGGGGTTTATCGGCAACGATATAGATAAGTTCATCCTGGGGATCCCTCACCTGTATAAAGGGGAGGGCGTCCCTTTTGACCCCGAGGGACTCTTAAGCACCATTCCGGTCGTCGCACAGGTGTTGTTTGGATACCTGATCGGCACAGCGATTACCAGGCAGGATCAAACCCGTCCTCATATTCTGACCACTAAGTTGTTTGTGCGGGCGGTGGCATTTTTGATTATCGGATACTGCTGGAGTTTGACTTTTCCGGTCAATAAAAAGATCTGGACCAGTTCCTTTGTCCTGGTCACCACCGGGTTGGCCACAGCTTTGATCGCTTACATGATCTATTTTATTGAAATTAAAGAGCAAAAAGGGTTCGTAACCCGATTCTTTGAGGTCTTTGGAAAAAACCCGTTATTCATCTTTGCACTCAGTGCGTTTTTACCCAAAACAGCCCGTTTAATCCCGTTGGGCGATGGGGTGACCCCCTGGAACTTTTTATATAAAAAAGGGTTTATTCATGCCCCCGGCCCTCCGGAGATCGGTTCGTTTCTATTTGCGCTTTCAGTCATATTGTTTATGTGGCTGATTGCCTGGTGGATGGACCGAAAAAAGATATACATCAAGGTTTGAATTACCTGACGTACCGGGCCCTTCATGAACTCATTCTCTACGGACGTCAAGGTAGGAAAAAAGGAATCTACCGGTTGATTTCTCAGCCATTCCAATACCAGAACTGTTTTGAATTCAATGACTCACCTTAGGGTGAGCGGAATACAAAATCTTGATTGAGTAATCTGACGCCGGCGAGTTAGCCGTGCTTATTTCCGAAAATTTGCGAAATTTGCGGGAAATACTTCAGCGTATGAACTTTCTTCCTGGCCGCTGATTATTCTACTTATGAGTAGATACATCGAACAGACCAAGACACCTAAGACGATTTAATTAAAATGAAAAACACTTCTTTGAACGATACCATTGTAGCCGTAGCTACTCCGCCCGGGGAAGGCGCTTTGGCCATCATCCGATTAAGCGGACCGGAGAGTTTTCCGATCGTAGATAATCTGTTTCGGAATAAAGATCTTTCCAGGGCCGAAAGTCATACCCTGCACTATGGCACCCTTTATAAAGAAAACGGAGAAATTCTGGATGAAGTAGTGGTCAGTTTGTTCCGCAACCCGCGATCCTACACCGGCGAAGATGTGGTGGAAGTCAGTTGCCACGGGTCTTCCTTTATCATTCAACAAATTATGGAAACCTGCATCGGTGCCGGCGCCCGCATGGCCAACCCCGGTGAGTTCACGATGAGAGCTTTTCTGCACGGCAAGATGGATCTCAGTCAGGCCGAGGCCGTAGCTGATCTGATCGCTTCCGAGTCCAAAGGGGCGCATGATCTGGCGCTAAAGCAAATGCGGGGTGGGTTTTCGGAGGAAATCAAAAAGCTGCGGGAGGAATTGATCCAGTTTGCCAGCCTCATCGAACTCGAACTCGATTTCTCCGAGGAAGATGTGGAATTTGCCAATCGGGACGACCTCAAGTCATTGATCCGGGACATCCTGAAATACATCCGTTCGCTCAAAGATTCGTTCCAGCTGGGGAATGTGATCAAAACGGGCGTGTCGACCGCCATCATTGGTCGTCCCAATGCCGGAAAATCCACCCTGCTCAACACCATTCTTCGGGAAGACCGCGCCATTGTCAGCGATATTGCCGGCACCACCCGGGATACCATCGAATCTTATTTTAACATCGATGGGATCCGTTTCCGGTTGATCGACACGGCTGGTATCCGGGAAGCGGAAGACACCATTGAACGCATTGGGGTAGAACGATCCCTGAAGGAAATGGAGTCCTCCAGTCTGGTGTTGTATATTTTCGATGCGACGGAGCTCGATCCTGTACAACTCGTGGAAGAATTGGAGAAGTACCCGCTGGGTGATAAGAACCTGTTGATCATAGCGAATAAAATGGACCTCAATCCCTATTTAAAACCAGAGGAATACTACAGTGGAGACCTGATTCGAAAGGACAATTTTATCACGTTGTCCGCCATCAATGAAATGAACATCCCCTATCTCCAGGAAAAAATGGTCGAAAAAGCACTCCTGGGAGTGCCCGGTCAGGACGATGCCATCATCAGCAACAGTCGCCATTATGAGGCCTTGCTTCGGTCAGAGAACAGCCTTCAGCAAGCACTGGACAATCTCAGCAGTGGGATTACCGGAGACTTTGTGGCCATGGACATCCGCCATGCGCTCCAGGCATTGGGTGAGATCACCGGCGAAGTAACAACTGATGATTTACTGGATAAGATTTTTCGGGATTTTTGTATTGGGAAGTGATGCATTAGTGAACAAATAGAACGCACATTACGCAGATCGGACGGATCATCACGGATAAAGAACTTGTCCGCTGTAGGAAGATCAGTGAAATGATGCAGCAAGATGAAGAATACATGGAGGATGTCTTTGGAGATCTGTTCACAGAAGCCGGCTGGATACCTTTGGTAAAAATCGGTAAGAACCAATTGGATGCATTGCTGGAATATCTAAAATTACCAGGAACTTATAGCTTTTTCAAATCTGGTGTCAGTGATGCCCTTGAACAAATATGGTATCATTTTCCGGAAAAAAGAGCTGAAATTGAAACCATATTTGGAGAACTCCTTGACTACCTCCACGATTCAACACCTGAAGAAAATGTGATCGATACGTTGTTCAATGGCCTTTTGATATGTAATATCCCTGACCTAATTTTAAAGCAATTCATTCCTCAGATCGAAAAGATGTACAAAAAGGACTATGTTGATTCTTCGATTTGTGGGTCCTTTGATGAGGTGAAAAAGAAAATGCTTAATAGATCTCAGTCTTTTAAATGGAAACGGGATTTGAAAGACTTACAAGCAATCTACGACAGTTTTACGACTCCCTTAAAGCCGCTTCCCGGGGTTCATTCCCCTCTACAAAGCAGTCAAACAGTGATTCATACTTCAAAAAAAGTGGGCCGGAATGATCCTTGCCCCTGCGGAAGTGGTAAAAAATATAAAAAGTGCTGCTTACGTAAATAATAAACCGCATGCAACCTCCAGATCACATCCGAAAACATTTGTCCAACGACCCGATCCTTAAACCCCTGATCGATAACTGTGTGCTCAGAGACCGACCCGGCCAACCAACGGTATATGAGGCCCTCCTCCGTTCAATCAACTTTCAACAATTATCAGGTGCTTCAGCCACAGCAATACACACTCGATTCTTGAATTTGTTTCCTGGTCAATACCCCGATCCGAATAAAATTATCCATATGGCTCCGGATGAATTGCGTGGAGCCGGTCTGTCGCGACAGAAAGCAACCTATGTACTTAACACCGCAAAATTCTTTCTGGAAAACAACCTCATGAATAAAAACTGGAACCCAATATCCGATCATGACATCATCAAAGAACTTACCCGAATCAAGGGAGTCGGTCGCTGGACGGTCGAGATGATTCTGATGTTTACCTTAAAACGCCCAGATGTATTGCCTCTGAATGATCTCGTCGTCCGAAACAATATCATCGATCTGTATGATGTGAAGGACCTGAAAGGAAAAGCACTCACACAAAGGTTACACGAAATCGCTGAACCCTGGCGGCCTTACCGCACGACAGCGAGCCGATACCTGTGGCAAGGAAAAGATACCCCAGTCTAGTTTGGATGTCATGGAAAGAACAGCCCATAAAATAGGATATTCAAATCCTTTTTAGGATATTTGGATTAAGCTGCAATGCAAATGCTAAGTAATTATGAATTGGCAACCCACCCTAAAAAACGATCTGGTCACACTCAGACCCGTCGAAGAAAAAGATCTGGAGCCGCTCTATGAGGTCGCTCGGGATCCCATGATATGGAGTCAGCATCGCTTCAAAAGATATATCCGAAGTGAATTTGAGGCTTTCTTTGATGATATGATCGCAGCAAAAAGTTCTTTTATTATTTTAGATCAAGCCAATGGCCAATTCATAGGTAGTTCCGGGTATAAAATAATTAACGGATTTGAAGACGGCATTGAAATCGGAGGTACTTTTTTTTCCCGTAATTATTGGGGAGGTCCGTATAACCGAACAGTCAAAAAAATGATGATCGATCATGCTCTGCACTATGTGGAGTACGTCCTATTCCATGTCCATATGACCAATATCCGATCTCAAAAAGCCGTTGAAAAATTAAACGGACGGAAAATATCCCCCTCCGAATTCACAGATATCCCCGCCAAAAGCAACGAACACATCAGGTATTTGATCTGTAAGGATTGTGGTCCGGAGTTGCCAGAAATGATCCACAGTCCGGGACATTCATATATGGCCGGACCAAGAACAACAAAATAACTATGCATAGTGAATCTATCTTTGGGGGACTAAAGAATGTCGCAAATTGGATTTATGAATAATCCGGGCTTAGGGTTCCAAAATAAACCGGCAGAGTTCTTCCTTAAGATCTTCCTCATTCATCTTCCTGGCTAACTCAACGGCTCTTTCCTTATAGCTTTCATTGGTGTATAGATCAAGAATCTTTGATTCCACAGCCGTGCAGGTAAATCGATGAATGGATGGTCCTTTCGGGCCTATTCCGCGCTCAGCTATTAAATCGTTCCACACAAACTGATCAAAGATATGGGGGATAATCAGGGTGGGACATCCCCACTTCAATCCATTGTGTGTAGTCCCAGATCCGCCATGATGGATCACACTATGGATGTGTCGAAAAATATAATCATAAGGGATGGAAGAGACGAATAAAAATTGAGTGTGATCATAATCCGAGGGCGCGATCAGACCACCGGAAAAGGTATTGAAAATGACCGGAATATTGTACTTCGTGAAGATATCCATAAAAATACGGGTGACTTTTTCCGGATTCCTATTGATCATGCTGCCAAAGGTGACAAACACTATCTTTTCATGCGCGATTAAAAAATCGAGCAGCTTCTGATCCGGGTACCACGTGGATCTTCGCGTGCGCTGGTAAAATCCCAATACTTTGGAATGATCTTCCCAATAGTCCGGCTGTGGAAACAGAGCTCTAGAAATGGTATATATCGTTTTGTTCCGTTTTAAAAATTTCCGGATTTTGGAGGCGTTTGTTTTTTCTCCAATGTTGCTTTTTCTCGCAGAAAGTGCGATGCCTTGGCTAATTAAATAATGAGCGAAACGGTAGGTCCATTTATTGATCATGGGTCCAAAATCAGTTCTGAACAATAGAAAAGAATGATTTTGGACGTAGTGATACAGAAATGGAACAGGAAGTAAAAGAATGGCTTTGCCCGGATGGTCCATACTCCATATCACTGGATAATTGGTCAGACCACTGTAGATGACTTTATCCGGTTTTACTTCTGAGATGACTTGGGACTGCCGGTACACAAGTGCTCTGCTGTAGGCGAGACCATCCAGATAAAGTCTGCGGTATTCCCCCAGCTTACGCAGACTAAACTTTTCTTTCAACGTGTGACTCAAACGATCTTTTAGTAATGCATGAGAAATACCCCCGTCAAGCGATAAGAATTCCATCCGGGACTCGATAACCAGGGACTCAAACTCACTCTCAAAAGCACAAATCACTTCGTGCCCCTGTTCTTTCAGCAGTTCACCTATAGCAAGGAAAGGCTCTATATCCCCCCGGGTCCCCAGGGATGTAAGTAAGATCCGCATTCTATGTGTTCTTTAAGCCAAAAAAGTGAAGTAATCAATAATGCCGCTCCAATACGAACCAGCTAAACGCCCTCAAATTCAATTTAACCATAGAATCCCGGACATGAGGATCCAATCCACGCCATCCCTCATCCATAATATCGTGCGCTTCCTGTTCGCACAGCTTCAAAGCATCGACCTGGATTAACAGATCAACAGCTTCCTTGAGCATCGCCGGATCTTCGGTCTTACACTGTAGTATTTGCCAGAGTCTGATGCGGTCTGTTTTGTTCAATCGATGCATGGCTTTGGCAATGGGATAAGTAATCTTACCAGCAGTGATGTCTTCCGCTTTCGTCTTTAGATTATTTTGGAATCCGGCGATATTCAACGTGTCATCAATGATCTGAAATGCAATACCCAGCGCCTCAAAAAAGGCAGCCAGGGCAGTACTTTGCTGATCACTTCCCCCGCCGATCACAGAACCGATTCGGGCCAGATAATAGCATGGAGCGGCACATTTCAATTTATGAATGGCCAACACACTTTCTTCCAAAATATGACCACTATTATCCTCTATGACATCCTCCATAAGATAATCCAATCCATAGATATCCAGGGCTTGTCCACTATGGCCGGCCCGAAGTGCTTCAAAATAATATTCATAAATCTTAAGCTTATCTGAGTCGGCGATGTTGTGATCGGAATAAACACAAATCTGGCTGATAAAATAACAGGCCGAACCGGCATTTATCGCCAATGGACTGCCGTACAATTCATGACAAGCCGGTCCTCCCCGACGGACTGCTGACTGATCCTGCACATCATCGACGATAAGCGATCCCACGTGCATCAGCTCTGGCAAAGAAAGCCAATGTCGAGCTTTCTGAGGATCACCACCCACCACATCACAACAGGCCAAAGCGGCATAACTCCGCCAGGACTTTCCACCCCGATCAATGACAGATCGTATCGGGTCAATCACGGATTTGGTATAGACAGCCGCATCAACACCCATCGAAAACCGATTTGAATCAGCGTTGGTAATTAACGTATTCAACGCTTTCTCATCAGGATTTCTGGGCAGGATGTGTTTTACAGATGCTATAGTCTCCCGGCTGACAACCTTAAAAAAGTCTTCCAGGGTGTCCAGTGTATTGTAACCGTTCAATTCCTGGAATCCGACCCCTTTCACTGGTTTATGAAACAATTGCCCTTCTACATTAATCCGACCTTCCCAAAAAGCTTGTTTTGAAATTAATGTCGAAAATTCCTGCATGGCAAAACTTGCCCGCACCGTCAGATCCAACCCAATTTCAGGTGCTTTCAAAAACCATTTGAGGGGATAATCGCAAAACGTCCGCATACTGGTCCACACCTCTTCGGCAGGTTCCAGTGAAAAGTCGTCGACTTGTATTCTTTTTCCATTCCCATCGATCACCAAAAGTCCTGAATCTCCGATGGTTCGATCTTCCAGGTTAAGAAGCGTCGCTGCAGTAAATTCACACCCGTTATCCAATTGCCCCGAGACCCAGTTCCAGGCTGTATCCATTTTCACGGAAGTTATTCCGTCATCTTCAGTGGGATTGGGCCGGCCAAATTCATGGTCGTACCAGGCAGACCCGACAATATCGATGGTTGAATTTTCAATTTCTATGGTTCCTTTCGCTGCATTTCGCGGGATAAAATAATAGTACATTGTATCAGATGACACCCCATGAACTACGCCGTCCCGTCCATTTTTTATAACGGGTTTCTGAGGCGTAAACTCCAACGAAAAAGATACTTGGTGCTCCAGGTCTATGCATTGCAATTTATAAGTTCCATCCTCAGTTTTATGAAAAGTATTGGTATCAAACTTCAAAGACAACTGGTCCAGATCAACGGATACTTCCCCTTCAAATAAACGATCCGGGTAAGGAACTGCATTTTTCTCAAGCATCTCAATAGCCGCTTTCCGAAGGAATTTGTCTTTTAATAACTCCCCCTTTTTCAACCGTTTAATGCCGATTTCAGGTGCCTTCTTATCTACCAGCGAATTGGAATAATATTTTTCATTTTCGACATCGATGATCGCCCATAGAATGGAATGTCCGTATTCGGGAAGTTTTGTCGATTCATCAATATGTATCAATTTTCGGAAAAACGATGCAAAAATGGAATATTCCTGGTCGTTTTCACCTGTAAAATGTCCGTTAATGTACCACCACTCCGTACTCGAAGAACGATGTGGCAAATCATGTATATTCAAATCTATCGTACCATTCTCTTCAGGCCAATCTGCCGGACGGATAAAGTCTTTTTCTGTCATAGGAAGGAACATGTTTAATTAGAGGTTAACTTTCACGCCATGAATTTAAATAATTCTTAGATGTTTAAATTAATATTCCATGTTTTCTCCTAACTAATTTTGAGATGGACTGTTGTACAAGTTTACCAAAGCAATAATCATGAGCAGAGGGTTTGTCAAAGAAAGTGATCAGGAGGAAGTACCTATCGTCCCACCCCGGGCCGAACTGCCTCCGGGATTGCCCAATTATGTCACCCGCACCGGAATGGAAGCACTGGAGGAGGAACGGGAAGACTTGATCCGTCAAAAAAACAATCTGGGACCAGCGTCAGAGAGTGAGCATCGCATTGCCCGGAATCACATTGATGCACTATTGTTACAGCTCGAAAACAGAATATCGACGGCCAGAGTAGTGGAACACAGCCAACAACCTCAGGATGAAGTTCGCTTTGGCGCAAAAGTGACGTTGAGAATTGACCGTCACAAGAAGACGAAAACATTCCAGATCGTCGGGGTGGATGAAGCCGATATCGGGAAAGGTAAAATTTCTTTTGTCTCTCCCATCGCACAAGCGATCACTGGCAAAAAGCCAGGCGAAACAGCATTAATAAAACTTCCTGCGGGAAAAAAGGAATTTGAAATCATCAAAGTGGTGTATTAATAATCAGGATTCCGAAACCGCTATCGGGTGGTTATATTTTTTCCATACAGCGTTCCAGGCTTTCCTGCCATTGGGGTATATCGATGCCAAAAGCATGTTCAAATTTCGAAGGATCCAGCACCGAATACGCTGGTCGGACCGCAAGCGTAGGGTAATCACTCGTCGGAATGGGCTTTACCAAAACCGCCTTATCTTTGAGAATCTCCACTGCAAACCGATGCCAGGTTATAGCTCCATGGTTGGCAAAATTGTAAATTCCCCATGGTAATTCCAAGTCATCATCTGCCGACCTTAATATCTGGTCGACGGCCCGGGCCAGATCTTGGGCATAGGTGGGAGAACCGGTCTGATCATGAACGACCTTGATTTTATCGTGTTGAATTGCCAGACGCAGCATCGTCTTCACAAAATTGTGGCCATACTCTGAATACAACCAGGAGGTCCGGATTATCAGATGACTCACGCCACTTTTACGGATTTCTTCCTCTCCGTTCCATTTGGACTGCCCATAATAATTCACCGGGTCGATCTCCTGATCTTCGGAAATTGGCTCACTGGCTTTGCCATAAACATAATCGGTCGAAAAGTGAATCAGCGGAATGTTGTGCAGCACCCCAAAGTCAGCCAACATTTTGGCACCGGTGACGTTGATGCGATCAGCAGTACTCCTGTCCTCTTCTGCTTGATCTACCGCCGTATACGCAGCACAATTGATCAGAACATCAATATCCGGAGGATTTAGTTCTGTGAATGAAAAGGGATCGCTGATATCAAATTGATCCCTGTTATAAAATGTATAGCACAAGGTGCTCTCTCTGGAAACATCCCGAAAACATCGGCCCAGCTGGCCATTCGCACCAAATACAGCTATATTCATTGTCCACCAAAGGGTTGATGGTCCTGAAAAGAGGGATGGTTTCTGTCCTTATCGGATAATTTGACCTCTTCTTCCGGAATCTGCCAGTCAATATACAATTCAGGGTCATTCCAAAGAATACCGGCTTCTGAAGCTGGCGCATAATAAGCATCGCACTTGTATTGGATCACGGCGGTCTCAGACAATACGGAGAATCCGTGTGCAAATCCTTTGGGGACCCAAAGCTGGACACTATTCTCTGCACTCAGTTCCGTAGTAAATACGTGTCCAAAGGTGACTGATCCAGGTCGAATATCAACGACCACATCCCATATGGCCCCACGAATAGTCCGCACTAATTTCCCCTGAGCATAATCACCGTATTGGTAATGCAATCCCCGAATGACCCCATATTCGGACTTGGATTGATTTTCTTGGACGAATCGATCCGGGAGTCCATGATCTTTAAAGACATCAGCCCGAAAGCTTTCAAAAAAATAACCGCGTTCATCTTCATGTTTTTCGGGGGTAATCATGATTAAACCCTGCATCGAAGCTTCTTCAATCTTCATTTATTTCTGTTTAAAAACGACGGCGATCGGTACGCCTGTAAAATTAAAAGTTTCTCTTAGTTTATTTTCTAAAAACAAACGATAAGGTTGTTTGATTTCCCTGGGGTGGTTGCAAAAGAATGCAAAGGCCGGGTAAGAGAGTGGCAATTGAGTGATGTATTTGATCTTTATAAAGTTTCCCCGGTAGGTTGGTGGCGGTGTACGCTCAATGATGGGCAACAAAACCTTGTTTAGTTCAGATGTTTTGAACTTTTGTGCCTTGTTTTTAAATACATTCAGCGCGGTATCCAACACACGCATGACGCGTATTTTTTCAGTTGCACTGGTAAACAATACAGGTACATCATCAAAAGGGCGCAATCGTTCCTTGATGGTCTTTTCAAAATCGCGGGCTGTATTGGTTTCTTTTTCCACCAAATCCCATTTATTGACCACAATAAATATACCCTTTTTACGGGCTTGGGCAATCCGAAACAACTTCATATCCTGAGCTTCGATTCCCATGGTCGCATCGATCATCAAAGCACATACATCAGACTCATCGATCGCCCGAATTGCACGTAGAACACTATAGAACTCTAGGTCTTCATGCACTTTAGACTTTTTACGTATACCCGCGGTATCCACCAGATAAAACTCTTTATCAAACTTATTGTAATACGTGTGGATTGAATCCCGGGTCGTACCTGCGATATCGGTCACAATATTGCGATCAACACCCAGCAGCGTATTGACCATACTTGACTTCCCGACATTGGGTTGGCCGACGATGGCGAGTCGCGGAATTTCCTTATCGGGTTTTACTTCGCCCTCAGGCAACAATTCAACCACTTCGTCAAGCACCTCCCCACTCCCTGCTCCGGTCAGTGATGACATAAAAAAGGTTCGTTCAAACCCCAGGCTCCAAAACTCATTGGCCTCCAGCTGTCTGTTGTAATTATCTACTTTATTAACCACTACAATAACAGGCTTGTCCACTGCTCTGAGCATATCTGCAACGTCACTATCCAAATCTGTAATGCCGGTGGTCACATCCACCAAGAAAATAATTACATCGGCTTCCTCAATGGCGATTTTGACCTGACTCCGAATCTCGGTTTCAAAAACATCATCCGAATGCCGAACAAAGCCGCCTGTGTCAACGATCGAGAACTCCCGGCCGTTCCATGTACTTTGTCCATAGATCCGGTCCCGGGTGACCCCGCTTATATCATCGATTATGGCTTTTTTCTCACCAATAATACGATTAAAAAGAGTGGATTTTCCGACATTGGGTCGACCCACAACAGCGACTAGATTGCTCATATAATTTCGTGATTAGTAGCCAAATTTACGCAGAAGATCTTCGTTGTTCCGCCATTTTTCCCGCACTTTAACATGCAATTTCAGAAAAACCTGCTTCCCGATAAATTCCTCAATATTTTTACGGGACGCTATGCCCAATTGTTTGATCGCCGATCCATTTTTTCCGATGATGATATATTTTTGACTCTTGCGATTCACATAAATAATGGCATCGATATGAATAATATCCTCTTTGTCTGTATATCCTTCAATATCCACTTGTGCCGAATACGGTATCTCCTGTCGAAACTGAAGAAAAATCTGCTCGCGAATCATTTCACTGATAAAAAACCGAACATTTTTATTGGATATCTGGTCCTTGGGATAGTAGGCCGGACCCTCAGGTAGATGCGCAACCAGGGTGTCGAGCAATTCGCCAACACCCTCCCCCGTTTCAGCTGCCATCAGTCGGGTTTCATCAAAGGCCAGCTTCTCATTCCACTGGGCTGCTGTATTTTTCACATCATCCGAATCGTGCAAATCTATTTTATTGACAACAAGGATCTTATATGCTTTTGATTTATCTATTAATTTAAGCACTTCCGGCGCCAACTCCGTCTGATCTCCTGGATTAATCATCACCAGTAAAATATCGCCGTCTTTGAAAGACTCTTCGATGTAGGTATTCATTTTACGGTGCATCTCATAACTCATATCTTCCACATAGCCAGGTACATCAGAGAGAACAATCTGATATTCGGGCGCAGATAAAATGCCCAAAATTCGGTGGCGGGTTGTTTGCGGCTTGTGCGTGACGATGCTCAATTTTTCGCCCAGCAGTTGATTCATCAATGTCGATTTCCCTACATTGGGCAATCCAATGATATTGACAAATCCAGACTTGTGAGCTATGTTATTCAGTTTCAATGAATTTATGTTTGTTCATCAGCATTTCAAACGTTTTAAAAAGATTCTGCGGCGTTTGTTTCCGCCATTCATAGTTCATCAGATGCGGCAATAAATTAACGTAATGATGAATCCGGGACTGTACCATCTCATCATATACATGCTGGTGCAAATTTAAAAATATTATCCAGCCATTTTCTTCACGCACCTCGTCATTCCATTCTTCATAATAATCATCATCACCACCATGAAAATTGAATACGCTCTCGCCGATCACTGCAAATTTAAATATTCCCCGGTACATTAGTACATCAAGCACCTTTCTTTTTAAATACATGATGTCATTGTGAAGACAATCATTCCATTCTCCGATTAATTCAATAATGGCAAAACCGGTGTCGTAGTCCGCATAAAGCACTTTAAGGTAAAGGGTATCGGAACCAAAAGCATCCCATTGAGGATGGATATAATAATTGTATACTTTATTTGAAAAATAAAATTCATCATAATTACTCCCATAGAAGGGGGAGTATTCATCATCCTCGGTCGTGTAATGATTCCTCCAGTGATAATATGGTTCAATGTCGTGCATTGATTTTAAGTTTTATGGTTTAACTGTTGTCAAAAATTCAGAATTTTCGATTCAACAGCGTTAAAGTTAAGATCCGAAATTAATCTGAATAATCAAAATGTTATCTAAACGTTATGATCTCAATGAATTTTAAAACAGACTCAATTTGATGTTTTCCAAAGATCCGTTCAGACGATTTGCATTGCGCTATAATCTGGTTGCTTTTCAGGATAATAGGCAAACTTTTATGGTGGAATCTGCGCAGTTAAAACCGTTGAGAAGAAAAGGTCGGCGTACCCAACTTCCGTTACGCAGACTCAAAAGCCAGCTGCCCCACAGGAGACATAATGCGATTATATTTTCCATAAATTCAGCAAAATCAAGTATTTTGGATTTTTCTATTGATAACGCTATAAGATAAAAAGTTGTTTATATGCCCCAGTTTTACCTGTTGATTGGTATGTTACTGTTAATGACCACATCTTCGGCACAGCAATGCGCCGCCAACCCAGACGTAGACATACCTGACAATGGTAAATCTTACAGAATAAGCCTGGAAGCCAATACAACCCAATCCGGACCCAAATTATTGTGCGGGGTCAGACTGGCGTTTACCCATCAGTTTGCCGATGAACTGAAGTTTGTGCTGGTGAGTCCCGGGGGCAAAGAGGTGACACTAATAGCAGGGAAAACAGCATCTTCCAAGACAACTGGCAGCACGTGGAATATACTGTTTGTCCGTTCTGAAGAACCCGCCCATCCGGACGATTTCAAAAAACAAAAGTGGAATGAAAATAAATGGGAGGAGAATCAGGATTACATCGGCTCATACTATCCCGCTGATCAAAACTCGCTCGAAATATTTGATGGAGAAAACCTGAACGGTGTGTGGAATCTGATTTATTCCGACGGTGTAAAAGGAGGAACCGGAATCCTTAAAAGTTTTAGCCTCGTATTTTGCGATCCCCCCGTGTCGTGCAATCCGTGCGCAGTTTCCCGGGATTTTATCAATAAACAAAACTTCGGGTCATTTTGTGGTGGCGATCCGGCTCTTAAATCCATAACCCCGGCTTTTGTTCCTTCCCGACTCACCCCTGGATTCGATCGCATGTACATCGTCCTTGATGGAAAAAGTCGAATTGTAACCCGGGGAAGTCAACCGGACCTTAGTATGCTAGGTAGGGGTTCTTACAAAATCCTGGGCGTTCAATATCGTTCTGCTGATCTGAATCACATCCAGAATGCAACAACAGCCAAAGAACTCAACAACCTTTTTCACAGTTTGAAATCGGGTGTTTGTGGAGCCGTCTCGAATTCATCAGCTCAACTAACCATCCTATCCGACCCCGGCGTCCAAAATGAATTGCGTGAAGTCTATGGCCGCGATTATGTGATCATCGATGGAAAGAGAATCACATCCGACCAATCCATTATGCAATCATTGACCGATCAAAACGGCTGCGATAGCTTGGTGAATACGACAGTGGAATTCAAAACCTATACGACTGATTTTTCCCAGGATAATCCGTATAATTGTATAAACACATCCATTAACTTGAGTGTAAAGTCCAACCCCACATTTCCAGTTCATCGGTGGTACACAAAAGATGGCCGGATCAACAATCAATCGGACATCACTTCCAACGAAATTATTGTCGATGCACCGGGGACCTATTTTGTCGTTTTCGAGATCGAAGATTACCTGGACACGGTGGCTCACACGATCAATACAGACCCTAATTCACCGAATATTACCCTGGATAATGAATATACCCTCTGTTCAGGCAGTCCACTTCGATTATCGATCGGCACGAACTTTGACAAAGCAACCGTCAGTCCGGCTTCAAAAGCAACTATAGACGAAAATACGATCACCTTCCATGAACCGGGGTTATACACGGTGAACGTAAATAAAGCATGTGAAGTAACCAAGTTCGTCTTGGTTCGGCCGGCCGGCGCTCCGGAAACGGTCTCCATCGACGATGTCGAACTCACATGCGCACGCAATACCGCCGAAATCACACCGGATTTGGAAAAAACTTATGAAAATTATTCGTGGTTTTTTGAAGGTGAAAAAATCTCAAGTACACACACACTCAAAGCCAGTGCTCCTGGAAGGTATGCTTTTCGGGCCTGGGATGGCAATGAATGCGGAGTCACTGGTGCAATGTTGGTTACTGATCGCCGAACTTCAGTCAATTTAAAAATCACCGGCCCCACGCTGATTAATTGCAGCAACGAAAGTAAAAACAATCAGTTACAGGCAGATTTCCAGGGTGATTTCGAGGTCAGCTGGAAGCTCCCGGACGGAGCGGAAGCCACCGGAAAAAAGGTGCCGGTCAATCAAGCGGGTGATTACCAGGTGACATTAACAGGAAGTTCGGGCTGTATCTATACCGACATCCATACGGTGGTGTTCAATCAAGAAAAAATAGATTTTGTAGGTCCCGACCAGGTCATTATCCCCTGCGATTCAAAATCAACTGAAATGTCTGTAATTGTACCGGCCAACATCGATGAATATTCCATATCCTGGCAGGGTGCAAAGGAAGGCACACCGGCAACCTCAGCCACCGTATCAGAACCTGGGTCCGTCACAGTCGGTGTAACCCACAAAATCAGTCGGTGTACGGTCAAAAAATCGATTCCCGTCAGCCTGGCCGCAGGATCGCCGGAACTGATCATTGACCCCGATCTGGATCTGGCCATCACCTGTGACACTCCGGTGCGAAATATCCCCGTGCTTTTTAAGAATTTTGACGGATTCACGCCGGAGTTTGCGTCGGACAAAGGTCTGGTCTTCATGGATAGCTTTTTTACAGCTTCCAAACCCGGTACCATTGATATCACACTGAACAATGGGACCTGCATATCAACGTATGCACTGAAAATACCGGACCAGATCAAGGCCAAAAATCCACGCATCGACAAAATGGACATCGGATGCAGTGGACAAAATGGAAGAATTGAAATCAAAAACAAGAATGATTATTCCAGCATCATTTTTGAATCCAATAGTACATCAGCAACTGCCTACTCAGGGCCGATTAACAACATCGCTGAGGAGGACTCATACACCTTCTATTTTACAGACCGGACCAATGGGTGTGAGATAAAGAAAGTCATTGAAATTACTGCTGATAAATCAGTTCCAAAAGTAGAATACGATCCTGTGGAATACCTGCAATGTCACACCGGCAAAGCGGTCATGAAAATCAGAGGCCCTGATGTCAGCGAAGTAACATGGGTTGATAAAGACGGGCTTAAAACCGGGCATACATCCAGAAATTATGAGGTGGATCAACCGGGCACCTACTATTTCATAGTGCACAACGACGCTTTGTGTTATCAGGAGGGACAGATCGAAGTAAAAGACGATCGGTCCGCACCATCGATTGGTCTTTCACCCAAGTACACCATTTCATGCAGCGCTTCCTATATTATTCCGACATATGATACATCCGAATTAGAGAATGTGGTGTGGTATGGACCGGGGGGATGGACCTCTAATGAGTTTTCTCCAAAACTCAATACGGGGGAATACAGTGTGTTATTGGTTGGAAAAAATGGATGTACTTCCACGCAAAAAACCCTGGTCACCACAGAAGAGCCCGGTGATATTCCAGGTATTATCGCTCCGCCGATTACCTGCATTGATTCATTTAGTCGGGTTCATGTCACAGATTATACCGATATAGAGGAAATTCAGTGGATTGATGAAAATGGACAAGCCAGTGTAAGTGATACATTTCAGGTATACAACCCCGGCTCGATCAGCCTGATTATCCAAAAGAAAAACGGATGTTTGATTTCGACATCAATCGATATTGATGAAGATAAAGAAACGGTTCCATTTACCATTAATAAACCTGTGATCAATTGCCATAGTCCGGATCCTGTGATTGAAGCAAAAGTTCATAAATCTGTAAATCGGGACGTACAGTATCAATGGTACTTTGGCAATACACCGGTAAGTTCAGCAGCATCATACGATATAGAATACCCGGGCGAGTACCGGGTTGAAGTTTCTTATAGCAATGGATGTGTAGATTCAAAAAATTATCAGGTGAAGTTGGATACTTCCGCAGTGGAATTCAATTTATTGGCAGATACGATCAGTTGTGCACGATCCAAAATCCAACTCCGCCAGCAAGTGGTCTCGAAACAAATTGCCAAAGCTTCCTGGAGTGGCCCGGAAGGATTTGCTTCTACAGCAATCCGACCAACGTTTCAGACGCCCGGGCAGTACCAGGTGACCTATGCCGGAAAGAATGGATGTGAAGCGAGGACACAAATGGAAATTTTTGGAGACCTGGAGGCTCCCAAGGTTGATTCGGTCGATTACCTCTCCTTAGGTTGCAACGATAAAAAAGTAGATCTGACCTTCCATTCCCGGGATCCCATCGTGACGCAATACTGGCAATTGCCCGATGGACAAGTTTTAGAAGATTCAATAATAAAAATCGATGCCAAAGGTGATTACGCATTGTATCTGGAAGGTGACAACGGGTGTTCAAACATAGATACATTCCCGATTCATCAGACCATCACACCACAGTTTGATCTATATATAGCTCATACCGGCTGTGATGATTACAGCGGATTAGCTCAACTTATGCCGGAATTGGATACTTTTCAGGCCATCTGGTACGAACCCGATGGAGTCACTGAGCTGGGGCGGGGTCCCGCTTCCCCACATCTTGGAGCAGGATCGTATACCGTAACCGTAATCAACCCCTACAACCAATGCGATTCGACGACGGTCTTTGAGATCAAAGATATTTCAAACATCCTGGAAGCTTCTATCTCCATTGATGATTCTCTGCGTTGCGAACGCAATGAAGCCAATTTGATGTCCCGGGTATATCCACCGTCCGAAAATTATGAATACCATTGGCGCTATGAAAACAACCCCAATCCGATATCGAAGGATTCCGTCCTTTCGAAGATTTCCAAACAAGGATTGTACCGGCTGACCATCCGGGATACTCTAAATCAATGCACCGTACAGGCCGAATACAAAAATGTGAGAGCACCTTCCCGTTTGAGGTCTTTTGATTTATTCGTAAAAGAACCTTCCTGTGACATCAACAAACCCGGGTATGCCATCATGGATTCGCTGATTGGTGCCACTGACATGCGTTTCATCACCTACAGTACCAACGGCAGTGCGTATATATCGCAGGATACCTTTCCGTTTTTATATGCTAATGAACCCTACACGATCGCTGCCCGTGATCAGTATGGATGTCAGATTGATACTACGATTATTCCGGAACTTCGGGGAATTATGGACCGAATAGCTCAAATCCCCGATACGACCATCAACAGTGGAGACACCATCAACTTCAATGACCCTGCCTTTAAGATATCCTATGCATCCACGGATGCCCCCTTGTCCGAACAATATACCTGGATTCTCAATCCGGATACATTATTCTGTGACTACGATTGCACCGACCCTATCCAAAAACAACTTTTTCATACGAGAACGGTATCTACGCAACTTACCAATCAATTTGGCTGCACGATCACCGATACCTTTAACATTTATGTCCGTCAGGCAGATGTCCTCAATATACCCAATGCCATCGCACCCGGTAGCAGTCAGCCGGAAAATGCAAATGTGTGTATTTATACCAACAACTACATAGCCGATATCGAGCTCTTTGTTGTTTTCAATCGCTTTGGCAAGGTCATTTTCAAATCAACCCACTTTGATCCAAGAAATGATGACCAAAACTTTAACCATTGTTGGAATGGCCGGGATTCTCAAAATAATATTCTACCATCCGGCAGTTACAACTATTATGTGCGCTATAATACAGTGTATCAGACGACCAAAGAAAAATATGGAAACATTTTCCTGGTCCGGTGAATTGCTCAAATTACATATAAGCAATTAAGAGCTGACCAAAACCATTTCTCATAAACCACAACCACGCTTCTTGTGTACTAATGACCTGAAGATTTACGCGTTCGATGCCTTTCTCAATCAAATCTAGCCTTTTAGCGGCTTGTGTCGTCAAATCAATCATTCGGGTCGAGTGCGCTGGCAGTCGGTCATTAATATACACCACGACCTCGTCCCCTGTCAAATCCCGCACCAGAACCCAAGTACCAAAACGCAGCGTCTTATGTGCCGCGGTAAACTTGCTCTGATCAAATATTTCTCCGGAAGCTGTTTTATTCCCTTCCAGACTGTCATGATAATAGGACGCCCACCCCGCATGGACCGTTTGAGCATCCATCAGGGACAGTGCAACCATGATTACCAGGCCCGAGAGCAAGAACCGCCTGGAAATGGCATATACACCATACAATCCGCTTTTGAACCAGTGTTGCATGATTATACTCCTTAGATTATAAACAAAAAAGGCCTCCATCCGGAGGCCTTGTATAATATATGAAAATATAATTAATTTTAATTAATCTCCATGAGTTCAATATCAAATTCCAATTCTTTTCCAGCCAATGGATGGTTGGCGTCAATTTTTATTTCGTTTTCTTCCACTTTAGTTACGACCACAGGAATTTGCTGACCACTGGGATGTTGCATGGAAAGTTGCTGACCCTCTTCGGGTTTAATTTCAGGTGGGAGCTGATCTTTGGGGACCGTAAAAATCATCTCATCATTTTTTTCACCATAACCATCTTCACTCGAAAACTTCGCCGTCTTGGATTCACCGACGGCCATACCGTCAACGGCTTTATCAAAACCCGCAATCATCTGACCTCCTCCGAGCTCAAATTCCAGCGGTTCACGCTCTCTAGAAGAATCAAAAACGGTACCGTCCGTTAATTTCCCTGTGTAATGTACTTTTACCTTGTCGCCCTTTTTAGCTACAGACATAAAACTATTTTTGTTAATTATTAAATTACCATTTGACTTCAAACGCCAAATGTATCAATTAATTCCCCAACGACATATTTCAAAAATAGTTTAACTTTTCACCCTGGAATTCCTGAATTATTCAAATCAAAAAGAATTGGCAATGATATAGTGAACACCATGTTGAAAAAAAGCCTCCGGAAAATTCTATTCCCCGGAGGTCTTTAAACCATTTACTATTTGTTTGCATTCCAGCAAACGTCTTCAGTTACTCATGATCCAGACTGAATGTTTTTGCAACTGCGCAAATGCGCAACTACTTATTTTATCACGATCATCTTCTTAGTCGCGGTATACGTTTTTGTATCTAATTGATAGTACAATACGCCAGTCGCATTAAGATCTGAACTTGTCAACTTCACTTCGTTGTAGCCTTCGCTGTATT
>NZ_JAHVHU010000022.1 GCF_019802045.1 Membranihabitans marinus | reverse complement strand
TTTTTAACCAACTGACTATCTTATTCCCGGATCGGGTGAAAGTCATAAAATGATTATTTAACTTTACTCATGAAATCAGAATCAATTTTGAGCGAATACACAAAATTTTAAACAAGCCCGAAGTTCTCGAATTTATGGTATGGCATCGCTCTGCTGGGTTTTATTTAACGATAGTGGTTTTGTTCATAAGCTTTGCACTCCATTGTGCGCAACTCCTCCGTGCTCCTC
Source organism: Membranihabitans marinus (assembly GCF_019802045.1). GTDB lineage: Bacteria > Bacteroidota > Bacteroidia > Chitinophagales > Saprospiraceae > Membranihabitans > Membranihabitans marinus_A. The sequence continues at coordinate 52,432 of NZ_JAHVHU010000022.1, read as the reverse complement.
CGTGAATCCTTCGTGGCCCTCCGTGAAAAAATCTCCATGGAATTCCTTTGGGTCATCCCTGAACACCCTCTCAAAATGGGCTTCACAATCCCCCTTCGCACTTACCCTCCCCGGCTTATGAATCCCGTCTACTACTGAAATACCTCCGTGTTCCTCCATGAATCCTCTGTGACCCTCTGTGAAAAAATCTTTACGCCTCTTGGCGTAATAACTCCGTGTCCTCCATGCAAAACTCTTCGTGGAATTCCTTGGGGTCTATCTCTGAACATCCACTCAAAATGGGCTTCACAACCCCCCTTCGCACCTCCCCACCCCGGCTTATGAATCCCGTCTATTACGGAAAAACCTCTGTATCCCTCAGTAAAAATCATTGGTATTCCCTGATGGATTTCTAATCAATCAACTTCCGCAGCATCGTCCCGCTAGGTACGGTCCATAGGTAGAAACCGATCTAGGAATAGAATTCCCGTGTCAGGTGAGGTACGTGGGTGAAAAGCTCAACCTTAGCAGGGGGCTCCAAAGGCACACAGATCTTCCATCACCATCCAACACTTCGCATAATATCCACAAAAGTTACCAAATAATTAATAAATTAGTACTTTTTAATGTTACCATTTCTTTTGGCACAAGAATCCACATATCGATTTACCCCTTTTCGCATCGTCCTGCTGGCGCTGGTCATCGGTCTTTGTGGTCTGGCCGTGATCCCTTTCTTGTCCATACAGCTCAATCCCCCACCCCGCAGTCATGGTCTCCAGATATCATATAATCTATCCGGTGGAAGTCCGGAAGCCGTCGAATCAGGGATCACAGCGCCCCTGGAACGAATGCTCGCTTCCATCGAAGGACTCACCGACATCCAATCCCGATCGTCGGACAACCAGGGACAAATTATGCTTCAGTTTAGCGACCGGTACGATATTGCAAAAAAAAGATTAGAGGTATCTGCCCGGATCCGACAGCTCTACGGTCAATTCCCGCCCGGCGCTTCCTTTCCCGTGATCCATTACCAGAGCGAGTTCCAGACTGAGCAACGATTACTCACCTTCGCCGTCAACAGCACCCTGCCCGCTACCGAATTACACGACTTTCTCTCCCGGAATCTGCTGCCCGATATATCCGCCCAGCAAGGAATCGCCTCGGTCCATATCTATGGGGCACCTCAACATGAAGTTCACTTGACCCTACAACCCGAAAAACTACAAACGCTAAACATCCAGCCCCGGGAAGTCATGCAGTCCATTCGCACAGCTATAAGCAAACGCGAACTGGGCAAAACCCGGATTTCTAAACCATCCGCCCCGACCGCCATGACCTACCTGATCTATGCCGGGGAAGGCATGGATCGAGATCCGCTGAGCTATATACCCGATCTCCCGGTAAAACAACAAGGATCGCGTACCATCTTTGTCCGGGATCTGGGCCATCTATCCAAAAACATAGCCCCGCCCAATCAATATTACCGCATCAATGGTTTGCAATCTGTGAATCTTTCCATATCAGCCGAACGCCAGGCCAATCTGATCAAACTCGCCGGTCAATCGCTGAACATCGTACGACAGTTTGAATCCGAAAACAAGGACTTTATTCAGGTATTCGAATCCTACAACGCCGCTGAATTCCTGGAGCGAGAACTGACGATGATCACCTACCGATCCATAGCCACCCTGGTCATTCTCATGTTGTTTATTGTCATCCTGTACCGCAACTGGCGACAAATCAGTATTATCTTTTTGAGTCTGATCTTTACGTTGTCCGCGTCATTTCTTTGTTATTACTTATCCGGGCTTTCGCTTCACCTCTACTCCATTGCGGGACTGACTCTGTCCTTGGGGATTATTCTGGACAATATCCTCATCATGTCCGACCACATCCGTAAAAAAGGGAATAAAAGGATATTCCTGGCCATATTCGCCGCTACCATCACCACCATCGGTGCATTGGCCGCCATATTTCTCATGGAAAAAAGTCAGCGGGAAAACCTGGTGGACTTCTTTCTCATATTTAGCATCAATCTCACCATGTCGCTCTTGACTGCGCTTTACCTGATTCCCGCGCTGAGCAGTTTGTTGAGTGTGGGCGATCAACGCCGATATATCCGCCGCATTCCACGTCGGATCCGTTTTTTCAACACGACTTACCTCAGCTACAGCCGCTTTACGTCCCGACACCGGTGGGTGATTCCTGTATTATTCGTTTTACTTTTCGGTCTCCCGTTCTTTATGCTTCCGAACAAAATTGAAAAAGAGACCAAGTGGGCGGAGCGGTACAACACCGTTCAGGAAAATAAATTTTATGCCGACCATATCCGACCTTTTATGGATGAGTGGCTCGGGGGCACTTTTCGATTGTTCTACAATCACCGGGACCGGTTTTTCTTCGGTTCCCAGCGCCGGGAAGAAACCAAGCTTTTCCTCCAGGCCCAGATGCCACCAGGCGGGACCATCAGTCAACTCAATGAAGTGATGCTCCGGGTAGAATCATTTTTGAAATCTTTCCCGCAAATCAAACAATTTCAGCTTAATATTTCGAATCCGAAAAATGCCCGCATCGAGATCCTTTTCAAAGAAGATTACGAGAAAACGGGATTCCCCTATCAGCTCAAAGATGAATTAACTTCATTCGCCGTCTCGGCAGGTAGTGCCGACTTTCGGGTATGGGGCGTAGGTGACGCCTTCAATAATGTATTGCCGGGGGAGCGGGTGTCTACGCATATTGTATTGACCGGGTATAACTTTGATCAGATCTGGGCCCTGGCGCGCTCGTCAAAAAGTTATCTGGAAGAACACCCCCGAATCAAGCAGGTTTTTATAAACTCCGACATCAACTACTACATCCCTGAGGACTATTATTATTATATGGACTTCAAGGCCCCCGCTTTTCTACTAAAAAACAACATCCATCTCGGGATCATGGCTTCCCACTTTGAGTCTGGCCGGAGGGATTTTGGCGCAGTCACTCAATGGCCGTATGAAGGACGAACGGTTCCGGTTCGGGTCATTCAGGCGGTGGACCAACAGGATCAGATGTGGTCATTCCTGCATCGTCCGGCGCGGCGGGATTCCAATTCATTTTTCAGGCAGAAAGATGTATTTACCCTGGAAAAGGAAAAAGGAAGCAGTGACATCGTGCGGAAAAATCAAGCGTATCAGCTGGTTTTGGAATATGATTTTATCGGGAATTATCGCCTGGGCAATAAGGTCATGGAGGAAAGCATCGAACAGATTCAGGCCAATCTGCCGGTGGGTTATCAGGTCAAGTCACAGCGTAATTACTGGGGCGGTCCTGACTCCAAATCGTCCATGGCCTGGATTATTCTAATGGGGATGTTGTTCGTATGGATTCTCGGGAGTATTTTATTCAATTCCATCCGTCAGGCATTGATTCCGGTGGTGATGATCCCGTTCTCTTACATCGGTATCTTCCTCGTGACCCATTTTTTTGAATTCCAATTTGGACAAGGCGGTCTGGCCTCGTTCCTCCTGGTCGGCGGGCTGTCGGTCAATGCGGTATTCTTTATCATCAACGATTATAACCGGGTCCGTCTAATACAACGTCATCTTCCTACTCCGGTGGCTTATCTTAAGGCTTATAATGGAAAAATCATTCCCATCCTGCTGACCGCTCTTTCCACAGTACTTGGTTTACTGCCTTTTGTGATTTTTGATAAAAGTGATCCGTTTTGGTATTCCCTGGCTGTATGTACCATCGGTGGAATGGTGGCTTCGGTCATCGTTTTGGTTCTGCTGCTACCCGTTTTTTTCAAAAAATAGAAAACAGATTTAACAGATCTCGAAGATCTGTCAAATCTAAGTTTTCCTCAACACAAAAATCGATCATTGTTTGTATTAATGGGCGATGGGTTAGCCTCGCTAACTTACTTAAAAAGAGAGCAGAAGATGCCGAAAGATTTAAAACCAAACATCGGTCAAAAGGATCATTGACCCCCAAGAAAAACCCTCATTTAAAAATTTAAAACTAAAAATTCTCACCCGCTCAAGTTTATTAACCGAATCAACCACCTATAAACTACACACTATTCACTTTTTTTAGTATCTTTCATTAGTTTTACGTCAATAAGATCGAATTATAACACACGCAATGGCGATCACAGATCACGCACATCCATGGAGATAGCCGGCATAAAAATCAGTCATCCTGATAAGATCATTTTTCCAGACCTTGGATTGACCAAGGGAGAAATGGTCGAATACTATGAGAAGATATCGGAATACATGTTGCCGCACCTCAAAAACCGGCCACTAACTCTGCTCCGGTTTCCGGATGGCATCGAAGCGGAAGGATTCCATCAAAAAAATGTGTTTGATTATTTTCCGGATTTTATATCCCGCGTCGAAGTCCCCACTGAATCGGGCAATAAAATGCAGTTTTATTGTGATTCTCTGGAATCTCTGATCTATTTTGCGAATCAGGGCACGGTGAGTTTCCATACCTGGCTGGCCCGTCAGGACCGACTCAATGAACCCGACAAGGTAGTTTTTGATCTGGACCCGCCCGATAACGGTGATTTTGAGGAGGTGAAAGAATCCGCCCAATTGATCAAAAAATATCTGCGTAAAAAAGGCAAAAAACCCCAACTGATGACGACCGGTAAAACAGGTCTTCACATCTGGTATCCGGCGCAGCGGGTAAAAACGTTTGACGAACGACGGGATGTGATTAAATCAATGGCTCTGGAGCTCGAGGAAATGTATCCTGAGCTGTTAACGACCGAAGTTCGGATCGAAAACCGGGAGAACAAAATCTTCCTCGACTACCTCCGCAATGCCTATGGTCAGACCTCCGTCTGTCCATACTCGCTGCGATCCAATGCTTCTGCCGGTGTCGCTACCCCATTGGAATGGTCCGAACTCAGTGCGATTGATTCCGCTGACCATTATACCTATCAAAATATTTTTCGGCGATTGGGCCAAAAATAGGCGTAGGAATTAGGTGTCTTACAAATCTCCTCCTGCCTGACCCGCAAAATTCAAATGCCACCCAAAATTGGGTTATGTGAATATACCCAATTTTGAAATTTAAGAAATTGATGCACTCCATGCTATGTATCATAACAAATTGACGTGGTGAATAAAGCGGGTTATCTTCGTTGCCGAGCGGGCTGGAAGGGCGTAAGTGGGATTCTGCGGATTGACAATTAGATAATGCCAATAGTTTACCCTGGTTCGGATTATTTGGGTCGATGATTCATAGGAGTTTCGGATTATCTTTCGAAAATTCGAACTCTTTCTATTATTATTTTTAGCAAGATTTTGTTTGACTGAGGTTAACTCTTCATAAATACAAATATCGATCAATCGACCAGTGGTACTCCATTTGCGGCCTAAAGTATCGATCTTGCCTTGGTTGGTGCTCCATTTTTGCTCAAACCTTTTACAATGGACTGATCCCGTGGGGATCAGATTAGGTTAGCCAGGTATTGATACAATACCACCGACCCAGTCAGGGTCGGATTAGTTTGATGGCACGCATTTGTCAAAATTTAGATGTGTTTTAATTGGGTGGTGTAGATGAAAATTTCAGAAAGTGTGTTATTTTAAGAAGAAACACTATGGCCAATAAATATCTAAAGATTTACATACAAATTATATTCGCTGTTAAATATAGGGAAGCAATACTGGCGAAATCTTGGGGGAATGAACTTTATTCCTACCTGTCCACATCACTTTTAGACAGAGGAAATCATCCACTGACAGTCAATGGTAACTATGATCATGTTCATTTGTTTTTTGATTATAGAGATAATGAACTAATTAGTGATTTGGTTAGAGAGCTTAAAAAGTCCAGCAATAGTTTTATCAAAAATAAAGGGTTTACCCGAAGTAAATTCCAATGGCAAACTGGATATGGTGCATTCTCTTATAGTTACAGAGAAAAAGGTAAGATCATAGAGTATATTCGTCATCAGGAGAAACACCCTCAAAGAGTACGATTCAAGGATGAATATTTGTCCATGTTAAATGATTTTGAAATTGACTATAAAGATGAATACCTATTCGAATTCCTGGAATAACCAAGATGGTCTGATGAAATATTCTGCGCAAATCTAATCCGACCTCGCTGAGGTCGATTGTTCTTTTTTTGCACGGTGCTAACCTAATCTGACCCCGTCTGGGGTCATTCACATTGTCTTTATTCCTAGTTTACTTTACCCGACTTTTGATCATGACACGCCGCCGCAAAGTGCCAAAGCACCACGCGCCGTTTGTACTAATCACCGCTTATTGTTTGTACGAACACTTATATTAAATGTAAAGTTGCAGACTCTTAATTTATTTGAGTTAACTTTTTCACGTATCCGATTAAAAAGATATTACGAAATAAGGAAAATTCACCTTATCATTGTATCGAACGTTAAAGCGAAGATTATTTTCTTATTTATGTTTTAATATTGCCCTTTTAATTCATTGCCCTTCTTCAAATGATGAGGAAGGGTTTTTTTATTCGATAGATACCGCCTTCAACCGGAGCGCATTCGCAATCACAGAAACGGAACTAAAGCTCATAGCCACGGCTGCAATCATCGGTGACAACAATAATCCAAAAAATGGAAAGAGCACACCCGCTGCAATCGGTACGCCCAGGGAATTATACACCAACGCAAAGAACAGGTTTTGTTTGATGTTTCGCATTACGCTACCACTCAAATTCACCGCTTTGACAATCCCATGTAAATCCCCCTTTACCAAGGTTATCCCGGCACTTTCAATCGCCACATCGGTTCCGGTTCCCATCGCAATGCCCACATCACTCTGCGCCAGAGCCGGCGCATCATTGATCCCGTCGCCAGCCATAGCCACCACGTGGCCTTGAATTTGAAGCTTTTCTACTTCCCGGAGCTTGTCTTCCGGCAACATACCGGCCCGAAAAGAAGTCAAGCCGACTTCTTCGGAAACGGCTTGTGCGGTTTCCTCGGTATCCCCTGTAAACATAATCACTTCAATACCCTTATCCTGCAAACGTTGGATCGCTTTTCCACTTGTCTTCTTTATCTGATCTGCAATCACTACAAATGCTTCCACCTGATCACCAATGGAAAGATAAGAGATCGTTTTCCCTTTTTTCTGTGCCTCATGGGCTGCTTGCTGCAGTGAACCCGGTATCGAAATCCCCAGTTCTTCCAGTATCGCCTTATTCCCTAAGGCTACTTTTTTTTCTTTGACCATTCCTTTTACCCCTTTTCCGGAAACAGCTTCAAATTGATCAGTATCCCACACTTTGGCATTTTGGCTTTTACCATACTCCGATGTAGCTTTTGCCAGTGAATGTTCACTGTGGCTATTGATCGACACCACATAGGAAAGAATCTCTTCGTCAGAATACTGTGAATCTTGGGACCAGATATCTTCCACCACCGGTTTTCCTTCTGTGATCGTACCCGTCTTATCGATGACCACGGTGTCGACATCATTCATCCGCTGCAACGATTCTGCATCCTTAATCAATACCCCGGATTTGGCACCTTTACCCACACCCACCATCACGGACATCGGTGTGGCCAATCCCAATGCACACGGACAGGCAATAATGAGCACAGCGACCGCATTCACAAATGCATACACATAGCGTGGCTCGGGACCAATGAGCGCCCAAATGACAAATGTAAGCACTGCTATCACTACAACGATTGGGACAAAGTACGATGAAATTTTGTCCGCCAGTTGCTGAATGGGCGCGCGGCTCCGGCTGGCTTTATTGACCATTTCGATGATCTGGGAAAGCAAAGTATCAGATCCCACCTTGGTGGCTTCCATCAAAAAACTTTTCTGCCCGTTGATCGTGCCTGAATGAACCTCATCTTCCACTTCTTTGTCCACCGGAATCGGTTCACCGGTAATCATCGATTCATCAATGCTGCTCTGGCCTTCCCGGATTTTTCCATCTACCGGTATCTTCCCCCCGGGTTTGACGCGAATAAGGTCCCCGGTTTGTATCTGGCTCACTGGTATTTCTTCCTCTTGACCATCCACTACCCGGAACGCCTTATTGGGCGCCAGTTTCAAAAGCTCCTTCACTGCACTATTGGTTTTCTGGTGAGCCCGGGCTTCCAGGACCTGCCCCATTAGTACCAGCGTCAGGATCACCGTGGCGGCTTCAAAATAAACATGGACAGCACCAGATTCTGAAAGGAATTGCTCCGGAAAAAAACCGGGGAATAGCAATCCAAACACGCTAAACAACCAGGCCACCCCGGCTCCAATACCGATTAGGGTGAACATATTCAGATTCCAGGTCTTAATCGACCGATAAGCTCGTTCAAAAAACATCCAGGTCGCATAGAACACCACCGGAAGCGAAAGTCCAAATTGGATCCAGTTCCAGTACCGCTGATCCATCCAGTCGTACAAAGGATTACCCGGTATCATCTCGGACATGGCGATGATAAAAATCGGGAAGGTAAAAGCCAGGGCGATCCAAAACTTCTTCAATAACTTCTGGTACGTTTTTTCTTCTTCGCTTTCATACGGCTCCATGGGGACCAGTTCCATGCCACAAATCGGACAACTCCCAGGTTCATCCTCCACGACCTCCGGATGCATGGGACAGGTGTATTGCTGCTGCGTCGGTTCCGTACTTACTTCCTTGACGAGATCCATCCCACAAACGGGGCAATCACCCGGCGCATCGTAGGTTTTATCGCCTTCACATTGCATGGGGCAATAATAAGTCCCAGGTCCCTTATCTACTTTTTTTTTATCTGTCTTTGGCTTTTCGGGCTTATCATTCCATTCATGAATGGTATACGATCCACCCGACTCGGTCAGCGCCTTTTGGAATCGATCCAGTGGAATGTGCTGATCCATTTCTATTTCGGCCACTTCTTCTTTGAGGTCAACAGATGCATTGGCTACACCGGCTACGGTATTAAGTTCGTGCTCTACATGACTGCGGCAGCCATTGCAGGTCATTCCGGATATATGGTATTTATGTTTCATTATGGTATTGTTATTTTGAAGAGCTAACATTGGGGGAGAAAAAAAGGTTTTGAGAAACGGGACGCAAAACGTCCGTTTATTAGTATTTGTTTTAGGATATTATAATAATTGATCCCAAGGGAACATCTATGTTATTTGCGTGCTTTGCCCCGGGTTCTAACCCAGGGGTGGAATATAATTTCTAACAATGGGTTTCAGCCTTTTAGAAACATGCTTTTAAGAGGTAAAGCCCAATAAAATTGCACACTCTTCTCCCCGGCCTAAAAGCACGGGGCAAAACATTCCCAAAATTACGCTATTCCAAGCGCTACACAAGTACAAGAAACATGCTCCTTTGGAAATATCCCTTCCGGTTCAAAATTTTTTCATGGAATGAATCAATTATCTGAAGTATAGATCACATACGCAGACACCAGCCAGTGATTGAGTTTATCGCCATCGATGGGTGTCCCGTCGATTTCGATTCGGAGGGGATACTCCCCAGCCGGCACATCACCCAAGTCAATAACATAGGGTAAAACGACCGATCCCGGGCACCAGTTGGACCGGGAAAGATCTGAGGAAGCAAGCCGTTCTTCCACCACGCGCTTCATCCGCTTGCCTTCCCGACTGTAAGCACGGGCTGTATCTTTTCGGGTCCATACCCCGGATGAAGGATTGAACCGGCGAAAAGCGGCGCAATCATCCCGCCACGGAATGGTATCCAAAACCAGTTGGTCTCTAAAATACACCCGGTTTGGGATTTGAATAAATTCATCACCGCCACTATGCCCGCCATGACCTGTCGTGATGTAGTGCAAACGTACATTTTTGGCATCTTCAGGAAGGGGCACCGACACCGTCAGCGGTTGATAGGCAAACAGATCGGGGTGCTTTTGCCCGGCATAGTAAATGGTATTGGTTAGCGGGACTACTTTACGAGGAGGTAGTGACCGACCCGAATATTCCAGATCCACACTCAGTGAATACCCTTCCGGGGTCCAGGTGTCAATCCATACACCAATGTAAAACTCACCGGTCAGCACGGAGGTTAATTCAGACACGTTGGCTTCCCATTCAACCTTCTCTGCCCAAGTTGGCACATAAACCGGCCGATTGTACCGGATCATAGGATGTGCCTCTTCATCGCTGTAGTACCCGACTCCAAATGGGGTCATAAACCGCATGATTTCCAATGCAGGTACATAGTTATCTGTTCGAACAATCCCCGGATATTTATCGATTCCGGCTTGATCAGGATACGATTCCTCGTCCCGAAGAATATCCCGCAATTCAATCCTGCTGGTATCCGGAAGCACAAACAGTGAGCCCGATTTGTCCCAGCGGTCTCCGGCAGACACCAAAGACACTTTGACGGTGACGTCGCTGCCTTGCGGGTACATTGGAGCTTTTACTTTCTTCAAAAGAATACGCCCATCCTGATACCGCTCTATATCATCATCGTGAGGAGATTCACCGTTAAAATTAACCGGTGTATTTTGAAAAACAGTGAGGACCTCCGGAGATTGCGCCATCACTGCGTTGACCCACATAAACCCTGTAATAACAACTATCGTTTGTAATCTGAATATGTATTTCATACTATGCCTATTTTTTAGAGTTATAGATTCAACGATCTAAAATTCCTCGCGCTTAACCTTCTTTTCAAATTCATCAACCCAAATTGAAGGGCTCGGAAATCTTACTTCCCACAAGGCTAGCCCACAAGCTTCCCGATCCCAAAACAACACGTTAGAAAAACAGTTTTATCAAAACTCCCGACTACGCTCATAGCTTCGACGGGCGAAGTAAGATCTGGAAAACCTTCGTTTCTAAACCCACTCAACCTCCTAAACCTCCTAAACCATATACCCCTCAACCAAAGTACTTTCCACAAAACTGCTGCTACCACCTACCCTAAAGAACAACCCCAATTAAAAATTAACCATTAATAATTCATAATAATTTCAGCGTTTCCTCCAGCCATTTAAAAAATTCCCGCTGCCACACCAATCCATTCTGGGGGCTAAGTACCCAGTGGTTTTCTTCCGGCAAAAACAACAATTTGCTTTTTATCCCCTGTAGCTGTGCGGCTTGAAATGCTTCCAGCCCCTGCCCGATCGGTACCCGGTAATCTTTACCACCCTGGATAATCAGGATCGGTGTATCCCAGTTCTGCACATAATTAATAGGGTTAAATTCCTGGTATCCCTTTTGAGCGATCTTGTTATTTTTCTCCCAGTAAGGGCCGCCGATATCGTAGTTGACAAAAAACAATTCTTCGGTGGTGCCATACATGCTCCGCGTGTTGAACACGCCATCGTGGGATATAAAGGTTTTGAACCGGCCTTCATGGTGACCGGCCAGCCAAAATACCGAATATCCGCCAAAACTCGCACCTACTGCACCCAACCGTTCCTTATCCACATAGGGCTCTTTAGCCACGTCATCGATGGCATACAGATAATCCTGCATGGCGAGTCCACCCCAGTCCTTACTGATGGCTTGGTTCCATTCCACACCATGGCCCGGCATTCCCCGTCGATTAGGTGCTACGATGATGTATCCCTGGGATGCCATCAATTGGAAATTCCACCGGAACGAGTAAAACTGAGATAAAGGTGACTGCGGTCCGCCCTGCGCATACAGCAAGGTCGGATATTTCTTCTTTGGATCAAAATCCGGTGGATAAATCACCCAGGTCAGCATATCTTTTCCGTCGACCGTTGTGACCATGCGGCGTTCCACCTTTGGTAATTTTATTTGCTCATAGATCGCTTCATTCACCTGAGTTAACCGAGCCAATTCTTTCGTTTTTAGATCAAAGGAGTACAAATCAGCGGCCTGATTCATGGTCGTCAGCGTCACGATGAGCTTCCCATTGGTTTCAGCCACGATTCCAGTGATGTCGTGTTGACCTTCGGACAGCTGGTCCAGGAAAGGCATCCGGCGTAGTTTGCCCGGATAATCGACCCGGAAGAGCTGTTTTGTCCCATCGACCGGTGCGATAAAATAGATCTCCTTTCCATTGTTCGCCCAGGTATAGCTACTCACGGTGCCATCCCATTGGGCTGTCAGATTTTGTTTCACGCCATCATCCAGTACGATAATATCGTTTTTATCGGCTTCATAACCCGGGGTTTGCATTTGCAGGTAAGCGAGTTTACCATCCTCTGAAAACCGGGGGGAAGTATCATACCCCTTGTTCGATGCGGTCACATTCTTTGTTTCCCCCGTCTGGATATTGTATTGATAAATATCCGTATTGGTGCTTAGGGCGTATTCGGTACCAGCCACTTTTTTACTCACATAATAAATAAATTTTCCATCCGGACTCCAGGTCACATCTTCAGATCCGCCAAAGGGAGCCTGAGGCGTGTAATAAGGTTCTCCCTTCATAATGTCCACACTATCCCCGGAGTTCAGATCCCGATAGAACACATGGCTATAACTCCCGTCGTTCCAGTGGTCCCAGTGGCGATAATCCAGTGAATGGTACACGTAGGCATCCGACTTGTTTAACTCCGGATACAGGTCGGTAGATTTGACATCTTCAATGTGTACATTTTTAAAAAACAACTCATAACGGCCGTCCTGAGATTGGAGTGGCGGCGTCAGATATTCATCGGGATCGTTGATCTCCCGGGGTTCACCGCCGGTTACCGGAATTTTATAAAATTTCTTCTCGAAACTGTCCTGCTCGATAAGCGGTGTGGTGAGACTATAAACAATCTGGCTGCTGTCTTGCGACAATCCCATGGGGGACAACCGGTGCAATTGCCACAGCATTTCGGGTGAAAAATGGTCTTGCTGAGCAAAAGCAGAAATATGGATCCACACAAAGATCGAAAAAAATAGGACTCGTTTCATAATCTATCTTTTCTGTTTATCAGGTCAATGTACTGAAAATTCAGATATTTTTATTCAATTTCAGTCATAGAATAAACAGGATATGGTGCAACAGAAATCATATTCTTTCGCTCCCAATGAAGTCTCGTAATGGAAATATTCGGAAACACAACCTTCTTTATTTCTATTGAAAATTGATCCTAATCTCAATTTACGATGGTTAATCGAGCGTAAAATACGAATCATTGCAACTGAAAAAACTTGAGTCAATGTGCAGCATTTGAGTCCAACAACACCGGAGGTATTGAAGATGAATAAACCCGAATAAGCCGGTAGGCGCAATTCAGGGAAGAGGAGGTTATGTGTTTTGAACTCCGTAATTATTGAGTCCCACAGGGACGACAGGTTCATCTGTCGTCCCCATGGGACTCAATAGTCTAATCATACAACCTTGGGTCTGACAATCCAGGCTATGATCTATCGTCCCAACGGGACTTTATTATGACAGTCTGCTATATCCATGTTCAAACACACACTTTGCGTGATTTATTAAAAACAGGACATTTTTTGAGAATAACGTGCGTAATTTTATGTCCGCACCTATAATTTACAATTAATCATCATTTAAAGTTTCATCCAGCCACTTAAGAATCTCCCGATACCATACCAAACTATTCTGAAAACCTCCGATCCAATGGCTTTCCGCAGGTTGATAAAGTAATCTGCTTTTGATGCCACGCAATTGGGCAGCCTGAAAAGCTTCCAAGCCCTGCCCCAGCGGCACCCGGTAATCCTGCCCTCCATGGATAATCATGATGGGTGTATCCCAGTTTTGGACAGCATTGATTGGGTTGTAAGCATCAAAAGCATTTGAAATGCCTTTATCAGATGGCATCCAGTACGGTCCACCCATTTCATAGTTGAGAAACTCAAGACCATCGGTGGTCCCATAGAAACTCCGTGTATTGAATATCCCCCGATCCGCTATAAAAGTTTTAAATCGACCACCATGATGCCCGGCCAACCAGTAAATGGAATATCCGCCGAAGCTAATTCCTAGAGCGCCCATTCGATTGAGGTCCACATAGGGTTCTTGCGATATATTATCGATGGCCGTCAAGTAATCCTGCATGGCCAGGCCACCCCAATTTCCAGGTACCGCATCGTCCCATTCTCTACCAAACCCCGGGACCCCACGTCGATTGGGGGCCAGGACGATATATCCCTGAGAAGCGATTAACATAAAAATTTGCCCCAAGGAATAATCCTGGGAAATAGCCACATGAGGTCCGCCCTGTGCGTATAGTAATACCGGATATTTCTTCACAGGATCAAAATCGGGCGGATATACTACCCATGCCAACATTTTTTTACCATCCACGGTGGTTATGTATCGCCGTTTTGTGACCGGCATTTTTATGGTGCTGAACAAGCTATCATTTATATGGGTGATCGGACTGAACATCTTCGTTTCCAGATCAAAAGAAAATAATTCACCTGATTGAGCATCTCAATGGTGAAGAGTTTATTCTGCGATAGACATGGAAACCAGAACCACACAGCACCCAATATGATTAAGATTCTTTTCATCGAAAAAATCGTTATCGTGACAAGATAACCAATACGGGATTATCCGACTGCTGTAAATCCGGATAATTTTCAAGGAAAGTACGGGAATTCTCGTTTTCAAATAGATCGATCGGATTCACCACTGCCAACGCTTTATCACCGGTAATCTTGAATTGTAATTCTTTGAATGATAAGCCTTCGTCCGGCAAATGAATCCCATCAAAGACATTGATACGCTCAGATTCTTTGGCATATACAGCAAATTTGACTTGTGGATTATTGTTGGTCAAATCATAGGTGTAGTTGAAAAACAGTTTATCTTCAAATTCCACAAAATGACGGGGCATCCCCGAATGCTTTGTACCATTCTTGTTCAGATACCCCAAAAGTTCATTCAGTGGGCTATGTGGTAACAGATCAGCCATACTGCGTTTTCCAAAATCAAGATAATATTTGCGTTTGAGGGTCTTCTTTTCACCATCCACGTGGTACAACGTATCGTTGAAAATTTCCCAATAATTGAACCCCTGCTCATAGGCCGAAAAATAATTGGTGTAGACCGTGTTGTGGTTGGTATAATTATCCAGGGAGTAGTTTAAAAATGAATCGGTCATCAGATGAAAATCACCAATATAAAGTTTCTTTCCATTTTGGTGGTCCCCTCCGTTCCCGGGCACCTCTCTTCGAAACAAAAAGGTACGATCAGAAATTCGTTCAAAACATAATACATCAAAAAAGTTCGTTGTCACTACTCCATCAAAAACATCTTTCTCCTGAGTCAAAAACTGACCGTTCAAATCATAGGTAATCAGCCCGTTCTTATCATCGTAGACCAACAGTGCTCCCTCTTTCGGGTTGACAGAGATATCCTGTGGTCCCAATAATTCTCCCGGACCATCACCAGATACATCAATCGAATGAAGATATTTTCCCTGTGGACCAAAAAAATGGATTTTACCACCAGAACTATCAAATACAATGATATACTCTTTCAATACAATCACTTTTTTGATTCTTCGGATCAGAGAAGCATCTGTCGTTTCAAGCGGTATAATTTGATAGTCAGAAAAATATTCCATCGCGTTCCACGAACCATCAGTCTCTGCAGGAATCGAAATAGATATCATTCCCGGATCTTTATTCTCCATATCACTATTGGACTCGCACGCGATGCACATCAGAATAAGAATGAATAAATTTAGAATAAATTTCATAGTGGTTTGGATGGTTTGGCTCTATAGTTCGGTTTTCGCACAATATATCATTTAAACGATGAATCATGAGCTTACTCCAAAAAGTCAGTTAATTTTATAGCCCCGTGCCTTTAGGCCGGGGATGATAATGCAAAATCATATTGGGCTTTTAGCCCTGAATGATTTGCACTTTAATGGCTAAAGCCACTATGTGAGTCATGATAGATACCCCGTGCTGACCGAGTGCGCTAAAGCTATAATGGCGCAAGCACCGGGGTTAATAATTTAAAATATGACTTTCTGGAGTGGACTCAATCATCAACTATTTTGGATTACATCTTCCAATTCCGTATATTTCCCGTGGCGATCATCGACTGGTTAAATGGTTTTAGGCCCATACTTCCGGTTGGTCATATATTTTCAAATCACGGTCAATCGGACTCAACTAAAAAAACGTATATGCTACTTGGTGTACATTGTTCCATAAGCGGAGGAATTATTAATGCATTTGATGAAGCTCAGAAACTGGGCATTAATACTTTTCAGATTTTCACGAAAAATCAACGCCAATGGCGGGAAAAAGAGATCGACGATGAAGAAGGCCAACAAATCCAGGCCCGCCAGAAGGAGCAAAAGGTAAAAATTATTTTTTCCCACAGTTCGTACCTCATCAATTCTGCTGCCCGGGATAAAGCGCTCCATGAAAAATCACTCAAGGCCCTAACGGGAGAATTGCAGCGATGTGATCAGGCAGGCCTGGCCTTTACGGTTCTTCATCCCGGAGCGGCCAAAGATCAGGATCCGGAAAAAGCGATGGAACAAGTGGCAAAATCACTGAATCAAGTGCTCCAAAACACCAGCGATTCTGAGGTAAAGATTGCGCTTGAAAACACCGCCGGGCAAGGAACCACGCTTGGTCGTTCTTTCGAGGAACTTAAGACGATCGCCGATCAGGTGGATAATGATCGAATCGTATTTTGTTTTGACACCTGTCACGCCTTCTCGGCCGGATACGACATTCGGAGTAAATCTGGTATTCAGGAAACGCTCGATCAATGGGATGAGGTGATTGGTCTGGACCGATTAGCGGCATTTCATCTGAACGATTCCAAAGGAGAACTCGGAAGCCATATTGACCGGCATGAACACATCGGCCATGGAGAAATCGGAGATGCACCGTTTGAATACATTATGCAGCATTTTCCGGATATTCCTAAGGTCATCGAAACCCCAAAAAAGGATGATTGGGATGAGAAGAATCTGGAACGGTTGAGGAGCTTTATCAATTGACAGTTGAAAATTGACAGTAGAATGTGGAGGCTGGAGACTGGAAATTGGAAATTGGATGCTGGAAGTTGGAAGCTGGATGCTGGAGACTGGAGATTTGAGGCTGTGTACTTTGTGCCTCCCTAAATAGCTTTGACCGTTTTGGTTAATTAATCAACTTATTTTCGCTCCTAACTTCTATCGGACAATTATGGTTCACGAGATACAGTACCTCAGCTTTCCACACACGTCAGACCTATTATTATAGTAAGTTTAGCTTATGGTTTTGATCATACAGCTTAAATATTTTCTATAGAATTTTGAAGTTTGGTCACATATTCCGGGGTCACTTCCATCACCTTACAAATCACTTTCATTTCAAATCCATTCTTAAGAAGCTTTATTACACTTTTCTCAATTCCCTTCTCGATTCCCTGCTCAATTCCCTGCTCGATTCCCTTCTCGATTCCCTGCTGTTCTAACTGCAAAATATAATTCTTGGTCTTATCGCGGGTGGGATATTCCAGTTCTTCGATCTTTTTCATAAGTTCATTTTTATCCTTCTCAAATAAGTCATAGATATAAACGAAGTAACTCTTCTTATAGTTCCCTTCATCCTCCATAAGACTAAGGTTGTAGAAAATCACGTCAAGTAAATCAACCAGTTTTTTTATATCTTTAAAATACTTTTGGATCAACAACGCGGGTATAAGCACATGATCTTGCAGATCCTGTATCTCCTCATCAGAAAACAAGGTAATATTTTGGAATATGTAATCAAAGTCCGGGATAAACATTTCTAAATCAGTGGGACAATTATCAAATAAATCCTTGATTCTACCCGGATTCCAATCCTGTGTACCATGATAATATAGTATCGGCACAATCAATCGAATCGGATTAATCTTACCTGCTACCTGTTTACGATATCCTCCCAGTAAATACTGTCCAACCTGGATCAATGCATACCTTTCAGGGGTGCTTTTATGCTCAAAAAGTAATGAGATAAAAATCTTTTGTTCTAAGTCAGTATTCAACGCACATTCAAAAACCAAATCAGCAAACTCAGACGATAACTCATCCGTTAGAAATATATTATCTGTTATCCGCAATGTGGTTAAGTCCAGGTGTCTTACAACTTTCTCTGGTAAAAACGCCTGCATAAAAGTTCTTGCCGCATTGATATCGGAAAAAATCGTCTTAAAAAACTGATCATGCGGATGATGAACATGGCTCATAGTGAATACAATATAAACCTTTTCATTCAATAATGTACACTGAATCGTATACATAGATGCCGGATGTATGCCACCTTGCTCATCCGGAAGCCCAACGCCGTTGTTACCTTACACCAAATCAGAAAACCAGATGACAACCACCTTGCTCACCCGACAGCCCACCGCCACAGAGCTTGCCACGCATCATGCGTGGTTCCTTCCACCAAATCAGAAATTTATAAGGTCCACATCAAACAACAATACAGTATTGGGGGGAATACCTCGATTCCCCTGGCGTCCATACGCCAAATACGATGGGATAAAAAGCTGAATGCTCCCCCCTTTGGACACGAGTGGAATCCCGATTTGCCACCCCTGGATCACATTGGTTAGTGGAAACTCAATGGATGTCTGGTGATCAAACACCTCGCCATCCAAAAAATATCCTTTGTAATTAACATTGACAATGCTGGTACCATTTGGGTGCTGCCCATTGCCTTCCTGGGTTATCCTGTAATACAATCCGCTGACGTGCTTTTTGGCTTCGATGTTATTATCATCGAGATAATCCGTGATGATCTTATCGTCCACACTGACCCAATCTACATTTTGCTGTTGTTGTTTTTCTTCGCACGAGAACAGCAAAACCATAGCTCCCAGTGCCAAAATAATTATCCAATTTTTCATACTTCCATTGATTTATTTCACGGGTCGAAGACCCAATTTTTCACCTTCCTGTATCATAAACGCATAAGCGGCCTCATAGGTGTTTTCAATATCTCCTTCTAAAATAGCCTCCCGGATCGCCGTCTTAATTTCGCCGATCTGACGGCTTGGTTTGATCCCGAAAGTATCCATGATCAATTGCCCGTCAATCGGTGGTTGCCAATTGCGCAGATGATCCTTTTCTTCCACTTCAACAATTCGCTGTCGAACTTTTTTGTAATTATTCAAATAGGTTTTCACCCGGTACTCATTTTTGGAGGTAATATCCGCTTCACAGAGTACCATCAGATCATCGATGTCGTCGCCGGCGTCAAACAGCAATCGACGTATGGCGGAATCGCTCGTTTCATCACTCACCAAAGCAATGGGTCGAAGATGCAACCGAACTAACTTAGCCACATATTTCATCTTGTGATCCAATGGAAGCCGCATGCGCTTGAATATTTTTTTCACCATGCGTGCGCCGACGACTTCATGACCGTGGAAGGTCCACCCGTGATCTTTCTCAAACCGTTTGGTGCGAGGCTTCCCGATATCATGCAATAAAGCCGCCCAACGCAGCCACAGTGAATCAGAAGATTGAGCCACATTATCAACGACTTCAATCGTATGGTAAAAATTGTTTTTGTGTCCTTTGTTCTGCACCACCTCCACGTTATTCATTTTTGACAATTCGGGCAAAATATAAGGCATCAATCCCAGATGTTCCATCAATGCAAGACCGACCGAGGGTTTACTGGAAAGTAAAATCTTATTGAACTCCACCGTCAGACGTTCCTGACTCACTATTTTCAATCGGTGCGCATTAGCTGAAATTGCTTTCGATGTTCCTGATTCCAATTCAAAATTCAATTGGGAAGCAAAACGGACGGCCCGCATGATCCGCAAGGGATCATCAGAAAAGGTTCGGTCCGGATTCGTAGGCGTCCGGATAATCCCCTGTTCCAGGTCCATCATGCCGTCAAACGGATCGATAATATCAGGTTCCTCATAATCTTTCACTGAAAAGGCCAACGCATTGATGGTGAAGTCCCGACGCAACTGATCATCGTGTAAACTGCCTTTTTCGACCCGTGGATTTCGACTGTCCTGTGAATAGGATTCTTTTCGGGCGCCCACAAATTCGATTTCATAATCACCAAATCGAACCATCGCTACCCCGTACTTGCTGTAGAGTTTAAGACTGGACTCCAGATCGTTGTCTTGTGCAAATCTACGGGCCAAATCGATCCCATCATCCTTGCAAACAATATCGATGTCTTTGCTGGGTCGGCCTAGAATACGGTCCCGTACAAATCCACCGATAACATAGGCTTCGGTGCTTAATTCTCCGACCGCTTTTGAGATTTTCTCCAACAGAACCTTTTCTTGTGATTCCAAATGAACCTTCGACATTGTTTCCATTCTAAGTATTATACCATCGCAGTCACCCTCCATTTCATACAAAGAAATAATTCAGGTGCGCTCTTCAATTAAATTATGACATTTCTTACGCCAGCACATCTGCATCCATATAATGCACCTTTAAATCATCCAGTATTTCCATGAGCGTATCCGGATCATACTCCGTCACCAGTTTTTGTCGAAATGCCCGAATACCTGGCAGCCCTTTAAAGTAATTCGTATAGTGTCGTCTCATCTCGACCACCCCGAGCCGTTCACCTTTCCATTCCAGTGAAAACTGTAAATGTTCGCGGGCTGCTTCTACCCGTTCTTCGATGGAAGGGGGCCGATGTATCGTCCCGGTTTGAATATAGTGTTTTATTTCCCGAAAAATCCAGGGATTACCTATACTCGCCCGTCCGATCATCACGCCATCTACGCCATACCGATTTTTATACTCTACGGCTTTCTCGGGCGAATCAATGTCCCCGTTCCCAAAAACCGGTATGTGCATTCTTGGATTTTCTTTGATCTGACCGATCAAGGACCAGTCCGCTTCTCCTTTGTACATTTGTTTTCGGGTTCGTCCATGAATACTGATGGCTTTAATCCCCACATCCTGAAGCCGCTCTGCGACATCCACCACATACTTGGTATTCTCATCCCATCCCAACCGGGTTTTTACAGTCACGGGAAGGTCTGTGGATTCAACAATTGCTTTGGTCAGAGCAACCATGCGGTCTACATCCTGCAATATCCCGGCTCCGGCCATTTTATTGACTACTTTTTTGACCGGACACCCATAATTGATATCTAAAATCTCCGGCTGTGCTTCTTCCACGATCTCCGCCGCCTTCCGCATATGCTTTTCATCACTTCCGAAGATTTGTATTCCAATGGGACGTTCGTAATCAAAAATGTCCAACTTTTGCACACTTTTATCAGCATCACGCACCAAACCCTCCACCGAGATAAACTCCGTATACATCAGGTCACAGCCTTGTTTCTTGCACAATGCGCGAAAAGGCGGATCGGACACATCTTCCATCGGCGCCAACAGCAATGGGAAATCAGGAATCTCTATATTTCCAATGGATACCATTTGATCATTTTATTAAACTGCAAAAGTAAAAATTTTGAATGAGAAACAGTTCTCCTAGAAAATAAAGTGTTTTTTATTAATACCTGAACGGGCTATTACTTGTTATAATATGTGCTCCACACCCACCAATGCGGTGCTTAGCCACGGATCATTCATCGAAAATGTTTATACACCCCCATCTCAGTCATTAATCATCTCATCGGGTCGCCCCACATGATCATATCCTAATAAAAATATCATCACAACTTCCCAAATATGAAACACAGATTGTAACTTTGCGCGCTGAAAAGCCATTGAAACTGAAATGGCTATTTTTAATTAAAACAAAATGATTTGCGTAATTCACTGTTCATTTTTTTGTGCACCATTTTTACACTGACCAGCTGTACCGACAACCATGCTGAGAAATTGATCGAAGGAAATTGGCGTGCTGTAAAACTTTCAGAAAATGAAAAATCGATAGAACACGAATTGCCTGAAGGCATCCGGTTTCATTTTGAATACCCCAAATATACTTTTCAAGGTGAAAAATCAGAGCAGGGAAACTATTACATCAAAAACGACCATCTCCACCTGCTCCCGGACGGCGAAGAAACTGAACGTAACCTATCCATTCAAAATCTGTCCGCAGACACGCTGGCTCTGGAACTCATCGATAGTCTGAGTGGACGAACCGTCTACTTTTTGAGAAATAAAAATTGATTCTGATACCGTCAGACCACCGCTCCGACAGGTTCCTTTTCAAAATGAACCATGATCTCGACGCGCTGTTTATGAAAAGACAACGCATCCACGAGCATCTGATCCCCCGGCTGAAACTGAATAAATGGATATTTGGCTCTTATGGAATCCATCAAATTTGCATAGCCCACACCAACATCAATCGGACGTCCTTCTATTTGGCGTTTGATGACTCCCTTAAATAACTTAAAAAGAGTTTTGGTGACAAATCCCAGCCCTTCGGTGCGAATGAACTGTACATTGGGCGTGATCGTATTGCCCGCAAGCGTCAATGTCAGACCTACCTTAAACATCCAATCGTGGCCGGATTCTCGGACATCAATTTCCAATAAACCATTTTCCTGTACCTTTAAGCCTCGAACCTTTAAAGTATAGCCTTTGACTTCAATATCAGGCCAGTCAAAATTCCCGACAAAGTACTCAATATCCGAGGTAGGCAATTTCAAAAACAGATAAGAGGGCGCTTGATCTGTCTGAGCAAAGTGATCCTGCTGATAAGCTGCGGACAGCTCCACCAAACCAGATTCTGCATCCAATTTGCTCCTGACCTGGTAAAACAAGTTCTGCAGCAACTCTGGAAGCAAATCAGAACCGAAATAGGTGCGAGAAAGATGCTCAATTTGCGCATTAATCCAGGACTGGGTTATAAATCCACTTTGGATTACCTGTCTGGATAATAATTTATTAACGGTAGGAATCAAGTCCACTTGGCGCTCATCGATCAACACCTGACTGTTCTCACTCAGTTTGATCTGTACTAGCTCAAACGGGACAGCCCGCCCCCATTCTACCACCTGATCAGACCACTTGACCTTTAATCGCAATTCAGCTTTAACGTCCAATGTCCACCGAGGATCTTGAGCCAAGCCTTCCACCATGACCTGCAACGCTAGCGTGTATCCACTCTGATCAGATTCATACCACCGATATTCATTCACGTTGATGGTAAATGGCGTCTGCAAAACGGGCACGTTGCCAGATCGACTGATGAGAACCCTCGATGGGCCTGGAAGACCAGTCTGATCAATCAGAAATGACAAACGATTTAACTCAATCAATGGCTTCATAATATTTTTTCGACTATATTCATACAACTAAACCCAACAAGCCCGAAGTCAGTTTAAAATAACACCACAAAATCAGGCATCAATTTTTTCTGGGGCGCAAAAGTGCCAAAACCATACGGAAATACATATATTCAAAAGAACAATTCGTTCATTTAATAAACGGGGTCCGAATTAACCCCATATTAACAGCGGCACGATTAACTTTTGCTCTCTATTGTGCCCCTTTTCCTTATTATCTTAGTACCTTTGTAGTGAATTCAAAGGTTCAAAAAAAGCGTTACAATGAAAAAAATACATATAGCAGCGATCGGGATCCTCCTTGTTGCATTAGCCTTGATTTTTACTGCCTCTCAGGACTTCTCAACTTATGCCTCTTTTAAGGATGCCGCAGCCACCACTTCACAAGTAAAAATAGTAGGTGAACTGGCTAAAGATAAAGAGATCTATTACGATCCTGCCGAAGATCCTAATTATTTCTCATTTCACGTTATCGACAAGGATGGTGTCACCCGAAAAGTCGTAATGAATCGGGCCAAGCCCCAAGATTTTGAAATGTCCGAACAAATCGTAGTAACCGGTAAACTGCAAGGTGAAGAATTTATGGCTAGCGACATCCTGTTAAAATGTCCTTCCAAATACAAGGATGAAGAAATCTATCTTCGTGCTGAAACTGAAGAATAACGATCATGACTGAAAACATTGATTACATTGGCGAACTTCTCTGGCCTGGAGAAGTCGGTCATTACTTAATTATTACAGCCTTCGTAGCAGCTTTAGTGAGCGCGATTGCTTATGTACTTTCGAATTCTGATCGCGACAACCACGACAGCTGGAAGAAAATAGGGCGTTATAGTTTTTATGTTCACGGGGTGACGATCATTGCCGCCATCGTTATATTATTTAGCCTGATGCTGAATCATCGTTATGAATACAACTATGTGTGGGCCCATGTATCAGATGATTTACCCTTCAAATATATGTTCTCGGCATTTTGGGAAGATCAGGAAGGAAGCTTCTTGCTTTGGACCTTTTGGCAAGTGATTATCAGCGTCGTATTCATTAAAGTATCGTCCCGTTGGGAAGCGAGCACGATGTGGATCATGGCATTGATACAGGTCTTTTTGAGCAGTATGGTTCTCGGTCTGGTGATCGGTGATCTGCAAATCGGAAGTTCGCCATTTAATTTGCTTCGGGAAGAAAACGCTTCAGATGTGTTTGCCACAGCGAACTACCTGGAGCTTATCCAGGGACGAGGGCTCAATCCCTTGCTTCAGAATTACTGGATGGTGATACACCCACCGACCTTATTTTTAGGATTTGCTTTGACTAGTATCCCGTTTGCCATTAGTGGTGGAGCAATTGCCACCAGACAGTATACCAAATGGGTAAATCCCGCTCTGAAATGGGGCTTATGGGCCGCCGGAATTCTTGGTGTCGGCATTTTGATGGGTGGAGCCTGGGCGTATGAAGCGCTGTCATTTGGTGGTTACTGGGCCTGGGATCCGGTCGAGAACTCGTCTTTGGTTCCCTGGTTGATCTTAGTTGCAGCGATACACACCAATGTCATTGCAAAAAGCGTCAGACGCTCCTATAAAATGACCTATGGCATGTATGCTCTGGCGTTTATTATGGTTCTTTATTCGACGTTCCTTACCCGAAGCGGACTCACTGCAGAGAGCTCAGCTCACGCATTTACCTCCAGTGGTATGGAAGCCCAATTACTGGCTTTCATCCTCTTTTTCATTGGTCTGGGCCTGTGGATCTTTTATACGCGGGGGAAATTCATTCCTTCCAGCAAAGAAGACGAACCTTTCTGGTCCAGAGAATTTTGGATGTACCTGGGATCCTTTGTACTTATCCTGTCCACCATACTAATAACGTTTACGACCAGTATACCAGTCTTTAATAAAATCATAGACTTTTTTGGCTCCATAGCTGGCCAGGATCTGAGTTCCTGGCACCGGACCACCCCACTGGATCCCATCGCGCATTACAACCGCTATCAGCTTTGGATCGCTGTGCTGATCGGCTTGATGGCGGGGACCGCCCAGTTTTTGAGGTACCGGGAGAAGAATTACAAAAAGCGTTTCCGTAAAATTGGACGGGATTTACTGATCAGTCTGGCCATATCTATTCCATTGGCATGGATCGGATTAAAATGGGTCGGTGGGCAAGGACTGGGTTATGTCTTGCTTATTTTTGCGGCCACCTATGGTTTCATGACCAACATTGTTTATCTGTTCAGTGGTTTCAAACCCAATGCTAAGAAACTGGGATCTGTGGTGTCGCATGCGGGATTTGCGATTATGATTTGGGGAGTGATGGCTTCGGGATTGCAGAAAACCTATATCTCCACCAATCCATTTGTCATGCGGGAATTAGTTCAGGATGAGACGATGGCCAATCAGAACATCTTGCTTTATAAAGACATTCCCATGCGAATGAGCAATTATGAAGCGCTGTATTACAAGGATACACTGGTGCGAAACGAACGGTTGTATTCCATCCGGTTTACAGAGATTGATCAGAAAGGAAATCGTGTCGATTCGTTCGAACTTAGTCCATCATCGGTCTACGCCAATGACTTTTCGGAAGTAGTCTCGTTCAATCCATCGACAGATCGACGAATTGAAAAAGACATTTTCACCAGCATATCAGCACTTCCACCGGAAGTCATGAATGTGAGTGAGGCTCAAAAAAGAGAAAAAGAATTACCCTACGAGGAGTATGATATCCCGATTGGTGACACGATCTATCTTCGGGATCAGGTTGCTGTACTCAAGGGAGTCAATTTTGATTCTTACCACCAGGACTATACGCCGGAGGATTCGGATATTGCCGTAAGCGCCGATGTCCTTCTCATTAATCCGGAAAGTAATTTTACCTTTTTGGCCAAACCAACCATGGTCATTAAAGATCATCGATTTGTCGTTCACTACCCGGCCAAGTCCAATAAAAACCGGGCAAAGGTACGGCTGGGGGAAGGATTTGTCAATTTCCTGTATCCCAAAGATGAAGACCTCGATTACCATAAGTTGATTCTGGAAAAAGGACAGACGGTTTCTTTTGACCCCTACACCATCACGCTGTCTGGACTCGAAAAAGAAATCACCCATCCAGAATATGAAGCCGAGGAGGGTGATATCGCCGTCCAGGCCATACTGCAGGTTCATAACAAGTCGGGTATTCTCGTCGACGTACTGGAACCGGTTTTTGTCATTCGTCAGAACCAACCAAACTTTATCCGTGACTTCAAACCACGCAGTGGTCTGGCCGCTAACTTTATTAAGATAGATCCCGGCACCGGTAAAATGGAATTTATGATTGGTGAGCGAACCCAAGATGCATCTGATCGATTCCCCATACGTATTGCTGAGGATGTGTCACGGAGTGATTTTATCGTACTCGAAGCGATTGTTTTCCCAGGGATCAATCTTTTTTGGCTTGGAAGCAGTTTAATGATGGCCGGATTCTTCATCTCGATTTATTTGCGCCGAAGAAGAAAAAGAGCATGAGACACAAGATCTCAAAGATAGGGATCATAGGGTATGGGAATGTGGGTAGGCACCTGAGTCAGGTTTTTCATAAAGCGAAAGGCCTGGAACTCGTCGTCTTCAATCGGAGTCGGGTGTCAGACGATCAAAACACCGAGGAAATCAATGTGACTAACCAGCTGGAAAAACTCTCCGATTGCGGTCTGATCATCATCGCCGTCAAAGATGACGCTATCTTACCGGTCTTGCGTTCCATGAAAGACGTATTCCCGGAAGAAGTTATCGTATGTCATTGTTCTGGAAGTACACCCACAGACGTTATCGCGCCTTACTTCAAAAACTATGGCGTGATATATCCACTCCAGACCTTCTCCAGGGAGAAATCGATCAACTATTCAGAGATTCCGATTTTTATTTCGGGATCCAATGAATCAGTACTCCAAACCATAAGAAGAATAAGTCGGTATATTTCTCCGAAAATTCAGGAAATTAATGACGATCAGCGCATCGCCCTTCACATTTCAGCCGTATTCTGCTGCAATTACACCAACGCGATGTATGCCATAGGTTACAAGATCTGTGCAGATCACAATCTGAATTTTGACCACCTGACCCCATTGATTGAAGAAACAACGGATAAAATAAAAACAATTCCCCCAAACCAGGCTCAAACAGGTCCGGCGGTTCGCGGGGACTGGAACACTGTGGAACGGCAAGAAACCTACCTGGCCAAGCACGACCAACGATTGACGGCACTCTATCGCCAGTTGGCGGATTACATTAACCAAAATAGTTAAATTATGCGTGTCATAGGACAACTCGAACACCCGAGAATAAAAATTACACTCTTCGATCAAAACGATAAATTAAGTGTCAAGTTTGAAAAAGGACAGAGCGAAATCATCCTCAAGTTCAAAGAAGATAAAAGTGAGGTGATGGATGCTTTACACCAGGAAAATGACTACACCCAATTTTCGATGATCGAAAAACAACTGGATGGACTATTGATGTTCCGTCAAAAGTTTGAGACGGGCCCCACCATGGATCCGGAGCTTCCCGAGATCATATAAGAGCCCTATCCCATTGCACTGTTTTATAAATAATTATAAGAAATTAAGTTCGCATAACGTATTCGTGTACGGAATTATTAGCAGATGATTTTGCAGTATTCATCATCCTCAGAGAAGTCGCACTGCCTAAGCAGCGTAGATGTTGTTTAATGATAGAATATTTTGTACCACAACACTCCACGTCCTCACGCGTTAATAGGAATTAAAGAGTCCGCGGATAATTGAGACCGAATCCTTTTTGGTTTAAAAAAACTGCTGGAAAGTCGAACGAAGCTCGGCGAACAATGGATGTTCAGGCGCATAAACAAGATCCACATCAAGCAGATCACCATACACATCCATGAATTCCATCCCCATGGGGCTGTTTATTCCGATTGATTCCGGGATATATCCGACCTTATTGATTAATTCTAGAAAGTCCGCTTGAAACTCCTTCCAGATGTTCTGAGGTGCATACGTATAATTTCCCGCTATAAGTCCTGATTCTCCATCGACCCACAGGGCCAGTCGTGGAAAAAACGGACGTTGCTCTGCATACTCCTGAACAGGAGTTGCTATAAAATCCAAGGCCAGAAACAGGACCGCATCCTTTTTCGGAAGTTCGTGTTTTATTCGATTCACTAAAAAAGGATCGGGGACATACTGATGGGTTTGTTCCGTCTCGGGCCGCGGCATCAGAACCGGATCCCAGGTCAAAGTATCCTCCGCTTCCATTGATTTGGGAACCATAACCAGTAGTTCGTCATCATCCATATTCGACAACGTGATCTTTCCCGCCTAAGCCAACTGTACGGCATGAATCGACTGATCCAGGCAATGTTTCAAAAAAACCACTTCAGCCTCTGATTCCAGTGGCCACGGGTAATACCCGGGATCACTGCGCCGTATCACCGGATATTGATTGTGCCCCCGAAAGCGGAGACCAAGCTTCTCATATATTTCTCGATCTGTATCTTCGATATCCCCCCGGTCATCAAACTCTACCTTAAGACACTTTTGACTCAATGCGATACCAAGTCCGTCTTCTTCCTCAAAGCTATAAATCATATTTTCATAACTTAAAAAACCCGCCTTGCCCGTGTAAACGGCTAATCCATAAACTATTCCGCCATTCCCCATGATAACGCACCACCCAATTTCATCAGACCATGGATCCCGGACACCAAAAATATACGAATCATCAAAGTGATTCCAAGGTTTGAAATTTCGGAATTCAATCGCGGAATTATAAAGTGCTTCCCAACGAGCCTGATTTTGATCTGTAATCCGCATGGTATGAATTGGCTTTAAAAATTTAAAACTAAAAGAAACGCCCGATACCTCACTTCTAACGGCTTGTATCCGGCTTGTCAAACAAGGCTTTCAGATGCCCTGCTTCTCCTGGTTCCATCCGGCCGGCCATGATCAGACGCAACTCTCTTCGTCGAAGAGCCCCGTCGTAGAGCGCATGTTCCCGTTTCGTACCCGGCTCAACCAGAGGTGTTTGAATTGGTTTTCGAGTCTCCCGATCCAGGGAAACAAATGTAAAAAAGGCTTCATTACATTTCGTTCTTTGACCATCAAGATCTTCTTTGAACACTTCAATGAATACTTCAATGGAGGTGGTAAACGCGCGGGTCACCCATCCTTCCAGCACGACCATAGCGCCAAGAGGAATCGACAGATCAAACGAAACATGATCAACTCCTGCCGTCACCACCGGAGAATTGCAATGCCGCATCCCCGCCATAGCTCCCGCGACATCCATCCAACGCATCAAAATTCCTCCCATCAAATCACCGAGATGATTCGTATCATTGGGCATTACCAGATGGGTCATGATGGTATATGAATCTTTTGGGTTTTTCTTTCTTCGCATTGATCTATATTAAATAAATGGGTAAAGTGATTCGTAAAACGAGTCGTAACTTCCGTTATGTCCAGTTCATGTCCCACTTCCCGGGCTAAGGACGTCACGGCCATATTCTCCGCTTCAATCCCACAGGGAACGATGTACTGAAAATTCGTGAGATCGGTATTGACATTGAATGCCAGACCATGCATACTCACCCATCGGCTCATGTGAATGCCGATTGCACATATTTTCCGGGCAGATTTTTGTCCGGTCCACACGCCGGTAAACCCTTCGATCCGCCGACCGACCACTCCATAGTCAGCCAGAGTGCGAATCACGGATTCTTCCAGGGTTCGGACATACCGATGAATATCGGTATAAAAAAATTCCAGATCCAGAATCGGATATGCAACCAATTGCCCGGGTCCGTGGTAAGTAATGTCGCCACCCCGATTAATTCTGTAGAAGGTAATTCCGTGTTCTTTCAGAAAATGTTCATTGACTAACAAATGGGCTGTTTTACCCGATTTCCCTAAGGTATAAACCGGATGATGTTCACAAAGAACCAAAAAATGCGTCCCTTCATTACGGACGATTCCTTCTGCACGCGCCGTTCTCTTCAGCGCAACCAGTTTTCTTTGGTAGACACTTTGTCTGTCCCAGGCTTCTTGATAGTCGATGCGCCCCCAATGCTCTATGGATAATTTGTTGTGATACATACTTCGGCCGGCAATTTAAAGAAAGTTCTGAAAAGGGTTTCCATTATCCGTCCTGAAATTGCAACAATAACGTTTCGGTTCTTGTTTTTGCAGTATAGGTTTTCAGTACCTTATATAACGCAAATGATTAGATATGTCTTTTTGACGAATAATATATATCTTCGTAGTTGATAACTTTTTCACAGAGCAAATACCATATTTTATGAACATCACCTATTTTGGTCATTCCTGTTTTCTCTTCAAACTCAATGGCAAAGTCATTCTGGTGGATCCGTTTATTACCGGAAATGAACTGGTCAAAAACATTGATGTCGACACCATTCCGGCCGATTATATTCTATTGACACATGGCCATCAGGATCACGTTCTCGATGCCGAGCGAATTCTGGAACGCACGAATGCCACCGTGATTTCCTCTTTTGAAATTGTCAGTTGGTATGCTGAAAAAGGCTTTGAAGGACACGGGATGAACACCGGCGGGCGACATAAATTTGATTTTGGGACCGTCCGTGCCGTTGCAGCGACGCATTCCAGTCAGCTGCCTGATGGCAGTTATGGAGCCAATCCTTTGGGCTTCGTCATCACAGCAGATGAAGCGACATTTTACATTGCCGGAGACACCGGATTGACCATGGACATGAAGTTGATCCCCATGATGTGTCCCCCGTTGGACTTTGCCATTTTACCGATTGGCGGCAACTTCACGATGGAATACACCGATGTACCTTTAGCTGTTGAATTTTTGGCCTGTAATACGATTGTTGGCTGCCATTTTGATACCTTTGAGGTCATAAAAATTGACCAGGAAGAAGTTATGGCCTATTTCCGAGATCACGATATCGAAGGCCATTTACTTTCCATCGGAGAAACGAAAGAAATATAATATAAATGGGTAAAATTGTTGCGATTGCCAATCAAAAAGGTGGCGTAGGAAAAACAACAACAGCGATCAATCTGGCCGCCTGTTTGGCTATCCTGGAACAAAAAGTCCTGGTCATTGACCTGGATCCTCAATCCAACACGACCTATGGACTTGGGATTCAGAAGGATGACGTGGAAACTTCAGTCTACGACTGTCTGATGAACGAATCATCAGCCCGGGAGGCCATTATGGAAACAGAAACACCCAATCTTTTTGTGCTGCCCTCTTCGATTGATCTGGTCGGTGCAGAAGTGGAATTGGCTCACGCGACCAACCGGCATGGACGGGTTCAGCTTTTGGTCCGGGAACTGCAGGATGATTATGATTTTATTTTCATCGATTGTCTGCCCAGTCTCGGTGTGTTGACACTCAATGCCCTGACCGCTGCGGACAGTGTGCTGATTCCCATACAATGCGAAATATTTGCACTGGATGGATTAGGAAAACTCAAAAATACCATTAGATTGGTTCGGCAGAATTTCAATCCAGAATTGACCATCGAAGGCATTATTCTGTCGATGTATGATAAACGGCTCCGACTGGCCAATATGGTTGTCGAGCAAGTTCAGAATCATGTGAAGGATTACGTTTTTGAAACCATTATTCACCGAAATTCCAAAATCGGTGAATCGCCCAGCGTCCAAAAGCCAGTTATAATTTATGACGCAGGGAGCAAAGGCGCCCGTAATTTTTTAAATCTGGCTCATGAATTTATAAATAAACAACATGTGGTCGAACACCAAACGGCATAAACTATGGCTAAAATAAAGAAAAAAGAATTGGGCAAAGGGCTTCAGGCGCTTTTGTCCAATATGGATGAAGAACGGGAAATCAGTCTGCCGATCAAAGCGGAGGGCGAAGGGGTTGATTCGGATCAATTACTCTTTCAGATCCCCCTGGAAAAAATCGAGGCAAACCCCGATCAGCCCCGGAATCAATTTGACGACGAGGCGCTGGAAGAATTGTCCCAATCCATCCGCACACATGGGATCATTCAACCCATTACCATTCGGAAACTCCACAAAGATAAGTACCAGATTATCAGCGGAGAACGTCGATTTCGTGCGGCAGAACTCGCAGGACTCGAAGCAATACCCGCCTATGTCCGTATTGCGAACGACATTGAATTGCTGGAGATGGCACTTGTGGAGAACATCCAGCGGGAAGACCTGAATCCGCTTGAAATATCCATCAGCTATCAGCGACTGATCGATGAATGTAATATCACGCACGAAGAACTGTCCAACCGGATCGGTAAAAACCGCAGCACGATCACGAATTACATCCGGTTATTGAAATTACCACCCGAAGTACAAAAAGGGGTTAAGGAAAAAAAATTGTCGATGGGACATGCCCGGGCTTTGCTCAGTCTGACAAAAATCGACGAATGTCTGTATGTGTATTCCCAGATCTTGAACAAAGGACTCTCCGTACGGGCGACGGAACGACTTATCCGGGATCTCCATACATCCAAAAATCGCCAGGAAGAAAAATCAGAAGATCGCGATCCGGAAATTCAACGGATTGAAGGCAGACTGACCGAAACCCTCGGTGCGAACGTAATGATTACCAGCCGGGACGGCATGAAAGGGGAAATCAAAATTAAATTTGAAACACCAAACCACCTGGAAGAAATTCTGGAAGTCATCGATCAGGACAGCTTCTAAGGATGTGAATTATTCCAGTCAGCTTCAGCCGGATACATCCATTGCAAAAAACAGATGTGGAGCTCCAACAAAGACAGCAGAATGGGTATTACATGAGCGGGAACAACACCATCAAGAGGTTTTGCGATACTATAAAAAGTTGCTTCATGCCAGGATACGGTAAATATCGATTAGTTCTGAATGCCACTTCTCTGGTTCTTTTGCTTCTTATGGCCATCCATCCGGTCAACGGGCAAAACGACAGTCTGCAGACGCCAGAAATTTTAACGGAGCGGAGTAATGACAGCTTACGTCTGGATACGGTCAACCTAGATCAAGATCCCTGGCAACCCAACCCCAAAAAAGCACTGTGGTATTCGCTGGCACTGCCTGGTCTTGGGCAGATATACAACCGGTCCTGGTGGAAAACCCCTTTTATATATGGAGGATTGGGTGTCAGTATCTGGTTTATCGCTGACAATCACCAAAACTATAAGGATTTCAGAACAGCTTACAGTGAGAGTTTTGATCCGAACACGGAGAACGAGCTGGTTAAAAAATACCCCAATCAGGAATCACTCCGTCGGATTCGGGATGTTTATTACAAAAGATATCAGCTCAGCATCATTGCCACGGCAGCCATCTACCTTATGAACGGCATTGAAGCTTATGTCGATGCCCACCTCAAGAATTTTGAGATATCGGATGATCTGTCTTTGCGTTACGGCAAATCTCCGCTGGACCGGGCAGGCATTTACGGTTCTTCTACCCTGACACCGAATGTCATTCCTGTGATTGGATTCAGCTATCGATTGGATTGAAGTACATCGCACCTTCAGGGCTCGAAACACCCATGCGTTGGACGTTGGGTGCTACCCATCGAATAAATGAACAGATTGAAAGGAGCCCTGAAGGGGCGATGGTATCTTTTGGAGTAAGCTCAATATTAAAATGATGATAAATGAATGTGAACTAAGCGTTCAAATTCGTTGGTGCATTGGGAATAGCCAATCATAGTCTCGGGTGCCAAGCTCCCAGTAGTGAAATGGATTCGTAGTCATTCCCAATAACCTGACAGCGTCTGGCTGAAGGTGGCTTTTTGTAAAAATGTAGGGTTCTTAATGCCAATAGTTTCGGATGGTTTATACAGACCTGTCAGCGTTTTATTCCTCCGCACAAACGCTGACAGGTTTCAGTTGTGTTCGAATAAGTATATGGATTAATGACTCCAACTTCTGTTCAAAGTTAAACTATGACCAAAACACTGTCAGGTTAGCTTCCCCCCCCACAATAACCTGACAGCGTCTGGCTGAAGGTGGCTTTTTGTAAAAATGTAGGGTTCTTAATGCCAATAGTTTCGGATGGTTTATACAGACCTGTCAGCGTTTAGCCCACCCCACAAACGCTGGCAGGTTAGCTTTATGCCATTTGATTTCGATGGTTCATAACGACCTGTCAGCATTTTTTTCACCGCACAAACACTGACAATGGCAGGCGGCTGCCACTCCCGGAACAGGGTCTTATCTCGTCAGAGACGGTTCCATTCATCTTCCTACATCAGTCCAAATATCTTGGCATACTTCAACATTTCGCTTTGATTGGATATTTTGAGCTTCCCCGTCAGGATGGCCATCATGGGATTCAAATCACCTTTTAATAATTTCATCAGATTCTCGTCCGATGTTTTGACCACACATTTAGGTTCTCCTTTCAGCCCCTTTTCAGCAGTCACCTGACCATCATGTACCTGAACCGTGATTTCATTGGGATCTTGCCCATCTGGTTGCTTGAGGATAAAGTGAAAATTAGTTTCCAGGCCTTCCAGTACATTGGGATCCACTTTCTCCGGCAAGGACAGTAAAAAGGTTTCGCTATTCATTATGATTGATAATTGTGTATACGTATCGTTTTAAAGAATCAAGATACAAAATTTAATTCATAATTTTAGAAGTATCAAGAATTCCTTTACACAAAAGCTTGCATATCCATCGATTTATTGCCATTTTAAGCTCCACAAAAAGAACTCATATGAAGATCATATTTATGGGTACGCCGGATTTCGCCGTGCCCGTTTTGGATGCGCTTTATAATTCGGAACACCAGGTTCAGGCTGTGGTTACGGTACCAGATCACTGGGGAGGACGCAATAAATCGCAAAAACTGGAATCGGCCGTTAAGAAATATGCGGATCAAAAAAATCTAGAGGTCCTCCAACCGAAAAAATTAAACCACGCCTCATTTTTGAATCGTCTTCGAGAGCTGGAACCGGATCTGATTGTCGTGGTAGCCTTTAAGAAGCTGCCGAAGCTGGTCTGGTCCATACCCCGACTAGGGACCATCAATTTACATGCTTCGCTTTTACCAGCATTTCGAGGTGCCGCTCCTATTAACCATGCCGTTATTCAAGGGGAAGCGATTACAGGAATGACCACTTTTTTGATCGATGAAAAAATTGACACCGGACACATACTATTGCAGGAAAGAGTTCCCATCCGAAACGATGATACCGCCGGAGACCTGTACAATCGAATGATGGAAATATCGGGTGAATTTGTGTTGGAAACCATACAGCGTCTGGAATCTGGGAAGATTACCCCCACTCCACAACGCGACCAGTTTGCTTCTGCTGCACCGAAAGTTTTCTTTGATCAAAATGAACTCGATTTTGACCAACCGGTCAACGACCTGTACAATTTTATACGCGGAATGAGCCCCTACCCGGCCAGCTGGACCCGATACCAGGATAAAATATTGAAAATATTCTTTGCCGAACCGGTGCACAAAGTCCATCAGGAAACCCCGGGCACCATTAAAACAGATTATCAAACCTATTTTCGTATTTACGCTGCTGATGGTTACCTTGAAATAGAAGATTTACAGTGGGAAGGGAAAAGACGGATGGGAATTAAAGATTTTCTCAATGGCTTGTCACCCCAATAAAACCAGAATAAAGCCAGAATAATTTGTGATCAGGAATTATCCCATGACGACAAGCAGACGCCGAACCGTGGTCACCACGAAATCAATAAACCCTACTTCCTTTAGGCGGAAGCTATCTGATCCTTTTAATATGGATATGGAATCATGTACCAAAGCGTCCGATTGGTAGTGGCTCCAAATATGAAGCGTACTGATTACGCTCAAAATCACCAAAATAGTGAAGAATGTTCTTGGTTTGATATGTATTTGTTCGAAACGCACTGGACAAATATAAACATATTTCTGAATAACTACCTAATATTTCAAAAATATAATACCTTGCATCGCATAGAACCAGTGTGAATACATTGCTCCCATCACGTCCAGCATAGAATTGACGAAGAACACAATAAAGGATTGGGAAAACCACATCGTTGCTTTCATTACAACGAAGTCGGATGAATATCCTGGATATTATATCGCTCTTTAAGAATATTTAGATGGTGGATTTCATGTCCGGCAATGATAAATGGAATGGAAGGAAGGGTTAGCGTATAGTTACTCACACGACCTTGCAGCTTCATCTCGACTTTGGTCAGGCCGGCAAACAACAGGAAGGTTCCCTTGCGAACCGTTTCATATTCGTCGCGTATACTTTCGATGGACCGGACAATATTAGGCAGGTTTTTGACATACTTATCCTGATCAAAACCACTTAAAGCCCGGGACTCTTTTCGTGAAATGCGCAAAGCCCGGTTTTGGAACATTCGCTCTGTATCGATCATATGCATCAATACATCCTGTACGGTCCATTTGTCCCTCTGGTAGCTGTAGCCCATTTTCTCTGGTGGCAGCACAGAAAGCATGGCCATAAACTCTGTGGCACCCTCCATCAAAGCTTCGAATCCTTCATTGGTTTCGACCAACTTAACATAGGGCTGAAGGTGGTTTGGAAATTGGTTGTGACCGGGTTTGTGTATACGGTATGGATACTTATGTATCATTGATAAATTTCTTTTTCATCCGTTCGAATTCGTCTTCCGTGATGATCCCTTCCCGTCGCAATTCACCCAAATCTTTTAGCTTTTGTACGGTATCATCGGTTGCGCTCTGAGTTTCACCCGCTCCATTTTTCACTGTCGGTTCTGAGGATTCTGAACTACGGAAATCTTCCTTTTTATACCTTTTTGCCTCTTCCTTGCCTTTTTCAAATTTCTCCTGGTAGACTTTTTTCAGGCGATTGAGATCAATATCCAAAATCGTTCCTCCCTTCTCAAAATGGGTTTGAAAGGCCTTCCCGACCGCATAGGTTGAAGCCCCGGACAAAACCGACATGGTCACGCCACCGATGATCGCCCCAATCCCCGGAATTAGTTTGATCGCTGTCCGTGCACCGATCTTGGCCAAAGCGGAAGAGGTCAGTGAAGTCACGATGGCTTTTCCCTCCTCTTCTTTAAAATCCACCTCATACACTTTACAAAGCTGCCGAATCAAATCAAGCTGAACCGCGCCTACTGTAAAAAGGTCAGCCAATGGAAGCGGGATCAGACCTGCTCCCATCGACCACATCATGTGTGTTCTGATGACTTTATCCGATGATTCCTGTTTGGAATTCATATTGTATGGATTACGTTAACGACCATCCATCCCGATACTCCCGGCGTACAAATTGATTTGCCGGATCAAAGTTGGTGACCTTCATATTCTTGCCATCCCACAACAATCGCTTGCGTCCCGGATAGTCATAAGGGGCCCACGATGTCGGGGTTTTTCCTTCCTGCAACTGCTTCATCTGATAGCTTCGAATCCCCAGATTCCCCATTAACACGGTCTCGGACAAAGGTCCGGCATACGAAAGCGGCGAAGAGGTTTCACCGCCATCCAGACAGGCAACGATCCACTGCTTCATGTGTCCGTCCATCCCATCTTCGACCCGGTCCAAGGATGGTTTAGGTTTATTCATATTTGGATTACCGTTGGGGTAATGCAATTTTGGATTGAGGCCATAACATCCGGCAGAAAGCATGCCTTTGTCGCCTACCAGGAGGATTCCGCCATCCCAGTTTCCAAGTTTCTCATTGGGATCAATTCCTTCCGGGAAGGAAGGCATCAATCCGCCGTCATACCAGTGCAATTTTACCGCAGGCATGCCTTCTCGCTCCGGGAATCTCAAATGAGAGACCGAACTCGGCGGGCAACTTTTTTCAAAATCTGCCTCCACAAAATCATCGACCCATACGGTGGTATTACTGCTGGTCACTTCTGTAGGATAACCCAGTTTGAGTGCTTTGAACACCGGATCAATGATGTGGCACCCCATATCACCTAAAGCACCGGTTCCATAATCCCACCAGCCTCTCCACTTGAACGGAAGATACTGCGGCGAATAATGGTTAAAAGGAACAGGGCCTTGCCAAAGATCCCAGTCCAGCGTATCCGGAATGGGACTGGCACCAGTCGGCGCCGGTTTTCCCTGAGGCCAAACCG
Organism: Membranihabitans marinus; assembly: GCF_019802045.1. Lineage (GTDB taxonomy): Bacteria > Bacteroidota > Bacteroidia > Chitinophagales > Saprospiraceae > Membranihabitans > Membranihabitans marinus_A. The sequence goes on along the minus strand of NZ_JAHVHU010000022.1, from coordinate 14,292 downwards.
GTCGGTTGGTCCAGCAATAGGCTTCAGTGACATCACCGATCATCCCGGCCCATACCCACTCACAAATTTCCCGTATTCCATCTCCGGAACTTCCGTGGTTTCCCATCTGAGTAACCAGGTTTTTCTCAGCGGCTTTTTCAGTTAACTGGCGAACTTCGTATATATCATGAGCCAGTGGTTTTTCGATGTAGGCATGTTTGCCCATATCCATCATAGCCATCCCGATCACCCCGTGGGTATGATCCGGCGTCGCCACCATCACTGCATCAAATTCATCCTGGATGTTTTCTAACTTCCGATAGTCCTTCAAGCGTTTGGCCTTGGGGTTCGAACGATACGCATTAGCAGCTCGCTTATCGTCCACGTCGACCAGTGCAACGATGTTAGCCCGACCGCTTTCTTTGGCGCCGGACCAATGTGCATTCCCCCGTCCCCCGGCACCGATCACGGCGATATCGAGTTTATCAGAGGGCGCTACACGCCCTGGTTTGGCCAGAATAGAACCTGGAACGATGGTAAAAGCGGATGCGCCTACGACGCTATCCTTGATAAATTTTCTGCGTTTCATACTATGATGATTTATACGATTATTACTTAATGGTCTTTATTACTTCTCAATATACATAACTTCCTTGACCGCTTTGATAATTTTGGCTGGATTGGGCAGATATTCTTCCACCAACGTCGGTGCATAGGCCATGGAAGTGTCTGCAGAATTCACCCGAATCACGGGGGCATCCAGATAATCAAAGGCATGCTTTTGAACGATATAGCTCACCTCCGAAGATACGCCGGAAAATGGCCAGGATTCATCAACTACCACGATCCGATTGGTCTTTTTAACCGATTTGATAATGGTGTCGTGATCCATCGGTCGGATGGTTCTCAGATCAATGACTTCCGCTGAGATATCTTCCTTCGCCAGTTCATCGGCTGCTTTGAGCGCTTCCAGCACCATTTTATTAAAGGACACCAACGTCACATCCGTACCTTCGCGACGAATGGCTGCTTTCCCGATGGGCACGATCAAATCCTCATCGTCTGGCACCTCCCCTTTGTATCCGTACATGACTTCTGACTCCATCACACAGACTGGATTGGGATCTCGGATCGCTGACTTCAGCAACCCTTTCGCATCTGCCGGATCAATGCAACTAATCACCTTTAGTCCGGGTGTATTAGCCATCCAGGCTTCAAACATTTGGGAGTGTTGTTGCGCCAACTGACCAGCTGATCCGGAAGGACCGCGAAATACAATCGGACACTGGAAATGACCCGCTGACTGAGAAAGGGTCTTGGCCGCATTATTCACGATCTGATCAAATGCCAATATGGCAAAGTTCCAGGTCATAAATTCGACAATGGGTTTCAAACCATTCATCGCAGCACCGACACCCAGTCCGGCAAATCCAAGTTCTGTAATCGGGGTATCGATCACACGCTTTTCACCGAACTCGTCCAACATTCCTTTACTCACCTTATAGGCTCCGTTGTATTGAGCAACTTCCTCGCCCATCAAAAACACCGTGTCATCCCGGCGCATCTCTTCGACCATCGCTTCGCGTAAAGCATCTCTCAATGCAATTTCTCTACTCATATTTCTAGATTGTCTATATGTTTAACAGCACAATTTATGGATTTCTTTTCATAAGTCCCACTGGTTCGACAGTTTCTTTTTTACATCCAAGCCACCAAAGGACCCCGAACTCATCAGGATAACATTCACCTTATCAGGAATGTATCCCTCCAATGCCTGCTCCACTACCAGCCCCAACGCGGTCTGATCATGAACCACAACAATATCATCCCGTCCAAATGACCGCCGGATATCGGTCTCCTCCAGGGCTTCCATGTTCTTATTCTCTACGATCCGGGGATCAAACATCACCACCGCCAGGTCGGCCGGCGCCAGAGAATCCCGGTATTGAGGAAGAAAATCCTTGTTGAGACTGGAATAAGTGTGCAATTCCAATACCGCAATGAGCGGACGGTCTGGATGCAATTCTCTCACCGCCTGCACGGATGCCTTGACTTTCGAGGGAGCATGTGCAAAATCGATGTATGCCGTACCATATTCTGTATTCAACAACAGCTCCAATCGCCGGGAGGCACCACTGTAGGTCTCGGCCGCTTCCAACAATGCGGTTTTTTCCATCCCCAGTTGTTCACACAACGTCACCGCAGCAGTTAAGTTCTCCATATTATGCCGCCCAATGACCCGCAAGGCATGGTCTTCCTCCACCACAAAAACACCATTCCGGACTTCGAAAGGGAGCATTTGGTAAGGAATAGCTTGCGCCGGATCACACATGCTGATCAACCGGGCCACTTCACTATCATAACTATTGTATATAACCACACAACCGGGATGGAGTGATTCCATCAAAGAGACGAAGGCATTAAAATACTGAGCATACGTAGGAAACACATTCATGTGATCCCAGGCAATTCCGGTGATAATCAAATAATGCGGATCGTAATGGAGAAACTTTGGTTTCGGATCCAGCGCTGACGACGGGTATTCATCCCCTTCCAGAACAAAATACGGACACCCTTCAAAAGTCACTATATCATCCAATCCTTCAATTTTTGCACCAATCAAGTGATCCGTACAAACTCCAAGCTCCTGCATCAGATGAACAATCATCGAAGCAGTTGTCGTCTTCCCATGCGAGCCGGCCACCACAATTCTGGTCTGATCTTCTGCGCGGGACCGGACGTAGGAGGGAAAAGAATGAATTTTCAAACCAATCGCCTGAGCTTTTTGAAGCTCTGGATTATCCAGCTTGGCATGCATCCCGGCAATCACAAAATCCAGGTCATGTGTTATCCGATCCGGATCCCATCCAGTCTGATCGGGCAATAACCCGGCTTCTTCCAGGCGGGACATGGACGGATCAAACAATATATCATCGGAACCAGTCACCTGATACCCCTGACGCTGGAGTTGAATGGCTATATTGTGCATCACCGCACCTCCTATGGAAATTATATGTACTTTTTTCATAATATTTTAAGCCAGGATAAAATTCGGTGTAGCCCCATCGAACTGAATGCTCCATCCCCTACTGATTTATCATAGGAACAACACCTGCGCAAATTAGTATTTTGACTCAAATATACCAATTATCTCCTGCAAAACCTGTCCTGATTTTATCTATGCAAGTCTCTGGTATAATACTTGATTCTGATTACTGCTGTTCTTTCTTCAGCATATCAATCACCTGCGCGATTTGATCAAAACCTATCCCTTTCGAAGCGATTTTGTTCTCCGAATCGATGATAAAGATCTTGGGCGTCGTCCTCACATCATATAATCGACCATAGGAACTCACGGGAAGCGCATGAATACCGGTACTTTGAAGGTCATTCTCATTTATATATTCCCCGCAGGAGTCATCCGCTTTCGTGCAAACCGAGATAAACTGAACGGCATCATCATTGATGGTCTCTTCGATCGCCGGCAACGTCGGCATCACCTTCTTGCAATGGCTGCAGGTCGACGACCAGAATATAAGCACCTTGTAATCCCCCGGGATGGTTTTCAGATCCAGTTCTTTTTCTGCGTAGATATCATACATTTTCAACGGAGGAGCCTCATTGCCAATCAGCGTGTACTTAAATCGCTCAGCATTGTCCAGTATCTTGAGCAAGGTCTCTTCATCCACCCACGGCGCTTTACCTTTGCCATAGTATTGCTGAGCCAAATGCACATACACCGCATCCTGCCCCACGATGGCCGGATTCGCATATTTATTGAGCAGTTTCACCAGAAAGTACCTGTATATGGTACTGTTTTCATCCAGTTGATTAAAGAATGCATCGATCGCCTGGTTTAGTGAATCGGGCGCTTGCGAGGTATATTTATCAAAATAATCCATCACTTTTTGATGAATAAAGGGAGTACGCAAAATAGCCTCACGATTCAAATCCACCTGATCAAAGTAGTGCTTCCGGTAATATTGAAAAACGTTTTCTTGTCTTTTTTCCTGAGGTACATCCGAAAAATCCGGAATATTGGGTTCCCGGCTCGCTCCGATCACCAGCGCAGACAACGATTTGGGGTGGTTTTGCAAAATGTCATCTTGCTTACGCAGCACTTTTTTATCGAGCGCTACGATTTTATTCTCGAGTTCTTTTTTAGCTACTTCATCGGTGGCCTGCTCTAACTCGGCATCCAACGCCGCTTTCTCTTTTCGGGCCTGATCGATCAGACTGAGGTAGTCATAAAATACGGCATTGTCCTCATTCCCTTCTATGACCGTGCTCCCAGTCACATTTTGCGCATCGGTTTTCATGGTAAAAGTTTGATCGTCATTGATCATAACCTGAAAAAATGAATTTTGAGGCGGTAATACAAACATGTAGACCCCTTGGGGCAGAAGCTCGTCGCCCTGGAAAGAGTACAGGTTATCACCCTCGCGAAAAGCGGTATCTTTGATGTACTGCGCGTCCCCATAGAAGTAGGCCAAATAAAGCGTATCGCTGGAGGCATTCTCCATGTGAACATCAATATGGTAACCGTCCTGGGCAACTCCGATGCTCTGTAGAGCCAGAATAAATAATGCAGCGAGTGTGTATTTCATGGTATTTATCTTCATTGGTTGCTTTTTACATTCGTTCTGATCGGGCAACTGTCAACTGATTCTCCAAACAAACCCGATTGGTCCTTTTCCTAATAACCCATCGAGAGACGCTTGGTTCACCAATCACCTCGATAGTTTCCGGACTGGGGATGCAGGTTGGAATTTGTAGATTCCGATTAATTACATCGGAAAACAGGTCAACGTCCCAATTCCGGACAGTAAGACGATTTGATGACATTTTATTGTGTTAATCTGGACTTAAGATCGGCTTCACTGTAATTCACAGACTTGAGCACTTTCCGATCGCTTTTCCGGTACACGATGTATTTGTCCTGTTTCTTTTCATAGAAGCCTTCTTCTTTTTTCCGATCCATATAATGCGCTATCGTGCTTTCGGCCTCCTCCACCGATTGGCAGGTTTTACTCATATTGCTGCGGTGTACTTCATCGAAAAGTGCTTTAAATTTTTCGCCCATACCAAATTCAAGGATAGCTCCCGAGAGGACGTACTGCAAATCACAAAAAGCATCTGCAATTTCCACCAGATCGTCTTCTTCGATCGCGGTGACTAGTTCTTTCAGTTCTTCCTTGAGCAGGTTGACCCGGAGCGCTGCCCGTTCTTTTGGGATCAGCTTTGGATCATCGAGGACCGGCAATCCAAACGTATCGTGAAATTCCGCTACGGAATTAAGTGCTTTAGGTTCTTCCAATTTCATAAATTTTAGGTTACATTCAGGGACAAAATTAAGGGAATTAAGCAAATGGCAAAATGGAAAACAGGAATTACGGGCGGGATCGGAAGTGGAAAAACCTTCTGTGCCCGGATCTTTGAACAATTGGGTATTCCGGTGTACTATTCGGATGACCGGGCCAAACATCTGATGACACACGACCCAGAGGTGGTGACCGCCCTTGTTGAGTTGCTCGGCCCCCGGGTCTACGATGCGAACCATCAACTTCAAAAGGATTTTCTTCGAAAGCAGGTTTTTGAAAATCCCCCGGTGCGCGAAAAAATCAATGCAATTGTGCATCCGGCCGTCGGACGGGATTACGCCGATTGGCATCATGCGCAAGACAGTCCATACACGCTGCAGGAAGCTGCGCTGCTGGTCGAATCCGGCTCCTATCGAAAACTGGATCACCTCATTATGGTCCGGGCTCCCCGGGTGCTTCGCACGCAACGCATTATGGCCCGGGACGGCATCACCGTCGATGCCGTGACCCAACGTATGAACAGTCAGTTCCCCGACAGCAAAAAAGAAAAAGTGGCCGATCTTTTCATTGATAATTCCGGCTGTTATGCAATACTTCCTCAAATCCTGGCTATACACCACCAATTAATACAATCCAATGATAGAAAATAACGATTATTACATTGCACTCGAAAACACGAATGGTGCGCACAACTACCACCCGCTACCTGTAGTCCTCTCCCGGGGCAAGGGCATTTACCTCTGGGATGTCGAAGACCGGAAATACCTTGACTTTCTGTCCGCCTACTCGGCGGTGAACCAGGGGCACAACCACCCCGATATCCTAGCGGCATTGAAACACCAGGCCGGACAGCTTAGTCTCGTTTCACGAGCGTTTCACAGTGACCAGCTGGGGCTTTTTGCGGCGCACATCACCCGATTGTTTGGTTATGACAAAGTTCTTCCCATGAACACGGGAGCCGAGGGGGTGGAGACCGCGATCAAACTGTGCCGCAAATGGGGCTACATGAAAAAGAACATTCCGGTCAACCGGGGTAAAATCATATTTGCTTCCGGCAACTTTCACGGACGAACCCTGGGGGCGATTAGTGCTTCTGTAAGTCCCGATAGCACAGGGGGGTTTGGTCCTTTTGTACCCGGTTACCATATTATTCCGTACAATGATATTGACGCATTGGAAGCAGCGTTGCAAGATCCGAACGTAGCTGGCTTTCTGGTAGAGCCTATTCAGGGCGAAGCCGGAGTCATCGTACCGGCCGACGGCTACCTCCATCGGGCGGCCGGGTTGTGCAAAGAACACAATGTGCTATTCATGGCCGATGAAATTCAGACCGGACTGGCCCGCACCGGACGTATGCTTTGCTGCGACCACGAAGACGTCCGGCCTGACGTACTTATCCTTGGCAAAGCCCTCTCTGGCGGGCTCTATCCTGTGTCTGCTGTCTTGGCCGACGATGCCATTATGCTTTGCATTCGGCCCGGGGAGCACGGTTCGACCTACGGAGGAAATCCCCTGGCATGTGCGGTGGCCATAGCAGCTCTGGACGTGCTCGTCGATGAAAGTCTCGCTGAAAATGCCCTTGAAATGGGTAAACTGTTCCGGTCCGAACTTCGCATAATCCAACAAAATCAACCGCTCATCAAAGAAGTACGGGGCAAAGGGCTGCTCAATGCGATCGAACTCGATGCGGATCCGGAATCAACCACCGCCTGGGATTTGTGCGTCGCGTTGATGAATAACGGCCTACTGGCGAAGCCCACACATGGTAATATTATCCGATTTGCGCCGCCACTGGTTATTCAAAAGGAGGAGTTGAACGAAGGGCTGGATATTATTGGGAGAACATTTGAAGAAATGGAGTAGTGGTTTGTGGTTTGAAACCGTTGGTGGAATCCCCTTGTCCGCCCAGGCAGTTCCCAATGGGGCCGCACAGCATAGAGTGAGCGGATAGCGGATGATGGTTTGTGATCTGTAGTGTAGGCGGAAACTAGCCGTAGGAGCAAACCTTCAAATCGTCCGCACCACACGGTGTTTCGCGTGTCCACAAGGATCTAAAAAGTCGAATAACCATACTAATTAATGCATCACAGAACTTGGAATAAAAAAATTCCACCACAAAAATCAAAACCAATGAGGATTATAAGTAAATGTTAAAATAAATATGTATCTTAGAGATTTTATTCATCGTATCCTTTGTAATCATGTCATTGAGCTTTGCCCCTAGCCCGTCTCCATCGATTCATAGCCGCTCTATCTTTTACCGGGTATCAGAAGCGGGGATGGTCACCTTTTTATGCAGCAAGGTATGGGATCATTTGCATATTCTGAAACGCAGCATTTTCCCCTATAACCCGGCGCAAGGGACTGATCTCCGGATAGACCATGAATTAATGGGACATAAGGATCTCAAAACGACCATGAGCTATGCACATGTGGGCACGACAAGACTGGAGAAGACTAAGAACCCATTTAATGACCTCATTATGAATAACTTTAAGATATAAAAGATACACCTATACATCGAATACACACCTTTTGGTAGGTATAACGATGTATTTTGCAGCTATATAAACAAGTTGTATGCAAGGCAAGAACTACAAAGAACAGATAAAATGGAAATATTTATAAGTTATTCTCATCATGATAGTTCATATTTAGAATTATTAATGACTCATTTAAAATATCTCGAGAAACACTATAGTTTCAGAGTTTGGAATGATAATAATTTAAAACCTGGAGTTAAATGGTCTGAAGAGATATCAAAGGAATTGAATAATTCGAATATAGCAATATTACTTATAAGTCAGCATTTTCTTGTTTCTGATTTCATTCTTAAAGTTGAACTTCCATCAATATTGAAGAATGCCCAATTGAAGGGAATTAAAGTTATTCCAATAATCGTAACTCATTGTATGTTTGAGGATTATTCAAAACTATCGAATTTCCAATCTGTAAATTCGCCAGATAATCCATTAGAAGTCATGAAAAGCTCTGATATAAATAAGCTTATCAAAAGTTTAACTAATGAACTAAAAGAATTTATATCCTTACCAAGCGTACTGAATAAGGAATTGCCACAACTTCCGAATATTAAGCTAGATGTTATGCAACTAAGAATTTTAAATATTTTGGAAAGTGACAAAACTATAACTGGACTAACTATATCAGAGATACAAAGGTTATTCAATACAAATAATAGAAAAGATATTGTAAATTCATTAAACGAGTTGATAAATATTAACTTATTGGATAAATTCAAATTGGATAAAAAAACAAAATTTTCACTAACATTATCTGGTAGTCAACAAATAAATCTGATTAAAAATGTTTTTGAGGAGAGAAAATAAAAAAAGGCTTATGGAGCACTTCTCCGGTTTTACGTCTGGAGCTCGACGAATGCCTCACAAGCCATTGAGTGTCAGTACTGATGACGCTAGCAGGATTCAATTTGCAAATGAACTTTTTTCATTTCACAACAGGACACAAATATCCCGTGAAAGTGAATTTAAGTCATCTGTTTTTCATTTGAATCAACTACTTAGCATGGTACTCATATGGCTTGAAATTTTAAAATTAGTACTCGCATTGAATACCAAATGTAAAAATATTTTTGAAATAAAGGAAATTATATTGATAAAAAATAAGCCCAGCATACAACAATGTATATACAAAATAGGCGAAATAGTAGTGAATTTAAGCGTTGTAGCCCGCTTCAAAATTGTAATAGTTTGATAAGGTGGAGCTCCGCAATCGCCTACTTTGCATATACTAAACGTTAGGGGACATTAGAACTGAATGAAGAATCAAATTGCTTACATAGATGAATTTGGAAACAACGGACTTGATTTCTATAAAGAAGGTGTTAGCGAAACTTTCATTGTAACAGCAATTATAGTTTCAGAAGAAAAGTTGGAGAATTTAGAAGCGGAATTGGAAAAAATTCGGAAAGCCAACTTCCAAACTGGAGAAATTAAATCTTCTAAAGTAGGAACCAACGATACAAGGAGATTAAAAATTATTGCAGAACTTAATTCCTTAGATTACCATATTTTTTCAATTGTCGTTGATAAAACAAAACTAACTAGTGAAGGATTTCAATACAAAGGTTCATTTTATAAGTTTCTTCATTCTCTAGTCGACAGAGAACTGTTTAAAACCTTTCCTGACTTACTTGTTGTTGCGGATGAACACGGTGGAAAAGAATTTAAAGAAAGTTTTATCAAGTATATGCGAAAAAGACATATTCCTAGTCTATTTCAACAATCTGAATTTCGACTTTCTAATAGCAAATCGGAATTAATGGTCCAAATGGCAGATTTCGTGACTGGAACAATTGCAAGATGTTATGAGCCAAAAAAGTTAAGCCCAAGAAGAAACGAATTGCTTACAGCCTTAAAACAAAAAGTAATTGAAATAAGGATTTGGCCACCAGATTACAAGCCAATGGCATACGACCCCGGAAAAGACTTTGCGAATTATGACCCTACGATTTCGAGTTTGGGGTTAAACTTAGCAAGTCAATTCTTGGATAAATTTGAAGAATCAGACGTTCCTTATGTAATTGACCAATGTACTTGCTTGAGGTACTTATTGTTCCATTTCAGAAATATAAATCCTGAGACATATGTAACCACATTCGAACTCATAAACCAAATTGAACAGCTAAAACCAAACAAAATTTCAATGCATTATTTTAGAAGTAAAATAATTGCCAAATTAAGAGACAATGGAGTTATTCTAGCAAGTTCAAACAAGGGATACAAATTACCAAGTTCAAGTAAGGATTTATATGATTTCGTTAATCATAGTAATTCATACATTCAACCTATGATAGACCGACTTTTGAAATGCAGAAATCAGATAAAACTAGCAACTAAAAACGAACTTGATATTTTCGACCACGAGGAATTTAAATACCTGAATGAAATAAAAAATAACGTGCCCTAACAATGGCTATAATTCATTGTGGTTTTGTGCCACACCAAAATAATAGTATTATCAACGGCTGATTTCTAAGCGGAATAATCCTGCGGATGATTCCACAACGAAATCATAGCCGAGACCGTTGGCAAACATATAAAATGGCAACCGCAGAAAACAAGAGAGTGTCAAGCCCCAAACGCACAAGCCAATGCTTCGGCTTGCCACACACTTGTTTTAGCCATCGCACAGGACTATGACATTGACAATGATAAAAGAGACGACAGAACTTAAAATATTCTTTGACCGCCCAAAGACCTTTGAGATGCAAAACATCAAGCCACTCAAAGGGCTGACAGGACTGTACTTCATCTTCAATGACAAGACAAAAATTCAATATCCCTTCAAGAAATCCCGACTGCTTTACATTGGAATGAGTGAGAAAAAGACTAACAGCATGGCAAGCCGACTGACAGGGCACTTTGAAGGAAAGAGCAAAAACCTTGGACTTGTGAACTACCGCAAGACCGAACAACTGTTTTTTACTTACATCAACTTTGAGATGCTTCGCAAATTCTGGAACCACAGAATTGAAGACCTTGAAAGCTACTTCATTCTGGACTTTGTTGAAAAATATGGAGTTTACCCTATTTGTAACAACAAATCCGGTTACGACATATTGGACAAAAAACTGAACGCCAATTTCATCATTGATTGGCAATACTTTGAATAAACGATAAGATATGAGTAACAAAATAAAAAGTGGAAAAGACGTCATTGACGAATTCTTCGCTGAAATCCTAAATGTGGAAGGAGTTGACCAAAAGACAGTCGAAAAACTTGTTGAACTCTATGGTGAGAATAAACTAACCGATAGCAAAATTCAAAACGCATTGGATGAGTTGAAACAAGAGGCATTAAACCCAAAAAAGGAACAGGACAATGGCGAAGATTAAATCCATAAACATAAGTGGAATAAGGGGTATTAAAGACCCTTTGACACTTGACCTTGACAAGAAGTCGGTTTTGGTTTACGGTGATAATGGTACGGGAAAGAGTTCCGTAACCGATGCATTTGAGTGGTTTTTCTTTGACCACATCGAGCATTTATCAAATGAAGAAATTGGAAGAAGAAAAGGTCGAGACGCTTTGCGTAACATTTTCATTCCAGATCGCGAAGATGGATACATAGAGCTTCAGTTTGATGACAACAAATTGGACACGAAAAAATCTATTGACAGTTCCTTAAAGCCATCATCTACCAATACGTCTGATGAATTTAACGAGTTTATTGTAGCTGCTCAATCCGAAAATCTCATATTACGTTACCGTGATTTAGTACAATTCATAATTGCAGGCAAAACAGATAAGCTAAATGAATTACAAAGAATTATTGGCTTTTCAGAGGTAGCCAATATCAGGAGTTTACTAAAGAAGAATGCTGGTCGCATTGCCCGAACTATCAAAGCAGCGAATTACGATAATCTGAAAAGCATCCAGCAGTCCAAAATTATTGAAAACCTTGGTCAACCTGCGTACGATGATGAACAACTGTTTGAAGGTGCGAATAAACTCATTGAGCCATTAGAACTCGGAATTGAAATCAAATCTCGTAAGGATATTAACACAGTCCTGAAGAAAATTCAAACAAAGGAGGATACTGCTCTTCTGGAACAAATCAACTTTTTTACAAGGATTTGGGAAGCACTGTCAGAAGTTGAAGGGAATATTGAAAACATCCATGAAAGCTATAAAGCATATCACACAGCTTTCAAGGAGTTACAAAAAGACCCAGAAAAAATCAAGAAACTACAGCTACTTGCTCTTTTGAAAGAAGGCCACACGGTTCTTAAAAATGATGTAGTTCAAGATGATTACTGCCCGCTTTGCCTACAAGAAAAAAGTAAAGTTCAATTACTACAGGAGTTAACCAGTAGAATTGAAGAACTGGAGCAGCTCGCTGAAGAAAAACAGAAATTAGACGAGCAAGGAGAAGAACTTGAAGATTTGGTACGGCCAAACATCAACACTATTGACAGTTTGCTAAAAGAAAAGCTATTCAAGCAAGACGAGTTTGCAAAACTAAAAGAGCAGGTTGAGGATATAAAGAAATCATTAAGTGCCTTCAATGATGAGCTTAAAAAGGACTTTTCAAAAACGCTGGGAGAACCAAGCAAGGTTGAGATTGACAAAAAGAAGATTGCGAAACTTGTAAAGTACGCCCATGACACAGCAAAATCCCTCAAGGAAAGTCAAGCAGCCAACATAAAATTTCAGATTTACACGAAGCTTCTCCAAGCTTCTAATGCCTATATTGAGTATCAAAGAATTGAAAAAGAGCAGGAAATTCTAACCAAACAACAGTTTACGTTTGAAGCCCTTTATGAGGATTTCATCAAAAGGCAAGAGGAAGCACTCAATGTTTTCCTTTCAATGTTCTCAAAAGACATTAACGACTACTATACTACCATGAACCCCAACGAGAAAGTGGAAGACATAAAACTGGTTCCATTGAAAAAGAACGATGAGTTGGTTGGGATTACCATTGAGTATAGCTTCTTTGACGAGACCAGAACACCTCCAATTGCTTATTTGAGTGAAAGCCATATTAATTGTTTGGGGCTATCATTCTTTCTAGCATCAGTCAAGGCGTTCAACAAAGTAAATGAGTTTTTCATTTTGGATGATGTGATTTCCAGTTTCGACAGGTCGCATCGCTATCGTTTTGCTCAATTGCTTGCTAGCAAGTTTAGCGATTATCAGGTGCTCCTTTTGACACATGAAAAGGAGTTTTTTGAACTGGTTTGGAGTGAAGTCAAGAGCAAAGGTTGGTTGCTCAAAAACTTTAAATGGACAAAGGAACAAGGAACTGGCATTGAGAAAGGACTGGCGGACATTAAAGAACGAGTGAAAACGAAACTTGCCGACAAGAATACAGATGGACTTGGTAATGATATTCGTGTTTATACCGAGAAGGTTATGAAACGTGTGGCTCTTGAAGTTGAAGCAAAAGTTGCATATCGGAATAATGACGTTAATGAAAAACGAATGGCACCTGAATTATTAGATGCTGTTCAAAGCAAGTTATCCAAGTCAAGCAAGGAACTAAAAGACGCAGCAGACATTCCAAAAATCAAAGGGATGCCAATGTTTGTAGGCAATACAACCTCACATCACAATGAATTCCAAGAAAGCATTGAGGACCTTGATGCAATGTGGGAAGATGTGAAAAAGACAATTCATTGTTTCTATTGCCCTGACTGTGACAAGTTTGTTTCACTCAAATTCTATGACACAGTTGAGAAGAAGATAAGGTGTGGATGTGCGAAACTGAAATACGACTGGAAAAAATAAAAAATGCCAGCGCATGGCAGTCATACACATTTGGCATTTGCACAAGCGACACACAAACCAAAAATGCCAAAAGAGTGTATCCGTCCGTCTAACCACATATTGTAATATCCTTGGTGGTGTCAGATCTTTGTAAAAAGAAATGCCATGACTAAAGTACATCGACGTATACGCCGTACCTCCGAACAAATGTTTCCCTTGGTGGAAAAATACGAATCCAGTGGGCAATTACAAAAAGATTTCTGTGAACATCAGTATCCGTCCGTCTAACCACATATTGTAATATCCTTGGTGGTGTCAGATCTTTGTAAAAAGAAATGACATGACTAAAGTACATCGACGTATACGCCGTACCTCCGAACAAATGTTTCCCTTGGTGGAAAAATACGAATCCAGTGGGCAATTACAAAAAGATTTCTGTGAACATCACGACATAAGCATTGGCACGTTTCAATACTGGCTGAAGAAGTATCGGGAAGAATACTCAGGCAGGTCGTCTTCCTTTCAAGAAATCACTGTGTTACCAAAGTCAGATAATTCCGGGCATGAATCTCGCCACATTTTGATCAGCACTCTTTCCGGAATGGAGATCAAAATTCCTTTGGATTAGCGATGATTAGCTTCACTCCTTCGATGAAGTATTATTTATATGCCCACACTACCGATATGAGAAAAGGTTTTCGAGGTTTGTCCGGTATAGTTCGCAATGAATTGGATCGGG
>NZ_JAHVHU010000021.1 GCF_019802045.1 Membranihabitans marinus | reverse complement strand
TGCAAAATCTGTCAGGCGATATGCATAAATTGCTATCTTCGTCTTGTTGCTAATCCCATGCTTTCTTTCCTGTTTATAAAAATCAGAATCTAACATTATATTAGCTCTTTTTCAACTTGAGGTAAACATACGAGCGTCTGGCTGAAGATGGCTTTTTGTAAAAATGTAGTTTTCTTAAGGCCAATAGTTTCGGGTGGTTCATACAGACCTGTCAGCGTTTATTCATCCGCACAAACGCTCCCTCAATAACCTGACAGCGTCTGGCTGAAGATGACTTTTTGTTAATATGTAGTTTTTTTAAGGCCAATAGTTTCGGATGGTTTATACAGACCTGTCAGCGTTTTATTCAACCGCACAAACGCTGTCAGGTTAGCTCCCGCCCATCAAGTAAATATTAACAAACTATAGCTTTCCCCCGTAATGCTTTTTATACAGTTCGATAGAATCCAGCACGATTTGAAGTGCGATGTCTTTGTCCTGAATGTCTTCCACTACGACGGTTTTGTTTTCAAGTTTTTTATAATCCTCGAAAAAACTTTGGATTTCCAGTGAAAAATGATCGGGAAGTTCGGAGATATCATTGATGTGACTCACGCTTTTATCGTGATCGGCTACAGCAATGATCTTGTCATCTTTTTCCGTCCCGTCCATCATTTGCATGACCCCGATTACCTTGGCGCTGACGATGCACATCGGTACAATATCCATTTGTGAGAGGATCAAAATATCCAATGGATCCCGGTCTTCGCAGTAGGTCTGCGGGATAAATCCATAATTCGCGGGGTAGTTCACCGAGGAGTAGAGCACCCGGTCCAGTCGAAGGAGTCCACTTGCTTTATCGAGCTCGTATTTTGCGCGGCTGTTGCGCGGAATCTCTATAATTCCATTTACAAATTCAGGAACTTTGTCTCCGATGTGAACTTCGTGCCAGGGATTGAACATATATTGAGTGTTAGTTTTTAGGTAAAAGGTATCCGTTACTATTGATCTTCAAAATTTGGCGCAAAGATAGAAGAATATTTAAAACGTCGAAGCACAAAACAGATCTTCCTGAATTTGAGCAATGTGCCGGTCGGAATGAAAACAGACGAGATACAGCCAATCCCGACGGGTCAAATCCCCGAGTACAAAATGCGGATAAGCCGCTTCGGAATCAAGATCAATCTGATCGTTCTCGATCAGGCCGATCAGCTTTTGGCGTCCGGTTTGGAATTCTTCCAACCAATCGGAAATTGATTTCTGTTGATCGCCTGCAGGATTCGAATCTTTGGGGTTTTTAACTTTTTGATGGCGGTTCAGCAGGAGGTCTCTGATTTTATATTTGTGGTAATGACCGTCTTTCGTCTGGTCAAAGGATTGTTGCACCAAGCCCAGAACGGAACGATCGACGAGAATCACATGTTGAATAACCTGGCTCATGGTCCATTTTTCCTGGGATAAAGGGCCCTCGATTTCTTTCGCGGCATATTCTTTTAGGTAGCTCACAAAATCACGGGTGGAGCGGTGTAGTTCTTTGGTCAAAAGTTCTTTTGTCGTCATCATAATTAGAGCCATTTTCGTTTTTTAAAATAGATAATCAGGAGAATCGTGATCAGAATCATAAGACCCCATATATAGAAATAACCATGAGGCCAGGATAGTTCAGGCATATGGGAAAAGTTCATTCCATACACACCGACGATAAAGGTCAGTGGAATAAACAGGGTGCTGATAATGGTCAACAGTTTCATCACTTCATTGGTCTTGAAACCAATGCTGGACATATAGGATTCTCGCAGACTTTTATTAAGTTCAAAGTACAGATCCAGGGATTCCTTGACCGAGGCCAGGTGATCGTGGACATCTTCAAAAAATATTTTATTCCCAGGGTCTATCAATGAAGTATTGGTGCTTTTTATTTTGAGTAGCGATTCCCGAATCGGGGTGATGATCTTATGCAGGTGAAGCAGATTGCGTTTGTTTGTCATGACCATGGAAAGGTGTTCTCGTTCCGGCTGATTGAAGATTTTATCTTCCAGGGTTTGAATGTCGTCGCCGATGTGCTCGATCAAAGATAAATAGTGATCCACTACCAGATCGATCAAGGCAAAAAGTAAATAATCGGTGTTCTTGGAGCGAATTCGGGAACCCGATCGGTCGATCCGCTCTCGGATGGGTTGAAAATAATCACTGTCAATTTCCTGAAAGGATAAAAGACAATCTTCGGTCAGGATAAAACTGATTTGTTCTTCCTGGAGCGTCTGTATCTGGCCATCGTTGGGGTACACCACTTTTAGGCTAACAAAAATATACGAATCGTAGATTTCAATTTTGGGACGTTGACTGGTATTTAAAATGTCTTCCATGACGAGTGGGTGTATTCCAAATTCTTTGCCGATGCGGTCAACAACGCTTGTATTGTGAATTCCGGTAACGTTGAACCAGTTGACTTTATCCGGTTCAACCAGGGCACTTATTTCACCGGCTGAATCCAGACGAATCGTGTGCGCTTGTGATTCGTCATACCGGGTACAATGGATGGTTGACAGGCCCTCCTGGTTTTTACCCACGTAGACCAGGGTCCCCGGTGAAAGCCCAGCCTTTCGATTTCTATTTTTCCAAGGTTTGTTCTTATTTGAATCTTTAGTCATCCGGTTTTTTTGCCAAAAGGGGGTGCAAAAACGTACAACCCTATTGATCATCAATAATTTAAGAAACTTTTAAAGCATTATGAGCAACTTCTTTTCTCCAATCTCTGTTATAAAATTGAATTTACGCATCATAGCGCAGACGACGAAGCGAATAGATATATAAAATATAAACATTTAAACATTTTTCGGCGATTTGTTTGAAGTAGGGAAGCGGGATCCGGGGCAACCTCGGCATCCCGCTTTTTTCATTCCTGGGCTCTTTTCCGGTCTATTTCCCTGAGGTGAATTCGCTGTATTTTCATAAATAATGACATTAAGTAAGTTATTACTCAAGTTTTGGCAGTAATGATGAGCTGTGGTCTAAGGTATACAGTGCGACCTCTCTGAAGTCGAGATAAAGCCATATATCAGATCTAATATACTGTGCCCCACGCTGTGGGTCATCTTTTTCTTTGAAAGAAGGTCATTGCTTTTCCTGCTGAACATTTCAAATCTGTACTTTTTTAAAGACCTCAGCGAGGTCCAAGTGTAGTAGTTCAATGAGGTGTTGTTCGTTGCGACCACCTCGATGTCTGTATCAACTTTCGTAGAGCGTCGCACTGTCCATGCAGAAATCAATGGTTTGACAATTACCGAAACTTAAGTTATGAGAATAAAATACCCTGTTTATATTACAAATTTCACGACACAGCATGTGTGAACATGGATAGAGCAGCGTGCCGAAGGAAAGTCCCTTTGGGGCGATAGATCATAGCCCCGCTGAAAAAGCGGGGCAGGTTCTGGGGTGTCCACCCCAGGGTTGTGCGATAACACTATGGAGTCCTGTAGGGATGACAGATGAACCGATCCACCCTATGAGACCAATCGTATTTTACAGAATCTTAGGACCATGACTGCGTGCCGCTCTTTCAACAGAACTATGCACTGCCGTCCCAACTTGTTCAAGGAATTTGAACCATGAGATCATATTACAAATATTTTGTACATAAGATTTTTTTTAGATCACAGAATATACTTTCTTGCTAAGAATTAACAAAGGGTCAAGCAGCTTCACTCTGGTTCCTAAGATTCAATTCGAAAGTAGCAGGGATTATCAGATTGGTTTCGGCTTGGAATGTACAGAATGCCCCTTTTAGTTTTTTGATATATCCCCCTTGCCTATAAATGACAGTCCACGAAAGCTATCAAAACCCAATACACCCCCAGTAACGGCTGCTTTAGCTGCCTATAATTTCATTCCTTGAGAATGAAATTATACCACCTCTAAATCATTTTTCCTGCTGCATTCCTTATCTTTTTCATATTTGTATATACCAACTTTATCTTGAATCCAGTAAAAGCCGCGTTAGTTCAGGAATGGGAGAGTTATCCGTATATTTTTGTGAAAGAGTAAATTGAATTAAGAGGAAGGAATGGCCTGTCGGCCATTGCGCCACCGCTAAAGCTTCAGCGAACGCGGTAGGCGGCTAAAGCCAGCTTGCCCCGCATGGAATTTGGGGCTTGTACGAGGGTTTATCTGGTCTTTTTCTGACTTTGGATTTATAGAATGCCCCTTTTAGTTTTTTGATATTTCCCCCTTGCCCATAAATGACAGTCCACGAAAGCTATCAAAACCCAATACACCCCAAGTACCGGCTGCTTTAGCTGCCGATAATTTCATTCCTTGAGAATGAAATTATACCGCCTCTAAATCATTTTTCCTGCTGAATACCTTATCTTCCTCAAATTTCATTAACTAACCATGAGTCTAAAAACAAACTATAAAAACCGGCTCCCTCATCTTGCACCTCCTGGTGCCACTTTCTTTGTTACTTTTCGTTTAGGTGACAGTCTTCCACAAAAGGTGATCAAGGAATTACTCACAAGCTTGGAGATAACTATTCAACGATTGAAGAGGGAAAAGCCTTCTCAATTTAAAACACAGATCTATAATGAACGAAAGAAACACTTCAAACAATTTGAGCATCAATTAGATGACAAGCCCTATGGAAATTGTTATTTAAGGGAACCGCTCATCGCACAAATTGTCCTAGATAAACTGCATGAATTAGATGGATCTTATTATGACCTTATCGCGTATTGTATCATGCCTAATCATGTTCATGTTGTAATTGATACATCCATTCAACTAGGTGATGAACATAAAATTCTGTTGGAAAAAGTACCGGATAATTATGTACAGTTACACGATATTATGCAACGTATAAAGGGAAGCACTTCATTTGAGGCGAATCAATTGCTTGATCGACATGGACCTTTTTGGGCCAAAGATTCATATGATCATTATGTGAGAGATGAACAGGAGTTGATTAATATTATTCAATACATCATCTTGAATCCAGTAAAAGCCGGGTTAGTTCAGGAATGGGAGAGTTATCCGTATACTTATGTAAAAGAAGGATTTGAATTAGGCGGCTAAAGCCGCCTGTACGAGGGTTTATCTGGTCTTTTTCTGACTTTGGATGTATAGAATGCCCCTTTTAGTTTTTTGATATTTCCCCCTTGCCCATAAATGACAGTCCACGAAAGCTATCAAAACCCAATACACCCCCAATAACGGACTCTTGCGCTAAAGCCTGCCTGGCTAATTCATATTGTTAATATTTGCCGGCAGACAGGCTTCGGCGTCAGCGTGCTGCTTTAGCTGCCGATAATTTCATTCCTTGAGAATGAAATTATACCACCTCTACATCATTTTTCCTGCTGCATACCTTATCTTCCTCATATTGGTATATACCCGCATCATCTTGAATCCAGTAAAAGCCGGGTTGGTTCAGGAATGGGATAGTTATCCGTATGCTTATGTAAAAGAGGAATTTGAATTAGGTTGAAAGAATGGCCTTTCAGCCATTAGGCGGCTAAAGCCAGCTTGCCCCGCATGGAATTTGGGGCTCGTACGGGGGTCTATCTTGTCTTTTTCTGACTTTGGAAGTTAAAGAATGACCGTTGTAGTTCTTGTGAGATATTTCGGGCATTTGTTGTTGGATGGAAATAAGTGAAAGGGTATACCACTCTCTTAATATATTGGACTCGTTGGAGACTTTTCTTTTCCTGAAATTCCTGTTTGGCCTAATAAAAAATGGTTCAGTGGTTGTTGAAGAACAAATGAATCAAGAAATTCACCTCGGTTTCATCCTCATAAATTTTTGATCACATCCATCGACCATTCCGGCCCGTTTTCCATATCGAGTAGGGCGTTGATGAGTTTTAACCGGTCAAACTGCTGTAAATCGCTCGGTTTAATGGGTTCTTCTTCAATGACTCCGGATTGGAGTAACCGCGAGCGTTGGGTTCCGGGAAGTAAAGGATGAGCCGGCGTAATCCACCGATCATCGGTACGAAACAGCAAATTGGCATAGCTGCTGTCCGTAATCCACCCATTTTTGACGATGATGATGTCATCGGTTTCAGCCTGGGATATAAGTTCACTAAATATTTTTCGATCGGTATATTTATAGCTGTAGTCCAGGTCGTTGGTATGCACCAAGGCAAAGGAGGCGGGCTTCTTTACCTGATACGGGGTCCAGGTGATTTCCTGGACGTCGTGATCATAGACCACCCGGCATTTGATCCATCCCTGGCGTGCGTGGGCCGGAACAGAAAGCACCGAGTTTAGGTCTGGCGTACTTCTGGAGTCGAAGAAATGCAGGATCGTCCGATCCATTCGTTCCTGATGGTCAGCCAGGTGCTGGATTTGCCCCTCTTTGACGCTGATGGTTTCAATAAACTGGTACATAAATCTTTTCAATTAATTCGTTGTATTCCATCTCCAGATCACTCAATTGATGAATCCCACCGCCACTTTTGTAGACCAACCCTTGAGGAGTTTCTTCGATAAATCGAATCAGGACACAGCTGTCAAGGTTTTGACCATCAAAATACCCGCCGATACCGGTGTAAAAACCCCGCTCATAATTTTCTACCCGTCGGATGATATCAACCGCATTCTTTTTGGGAACTCCCGTGATCGATCCGGCTGGCAAGAGCGTAAACAAAAGATCGCCTATGGATTTATGGAAGTCCTGGGCCAGGGAACCTTTGATTTCTGAACTGGCCTGCCACAATTGATGATCTCCCGCATTGACCTTTTCAAAGTAGCGAAATCTTTTGACCTGGATGTGCTGGGCGACCTGCCCCAGATCATTTCTTAGCAGATCAACAATGGATGCGTGCTCGGCTTTTTCCTTGGTGTCATTCCGCAGCCTGGCCAATGCATCAGGATCGTCGGCCCGAATAGTGCCTTTCATGGGGTGGGTGTAGATTTTGTCCTGATGGATACGGATGAAAGTTTCCGGTGAAAAGACCACAAATTGACCCGGAACCAGAATTTTGTACCTGGCCTTCGCCCGCTGGTAAATGTCGGTTAAGCTACCTGTTGAATGGATTGGTGTGGCACGCGTAAGATTGAGCAAGTAGATATTACCTTGGTGCAGTTGATCCTGTACTTTATGAAATTGCTGTGCATATTGTTCCCGGGAAGGGGGCTCAAAACAGAGCTTCGGGGCTGTATAAAAATCGAACTTTTGCCGCCCGGTGTGGAATTGCGGGAAATCGAACGCGATCTCCGGAGCTTTCTGATTTAGCGGCTCTTCGATTACCAGGGTTTTCGTCGTATCATAGGAGATGAGGAAGAAAAATGGTGTTCGCTTTTTGCCATATTGGTTCATTTGCTCGATCGCCTGGTGCCTGGTCAGAAACATCTGTTTTCGTTTACCGGTAGCTTGGCATATGGTTTCAGGTGTCATTCAGCCGGTCGTGATTAATTTCATTGGGTTGCATTTTTATATCAATGCCATAAAGCTGCAAATTTACATATTCATTTCTTATTTTCAGTGAAATGAGATCATGACCCTGTAATACTTATTATTGTCATTATTAAAAATAGATCGTAATTTTACACGTAAAATAAATGACGTATGAGTAAGTTGACCTTATCCATCCAGCAAGATATTATTGACGATGCAAAAAAATATGCCAAGTCCAAGGGGAAGAGTCTGTCTGGTATAGTAGAGACGTATTTAAAAACATTAACTCAAGGCGACAAATTTGATAAAGAGAAAACGCCTCGTGAAATAATCAACGAATTACGAGGTTCAGTAAAATTTCCGGAAGAATTTACTTCTTATAAGGATTTATGGACGATGCATTAATTGAAAAATATCTAAAAAAGTGAAGAAGACATTTTTAGATTCCGATGTTGTATTGGATCTGCGTTTTGGTCGAGATCCTTATGACCGTCATGACTCCGCGAGAATATTTAGCGAAATCCAGATCGGAAAGTGAAATGTAATACACTCATACTACGTGGTTAGAAGCGTCCAAAATAAGTAAAAGAGACGTGGATGTGATTTTCATTTAACCGAGACATTAAAATACCAAAACCCGGTCAAAAAATAAGATGGTCAAGTTGAACACCTAAGGAGTTCAAAGCACTAACGTTCCCCTCCCCGAATGGCGCCTATCGGCTAATTCGGGGTTATTCACCTTCAACACCTTCGGCGTTGTTCGATCATCAATATGAGGTCGAATAGATTGAATTATCACGATAAATAGAGTTTATCACTACGCAGTACCCAGGATGGGGTTCAAATTGAATAACCCCCGGCAAGCGTAGTGCAGCCGAGGGAGAGAGACCAACCCTATTGAGAACCCCGTATGGGGTTCAACGTTAAGCCTTAGAGCGAAAATGATAAGGGTGTTTTTAGCAGTTGAAATTGAAAACGCTTCAATAATTTGGTAAGAAAATGGCAACCTGGAAATAGGATTGATTTCCACGTAGAGTATTTCCTTAGTCTAATTTACTTGTTTTATACGATTTTGTTTATCTCTGAAATTTATTTTGGATGGGTATGTTACCTCATCTGTGTTAAATACTGTTAATCCGTCGAACTTTATTCAAAATCGTTGTACTTTAATTTTATTACTTCAACTATAAACTTGAAATTATGAGTGATTTAATTTGGTTGATTGTTGTGATACTCCTGATCGGATGGGCGCTGGGATACTTTGCATTTGGTGAAGCCGTCGGTAGTTTGATTCACATTCTATTGGTACTGGCCATCATCGGAATACTATGGCGATTAGCCACAGGCCGGCGACCATGACACGGTTTAATCGCTGATCACGGGCAATGTCGGCGAAGACTCATAAATAAGAAACAAGGTCCACCAGTACGTTCTTAGTGCTGGTGGATTTTTAGTTTAATGCAACTATTTCGATTCCTCTTACAGGTTCAATACAAACAGCACATACCTAAAGTACATCCAAAGTGCCAGGACGTGTACCGATACAGCGGAGCCCCATCCAAGCTTTTCCGGTTACCCCCCTCAACGATCTGACACAACCCTCAACCTCAACCTCAACCTTACCCTTACCCTCCTTGTCCGTCGGAGCTTCGGATTCCTTCGAAGCGTAGGAGGAAACCTCACCCGCCTTGTCCTTCTACGCAAAGAAATAATAAATATAAATTACCAACACGGTAATTCCGATCGATACCGGGATCAAATACCGGTATGGCGTGAGTTCCACAACACCCGATGTAGGCAATTTATACGCCGTTTTTCTTGGATAGATCGCTCCAATGGCCAACATTAGAATGATATTGAATAAAAACAATATTGCCATCACGTGGAGGTAATGAATATAGTGATCAGCACCAAACACGTAGGGCTTGAGTACAAACTGGCTGATGATGTAAAGTGCAGAGCCGGATATGATCGATATCTTTGCTGCGATCGCCGGCACATATTTGGTTAGATACCCCACTACGATGATGGTCAGAATGGGAATGCTATAGGCTCCATTGACCTCCTGTAAATAGCCAAAGAGTCCGGAGGGCGCATTCGCGATAAAAGGCGCAATAAACATGGCCAGGAACGCCAGCAATACCCCGAAACGTTTGCCATTGCGAACGATTTGTCGCTCCGTCGCCTCCTTGTTGATGTATTCCTTGTAAATATCGATGCCAAATAAGGTCACCGAACTATTGAGTGCACTGTTGAATGAACTAAGGATGGCACCAAAAAGCACGGCAGCAAAAAAGCCGATAAAAGCCGGAGGGAGTACTTGATTAACCAACATCGGATACGCCTGATCGGCGATTTCCAGGTCGTCACCAAACATGTAATAGGCAATAATCCCGGGAAGAACAACAATAATGGGACCCAATACCTTCACAAAAGCCGCCAGCAAAAGCCCTTTTTGGCCTTCACGCAAATTTTTAGCCGCCAGAGCACGCTGGATGATGGCTTGATTGGTCCCCCAGTAAAACAACTGCACCAACATCATCCCGGTAAATATGGTCGAGAAAGGCACATAGCTGTCCAGTCCGCCGATGGAGTCAAAGTGCTCCGGAACCGATTCATACAGCGTGTCGATTCCTGTCCATACACTCCCGTCACCTATCATCAATAATCCGAATATGGGAATCATCAATCCTCCGATCAACAGCCCGATGGCATTGATACTATCCGAGATGGCCACCGCTTTTAGCCCCCCAAATATCGCATAGATCGAGCCGATAATCCCCAGGCTCCAAACCCCCAGCCACAACGAAGCATTAAATGAAATTCCGAGTGTCTCGGGGATGTCAAACATGGTAATGATCGCCAGGGACCCCGAATACAAAACAATGGGCAGGAAGACAACGACGTACCCACTCAGAAAAAGAATAGATGCGATTGTTTTTGTGGTCTTATCATACCGGTTTGCCAAATACTGGGGAATCGTCGTCAATCCCATCTTCAGATAACGGGGCATCAGGAAGAGGGCAGTGACCACCATGGCCAGTGCGGCCAGTGTTTCCCAGGCCATGACCAGAATGCCCTGTTCATAAGCTTGTCCATTCAATCCGACGATTTGTTCGGTCGATAAATTGGTCAGCAGCAGTGATCCTGCGATGACTCCGGCCGTCAGGCTTCGTCCCCCCAGAAAATACCCGTCAGAAGTTCCTTCGTCCGTTCCCCGGGTATAGAAATAGGAAACAAGCGCCACGAGTAATGTAAATGCTAAAAACGTAATAATGGCCATAAACTGTCTTTTGTTTGAAGTAACTAGGCACAGGCCAGATGGTGTGACACCAAAGAATAGTTCACACTGACTCTGACCGCCGATGGTTCATATGCGCCTAAATTTAGAAATTAATAACAGAATAGTGTGATTCTGGGGATGGGATTTTAGAAGATAATAGATTTGACAGTTTTCCGTCCTCTTTTCGTCCAGAACAACGAGATGAACAAGTTGGATAAGGTAAGAACTATTGTATCGATTACCACTGGATGTGTCGAGCATTAGTGTTTATATACATGAAGGGAAAAGAGCCGTTGGCTCGGATTATATGATAGCCCCCGGTTTCAACCGGGGGGATAATGGATTGAATTAATTTGAGAGCTGTAGGCTCGGAAAATTTCAATCACGGAAATGTCTTATACCTCATGCCTTTTTACGCAGTATTGAGGTAGTATTTTAAGTTTTGATATTTGTAATATGAACTAACCTTATAAATTCACTGACTGGTTGGGGACAGGACAAAACACTCTAACCAGATAACCCAACTTGTTGGGGATGGAACCGATTCATATAATGCATCCAACTTCTGAATTGCAGCACTAGTTCCATCCAGGGAGCTGAGTCCTTGTACAAATAAAATAAAAACCGAACAAAATTTTAACCCTTGTTTACGCCGTACTTTCCACCTCCGGCCAAGGCTAGTACGAGATAGACTATTCCGTAAAGTATGGCCAGCTCCTTACTGGCGCCACCGTTCGCATGCGCAATAAAAAGCGGGTCATCGGCATGAATAAAAAGCAAGGCGGATACCATGATCAGAAATAAAAAGGTCGCGACAATCCGGGTTTTGTAACCGATAATGAGCAACAAAGAACAGCCTACTTCAATCAGCACCGCCAGGATCAGCGACACAGCAGCGGGGATACCCAGGATCTCAGGAAAGGCCCAGTTGCCGTCCAGGACTTTCATTAATTTACCCCAACCGTGCCCGAAGATCATCATCAAGCCTATTACGATACGGAGAAGAAGAAAAGCCAGATTGGTGTATTTTGCCATGGTGCGACGAATTTAATGGGTGGATATGTGACTTGTTTTAAAATAGGTGGCAAAGTAAGTCAATCTTCCACGGATATTAAAATCCGATACGAGATCAAATACTTATAGGAATATTAAAAAGAGACCGGATGGAAGGAAATGTGGCGATATATCCGTATATTCGCCATTCTATGTGGCAGAAGACCCTTCATATGGCACTCATGATGCTGGTTTACTTAAGTTCGACCAGCATGCTAATCAGCAAACACTATTGCAGTGATCAGCTGATGGGGGCTTCATTTATGTTGGAAGCGGAAACGTGCCACGATAGTGCACCTGTCATGCCTGCATGTCCAAGCCACACCGAAAATAAAAACGATTGTTGTTCCAGTGAGTCTCACTTGGTGAAGACGGAGCTGAACCACGATCTACACCAACCTCAGTTAAAAACCTTTGATTTTTCGGAGCTTCTTCCAGTATTGATTTTTGTTTATTTGGATCAGATGATCTTAGAACAGGAAACTCTGGACCGCTCCATTACAGAATGGGATCCCCCTTCACCCGATGCGGTGGACTTGCTCCGGATCCAGCGATTTCTGTGCTAGCATACCTTGTTTTAAATTGATACTTAATACCTGAATATTTACTTTAGGTGTTGTAGGTTATTTCATTGATAATCAATTTTAAACAATGGTAAATGCTACGTAAAATAAACGGCTTTATTTTTGAGAATAAGATCATCGTTTTCTTATCTATCCTTGTTATCATCGGTGTTGGACTATCGACACTTCCCTTTAAATACGATTTCCCCCTCATCCCGTCTGACCCCGTACCGGTGGATGCGATTCCGGATTTGGGTGAAAACCAGCAAATTGTCTTTACAGAGTGGCCGGGTCGATCGCCGCAGGATGTAGAGGATCAGATTACCTACCCACTGACCAGCACACTCCTGGGGATCCCCGGCGTGAAGTCTGTGCGTTCCAATTCCATGTTTGGTTTGTCCTCGATTTATTTGATTTTTGAAGAGGACGTGGAGTTTTATTGGTCGCGGAGCCGGATCCTTGAAAAGCTCAATGCTTTGCCGGCCAACACCCTCCCTGAAGACGTAAAACCTGCGTTGGGACCCGATGCAACCGCACTCGGTCAGATTTTTTGGTATACGCTGGAAGGCCGTGATACGACCGGCGAAGTGACTGGGGGCTGGGATTTGCATGAATTGCGTTCCATCCAGGATTTCTATGTGAAGTATGCTTTATCAGGCACCTCCGGAGTGGCCGAGGTAGCGTCTATTGGCGGATATGTCAAAGAATACCAGGTGGATATGGATCCCGAGGCGATGAAGTATTATAATGTCACCATGCAACAAATGATTGAGGCCCTCCGCCAGACCAATCAGGATGTGGGCGCTCAGACGATGGAGATCAATCAGGTGGAATATTTTGTCCGGGGGTTGGGGTATGTGAAGAAACTGGAAGATATCGAACAAACCGTCGTACGGATGTCAGATAATGTCCCCATAACAATTGGGCAAGTGGCTAAAGTGAATATCGGGCCAGCTAACCGAAGGGGAATTTTAGATAAATCGGGTGCTGAAGTCGTTGGAGGGGTTGTCGTGGCACGCTATGGATCCAATCCCATGGCCGTCATCGAAGCGGTCAAAGAAAAGATCAGTGAAATAGAACCCGGACTACCCAGCAAAACCTTGAGCGATGGTCGGATCAGTCAGGTCAATGTGGTTCCATTTTATGATCGGGGGGACTTGATTGATGAAACCATTGGCACCCTGGATGAAGCCCTTCGGCTGGAAATTTTGGTTTGTGTGATTGTCATCATTCTTTTATTACTCAATATCCGATCCAGCATTATTGTATCGATTTCCATTCCGCTGTCCGTGCTGCTGACCTTCGTGGCCATGAAGTATTTTGGCGTAGATGCGAATATTGTGGCCTTGTCGGGTATAGCGATCGCAATAGGTACCATGGCGGATATGGCGATTATCGTAGTGGAAAGTATTGTTCACCGACGCGAGGAAATGGCGGGTAAAGAGCCCTTGCTCACCTCGATCCGGCTGGCCACCGAAGAAGTGGCCGGAGCGGTGATGACTGCTATTGCTACCACGGTGATCAGCTTCCTTCCGGTGTTTACCATGGAAGCGGCCGAAGGTAAACTATTCCGACCGTTGGCATTGACCAAGACCTTTGCATTGGTGGCTTCCATTCTGGTGACCATATTTATTATTCCAACCGTATCTTATTGGGTGTTTTTGCTGCGATCAGATCGCCCCTGGGCCCGATTTATAGCACCCATCGGATTGATCGGTATTGGTATTCTGGCCCTCGTTTTGAATTTTCACATTCTGGGCTATGTATTAATGGCTCTGGGTGTTCTGGAGGTGGTCCTTATTTTGGCGCGGCGGATCTATACTTCCTGGCCGGAACAGCGCTGGAAATGGATCCAAAGCATACTGTATGGTTTGTCCGGTATTCTTTTGCTGGCCAATTTTTGGATGCCTTTGGGGGTGACCAAGTCCATGTTGGTTAACGGCGTGTTTTTGGTCATTGTGATTGGTGTGCTGATCAGTATCCTGTATCTGGTTTTGATTTATTACGAACCCATTTTGCGGTTTGTATTGCGTATACGATGGGCTTTTTTGGTTTTTGTGGTCGTGTTGGTGGTGTTGGGATTTCGTATTATGCAAAATACCGGAAAGGAATTTATGCCTTCGCTGGACGAAGGTTCCTTTCTCCTGATGCCAACCTCTATGCCACACAGTGGGGTACAAGAAAACCTGAAAAATCTTCAGCTTCTGGATATGGCTGTGACATCGATTCCTGAAGTAGAAACGGTCGTCGGGAAAGCCGGTCGGGTTAATAGTCCACTGGACCCGGCCCCCTTGTCCATGTATGAAAATGTTATAATCTACAAACCGGAATTTAAGACCAACGACAAAGGCTATCGCGTGAGATACCGGGTCGATGATTCAGGAGACTTTGTCCGGGATGATCGCGGCAAGTTGATCGAAGATCCCAATGGACAGTATTTTAGAAATTGGCGTCCTGAGATTAAGAATCCAAATGATATCTGGGACGAAATCGTTCGCGTCTCCAAATTACCGGGAGTCACTTCCGCACCCAAGTTGCAGCCCATCGAAACGCGGTTGGTTATGTTGCAGACCGGAATGCGTGCTCCGATGGGAATCAAGGTGCGCGGAAGTGATTTGGAAACCATTGAGCGCTTTGGCGTTCAGTTGGAACCCGTCCTGAAAGAGGTCGAAGGCGTGAAAAGTTCAGCGGTTTTTGCCGACCGTATTATTGGCAAACCCTATTTGATGATCGATATCAAAAGAGCGGAAATCGCCCGTCACGGTCTGACCATCCAGGATGTGCAAAACTATATTCAGGCTGGTGTGGGCGGTCGTGCAGTGACTAAAACCGTGGAAGGCCGCGAGCGGTATGATATACGGATCCGATTGCCCAGAGCATGGCGTAACAGCCCAGAGCAGCTGGAGCAAATCCTTATATCCACACCAACGGGAGCTGAGATCCCGCTGGGCGAATTGGCAGAGATCAAGTATGAGCAGGGACCACAAGCCATCAAAAGTGAGGATGGGTTTCTGGTAGGCTACGTATTGTTTGATAAAGAAGACGGTTACCCGGAAGGCGAGGTGGTCGATCAAACTAAAAAACTCATCCAGGAAAAGATAGCGGAGGGCGCGCTGGAGGTTCCGCCTGGGGTCCATTTTGATTTTGCGGGGAACTACGAACAACAAATCCGGGCCAATGAACGGTTGGCTTTGGTGGTCCCGATTGCCTTAGCACTCATCATGCTAATCCTTTATTTTAATTTTCGTTCCATCGCCATCACAGGGATGGTCTTTAGCGGGGTCTTGGTCGCTTTTGCGGGTGGATTTTTTATGATCTGGCTGTATGGCCAGGGGTGGTTTATGGATTTTAACCTCTTTGGTACCAACATGCGAGAGGTGTTTCAGATTCATACCATTAACCTATCAGTGGCGGTATGGGTCGGATTTCTGGCTCTGGCCGGTATTGCTACAGATGACGGGGTCCTGATGGCCACTTTTATCCAGACCTCCAGCAAAGAGCTGAAGCCGGTCACCCGGGAAGAGGTGCGGGAAGTCGTGGTGAATGGCGGGTTGCGGCGGGTGCGACCTGCGATGTTGACCACAGCTACGACCATATTGGCGTTGTTGCCGGTACTTTCCAGCTCGGGACGCGGAGCAGACATCATGATCCCCATGGCTATTCCATCTTTCGGAGGAATGGCCTTACAGGTGATCACGATGTTCACCGTACCGGTCTTGTATTACATCTATTTAGAATATAAAGTCAGAAGAAATGAAAAATAGAAAATGGAAACTTGATATGGGTACCCAGAGCCCGGAAAAGAAAGGCCGGGGTTTCCACCGTGGAGGATGGCTGGGTAAGCAACGATTTGGTCCCGCGCTACTCCTTGTTTTGGGATTGATCCTGGGATCTACAGTGACCGTTCAGGCGCAGTCATTGGATACCTTGATTGACAGGATGTTGCGAGACAATCCAAAGCTGGAATCTTTGCGGATGGATTATGAATCAGCGTCCTACAAGGAGGGTGAATTTAAAGATTTACCGGATCCGATGATTTCTACGGGCTTTTTCCCGTTAGCGGTCGAAAGCGGCATGGGTCCGCAGCAATTGCAAATCGGAATTTCTCAAACCTTGCCGTGGAACACGGTGCTACAAAATCGAGCTCAGGTTGCCCGGGAAGAGGCTAATTTGCTAAAGGTCAAGTATCATATTGCGGAAGAAGATCTGACGCTGGGCGTCGAACAACTTTATCTGCAAATCTGGCGGGTAAACGAGGAAATTGAACTGCTCAAAAGTCGATTGCCTTTGATCCAGGCGTGGAACCAGGTATCCTTATCAAAAATGTCCGCCAATCAGGTGAGCGCCAGTGATGTGTTGCAGATTCAGGTATTTATCAACGAGGTGGAGAATGCCATACAAGTTTTGGAAAATCAGAAAAAATCATACCGGGTAAGATTACACCGGATTCTGGGTACGGATCAGTCCAGCGGAGACGACCCCAATGATCTGGATATTGAACTGAATCCGGATACTACGCTGCAAAGGTCGGTCGAATCCGTGGATAATTCGACTCAATTACCGGATTTGGATTGGTTTGACCAGCAAATGCAAATCTCAGAAGCTGTCCTGGAGCGAAATACCTCTGAAGGATTTCCCACCATTGGATTGGGGCTGGAGTATACCATCGTTGGGAAACGTAAAGATGTAGACGTACCGTACAATGGCCGGGATATGATCATGCCGATGTTGTCCGTGAAAATACCTATTTATAGGAAAAAATACGACGCGGTCCGGCAAAGAGAAAAAGCGCTCCAGGCCTCTATTCATCTGAAAAAAAGAGATAAGGAACTTGAAATTCAAGAGAATATCGCACTGGCCAAAGTAAATATTGAGACCGAAATGGAGAATCTGAGAATTTACAATGAACAGATTGAAATTTTAGAGCGGACGGTGAATATGCTTTATGCCGAATACAGTTCTGAAGGATCTAAATTTATTGAATTACTTCAAATGCAAAACCAACTGATTGATTTTGCCTTGAAGAAGTTGGACGCTAAAGTTAAAATACACAACTCAAATCTAATCATCAAAAGGTGGCAACCATAAATCGAGCATTATGAAAAAGAATAGTATATATATCGTGATTGGAATGACAATCTTTGGTCTTGGCCTCCTCGCGGGGCGTATGTTTTTTAATTCTACTGCTCCGACGATCGAGGGGCACGACCATGTAGAAGACACTAAGGAGGAGGAAACGATATGGACTTGTTCCATGCATCCGTCCATTAAGCAACCCGAACCGGGCTTATGTCCCATTTGTGGTATGGATTTGATTCCTCTGGAGGCCAATACATCCCAGGATCCGACTGCCTTGACGATGACGAACGAAGCCATTCGTCTGGCGCATATTCAGACCCAACCGGTGGGGCAAGATGGGAAAAATGAAACCTCGAATGCATCCTGGTTAATCAATGGAAAAATACTTCCGGACGAACGTCAGGTGTATGCCCAGGTTCCACACCTCACCGGTCGGATTGAAAGCCTTGAGGTCACCTATGAAGGAATGTATGTCAAAAAAGGAGATAAAATAGCAGATATTTATGCACCGGATATTATAGCGGCGCAACGCGAATTCCTGGAAGCTCAAAAATTAAAGGACATCAATCCGGCTCTTTTGGAGTCCGCGCGGGATAAGTTGAGGTTTCTTAAGATTCCGGCGTCCTTCATTGAAAATCTGGAAAATACCGGAGAGGTCGTCGAAACTTTTCCGCTCCTTGCCGGTAAAAGCGGCTATGTACTCAATAAAAAAGTGGAGGTTGGGGATTACGTCAGCAGTGGTCAGGTCTTGTTTGATATTTACAATCTGGGATCCTTGTGGGCTGTTTTTGATGTATATGAGAAAGACATATCCAAGGTGGAAAGGGGGGATGTTATTGAGTTTTCTGCGTTGGGGGTGCCCGATCAAAAATTTAAAACCCGGATCGATTTTATCAACCCTTTGCTGGACCAGGATACGCGGGCTATACGGATCCGGGGGCAAGTTGCGAACCGGGGCGGCGTACTTAAACCACAAATGCTGATCCGTGGAAATTTGCTTTCCGGTTCTGATACCAAAACGGGGCCTATGATGATACCGAAGACTGCTGTGTTGTGGACCGGCCGGGAGTCGGTGGTGTACGTCCAGGATACGACGATGGATATTCCGACGTTTACTTTTCGGGAAGTGACTTTGGGTTCTGAAATTGGCAGCCAGTACCAAGTATTGGATGGTTTGGCACCTGGCGAGGAGATCGTCACAAATGGCGTATTTGCGGTCGATGCATCAGCTCAATTGAATAATCAGAGAAGCATGATGAACCGTATGGTGGATGCCCCTCATAGTGATGAACATCCGGATAAAATTGAACCAGTCGATCCTGAAGAGGTGACCGAGGAGGCCCGGGGGGATCTTGAATTGGTGCTGCAAGACTACATCAATCTCAAAAATAATTTAGTAACCGGGGAACCAGATCCTGTCCAGCAAAGTTTGGAGGATCTGTCGGCAGTTCTGGATCAGTTGAATGAACGAGAGGACATGGAGGCACATAATGCGGCCTGGAACGCCCATTTAAAGAATTTTAAACATCATTTGAACCTGATGAATAAAGAAACCGATGTGGCCGGATGGAGAGATGAATTTGTTTCCTTGTCCACGGTCTTGATCCGGTGGGTGATGGAGTTTGGGAATCCGGGCACAGAAAAGGTCTATGTGCAGCATTGTCCCATGGCAAACTCTGATCATGGTGCAGACTGGTTGAGCATGGATGAAGACATTCGGAATCCGTACTACGGCAGTCAGATGTTAACGTGTGGTATTACGGAGGATACTTTGATGCAGCCTTAGATATACGTTAAAAAATTTATTTTATTAATTATTAAATTTATTTGAATATGAAAATGCTGAGAATTTTATTATTTCTACCTGTGTTTACCTTATTTATGGTAGCGTGTAATAATGGAGACAATTCCACTCACGATGAACACACTGAAATGCACGATGGTGACCACGAAGGTCATAAAGTGAATCAAGATGGATCAATCAAAGACAAGACCGGACCGGAATATACTTCGGACTATATCTGCCCCATGCACTGCGAAGGCAGCGGAAGTGATGAACCTGGAAAGTGTCCGGTGTGCGGGATGGATTATGTAAAGAATGAGAACTAATCAGAAGCTGAAAAGTCGGGGCAGGTTGTCTGGAAATACGGAGGGATTATCTCACTTGGATTGAAGTCGCTTTAAATCGGACTTCCTGCCAGCTTTTAGCTGATTTCGGCCTGTCATAATATGGCAGTTGAGAACCAAACGACTGATGTGATTTTAGAGCTGATGACTACTTCAGCGTATAATCAACTGCCCTATTACTTTAGCCGCTTTGGATGGGCAATCCAAGGATGGATTTTTTGGTCTTTAAGTCAATGATATTTCAAAATGTGTTGATAATTGATAATGAGGATGTCATGTTGAATTGGTTCCAAAATTACAATAGATTTATAAAATTGAAAAATCAGAACTATGAACAATGAGCAAAACACTTCACAATCGAAGCAACCAAACCATTACACGACATTTTTTCTGATGTTGGGCGGATCCTTTATCGCCATGTACATCACGATGTATCTGAATACCTATGCCATGGATCATGTTTACTTTAGCCTGACCCGCTTTTATATGACCTGTCTGGGGATCTCCGCGATGGCTGTGATCATGCTCAGTCTGATGCTTAAAATGTACCGAAACCGGAAAAAAAATATAGCGATTTATCTGGGTAGCCTGATACTCTTTGTGACCGCGGTCGTATTGGTTCGGGTCCAAAAGCCGATCATCAAGGATGTGTTGTGGATGAAGGCGATGATCCCGCACCATTCCATTGCGATATTAACCAGTGAACGTGCTGATATCAAAGATCCGGAAGTAAAGCAGTTGGCTGAGGATATTATTAAGGCGCAACGGAAGGAGATCGAAGAAATGAAGAAAATGATCAACCGGTTGGAGCAGGAATAAACTTGACAAGGATACATTTAAGATTGGTATTATTCTAATAACCAAAGAAAGAATCAATTCGAAGTGATTTTGTGTCGATATTTTGAATATGATTATAGCAATTTCCGCTGCAGCGGATTGGACATCTTGTTATTCGACATGATTTAATTTCTATTTGGAACATCTTCAATGAATTATTGTTATTTTAGGATTATGAAGAAAGTTGATTATGAACATAAAACCAGAAAAGACGCCGCTAAAGAGACCATCCTCTATGGGGTAGTCTGGGTGTTTCTGGCATTTTTAGTTAGTGGGATTCCTTTATTTGATATGGAATTTAATCTTCTGTACATTGCCGTATCAATATTCTTGTTCATTGAAGGAGTCAGAAAACTCGTTAAAGGAACCAGACGTTTGAAAGAACTAAAAAAATCGGCAATTGAAAGATCGGACAAAGTGGAAATGAGCAATTGATTTTTCTGCCTGGTTCTGTGGGAAGGCTGATTATGAAATATATTTTAATTCGCCAGACAATGCTTAGTAATCATCTATAACTGCACATTTTTTGAGCCATTTCTTGCTGAATCCAGTATCGCTTCTACAACACGTATATCCCGTTGACCCTCTACGCCGGGAACGAGCATAGGTTTGTCGTTGAGGATAGAAAGCGCGTCGTTGTCCATTTGATCGGCTTGTTGATTACAATCACAAGAGCTGAGCGTCTTACCGTCCGTGGTGGTGCCACTTACCCCCGTATAGCTTTGAAAAGGGGAAAGTTGATACCCACCGTTAGGACATTTAATATTGAGATGATTTTTCCCAGTATTGTATGTGACCAGGCAATTGGCCGTAATCCCACCGGGAAATTCGAGATCAAAATAAGTGATTTCATTGGCGCCGTTTTTAAATAGTTCCGGGCGCACATTTTCATGCCGGGCCGTCACTGATGTGGGCTCCAGCCCAGCGCTATACCGGGCTGCATTGAGTGGATAAACGCCCATGTCGTATATAGCGCCTCCGCCTTTTGCACCATCCAGCCGCCAGGCGCCCCAGCTGCCGATTTTAAAACCAGCCGCGGTGTCTATAGTCTGTATCGATCCATACGGTTTTGTCTTTGCCCAGTCCATAATCTGTCTGGTGTTTTTTTCATGTTGCATCCGGTAGCCGATGGCTAGTTTTACTCTGTTTTTGTGGCAGGCGTCAATGATGTCCTGGCACTCGGCGGCCGTCATCGCCATGGGTTTTTCACAGAAAACATGTTTGCCTGCATGGGCTGCTTTCACGGCGTACTTCATGTGCAGAAAGGTGGGCGTCACGATATACACCACATCGATATCATCATTATTGGTAAGTTGGTCCATGTTTTCATAGTTATAGACATGGGTATCCTTGATGTTGTATTTTTGTTGCCAGACTGGGATTTTATCCGGACTTCCGGTGACGATGCCACGCAATTCAATATGCTTGGTTTGTTGCAAGGCGGGAGCGAGCTGATTCGTCGCATACGAACCTAATCCCAATAGCGCAACACCTAATTTTTTATGAATGGGTGTGGGTGTGATGATATATGGATAGGGGAGGGAAGTGGCTGCCAGAAACAGGCCTGATTTTTTAATGAATGTTCTGCGATTTTTCAAAGTAATGATTATTTTGTGAGAATTGGGAGTCTTCCATATCAACTAATCCGTGATGAGGAGAAAGGGATGGATTCATACTATATTTTTTCCCTCATCCACCATTCGAGAGTTATAAACGATCAAGATACGAATTAAGTTCCATTCTTTTCCCGGTCGCAGAACAGAGAATATGTGATGAATCCCGGGAAAAAGAAGCGCCCGTTTCTGGTAAAGATGGAACTGCACGTTCGGGAAGAAAGACGCCTGCTCCTTTATTTTGAAGTTACATAGACGTATCCGTTTTGGTAAGGTTCATCAACCCCAAATAACAAAACTAACCACCGATTATTGGAAAATGCTGAAAAAACCGAGCTAGCCAATACCTTAGGAACTTCCCCCATATTCAAAAATCAAACCACAATCTTTATCACCAAAGTACAATGAACGTCTGTGAAGAAGATTCCTTCCAGAGCTCAAGCAACTACCGCATCAATTATTCAACATTCATCATCAACCACCAATAATTAAATATTATTTCTCCATCATATGCTCTTTAGCTCCCAACTCACTGTATCGCAGCGGTTGATACCCGCCCTCAATACCTTCCTTAGACAACACGATTTGCCACAGCTGGTTGGAACGCGATCGGAACGCACCGGCGCACGACAACAGATAGTATTTCCACATCCGGTAAAATCGCTCGGAGTAGTTGTTTTTTAGCTCATCCCAATGATGGTCAAAATTATCAAACCAGGCCATCAGTGTTTTATCGTAGTATGGTCCGAAGTTGTGCCAATCCTCCATGACAAACGTGTTTTCGAGGGCTTTCCCGATTTGTTTGATGGATGGGAGCATACCATTGGGGAAAATGTATTTGCTGATCCAGGCATCGGCTTTATAAGCCGAGGTATTGCGACCGATGACCTGAATGAGAAAAAGACCGTCGTCCTTCAACGCCCGGGCTGCCGTGTTTAGGTAAGTCTTGTAATTCTTTTGCCCGACGTGTTCCATCATACCCAGCGAAACGATCTTATCATATTTTTCGGAAACATCCCGGTAATCTTGCAACCGGATCTCCACTGGCAATCCTTCGCACAATTGACGTCCGTACTTTGCTTGGTCTTTGGATATGGTTACTCCGGTCACGCGTGCCCCATATTTTTCAGCTGCAAAACGGGCAAAGCTACCCCAGCCGCACCCAATATCCAGGATGTGATCATCGGATTTTACATTCAGTTTTTGGCAAATCAGATCCAACTTAGCTTCCTGAGCTTCATCCAGTGTGGTGGCATTGTCCCAGAAAGCACAGGTGTATACCATCCGTTTGTCTAGCATAGCACGATACAAATCATGCCCGATATCATAATGATGAATGATGCTGGAAGACGCTTTGCTTTTTGTTTGAAGGTTCAGTGCCCAGGCTTTTAGGTAGCGAATCATGTTTTGAGGAGTGCGTGTAAATTTCTCATCCAGTTTACTACGAAGTACTCGGTCAAAAAATGCATCCAGTTGTTCAACCTCCCACCAGCCATCCATATAAGATTCTCCCAAACCAAGAGATCCTTTACGGATGACTCTGTTGTATACTTTTTTGTTTTTGATGTGAATATCCCAAGGCTGGTCGCCATTCACCGTGATGTCTGCTTCCCGCAGCAATCTTATGACTTGTTTCATTATTCCGGATTGAATAATTCAATAAATATAGTTGGTTTGAGCGTAGGTCTTATCTCATTCCAATCAATGTACTACATTAGCTTAAGGTAATTGAAATTTTCCGGAATTTAAAATTATAAGTTAAAAGAATAAGCAGCTCATGAATTATAATCGATTCCCCCATGGGCCTTGTATCGCCACCGTCAGACCTGGTCCCTGTATATTGACAAATAAGGTGTCCCCACTGGGAGAAAAACATACACCGGCAAACTCGGATTGAAAACCAATGTTTTTTGCGATGTGGTACATTTCACCTTTGGGGGTAATGCCCACCAAACGCGGTTCATTTTTATCTTCAGCGACGATTACGTCACCCCAGGGAGCGACCGTGAGATTGTCTGCAAATTGCATCAAGTCAGAATTCATGGATTCTATAAATAGCTCCAGAGTACCCGGAGCTTCATTTTCACGATCCGTTCCTTCATATTTTCCGGGAACATAACGGAATATCTGACCATTGTTTTCCTTGCCGCCATTGGTGCAAGCAAAATAGACTTCCCCGTTGCCATACCACATGCCTTCGCCTCGGGCAAACCGGGCAGCTCCATCTTCAAAACCCCGGAATCGCAGGTCGCTGTCCGGTGAATCTATGTCTTCCAGATCGATCCAGACCACCTCCATGGGTTTGTTGACCGGAAATTCCTCGGTTTCGAGTTTTTTCCAATTCCGGGTATCGCATCCAGGCTGATCACGGACCATCAAAGCTTGCAGTTTACCGGATGAAAGATCGCCATATTTGTCTGGAATAAATCGGTATATCAAACCTTCACTGTCGTCTTCGGTCTCATAAACGATCCCCGTATCGGGATCGACCGCCACAGCTTCGTGTGTAAACCGTCCCATGGCTTTTAACGGGACCGGTGCTTGCAATCCGCCATTCGCCGATGCTTTTACTTCAAAATTGTACCCGTGGTCTTTTTCGAGAAATTCATCGGCGCGTGCAGAAGTTTCTTCACAGGTGACCCAGGTTCCCCAGGGTGTAGGCCCTCCGGCACAGTTCCGGTAGGTTCCGGTCAGGCTTAGGAATTCTTTCTCAACCTCCTGTGTTTTTTCATTGAAGACCACATTGGTGGTCCCGCCCAGTCCGATCCGCTCCCCCCGGCCAAAGTCATAAATCAAATCTTTGTTGATCTTATTCAGCAATTCGCCTTTGCTGCCGTAGGGTCCCTGTTCAAGATCGCCCGGAGATATCTCATGATTTCGGACCAGCAAGGTTTTTCCGCCGAATTCGAAAGCGGCCATACCATCGGACAATCCGGGTTGAAAAAATCCGTCGGACATTTTGTTTCCTTTCCGGGAAATGATTTTGTAGGTAAAGCCTTTGGGTAATATCAAGGCATTATCAGGATCTGGCAGTAACGGACCATAACCCATTTTATGCATTCCGGCCGGGAAGGCATTTGTGAACTTATGGAGCCCCATAAATCCGAGGCTTACAAATCCGGCTTGCTTGATAAAGGTACGACGTGATTTCATATTCTTTGGAGTTATTTTTTTCCGAATATAAAAAAAGAATTGCGAGAACGGAGGAATTGGCGGGGTTTTTATTTAGGTGTAAGCCACTATCCTCTCGCGCATCCTTTCACGGCAAGTGTCTTCCACGGCCTGGTGGAGGGCACCTTCAAGCGTGCCTTACACCTGAGAAATGGGGAGTTTTTATTGGATAGCCTCTCAGTCTGATACCAATAACCAACGAGCAACATCGATGTTAACCATTAACCATCCACCATCCACCATCCACCATTAACAATCAACCATTAACCATTAACCATTAACCATTAACCATCAACCATCAACCATTAACCATCAACCATTAACCATCCACCATCAACCATCAACCA
Source organism: Membranihabitans marinus (assembly GCF_019802045.1). GTDB lineage: Bacteria > Bacteroidota > Bacteroidia > Chitinophagales > Saprospiraceae > Membranihabitans > Membranihabitans marinus_A. The sequence goes on along the minus strand of NZ_JAHVHU010000021.1, from coordinate 40,000 downwards.
TTAACCATCCACCATCAACCATTAACCATCCACCATCAACCATTAACCATCCACCATCAACCATTAACCATCAACCATCAACCATCAACCATCAACCATTAACCATTAACCATTAACCATTAACCATTAACCATTAACCATTAACCATTAACCATTAACCATCAACCTCCGCTTTTTCAAAAATAGGTACCTCTACCTGATTTTTCAACAAATCCTCAAACTCCTGCCGCTCCCGGATCAAATAAGATTTGTTATCCAGGATAAGTACCTCTGCCGGTAAAAGTCTGGAATTGTAGTTGGAAGCCATGCTAAAGCAGTAGGCCCCAGCATTCTTAAATACCAAGATATCTCCCGGTGTGATCTGATTTATTTTGCGGTTGTAGGCAAAGGTGTCGGTCTCACAAATGTAACCGACTACGGTGTATAGTTTGGGAATACCATCGACACTGGATACATTGATGATGTCGTGGTGGGCGTTGTAAAACATGGGACGGATCATGTGATTGAACCCGGTGTTAATCCCCGCAAAGACCGTGCTGGTCGTTTGTTTGATGATGTTTGTTTTGGCCAGAAAGTAACCGCTTTCACTGACCAGGTATTTTCCCGGTTCAAAGGCCAGCGTCAGATCCATGCCGGTTTCCTTGCAAAATTCATTGAACTTCCGGGACATCGCCTTCCCCAGTGCCTCGATATCTGTTTCGATGTCGTTTTCCTTGTATTTTACTTTAAACCCGGATCCAAAGTCAATGTAATCCAGCTCATCAAATTCCCGGGCCTGGTTGAAAAGAATATCGGCCGCGTGGAGAAATACTTCCACATCAAGGATGTCCGATCCGGTATGCATATGAATCCCTTCCACCTGGATTTTTTGGTTTTTCACGATGCGGTGTACCAATGGCATTTGATGGATTGATATGCCAAATTTTGAATCGATGTGACCGACGGATATTTTGGAATGACCGCCCGCCATCACATGCGGATTTATTCGGATGCAGATTTTAAGGTCGGGGTAATGGTGCCCAAAGTATTCGAGCATCTCGATGTTATCGATGTTGATGCGAACCCCCAGTTTAATGGCTTCTTCGATTTCCTCGATCCCGACAGAATTTGGGGTGTATACAATATCCTGTGGCGGAAATCCGGCCAGAAGGCTGAGTTTTATTTCGCCGATGGAGACCGCATCGATACCGGAACCCAACTGACGCATCAATTTTAAAATATTGATGTTCGTCAAGGCTTTGCAGGCATAGTTGATTTTGAGCTTTTTAACATCAAAAGCATTCACCATTTTTTGGTATTGGGATTTAATTTTATCTCCGTCATACACGAAAAGGGGGGTGCCATATTGGTCGGCCAGATCAGTAAAGGGTATGTCCTGTACTTTGTATACGCCATCCATAAAATTCATAAGCCAGATTTTAATAATTGTTAAGGGGGCAAAATTACGAATTATTTGACTAAAAGGAGTAACACAAATCCGTATAGGAATAAAACACCATCGATCCCCCAACTGTAGAACTTCGGACCGGGTAATCTTTTGAGTTGTATGATGATGGCGCCCAGCAAAAGATAGACCACCAGGAGTCCGATCTTGACGGGGCCATCCAGCCCCAAAGCCTCCATGCCCATGGCCATAAATCCCGAAGCGAGAAAAAGAGCAAAAAGGGCCAGATTTTGGCTGTTGTGCAACCCAATCGTGTTGGGAATCGTCTTCAGATGGTGACTTTGATCGTATTGAATATCCCGAATATCAAATGGGATGGCCAAGGCGAAAAAAAACAACAACCGGTCCACCAATAAATAGGTGAATCCTGTCTCAGACCACCAGTGGGAAATGGAATGAACCGGGATCCAATACGTCACTGTAGTCCAGGCCAATACGATCGCGATGATCTTTATGAACGGAAAATCCTTGAGCCTTTTGCCACGATAGACCGGAAATACATACAACAATGCCATTCCGGCCGGGAAGAGCAGAATGAGTTGATTGATCCGGTTCAGAAAAAGATAAAGAATCACGGTGACCACTGCCCCCAGGATCAACGTGCCTCTCACAAGAGCAGGCCATACGGCGGCTGGGGCGTCTTGTGCTGACTTTTGGGTTAATACACTGTGCAGACTATATATGGTCATGGTCCCCACCAGAACGAAACCGAGGTACCGAAAGGAGACCGGACGCTGTAGAAGCACAAAAGTTCCCCAGGTGCAGAGTACAGCACAGATGCCCAGCCATAAATGGGATCTGAGCATGATATCTTCTATGGAGCGTTCTTTCTTGGTCAACCTCCGCACTGTTTTGATTTAAAAATATTTAAATGTTTCCGTGCCATCAATATCTTGTAAAGTGTGATAGATGAGTTTGATGACGTTCTCAATATCTTCCTTATGGGCGGATTCTACCGTCGTATGCATATACCGCAATGGCAATGAAATCAAAGCAGATGGAACCCCTTCATTGCTGTAGGCAAAGGCATCGGTGTCGGTTCCGGTACTGCGGGAGGCTGCTTCCCGTTGGATGGGAATTTCTTCTTCCCGGGCGGCGTTGATAATCATTTCCAGTAAGGTATAGTGGACGGCTGGACCATACGTCAGCGCTGGTCCTTTGCCGCATTTGACATCGCCTTGTTTCTTGGTATTCATGTGGGGTGTGGAGGTGTCGTGGGTGACATCGGTAATGATTGCGGCATGGGGTTTAATACGCTGTGCGATCATTTGTGCCCCCCGCAAACCGATTTCTTCCTGCACCGCATTCACGACATAGAGTGAATAGGGCAGTTCGATTTTGTTCTCTTTAATTAACTTGGCCACTTGGGCAATGCAAAAGCCCCCCATCCGATTATCCAGAGCACGCCCCACATAAAATTTATCGTTGTGGAGATCGAGCTCATCCGGATAGGTGACGATGCATCCCACATGGACGCCCATGTCTTCCACTTCTTTCTTATTCTCGGCACCCACATCGATAAACAATTTGTCGATGTCGGGTTTGGTGGTGCTTTTCCCTTTACGTGTATGAATCGCGGGCCACCCAAAGACGCCTTTGACTGGTCCCTCCGGTGTGTGGATGATGACCTTTTTGCCCGGTGCGACTTCATTATCAGACCCGCCGTTGCGAATGACGTGTAGGAAACCGTCCTTGGAAATGTAGTTCACAAACCAAGAGATCTCATCAGCGTGCGCTTCGATCACGATCCGTTTTTCTTGCCCTGGATTGATGACAACAAAGACGGAACCGTAGTGATCGACTTCGTATTCATCGATATAGGGTTTGAGGTACTCCAGCCATAGTTTCTGACCCGCTACTTCCCGACCGGTCGGTGAGGCATTGTTAATGTATTTATGTAAAAAATCAGTGGATTCTTTATCCCATATCGAGTTATTCATGATTCCAGGTTTTAGGTGATTTGTTCCATTTTTTGAGCGTGCTCAGATCATTGTCATCGATGTATTCCATCTCGACCGCCTGATCAATCAGTGCATTGTAATTACTGAGGGTTGCGTAATCTACTTTGGCATTCCTGAAGTTTTCTTCTGCATCAGCGAGTTGGTAGGTGAAAATTGCGATGACACCGGATACGTTAAGCTTTGCCTTACGCAATTGTTCGACCGCTTCCAATACGCTGCCACCGGTCGAGATCAGATCTTCCACGACGATGACCCGTTGACCGGCCTCATAGGAGCCCTCGATCACATTTTGTCGGCCGTGACTTTTCGATGCCGAACGGACATATACTAATGGTTTTTCAGTCATATGCGCCAAAATGCTGGCATAGGGTATGCCTGCGGTGGCTACGCCGGCGATGACGTCAACATGTTCCCAGTCGGGGACCAATTCCATCAGCGACCGGGCCATGAATTTCCGTTCTTCCGGGTGGGATAAGGTGATGCGGTTATCGCAGTAAATAGGTGACTGGATGCCTGAAGCCCAGGTGAATGGTTCTTGCGGACTGAGTTTGACCGCTTCCAGTTCCAATAATATTTCAGCAATTTCTTTCGGTTTACTTTCCATTTATCGCATTTTATTTCGTATAATCCTTAAGAATATTTGTTAACAAATTGATGATCTATGTGCAGCCTGTTGGTTGATATACTGTGCTTTATCTGGCGTAGTAGCTCTCCCATACAGGAAGGAATCCAAAGCGAGCCGGTGTTGCAAATCAAACATAAATCATTAATTTTAGCACATAATTACTAAACGTCTTCATTAAAAAATTCAAATGTACAAAATCTACATCAATGACCATCCTTTATGTTTACTGAAGTCAGAGGAAGCAGAACTTTTTAGAGAAAAAGGATATGAAGTATTCCCTTATATGGGAAACAAGACCGTATTGTTGAACGTAATTGATCAGTTGGAGAAATCCAACGAAGAACAGAAAATAGGAATCTATGCCACAGATTATAAACAATTAAAGTCTGATTTTAAATCGTTATTCAAAAAGATTCAAGCGATGGGCGGGGTGATTATCGACTCGGAAAATAAGGTCTTGTTTATCTATCGACGGGATCGGTGGGACCTCCCCAAAGGGAAGAAAGAAAAAGGGGAAGGAAAAAAAGAATGTGCCATGCGGGAAGTGGAAGAAGAGACAGGGTTGAGCCAACTGGATCTAACCCATAGAATCGGGAAGACCCGGCATACCTACCGGCATCCTAAGTCTGGAAAACGCGTGTTGAAAATCACTTTTTGGTATGAGATGCAGGTACTGGAACACGAGGAGGTGATCGTGGAGGAAGAAGAGGATATAGAGGACGCAAAATGGATGACCATCCCGAGCTTTTTGGCCGGTAATTATAGTACCTTTGCAAACATTAAAGATATTCTCCGGCAATACAAATCGATGATGATGGAGCAGGATGGCGTATAATTACGGCCTTCTAGAGTTCATCGATCCGCGAGATTGATATTCATTAGATAAAAAATTATAGTTATATGAAAATCATTGATGGAAGATCCCTGGCAAAGGAAATCAAATCCGAATTGAAGCGGGAAACCCAAAAATTTATTAAACAGGGCGGGAAGACCCCGCATCTTGCTGCCGTACTGGTGGGTGATGATGGAGCCAGTCAGGCTTATGTGCGCAATAAGATTAAGAGTTGCGAACGCGTGGGATTTGAATCCACACTCATCAAGAAAAAAAGTACGATTCAAGAGGATGAATTGCTGGAGATCGTAGATGGGTTGAACAAGAATGAAGACATCGATGGTTTTATCGTGCAATTGCCGTTACCGGATCACATCGATGAAAGTAAAGTTACCCTGGCCATTGATCCTGTCAAGGATGTCGATGGATTTCACCCGATGAATTTGGGTCGGATGGTGATTGGTCTGCCTTGTTATATTCCGGCCACACCCCTGGGAATGATTACCATGATGGAGCGGTACAATATAAAAACCGAAGGAAAGAACGTCGTCGTGTTGGGTCGAAGTAATATCGTCGGCACGCCCATCAGCATTCTTTTATCCCAGAAAACCAAGTGGGGGAATGCGACCGTGACCTTGTGTCATAGTCGAACCAAAGATTTGGTCAGCGAAGTTCAGCGCGCTGATATCATTATTGCCGCGATCGGGATTCCCCGGTTTGTGACCTCCGATATGGTGAAAGAAGGGGCGGTGGTGATCGATGTGGGGATTAACCGGATCGATGCACCGGACACCAAAAAAGGATATAAACTGGTTGGTGATGTGGATTTTGATGAGGTGGCAGCGAAGGCCAGTTACATCACTCCGGTACCGGGTGGGGTCGGACAGATGACGGTGACCAGTCTGTTGATGAATACGCTAAAAGCCGCCCGCGGGGAGATATACCCTGGTGGATGAGCTTGTGTGCCTTATGGAAGCTAGTGGTGTGTCTCATAAATACACGTAAATTATTTTCCACTTTGCCTTGACGCAAAGTGGAGCAAAAGTCAAGGAAAAATGAATGCTTGCACACTATGCTGCTCCCGCCACCCACGCATTTTTCCACGGCAACCCGCCACAAGCGTCGAGCTCATATATCAACTGTGTTTCATCGTTGTAATTAAAAGATTGATACATTATTTCCTGACGTTTCATCCAGTAAATTTAACTTCATTTATTAGGCATCTTTTGAAGCGAATGAATCAAAATATTCGATATCATGTCATAGATTATTAATCGTAATACCTTATGAAACGGAGCACTAGTGGTGTGTTTTAAAAATAAGTGTAATTAATTATTCTGCCATAAGCGTCCAAAATAATTAATTTAAAAGACCCCAGCGGTGTCAAAATATCATAGCCCCGGGTTTCAACCCGGGGTATATGTGGTTTCGAGGTTGGCTTGGCGCGATTTTTGACCAAAAATCGTGACAAGCAAAAAATGAACCTTGATTTCAATTTTGGGGATTTCACAATTACAATATAGAGAATATCAATTAGTTACATTTAGGCCAGAATTTATTTTGGACGGGTATGTTATTCTGCGTTTCCAGATAACTCCGATTCTCTCCATGCTCACGAATCGCAGGCTATATTTGGCGATCCGTGAGTGCGGAACGGAGTGGGAGCGCCATCGGATTAACCATAATGATTTATGAAACGGAGTACTATTGCGCCGAATCATAAGTAATGTATTGGTATTATCTCGCGCTTCCATCCCTAAATTGTCCTATTTAGCACAAATAAAAGCTCTATTTGAGCTTGACTTCGGAGAGGTCATAACTATGTTAGTAGATGATTTATTTATCGACTTCGGAGAAGTCGCTATGCCTAAGCATACATTACGACCTCGCTGAGGTCGATATTTTGACAATAACCGTTGCTAATATACTTGGACCTGCGCTCCAGGTCTGCTTAGAATCTACATTTAGAGCGCTAAACAAATTGTAGTGATCTGGAAGCGCTCAAAAATAAACCCATTAGTAAATTATGATTATCTGAATTATGCGATTCAGAACCTAATCCGACCTCTCTGAGGTCTTTGACCTACAATGATTCTGACCCAGTCAGGGTCGGATTAGATTGATCTCAGAGTCATTTTGAGATATATGAGGGGTTATAATTTATAATGACTTATGAAACAGTTTCAATTTTGATCCATGGTATCTTAATTGTATATTTACTACTGGTCAATAGTAAATATACGGTTATGAGCGGAGCAAAAAATTTAAAAACTGGTAAGCGGAAAATAAGTTCAGACGGTTTCATTTCCATCAGCGACACAAAAAAATCACGTTTTGACGAATTTTCACCATCTTGGGTTGTCGTTCATGCTGAAGAGGGCCAAAGGTTCAAGATTAAGCTAATTGATCGCATACGCGAGGGCGTAAAAAAATCGGAGTGGAAAGATTTAATTTCTTATTTGGAGTCAACCGAAAAAGAATTTGCTGAAATACTGCCGACTTCCATCAGCAGTATGCAAAAAAAAGAGGTGTATGATCAGGAGACTTCTGAGCGGATTTATGAGGTAGCCAGGTTGTTTGGGCTAGGTTTTGAAGTCTTTGATACGAAGGCGGATTTCAAAAATTGGTTGATGACTTCATTTAGAGTACTTGGGGATAAAAAACCCTTTGAATTACTCGACAGTAGTTTAGGTTTTGAGTTGGTCGAAAACGAGATTGTCACAATTCAATACAACGTATATAGTTGATGATTGTCTATCGAGTAGCCAATATCAAATATAAGGATTCAACACTGTCGGGGATTGGAGCAGAAAAGGTAGGCGGAAGGTGGAATGAAGTTGGCACAAGAGCTGTTTATTGTTCAGAAAACATTTCATTGGCCTTGTTAGAATATTATATCCACTCAGAAAATATCGCCAACCTGCCCGGTGAAATATTGGTTGCAAGAATGGAATTTCCCGATGCATTCCTCATTGAGGAGATCCATGGATTACCCGAAGGCTGGAGTCAATACCCTTATTCGTCAAAAGTAAGTTCAGTTTTCACAGATCTTGCCAGGGATCGATCTTTTTTTGCCCTGCGCATACCCTCGTCAATCGTTGGCTTTGAATCAAACATTATCCTTAATCCATTGTATAAAGAGTTTGGCAAGGTTGAGATCATAGAATTTCTTCCATTACCTATTGATGAAAGACTAATGAAGGATAAGCGACAATAAGCCATAATTCGTGCCGTGTAACGCGGTAGGCAGCCATCATAACTATATATAAGATGCTTAAATTTAAAAATAAATCTCAATAAAATGGTCGACAACTACATTAAAATTACCATACCGGGCGGTGCGGACGAGGAGGCACTTTTGGGCTTGCTGACAGAATTACCGTTTACCGGGTTTGAAGAATTTCAAGGAGATTTGATCGGATACATGGCGAATGTCGATTGGACGGAGGCCATGAAGCAGGAAGTCCTGGAGGCGATCAGTCCTGCTGCAGTGGATTATTATATCGATCAGGTTCCTTTTGAGAACTGGAATGAGGAATGGGAAAAAAATTACCCGGAAGTGGAAATCGAGGACTTCTGTCGGATCTATGCCCCTTTTCATGTGAAGCCGACACAGAAGTTTCGTTATGAAATATTGATTAGTCCCCAGATGGCCTTTGGAACCGGACATCATGCTACGACCGAGATGATGATCCGGCTGATGAGTCATATGCCGGAGAAGATCCAGGACAAGAACGGATTGGACTTTGGTGCCGGTTCAGGTGTGCTGGCTATTTTAGCCTCCAAGATGGGCGCCTCACATATGGATGCGGTGGAAATTGACTCTTATGCCTTTCAAAACCTGAAGGAAAATATAGAACTGAACCGGGTGGATTGGATCGAACCATTCGAGGGCGGTATGGAGCAAGTGCCTGAGTCCGCTCGATATGACTTTATCTTAGCCAATGTCACGAAAAATATTATTCTGCAGCACGGACAGGACTTCTTTGACCGGTTGAAGCCCGGCGGCCGGATCCTGGTGTCCGGTATCCTGGATACCGATCAGGATAAAGTGCACAATGCGTACATCCGGACCGGATTTTATGGCCTGGAATCCATGAAGTTGGGGCACTGGACGGCGTTGTTGTTTGGGAAGAAAGAGCGGAGGTGAGTGGTTAATTGTTAATTGTTAATTGTTAATGGTTAATGGTTGATGGTGAATTGTTTATCCTGGTGAAATACCAGCTGCGCCAATTTCACGGGATAAATGGTGGATGGCTGTTGCTTATGTCAGCTTGCTCCAGATGGAATTTGGGGACGGATACACGGGGTGTAGTGGTTGTTTTGCAATTACAACGATTCAGAAATGAAGTTGGAACAAGCGGAAGTTCTCTTACGTGTTGAGTGCGCATTAATAAATCCCGTAGGGATAAAAGATCATAGCCGGGGTTGTCAGACCCTGGAAAAGTTTTATGTGTGTTATAAGTCCGTCTTTGCGGACGAAAGAATGTAAATGGATTTCTTTGTGATATTCCCGGGATAGATAGAGTATACGGTAGTACCTGTAGTATATATTACAGCTCATTCTCACGAAAAAAGTCCTGGTATGAAAATGCACAGAAAATCCTTAGTATCGTCTTGAGCCACAATTTGTACTAAATATTCTGTTTAAAACAAAACATTTAGGTGATTACAATATAATATTTAGAAAAATAAATAATAGTAGGTCAATTAGGTCTATGATAAAAATGTTAAAGTTATAAAATAAAGCACATGCAATTATTTTAAAAGAAAAATTTGGCTTATTATATGGCTTTGAAATACCATGAAAAGAGTAAAACACATATCATCTTTTGTGGCTGCGGGTGGATTAATCCTTTTATTGATTGCTCCGTTGTGTGGTCTTCCGGTAGCCGTACCGGGCATCCCGGTCTGGTATCAGGACACCTTTTTCATTGCCTTGATTTGCGGGGGGGGGGTAAGCTTAATCAGTCTTTTGCTTTACTTTGCCGGTTTTTTTCGGAAGGTTCATTGGAATTTGATGGATGGTTTGGTTTTGTTGATTTTGATCTTTAGCTTGGTGCGGTTGTCTTTTCAGGAAATGATCCCACAATCAACTTGGATACAGCTCACTTTCCTGGCAGGAAACTATGGAACTTCAAGAATTCTTTGGTCTTCCATAAATAAAAAATCCCTTTAACTCTTATTATCTCTTCTTTTACTTGTCGGAATCGCTGAGGCTGGTTACGGGCTGGGGCAACTTTATGGGTTTTGGCCCTCCCACCATCATCTTTTCCCGTTGACCGGATCATTTTTTAATCCTGGTCCGTACAGTGGCTGGTTGGCATGTATAGTACCGGTGGCGGTTTACGGAATTATACAAAATAGAAGATCAACCGGTAACCCGTGGGTGAATTATATGAGCTGGTCGTATTTGGTCCTGGCTGCGCTGGTATTGTTTCCGGCCTCTTCCCGTGCAGCAATGCTGGCAGTGGCATCCGGCACGCTGGTCGTCGCCTGGCCCCGGATAAGGAATTCATCGTATTGGCAACACAACTAGATCAAACGTGCGGTAGCCTCTGTGATGATTCTGGGATTGGCCGGTCTTTATCTCATGAAAAAAGATTCAGCAGATGGTCGCCTATTGATATATAAGGTGACGGTTGATATGATTGCAGAGGCACCGGTTTTGGGTTGGGGATGGGATGGATTTCCGGGAATGTATAACAATTTCCAGGCTGTTTATTTTGAGAATGGAAGGGGCACCGAGCAAGAAAAGTATTTGGCGGACAATGTGACATATGGGTTTAATGAATTGCTGGAATTCACCGCTGAGATGGGAATATTGGGTTTATTACTGGCAGCAGGCCTGGTATTGCTATTGATTCTGAAATGGAGGCATCGGACCGATGTCCAAAAAATTCGACCAGTTAATTATCTGGGACTTGGCGTAGGGGTTGCCTGGCTGGTTTTTGCACTGTTCTCCTACCCGATGTCCATACCTGCTCTGGCCATTATACTACCGGTTACTTTGGCCGGAATTAATGCTGCACTGAATAAAGAGAATGGTTTAAAAGAATCAGTCCCAGGCAGTAAATCTGCCAAAGCATTTATTAGCATGTCCTTGAATATTTTATCCGGATTAATACTCCTGGGGTTTTCTGCCTATGGGTTCTATTGGGTAAACCACTATCGTCCATTGACCAAAGACTGGATGAGTGCTAATGCCAATCATGAACTGCAACGATATGAGATAGCGAATAGTTTGTACACCAAACTCTATCCTGAGTTCCGAAACGAGGGCCTGTTTCTTCAGTACGCCGGCAAGTCTCACTCTCTGGCACGCAAATTTTACACCAGTGGACAGTTTTTAGAGCGGGCTTTATTCTTTTCCGCTGATCCCACGATATTTACTACCCTTGGCAAAGATTACACGCTCTATAGCAAAGTAGATGCGCAGAAAAAGGAACGGGCAGAGTTTCTATTAACCAGAGCTAAGAATATCAGTCCTTATAGATATTATCCAAGGTATTTGTTAGTAAAATACTACGAAAGAATAGGAGCTGAGCAAGAAACATTGAATGAAGCACAGGCCTTGCTGGCTATCACTCCAAAGGTATCCTCACCTGCAACAACGGAAATCAGACAAGAGATGCAGCAAATCATTGATCAAGAAATATTTAACAACCAAGAAATTATTTTTCCGGTTTCATCCTCGGATGAGATGGAATAAATTTTATTTTAAAATTTTAACATTATGAATTTTAGAAAAAAACTTTTAACAGGAATCGGTGCATTGGCCTTTATGGTTATAATGGCACTTAATGTTCAATTGGTAAATTCCTCGACTGAAGAGAACGATGGATTCGCTTCCTTGTCTATCGTAGAGTTAGCGGCACAGGCTCAAGGGGAAGTTGGCTGTGATTGTGAGGACTGGGAGTATTGTGTTAATGGTATTTGTTATCCTGATGATAATTCTAACAATGGCTTAATTGATGCTATGCCATGTCCAAACGGAGGCTTTTGGTACACATGTGGAGGAACGGGCAATACTTGTGGTACAGATGACTGTTAAAACCCCTAATTATATGAATATCAACTATAAAGATATAGTGGTCATTGTTATGACCGCTATATCTATTTCTGGCTGCAAGAATAGTCCTGAAGTACTAGATACTTTTTTAAATGTACCTGAATATCAAATTGATCTTGAATTTGAACCAACTGGAGAGAACAATGAAATAAAAGTCTCATTAGATCATATCTTCAAAGAGGATGATATTGAATATATTTCTTTAAAACCTACTGCAGAAGGTGATGGACTTCTCAGAATGCCTGTGGCATTTTATTCAATTGGTCAAAATTGGTTGGTCTATGATCCGCGAAATAAAAAAAGCAGTGCCTTATTTTTTGATAAAGATGGTAATTTCTTTAAGTATATAGGAGCTAAAGGCAATGGTCCGGGTGAATATATCGCTACAAGCTTGTGCAAAATCAACCGGGAACAAAAACGAATAGAACTCGTTGATGGAGGAACGAATAAGATACTATTTTTTGATTTTAATGGGCAGTTCATCAAATCGATACCACTGCCATTACTATTTTCTGATTTTATTCGCGATCCTTATGAGGAAGGATATTACTTATATACCTTAGATAATTTTAATACTGGCTATATGAAAGATTATGGTTTAGAGAATGACTACGTTTTAACTAAAACAGATTCTACTTTCCGTCCCCAATTTGGCATCGAAGAAATTATATCACACAGCGATGTAATCCCATATCGAAATAATGGAAATAAATTATTTCATTACGAGAATGAAATAGGCTTTATCAATAATTATAGTAACGATCTTTATTTGATTAAACATAATAAAATAGAGAGTTTGATTTCGTTCAATATTGAAGGAATTAATTTTCAACCCAAAGATTACATTAAAAATGCGGATGGTAACCGGTTTTTAGCAACACTAGAAAAAGGTTATAGTTTCGTAGGAGATCTTTCAATCTCAGAAAATAAATTACTGGAGTACATAATGGTTTCTTCTCCAGACCCTAATCGGAGATATGATCCTGTCTTTTTATATTATGATTTGGACAATAAGAATTATACTTTCTATAGTGCCTTAGAGGATTCATCGGACACCTATACCATTGGTGAATTTTATCTCCACCCACTTTCTTCCTCTTATGATGCTTTTGCAATGATTCAACCAAAAGACATAGAAGAGATGGAAGGTTCAAGTTCCCCCGTCCGACAAAAAATTGAGGCTATGCTCAAAGAAAACAGGAATAATCCGATTATAGCTCGGTTGAAATTTAAGTAAAATTTTGGGGGCAGTCCATTTTCATTAGAGCAATTACAAGCTAAAGCTCAGAGTGGTGCGGAATGCTTTTATATAGAAAATGGAGTGCCGGTTCTTTCATGTGGAAGCGACGAAGGTTGTTGTTGGTATAGAGATATTTTTGGAGAATGTTCCTTTTTAGGTTCTCCAAAAGACTGTTGTGTAGAGTGGGTGTGGGTGTAGATTGGGTGTGGGCGCGATGAGGTAGATCCTATTGTTTTTAATAGCATAACTGAATTGTAGCAGGATTAAAAACGCCAGCTACAATATCTAATATGTTCAATGTTTCGGCATAATTTATCATTTTTACTATATTTAATTATATATTAATATTATTATCTTTGAAATTATGAGAATTAATATTGGGTGTATATTTATGATTTTATCTTTATTTTGCATAAGCTGTGAAGAAGCTCGTGTTAAAGATGGGATTCAGAGGATTCAGATTGATATTACTAAAAAATATCCTATTGTAGATATCCAAATTAAGCGAATTATACCTTTGGAGTTAACAAAAGAGTCTGCCTTTAGACGTGCTCATAAAATAATTGAAAGTTCACAACATTATTCTGTGATGGATCGCTCTCTGAATAAGGTTTACGTTTTTAATAAGGATGGCCAATTTTTGGAAGCTATTGACCGAACTGGAAACGGACCTGGTGAATATACTACGATAACAGATATCAATATAGACCCATATGCCAAATCCTTACAAATCCTTGATCCAAGGGGTAAATTGATAGGTTTGGCTTTAGATGATTTTTCGGATGTTACTGATGAGATCTTATTTCCGGGTATAAGGAATGTAACAAATTTTCAATTACTGAATGAAGATATGATCGTTTTGTATTCATTTGCTTATGTAGGAGAAAAATCAATCCGTTTTTATTCCCGAGAAGAGGATCAGATCGTTAAAGAAATGCTGGAATCCAATGTCGTAGATGCCAAAGGCGCTATGACTTTCAGCATGTCTCCATTTAGAGTTTGGAATAATAGCTTTAAATTTACGAACATCAATACGTATTATTCATATAAGATCGTAGAAACTACCCTGGACCCTGAAATTTACATTGACGTTGGAAATAATTCTTTTGATTTTAAGACTATTGCAGCCCAGGATTATACATATGATATTTTTAATCATATTATTGAGAATAAAAAAGCATTTCCAATTTCTATAATATTTGAAAATGATGAGTATTTGGCTTTTGGTATTTATTTTGATAAGGCAATACGAACGTTTATTGTTAAAAAATCAGACCGGCGTATTTTTAAATTGAACATGCCTGAGTATCCTTCTAACATGATGGATTTCCTAACCATTTGCAATGGGTTGCACACGGATGAATTTAGGGGTATTGTAAGCAATCCAGGAATGGCTGAACAAATATTTGAGGATGCAGTATTCGGTGAAACAATTGAAAATCAAATTAATAACCTTAAAAGTGGGGATAACCCTGTGATATTTGAGTACGAACTGAAATTTTGAATGCCTATAAGTTGGTTATGATTAACACTTTGAAATAAGGATTTAGATGGAAATATGATTTTGAGACTAATTTGGGCTATTTGTAATAAGGAGGACATGATGTTATATGTTGTATTGATCTGTTTTATATTTTTATCCTGTAACCGTTATCCGGATGAGATAAACAGATCTCTTGAATTGGCTGGAGCCAATAGGGTGGAACTGGAAAGAGTATTGGAGCATTATTCCAATGACAGCCTGAAATACATGGCTGCTGAATATCTGATCCGTTATATGCCTTATTACAGTTATCAGGAAGTATTGCCGGAATTTGAACCGGTCTTTGACAGCCTGGCGCAGGTTCCTATGGATGATGATGCCTTGCGTAAATCCACATACATTGCCTTATTGGATTCAGTCACCGACAAAGGGAAGCCATTGCCAGGGATGACAAAGTATGATATCCAGGAGGTGTCAGCGGACTTTCTGATCGAGAATATCGACCTGGCTTTAGAGGCGTGGCAAGCTATACCGGTAGACAAGCGGGCCGGTTTTGAATCCTTCTGTAATTATGTATTACCGTATCGGAACTGGGATGAACCGCTGGAGGCCGGCACCCGACGGTTTCTGAACCAAAAATACCAATGGGTGCAGGAGAAGCTGCAAAAGGGTACGCCGGTGAAGGAAGTCATCGATTCGGTCTTAAGCGGATTCCATTACGGGTTTGTCGGGGAGGTGCGGGATTATTATCCATCGGCGCTGAGTGTCCGTCAGTTTGACCGGTCCCGGTTGGGCCTTTGCCAGGATGCGGTCAATTATTTTACCCATGTGTTCCGGAGTGTCGGCATTGCCTGCAGCAATGAGTACTTACCCCAGTGGGGAACCCATCATACCAATGGCCATTCCTGGCTTTATTTTCGCTATGGAGATCAGGAATTCGCTCTCGATGCCGGCGGCGATGGTCTGGATGTTCGGGAAAAATACATCGGTGAAAGTGTGCCGAAGGTATATCGCAGGACCTTTGCCCAGAAGGATCCCACTTCGCTGTTCCGGGAAGGACGGGATGTGACGGCCTTCTATCGGCCAGTGATTGATTTTGAGATGGAAGTGGGTGGCGCATCAGCGGATACTTCGTTAAAATATACCGTGAATCTGTACCATGCCGCAAAAGGATGGGCCCAGGTGGCGGAGATGGAGTGGAAGTCGGATGGGCCGGATCAGAATCCCAAACTGATCTGTCATGATCTGGGGGTGAACACGCTCTATATTGCCGGCCGATGGGAAGATGGAAAGGTGTATCCGGTCACGGACCCTTTTCTTGTGAAAGAGACCGGTCAAATTCATGAATTCAGGTCGGATGGCTCTTTACTGGATTCGGTGCCCTTGCTGCGGAAATACGGCTTGGCCTCCCCCCGAAACAGAGCCAAAACGCACTGGATAAAGACACTCGATAATGCAACCATACAGGGTGCTCAGGATTCGACGTTTGCTCAGGCGGATACGTTGTTCAAAATAAAGAATTTTTGGAGTACGCACTTGAGAACCTATCCGGTGTATTCCAAAAAAACGTATCGATACGTTCGTTTCGAACCTGCCTCAGAAAAGGCTTATCTGGCGGAATTGGCCTTCTATGATGGTTCCGGTAAGAAACTCGAAGGAAAGATGATCTCCCGCAACATTGAGGCGGGAAAGTCTGATCGTGCGGTATTCGATGGTAATCCCCTGACTTATGCCGGCGGTACCGATTTTTATATTGGTTATGCTTTTGACCGTCCTGTAATGATCTCAAAGGTTGCTTTCCAGGCGCGCAATGATGACAATCACATCCGGGAGGGGGATGAATACGAGCTTCAATACTGGGATAGGGAATGGAGAAGTCTGGGAAACCAGATCGCTGCAGACACCGTGCTTTATTACAATGATGTGCCTGAAAATGCCCTGATGATCCTTCGGAATCATACGCGGGGGAGCGAAGAAATTCCTTTCCGGATCAATGAAGAGAAAGAACAGGAATGGATGGGGTTTTATAATTATTGATTGTTAATGGTAAATTATCGATGGTGGACTCTATCTATCTTTCAGACGAGATGAAGCGAGACCTAGTGCTGAAATTCAGAAGTTGTGTGCATTATTCACTTAGTTCCACACTAACGGATCGCCTCTCAAAAGAAGCGATTCGTGAGCGCAGAGTGAAACGCCGCGATCTGGAAGCGCGAGATTATATCTATACATTATTTAATCTCCTTTTTAAAAACGAACCATCCCAATGAGATATTTACACTTTTGCTGGCTCATTACTTTGATTTTACATTCCTGTATGGATGATAAACCAGAGGCATTAAGCGTCATGCCGGATAAAACCAATGATGTAGAACTCCATATGGATACTTTGCAAATCGAGACACCGGGCACTACAAGAGAGTTTCCCTACCGTTTTCCATCGTTTGATTATTCGAATCAGGTGTTTGCAGGAAAAGAGGCTCTGGGACGTCAGATCGCCAGAGATACCGTGCTTATTACAATGACGTGCCTGAAAATGTGCTGATGATTCTTCGAAATCATAACCGTAGTAGTGAAGAAATCCCTTGCTGGATCAATAACTTTACATTATATGTTCTCCAAAACGCGGATACTTAGCACCTCAGATTCCTTGAGTTCATCAATGCCAGATTCTGGTAAAGTGAGCACTGCGATGGTGTCGCCTAAAGCATTGAATACTTCAAGTGAATATCCATCTGCAGTATGTTTGGAAGGATGGAAATCAATCACTGTGGCGATATCTCCTTTTTTGAGATTTTTTTCTAGAATATCAGAAAGTAAAACCACTTCTTGATATAGTTTAAATTTCATATTGTTCTTTTTTTATGATCCGGGTACATCGTTATAAATTTTGTTCTGTTGGTTTCACGCTCTTCCATTCCTGGTCCTATTATTTCACCCTTCACCTCAAATAATTGACCGTAGGGTGTCATATCAGTTGCGACTGCTTTTATGCCCGAGAGTTGCTCTTTTAAATCTTGTTTTAATATATGCCAGATTTCAAGTTTATATCCTGCTTGTGCCAACCATCTTGATTTATCATTCCTTTTTTTGGGGACGTTTTATTTTATCAGGTGAAATAATAGCATTTTCTATACTCAACATAGTCCTCTGTAATATACCAATTTTCGAGTAAAAAGTTAATGCAAATGTCAGATATTTGCCAAAGTAATTGCTTCCCAAGCCCGCAATGAGGACAATCATATGAGGGGTAATGAATACCAGCTTCAGCAATTGGGATATGAAAAGGAAAAGTCTGGGAAACCAGATCGCTATAGATACCGTGCTTGATTACAATGATGTGCCTGAAATTGCGCTAATGATCCTTCGTAATCATACCGGGGGAAGTGAAGAGATCCCTTTCCCGATTAATGCAGATAAAAAACAAGAGTGGATGGGGTTTTATAATTTTTGATTGTATGTTGGTACGCCTCCCTATTTCGTGACGGGAGGTAAACTTCGCTATTGGTTATTGGTACGCTTCGCAGATGGTCGTTGATCCCGAAGGACTTGCCACAGCCTGCCACGCCTTAGCGTGGCCACTTCGTGATTCACTAAAACAGAGATTTTCCCAAAGTGATCTCTTTGGGGCAAACAACTATGGGATTGTTGTTGTTTTCCTACCCTATTGATTGAGTGCAGTTTTTAGCAAAAGAGTTATATTGGAAATAAAATAAATCGGAAATGACAGTCAAACTGCAACTACATTAAATGATTGAAAAGCCTCCTTTCAAGTATTCAGCTTAAGCACACTGGAAAACTATATGATTCATTATCAGATGAACAAAAAAAGGAGCTCAGCTTGTCATAGGAAGAAAGTTTTGATGACGAAAATCTGTTGAATCATGATGATGTAAAGACAGAATTTTCTGAATGGCTTTAAAAATAAGATGGAGTAAACGGGTTAAAATAAGTTTTAATACAAACCTTATTTGTTTAGCGAGTTTTGGCCCGGTGGTTTAGCCCTTAATAACGTCGCTGTTAAGGGGATGCCCATTATTGTTTTGTCTTTCCAACCCCGCCATCCCCAACGAGTCAGAGATTTTTGGCGGGCAGTATATCTTACACTTATTCCTATCCAATAAAAATTGCTCCTAATACTAAAAAAACTTTGATGGTAATTCTTAACTAGCAAAGTCAGAAAGCGACCAGATAAACCCTCGTACAAGCCCCAAATTTCATGCGGGGCAAGCTGGCTTTAGCCGCCTACCGCGTTCGCTGAAGATTTAGCGATGGTGCAATGGCCGAAAGGCCATTCCTTCAACCTAATTCAAATTCCTCTTTTAACATAAAGATATGGAGAACTCCTCCATTCCTGATCTACCCCGGCATTTATCGGATTCAAGATAATGTTGGTATATACAAATATGAAAAAGATAAGGAATGTAGCAGGAAAAATGATGTAGAGATGGTATAATTTCATTCTCAAGGAATGAAATTATCGGCAGCTAAAGCAGCCGCTACTGGGGGTGTAGTGGGTTTTGACAACTTTCGTGGTGTGTCATTTTTAAGCGACGGGGCAAAACACGCCTATAATTCCACTATCTCGAACGCCAAACCCATACTACAATCCTATTGTATTTAGAATTACATTTTGGGAACAAACGAAAGAAGTTTTTCTCAGGAAATCATTTGCTAATACCAAAGCCTCCCGAAGATCATGCAAATTAACGCAGAAGGTGTACTAACTTGGCAGGATATTACCATGGCGACTGCAGGCCGTCATTTTAGCATCGAAACACTTCGTGGCCTGAATGTTTTTCTGCGAAAATTAGCGAAATCAGCGGGAAATACAACTAATAGCTATTTCGTGCATTATTCCCGTCCCTCCTCAGACCGATGTTCGACTCACTTGTCTACCTTGAATGAAGGAAATCGCTGCACTCGAGGAAGGCGAGTGTCCATCAGCTGAATATTATTCCTTCTTATAACTCACCACTTACCCCTCCTCACTCAACCTCTTCACTAACCCGTCAAAATCCCTTTTAAAATCCTCATATTCTGAGGTGGCCGGACCATAAAATCCCGTATGCACATAACGGATCTTATTCTCCCGGTCAAATACGATCAGGGTGGGATACGCCCGGATCCCGTCAATAAACTGAACCAATTCGGACTCTTTTGCCGACTGGATCGGCCCACCGTAGACCACGGGCCAATCAATGTTCATTTGCGAAACAAACGTTCGAAGTACTTCGAGGGACTTGATCCGATCTTCGTACCGTTCAAAAGCCAGCGAGACGATTTCGATCGGCAGTTCCGGACTGTTTTCTTTCCACTCCCGGAGAAACCGCGCTTCATCGTGGCAGTTGGGGCACCAGCTGCCCATGATTTCCAGGATCTTGATTTTACCCGTGTATGGTGGTTTTTGAAAATCCAGGGGTTGACCGTCGATGGTTGTCGCTTGCCAGTGGACCGGTTGATCTGTGACGGCTGAAGTCAGTGATTCTGGTGATCGAAGTGTGGCGTCCGGATCCCGATCTGCACTCCAGGTCGTCCGAAAATGATTGCCCGAATAAAAAGCCCCTAAAATACGGTCTTTATCGATGATTTTACCTTCGTATAAGTAAGCCTGAGCGCCATTGAACGAAGAAAGAAACCATTCATCGCCGGACACATTTCCTGACGCAAATCGATAGTCCCCCGTTTCCGTCGATATATTGCCTTCCAGATCGGTGCCGTCCTGTAGAAATTCACCGATGGCGGGGTATTCGTCTTCAGTCTCTTCGCTAAAAACCATCGCCCATTTACCGGTCACATCAGCGAGAGGTTTTTCCGGCACATCGGTAAATCGGAAAGGTTGGCCCAGGTAGGCTTTAAATGGTACGGAATAATTCTTTTTATAATCAACAAACCAATGTCCTTCCATGACACCTGCTTCAACTTTGGCTTTGATGTGGGTGTCATAAATGGGGAAGTTAAGATGAAGCAGGCCGGTTTCGCCGGAAATGTTGTGTTCATAGGTATACGATGGAATAGGTATTCGTTCGGCACCGTTGATCAGAAAAAATTGCATCGAGTCCGGTTCGGGATAGGTTACCTCAAAGTTAAATGGCAATACTCCGGTGGGGGTCTTGGAAAAGTCAAATTCAGTATCGGTATCCGTATGTTCGGGGTGGGGTGGGAGTGTGGCTTGATCCCGCAGATCGAGTAGGCCCCTCCAGGTCCCCGGGGCAACCATGGTATAGGTTTGGCCCAATTCCAGACAGGACTGCATGCTGCCCAAAATCAGCACGGCGAATAGATATATCGTAATTTTTTTCATATCAATTTTTCTACTAATGCACCAAATCATAAATATCAAACACTACTGATGGCTTCTTTTTCACCATATCTTCATCATCCAAATCCTTATTTAGCTATGGCTAGATGCGGTTTAACTACTTCAATATGTCAAAAAATAATCTTTTCAATAGTTTTGTTTTACTTATGATTCGGCACACTAGTGGTTCAAGAACGAATCCCGGTGTTTATCGGCGGGTGCAAAAATAGATGAAGTATGTTAAATGCAACGACCTGTCAGAAAATTAACAACTTCTTGCTAAATCCTCACGAAAATTTGAACATTGTAGATCATCATAAGTTTAATGGTCATTGAATAATTTCATGCATCACTTTAAAATTTATTTTGACTGAATGAACACATCAGCTGTAGAGTATGATTTGATTATTGTAGGAGGTGGACCGATCGGTCTGACCTGCGCGATCGAAGCAGAGAAAAAGGGGATATCTTATATCGTCCTGGAGAAGGGAACCTTGGTGGACTCCCTGTATCATTTTCCGACCAATATGACTTTTTTTTCCACGTCCGCCCTGCTGGAGATCGGTGATGTTCCATTTATTTCCCATTCCGATAAACCGACCCGTCGGGAGGCTCTCGAATATTTTCGCCGTGTCCAGGAAGCCTGGGATCTTAATATTCGGTTTTATGAAGAGGTCACAGCTATCGAAAAAAATGGTGAGTTGTTTTCGATCACTACTCCCAAAAGGAATTACAAAAGTTCCTACGTCATCGTAGCCACCGGATTTTATGGCCAGCCCAAGTTAATGGATGTACCCGGGGAAGAATTGGATAAAGTGCGTCATTATTATCAGGAAGCGCACCCCTATCTGGGGCAAAAAGTACTGGTGGTCGGTGCAGCCAACAGTGCCTGTGATGTAGCCCTGGAATTATTTCATAAAGGCGCGGACGTGACAATGGTTGTCCGGGGGGAAGGGATCAATCCCCGGGTCAAATACTGGATCCGTCCGAATATAGAAAATCGGATCAAAGAGGGTTCCATTAAAGCCTATTTCAAGTCCCAAATTCTGCGAATAGAAGAAGATCAGGTGCTCATTCAGACACCCGAAGGCCAGAAGATCATACCCAATGACTATGTGCTCGCCATGACCGGGTATGTTCCGGATTATCCATTTCTGGACAAAATTGGAATTTTACGAAATGATCAGGAACCCGGCAAACCACAGGTCGATCCCGAGACCCTTGAAAGCAATATCGAGAATCTTTTCCTGGCTGGTGTGATCGTCGCCGGCGATCGGACGAGTACCTTGTTTATAGAAAATTCCCGGGTTCACGCCGAAATTATTATGGAACAGATAAAGAAAAAGGAAAAAGTCCTGCAAGCGTAAGATTGGCACAATTTATGATTGCTGTAACCCCATGAAAAGGGATGAAATTAACCAGCAATTTATACAGGTCAGTAAGACCGATGAGAAAACCGGAGTGCAGTATCATACCAGGCCATTGGCCTTCAAAAATGGGGTACTATATCTAGAACTTACCCTGTCACGGAATCAAAAGTATGAGAAATCGTATCGACAAATGGCGATTCAGTCTGCGGTATATTATCGTAAATCCAATTATGGATTTGAAGCGGCACTGGCTGCAAAGATCAGTATCTATACACGAAACGATGATGCCGGTGTTGAATTGACCGATTCGACCGGACATTCTTTGGATTCGATCGTGGGCATCATGTTTCAAGATGGAATATTGAATTAGGGCGCTGCGCTGTTGGGACGTTGCGCTTTTGGGATGCTACGCTGTTAGGACGCTTCGCTTTGTGACACTGGCGCGCTTCCCACCAGATTTGTGACATTGAATAAGGTCACCAAGCCAAGATTTCACCGATGTTACTGCGGGTGGTGGCGGAAGAAAGCTGTGGCGGAAGCCAGCAGGGTGAGCGAGGTGGCTTACGCCTGACCAGCCTGGCTTGGGCACTGCCACGTGGTTAAACGCCATCCGGCTGAAGCCAGACAAATGCTCCACACTGGAGACCGTAGTGAACGATGGCGAGACCTTCTGATAACAAGGTGTTGAATCTGATTCGCGCGCACTCTGTGACCGCTCTGCGGTAAAAAGCACTTTATGATCCGTTTGCTAATAAACTGGGACCGCTCTGCGGTCTTGTTTTCTGGGTTAATCCAGGGTTTTAAAAAGCGGCATGCTGTGTAGATCGAAACGGCCCGCGGCTATGCCGGCGTTTTTCTGCAAGATACGAAGTATCGGGGAGAAAAATGAGGTATAGCTGCTGTTGGGCGTCCGTAGCGACCGGGAGGGAGATGCGGACATGCCCAGACGGCGTGGCACCGCGGGCCGTTGATGCGCAGTGCCGACCGGAGGGAGGTATTGCGCATCAACTACGCTCTATGAATAATTAATATTGCGTAGGACTTGAAAAAGAGCCATAGGCTCGATGCATGTGGTAGCCACCGGTTTTAACCGGTGGGATGGTAGGTTTATAATCATTTGAGAGCCATAGGCTCGGAATATTTCGGCACCAACTGGTCAGAGAATTTTAGCGGGCAGTATATCTTATTTCCAGCCAATAACAAATGCCCGAAATACCTCAAAAGAACTACAACGATCATTCTTAACGTCCAAAGCCAGAAAACGACCAGATAAACCCTCGTATGAGTCCCAAATTCCATGCGGGGCAGGCTTGCTTTAGCCGCCTACCGCGTTCGCTGAAGCTTTAGCGGTGGCGCAATGACCAACAGGCCATTCCTTCAACCTAATTCAAATCCTTCTTTTAACAAAGAAAGTGGCACCAGGAGGTGCCCGGTGAGGAAGCCAGTTTTTATAGGCTGTTTATAGACTCATGGTCAATTAATGAAATATGTGAGGACGATAGGAATGTAAAAGGAATAATGGTGTTGAGATGGTATAATTTCATTCCTTGAGAATGAAATTATCGGCAGCTAAAGCAGCCGGTACGGGGGGGGACGGGTTTTGACAACTTTTATGGACGTTCATTATTATGCGAGGGGGGGTATATCAAACAACTAAAAAGGGTCATTCTTTACATCCCAAGCCAGAATATAATCTGATTAACCCTTCTACTTTTGAATTGAATCTTGAAAACCAGAATGGTGTTGTTGGACCTCACTGTTAAATAATCAGCGATAAAATACATTTAGTATTATAAATTATGACGGAATGATTTTCTTGGGAGGTAAACTTCGCTGTTGGGTGTTGGGGTGCTTAACAATGAAACATGAATTTTGCTTTTTATTGGTGCGGTTTATCTGACTTCAAAATCCAAATAATAGTACCTTTGTCACATTATTGAATACCTTAAAAATTAATGGTGTATGGCGCAATCCAATACAGAATCTGTCATTCGAGAGATCACAAGCCAGTTTTTACCTTCGGCCGAATGGCACTCTTATGAATCGATTCCAACGGGACACATCAATCGGACCTATCGCGTGAAAGTCATTCACTCCGGGGCGGAGAAGGACTTTCTGCTCCAGAATCTCAACACGAATGTCTTTACACGCCCCTTCGCAGTGACTCATAACATCGTTCGATGTGCTTCATTTCTTCAGGAACAATGCCCGAATTATCCTTACGAAATACTGACTCCGGTCCCACATGCCCAAAGTGGAGCATACCTGGTGACCACGGATCAACAAGCCTGGCGGATGTTTCACTTCGTGGACGATGCGCGCTCGCTTGATCAAGTCACAAACCAGCATGAAGCGGGGATGATTGGAGAGGCATTCGGTACGTTTTTGAGTTACATCAATCAAGATGATCCTCAAAATTACAAGATTACGATACCCGATTTTCACAATTTTACGAAAAGATACCAAGGCTTTAAAAGCTACCTGGCCGAACGGAAGCCGATTGAGAATGAGGTGGCTCGTTTTCTTGTTGCCCGGATCGATGACTATGCGGATGTTTTTCTGGATCAGGAAACGATGGATTTTCCTTCGCGGGTGATTCATCACGACACCAAGGCCAATAATGTATTGTTGGATCGCCAAACCGGTTCCCCCAAATGTATCATCGATTTGGACACGTTGATGCCAGGGGATATTTTTTCGGACTTTGGAGATCTGATGCGCACGGTATTGAATCCCTATGAAGAAGATAAATTTCCTGAAAATGGCCGATTGGTCCCGGATGATATGATAGATTCATTATTTAATGGGTTTAAAAATCCTCTTAGTCAGCTGCTTACGAATGCTGAAATCAAATATTTGATTAAGGGTGGAAAAAAAATTACCTTGTTGCAAGTTCTGCGCTTTTTGGAAGATGAACTTAAAGGGGATGTGTATTATCAAGTAGACTATCAGGGACACAATCTTGATCGTGCATTAAGTCAGATGTATCTGTTCGAAAGAATGGAGAAAGAAGGCCTGGAACAGTTGGTTTAAAATGAGATGTGTATGAAATAATGGATTGAAAAAAGAAATATATGAACATCTTTAATATATTTGCCTCGCAAATATTGAGCTGTTTTATATATCTCAAGACCAAAACGAAACTATGAACCTACTTTTATCTCGACATTTACAACTCATGTTGTTGTTTGTATTTGGTACGGGTGTGCTGCTTCACGGGCAAAATGCGACCGAATCGAATACAACTATCTTTATTTATTCCGATCTGAACAATAATGGAACCAAAGAAGTCGACGAACCTTATCTGCCCGGCTTCTCGGTGACTGCAACGGGGTTCGATGGGCAACCCATTGCTTTTTCAGAAGACCAGGATGGGGTCTTCCAGGGACATGTGCCCCGGCGAGCCCGAGTGGTCGTAGATGGTTACAATAGTGAACATCAGGAGGGAAACGCGGAAATGGGAGCTTCTGCCTCTGTTTTTTTTGCCGAACCAGGCACCAGTGATATGGTGAATTATTATGTCGCGATTTCCAGCGGACCAAATATTGATGTCGACAATCAAAGTATCATCCTTCCTTGTTATGAAGGCGGACCGGCAGAAGGTCGGGATGGACCTGCCTTGATTGAGTACGGATTTATGCATGATGGTGTCATCGAAAAACTCGGAGGAGATGCACCGAATCCCAATATGTTGGCTTCCATTCAGGAAGTTGGAGCTACGTGGGGATTGGGTATGCACCAACAAGCACAAAAAATATATACCAGTGCCTTAGTAAAACGACACGTTGGATTGGGGCCGATGGGTATTGGCGGGCTCTACCAATATGATCTGGCAAATGGGAGCTTAGCCTCTTTTGATTTACAGGGTCTGCCTACAGTTAATGGTGGTGCACTCAACTTCGGAAGTATCCAGAGGAATGTAGTTCCCGGGGACATCCAACACGATGGTTCGGATAATTTCGCTCTGACCATGAAAGATATGGTGGCCACCTATGATATTGATGTATTTGATAAAGTGGGAAAAGCGGGAATTGGTGACATCGATGTGTCCGAGGATGGGAATACGCTTTGGGTAGTGAATCTTTATGACCGTTCATTGGTTGCGATCGATGTATCTTCCGGGGAGCCTGATTTTAATTCGATTCGGTCTTATCCTATAATGGATCAATCTGGATTGCCTGACCTCAGCTTTCCATTTATTCAGAACTTGAATGCCGGCGGACAGGGAATTGGTGGTGCTGAAGCATTTACGGATCTTAATAAAGTCGCCTGGGAGCGTAATAAATACAGCGATGGAGGGGAAGCTGGCAGTGTGGAGAATGTAATAACCAACACGATGAATTCCACAGAAGGAACGACGGAACCGATACTTTATCGTAGTTTTCGACAGGGAAGTGCTTTTTCTTACAGAATTCCAGTATTCTATGATGGTTCATACACGGTACGACTCCACTTTGCGGAAATTGATGCCCAGTTTGGTCCGGGACCCAACCAAAGACTGTTTAATGTCGATGCGGAGGGTGTGAATAAGCTATCAAATTTTGATATATTTTCGGAAGCAGGTGACTTGTACAAAGCGCACGTAGAAGAGTTTGAAGTAGTCGTAAATGATGGGGTACTTGATTTGTCCTTTAACGGCCAGTTGGTCGGGAATGAATTGTCCGAAGCACTCATCGCCGGAATCCAGGTCATCGGAAACCCCCAAAACAAGGTTTTGTCCGGGGAATTGAGGCCCTGGGGTATTGCCTTTCACGAAGGACGTGGTTATTTGGGCTTGGTTTCCGATGGGTCGATCACAAAGCTTAAAGATCATTTGTTTGGTTATGTTGTTTCCTTCGATCCCGAGAATATCGCGGGAGGATTTAATATAGAGCTTGAGTTTCCCTTAAGTTATCCTCGAGAACGCAGTTCTTATGCAGATTCTCATAAAGCTCGGCCACTTCGTACTTCCGTGTGGGAAGCCTGGGTCGATACCTGGGAAGAAACCGGGATCGAATTAGCAGCCGATAAGGACACGATGAACTTGTCATACCCACAACCCATTATCTCGGACATTGATTTTGATGACCAGGGACATATGATAGTAGGAGTCATGGGACGGTGGGCGCATCAGGTCGGATTTATGAATTACCCGCCGATACCGGGAAAGCAAGTTTACCTGATTGGTTATGCATCTGGAGATATTCTGAAAGCAGTACCCTCTTCCACACAAGGTGGTAATAGCTTTGAGATTGAGACTGACAACAACGACACTATTCCCTATTATTCCAATTTGGATGGACCAAGTTATAATGGAGAATTCTTTTATGAAGATTACTTTGATTCAGATCGAGCGCACCACGGCGAGATTTTTACAGGCGGACTAGGAGTCATGCCCGGTCGGAATGAGGTGGTTTTAACGGTCTTTAATCCGATCTTAACCAATGGTAATAATAATTTTGAATACAATGGGGTCTATACCCAGGGTACTCATGTATACTCGACCACAGATGGCAGTAAACAGCGTGCCAGCCTTTTTGTCGATCAGTATCAATTTGGGAAAGCAAACGGATTGGGCGATATTGAGTTTTATTATAACCTTCCGGATAATAATATAGGGAACTATGTATGGTGTGATGGCAATGGGGATGGCATACAAGATGCAAATGAAAAAGGGATTCCGGGCGTCAAGTTGTACTTGATTCAGGTGGATGAAGAACAGGGGAACCAACTTGTAGATTCCACCATGACGGATTCAGCGGGACTGTACCTGTTTGAGAATTTAAAACGCACAGAGCGATACATTGTAAAAATCGACCTTAACCAAACGGCACTAGATGGTTTTCAACGGAAAGCTTCACCGGCTTTTCAGGGGGATGATCCCCGAATCAATTCCGACGGTATCGACACTTTGATTCCTGGATGTGTGATCGCAGAGGTCAATTATCCGGATATGCTGTATGATTATACTTATGATTTTGGCTTACTTGGACCAGAGTCCCGGGATGTGACCCGAACCTTGTGTCTGGAGCCGGGGATGACGACAGCTGGATTTGACTTGTGTGAGATTGACAGCGCAGTTCGCATGCCAGGAGTTCAGAATACCATTGTGGAATACTATCATTCTGAAGAAGATGCAGTAGCAGGATCAAACCCAGTGTCCCGGACAGGGCAATGCGGGTACGAGACTGCGGGCGACACGTTGTATGCGAAGACATTTATTGCGGGGGATTCGCTGTGTTATTCTTTGTCCACAGTCCAGTTGGTGGTATCCAACCCGGAAACGGATATTGTATTGGAAGAATTGGCCTGTCTGGGCGAGGCGATCGATCTGGAAGCAATGATTGATCTGAATCAGGATAGTTTGATGGTATTTACCAGTGCGTCCAGAGAACCGGGCGACATGATCGCTAATATAAATAGCTTTGTGCCTGAGCAGTTCCCGGTGATCCTGTATTTTAAGGCAACTTTTGCGCAAGATTGCAATGCTTTTGGTTCGTTGATACTCAATGAAGTTCCATCCTTTGAGATTGCGTTGAATGATCAAGCGAGTATATGTGAAGGAGAACTGTTTTATTTTAGTGATTTGAACGTGTCTTTTCCATCAGGGGGTGCTGCCATTGATCAGTTGTACTGGACTACAAACGGAACTGGGCGATTCAGTTCGGGGTCAAGATTCTCCCAAGCGCAGTCTTATACACCCTCGGAGCAAGATATCCAAAGAGGATTTATTGAATTTTCCTTAAATGCATCGAACTTCTGCTATACTGAAGAACGGACTGTATATGTCAATATCATCACGGATAGGGATGTACGAATTGAATGTCTTCCGGCGGATACGGTCTACTGTTTTGATCCTCGCATAAGCGATCCTTATCACCCCGACTTCCCTGGCCCCACCGCGGTGTTAGGGTGTGACCGGGAATTAACTCCCACACTGAATTTTGTGGATATTGACATGGATCATTGTGATTCTGCGGGTGATGTTTCATCCCGGATTATCCGCCATTGGGAATTTAGTTACAAAGATATTTACAGTTCTTTCTGCAGCGATACCATTGTGGTGTTTCGATTGCCTAAACTGACTCCTGATGCATTTGTCGGGTCTTCGGAAGATACCTTTTACTGTGAAATCGAACCCATCCCGCATTCCGGGGAGCTTCTGAAACACTATGCCGCCTGGAAGCAACCTGTTGGCTTACATGATTATGAATTGCCGCATTCCAAGTTAAATGGAGTCACCTATGAATTACCACAAACGGTTATTGAAGCCGGACTGCAAAATGCCTGGCAACAGGGGGAGCTTGTTTTTCAAAAATATTTAGAATGCGTTATTTTACGTAAAAACGATGGGACTGAAGTTACGATTGGTGATATTGTATCGGGACGGTACATGAGAAACCTGACCGGAACCGCCAGTTCGCAGCAGTTGGGCTATGGCTTTTTGCAATCTTTGATCGACGGACATGACAATCCGGTGAATATCACCTTACCGGGAGTGGCTTATAATTACTACCCTTATTTGTTGCTTGAATCTGGAGATTTAATTCTATCGGAAGGAGGAACGTTTGCAAAAGTGGATCGAAATTGGTTCTATAATGGTCACGGCAACAATCCCTATTGGTTCTCAGGAGGCTGGCCTTCTATCTATGCGAACGGCCAGTGTGTTTCCTATTGTGATGGTGGATCGCATGCTGATTTTGACTGCATACTTATCAAGATTCCATCCCTGGGAAGTGTGACTGGTACCGGTCCGGAAAGTTGTGATACGATATGCCTCACTGATGTTGGTGATCTTTGTGGTATAACTATAGAGCGGGAGGAGCAGCCGGCATGGGCTGGTGAATGTCCTAAAACCCGCGGGCGAACGACACGAATCGTACAGACTTGCTGGACGGATAGACCAAACAGTTGTGTGGAGGATTTGACAGCTGAAGAGGTTGATTTGGTAGCTTCCTACGATAGTACAGGTAAAAATATAGAAATAACACTGAGCCAGTGGCAAACCCTTATTGACACGATGGGGCCGATTTTTGATTTTTGCTATGCGACCGATTGGGACCAGGAAAGAATTAAGACATCGATTCGGAGTGGTGTAATTGATCGTGCCGCCCTGGAATGGGAAAGAAATAATCCAACGATTTACCAGACCCGGGACCACAGCTGCGATGCAGCGGTTCTTGTGCCGGATGTGCAGGTTATAGATGATTGTAGTGGGATTCATTCTGTGAAAGCAATGGTCGATGTAAAAGGAGGAACCCGAGCAGTAGCGATGGAGCTAACGGCGACGGAGTTAAAAATCTTGGCAAACGGTGACACTTGTACTGTGTATACTTATTCCCATACTTCAGACCCCATTATCATACCTATGGGGAACTCTAAGCAAGAAGTGAAAGAAGTGCGCTATGAAGCCGCAGATAATTGTTGGAATCAAAGTACCTGGAGTAAGTTTATTCGTGTGGTGGACAGAGTACCTCCCACGGTGGTGGCCAATACTACGCTGGAATTTACCTTACAATCTAAAAAAGGGTGGATGAATGCGATTGATATAGATGAAGGCAGCTGGGATAACTGCGGGGATTTACTGGTCCTTGGACGGCGGGTTGATTGGGATGAATTTTGTGTGGATTTGTGTACGGACAAGATCGCTCATGTCACGACGCTTGAAGAACTGAATAACATCGATCCATTGAGTGTACTGGATAGTGGCGAGATCGAACTGTATTACCGAAAAATGATCGAATGGCTGGAGGATGATGAAGCATGTGGAGATCGTGTAGTGGAAGGATGGATTGACGGGATCCGTGCGCACTGGGCGAGCCATTGTGGTCCCAAAGACGAACACGGCAATCCTTTGATTGAGGTCCCACAGCATCATCTTGGTGGCGGGTGGTCCAAGCGGATCCCATTTGGTTGTGAAGATGCGTGCCAGACCGTTCAAGTTGAACTGCTGGTGATGGACCAATGGTGCAATTACAGCATCAGCCGGGCTACCATATATATCCGGGAAGATGTACCTGCCAAAAAGCTGGTTGACCTGGATGACATCACCATCACTTGCGATGCCTATGCAAAGTACTACAAACCTGTACTAGATCTGGCTATTCAAAGTGGAAGTAGTGATCAGGATGAGACCGTATTTAAACATCTGGATAATCTGCTTGGCGGATACCAGGCTGTGTGGGAAAATGAAAAAGGAGAACCTGTCCATATGAATGGCGAAGTGCTGCCGACCGCATTTAGCGTGGTCAATACGGTGTGTACGGACTCTGTCAAAGAGATTCGCTATCAGGATACAGCCCATGATAATACCATCGTATGGAGGACGCGAAACGTACCGGTAACTATCCTCGAGGACGTGTCGGAGGCTTATACCCGGGGGTATATCGGTGTCAATTGTGGTGCAGAAATTACTCAGGACATCTGGCCCGATCTAAATGATTGCGGCGTAGGGACCATCATGCGTAAGTTCCATGTGACCACCGGATGTGGCGATCATAAAATCACAAAAACCTATACGCAGAATATTACCATAGAAGCTACATGCACACTTCGAAAGCAAATGATATCCTGGCCGGATGACACACAGGTATGTATGAATCTGACATATGATGCAAATGGAAATGCCAATCTACCGGTGAGCCTGGTGGGGAAAGCAGAGTACACCTTCCCGGAAGGATGTCGCATGATGGCCATTGGCTATGATGATCAGGTGCATGATGTGATTGGTAATCCGAATATGAAGAAAGTAGTTCGAACCTACCGGGTTATGGATTGGTGCAGTGGTGAAACACTCGAACATGAACAGATTGTGGTGGTCAATAACAATTGCAGCACGGACGGAAGCACGATGACTTTTGCTGGTACGATTGTCGATCCCAATGAAAATTTTATTCAGGGAGTAACCTTGAATATGCAATCCCGACCGACTCAAAAATCATCCTACTTTGTAGAAGATGGAAAATATTTCATGAACATCGATGAGAATCCTGAAATCGTCTACCTGGACAAAGAGAGCTCTTACAGGAATGGCGTTTCCACGCTTGATGTGATTTTACTTCAACGGTATCTTAACAATCCATCCGTATTTGCCAATCCTTATCAAAAGGTAGCTGCGGATGTGAATAACAATGGGTTGATAGAAAGAATGGATTTGGCTGAGATCAGAAATCTCGTTTTAGGCAAACAGAATGCTTTTGTGCAGGTCAGACCCTGGCGATTTGTGGATAAATCTACCTTGAAGGCTTACTCGCGAATAGAAACTTCGTCCACCTATCAGGAGAATAATTGGGTCGGTGTCAAGATGGGGGATGTAAACTTTGATTCGGATTACCTCATTCGAACAACCAGCCGGAATCGTCAGGTAGTACTTCCTGTAGTACTTGAGAAATCAACCGATGTTAATGGGCATACTCGGTTGGTCGTAAAGATGACAGAATCAATCCGGTTGGCTGGATTCCAATTGTCATTGGATATGAATGCTATAGAGCATTGGTCGATCCATGATAAGTCTGTATTAAATATCACAGATGACCATTGGTCCCGAGATGGAAACCATATTATCATATCGTGGAATAGTGTGACACATGATCAAAGGCTAGAACGGGATGATGTTTTATTGTCGTTTGACCTTGGCAAGGGCACCAAAGAATTTAACCTGGACGATGTGACATTGAATGCTGGCTTTGATTCAGAAATTTATACACCAGAACTCAAAAAACGACCGATAGCGTTGAAATATGAGTCAGAATCAAAAGAGCTTCAGGTACTACTCTTCCCGAACCCTGCGGAGTATTATCAAACTTTTGAATTTTCATCACCGGAGACTTCCGATGCTCTAATCAGTATCCAATCGATCGATGGAAAGGAAATAGAATCTTTTGAGGTACAACTTCAGGCCGGAGAAACGATCTATCATCACAATTTGACCGATAGGTATACATCAGGAATGTATGTATACCAGATCCGAACTCATGACCAGGTCGTGACGGGACGGTTTGAAGTGATACGGTAAGAGCGAGGAGAAGTTCAATATCGAGAGACTGAGCTTTCTAAGATCAGTCTAAATTGCTATTTTTGCAAAAAAATAAGAAATGGGTGATTCATTAAAATATGAAAAGCGAGGGGTCTCTGCCTCAAAAGCGGAGGTGCATGAAGCCATAAAACATCTGGATAAGGGCTTATATCCGAATGCTTTTTGTAAGATTCTTCCGGATTATCTGGTCGGTGATGATCGGTATTGCAACATTATGCACTCCGATACAGCCGGGACGAAAACCAGCCTGGCTTACCTGAAATACAAAGAGACCGGCGATGCCAGTGTCTGGCGAGGGATCGCCCAGGACGCGCTGGTCATGAATATTGATGACATGGCCTGCGTAGGTGCTTTGGATAATATCGTCGTTTCTTCCACCATCGGACGAAATAAGAGTCTGATTCCAGGCGAAGTTATTAGGGAGATCATTGATTTTTTTGAAGAATTTACGGATCAATTAAAACCTTATAATATCGGCATTCATTTGGCTGGCGGAGAGACGGCTGATGTGGGAGATATCGTTCGAACAATTGATGTAGGATATACCACTTTTGCCCGGATGAAGAGGGAAAATGTCATTGTCAATCACATCAAGCCCGGTGATGTCATCGTCGGGTTTGCTTCCTATGGTCATGCGACCTATGAAAACGCCTACAACGGCGGACTGGGCAGCAATGGACTGACTTCGGCAAGGCATGATATTCTGGATGCTTACTACGGTGAGAAATACCCTGAATCCAGAGATCCCAATGTTGATTCTCAGTACCAGTACGTTGGAAGTAAGCGGCTGGATGATGTGGTTCAAATCGATGGTAAAGAGTATTTGATAGGTGACATAATGCTTTCTCCAACAAGAACATATGCGCCACTGATTAAAGCTATTGTTGATGAATTGCCCATCCATGTCAATGGGATGATTCATTGTACAGGTGGTGGGCAAAGCAAAGTCCTTCACTTTGCGGATCAAGTACAGATCGTGAAAAATAATTTGTTGCCACTGCCGCCTGTATTCCAATTGATCGAAAACGAATCGGGGTTGCCCAGAAAAGAAATGTACCAAATTTTTAATATGGGGCACCGGCTGGAAATTTATACTGATGAGGCATCGGCTCGTCGCATGATAGAAATAGCGGAAGACTTCCATATCGATGCACAGGTGATCGGCCATGTGGAAAAAGCACAGGGACCATCCCGTGTTACTGTCACTGACGATCAAGGTACTTATCATCTACTGGGGTGATATGACCAATAACGATCAACAGGATAAGATAACATCCTATGCACAAGCGGAGGCATTTATTATGAATGCTTTGCCCATGTTCCAACATGTCGGCCGGAAAGCGCTGGATACCTATGATCTGGAAAAAGTTTCCAATTTTTTGGCGTATCTGGGGAATCCCCAGGACCGGTTTCGATCGATACATATTGCCGGAACAAATGGCAAAGGCTCGGTAGCACATATGTTGGCTGCTGTTTATCAAAAGAATGACTTCAAAACCGGTTTGTTCACTTCACCGCATCTGCTATCGTACCGGGAACGCATGAAGGTTAACGGTGACCTGATTGACGAAGAATCCGTGTTGGCCTGGGTCCAGAGACATTATGATTATTTGCGGACCAGTCACCTTTCTTTTTTTGAAATGAGCATGGGACTGGCATGTTGCTGGTTTGCGGATCAGGAGGTGGATATTGTCCTTATGGAAACCGGTCTGGGCGGTCGGTTGGACGCGACCAATGTAATCACACCGCTATTGGCTATTATTACCAATATCGATTATGATCATCAGGATATTCTCGGAGATAGTCTCGAATTAATAGCTCATGAGAAAGCAGGAATCATTAAAAAGAATCGTCCGACCGTATTGGGGAATGTAGACCCCAAACTTTACCCGGTCTTTGAGAAGATAGCAGATGAAAAAGAATCTAAGTTGATTTATTCAGATCGATCACTGATCCTCCGTTCTGAGGACACACACGACGGGATAGTGTATCACCTTCAGAAAAACGTTTTACCGGGTTCAAAGATTGAACTTCCCAACAAAGCAGAATACCACCGGTACAACCTCAATACAGTATTGCATGCGTTACACATATTGAAGGAAAATAAGGAATTGCCCTTGAAATCAACAGCAGCTAAATCCGGGTTGGAAAACTTTATTCGTTTGACAGGGTTTAGAGGACGGTATGAGGTGATCCATGGTTCGCCGTTGATTATCGCTGATGCAGCACATAATCCGGCAGGCTTAAGGTATTTCGAACGCTTTTTTAAAAATAATAGTGTACATTTGCACATTGTTTTAGGATTGGTCAAAGGGAAGAATTTAGAGGAGACTTTTTCCGTGTTACCTGATCATGCCACGTATTATTTTTGTGCGGCAAATGTTCCTAGAGCAATGGATTCTAATGTATTGCAGTTTGAGGCTCAGAAATATGGCCTTAATGGAGAAACATGGCCATCGGTACAGCGTGCCATTAATGAAATTATTTTAAATGCGAATAAAGAGGATATCGGCCTAGTCATGGGCAGTATATATCTTCTTGAAGAAATTTTATGATATGGATATATTTAGCAGAATTGTAAATCAGCCAGGTCCACTGGGAAAGTATGCAGACTTTGGTGAAGGTTATTTTGTATTTCCCGAACTCGAAGGTGATATCGGTTCCCGAATGACGTTTAATGGACGCGAAGTAGTCGTATGGAGTGTCAACAATTATCTGGGATTGGCCAATCATCCCGAAGTGCGTAAAGCCGATGCCCAATCGGTCAAAGACTGGGGACTGGCTTATCCGATGGGATCTCGGTTGATGTCCGGTCAAACCAGCCAACACGCCAAACTCGAGAAGGAACTTGCAGATTTTGTTGGTAAGGAATCTGCGTTCTTAGTCAACTTTGGCTACCAGTCCATGGTGTCTGCTATCGACGCGCTTCTAAGCCGAAGAGATGTAGCGATCTATGATGACGGTTCTCATGCCTGCATCGTGGATGGGGTGCGATTGCATGTTGGTAAACGATTTGCTTACCAGCATAATGATATCGATAACCTGGTGACACAGTTAGAACGAGCAACAGCGATTACTGAAAAAACGGGTGGTGGAATCCTCGTTATTACAGAAGGTGTTTTTGGTATGCAAGGCGAACAAGGCCGGATCAAGGAAATATTGGAATTGAAAGAACGGTATGACTTCCGAATATTGGTGGACGATGCGCATGGTTTTGGAACGATCGGTAAAACCGGTGCCGGCGTGGGCGAGGAGCAAGGCGTGACGGAGGGAATTGATCTTTACTTCTCTACTTTTGCCAAATCGATGGCTGGAATCGGCGCCTTTTTTGCTGCAGATAAAGAAGTAATCCGATATCTGAAGTACAATGCCCGGTCTCAGGTATTTGCTAAATCATTGCCCATGGGCTATGTCGAAGGAGGCCTCAAACGACTGGAATTGATTCGTAAACATCCTGAGCTTAAAGAGAAATTGTGGGATATCGTGAATCAACTGCAATCCGGGTTGCGAGATCGCGGATACAATCTGGGAAATACAGAGAGCTGTGTGACACCGGTATTTATGAAAGGCGATACCATGGAAGCATGTGCGATGGTAAAAGATCTGAGAGAAGAGCATGGTATATTTTGTTCGATCGTGGTTTATCCTGTCGTACCGAAGGGTGTGATCTTACTTCGTCTTATTCCAACTGCTGCACACACGTCTGAAGACGTGGAACTCACGCTGGATGCCTTTGATGCAGTCAAGGAAAAATTAGATAAAGGTGAGTATAAGGGTAAAATGACTGTTTGATCTAATGTGTAAATGTCTTATTTGTAAATAATTATATATTTTCAAATGATATATTAAAATGTTTATGGTATAACATATCGAGATTGTACAATTTTATTATTACTTTCATAGTAAGTTAAAATTGTCTCAATATGGAAATGAACTTTTACGCACCATTTTTCACCACATTATCTCTAATTTTTTTACTGGGTTCACCTTTGCAAGCCGAGGAGGCGCCTTGGGGTCCCAAAATTATTAAGCTTGGAGATGTCACCATCAGTTGCGAGGCATATGAAAAGTATTACCGGGATATCGTAGAGGACGCGGCGAAAAACAATTCACCGAAATGGAATGCAGCGGCAAAATCCCGACTCGATGAGGCCTTTGGAACCTATAAAACAGGGTGGATTAGAAACTCCACGTACATCATCGATAAATATGGCAAAAAGCTGCCTACACATCACCCTGTGAAGGACATTGAATGTGTAACCAAGTACAAATCAGGAAGCTACACAACTCAGGGACATGGTTCCGGGTACAATGACTGGGATCAAAAGGGATACCACTACACGGAAAAGAAACATGTCACCGATAAAGTACGACTTGGGTATGTCGATGATTGTAAGATTATGGTTACCCAGGATATCTGGCCGGAACTGGGAAAATGCGGAACCGGAACCATTATCCGGAATTTCTCCATCGGAGTATGGTGTGGCAATCGTGATTATACACTAAAACTGACCCAAAAAATCCATGTTGTTCCGTCCTGTTCATTTTCTAAGAAAATGCTCAATATTCCCGATGTTCAGTGGATGTGTGCACCGATCAAGTACGAAGACAACAACCATGTAAAGCTGGCTGATTATATCAAACCGGTGACCTTGTATGGGGGCTGGGAATCTTCTTGTCATTCTTCCAAAGTTTATGTTTCGTATTATGACAAAGTATATACTATGATTCAGGAACATCGTAAATATGTGGTCATACGAACATGGGTGTTTTCAGATCAATGCACGGGAAAGAAAATAGAAGCTGAGCAAAAGATTATGGTCGATGGCTTGTGTAGAGACGATGAACCGGATAAGCCAGACAAACCTGATAAACCTGATGAACCCGATCCGCCAGCCAATGATACGGTTCAGTACAAGGAGTTGTTGACGTTAGATGACATCTTTATTTCCTATGAATCTTATCAGAATACCTACCAGGATGTCGTCGAGTTGGCTTTGGAGAACTATCGCAAAGGCAATGTCGCTTTATCTTCAGAACTTTTAAATGCGGTTTTTGGTCGATATCAAATTAAAGCGGACACTGTAAATATTGACAGTTTGACCGTATATACCATGGATTGCAATGACGGAAACCCGATTGATACTACGTTTATGTTGAGCAATGGTGTGATACAGTCCGATTGTCCGGAGAACCTGAAAATAACTCAAAAGCTCCGTGAAGAATATACAGAATGTGGGGCCAAAGGACTATTGCGTCAGTTTATAGTGGAGTCCCAATGTGACACGGTCGTCATGACGGATACGTTTACGCAACGAATTGTTTTTAGCCCAACTTGTGCACTTACAGCGGATGTATTTGATGTACCTGTTGACACGCTATTGTGTGGTACATTGGAAAAAGATGAGAATAACCGCATTACATTGCCAGTCAACGACCAACCCATATACCTCGGTGATTCTACACGACAATTTGAGGTAGATTACAAGTTCTTTGTGTCCTATTCCAGTGAAGATCCGTACCGCACTGATGTGAGTCGAGTCTGGACTTTTACCGATACGTGCCACGAAGAAACCACCATGCTGACACAAAATCTGATTCTCATGGATACATGTGGAGCAGAATTGGTACAAGGTTACTCTAGGGCGATCGTACAAACCGTTGCCAAAGAGAATATTGAATGGGGGATTTCGGATGAAGTCCGTGAGAAAATCAACAGCGAAGAAATTCAGGTGTCACAATCTGAACTTAACGCTTATCCGAATCCATTTACACATAACCTCCAACTAAATCTTGATCTCCAACAAAAAGGACCAGTGGAGATACGCGTGTTGAATAGCCAGGGAGCGTTTTTATCCCGGCATCATTTTGATCTGGAAATTGGTAAACAGCGGATTGATTTGTCAGGTGATATTTTCAATGTTTCCGGTATGTATATACTTCAGGTAATTTCTGGGGACCGAATGGATCATATTCGAGTGATTTATCAGTCTAATTGATTGATGGTTGATAGGGCATAGAAGTGCATTTGAATCGGTAATGACTGTGGTAAGGTTCTGAAGTTTGGCGTCAGTTCATGGGGATTGGCATGTAGCTTAACTTTACTGGAATGCGTTGATGTGCGGTGGTATTGTTTGTGGTTTGGTTCCTGAGACTGGAGTCGGTTCATAGGATTTAGCGTATAGTTTAACTTTTATGGTTATGCTGATGTGAGGTGGTATGGTTTGTGGTTTGGTTCTTTAGTCTGGAGTCGGTTCATAGGATTTAGCGTATAGTTTAACTTTTATGGTTATGCTGATGTGCGGTGGAATGGTTTTTGGTTTGGTTCTTGAGTCTGGAGTCGGTTCATAGGATTTAGCGTATAGTTTAACTTTTATGGTTATGCTGATGTGCGGTGGTATGGTTTGTGGTTTGGTACTTGAGTTTGGAGTTAGGTCATGAGATTTGGCGCACAGCTTGTGCTGATTGTGAGGTGGTATTTTTTGGGACTGTCAAGTAGTTTGTGTATTTGTGGAGTTCAAGAAGACTTTCCAAAAAATTTTGTGTTGAGCGGAATTGATCTGATTTTGTGAGTCTAAAAACTTTATACTATGAAAGATCAAACTCAAAAATTACTCGATGAATTGGTCAATCAGATTGCAGACAAGGATGAACTTGC
>NZ_JAHVHU010000020.1 GCF_019802045.1 Membranihabitans marinus | reverse complement strand
GTTCTGACCACCATCAATGCTATACGTATAACCGGGAGTTCCTCCTCCGGCTGTCACAGTGATCTTTCCATCGCTCCCGCTGTTGCAGCTCGCATCCGTCGGTGTCGTACTACAGGTCAATGCGGAACAACATGACTTAACCTCGATATCTATTTCTAGTTCACTGGATTCACCACCATTCACCACGGTTAACTTCACGGTCTTAGAACCACCAGATGAATAGGTCACCGAATGAGGACCGACAGTATTGGATGTGGCTGGTGAAGCGGTATTTGTACTAACATCAAAATCCCAGTCATAGGTATGATTCCCATCTCCGCCTTGTGTTTCATCCGTAAATGTCACCGACTGAAAACCTCCTCCGTCACATT
Source organism: Membranihabitans marinus (assembly GCF_019802045.1). Taxonomy (GTDB): domain Bacteria; phylum Bacteroidota; class Bacteroidia; order Chitinophagales; family Saprospiraceae; genus Membranihabitans; species Membranihabitans marinus_A. The sequence goes on along the minus strand of NZ_JAHVHU010000020.1, from coordinate 82,558 downwards.
CAGCTACATATGAGAAGTTAGCCTGAAGGGGTGGATTGACTAGAATATTAGGAGCACAGGCAGTTTGACCAGGGGATGTGTGGCAACTCACAAAACTTACACCCTCAGTTCCAGAAGAACATGTATTATTATTATTTGTACGCCACCCAAATCTTGGGCCAATACCATTGTTATTCGCATAAGCAGGCAGTGAAACAAGCTCCACTTTTTGTCCACAGATATAAGAAAAGTCATAAATTTTAACCAAATTAACACCTGGCAAAATCGTCTTTTTTAACAATAGTCCATCTAAATCAGTTATTATCTGGGAATTATCAGGATTAGTAATTAAAAGTCTCGCATACATGGCTAGACAATATCTATTAGCATTTGAATTCCAAGGAATTTCTAACCAAATGGAAACTTGTGTATTGTCTGGTACATTGCAGCTTCCAATGGGGTTACCATTTGCATCTCCGATATAAGCATCGTCAACTGTAACATTGTTTGTGGAGCAATTAAAACTGCAGAGATTCTGCGATTGTACTGTTTGAAAAAAGATTATGACAAGAAGCACAAATAACACAAATCGAATTCCATAATTACTCCATCCGATCTTTCTAAAAGTATTTTTGTTTACATGAATGATTCTAAAGCATGAAGAAAAAAAAGAATTTTGAGTGTCGAAGGTAGAAGTGGTGGATTGCATAATTAGAGGGTTAATTTCTTATGTAGGTAATCTGTGCAGTTGTTTTAAAAATGTTTCTTTTAGATTATGGAGTTCTGGAGCACACCGACCCCGAGCCCAGTCCAATGCGCAAGCCAGTACATCAATTAATTATTTGTTAATTACATACTATACCAGGCATTCACTTTGCATGAATACTAAAAGAATTGGAACACTCAGAAGAGAATAGTAAAAGGGTATATTCACGAGACACAGCAGACCCCATTAAATGCAAGTGCAATTATTATTTGTATCAACAAAGTCAATTAGGAAGTCTACCCGCCAGAAGAAAATACTAATCTGATATTTTCCCAGCTGAGTATCCGCAATGTAAAAAGTGTGATTAAGTAAGTGCGTATCTCATAATCATGTTTCTTTTGTGATTATAAAGGTTACATCTGATTTTACTACCTACATCCAAACCCCGTTACATAAGGTGTGCAACCAAATCCAACACAGAACAACACTCGTCGCTTATTTTGCGACAAACAATTCCAGTCAGAAATCACACAACAGTGCAAAAGCGTAAGAATATGGTATTTAGTTTCTAAAGAGTTTTTACTTAAAGGCGCTAAGGGGCAACGCCTAAAACCATGTACCGATGTCAATATATGAATAAAATTTAAACTAACAAATTTTTACTTAAATTAATACCTAATTTTAACATATTTACCGGTCTGCAAATGCATATGTTGTTGCTATTAGGATTTTAGTTATGCAAATTTCATGTGGTAATTCTGCCAGAAATGGTTAATTCCAGTATTCAATTATTTTGTAGTTGTGTATTACGTGCTTGGATTAAGGCGTATACATCATCAATCCTTCAAGTAGTTCCGCCACGATGCGGTACGGATATTTATGGGTCAGGAAATGGTGTCCTGCGTCCGTGGCCGGGTCCCAACTGTTGGTTCCGTCCGGATTGATGATAAAGCGGCCCGGACCATTGATATAAAAGTAATCACCAGCCGGACGTACCGCGACCAGAACGGCCGTATGATCCCAAGATGGGCGAGAGAGCGCCTTGCCCCCACCGAATGTTTCCAAATTGTATTTGTACGCCCATTGCACCGGACTGTTTCTAACGTTCATATGAGCGGTATGTCGTCCGGTTCCAATTCGGGCTCCGATCTCAAAACCACTAAACAATATGGGCGTTGGCCATTGACTAAAAACCACATTTGAAGAAACTGAATCCTGGTACACATTAAATTCTTTTCCTTCGGGAAACACACCGGCCATAGCAACATAGTTCTTGACTTTTTTTCGAATCAATTCTTTGCCGGAAAGCAATGAAAATTCATCAGGTCCCGAACGCAATAGATCGGCCAGATTGGTCACAAATCCAACCGTCACGATGGTCACACTCGTATCTGCAGATTCAGCAAGTATTTTTCGATACACCTTAACCGCTTGCGGGTACTCTGAATTGGTTTTTACCTGGGGAAGATAACGATGAATCAACGAATCGTTCCAGCTATTCTCAGCGGTAAAAGCGGGCGCATTCCTTGAAGGAGATCCAATCGGAATATCTGGTTTTTCAAAATACCGATTTAATACCTCTATGGTCGGTGCAATTGATGGATGGCCGTCACTGGCTACTGTAGCCAATATGTCACACTCTCCCTGTGCTGCCAAAGCATGCAGAACCGCCAACGCCCCCACATCATCGTAATCCGGGCCCATATCGGTATCAAAAATGATCTGCGGTACAGCTTGTCCCGTCATTTGGATCGGAATCATTGCTGCAAAAAATATAAGAAAATGGAAGATTTTGGACATCGTCTTTTTGGTTATATGTATTTAGCGTTGATATGGTTAATGAAGTTTATCAGGTTTAAAAAGTTAAGCCCCCTCCAGAAAGTCTCTTTTGACAACTATACCCCCGGTGCTTGCGCCACCGCTATAGCTTTAGCGCACGCGGTCAGCCCGGGGATGTTATCGTAACGAAAATATTGGCTTTAGCCATTAAAACAAGCTTCATAAAGAGCTAAAGCTCAATAATATTCTCCTGTTTTAACCCCGGTCTAAAGACACGGGGTTACTTTCGCGTAAAACCTACTTTTCGGAGCAGACTCAAAGTTTACGGGTAGACCGTGGACAGCTGACCAACAACCGATACCCAACGACCATTAATCAGATTCCCATCATAAGCTGAACCGGATTCTCCAGGAGCTCTTTCACACGGACCAAAAAGGTGACCGAAGTACTGCCATCTATGACTCGGTGGTCATAGGAGAGCGCCAGATACATCATGGGGCGGATCTTCACTTCGCCATCGATCGCAACGGGACGCTGTATTATATTGTGCATACCCAAAATGGCAGATTGAGGTTCATTGAGAATAGGGGTACTCATCATAGAACCAAATATTCCCCCATTCGTGATCGTAAAGGTACCTCCAGTCATTTCTTCAAGGCTCAGTGTTCCTTCCCGTGCTTTATCAGCCAGCTCTTTGATTTTCAGCTCAATTTCATGAAAATTCAACGATTCGACATTATTTACCGGAGGTACAACTAATCCATTGGGCGTAGAGACGGCGATGGATATATCTACATAGTCGTGGTAAATCAGATTGTCTCCGTCAATTCGAGCATTCACCTGAGGCATCTCCTGCAAGGCCACTGCACATGCTTTGGCAAAGAGGGACATAAAACCGAGTTTGATCCCATATTTTTCAACGAACTTTTCCTGATATGTTTTACGAAGATCCATGATAGCAGACATATCCGCTTCATTAAATGTGGTCAACATCGCGGTTCCATTCTTGGCAGAAACCAATCGTTTTGCAATTGTCCGGCGCATCCGTGACATTTTTTCTGTGCGTTCTTCTCGCGAGAAAGGCTGGGTTTGAGGTTGAGCTTCTGATTGACTTGAAGGCTCTTTCTCAGGTTGCGCTTCAGGTTGAGTCGCTTTTTGAGCATCTTCTTTGGTGATGCGTCCATCCCTTCCAGTGCCCTTGACCGTAGCCGGATCTATCCCTTTTTCGTCAAGTATTTTCTGAGCAGCCGGAGCAGGGTGCCCACTGGCATAGGATTGAGATTCAGAATCAACTTGAGTTTGAGACTCCCCAGCGCTGCCTTCTTCATCTTCCTTCTGTACAGAACTTTCTTCTGAATCTCCTTGATCACCTCCCTCTGAATCAGGTGCTTCCACCGAAGTATCGATTTTTGCCACCAGTTCTCCCACTTCCAAATCCTGTCCTTCTTCGGCGACATAAATCAATTTTCCGCTTGCTTCTGAAGGAAATTCCAGTGTGGCTTTATCAGATTCAAATTCACAGATCGGATCATCCAGTTCTACATATGCTCCATCCTCCTTTAACCAGGCAGATAAAGTTACTTCAGTAATGGATTCTCCGATGGTGGGTACTTTAAGTTCGACTATGCTCATGATTCTTTTCGTTGAATATCTATTATGTTGTAAAATTATAAAATTTTAATGGATTACCAGGTGGTTTAACCCAATGATCACATCAAAAGATTTAATAAGAAACCACGGAACGAAATATACTGGGTTTACGGATCAACAGCTTTGACGTCTTTTGAATCGAATAACTTTTTCCCAGGTTCCAGACTATGGTATGCGCTTGTTCCGAAATCAGATTCTTTTTATTGCTTCGGATTTTAACGGCTATTATATCATTGCCTTTCTTGACCACCCTGATGTTTCGAACCGGTGCTTTTTTGTTGTCCGTAGTATATCTGATCAATTGAAGCCCGGCACTATCTGTCCGCTGGACCTCCATAAAATCAGCCCATCTCGGGGTGGCCACATTATAATCAATTAATATACGCAGATCCTCTTTAATGTTATAATTTACCAGTTTTTTCGACTCGGGAGGATGATCATTTACTGTGATCGTTTTCGTGACATTTAACAGGCTGTCCATGCCATTGTTAAAAACAGAATCCACCACCGCAGGCAGGCTAATTAAATCCGTGTCAAAAGTGGTAACGTCTTCGGGCTCGACACATCCGAAGACCAGAAGCATCAGAAACCCGCCGAACCACCTGGAGCTATTGTACCAAAACATCGCCTGTCATTTCATCAGGAACGTTGAGCTCCATCAAGGTTAAAATAGTGGGTGCTACATCTCCTAACTTTCCGTTTTTTATGGTGGAATAGCGTGGATTTTCATCGAGATAAAATATCGGTACCGGGTTGGTGGTATGCGCAGTATTGGGGCTACCATCCTCATTGACCATATAGTCCGAATTGCCATGGTCCGCAATTACAATAACCGAATAACCTGCTTCCAATGCCGCCTCACAAACTCTTTTGGCACATTGATCGACGGTTTCCACTGCTTTGACAGCCGCCTCAAAAACTCCCGTATGACCGACCATATCCGCATTGGCAAAATTCAAACAAATGAAATCTGGTTGGTTGGTTCCCATATCTTCTATCACCTTCTCCGTAATCCCGACCGCACTCATTTCAGGTTGTAAATCATACGTGGCCACCTTCGGCGAATGAACCAGGATTCTGCTTTCATTTTTAAAAGGTTTTTCTCTTCCTCCGGAGAAAAAGAAAGTCACGTGCGGGTATTTTTCAGTTTCCGCAATTCTCAATTGCGATTTTCCCTGATCAGCCAGAACCTCTCCCAAGGTATTCTCGATATCCTTTTTGTCATATACGACATGGATTCCTTCAAAGGCCTGATTATAACGAGCCATCGTCACCATGTATAGATCCAGGGGTTTCATATTCTGTTCGGCATACTCCTTTTGTGTTAATGCCGATACGAGTTGCCGGGGTCGGTCCGTTCTGAAATTTATAAAAAAGCAGGCGTTATTAGGTTTCAGGGAACCAATCGCCGCTCCCTTTTCATCGGTAACCACTAGTGGTTGCACAAATTCATCGGTTATACCGTTCTCATACGATGCTTTTACCGCCTCGACGACATCACTTGTTTTCTCTCCTACCCCGTGAACGATGAGTTGATAAGCTTCCGATGTGCGCTCCCATCGGTTATCGCGATCCATGGCATAATATCGCCCAACCACTGTAGCAATTTGGGCATTTTTATCCTGAATATGGTCTTGCAATCTTTCCAAATAACCTACACCACCATTCGGGTCAGTATCCCGTCCATCCAAAAAACAGTGGATATATACCGGAATCCCTTGCTCCGAGAATACATCAACCGCCGCTAAAAAATGATCTATGTGGGAATGTACTCCGCCATCCGAGAGCAAACCCATGAGATGTACAGGCTCCTTGTTCTCATGGCAATATTTTATAAGATGCTGTATAGCGTCCTCCTGAGCGAATGTTCCTTCGGAGATCGCCTTATTAATGCGGGCCAATTCTTGATACACGATCCGACCAGCACCAATGTTGAGGTGCCCCACTTCGGAATTCCCCATCTGCCCTTCCGGCAGTCCCACTTTTTCTCCATAGGTTACCAACTCGGCATGAGGATATCGCTCATACAATGAATCCACATAGGGTGTATTGGCTTGCGCGATGGCGGAGCGATCTTTATCGGGCCCAATGCCCCAACCATCTAGTATCATCAAAAGGTTTTTTTTCATCTTATTCCTGATTTTGCTCCTGAAAGCTTTATAACGTTCTAAAAAATACAATGTTTATATCAATAGACATCCGATTTCTAGAGGATGCATCTTAAAATTCTGCCCTCAAAAATAAGCAGTATAAATCGATCAATCACTTTCTTCAGCTATTTTATCAGAAACTATTTACTTCTTAAACATCAAATTTTGAATAATAAAATTTCCAACACCTTCCCCCTGCTTTACACCTTCCGTGATCGCCGGCATGTAATGAATACCCCCGTAAAGCCGGCTAATCGCCGCTTCCTGAGAAGCTTGTATGAAAGAATCAAACTGCCGGGCAGGTAAGCCATATTCCATTTCTACGGTGTCTTCAAAGGCATAATCCGGACCAAAAAGGGCAGTTAAAAGTACCGCTGCAGTAGTGGAAATCACAGAATGACCACTGGTATGTTCTGGAAAAGGCGGGGTCTGGAGCACTGGACGCCACATTGGATCAAGGTATTTGTTTATATATGTTTCCGGCCGAATCAGATTGGATCGGTATTTTTCGTTCCAACAATTGATAAAAGCATCAAATAATCCAATGCTAACCAAGGTATAAGTGGCAATGGTTTCCATCGGTGATAATCCGGATTGCCTGGCAGCCAAACCAGCAATACCCATCCAATGTCCCCCGGGGGATATTTTCTTCGTGCCAAACATCACATGACCCTTGTGATGAGAAACAAAAGGATTGCAGTCCCAAAAACTAGCAATGGCAATAAATTCTTCGTCCTCCAAATTCACCGCTTCATATACATCTCGAGCCTGTTCATAAAAGGCCGATCCCGGTATCGTATCAAAAACAGGAGGTGGTAATGGAATAAATTGAGCAGCTGAATCCAATACCAAAGTTCGGATTTTATCCCAATGGGGTTCAATGCCCTCCATATAATCCGGTGGAGTCGGCTCCCATCGCCCCGGGTCAGACTGGATACTGAACTTGGGCATGGTCCGGGTCTGTTTATACCCATCTTGATCAATCCACTTAAAAATATGATCCGCTACCCTTTGGGCGTATGATTCCGAAGCCTGGATGACCTGTTCTGGCACCCCCATCTTTCTCCAACCTTTATCCAGATCTGAACGAAACTCTTCCATTTTGTCTTCGGAAAAAAGAAGGCGCTGCCCCAGAATGGTATATACTTCGATCGCAGATAAATAAGGATCTTCGAAGGAAGAGGTATCTATTTTAGGAATCGGTGTCAGACCATTCAATTGACCGGCTAATGCCGAGTAACCATCATCCAACTGTGCCATAATCTCATAGGCGGCTACTGCCGGGTATACATAGGTACGACTGGCCACCGGCGGAGAAAAGATATCATAAACCATGATATCTGTGAGCTTCTTCACCGATCGGTGAAAGTATTCCGAATCATATAAATTGTTCTTATAAGCGTGATCTGACACGCAGGATGTGAAATACAACGCGACCACCAGACCATAAAGATATTTCATGCAAGCTCCCTACTATTTAAATACAACCATAAAGATACAGTATATTTTAAAAAGACGTTTCTATCAGTGTATACAATCTCATTCCCGCGATCCTATTTTTAGGGAGATCCGTGAGTTTTAACAGATCAATAACGCCCCGAGAATTTCATTTTAATTCAATGCCGTAATAAATGGGATCCAATCCCGGTTTATGTACAGGAAAAACCCAACTACCATGAAATACTGCTGCTCTTTACTCACTCTCCTTCTGGTCGCTCTGTGTTCTATAGCATTTGGACAGACTTATATATTCAACGACACCCTGTATGTCTGGGAAATGCGCGGAGCCAATGTTACCAAGACACCTGCACCCGACGGACAGATTCTCAGCAAATCCTACTATGGTAGTGCGGTACGAGTCGTCGATAAAAACATTGGAGAGCATCCTACGACTATAGAAATCCAACCGGGACTGAAGGTGCAGGGCCATTGGATCAAGGTCATTGTCAAAAAAGACACCGGTTACATCTTTGACGGATATCTATCACACTTCAAAACTTTCGATCTGCGTTCGGATGCCTCAGGAATTGACTTGGCGTACGAAAATTTCCCGAGCGATGACCTGGTGTCGAAAGACATACGTTCTTATGAGCCCGGGAATGTAAGTGAAGGCCAAAGCCGGGACATCCGGTTTGAAAACGGGATCCGTTGGAATATGAAAAACATTGAAAATTGTCTGCTTGAGACCTATCACATCCCCACCGTCCGATATGCGGAAGCTTACCAATTGATGATGGCCCTTTACTCCAATTATTTTGACCAAAAGGCCACCTATATGTCCGAACCAAAATTCTTGCAGCAAAGTGGCCTCAAGCACCAATTCGTTCTCCGGAACAAAGATCATCCACTTCGAATCAGCCTCTATCACCAGAATGGAGAGTACATCATCAGTTCCTATTCCTGCACTGGTAAAGCAGATTAAGAAGACCGTGCTGCGCCAATTTCCTCTTCGGAACGGGAAGTCTGGGTTGTTTCGGTTCTAGCCCGTTCAGTTTCTTATGTTCAGTACTGGCATCCGCCTATGGCTTTGTTTTATGGAAGTTACAAGGCCTCAATCGCTTTGGAAATATCCTGCTCACCGGAAATTAGGTCAAAAGACTTACCGATCGTTCCAGGCTGTCGGAGGACTTCGATCAGTGCCGATGCCACATCAGCCCGGGGAATAGAAGCACGTTCCACTTCTTCTCCGACTTCTATGCGACCTGTCCCCTTTTCATTCAACAAGCGACCGGGACGAACAATGGTATAATCCAGTGAGCTTCGTACCAGTGCGTCATCGGCAAAGTGTTTGGCCACATAATATGGTTTCAAATCGGCATTCCATCGATCCCTTGATGACGCACCCAGCGCACTGACCATCACAAATCGGGATATATTCTGATTTTCGGCAGCTTGCATCATTTTGACCGCCCCATCGAGGTCAATCAATAAAGTTTTGTCTGCACCGGTACTGCCACCGGAACCGGCTGTAAATACCACGGCATCATGCCCTTGCACCACCTTTTCCAATTCTTCCACGGGCCATTCCAGATCTCCCACCACGGTCGACACCCCCATTTGATCAAATTTATCTGCTTGCTCCTTCTTCCGGATCATGGCGACAGGATCCCAGTCCGTTGATTCCCTGACTTGTTCCAGAAATAATGAACCGATTTGTCCATTTCCACCGACAACTAATACCTTCATTGTGTTGATTTTGTGTTGAATAATTCTTTTAGGTTATACAATAAATCAGTAAGATTGTTCTGAGTATCGTTCCACGGAAGTTCCCGTAAAGGACCTGCACCAGGAAGAGGTGGGGTTGACCTTACGCATACGCAAAAGCTAATCCTTAGCTTTAACCTCAACCTTATCCTTCCCTATCTACTCCAGACCAATTTGCGCCACTTTTTCAGCAAATAAACCGGATACGGTACATGGGTATAAGTCATCACAATGTCTCCACCATACTGCTTTTTCATTTGATTAACAGGTTCCTTTGTTCCGACGAAATCAAAATACTGATATCCTTCTGATTTAAGATGAATCATATCCTGATGATAGAGATATTTATTGGCAGTGCTGCACCATTGTTGATCCTTTTTATCTGAAAATGAACGAAATGCAGAGGCATTAAGATAGGCAAAAACTTTCCGTTCTTCCCAATCACCAATATTAAGATGGGCAGCCAATCGCCCCATCTGGGGATGGTAAATCGCGGAATAATAATAATTCGATTGTTTCTTCAAAGTATGTCCAAGTACAGGATTTAGATTTTTACTTTCGATGATTGGCTGATACATATTAATCAAATCTGGCAAATACTCAGGCCGCTTGATCTGAAATCCTATTTCTTCTGCTTTTCGGAAATAATACTGCAATCCTTTACTATATTCTTCTTGAAAATCACTTTGCAAATCGATCAGCCGAGTGGGAAAAGGCGTTGTTTTATACCAGAATGAAGACTTCTCCACACGACTCATATCATACCGATACCGAAGTGACACCAATGGAATACTCCGGGCATAGAAACGGCTGGTTAGATACTTCCCTTTGAGTTCAAACATGACTTAAATAGTAAAGTGATGCAATCATTTTCCAAATATACAAAGTCGCTTACCATTTGAACCAAGAAGACACCCACCGTTGTATTTTCTGCAAAAAGTAAATCGGATAGGGCACATGGGTATAAGTCATCACAATGTCCCCGCCAAATTCCTTCTTCATCTGATTCATCGGCTCCCGGGTTCCCACCATATCATAATAGACATAACCCAGGGACTGAAAATACAACATATCGACATGAAACAGGTATTTATTGGCCGTACTGCACAGACGCTGGTCTTTTTTTGATTCGTAAGACCGAAAATCGGACGCATTGATCAAGCCAAATACTTTTTGTTCATCGCGATCCCCGATACTCACATGGGCAGCCAATCGTCCCAGGTCTTTGTGGTAAATCTCAGAATAAAAGTACGTGTTTTCGGTTTTTAAATAGCCCGGCGGGATCGCTGCAAGGCTTTTATCATCCATCACCGACTGATAGATATCCATCAAGTCCGGTATAGAATCAGGTCGCCGTACTTCGAAGTTCTCCGCATCAATGTTTTGGAGATATTTTTGCAGTCGACGGGAATACCCATCCCAAAAATCACTGTTGAGATCGATTAGCCGAGTCGGGAATGGAATCGTTTTATACCAAAACGATGACTTTCTTACATGGCTCATCTCGTACACCTTCCACGCTAGTAGGGGTAGGTTCCGTGCGTAGTATCGACTGGTCAATATCTTACCACTAAGTTCAAACATAAATAGAAATCAACCGAAATTAAAATAAATGCACAAAGGTACACAGGAAACCAAAGATGTCCATACGGGAAATTATATATACCGTGTTTTTGGGTAGTTTAACAATTAACAAACGACTCCTGGTTCGCATTTAGAAAAAGTTCTTTTAGCTTAGATCTCTGAAACTATAAAAGTGACCATGAATTCTAAAAATTCCATTACCAATACGTATTTCGTGATCATGGCTGGGGGTATCGGCTCCAGATTCTGGCCTGCCAGCCGGGAAGCCATGCCCAAACAATTTTTAGATGTGCTGGGAACGGGCCGATCTCTGATTCAGATGACTTATGATCGCATCAGTCCTCTGGTTCCTGCAAATCAAATTATTGTCATGACCCATGAACGATACCGGTCTTTAGTCAGACAACATCTACCAGCAGTGCCTTCAGAAAACATCCTCGTCGAGCCCAGCCGCCAAAATACGGCCCCTTGCGTCGCCTATGTTTCGTTCCATATTGCTGCCAGAAACCCCAATGCGAATATGGTCATTCTTCCGGCTGACCATCTGATCACACGAGAGCAAATCTTCCAGAATACCCTGATACAATCGGTGGAATATGTGACCGATCATACAGACATTCTCACCCTGGGAATGGCCCCCCATCGACCCGATACAGGATACGGCTATATCCAGCTTGGGCAGGCTACCGGAGAGAAAAACATTCGACATGTCGATGCATTCAAGGAAAAACCCAATCTGTCGGTTGCGAAGACTTATTTGGAGGACCAGAACCATGTATGGAATGCCGGGATTTTCATCTCCAGTGTCGCCACCATGATCACGGCCTTCGAGCAGCACGCCACCGAAATTTACAATATACTCAATGCCCCGAAAGCCTATGGCAGCAAAGCGGAGACCACGTTTATACAGGATAATTACCCCAAAACACCATCGATCAGCATTGATTATGCGATTATGGAAAAAGCCAATAATATCGTCTGTTTTGTCGTTGATATTGGGTGGAGCGACATCGGCACCTGGCGAAGTCTGCATGAACTCAAACGGGGAACATCTGATCACATTGTAACCAATAACCCAAAAGATGACTACTACATCACACAATCCGATTCCTTAATGATTCATTCGCTGCCAGGAAAAAAGATGTTGATCAAGGGTCTGAAAAACATGATCGTCATCGACCAGGAAGACATACTTATGATCTGGCCACTGGAAGCAGAACAGGAAATCAAAACCATGCGTGAGGAACTTAGTTCCAAGTGGAATGTGGAATAGCAACTTAAAATCAAGGAATGAATCGATTTGAAGGTAAAAACGTATTGTTCATCTATTACAAGTTTCCGCCTATTAAAGGTATCGGAACACTTCGCAATGCAAAATTCTACCAATCTTTTAAGAATGTGGCACGCAAAGTTTTTGTAGCTACGACATCCAACCGGAAATTTTTGCCTATAGATCAATTTCGATTCGATCCGGAAGATGTGATCGAAATTCCAACCTACGATTTCCGAACGATTTACCATTTTCTCACTGGGGACGAAGGATCTCTGATCGTGACTCAGGATAAGACGCCGCACAAATGGTTGCCCCACTGGAAAGAACGCTTCAAGAACTCGTTTATAGCCCGGCATTTGGATGAAGGTGGTTCTTACTTTGTTCACCGGGGCTATAAATTATGTCGTAAAATCATAGAGCGGGAAAAAATAGATATTATAATTTCTTCCTACCTGCCCTTTGATGCCCATAGATTGGCGTTCCGACTAAAAAAGAGATACCCCCATCTATACTGGATTGCTGATTACCGGGATTTTTTTTCGGATCCGATGTTGCGTGCCACGCCTCAATTCAGTCACCTTCAAAATAAACATTTTCAATTTCTCTCCATAGCAGATGAAGTCACGACGGTATCCAGTGGTATAAAAAAACGCTTATCTGTATTCCATCCCCGGGTCCACGTGGTACGGAACGGACTTAACCATCCACTGACCTCTTCCAGACAAATACCAAAATATAAATTATTTACACTGGCATACACCGGCAGCATTTACCCCGACGCACAGGACGGTACACTGCTGGCCAGGGCTCTGAAGGAATTGATCAACGAGGGACGAATCAAAAAGAGGCACCTGCAATTTGTGAATGCCGGTAAAGATGGTCTGTATTGGGAAAAACTACTGGAATCATATGGGATTGGTGAAATACTGGTAAACCATGAAATCATTCCGCATAAAGAGTCACTTCTAATACAACAGAAATCACACATCAATGTATTGTTGAGCTGGGCCTCCGATGACGTTTCAGGAATACTAACAGGAAAATTATTTGAGTACCTGGGTGCTGAGGCACCGATCGTGGCGCTCATCAACGGAAATTTTGACCCTGAGCTTGACGAACTGATATCAAAGCCAAATCGGGGCACTTTGTTTCAACAATCTGAAACAGGTCTTAAAAAACTAAAAACATTTCTGGTTCATCAATATAATTTTTACCTGAATAATAAAAAGCTGGCAATGCCGCTCTATGATTCGAACCAAAAACCACTTCGAGGTGTTATCACTTGGCAAGACGAGTTTGACAACTGGAATAAGAATAAAACCCAGAACAACGATCAGACGAATACAAGGCATTCCTTGACATCAAATCAATAAATCATGGTAGTAGTTGTAGCACTGGATGATCATCCTTTAATTTTGGAGGCATACACAGCTATATTGAGCAATCGAAGTGACATGACGTTTGCCGGTGGATTTACAGACGGTAAAGATCTATTGGCTTTTTTAGCCAAATCGCCGTGCGATGTATTGATTTTGGATATGCATTTGAAACATGGAGAGACCGGACTAATGTGGTGCCGAATGCTGCAAAAGCAACACCCGCAATTAAAAATACTGGGTGTTTCAGCATTTGATGAATTCAAAATGATCAAAACGTTTTTGTGTGCCGGTGGAACGGGCTATATCTTAAAATCCGCCCCGCCTAAAATATTCACGGAAGCGATCCTGGCGGTGGGTCAAGGAAAAGAATACCTTCAGAAAGAACTCAAGGAAATTTTATTAGAACAGAAGTTGAAAAACCGATCTTCGAATGACATGCCCCCCATCCTCACAAGTCGGGAACGGGAAGTACTGGAACTCATTGTTGCAGGTCGAACCACGCAGGAGATAGCTGATCAATTGCATCTGAGCCCCCATACCATCGAATCCCACCGAAATAACATCATGAGCAAACTCAATGTCAATAATGTAGCCAGCATGGTCCGTGAAGCCATTCACAAAGACTTAGTTTATTCCTAAACGGCTCCGCATCCCTGTTTTCAGCTACTTTACAAACTAGATATTTTCCATGAAAATAATCGTTGTCAAATTTTTAACTTTGCAAAATAACCAGCGATAAATTTATGACCAAATTTACTTTCAAAATTCATTCTATTTTTATACTTTTATGTGCCGTATGTTGGCTTAGTGCTTGTTCAAAAACAAGCACCAATACCGATTGTCATGCTGGATTTAGTTTGCATCAGGTCACCTCTGCAGAAGTCGAGAAATACTCCAATGCAGCAGCTGATTATGCTCAAGATCCCACACCCGAGACCTGCAACAGGTATAAAGATGCCATGAGCTCGTATATTGATGTGTTGGAGATTTATGAAAAATGTGCCCTGGAATACGGAAGTATCGAAGATTGGAGATCATTTATTAACTCAGCGCGTACGGCTTTAAGCGATCTTGACTGTCAATAATAACCTACTTAACCAAAACTGAAAATTGAATTATTATGAAAAAACTTTACTTTACATTTATTGCTTTAACAAGTTTCCTGTTTCTTAGTCAATCCACGATGGCACAGGATGTGAACACGTCTTTCCAGGAAGGTGATGTGGTCATCAATGCAGGACTGGGACTCGGAACAACATTTGCCTTTACAGGCTCTCTGGGAATACCCCTCGGCGGTGGTGTAGAATACGGCATCACGGATGCCATCGGTGTCGGTGGCGAAGCTGGTTTTGCTTCCGGTGGGGGACTCACCGTCTTCTATATCGGAGCCAAAGGATCCTACCATTTCAATGATCTGTTTAATATTGAGGACGAGGCCTGGGATGTGTATGGTGGATTGGGGCTTTACTATCGAAGCTTCAATGTTTCCGGCATTAATTTTGGATTGGGCAGTGGAATCACCGCCGGAATTCACGCAGGTGCCCGATATTACTTTTCGGATAGTTTCGGTGTATATGCAGAGTTGGGGAACAGCTATGCCTGGTTAAAGGCTGGTGTCGTACTCAAACTGTAACATAAAACAATGATAAAAATGCCCTAACCGGATTTTTATATACCCCTACTTATTACAATGGATTGAATCGTAAACGATTCAATCCATTTTTTTTTAAGGTGTAGAGTGCATGGTGTCGGACATAGGACATATTTGCGGGCCGGCATTGCAATTGGCCCATTGATTGTACTTTCATCTGCACCTCGGGAATGAGCCATAAATAACATAACCGGCTTCTCTGTTTTCTCCCTTTAGATATAATCAGGATCCATCTTTTGCTGCATCAATTATTCAGTATCCCAAAACTTTTCTCGGATTTTACCCAAGGCTTCTCAAACACCTGCAAATTCAAACCGCATCGATCACTCGTTGCAATTTTTGATTCACATCACCGGCAAGATCTTTCAGTTTTTCATTTTCAATCGCCATCATGGATGCCTGGGGGTTCACCGCAGCTACTTCGATATCCCCTTCGGTAGTTTCCTGGACGATAACATTGCACGGCAGCATGGTACCCACCTTATCTTCAGACTGCAATGCATTGTATGCATACTCCGGATTGCATGCCCCCAGTATTTTATAATTTCTGAAATCGACATCCAGTTTTTTCTTCAGGGTTCCCTTAATATCAATTTCAGTCAGCACACCAAACCCCTCTTTTTTTAGTTCCTCAGTCACTTTAGCGATGACTTTATCAAAATTCCCACCAACTATCTTACTCATGTAATACTTCATACTCTTATTATTTTAATGATTTATTTAATGTTTTCAATATACGAAACAAAGCTGTGATTGACAGTGACTTGGGTTACACATGGACAGCGATTGCATCCTGATCAGGAGCCATGCTAAAAACACATCTATTTAGCTCATATACAGCTCTTTAAACAAAATATATATCCCCATGACCAGAACAAAATAGCCAAAGGCCTTCTTCAACTTGGAGCCATCGATAAATTTATTAAGCCAGACACCAATGAATATGCCCACCACCGAAAGGCCGGTAAAGAAAGATAAAAAACCCCAACTGATCTCCAGATTCTGCACGTCACCCAGAAAGCCAATCAGGGATTTGACTGCAATAATCAACAACGAAGTAGCTACCGCTCTTTTCATGGGGAGCTTCGCCAACATCACCAACGCCGGGATGATCAAAAATCCACCACCAGCTCCGACAACACCTGTCAAAACACCCACCACGATACCTTCTATGATGATCAATGGGTAATTGTATTCAGCAACCACAGCTTCATCATCACAATTATCACATTTATCTCGAATCATCGAAACAGAGGCTAACAACATGATCAGCGCAAAAAACACCATAATTCCGAGATCCTTGGTAACCCTAAAACCTCCGATATAAAACAACTCTTCCGGCAAAGCAGGAACGAGAAACATGCGTGTAGCATACACCGCGATAAAGGCAGGTATGGAAAAGACAATAGCGGTCCGGATGTCAACGAGTTGCTTCACTATGTTTTGAACAGCACCCACCAATGAGGTTGTCCCTACTATAAAAAGGGAATATCCTGTGGCAGTCACCGGATTGATTGACATCAGATAGACCAATACCGGCACAGTCAGGATTGAACCACCACCCCCGATTAGCCCAAGCACGACTCCGATGGTCAATGCGCCGAAATAGCCTATCACTTGATAAATATCCATATCATTAAATTACGACACAAAGATAATTGCACAAATCAAGGATGCCCGTAACATTTGTTACACATCAGAAATTCCATCACTTCCTGACTCTTTGCAGGCATTCAAATGCACAACCAACTCCTTCATACCTTGTCCATCCACCGGAAAATAGATCAGAGGTGTGGAATTTAAGACATGCAGACCGACTTAAAATAAATTTTCCTTAGATGAAAAAATAAAAATATTGTTGGTTCTTGAATTTTTAAATATATTTGCGGTTCCGATTTCACCCTCTGGTCAGTTCGTTTACACAGAACTGCATGAGCACAAAATGGACAATTATCTGTCAACGTTCAGATATTGAAGACAAATAATCTCAAGCCGAAGTGGCGGAACTGGTAGACGCGCTGGATTCAAAATCCAGTTCTGGCAACAGAGTGGGGGTTCGATTCCCCCCTTCGGTACTAAGCAAGAGGTTCTTCACAGGGAGAGCCTCTTTGTTTTTATTCAAAAGGCATGCCGCAGTGGCGGAACTGGTAGACGCGCACGTTTCAGGGGCGTGTGTCCGTGAGGATGTGGGGGTTCGACTCCCCCCTGCGGCACTTTTCTGGATTATGATTTATATATATGCCATTAAGAGTAAAGTCTCACCATTCATCTAT
Source organism: Membranihabitans marinus (assembly GCF_019802045.1). Lineage (GTDB taxonomy): Bacteria > Bacteroidota > Bacteroidia > Chitinophagales > Saprospiraceae > Membranihabitans > Membranihabitans marinus_A. The sequence goes on along the minus strand of NZ_JAHVHU010000020.1, from coordinate 64,930 downwards.
GTGGGCATGACTAATAACCTGGAGCGACGTTTTCAGGAACACAATAAGGGCTACAGTTATTCAACCAAACATTGCACTCCCTTCGAATTCCACCTCGGGAACGCAAACCGCACAATTTGTGAGAATTTGGGCGCCGATCCTATTTCATACTAACTTCCTCCTTCTTCTCAGTGTCTTCGGGCTGATCGTACAACATCGTAAATTTGATCGGGATGGAAGACGGAACCAGATCAAGCGGAGGACTGGAAAAAAAGAAATCCCGGGGTCGCAACTGGAAGTGGCCTTCCACTAAAATTTCATGGCCAATATTTTTTCGATAAAATTCTATCTCCACGGAATTATGCCTGCGACGAAACTCCAAAGTCCCCTTCGCAATCCAATGATCATCCTTTTTCTTGATCGAATTGCTTTCAAATCTCATATCCGGGTTGTTCCAACTATTAGCTACCCACGCCAGATAACCACCATTGGTTCCCTGAAAAGAAATGAGAGGTACTTCAAAATTAAGTTGCTCGACAACACCTGTCGTATCATTCAAACCCAATTCCCCTTTGAGTTGTATGCTCTGCCCCTCAATGGGGTATACAGGTCCAAAATCAACTTTGTAGGACATTTGAGTTCCACGATGGCTCTGCGCATAGCCAGGTTGAGAAGTAAGTGCAAACAATAATAAAGCGCTTAATAAAGCTAATATTCTTATATTTTTCATAATTCATTTTTTAATTAAAACAACACAATATTAAACAAAGAAAAATCTTGTATTGTTCGCGAGATGTCAGGAAAACATAGATTCAAGACAATTTCTGTAGAAAAACAGAAGGGAATTTTTGGCACACTGTACCTTGGCACAAGTGGTTGTGGTGCATAGTACCTGACTAATGGTTGACATTGCAGATATACCAACGCGATATGCATTATAAGCACCTCCGTTCATAAAAATTTCCGGAGCAAAGTACTAGTACGTTCAAGCCGTTTTGCGTACGGACGACCGATCATCCTTTAAAACGGAAGACCATCGTATCCCTGGGCACAGATGGTAAGCGATACCCTCCGGTGTCAATCATTATGCCGGGATTGGTCTCTAAAAAGCGCTCAACGGACTCTGATGGTATCCCGGTAAGATAAATAAAAACCTTTCTGAGCTCCGGCCAACCCCGAAGATCTTCCAATGCGGAACCATATAATTCAGCGCCGGTCAGATTCAGAATCTGAATATTTTTCAATTGGGACAGTTTTTTCAAACTATTACCAGGAAGTTTACTTCGGGATAAATTTAAGTCTGTAGTCCGAGTGAAATTAATCAATTCATTAAGGTGTTGATCGCTCAGATTTTTCCCCGATACATCCAACCATATGACCTGCTCCTTAATCTTTGCAGCCTCTTTGATGAGCTCAGGCTCTAAATTTGGCACATTCATAAATGACACCTCCAGATAATGACTACTCTTTCCTACAGATTGAACCAAAACACCCTGCGATCTTAGATTCTCAATCAGGGTTGGGTCTGGCTGGGATACAGGTTGTGAAGGGATCAGCTCATTAGAAAACAACTTTTGATCGGCCATCAGATCATCATACCATTCCTCCAGCGCACTGCGGTCGGGATAATGCATGACCATTTTTTCAACTTCCCCACCCTGAGCTATCCACGCTTCAATGACTTTCACCTCATATTTTGAAAGTTGTGCTTTTCCTTTCGGCGGCATATGTTCGTCTTCGTTCAGTGGCAGGGTCAATACATGATACAGTTTACTTTTGTCCAGGTCTGATCTGATCAATGGATCCCCCGACGCACCGCCTTTTTGAATCATCTCGGGGCTATCCAGCCGGAGCTCTGATTTTTGTTTCCGATCGCTGTGGCAGCTATAGCACCGCGCTTCCAGGATGGGGACCACGATGTCTTCGTACACCAAGGCACTATCCAGGTTAGAAATTTCAAATTCGAGTTTTTCCGCTTCATAGGGGTCATGTCCAAAAAATTGTTGCCAGGTCACAGGCAGGCCTTCCCACAGATAAGAAGCCCCATGCGTAAGTACCCCACCACGGTGCCCGGTTAAGATCAACAACACCAATGTCAAAGCTGTGAAACTATAAGAGACAGTTGGGCGGACGCTCCATCGAAACTCCACTAAATACCAAAACACAGTGAGCACAGCCAGACTAATTCCAGTCCATTTATGCCAAAAAAGCTGATCCGCAGGATAAGTGCCCGACCGGGCGAGTAACAGACCCGTCAGGCAGGTCACTATACCGACGATAGCGGACAAAAGCAGTGATACTTTCAACGCTGGCCGATAAGTCCGAGTGCTGGACCGAATATCGAGTGCTTTAAACAAGACGGCCATTACCACAAAACCAATGGGCAAGTGGACCATCAAAGGATGGAAACGTCCCACAAATAATTCAAGGTCAAACATCCGGATATTTTGAATGTGGATAATGTAGACTCAATTTACGCCAATATTTTTTTAATCACGTTTCCGCCGACGTCGGTCAATCGGAAAGGACGTCCTTGAAAATTGTAGGTAAACCGTTCATGATCGTAACCAAGTACGTGCAAAATCGTAGCATGAATATCATGCACTGAAGTTCTTCCCTCCACGCCGGCATAGCCTACTTCATCGGTCTGCCCATGCGACACGCCCTTCGCAATTCCTCCACCAGCCATCCACATGGTAAATGCCTCCGTATGGTGATCGCGTCCCAGAAATGCCATTTTTTTTCCTTCCCGGTTCTCCTGCATGGGAGTCCGTCCAAACTCTCCCCCCCAGACCACCAGGGTTTCTTCCAACAAACCACGCTGTTTGAGGTCAAGCAACAAGGCAGACATGGGGCGATCCATTTCCCGGCATTTGTTCCTAAATCCATAATCGATGGCTGTGCTTTGACCTGTGCCATGAGAATCCCATCCCCAGTCATAGAGCTGTACAAACCGAACGCCTTTCTCCACCAGCTTCCGAGCCAGCAGGCAGTTGTTGGCGAAGCTTTCCCGGCCAGGTTCCGTTCCATACAATTCATGGATGTACTTAGGTTCATCATCGATGTTCATCACCTCCGGCACTTCAATTTGCATCCGATAAGCCATTTCATATTGATTGATTCTGGCTAGTATTTCCGGATCGCCATATTCCATAAATTCTTGTTGATTCACATCGTTAATCGCCTCGATTACGTTCGCTTTGAGTGATCGATCCATGCCTTTCGGGTCCTGGATATATAGGACAGGATCACCCTTTGAACGGCATTGAACCCCTTGATATACGGATGGCAAAAAACCGCTTCCCCACACACTTTTACCAGCATCCGGTGTCTTCCCACCGGAGGTGAGGACAACAAATCCCGGCAAATTATTATTCTCCGATCCCAATCCATAGGTCACCCAGGACCCTACACTGGGGCGCCCCAACCGGGCATTCCCGGTGTGCATAAACAATTGTGCCGGACCGTGATTAAATTGCTCGGTGTGGACTGCTTTCAGAAAGCTGACCTCATCCGCTAAACCCGCAAAATGAGGCAGGTTGTCCGATACCCAAGCGCCGGACTCTCCGCGTTGTTTAAAATTAGCTTGCGGTCCAAGCATATTGGGTACACCCCGAATAAACGCAAACTTCTTTCCTTCCAAAAAGGACTCGGGACACGGTTGATTGTGCAATTTCTGTAACTCAGGTTTATAATCAAACAATTCAAGCTGGGACGGCGCGCCAGCCATATGAAGATAGATCACTCTTTTGGCCTTCGGTGCAAAATGGGGTGACTGAGGGGCTAATGGATTAAGATCCCGGGCACTGAGCTGTGGTGAACCCGAGGATGAACTTCCACAGGAAGACAACATCATCGCTCCGAAAGCAGCTGTTCCCATACCGGAAACACAATCCCGGATAAAGTGACGACGGGTCGTACTTTCTACTTCTCGTTTCTGAAATTCTTTAACTAATTTTGATATCATAATTTTATTCTTTCTCACTGGCCCAAGGGAACACGTTCCTTTGAAATAGCTAAACGCTGGCTTACGTCTTGGTCAAAAATTCATCCAGGTTCATAATCGCTGAACAGACCACCGAAAGAGCAGCCAATTCTATATGGTTGTTTACACCAGTTATCCCATCCGGTCCAATTTTTAAATATTCCTTCACACCCGTGTGGTTCCCTTCGAAATGAGCGAGAGACTCATCATATAGTTTCACCAATGCTTCTTTTTTACCCAAAGAAATTTCCCGAAAAGTGGCTTCATAATACGCCTGGGCCAGTATTGCTTCTAGGGATGCCCTTTCATGAATTAACCGGCTTGCCCAGGCAATAGCAGCTTCGGTGTAGACCGGATCATTGAGCGTGACCAAAGCCTGAAGCGGCGTGTTGGTCCGTGTACGTTCAGTAATGCAGATTTCCCGGCTACCGGCATCAAAACTTACAAAAGAGGGGTAGGGACTTGTCCGTTTAATAAAGGTATAAATTCCGCGACGATAGCGATCTTCACCCGGACTGGTTCGCCAGCTCTCACCGCTGTACACCGTTTGCCAAATCCCATCGGGCTGAGGAGGCATCACACTCGGCCCATATTGTTTGTCACTGAGTAACCCACTGACAGCTAAGGCTTGGTCTCTTATCTGCTCTGCAGACAGCCGAAACCGGGGACCTCTGGAATAGTACAGATTTTGTGGGTCTGTTTCGCGTTTCCGTTCCGAAATTATGGAGGATTGTCTATAGGTGCCTGAGCGAACGATATCACGTATGAGTGGTTTGAGGTGCCAGTCGTGTGTTTTCATTAATCGCACCGCAAGCCAATCCAGCAATTCTGAATGTACAGAAGGTTCAGACTGCGATCCTAAATCCTCCACGGTGGTCACTAGACCCTGTCCAAAAATTTGTTGCCAGATCCGGTTTACCACGGTTCGGGCGGTCAGTGGATTGCGTTCATCAACGAGCCACTGTGCCAATCCAAGTCGATTACGCGGAGCATTTTCCGGGAATGGATTTAGGACCTCGGGGACATCGGGGAGAACCGTATCCCCGAGTACCATCCAGTTTCCTTTTTCAAAAACCTGAGTCACGCGGTGCATGTATGGCGGATTTTCAACCATTACAGAAACGCCCTCGGGCTTGGACTGAATAATCTCGCGGTATTTCCGGTTCATCTTATCAAATTCGGGCTGTGATTGTCCAGGCAACCCCGGCCGAAATGCGAACCAATACACCCGGAAGGAATTTTCCTGTGCATCCAGCAATGGATTGGTAAACTCTATAAACAGATCAACCGAATCTTGCATTGGTGCAATGGGTATAAATTCTATCGCATTTCCATTCGTTTTTTTCAAAGGAAAAGAAGTAATTACCTTCCCTTCCTGGTTCGATTCCCGGATGGTCATCCGCCCTCCTTCTTTCCAGCAGGAATAGGATATAACCATGGTTTCCGCATTATTCAGGTACGTATTATTCAGAGCACAATGCCCCTTGTGTCTCAAAGCCAGGTACTTGGTATCGCTGAGTTCTCCATTCACAAAATCTGTACAAAGATGTGTATGGATTTTCGGCTCTAAAGTCCGTATAAATTGCATTTCATCTTCGACACGGGACGGTGAATTGGTATTCTGTATCATCCAATGTTTTAATTCTTCTATGGATGCCGCTATCGTATCGGGATAAATTCGCAACAAAGGTTCATTGTCCGCAGTGTCTTCATCCCGACTGTTGTTGAAGAATGCCATAACTTCATAGTATTCTTCATGCTTGAAGGGGTCATAGGTATGCGCATGACATTGGACACAAGCATAAGTGGTGCTTTGCCACACCTCAAAGGTCGTGTTAACCCGGTCGATCACCGAAGCAATCCGATATTCTTCGTCGTCGGTACCCCCTTCATCATTACTCATCGTATTCCGATGAAAAGCGGTCGCAATCAACTGTTCTCGTGTCGGATTATCCATTAAATCCCCAGCCAGTTGCTCTATGGTGAATTCATCAAATGGTTTGTCTTGATTAAAAGACTGAATGACGTAATCCCGAAACCGCCACATTGCTCTGGACTGATCTTTTTCATAACCTTTGGTATCTGCATAGCGTGCCAGATCAAGCCACCAACTCGCCCATTTTTCACCAAAATTTGGATCATCCAACAGCTGGTCAATCACTTTTTCATAACTCAAGCTTCCATTTTTGATCTGATCCACAACCTCGGTCGTCGGGGGTAACCCGATCAAATCCAGGTACAATCGACGAACAAGTCGCCCCGTATCCGCTCGAGGGCTCGGCTTTAATCCAACGGACTCCATATCGCGGTAGATAAACCGATCGATTTCATTAACGAAAAAGTCTGAGCTGGCAGATCCTGCTCGGGCTTCAGCGATTTCATCGGGCACAGAAGGTTCTATCGGAGGAATATAAGCCCAATGTTCACCCCATTGAGCGCCCTGACGTATCCAATCCTCCAGAATTCGGATTTCCTGCTTCGTCAAAGGTGGTTTTTGGTAAGGCATACGCAGCTCCGGATCCGTTTCTTTTAAGCGCTGAATCATTGGGCTGTTCTCCGGATCACCCGGAACAATTGCCGGATGGCCTGATTTGGTGTCGGCCATAGCTTCTTCTTGAAACAACAAACTAAAGCCACCATTTTTCTTTACCCCTCCATGACAACTGATGCAGTGTTTGTTGATGATCGGTTTTACCTGTGTACTGTAATCAACGGGATTATCCTGACCAGTCCAGAAGTAATACCCCAGACCGACAGCAAAAATCAGTAAAATGGAATAAATTATTCTCATAACTTGATTTTGTACCCTCCCCCAATAAGAGGCCATTTATTTATAGAAGTGTTAAAGAAGAGAAAACTACATTAATTTTTTCACAATCCATAATTGATTAGCATGAAATCAACTTTGAATGCTCACCCTAATGATTAATGGCTGTAACTACCGTCGACAAAGCTTCTGAAAACGTGATTTGGTTTTCCAACATGGGCTACCCGGGTGTAGGTATTCTCCGGGTCACCAAAGTATACCATGATTTTATTTGTACTGATCGTTCAACCCCTTTCCCGATAGGATCAAACCAGATATTTTCGTGATCCGACGCTCTTTGGTTTTATTTTGTTTGGCAGACCGGATGTATTCAGCAAACTCCCGTTGTTTCCCTGGAGTGAAGCGAAAGAATGAGCTTTTTAATAACTCATTATTGTCCAAGGCGTGCTGAAGCTCAATCGGTACTTCCAATTTCCCGGATCGTTTTACCGGAATTTCCTTACCTGCTTTTTGATTTTGAACCGCCTCATTAATATAAGATGGAATATGCATCTTCTTTTCCTCAAATTCCTGCAGTGAGTAAAACATCATTTTACGCAGGCCTTTGGTCGATTCACTGGACTGTTGCAGCATATGGTACGGATCCTTTAGAAAGACACCCTGATGAAACCACAGACCGACATAGGATTTAAATGCCATAACACCGACTATATTTTTTCCCTGCCAAGTATAAATTGGAGCACCCCATTTAATGGCTTCATTCATACCAGAATTCAGACACATTTTTCGCAATTGGATCAGCGCATCTGCCCATTGCTTATTCGATTCGATATATGCTTCGACGGTTTTTGCCATGAATGTAAATTTTGCTAAACCAAAGCTCCGCGTCAAAATACATCAATTTCGAGTAAATGCCAACAAAATTAGGCCCCCGCCACAAATCATAGCATATGCTGTGTCGCTATGTTCCATCCCTGAATAAGAAATTCGATTGATCTATACTCGATGGGCAACCCGTCGGATAACGTAATCCATTTCCCGGGCGATCTGGGTAGACCGCTCCCTATACTTTTCGATCTGAAGGGAACCTCCATCAAATACTTTGGGATCATCATACGGGATTGAGAAAAGATCATCGGCCCCCATGACCATCGGACATTCTTCATTAGCCTGAGCACAAGTCATCACTGCAAGGAAACGCGTCTCTGGATTGTAGAAGTGGTGATACTCTTTGGAAAATGCCAGTACTGGCATCTCATGATCAGCATATTTAATCCCATACAACGGATTATGAGTTCCTCCCAATACTTTAATCTGAAACCCGGTATCTTTTAACGTTTGGATGACCTGTGGAAATACCGCCGTAGCTTCCGTTCCGCCGGAATAGCACTGTATATTTGTCAGATTGTAATAATGAGCCAGGGTTTGCATCCAAACCTGCGCCAAATGGCTTCGTCTGGAGTTGTGCGTACATATAAAATTTATCCGGATCGACTGATTCGCCAACGTCTTTTCGCGGATGTGGTCGATCAATGGTTTAAGCTCCGCTTTTCTGGAAGCAGCAATTTGTGTCTCGTCCAAACCACGAATGCTTTCTATGATTTCTGCAAACATTAGTAAATGCATTTAAAGTTATTCCACCAGACACATCAACAACACCCTCCACCGGGCACACAAGCTGGTATCTGACCATAGACCGTTACAGAAAACACACCCGATGTCCCCGCCCGATAAGCGGTTTTGTCACCACTGTCCAGATACTTGTCCAGTATTTCATCAGGCAGATTAACCGCTTTTTCTTTTTGAACCTTGACCTCATCAAAACCAGCTTCCCGAAGCAACTGCAGGTATTCATCCAATTGAATAGCTCCTGATACACATCCGGCATACATTTCGGCATCGTTTCTCAAAGCTTCCGGTAGATCGCCTTTCAGAACGACATCACTCACACTAAAGTGTCCGCCCGGTCGCAGGACGCGAGCCATTTCATGAAAAGCACGCACTTTATCAGGGACCAGGTTCAATACACAATTACTAATAACCACATCCACCGTTGCGTCACCAATCGGTAGATCTTCGATGTCACCGTGCCGAAATTCGACATTATTAAAATTCAGTTTATCCGCGTTCTCCCGGGCTTTCCGAATCATCACATCGGTCATATCCACGCCGATTACCTTTCCTGACTCCCCGGTCAGTTCGCGAGCTACAAAGCAATCATTCCCGGCACCTGATCCCAGATCCAATACAGTATCTCCGGGTTTGATCTGGGCAAATTCTGTGGGGATTCCACACCCAAGACCCAAATCTGCATCCGCACTATAGCCTTTGGTTTTACTGTAATCGTCCGCAAATACAGCATAATCTACCGTAGCACATCCATTCACCCCACAACACGAAGTTTCATTCTCTTCCTTGCTTTGCGTAGCAATTTCACTATACTTTTGAACAACGATATTCTTTAAATTTTCTGAATTTCTCATGGTATTTTCACTTATATCAAATTAATAATCTGCCTTGCATGGGTGCTCAATTGTCTTGCACTGCGCCAGGAAATCCATCATCAATCCTTGCCATTGCTCCCACCGGATGGGATCAATACAATAGCATCGATTCGCTCCCTTGATCGCGCCCCGGATCAGTCCGGCTTGCTTTAATACGGCCAGGTGCTGAGAAATAGTGGGTTGAGCCAATCCAATTTCATCGACCAAATCCCCGCAGACACACCCTTCTATTTCGCTGAGAAGCTCCAAAATAGCCACCCGCGCGGGATGTCCAATAGCTTTGGCCAATGCAGCTATTTCATTGTGCTGATCCGAAAAAAGTTCTGTTTTTGAAATTCCCATGGTTTGGTTTTTCTAATTTCGGGGGTATACTAGAATGTAATATTGCAATATTACGATAAAATGGACAAAACCAATAAAAAAAGTTTTCAATCCGGGACAAACCGCTTCTTTTTAACATTATGCTTTATTCTGGGTCAATGTGGGAAGAACCACGTTACCACAACGCATGGTTCTCTTGGTGATCTTTAAATAACACAGAAATTTTCACACATTTTCTGAGAAAATAATTACATTTCCATTTTTATTAAAGTGAGTTTATGAAAATCAGTACGTTAGCAGGCTTCTTCCTATTATTATTTATGAGCGGAGCGGAACTGCACAGTCAAACCCGTGAATATTATCAGATCAAAATATACACGTTTGACAATGATCAGCAGCAAAAACTGACAGACGAATATCTGGCAAACGCGTACCTCCCGGCCCTCCATAGACTGGGCATCAATTCAGTTGGTGTTTTCAAAACCCGGCCGGAACATTCTAAGGAAAAAACACAAACATTCGTGTTGATTCCACTTAGCGATTTGTCCCAGCTGGAAACCATTCCTGATGCTCTGGCTCAGGACAGAAAACATACAAAATCAGGAAAAGACTACCTCACCGCACCACACAACGAACCGCCCTATGCGCGCATAGAATCCATTGTTCTGCGTGCATTTGACCACATGCCACAGATGAAGCCCTCCACTGTGGAAGGCCCCAGGAAGGATCGGATATATGAGCTCCGTAGCTATGAAGGGGCCACGGAGGCACTCCACGAAAACAAGGTAGAAATGTTCAACAAGGGCGGTGAAATAAAAATCTTTGAAGACCTGGGATTCAATGCGGTGTTTTATGGTCAGGTCTTATCAGGTTGTCATATGCCCAATCTGATGTATATGACCACATTCAAGGATCAGGAAAGCCGGGACACCCATTGGGATGCATTTCGCAATGCTCCCGAATGGCATGCTTTAAAAAATCAGGCGCCTTATCAGAACAATGTTTCCGGCAGTAAAACATTTTTTCTGTATCCCACGGCCTATTCGGATTATTAATTAAAGTTGAGTCGATTTTTGTTGAATCATTTTCCGTTGAGAAACAGCATATGCAGTGCCATTCTCAATAGAGTGGTATAGCTTGTTGTTTGGGGATTTGATCCTCCGTGCGCCATCGATAAAGCTATGGCGACCAGTCTTACGTGCTGACAGTCATTGGCCAAAACCTATGACATCGATCGAAGCACGTTAGCCCGCTTTATTCACCACGTCATTCTATTATGATGCATAATATTCAGTGCATCAATTGCTAAATTTCCAAAATTGGGCATTTTACATAGCCCAATTTTGGGTGGCGTTTGACTATTGAGGGTTAGCCCGCAAGCACTCGGACGGCTGATTGGATATCATTTGAGTCCACTCCAGAAATTCATATTTTAAAATGATTAGCTTCAGTGCTTTAGCCCGGGATATCTATCATGACGCATATATTGTCTTTAGCCATTAAAACACAAAGCATTCCGGGCTAAAGCCCGATTTATTTTTGCATTATCATCACCGGCCTAAAGGCACGGGGCTACTAAACCAATAAACTGACTTTTCGGAGTAAGCTCAACATTTCACCACAAAGAACTCCAAGCAGGCAAACCGCCCTCAATGAAACAGCTCTGTGTTCATAGGGCCCATTTAGCTTGCCTTGTCTCTTTGAGCTTTTACTCCTTCCCCCTAAGCTCTGAGAATCGGGCCGTCCTAAAAGACCCGAGAATTCGGGGCGCCTTAACCCTAAAAGCGCAGCGCCCTAACCCCTTACTGCCCCTTCCACCATCGCCACACATCAAGCCCATTGGCAAAAAGCACCAGGCTGATCACCAGCACAAAACCGATGATCGTCGCTATTTCCAGCACTTTATCGCTGGGTTTCCGACCCGTGACCGCTTCAAATAATAAAAACATCACATGTCCGCCATCCAAAGCCGGAATAGGGAGTAAATTCATAAAGCCCAAAATCAGGGACAATATGGCGGTATTGCGCCAAAATGTTTGCCAGTCCCATTGATCCGGGAAGAGTTTGGAGATCGTACCAAAACCACCCAGGCTATCGGAGGCTTTTATTTTTCCACGGAACATTTGTCCAAAAGCTTTAATCTGGGTCACAATAAAATCCCATCCTTTGACCACACCGGCTGGTAAAGCTCTCGCCAGTGTGTAATCTTCTGTAGCCATATTGAAAAAATGATCAAAACCATAATTTTGAAAGCCCAGTGTACCCTCCTGTGTAACTTGCGCGGGAACGGTCAGATTTTGACCAGATCGTTCCACGGTCAAATTCACCTCCTCGCCCTTGTGCTGCCGAATTTCCTTTAAAAATTGATCAAAAAACCGGGTTTCGACGGAATTAATTGCCAGGATCTTATCATCGGATTGCAATCCTGCTTCTTCCGCATTGCTCCCCTTGACCACTTTCATCACTTCTACGGGCATACGCGGTGCCACCAGGTAGGCATTCTGATATTCATAGCTGGTCAGGATCTGCGTAAAGCGTGGATCAATCTCCAGTATTTTTTCAGAACCATCCCGTTCAACGGTAATCGTCTTGGCATTGTTTATCGCAATTTCTGAACGGATCAAGCCGGGATTGTATCGTTCAAACGGAACCGTCCCCACAGCCCGAATTTTATCTCCATTTTGCAAGCCCATCTCCTGACCAATACTATCCACCTGCAATCCATAAGTCAGCTCACTGGCTGGCAGGTACTCCGATCCGTACTGCCAGAGCATCAGACCGAAAATAAGAAAACCTAGAATAAAATTCACGGTAACTCCCCCGAGCATAATGATCAGTCGCTGCCAGACCGGCTTGGATCGAAACTCCCATTCCTTTGGTTCTTCCTTCAGCACTTCAGTATCCAGGCTTTCGTCAACCATGCCGGATATCTTCACATAACCACCGAGGGGAAGCCACCCAATTCCGTACTCCGTTTCTCCAATCTTCTTCTTGAAAAGTGAAAAACCTGCATCAAAAAACAAATAAAATTTCTCTACGCGGGTTTTAAACCATTTCGCGGGTAAAAAATGCCCCAGTTCATGCAGTACGATGAGGAGGGAAAGACTTAGTGCAAACTGTGCTATGATAACGCCCATATATGTCAGATCTAATTAAAAAGAGGTTGTTTATGCTGCTCGTTACGTAAGGTATTTCGCATAAATTTATACTACTAACGCAAAACAGCGTGCAAAGTTACAGTTTTTTGATCTCAGATTACAGCGTTTTGATTTTTGATTTTTGATAGGGGTGTCTACCCCATAGGTACTACTTACCGGAAGAAGGTCTTCATGGTGTCTTGTTGCGTTTCCAAGGGTGAAAGGAGACAAGACTGCAAATATGCCATTAAAAGAAGAGGAGTGCTACAAGTATCTGAACCTCCATCTGGGATCATGTACTATGTAGGAAAGAAGAAAAGCCAAAGCTCTGCTCTTTGAAAAACGTTTTCGGCCAAGAGCTGTCCCCAATTTATTGGGGATTGCCTCCCGAAGCACAAAAAACACCACACATGTCGAGCTAAATCTCCATTTATCCCAGGCTTTGGCGCCCTTTACAACTCTCACTTCGAAGCCAAATCAAATCTAAAAAAAGAAATAAACGCAGTAGACGGGATAATTCCGACATAAATCACTAAATCGATTCTGATCTTCCTGAAAGTTTGTGTATGTTTAATCACATTTGATTCCATTATGGTCTTTTCGTCGTAATATTTTAGCACCCATGTTAACACGAATCGAAATAAACCTCAACAATTATTTTATGCATTCAATGATTGAGAGATATAAAAAACATATTTCAAGAACTCAACTAAAAGATGAGATCTATAAATGGGAGCTTATCAATAAATACAGAGGACGTCCAAACCTTGAAGCCAAAGATTTTGCTCAAGAAATAAGTGACATTGACTTTTCAAACTTGCTCTATCACATGGGAGGAGCGGTTATAAGACAACTGGGCAAAGAAAAACCAGAAGAAATTCGGAAAATATTTAGCGATCTATTTAATGATTCAATTGATTTAACACAACGCATAAAAACATTTGAAAAACAAACTCTGAAATTATACAGAGAAATTGGAGAAAAAAAAAGCCATCATCAGGATGAGCGATCCATTGCAACCTATTTGACATATCACGACCCCGTCAATTATACATTTTATAAGTATTCCTTCTATAAAAAATTTTGTAATCAACTGGGGATTAAGCTTGCGATAAAAGGTGAGCGATATGCACATTACCTTAATTTACTTGAAGATTTTATTGAAAAACACCTTGTAACCGATACAGAATTAATTGAGCAAGTCAACACTTACCTCCCTGATTTTTCTGATGGTACAAACCATAAACTATTAGCACAAGACATTCTCTATCAAATGCTGGATAAAAAAGTAGAGCCAAATTACTGGATCTTTCAAGGGAGTCCGGATGATTATGATTTTGAAACTGCGCTACGCGATGAAGTTCTCACCGGTTGGACTGTGACGGCTCATAAGAACAAAATCAAGTCCGGAGATAAGGTTATCTTATGGATTACGGGTCAGGAAGCTGGATGTTATGCTTTGGCAGAAGTAACATCCGAGCCTTACACCAGAACAGCCTCTCCGGATGACCATCTGTGGAAAAATGACACCCAAAGTTACATGGTAGCAGATATCAAAATTACGCATAACTTAGTAGACCACCCGATTCTGAAGAAGGCAATAGAAGGAATTGAGGAATTAGATAACCTGAAGGTCGGAAACCGAGGAACTAATTTCACTTCCAACCAGGAGGAATTTGAAATGATCGTAAATATGATCGAGACAGAAACCCAGTTTCATACGATTCGTTCAAGGTTTGAGCAAGACATCTTTCAATCCTTCATCAATATTATACGAAGATCGAACCGTGAACTTGGACTTAAAAAGGATGACCCAAGACTAGTGTTTAGCATCAGACGAAATGGTTTAAATTTTACAATTGGTCAACGATATTGCTTTAGCATACGCATTTCAGAAAAAAAGAGAAAATTTGGAGTTATATCCAAAGACCGATTACTGGCAAATAGCAAGCCATATGGCGGTGAACCTCCCCAACCCTATTATAATTACTATGATGATAAATTCGAACCATCTCAAGAAGAATGGGAGAATGTAAAGGCAGCCTTACAAGAGGAGCTCATCAGAACAACAAAATCTGGATATCGGAAATACAACAATGAGGATTTTGAAAATTATGTTTTTGACACGGCAAATGATTCAACTGATCAACCAATGAATTACCCACTCAACACCATCTTCTACGGTCCCCCCGGTACGGGAAAAACCTACAACACCATCTTAAGAGCAGCTGAAATCATAGAGAACCGCACCATACAATCCTATGATGAAGCACGTGAAATATTTAAAACGAATCTTCACAATAGAATAGAATTTATCACTTTTCATCAGAATTACAGCTATGAAGACTTTATTCAAGGATTAAGACCAGACACAGAAAATGATAGCCAACTAACTTTCGAAAGAAAAGATGGGGTTTTTAAAATTATTGCTGATAAGGCTTTGAAGAACATTAGGGCGTCCAAGCGACCTCTTTTAATCAAAAAATCTTTTGAAGATGCATTTAATACGTTCATTAAACCTTTGATTGAAGGTGAAGTAGAAGAGATTGAAATACAAATGAAGAGAGCTTCTTATTTCATAACAGCCATCACTAATATATCGATTGAATTCAGGAAAGCTGGTGGAGGAACTTCTCACACTCTAAGTATTAGCACACTAAGAAAAATGTACGAAGCTGAATCCGTACTTGACATTCAGGGACTTTCATCCTATTATTCGCCACTATTGGATGAGCTTCTTGAAATTGGAAAAGATCCTGCAGGAAGAACAGAAGTTGTTGAAAGAAAAAATTACGTCATCATCATCGACGAAATCAACCGCGCCAATATCTCCCGAGTGTTTGGCGAGCTGATTACGCTGATCGAACCAGACAAACGTTCAGAGGGTGATCTTGCACTAGAGGCTCGTTTGCCTTCCGGAGATCCTTTTGTGGTTCCTTCCAACTTGTACATCATCGGCACCATGAATACGGCCGATAAGTCCATTGCTTTGTTGGATATCGCATTGCGTAGAAGGTTTGAATTTGAACCGATGTATCCGTTATATGATATCGTTGGGACGGAGATACACGACGTGGAGATTTTAGAAAAAATCAATATAAAAATCATAGATTCCAAAGGCCACGATTTTCAAATCGGTCATTCCTATTTCATGGGAGAAAACAAGGACTTAGTCAAGCGAATGAATAATAAAGTCATTCCTCTTCTTCTGGAATATTATATGAACGATCAGAAAGAAGTAGAGGACATTCTACGATCTGCCGGACTTGTAATCAAAGAAAACTCCTGGCCACTGAAAATAACGGGCAGGGATGATTAATCTGTTTGAATATCAAAATAAAGCAGAGGTTCCGGATTCACTGGATGGACTGGAGGGTTTTTTGGACGAAATCTGGAACAGCCGTGAGAAAAATGCTTACTACGCAGAAAGAAACAATGAAAGAATTGAATCGCAGCGATTCGTGCAGTTCCTTCATAAAACCCATGAGTTAAAATCCAACAATTACGTCGGCGTCATTCATTTTGAAGGCAAAAAGATCAACCTCCTGCCAAAAATTTTTTTCAATCCAGAAAAAGCGTATTCCACCATCGAAATCAATCAAATCCAAAACCATATCCTTTGGTGGTTAAGCTATTGCCGTAAAATTAAATTTCCAAACTATCAAGCCGCGCTGGGTGATAGAAAAAGCGATTTCTTTGAAGTGCTCATTTACTTGTTTTCCAAATACACCCGCGAATTATTGGGCTCATCCATTTATCAACAATATGAAGAAGTCAATCGGGAGCTAAACTTCATCAAGGGAAGACTACACACCAACGAATACATCAAGCAAAACCTGGGCAAAGGCAGATGGCATAAGTTGAATTGCACCTATGATGCTTTCGTATTTGACAATGAATTCAATCGCATCGTGAAATTTGTGACTACGCTCTTGTTCAATGCAACTTCCAGTCAGGACAACAAAAAAAACCTACGGGAAATCTTGTTCATTTTGGACGAAGTATCTGAAGAAAAAGCAACTGCCGAACAATGCTCCCGGATATCGTTTAATCCCATGCTTGTAGAATTTGAAACGGTCCGTGATTACTGTCAATTATTCCTAACCCACTGTGTCTCGTTTGACTATAAGAACGACCTAAAGCTCTTTGCCTTTTTACTCCCGATGGAATATGTCTTCGAAGACTTTATTTTTGGTTTTATTGACAAAGAACTAGAACAAGTCACTGCGAAAGCGCAACGAAGCGACAAATACCTGGACGAGGAGGAAGCTTTCAGGCTCCTACCTGATTTATGGCTTAAGACTGAGAACCTACAGCTCATAGCGGATACAAAGTACAAAATAATCTATTCCGATGAAAAGGACCCCAAAAAAGGAATTTCTCAACCAGATCTCTATCAGATGCTGGCCTATGCCATACGCTTCGAGGTCGATAATATTATACTATTCTATCCCAATACCGTCTTGCAAACTCAGGAAGGACACACAGTATTGACTATCAAAGATGCTTTAGCTGATGATAAAGAAATAGAGATCAAAGCTTTTCAGCTGCCCATTATCCATCGCGAATTACTCGATAAACGCTTATCAAATATGGATTTAAGCGAATTGTTTGATGTAACCAGGCGCGAGTTGAAAAATAAAATGGAAGAAATACTGATTCCCTCACAGTAGGAATCATCCCCATCGCGCTACCTAATGCGCTTTTCAAATTTTTCAAACACCACTTCCATTTCATTTATTGGCAGTAAAAAGCATCTGAAAAAATGGGAAAATTCTTCAGCTAAAGCAGTCATCATTCAAAAAAATTTAGTTGAATATACGACACCAGGAGAAGGTCCTTGCTTTATCGTGGTCAACAATCCGGATTTGGCGCTAGTGAATGCATTGGAATTATTCTCAGGAGACCCTCTTCGGATCGATGAAAGAATCTGCCAATCAGCCACCATCCATCAATCTGCCCTATTCAGAGAATACACCCAAGCTCTCACTAATCAATAGCCGGTCATAAAAGCCGGCATCGTTATTTCAGAACAATGTACAGTCGGAGATCACTGCATTCTACACTCCAAAAATCTGTCCAAATGGCGTCGGCCAGCAATACCAGTTGTGCTTGCTGTCATTTCAGCGTTTCAGTAAGATTTCAAAGCGGATCTCTTACAGCAACGATATTCCTTTCATACTGGCTTCCTGGTACGCCTCCTCGGGCCACACACTGACCTGCACTTCACCGATGTGTTGCTTGCCCAGCAAAAACATGCACACCCGCGATTGACCGATCCCGCCGCCTATGCTTTGCGGCAGCTGATCCTGAAGCAACAGTTGATGAAAATGGAGGTTTTTACGGTGGGTTTCATTGCGCAATTCAAGTTGACGCTCCAGCGCATCCTGATCCACCCGGATCCCCATTGAAGACAGCTCAAAAGCGGATTCCAACACCGGGTTCCAGACCAATAAATCACCATTGAGCCCATAGAATCCATCCTCGTTCTCTGTACTCCAGTCGTCGTAGTCCGGGGCACGGCCATCGTGGGGTTGGTCATCTCCCAATTCGCCGCCGATCCCAATAATAAAAACAGCCCCGTATTCCCGGGCAATCTTATCCTCTCGTTCTTTACCGGTCAGCTCCGGATAAATCCGGCGCAATTCTTCGGCATGAATAAAAGTGATATCATCCGGCAACTGTTCTTCCACATCGGTGTATTTTCTCCGAAGTTCTTGCTCTGTTATTTTCAATGCTTTATAAATCTTTTTGACTTCTGTCTTCAGTCGCGCCACTGTACGATCGTCCGGGGAAATTCGTTTCTCCCAATCCCACTGATCCACATATACCGAGTGAATGGGACTGTAATCTTCATCCGGCCGGATCGCTCGCATGTCAGTGATAATACCCTGCTCTTCATCTATCTCATAATCTTTCAGCCGGATCCGCTTCCATTTCGCGAGGGAATTGACCACCACAGCCTTCTGATCATCCATTTGTTTGATCGCAAACCGGACACATCGCTCCACGCCGTTTAGGTCGTCATTGATTCCCGTTCCATCCATGACCATGATCGGTGAAGATACTTTCGTCAAATTAAGTTGATCGGACAATTGTCGGGTAAAAACATCCTTGGCATATTGTATCGCAGCTTCGGTTCTCAGTCGTTCTTGCTTCAAAGTTTTGGTTTTAATTTCCATCACGTATATCTTTTAGTCGATCACAAAGATACAACCAAATTCAATTATATTCAATAAATTGGGTAAAATATTTTTTATAATCTATCTATATACGGCAATATTTATCATTTTATCAATAATCATCAAGTTTTGTTAGCATATTTAAATTTAGGCCCGTGATCTCTTGAATCGTTTTAAGAGATTCAAAACCGTCGCATGCCTTTTACGTTCATTTTCAGGACATACAATCCGGTAGAAGCAGTGATAAAAAGCTGATCCCGATTCTTCCCCCCAAAGCAAATATTGGCAGTCCATGGTTCAGGAACCGGTATATGTCCGATTTTCTCTCCTTTTGGATTGAAGATAGTGACTCCTTTACCAGCAAGATAGACATTACCTTGTTCATCAATCGTCATCCCATCTGCTCCCATCTCAGCAAACACTTTTTTCCGCTTGAGCTGCCCATTCTTCTTCATCCGATAAGAATATATCTTATCATCACCAATATCGGCAATGTAGAGTAGATTATTATTTGGATTGCCGACGACTCCATTGGGGCGCACAAAATCCCGATCCACCGGGGTCGGCGGCGTCTCATTCTCAGGATCAAAAAAATAGACATACTGGCCCTTTTGCTGCATCGCCGGATCACGCGTCCAATAGCTTCTTTTATACAATGGATCGGTAAAATAAATCCCGCCATCACCCCGAATCCACAAATCATTGGGGCCATTGAGCGCCTTGCCCTGGTAATCAGCCACCAGGATTTCAGGCACGGTGTCGTGATTATAACGCCACAAATCATTGTCCATGTCTGCGCAAGCAACCAACCGCCCCTGCTGATCTACATACAATCCGTTGGATCGGCCACTTTGATTGGTGAACAAGGTTAATTCTCCGTCCGTAGTCCAGATCCAGATCTTGTTGTTGGGCTGATCTGTGAAATAAATATTACCTTCTTCATCCGCCGCCGGTCCTTCAGTGAAGGCAAAGTCGCCCGCCAGTTTTGTCACCGTTGCACTCGGTTCGAAAAGATCGCGACCTGATTGTCCAATAAGGTTAAAAGACCATAAAAAGAGGAAACCAATAACAAACGTCGTTCTTATTTTATGTAAATTCATATTGTCGTATTGAAATTAAAATTCAAATATACACAATGTTCTATCCTTCACATACACACTCGGTCCGTACCATATGCCTACTGACACTCTTTCTTATTGCGTGGAATTATCAAACCAACGCACAAGAAATTCCGGTCATTCCATACCCATCTACAGTGATCACCCAATCGGGTGAATTCGTTTTCTCCGAAAACGTCACCATCCAATACTCTGATTTTGACCAAGGTCAGTCCAGCCACTACATCCAGGAGGAATTAATGAGCCGCTTTGGCATCTATGGGCGAATAAACGAGAAGAATGACGCTGATATAAAACTTTCAGATGCGACTCAGGCAAAGGATTCCGATGCGTACCAGCTGTCTATCGGATCTTCCATCGAAATGTCGGGCAGCCAGCGGGGGATCTTTTATGCTGCTCAGACCTTATTCCAGATTATGGAAGCCAACAAAACTGATTCTGGCGTCATTTCTGTGGCACACGTCGACATCACGGACCAACCCCGGTATGGGTGGCGTGGGCTCATGCTTGACGAATCCAGGCATTTTTTTGGCAAAAAGGTGGTGAAGCAACTGCTGGACTGGATGGCGTACTACAAGCTCAATGTTTTTCACTGGCACCTAACCGATAGTCAGGGATGGCGGATTGAGATCATGAAATACCCATATCTCACACTGATCGGCGGCATTGGCGATGATCACAACCCGTTGCTGCCGGCGCAGTATTACACGCAGAAAGATATTAAGGAAATCGTCCGGTATGCCAGGCAACGCCATATTACCGTGGTACCGGAGATCGATATGCCCGGCCACGCTACGGCGGTAAATAAGGCTTACCCGGTCTTTAGTGGTGGCGGATCGGATCGGTACCCAGAATGGACTATGCATCCGACCAAGGATACGGTCGTCGAATTCCTCACCGATGTACTACAGGAAGTCGATGCTTTATTTCCGGCACAAATGATCCATCTTGGCGGAGATGAAGTTCATTTTGGTAATGCGGCCTGGAATACGGACCCCGCCATTCAAGCATGGATGAAAAAAAATGATGCCACGAGCCTGGTTGATGTGGAACACTACTTTATCAACCGGATGGCAGATACGATCCGTGCCATGAACAACCTGGTTCTGGGCTGGGATGAGATCGTCACTGCCGGACTGCCCACCGAAGGCTCTTTGGTATTCTGGTGGCGCCATGACAAACCCGAAACACTCACACAAGCATTGGACAAAGGCTACGATGTAGTGCTGTGTCCGCGCATTCCGTTGTATTTTGATTTTGTACAAACGGAAAATCATCAGGACGGTCGCAAATGGGGCGGTCGTTACGCAGACATAGAATCGGTCTGGAAATTCCCGCCGGACAGCTTGCATAGTGCTACATATAACGATCAAATCCGGGGCATCCAGGCCAACATCTGGACCGAGCGCATTGCTAATAAAAACAGATTAGACTACATGACTTTTCCACGACTTGCTGCTTTGGGTGAGGCCGCCTGGAGCATGCCCGGTCAAAGTAATTATGATCAATTTCTCGAAAGAATGAAGCCACAGATGAAGCAATACCACAATGACAATCTATACTTTTTCAATATTTTCGATCCGGAGAGCACGCCGGAGCCGCCAGTGCTGGAAGGTGATGGTTAATTGTGAATTGCTAAAAGTTATTATGCAACCATTCGGGGAATGTATTTTATCAATATTAAAAGCATGGGATAAGCCATTTAAAACATTAATATTCCTTACATCATGAAAATAGAACATTTTGCCATCAATGCACCTGATCCGATCGCTATGGCGAATTGGTATGTGGAGCATCTTGGAATGCGAATCGTCCGCCAGCAAACAGAAACACCATACATGACCTTTCTGGCCGACAGCAGCGGTCAGGTCATGATTGAAATTTACCACAATGATGCTGCTCCCATCCCCGATTACAAAAACCAGGACCCACTCATCGTTCATATCGCATTTGTATCCAGCGACCCCAAAGCGGACAAAGTTCGATTGCAAAAAGCAGGCGCCCGGGAAGACAGCGATGATATTACGCCATCAGGAGATCACATTATCATGCTGCGTGACCCTTGGGGCATCCCGATCCAACTGTGCAAACGAGCCAGACCGATGGTTAATGGCTAATAGCTAATGGCTAATGGCTAATAGCTAATAGCTAATAGCTAATGGTTAATGGTTAATGGCTAATAGCTAATGGCTAATGGCACCGTTTATCATAACCCAACTGAGTGATGCCACACCACAAATCCGAGAACTTTCCCGCTCCCAAAAACAAAACCAATACCGTTTAGCAAAGACCGACAAAGCCAAGCTCCTCTCAAATCTTCTATAAAACACCCCTCATCAATCTTTTATTAACCACGCTTCATTTAATCTGGAATGCTTCCGCCAATTCAGATGACTTTCGTCGATTTCCTTGAACTGAATCATCACTTCACCGGATTGGGTAAAGTTTTTCGGTATGGGAAATTCTTTAATATCTCCTGTCTTTTTTCCATATTTTGTAGGCTTGAGCTCCACATCACCAATCAGAGGAAAGGCATCTCCCACCCCCGTGAGCCGAAGGGTGTATGTTGCTTCCGGATCCAGATGACGATAATGCAGACCATAGGGCCAGCGCATACTGCTCATCCAGGACAGTCGTGCTTTACTATATCCATTTTCCCACCAATCAAATCCCGGATTATCACTCCAGGTAAACAATGGATCTGTATCGGATGCCTGAAGCTTGACCACATGAGGACTTTTGTTAATATTTCCGATGTCATCGTAATACCCCCCTGCTCCGGCATCTTCCCACTGACCCATTTCTTCGAGACGCCCCGCTTTCTCAGACTCGCTCCAGTTCTTCATCCGATCAAATTCGGCTAAAATCCACCATTCATTGTTCAATGGCCGGTCGATAAAATCGATAATTGCCCCCCGTTCAGGGTTCCGGGCCTGATAAAGCGGAACACTGGACTGGAATCCGATCACTTCAAACAAGTCATCCCCCCAATTGTATATCCGGCGCCGGCCCTCATGATCCTTAAAGTGTATTTTGGACATGGCCAAAATAGACCGAACAGAATCCATCGTGGCTTCCACACCCAATGTCTTTACCTGGCTCATGATGTCATTGGCCCGAATTTCCAATTGTTCCTCATAACGAAAACGCTCCTGTATCCAGGCGTCGTATTCGGCGCGCATCATATACATCTTCCACCGCCAAAGCGTCCAATTATCGTCCAGTTGATACGTCTGATCAATTTTTTTCCAAAAAGCATTCGTCGCCGGAATTGAACCATTGTTTTTCACTGCCCCATCCCAGTTTCGTTCCAATGCAAAAAGCGCATCAGCAACCTCTTCCGCGGCTGGAGAACAAAGAAAATAATTGGCATATTCCTGCACGACATCATGGATATCAGCAGTGGATTGCCAGCCTAGTCGAGACCAGATCATTTTATTTAGATCATCATGCATGCCATCCGAATAGGTCACAAAACCATCCGTATAAGGTGCTGTGTAAAGAAAAATATTCTGATACCGCAATGGTTGCGGATTAATGGGTTCACGTCCCAGGGTAAAGTTGAATGCAGGATCCCACCACCAATTGGGATATTGACAGCGCACCGTATGCGTAATGTCGGGGTAATGACGCAACGGATAGTGCTCGGGCAACGCAGCTCTGGTCTCCGAAAGCGGCGGACTACCGGGTCCGGCGACCAGCCCTCCCATCCATGTGGGTGACTTTTGATCCATATAATCATACACATACTTCGCATCTTTCGGATCAAACCCCTGCATGGAGAGCCACATTTTGGCCTCCGGATGATGTTCTTGAACCAACGCAGCCATACGTTCCATCATAGGCAGTACCAGCTCCGGCGGATTGTTTCCAGGATCTCCCCCGGGCACAAAAACCGCATCCAACCGGGGAGACGTTCGATACAGCGCTTCGCAGTCTTTTAGATAGGCCTCTGCTTTCTTTTTATCATTCAGGTCAAACGTAATCGGAGTCCAAATCCAGTAATCCAAATCATACTTTTCACACAATCGGCCCAACTCCCGGTTCATCGAATCCGCAGAGATGGTAAAATGAATAGGAACCGGGTCAGCAAAAGGTATATTCTCAATACTATTCGTTCCAAATACGATCAAATCCCGGATGTACTGCTCATACACCTCCGGGGTCCAGGCATCATAGGAATTCGCCGTATTCCGGTATCCAATCTGATGGCCCCGGATCGGTTTTTCAGGTGCAGTGGACACAGACACACCGTCCCAGGACATGTCATCCTCATACCGGGCTTCACGCAGTATCTGACCAATCCCAAATTGCAGCCCTCGCTGCCCACGGCTTTGTATAAAAATCGTGTTGGACGCCCGAACGATCCGATATCCTTCCTCATTCTCCGGCAACGGAAATGCGTCCTCCGCAGACTGCACTATTTCATCGGGCAAAGAATCATCCGCTCCTAACAATACAATTTGTCCAGCATTCTTTCTGAAGGAGTGACTTACTTGAACATTGTTTTTAACCCGTTGATTGATTTCCTCTACAAGCAGGTTCAACGGGGTCCCGTTGTACTTTTCCTGCACCGAGGCAGCGCTGTAACAAGACCGGACCACGACAGGATCCTGAGCTGATCCATGTCCAGAACAGATCAAAACCACAAAAAAAACAAGTAGATAATTCAGATTCAACATTATAATTAGGTGTTTAGGTGTTTAGGTGTTTAGGTGTTTAGGTGTTTAGGTGTTTAGGTGTTTAGGTGTTTAGGTGTTTAGGTGGAAAATAGATCTTTTAGGGTCTTGAAAGAAACTTAGGGATGGGTTTTTGAAATTATTTATTGCACAGAATAAAAGGGATACAAAACGCGTGGCACTCAACAAATTAACGTCTCCAGCAATTAAATAAAAAAACCGGCATCCCATGTCACTGGAAATGCCGGACTGATCATCTGTATCGGGCGGGTAAGGACACTTAATCCTGACGTAGAACTTCTAAAAGCGAAGTTTATCTCCCGTCATGGAAATAGGGAGGCGCCCCAACTCTTTAGTACGGTTTTCCTGTCCCGGCGATAAGCCAGGGCTTGGACCAAGAGCTGTTTTTTTCATCTTGCGAATACTGCGTTAATTGCAGATCCTCGATTGCTTTTGATACATTTTGTCGATTAAAATTCAACTCATTACTACCGTAGGTATAACGCAACGGTATCGCCTGCCGTTTAGCCAGATCGCCGGTACTCAGATCTGGGAATCCGGTTCGACGATAATCAAACCAGGCCTCCTGTGTAGCGGTCCAGCTTGCAATCCATTTCTGGGTAATCAACTGCTCCAGCGTACCATCGTATACCACGTTGGGCTCAGCCAGGTATGCCGAGACCTGATCGCCAACGGTCCACTCTTCCAGAGAAGCGGTTATGGCGTTGTTATAATGAGTTTCTGCACCATTGATCCATCCTTTTTGTGCCGCCTCAGCCAGGAGAAATTCCACTTCTGCATAGGACATCAACCGGGCATTGAGCAAGGGTCCTCCGGCATCCCGGTAGCGATCATCCAAGTAGGATACAAAACTATTCTGGGAGGTTTGACCCGGCGTAGGGTTAAGATTGTAACCCGAAGGCAACCTCAACTGCGTTGGCAGCCCCACATAATCCAGATTGGTGTTCATATTGTTTTTTTCAATGGTATCCGGATGCATATATCGAATCCCGTCGACAATGGTATTGTTTGGAATTTCAGTACTTGGTTGGGTTGGTATCTCAACGGGCTCAAACCAAATATCTATACGTGGGTCATTGCGTTCGCGCAAGGCCTCTACCAGTGTTTCGGCTGGTCGAATACGTCGAAAGTTACTACCATTTGTACCGTCAAACACTGTATTAGCCGGCCAGGCTGAGGCGTCGTTGGACCCGGGGTACTTCATATACGCGTTGTCGTCATTGCTTGTAAAGATGGGCGCGCTTTGTGCAATGTTTGCAAATTCGCTGGACACATCTTTTTTATTGGATATTCGCATCAGATAGCGCAAGCGCAGTGAATTCGCGAATTTTTGCCATTTGGCAGGATCTCCATTGTAAATAACATCTGCAGCGGGAAAGATTTCTTTGTACGAGTCTTTATCTGCAGCCAACAATCCGGCAGCTTCTTCCAAGTCAGCCAGAATTCCCTGATAAATAGTCTCCTGACTATCATAAGCTGGCAATAAATTTTCATTGCCACCTTCATCACCATTCAAGGCATTGGTATAGGGTGCATCCCCCCACAGATCAGTGATCTGAGCAAACAGAAAAGACTTCATGACAAGTGCCACACCTTGGTGAAACCGAAGGTCGTTTTTGACCGCTTTTTCATAAACCTTTTCATTATTTCGCAAGATATTGTAATAGTGCCCCCAATTTTCAGGACCCCAATCATAACTATTGTGTCCTCCAAACCAGGCATCTTTTTGAGTATGTTGCATGACACCAGCCGCATCTCCATAGCCGAGGTTGTTGTACGTCTGAGCGGTCTGAGTCAAGACCGTTGACAGAATCAGATTCGCATTGGCTTTCTCGATATCAACCCCATTGGGATTGACATTGAGCTCCGTGAGATCCCTGCATGATTGCACGAAGAGTCCTAGTGTCAAAGCCAGAAAAACAATCGATAATTTATTTAAATATTTCATAATCATATTTTATTAAAAGTTAGCTGATAGCTTGATTCCTATCGGTAATACAAACGGCGTTACATTGTACCGTTCGATTCCTTGCTTGAATCCATATCCTTCTTGCTGGAAAGCGCGTTCCGGATCAATTCCAATATCGGCTTTGGTCCACAGTATAATATTTCGACTGTATACCGAAACCGCCAGATTGTCCATTCCGATACCCTCTGTCAAGCTACTTGGCAACGTATACGACAAGGATATTTCACGCAATTTGATAAAAGACGCATCAAACATAGCGCTCTTACCAAAGCTCCAGGGATAATTATCGGCCAAAGGAATATACTGTGTTCCTTCACCTCCCAGATTCTCCACGTACCGAATCAGATTCCCATCGTCATCATATTCACCGATGACACCAGGATTGAACGTTCCACTCCCCACAGGAATACCTTGGTAGTTAATTTCATACCCGCCCATTTCTGGCGTAGGTCCGCCAACGACCGTCGTACTGTTGACAATCAGTTCATCAGCATTGTTTTTGAGATATTCGGCAATGCCGGCTCTGCCTCCAGGCACATTGTCCGGATTGATGACTTCGTCCAACTGTCGCTGTGTAGCAAAATCAGACTCGGAATATCTGTACGTTTGCGAAATAAAGTCACCACCTTGTCGCCAATCCATTACGGCACTGAGTCGGAAATTTTTCCATCGCAATCCTGTTTGCATCCCGATAATAAAATCTGGATTGTAATTACCGATCTTGACCAAATCATTGACACCACTCTTATCATCCCAGCTTCCAGATCCATCCAAAAGCGGCCAACCATAATAAGGTGAATTTGGATCTTCAACCGTAACCAGTTTACGATCATAAATATTTCCAATGTCTTCACCTACCCAGGTGTATGCACCGCCTTTGGCATCGCTCCAAAATCGGATAAAGTCAATTCCATCAGCTAGCTCATCAATACGTGTCCGGTTAAAGGTGTAGTTAAAATCTACATCCCACGAAAAATCATTCGTGGAAAAAACCGTGGAACCAATAGAGAGTTCGACCCCCCGGCTACTCACCTGCCCGGCATTGATCAGTTTACTGCCATACCCCGAGGACTGGGGCAAAGCCAGAGACAAAATCTGATTTCGGTTCTCCGATTCGTAATAGGTTACATCAAAACGGAATTTGTCTTGGAACAAAATCCATTCTGTTCCCACTTCTATAGAAGAAATAATCTCGGGTTTCAGATCCGGAGTCAACAACGTACCAGAAGTGGACAATCTCGTCACACCATCCCATGCACCCGCGTTACCAAGCGTTGACTGCAACCGGTAAGGACCAGTGTCATTACCGACCTGAGCCCAGCCACCGCGGAGCTTGATCATATCGATGTTGTCTCCCATTTGGAAAATATTATTCACCAGCGCACTCAAAGTAGCCGATGGATAAAAATAAGATCGATTCGCTTCCGGTAACGTACTGGACCAGTCATTCCGTGCTGTAACGTCAAGATACAACATATCATTATAACCCAGACTAGCCATTCCATAAGCACTATAGATGGCTTTCTGACTGCGGTAATTACCATATTGAAGATTGGATGGGGATATATTGGATAAGGTATAAAGATCAGGGATCACCAATCCACCTCGAGTAGACTTCGCAGAATTACCGTTGTATGTCTGATACATGGAATTTCCACCCACTGACGCTCGCAGTGAAAAATTTTCAAAATATTTGTCATAAGCCAGGTTAACCGAGGTATTACTTTCCATTCGAGCCAGGCTTTCAATGCCATAAGTTCCTCTCGAGTTCCGATCTTCACTATAGGGGATCTGACTGCTGCGGTCTTCATCGTATCGATCCAGGGCAAAGGTCAAAGATGCCGTCAGATCGGGTGTTAACTTATAATCGGCTTGTGCATTTCCAAAAACCCGATCCCGCGTAAATGCATTTTTCACTTCATAGGCCAGAAAATACGGGTTGTTGTGATCAGGAACCTGGTATTGCTGGATGCCTTCCTGTCCTTCAGCCCAATAATTCTTGAGATCCAAAATATCTACGTGACCAGATACTTTATAAGCCCATTCCAGCGGATTCGTGCCCCGGTTGGTGGCCGGAATACTATTGGATTTGGATCGTCCGATATTAATATTGGTGCTTACGTTCAATTTTGGGTTCACTTCATAGGACCCACTTACATTCAGGGAATTCCGGAACATATCCGAATTGGGTACAATACCCCGGTTGTTCATATTCGTATAGGAAACCCGGTAGGCACTGCTACCCGAACCACCGCTAATCGAAATATTATTCGTATTGGTTATACCCGTTTGGACAAAGTTGGCGACATTGTTGGGGTGAGAAACCAACGGGGTCGGTATTTTATTTCCATTTTCATCAACAGGACTGTTCCACTGTATGGCCTTCTGACCAATGTCGAGTTGAGGACCCAACCGGCCGGCACTACCTTCATCGATGACCAACGGTCCACCTGTCAGATTCTTCCACTGCTCTTCCGTAAAAGGAGTTACCCCTGTGGCAAAAGAATTGTGCATTTTAAGGTATTCATAGGGTTGATCAAACACCGCACTAGTGTTGACCGACACTTTCATCTTTTCGTTCTTTTTTCCGGTTTTGGTGGTGATCAACACGACCCCGTTACCAGCACGTGATCCATACAGCGCAGCAGCTCCGGCTCCTTTAAGAATCGAAACATTCTCGATATCTGCAGGATTCAGATCCGAAATTGCGTTACCAAAATCGACCACATTCCGGGATCCAACCTCTTGGGTGTTGCCGCCCAATGAATTACTTACAGGCACCCCATCAATTACAAAAAGCGGTTGATTATCACCTGTCAGCGAGGAAGCCCCACGAATAATCATACTCACCGAAGAAGTAGCAGAACCACCAGTAGAATTGATGGTCACCCCAGATACCCTTCCGGATAAACCGTTGAGCACATTTTCTTGTACGACTTCATTGAGTTTGCCGCCATCCACCTCTTCAACAGCATACCCCAGCGATTTTTTGTCGCGGGATACGCCCAGCGCGGTAACAACCACCTGGTCCAATGTCTGAGAACTGGATTCCATGACGATATTAATGGTCGACTGACCATTGACATTGATTTCTTGCTTGACATAACCGATATAGGTTACTACCAATACGGCATCGTCATCAACATCCTGGAGGGTATACATCCCATTAAAATCCGTTGAAGTTCCCTTTGAACTTCCTTTTACGAGGACATTAACCCCCACCAGCGGTTCATTGCTTTCATCGGTAATCTGACCGGTGATTTGATCTACAGGTGCCGGGCCAGCATGCGCTCCCAGTGGGAGCCACAGAGCTAATGCCAAAATCAACACCGAGTTCATACAAATTTTTAATTTGTGTTTCATCATTGTTATTTTTTAATAAAAAAATTGATCTATAAAATCATTCATCTTCAAAACCTTCACAGCATAAGAAATTACTCGAAGGTCTAATGTTAATTCCAATACTTAATTTTGGGTCGAAAGCTCCCAAATTCACAATAAAGATATCGCTGAATACACGAGCTTTAGACTAAACCTATATGAAGTTTTGATTAAATTTGATCTACCAATGATTTACAACGAATAGCACAGGAACCTGTGCGCAGAACCGTCTTATTCAATCCAAACCAGCAACTACTGGTTTTATGCATCCAATAACCATTCGCTATAAAGTCTTTTCACATGTACTTCATTTTAGGGTATTACGGCTGACTCTGATTCAGAATGTTACCGCTGATCCAAATTTAAAAAACAATTAACCTTTCATTTATGTAAATAATAGCCATAATTTATATTATATTGGCTTCCTCAATAGAGAAAGTATGATTACAGGGACCGAAGGATCAATATTTCACTATCTACAGAATTTTTATTGGTTATAAACCTTTAAATAGAATATAATTTTTGTGAGAAAATCTTAAACTCTGATTAAAGGTCAACGCCTATATATAGAACGTATTAAGACACCAAATTCCACACCATGAAACCCATTCTTCGAAAAGTTGACTCCAATGCCGAACACTCGTTTAGCGTACGGGAAAACATTTATCCATTTCTATACAATTATTGGCACTATCATCCCGAAATTGAGCTCACCTACATACGAAAGAGCTCAGGAACCCGATTGGCCGGGGATAGTATTGAACGGTTCACTGATGGCGATCTAATACTTTTGGGTTCCAACCTTCCTCACATGTGGCGAAACGATGACATCTATTTTGATCAAAACAGTGATCAGCATATTGAATCCATCGCTATTCATTTTAAACAAGATTTCTGGGGAAAAGAGTTTTTAGCTATTCCCGAACATCAACATATTCAGAAATTACTTAATGCCGCAACTCGTGGATTTCAAATACACGGAAAAACACATGACACCATCGTGAACAAAATGGAAGAGATTCTCCATTTGCATAAAGCACAACGGGTGATTCATCTGCTGGATATGCTGGACATCATTGCCCAATCCAATGAATTGAACTACCTCGCAAGTCAAGGGTTTGTAGATCAATACAAAATAGACCCCAATGATAAGATCAATGAAATCTATCAGTATACACTGAGCAATTTCAAAAATGGCATTACCATTCAGGATGTTGCAAAACATGTTCACATTAGCCCCAATTACTTCTGCCGGTATTTTAAAAAAAGAACCTCCAAAACATATATTGAGTTTGTGACAGAATTGCGGGTGGGCTATGCCTGCAAATTGCTTCTGGAAAACAATCTCAACATTAATCAGATCTGCTATGAAAGCGGATTCAATAATGTGTCCAATTTTAATCGCAAATTCAAGGAAATCACCAAACAATCGCCCAGTCAATACTACAGGGCATATAGCGAGAAAAATCAAAATCCGCATTTACACCCCAATGTCGTGGCCGATTTACAGCAAGATTAAAAAAAGCCTTTTTTACACCTTCTATAAAAGAGCAAAGCCATTGAGTTTATGATTCATATCAGAGAAATGAAGGATGAAAAAGATATTGAAGGGATGCTGGCCTTGCAGAAAAAACACTTAATGGTTCCAGAAAACGAGAACGAGGACTGGTCTGATGGTTTCGTGACCCTGGAGCATAACCCTGAAATTCTTCGGGCTATGATGATGGAATCTCCGCAAATGGTAGCTGTTGATGAAACCGGTGTCGTCGGGTACAATCTTTCCATGTACCCCCATAGGGCGAAATCATTTCCAGTACTGAAACCGATGTTAGCAAATTTTGAAAAAGTCAATATCGGTGGAATAGCCCTCTCCCAATATCCTTATATGATCGGCGGTCAATGCTGCATCGATGCAGCGTATCGGGGCCGAGGTTTGTTGGGATCGCTGTATCGGGGGACCAAACGTAAAATTGAATCATCTTGTGATTTTATTGTCACAGAAATCGCCCGCAGTAATCCAAGATCTTTGCATGCGCATTTGAAAATCGAGTTTGAGGTCGTTCACGAATACGCTACGGAGCACCAGGTCTGGGATATTGTGTTGTGGGACTGGAGTAGTTAGACCCTTTTTTCATTCTTTCCAAAAAAAATAGACACCAGAAATCCGACCAAAAAGATCAGGGTCGTAGATAAGACAATCGTCAGATAACTATGCAATCCTGATGTTTCTCCGGAATCGGTAAAAAACGGAAGTACGTTGAGATACACGATTAGCAATAAACCAGCAACGACACCGGCAATAGCACCGACCTGTGTAGTTCGCCGGGCAAAGGCTCCGAGCAAAAACAAGCCGAGCATCCCCCCACTAAAAATAGAGGCCAATGACCACCAGGCGTCCAGGGCACTTTTGACATTAATCATTGCCAATGCAACAATCATTCCCAGCACAGACAATACTGCTGAAGCAACATACAACGCACGCATCGAATGATCCTTACCCGTTTCTTTTGCAAAAAATCGCTTGTAATAATCCGTATAAATCACCGTAGCACCGCTGTTGAAGCTGGTTGATACTGTACTCATCCCGGCTGCAAAAATAGATGCGATCAATATCCCGGTCATCCCGGCCGGCAGTTCTTGTACTATAAAATAAGGGAAAACCTTGTCACTCTGGCCTTCTCCCATCAGATCTGTAGGTAATGAACCGCTTGTCTGGTAGTATACATAAAGCAAGGTACCGATCAACAAAAATCCTAAAGAAACCGGAATATAGAGCAAGCCTCCCCAAAGCGCAGATTTACCCGCATTCTTGTCCGACGATGATGCTACGTACCGCTGGACATAGTTTTGATCAATGCCATAATTCTGCAGGTTGATAAACAAACCGTAAATCAGCACCACCCAAAATGTGGGCGCGTCCAGTTCCAATCCATAACTGCCCAGAGAAAACTTCCCCGACTCTTGTCCCACCGTCACAAACGTATCCCAACCACCAGGGATATTCACCAGCAAATAAACGATACATATCAATGCGCCGCCAATCAACACAATCGCCTGTATGGCATCGGTCCAGATCACCGCCTGAATACCTCCCATGATCGAATAAATCAACACAGAAATACCTGTGAGCAATATGATAAAAGGGATGTTCCAGTCTGTGATGGTGTGGACCGTAATAGCCAAAAGATACAATATCGTTCCTATGCGCATTACCTGGGTCAAAAGATAACACGCTGATACATAGATTCGAGCCCACAAACCGAATCGGTTCTCCAAAAACGTATATGCTGAAGGACTGTTAACACGCCGGTACAAGGGTACAAAATACCGGACTGCGATAAGCGCCGCAATAGGCAAAGAGAGACTAAAAACGAACACATTCCAATTTCCCATATACGCACTGCCGGGAAGAGCGAGGTAGCTTATACTACTCACAAATGTTGCAAAGATTGACAAGGTCACTGCCCACGCCGGGAACTTTTGATTACCAGTGGTGAAGGCATCTGATGATTTATTTTTTGAATAAAAAGAAGCACCAAGTAGGATAATACCGATCAGATAGGTGAAAAACAGAACGTAGTCAATCGTGGTCATCGAGTAGGGTTACAGCTGTTTAAAAAATATGGAATCTCAGTCATGCACTCCCAATGATGGCATGATTTTTTGATTCAATCGCAGTAAAAATATTATAATATTTCTGATATCCTATCATTCGGCCGGTTTTTCACGCTTAAATCCCACAAACACCTCACAAAATAGTATTATCCTTTCCTGGGCTAGTACTTTCTTAAGGAAAGTGCCCGTCCCAATACGTTGGGGACCACCTCCAGACATTGAGCATTTTCCAAAAGCAGGATGCTTTTGCTACATTAACCAGACAGACACATATGGCGATTACTATTTAAAAACTGTCATACACCTGAAATAGCTTACTGCACGTCACTAAAAAAAGAGGCTTCCTAACCTAAAGTACAGCGCCCTAACACCTAACAGCGAAGCGTCCTAACACCTAACAGCGAAGCGCCCTAACACCTAACAGCGAAGCGTCCTAACACCTAACAGCGAAGCGCCCTAACACCTAACAGCGAAGCGCCCTACACCTCCACTACTGCTCATCGATCGTTGCATCCCGAGCCAGATCGGCTTCATCGGGCATGGATGCCAATTGATTGTCAAAGTAAAACAAAGATTCATCAGTAGCTTTGGGTCCCCCGGCAATTTTGAGCTTATCGAGCAGATCCATGACCATCGTTTCTTCTTCGATTTGTTCCTGAACGAACCATTGATTGAAGTTCCAGGTCGCCCAATCTTTTTCTTCCAGGGCAAGATTGGTGATTTTATATATAGCTTCCGTATTTTCTACCTCGTGTTTAAAAATCTTCTCCAGGCAATCCTGAAGGTTCTTCGGATCGGCCGGTGGTGCATCCAATGCGGTAATGTTGACCCGTCCTCCGCGCTGCATAATATATTCCATGTATTTAATCATATGGTTGCGCTCTTCATGGGAATGACGGAACAAAAAATTGGCGACACCTTCGTACCCTGCCTCATCCGCCCAGGCTCCATAAGATAAGAAGATCTGTGCGGCCTGCGCTTCATTCTTTACCTGCTCGTTGAGGATGCCAACCATTTCTTTTGATAATCGATTTGTGTCCATATTCTAATTTTTTTTTCAAAATATAGAAAATAACAGAAAACAAAAATCGATCAAGTCTGGATTATCAAAAACGTAGCTATTGTGTCTGGTTTTTAAGGAAATCCACTAAAGATGCAAATTCTTGGAAAGACAAAGCGTTTGCCAATCCGGATGGCATCATGGAAGATTCAAGTTCATTTCGCTCCTTAATATCGTCCTTTTTCAGGGTTGTGGCTGCACCAGCAATATTTCGGATCACCAGTTCATCCGCAGATTCTTCGGTCACAAATCCGACGTATATTTTTTCATCACTGGTACGAATCTGAACGGTTCCAAAGCCCTGTGAAATCGATGCACTGGGCTTGAGGATTGATTCAGCTATTTGGTGGCGGTTCATGATGGAACCAACCTGTCCCATAAAAGGCCCCTTCATCACTTCACCAGGCTCCACATTGTGACAAGTCTGACACCCCTGCTTTACAAACAATTTTTTCCCTTCGTCCACATCTCCCTGGATTCTATCCAACGCAAGCATCACATCTTCGATGGA
Organism: Membranihabitans marinus; assembly: GCF_019802045.1. Classification (GTDB taxonomy): domain Bacteria; phylum Bacteroidota; class Bacteroidia; order Chitinophagales; family Saprospiraceae; genus Membranihabitans; species Membranihabitans marinus_A. The sequence goes on along the minus strand of NZ_JAHVHU010000020.1, from coordinate 29,701 downwards.
GGACTTCCCGATCTGTCCTTTTTTGTTCCGAATTTTTTCCAAATCCGCTAAGGGTTGTTTTTCCACGGGTTTTTTAGGCTCCAGCTCACCAAATGATTCTATCCCCAATCGATATTTACTATTAAGGACCGTAAACCTGTCGTGATCTGATGATGGCGTGTTTCGTCGTGCCTTGATGAGGAAATCACGGATCTGCGGCGATGCATTCCACTCTACCGCTTTGTAATATGGACCGTGTGTATCGGGTCGGGTTCCCCACCACCAGGATCCGTCATAGGGGGCTTCCTGATGGTACAGCCGGGCCAGCAGGGTCAGAATGTCCGCCCGGAACTTCGCATCATCACTTTCCTCATACCATGCCATCAACCTTTGAGGCACTTTTGGGTCATGAATATACCGCAGTGCCCAAAGAGCCAATGGGTTTCTATCTTGTTCAACGGCATCCAGCAATTCATCAACGGCATCCATTCGTACCAACGCGCGCACAGCCACATGAGCGGGAATAATTTCCGAATTGGGAGTCGCATGTGGACCGTCGGTACCGATTTCAGGTGCCTGAAACGAATCCGGCACTTTAATCTCAAGCAGAGCAGATGCGGTTTCTTTTCGCTCCATACGGCCCAACCCGATAATCGAAGCAATTTTGACCCGGTCATTGTCGCTTTTCAACCCGGACAAATAAGGTTCCACCGGGACCTGATCGATCCAATCCAATCGGTCCGTCATTGCTCGAAGCGCATATTCTCTCATAGCCGGCTCTTCTGAAAGTTCCACCAGATTGTCAATACCTGATGCCCCGGCCATCTGTGCATAAGTATACATGGCTGCTACACGAGCCTCCATGGGCAGAGAATCATCTTGCACCAGTTTCCAGATTTTTGATGCAGCTTCAGCCTGTTCATGGACCAGCACATACGAAGCATATTGCCGCGCAATCGAACTACCCGATTTTAACTCTTCGATCAACCGGGACACTTTGGCGTTTTTCAAACTGGCGTAATAGCTCGGTTCAAAACCTTCGGGAATCACCCGAACCGTATATCCTTTATCTGGACTTCCAGAATACCCTGCGCCATCCCAGGCTGATAAATACATAATTCCCGAAGCATCCAAATCGACATCAGTAATCTGAGGCAATTGAATAAACTTTTTCTCTTGCTGCGTAAAACTCCCGCCGGAAGGCGTCACCGGATGCATGTACAAATGGCTTCGCCCCCAATCCGCCATCAAAGGCACCTGATTGTATGCCTCAGGCCACCGGTCGTCATCCATGTAAATAGCACCAGTCCCCGAACCACCGCCGACATCGACCAGACCGGGAATGATTTCTTCCGTAAAATGTTTAAATAACATGGGGTACCCATATTCTCCGGACTGGATGTGGTCCGTGAAACGGATGTTCCAACCACCTCCGTCATTCGTGTTGCCACGGGTAAAAATATTCATGTATGGATCAATAGCTACATCGTAGATGTTTCTCATCCCATGGGTATATACTTCCATACCGGTCCCATCCGGACGTACCCGAACAATCCCTCCACCGAGCTGGGTCAATGTGGTCCCCGCTCGGTCCACTGCATTATGGAACCCAAAATCACCCACTGCAATATAGATCCACCCATCAATTCCCATCCGTATACCATTGGTGGCGTGATCGGTTCCGCGTTCCCGCAAATACCGGGGAGCACATATATTTTCAATCAATATGTGAGGCGGACCGTCCGCTATCCCATCACCATCCTTGTCTTCCAACCGGATCAGATCCATACCGGTTGCTTTTTTGGTTTCTTCTGAAAAGGTCGTGTGCAGCACAAAAACCTGATCATCGATCGCGATAATCCCACGTGGATCATCCAGCACAGCAAATTCAGTGTGTGAATCCACAATTCCATCCTGGTTGCAATCCACTAAACGCACAATTTTTCCATTGCCCATTTCCTTCCCCAGGGATCCGATCATATCCACACCAACATACACTTCACCGGTGGGCGCTACCGCCATACAAGCCGGACTGGGCGTCAGATCCGGTCCGGAGAACGCATTGAAGACCAGGTCTTCCGGCCATTCCAGGTTGTTTCTCAATGAATCGGTAAGGAAAGAAAGAGCATCTTCGGTATTGGGTTCACAGGGAGGCCGTTCCTCCTGGCAGCCTAGGATAAATAAGCCGGGCATGAAAATAAAAAGAATATTTCTTACAATCTGTTTATGACAGTACATGCGTTGTAATGTTTAATTTTTAAAGTAAGATGTGCCGATCCGACACCAGCTCAGATCTCTACGCTAAGCTTTAACAAATCCGGAAGAACAGCCCAATCTGTAAAAACTCATGGTCCTCAAACCACCCAAATGTAACTGATTCCCCCGACTACGACAAATATTTTCCAACGATGGGCATTCGGCGCCCCATTCCAAAAGCTTTCCGGCTGACTCGTAGAACAGGCGCCGACTGGTGTCGTTTAAACTCATTGCGATTTACCATCCGGCAGATCCGGCGCACCAGATCACCATCAAACCCCTCTTCAACGATGTCCTCGGGGCTTTTTGATTCTTCGATGTATTTGTATAAAATTTCATCGAGGACTTCATAATCCGGTAATGAATCACTGTCTTTTTGATCCGGCCGCAGCTCTGCCGAAGGCGGTTTGAGTATCGTATTCTCCGGGATCACTACTGTTTGTCGGTTTATATATCGGGAAAGTTCAAAGACCTCTGACTTGTACAGATCACCGATCACCGCCAGTCCTCCCGCCATATCCCCATACAAGGTACCATACCCCACCGCCGCTTCACTTTTATTGGAGGTATTGAGCAGGATATCCCCCATTTTATTGGAAACAGCCATCAACAGCACACCCCGGATCCGCGCCTGAATATTCTCTTCCGTGAGATCAAAAGGTCGTCCTTCAAACAACGGTTTCAGGGTTTCATTAAAAGCGGCATACGGGTCATTAATATTTACAATATCATAGCGAATACCCAGGTTCTCTGCCAGTTGCCGGGCATCCGTGATGGAATGATCCGATGAAAAAGGTCCGGGCATCAGAAGGACCCGCACATTATCAGCACCCAGCGCATCGACCGTCAATACGCAGGTCAGTGCAGAATCCAACCCACCGGACAAACCTATTATCGCCCGCCGAAAACCCAGTTTTCGGAAGTAATCACGGATCCCAAGCACCAGCGCCTGATGGATAAGATCCATCTTCCCTTTAGACTGCACGGCAGGCTTGGTCGTCCGACGTACTTCATCCAAATCATACACCCGGAGTGTGGGCTCAAAGTAAGGCATTTCATCCACGATCACCCCGTCCTGGTTCGCCACGATCGACCCACCATCGAATATGATTTCTGTCTGAGCCCCGCAATGATTAATGTAAAAGAATGGGATCTTATAGCGGGCCACATTGGCCTTGACCACATTAATCCGGCGTCCGGCTGCATCAAAATCAAAAGGCGAAGCAGACAGATTAATCGCAAAATCCGGATTATCCTTCATCATCTCATCCAGCGGGCTGATGGTGTACATGGGATTTTCGTTGCCCACGTTCCAGATGTCTTCACAAACCGTCAGTGCTATTTTTTTTCCCTGGAACTCCCAGACCCCCCATTCACTGGCCGGTTCAAAATAGCGGTACTCATCAAATATGTCGTAGGTCGGCAATAAAGTCTTATGCTGCGTGAAAACGATTTTTCCCTGATGGATCACCACCGCTGAATTGTACAAATCTTTTCCTTCCAGGACGGGGTTTATGCGGGGAGATCCTACCACGATAGCCAGGTCGTGCGAATGGGGTTTGAGTTCATCAATGGCTTTATCGGACAATTCGATAAAATCTTCAAAGCCCAAAAAGTCGCGCGGTGGGTATCCCGTGGTGGCCAACTCACTAAAACAGACCAGGTCAGCCTTTTTCTCGCGAGCCTGGTGGATCGCATCGATCATTTGTCGGACGTTCCCTTCAAAATCACCGATTAGATAATTCAATTGAGCAATGGCTATTTTCAAAATGTATTGTTTTTATATTTTTCGACGTAAAAGACTTTTAACAAGAGCCTAATTTATAAAACGTTTTCCATTGGAAACCCATGGAAGTTATCGGGTCATAAACTGTGGTTCCATGTACAAACCCACCACCATAAGATCATGTTTTCGTATTCGATTAGCACCAAATTTATAACCATATTGGTCTACCTGTCTGAAAAAACTATCCATAATAAAACGTTCATCCCAAGATGGTTATCAAAAACCACTTACTCCCTGTAGCAGCAAATTTAATCGCTGACCGCGTAGGGCAAAGCTTTAGCGGTGGTGTAACAGCTTGTTTAGTCCCCGGCTCCTTCACAATTCCAAGAATCCACTGTCTTTCAAAACCCTAAAAGTACGGGAAAGGAATTAATTTTATTTACTTTGACTTGTGAATTAAGCCTGATATGTATGATACGTGGTAAAAAAGTGATCGTGGTCATGCCGGCCTACAATGCTGAAAAGACCCTGGAGATGACCTATGGGGAAATCCCTCATGACCTTGTCGATGAAGTCATCCTGACCGATGATTCCAGCAAAGACCGCACCGTGGAATACGGACGTCAACTGGGGATCCGGCACATTCTGGTTCATGAAAAGAACCGGGGCTACGGCGGCAATCAAAAGACCTGCTACGAAAAGGCGCTTGCTTTAGGTGGGGAGATCATCATCATGCTGCATCCCGATTACCAATACACCCCGCAGTTGATCCCGGCTATGGCGTCCATCATCGCCAATGACGTATATCCTGTGGTGCTCGGTTCGCGTATTCTCGGACGGGGTGCCCTCAAAGGCGGTATGCCGCGGTACAAATACATTGCCAACCGGTTTCTCACCTTCGTTCAAAATCTGCTCTTACGTCAGAAGCTCTCCGAATATCACACCGGATACCGGGCTTTTGCAGCGGAAGTATTGCAAAATCTGGATTTGTCGGCGAATTCGGACGACTTTATCTTCGACAATCAGATGCTCGCTCAGATCTTTTATAAAGGCTACGAGATCGGGGAAGTCACCTGTCCCACCCGTTATTTTGACGATGCTTCCTCCATCAACTTCCGCCGCAGCACCCGCTATGGCCTGGGCGTACTGAAAACCTCCCTACTCTATCGGTTGAACAAATGGGGCTGGGTGAAATCCCGGATTTTTCACTCTGGTTGAGGGCGTGGTTAAGTTTGATTTGGTATTGGGATATGTTACAAAACAAGCAAGAAAAGAGCGACATTTAACTCAAGCACAGCTTGGTCAACTCGTTGGGGTGAAACAGCACAAATTTCAAAAGTAGAAGACTTCATTTCTCCTTCACTATCAATTTTACTAAAAGGATCATCGATCAAAGAAAGCTATGAACTCTTGCGCTGAAGTCTACCAGGATACCTTTATGGTTATCAATTGCCGGCAGACAGGCTTCAATGTCAGCGTGCGGACAATTCTGAAATCTACAATCTAAATTCATAAATTCCCAGATTCTGATAGTCCCCGATCTTTTCCCCGAGGTACGGTGCGATGGTCTCCGGATCGTCCGAGGCTTCATCCACGATCACATATTGGACGCCATACTGCTTGTACTTCGCCATCTTTTCGTCCAGAGAAAACGCCCCAAATCCAAAGGATGAAAACCCCTTCTGATCCATGAGATACAGCGAAATATTGATGCTAAGATCGGAGTAGGAGAGCACCCGGTCTTCCCGGTTGATGCCCAGGCTCCGGAGGTAAGGTTTGATCGTTTCGTAGGCCTTTTCATGCTGTTGATAATCGTAGTGAAACCACCTCCAATGCTGTATCCGCGAATCAGCTATCACAAAGTTGTACTGGAGCCATGGATCTTCGGCATCGTACTTCATCCGGTTGGTCAGTGCTGTCTTGTATATCAACAAAGTGACAACGAGTACAGCAAACCCACGCACCCATTTATTTTTCAAAAGGAGACGGAAATGCGCTTTTCCCATATCGAGAACTGCTAACAGTAACACAGGAATGATGATGAGCAAATTGGTCAGGTAATAATCATGAACGGTAAAAGCCTGATAAAACAACAACACAAATCCCACCAATCCAGCTGAAATCAACAAGGTTAACTGCAGCCAGAATCGCTGCCCTTTCTTATAGTTCCAGAGTAGAATCCCGAATAGTATACCACACAGCCACAAACCCTGGCGGATAAAATAAGCCGGCAACAACGTATGCGTCAGGTCCCACCATATGCTCCGGATGGCTTCTCCGTCCAGGTCCCAGATGGGAAACAAACCCGTCAGAAAAATCCAGGATACATTGGCTTCATTATACCGGTTCGCATACCCATACCACATAATCAGTCCACATCCCACTACGACATAAGGCCACCAAGCACTCCACCGGGTCAATTCCCGGTGTAACCGTCCCCGAACAGCATATTTCCCATGCAACATTCCCAGAGCAATAAACAAAATCAATGCACTGACCTTGATCAGCCCAGCTGCCAGGAACACCAAAAAAGCCAGGTAATATGCCCATCGTTTGCGGTCGACCACCCCCAGATAAGCCAGGTATCCGGCAGTCAACGCCAGTCCGAATGCCGGTGCATCGGCCATAAAGTTGTTCGTATAATAAGCCAAAATGGGAGACGAAAAAAGAAAAAGTGGAAGCGCCACGGACCAGAATGGCGATAAAGTTACCCGAAGTGTCAACCGGAATAGCGACCACAACCCCAGAAATACCAGCAGGATGTTGATCAAACGAAACATCCAATACTCTTTACCAAACCACCGCCACAGCTTTGCTACCGAATAATAAATAATCGGACACTCACTTACCGTTCGTCCATCGGCTTCACCCACCCAATGGATGGCCGGCTCCAAGAAAGGTCGGTCTTCGACATAAAAATTTTGGGTGATCGAAAGACAATCGGCTTGGCGCCATTGATGAATAGAATAGGGCCCTTTGGAAAGAATTTCCGGGTAATTATAGCTCCACGCTACCGCGAACAACAACATCCAAAAGATAAAATGGCTACGATATTTGAAGAATTCATTCAAACTGTTCTGTGATTTAACCCGATAATTGCAGTGCCTTTCAGGGACTTGTACGGAATAAACACCCTATAGCATGGGGGCTCTCGCGGTTTTGACTTGCTTTATTGGACATTCACTTCATTAACCACCGTTGCTTGAGCCACTGGTACCGCTGAGTAGCTTCATCAGACGCGGATGGATGTGGTCTTGTTTTTCTCCTCGTTCCTACATTTAAAATTGCGTCGTCAATTCCTATAATTATATTTTATCCCAATCGCTAGGTGTCATCAACCGTCAAATATCGGATATTTTTTACTTTTGATCTATGAAGTATTTCTTACAGCTCATGTATGACGGCCAGGCCTATGCCGGGTGGCAACGACAACCCAATGTCACTAGTGTCCAGGCAGTCATCGAAGACCGGATGAGCCGGATGTTGCAGACCGAGGTCGCCATCATGGGATGCGGCCGTACGGATAGTGGAGTTCATGCATTGGACTTTTTTGCCCACACGGTCGTTGAGGCCGTACTCGATGATTCTTTTCTTTTTCGTCTGAACAACTTTCTGCCCCGGGATGTAGCGATCATTAAAATCTGGCCCGTGCACGAAGAGGCCCACGCTCGCTTTGATGCCACCGAACGGTCCTACATCTACCATATTCATTCTCACAAAAACCCATTTCGGGAAAAATACTCGTTCTACTACCGCCGGGCCGCTAATTTCTCCCTCGACACGCTCAATGAATTCAGCCAAAAATTGACCACGTACGAAGACTTCCAAACCTTCGCCAAAGTGCACTCTGATGTCAACCACCACCGGTGTCAGCTGTCCCGCTGTGAATGGCAGGAGTCCCAGGATGGCATCGAACTTCACATCACCTCCAACCGATTTCTACGAGGAATGGTCCGGCTAATTACCGGTGCAAGCCTGCGCTATGCCGAAGGCAGAATCACTATGGAAGACCTGGAAAGAGCGATGTCCCGGGGCGAGCAAATAAAAGATATCTGGTCCGTACCGGCGCATGGACTGTTCCTCAGTGATATTCGATATCCATATATCGAGAAATCAATGAAATCAAAATCTAAGATCCAAGATCTATAATCCCCCTACCGTTCAGGATACAACGGAAATTCATTCATATAGGTATTGATCGTGGTCTTGGTATCCGCGATCATAGTGTCATTGTCGGGATCCTGAAGAATAACATCGATCCAATCAACGATCTGACGGCAATGATCCTCGGTCAATCCACGGCTGGTCACCGCCGCAGCGCCCACCCGGATACCGGAGGTCACAAACGGGGATTCGGTATCAAAAGGCACCATGTTTTTGTTCACGGTAATGTCGGCTTTCACTAAGGTGTTCTCCGCTTTTTTACCGGTCAATCCTTTATTTCGAAGATCGATCAGCATCATGTGGTTGTCGGTCCCTTCGGAAATCACTTGGTAGCCTTTTTCTACAAAACGTTCTGCCATGGCTTGTGCATTCGCGATAACCTGCTCTGCATAATCTTTGAATTCTGGCTGCAAAGCTTCCAGAAAAGACACCGCTTTGGCCGCGATTACGTGTTCCAAAGGTCCACCCTGCATACCCGGGAAAACGCCGCTGTTGAGAATGGACGACATCTTAATCGGTTTCCCTTTCCGGGTTTTGCGCCCCCACGGATTGTCAAAATCTTTACCCATCATTATAATTCCCCCCCGGGGGCCCCGCAGGGTCTTGTGGGTGGTACTAGTGACGATGTGGCAATGGGGCATCGGGTCATTCAGTTTTTTGGCCGCGATCAACCCGGCCGGATGAGCAATATCCGCCATTAACAGCGCACCTACTTCATCCGCTATAGCCCGAAAGGCTTCATAATCCCAATCTCGGGAATAGGCTGATGCACCAACAATAATTAGTGCAGGCTTGGTTTCCAGCGCTTTTTCACGCACGTGTTCCATCTCTACCCGACCTGTTTCCTTGTTCACACCGTAATGCTGCGCATCAAAATGTTTTCCGGAAAAACTGACCGGTGATCCGTGGGTCAAGTGCCCGCCATGCGATAAATCAAATCCTAAAATCGTATCTCCAGGTTTGAGCACGGCCAGATAAACGGCTGCATTCGCCTGGGATCCGGAATGCGGTTGAACATTGGCATATTCTGCACCAAAGAGCTCTTTGAGGCGGTCTATAGCCAGTTGCTCTACTTCATCGACCACTTCACATCCTCCGTAGTACCGCTTTCCGGGATAACCTTCTGCGTATTTGTTTGTCAGGACGCTCCCCATGGCATCAATAACATCGCTGCTGCAAAAATTTTCAGAAGCGATGAGCTCTACTCCACTGCGTTGTCTGTGGAGTTCCTGCTCGATCAGTTGGGCTATTTTAGTATCTTTCATTCTGATTTTAGATTTGAGAGTGCAAAGGTAGCGTTTTCCAATTAAATTCCGGATTGAATAGATTGATTTTGTGGGGCCTTTCATTAAATTTGACCCGACTTATGAAAACACCATATCAGAAAATAGTGGTTAAGGTCGGTTCCAATGTCCTGAGTCAGGAAAATGGAGCCCCCGATCTGTATCGGATGAAAAGTCTGGTGCAACAGATTTCCGCACTTTCCCAGGCCGGGCTCGAGGTGATTCTGGTTTCATCCGGCGCAGTAGCTTTTGGACGCAGCTATGGTTTGATGATGGATGCAAAGGACGAAATTGCCCGGCGACAGGTGTGGGCTTCTCTGGGACAGGTCAAAATGATCCGAGAATACCAAAAATTTTTTGAAGCCGAAAATATGCTTTGTTCTCAAGTGCTGGTCACCCGGGACGATTTCCGCAGCCGGCGTCATTATCTGAACATAAAGCAATGTATCACCCAGTTAACCGCACAGGGAATACTCCCCATCATCAATGAAAATGATGCCGTTTCCGTAACGGAGCTCATGTTCACCGACAACGATGAGCTGGCCGGCCTTGTGGCAGCCATGGTAGGCGCGGATGCCTTAATCATTCTATCCAATGTTGCTGGTGTCTACAGTGGAAATCCCCGGGAAGCTGATTCTGTATTGGTAGAAAAATTTCATCCGGATGAATCCATTTCAGAGTCCATTCTTATCGGCGGCCGCTCCAGTTTTGGTCGCGGAGGGATGAAGACCAAGGTGTACCTGGCCCGAAAAACAGCCCGACTGGGGATCGCTGTCCACATCGCCGATGGAACCCACCCCGATATACTTCGCCAGGTCTTAGAGGGCACCACACCGCACACCCATTTTATTCCATCCGACACCAAGGATGGCCGTAAAAAATGGATCGCACATGCCCAGCATTTCACGGCGGCACGTGTCACGATCAATGAAGGCGCTGTAAAAGCACTGCAATCTTCACACGCCAACAGCTTGCTCCCCGTAGGTATCACGGCTATAAACGGAAATTTTTCCAAAGGTGATATTATTGAACTGGTCAACACCGCTGGTCAAATTATCGCATTAGGACGGGCGCAGTACGCTTCAGAACTCGCCCAGGAGCGCATCGGTGAGAATCATCAAAAACCGTTGGTGCACTACGATTATTTGTATGTGGTATAAGTAGCTGTTGATCGTCAGGGTTAGATCAAGGGGCATTGATGGTGAAATGATTGTGAATTTTAAATTTTTAGTTTTGAATTGAGATTGGCAGCAGAGGACCTGTAGCAACAAGCGAATCAAATGGGGCTCTTTTTATACCAGGCCAATTCTATTTTTATCTTCAGAACACACCGTAATCGTCTCCAGAAATTAAGCAATCATCCAAACCTCCTGACAATTCCTTACCTTTGTGACTTGGGAGAAAATGAGAAACAGAATCTGAAATCTGAATGAGTTACAAAATTAAAGAAATGTACTACACCCTCCAGGGTGAAGGTGGTCAAAGCGGTCGGCCGGCAGTATTCTTACGATTCTCCGGATGCAATCTCTGGTCCGGGCGTGAAGAAGATCGCCACAAGGCTATTTGTCAATTTTGCGACACCAATTTTTGGGGCACGGATGGTGAAAATGGAGGTAAATACGCCACGGCGGAAGAAGTAGTTCGGCAAGCAACAGCGTTATACCCGGATGGCTTTTCGAAGAAGTACGTGGTATGCACCGGTGGCGAACCCATGCTTCAGCTGGATCAACCGCTGGTCGATACGTTCCATCAGTATGGTTTTGAAGTAGGCATCGAAACCAATGGGACGATCAAAATCGACCTTCCGCTGGACTGGATCTGCGTGAGTCCTAAAGAAAACACGGAAATCGTTCAACGAACGGGCGATGAGTTAAAAATCGTCTATCCACAGGGCGGCATGAATCCAAAGGATTGGGAAGACCTGGAGTTCACACACTACTACATTTCTCCCATGGATGATGATCATACAGAAGAAAATATACAGACTTGCATCGCGTATTGCCTAAAGAACCCGGTTTGGAACCTCAGCTTACAAACTCACAAGATCATCCGTATCAAATGATCAGGAAATCACCTCATGGCGGACATATTGATATAGCAGGGCCTCATAAAGCGGATGTTCGTGCATCAATTCCTCATTGGCTAAAAACACAATCTGTTCGCGGGCACGGGTCATGGCGACATTGAGTTTTCGATCAACGCCTTCCGGGGTCATCGATTCCTTCAGCAGATGTATCTGTGACAGCGAATTGATGCAGTACGATATGATAATCACATCCTTGGCCCCTCCCTGATATCGTTCGACCGTATCCACCGTAATTGCATTATCTGACAAACCTGCTTCGGCCATAGCATGTCGGATCGTTGCGATTTGCGCCCGGTAAGGAGTAATTACGCCAATTTCAGAGGCTGGTAAATCGGGTCGGATCGACCGGAGGGTTCGGATAATGGTCACAATCCGGTCTGCTTCTTCCGGATTGATTTTATGGTTGATAAAATTCTGGCTCTTCGTGGGAATAAACAGGTTTCTATGGGAAATCAGCACGCGTTCAAGCCTATTTTCCACTTCCCGGACCGGTTCCAGTGCTGTGGTCTGCTTTCCACCCGGAAAAGGCAGAATTTCAAGAATATTTTCATAAAAATAAAGATTGGGGTAGGTCATCAAATCCTGATGCATTCGACCCTGGTGGGTCAATATTCCATATGCCCATTGCCATTCGTTCTTTTGAGCCAATTTAAACAATCGTTCAAAATAAGAATTGGACAGGTAGTACAGCCCAATTTCATGAAGACAAGCTACATCCGTATAAGTCTCATCAAGTGATTGATTCACTACAGCCGGAAGCTGTTTGTGATCCCCGATTAGGATATAAGGAATTCCAAGACTCAGCAAGCTGATCAGCGCGGGTTCCAGGATCTGTGACGCTTCATCAATAACTAAATAGTCGAACCCGATGAGATCAAACAGTTCATCTTGTCCCGAAATGGAAGCAATCGTACCGCACACCACCCGACTTTTTTCCAGCATTTCAACTAATTGAGCCCGGCTCCTTAGTTTCTGATTGCGCTCACGCATCAACAGATGACGGTATTCAGGATCCGTCCCGTACCGGGAACCAATCCGAAGTACCTGGTCCTGATCAATATGCTCAATCCCCAGGACAGCTCCACAAATCTCATCCACAGCTCGATTGGTATACCCCACCAATAGAATCTTTAGAGCCGGATTACGCAATTTTTCTGCGACAAAATTTCGCAGCAAAACACTCGTTTTACCAGTACCGGGAGGGCCCCACAGCAAATAATAATCTTGGATCGCTTTCATTTCATTTAGGGCGTGCTGCTGTGTTTTGGTCATCGAATTACACTCGGTCGATTCATCGATTACCTCCGGACGTTTGGGTGGGTTGAGCCCAAGAAATACTTTTGCTTCCCCAGGCGGCATATCCAATAAACGAATCAGGGATTGATTCATCTGGCGGAATGAACTGTCCAGATGATCGTGTTCTATATACCACGACGTTCCCTCCAAAAATATCGGTCTATACTGACGCGCACGCAGCCTGACTACCACATGCTCTGCGGAAATCTCCACCAGAGAACACCGAAACACCTGCCCTTGCACCGGGGAATCTTTTCGTTCAGAAGGATACGTCAATATCACATCTCCGGTTCTGAAATTGGCTAAAGGATTGGTTGCCGTGGTCTTTCTAAAGGTTACGATAGGATTCGATTCCTGGCTTTGATCTTTCTCTACTTCCAAACCTGCCAGCAATAAATATTGTTGATCCTTGTCTACTGTAGACGACGCCCACAACTGGGATTGACCTTTTCGATCCGAACTGAATGTTCCAAGCTTGGCGGTCATCTGTTCCCGGGTAAGAAAGGTCAGAAATGCATCAAAGTACGCACGCATCACAGGTTCGGCCTCTTCATAAGAGGTGTAAAAAGCCGTGCGGTCGGTGTCTGCATAGCCTACCAGATGTTCATTTTTTTCTTTCAGGATGTCGTAAAGCGTGGCGGGGTTTTTGGTCCACTGAGCCAGACGACATTCCATAACTACCAGTTGGTTCCGGACGCCCAGTGCCTCGTATTGCCAATCCTTGATAGCGGGAGCATGACGAAGATTATTACTTTCTTCAGTTGAATACAAAATAAAATTAATGGGATCCATGTCATCGGGATAAGCGGATCGGATCAGCAGGTCATAAAGCAACGTTTGAATATAGTGTGGATGATTTAATCCATAGGAATTGGGGCGAAATATTTTACCACTTTTTAGCTCGATAATTATCTTGGGCCTGGTCGGATCAGGGTGGTCATAAAGCAGGTCCAGCCGTCCCTGCAAGCCGTACTTCGGTGAATAAAAACTAGGTTCCACCGCACAGTATTCTTTTTGTACCCCGTTCTCCATGAACTCATATCGGATGGTATTTTTCAAATTTTTAAATTGTGCAGCGATCGTCTTGATATGTTGTCTCGTATCCCCATCAGAATAAGTGGCCCAGGTTAATTCATTGATGCGAAAAAGCAACGGAAGTGCTTCTTCCCATTGCATATCAGGACGAAAGATGAGCTCATCCAGCAATTGATTCACACAATTTCCGATCAACAAATGATGAGAGCTTGAAAACGGTTGAATCTTTCGAAGCAAATAATTGGAGGGCACTTCACCAAAAGGAGTAAAACACTGGGACACCGCTGTGATATCGATCAGATAATCTGGCAAAAAAACCATGGCAGCGGGAACCAACACATCCTGGCGGGCATCGACATCAAACAGTTGGACCGTAATCGGAAAATACAATTCCTGATCGGCATCCTTCAAGGCCTGAATCTGATTCCGAATACGCATCAGTTTATCCGGCCGGATGGTCACCATTCGACCATGGTAATCCACCCAATACGCCGTGTATGTAAGATCCGTTTTCTCTTTTTTGGACAATAGCACCACCTTCGTTTCAGAATAATGCACCCGGGGAATGCGCTCAACCCAAAATTCATCAGCAGGGAATACTTGGTTTTTTGTAATTTCAGCCGGTAATTTTTTTTCACTAAAATGGTGGGCGAGTTCAATGGTCAACCAATATAGGTTATTGTACTGCGGAGAAAAAGAATCGGATGATGCTTCATGATGCGTTCGCAAAATCTTAAACCCAGCAAAACGCAAATGTTCGGGAATCTTTTTCTCAATACAAAGTGAACCAAAGAGTGAATATGGCAAGATATGACTTTCAAATGACGACGGGTCATATTCTTTGATTACTTGCGACAAAAACAGAGCAAAAGCATCATATAAAAGGAAATATTTATCCGTATCATTGGATTCCATTGTAGAAATACGATGTAAGGAATCTACAAGAATTTGCAAGACATGAGTTTTCATAAACCTCAGTGTGATCTTTTTACCGTTGACCCCGATCTTGATCCGCCACGATCAGCGCGGCAGATCCACGCCCCTTTCATTTTACTGATCCGACGATGGACGTGCTGCCGGTTTTTTTTGGCAACCATTTTGGGCCTGATTTCAAAAGTCTTTCATCGTTACCATCACAATCATAGTAACAAAACCAGCGTAATACAAGCCCTGCGTATAGATACCGGGATATTAGTTTACTTTGCACGGACTAAGATAAATGAATTTTTATGGATGTAGATAGCATGGTCCTCCATTTTGACGAAAGTCAGCTACGTTTACTCAATTACTGTTTGGGGTTTATGATGTTCGGTGTAGCCCTGGACTTAACCTTAGATGATTTTAGACGTGTCGTGAAATCTCCACGATCAACATTGATCGGAATGGTATCCCAACTCATACTGCTGCCTGTATTTACATTCATACTGGTGCTCCTCTGGGATATGCCCAACAGCATGAAGATGGGGCTGTTGTTAGTGGCTGCCTGCCCCGGAGGTAACATTTCCAATTATCTGGTCCATCGTTCGGGGGGTAATACTGCGCTCAGCATCACGCTGACATCGATAGCTACTCTACTTTCTGTGATTCTCACACCCTTTATGTTTTTTATTTATTCGCAGTATTTTTTCAAATTGCAGCATGAGGTAGCGCTCAATGTAGACATGGGCGATATGATCGGAATCTTACTCCAGCTCATTCTCATCCCGCTCGCTGTTGGCATGGGGTTTAACCGTTTTATGCCCCGTCTGACGCATCGCATCAGAAAAATTATCAAACCATTATCAGTCCTTTTGCTTTTGATAATCATCGTGATTGCTTTGTCACAAAACATCTCCAATGCCAAAGAGTATCTCCCATTGGTATTTGCTTTGGTTTTGATTCACAATGGAGGCTCTTACCTCATAGGGTACTTCTTCGCCAAATGGCTCCGTGAATCCGAAGAAAATGCCCGTGCCATTGCATTCGAGACAGGAATTCAAAACGCCGGTCTGGGACTCATTCTTATCTTTAATTTCTTCAATGGCTTAGGTGGAATGGCTTTGGTGGCTGGTTGGTGGGGTGTCTGGGATCTCGTTTCGGGGTTTTTCCTATCCGAGTATTGGTCAAGAGGAATCATCGGGCGATTCGTTAAAAAACTGAATTAATAAAACAATCTTATATTTGTATGGCAATAATGGACAAATATGACTCACAACTTACTTGAAATATTCGATCAGGAGATTAAACCGGCACTCTTTGATGAATTAAAAAAAGACAATCTTGCTATCGACGAGGTGACTTATCAGCACCTGACCATTATTCATGCATCCATCCTCGGTGGTCTGATCGACAAGGCCAAAAAAGACAAAGGCGCTAAAACCATCAAAAACCTGCTGGAAAAAGGAAATCACGATGGAGCTATCATCAATCAGATTCCGGAAATATTTGAGTCCAAAGAAAGGTTATCCGACACCAAAAAACTGGGTAACAGCCTGTTGGCTTTTGTGTTTGATGAAGGGACCGATAAAGCCTTTGAAAAAATTCAGCATTTCCTTTCCGAAAAATATCAGACTACGGAAGAGGATCTGATTGAAGCCAACAGAATGATTGCGCCGTTCTCACTTGGATTAATCGGCCGGATCGTCCATGATGAAGAACTGAACGAGCAGCAAGTCGCTGCCCTCCTCCTGGAAAACGAACCGCATATCGGCTCCCGATTTCCGGGTCTGGCAAAAGTACTCGGTATCACCTACACACCTTCTTCAGAACCCAACCAGGATGCACCAAAGGAGGCAGCTCCGAATGCTAACACCGAAGAAAAATCCACTTCTCAAATAACTGAAAAGGAAAAACCAGAGCCACCGAAAGAACCAAGGAATTCCACCTCCCTATCAGATCACAGGTTATTTTTAAAATTAGTCTGGCCCTGGTTAGCGCTTTTCGCAGTATCTGCACTGTCGCTATTTTTACTTCAAAAGTTTCAAAGTAAGCCTGTTGAAAGTCAACCCGACAATCCATTTAACTTTATTCAGAGTGACAGTCTGATCCAGGACAATGAACGATCTTACACCTTACCAGGAAACACCATACTCAAAGTGACCAAATTCAGCATAACGGACTCGTTGCTCATGCACCTCAGCCAAAACGAAGGCCAGGTCAATGATACGTTACGGTTTGTCAATCCGGCGATCAAATTCCAAGACTCTTCGGCGGTACTTACACCCTCCGCCAACAAAGAGCTCGCCGAAATCTTATCCGTGATACGATCTTATCCCACCTTGAAAATGGATATCCAAATATATTACGACTCTACGTTTCAAAAACAAAAACCAGGGGTCGTCAGTCAACAGGTTAAAAATCTTACCAACTATTTTACAGCGTTCGGAATTAATTCGGAGCGTGTCAGGGTCAACAGATCGAGTCTCAAAACACAAAAGCTGTCCACAAAACAGGATTCTGAATCCGAAATGGAGGCTACGCCGGAAGATGGTGATTCCATTGTTCTCGAAGCGGCCAGTCAACCAGCCCTAGTGAGTGATAAAAAAGTTGCTTTGCTATTCTATAATGCACCGGAAAATCCAGCGGACTCGTTAAATATCGACGAATAACGGATCATTCTTCCACCGATGTGTTATATTCAGGTATGATGCACCGACTGTGGATAAGTTTGGTTTTGATACTACTCCCGGCCTGTATTCTGATGGCGCAGGATACGAGGCGTTATACTTTTGGTGATGAGTTTAAACGTTCCATACGCTTCGATTTCTCCCGGGTTCAAAATTTTATCATACTGGATATAAAACTGGAGAATACACTTCCCACCAAATTCATTTTTGACACAGGCAGTGAGTACACCATAATCATAAAAAAAGAACTGGCGTATCTGCTGCAGATGGATTATTTTAAATCGATTCCTTTATATGGATCAGATCTCAGCACTCAGGTTTCCGCTTTTATTTCAAGAAATGCCAATCTCAATATCGAGGATGAACTACTCATCCGATCCAATGTGCTGGTTCTTGAACAGGATTTTTTACACCTGGACGAAATGCTGGGCATGCAAATTGACGGGATTTTGGGTGCCAATGTTTTCAACCGGTATGTACTGCACATTAACAATAAACGAAACTATCTTGAGTTCATTAAAAAAGAATTTTTTGATCCGAGCCCGGAATATCAAAAAATCCCAATCACCATCACCAAAAACAAGCCTTATCTGACCACAACCATCCGATCGGGTGGAGATGTGGAACAAGAACTGAAATTTTTGATTGATTCCGGTTCCGCTATCCCCATATTGATCTACAACAATACCATGGACCACCTGGAACTTCCGGAAACGCTCATCCCTGGCAATCTGGGAATGGGACTGGGTGGCGTATTAACCGGACACATGGGAAAAATAGATCATCTGCAATTTGGGGATTACGAATTTAAAAATCTGATCACTAGCTTCCAGGAACTGGATATCGATAGCATAGGTCATCTGTATCTTAATCGAAATGGTTTGATTGGGAATAGTTTGCTGTCCCGGTTTGATGTTTACATAGACTACCCCGGTTCCATGCTCTATATCAAGCCCAATAAAAAATACAATAAACGATTTCGTGTGGACCGCAGCGGATTAATCCTGATAGCGACCGGTCCCGAGTTTGAAATCATTCAGGTACAAAAAGTTATTCCGGGGAGTCCGGCCGATCTGGCGGGAATCAAAGCCGGGGATGTGATCCGCAGGTTCAATTTCTGGCCGTCCTTTTTCTACAACCTGAATAGCATTACCTATAAGTTGGGCGGTAAGGTCGGAAAAAGAATAAAGTTGACCCTGGATCGAAACGGGAACAAAATCAAAAAAGAATTTCGGCTGAAATCACTTTTCGATTAATTTGCTATCAGATTGTTTTATCCATTGCGATGAACGTGGTTCCTCGTACAGATCTTTTTCCGAATTACTTCGGCGACTGAAAAAACAAGATCCAAAAATATTTACCTATTTTTGGACCATGGATTATGGATTTTTAAGTTTAATCCCGCCACTCCTGGCCATCATTTTTGCCATCCGAACGCGACAGGTATACCTCTCACTGCTTTCAGGCATATTGTTGGGTTGGATCATACTCAATGATTGGAACATCTCGCGTGGGTTTCTGGACACGCTCGAGGGATTGGTTAATGTGTTCTCTGACGCTGGGAACAGTCGGACCATTATGTTCAGTGCCTTAGTGGGTGCGTTGATCCTTCTTATTCAACGATCGGGTGGCGTTCTCGGTTTTATTCAATGGGTCAGCAAAAAACTCAAAAACGCAAAGAATGGAAAAATAACGGTTCAGATGTACGCCTGGGTAATCAGTGTCTTGATCTTCGTCGAAAGCAGCATATCCGTGTTGACCGTTGGGGCCATCTTCAGACCGCTCTTCGATCAGTATAAGATCGCGCGTGAAAAACTCGCATATATCATTGATTCAGGTTCGGCTCCATCCTGCATTATATTTCCGCTGAACGGATGGGGGGCATTTATTATGGGACTGCTGGCAACGATGTCCGTAGACCAGCCATTTATATCCATGTTGGGAGCCATCCCCTTTAATTTTTATGCATTGTTGGCATTGGCAACCGTCCCCGCTGTAATATGGTTCGGCTGGGATCTCCCTGCCATGCAACGCGCTGAAGAACGAACGCAAAGGGGGGAAGTTCTCTGGGAGGGTGCCACACCGATGATTAGTGAAGATATGCTCGAAACAGATATTGCCGATGGTGCGACTCCCAAGGCCGGAAACATGGTGGTTCCCATCCTGGTCATGATTGCAGCCATGCCCGTAATCCTCTTGTACACCGGATGGACAGACCTGCCGACCGATGAAGAGCTGGGTAGCCGACTAATGATTGCACTGGGACAAGGTTCCGGTTCCAAAGCCGTATTAATTTCCGTGACGCTGGCGATCCTGACCGCTATGACGATGTACAAAGTTCAAGGGATCATGGGGATTCGGGAAAACTTTGACTGGATTATGAAAGGAATAGCCGCTTTGGTTCCTTTGGCCTTATTGATGTTATTAGCTTTTGCGATCGGCAATGTTTGCAAGGAACTTGGCACTGGATTGTATGTCAGTCACCTCATAGGGTCCTTTCTGACCCCGGCCATCATTCCCGCTTTATTGTTTGTCACGAGTGCATTTATCGCATTTTCTACAGGGACATCGTGGGGAACTTTTGCCATTATGATCGGTATTGCCATCCCACTCATTGACAGTACGGGAATACATTTTTCCCTTTCTTTAGCAGCCGTGTTGGGTGGCGGTGTATTTGGTGATCATTGTTCACCGATTTCCGATACGACGATTATAGCGTCCATGTCATCAGCGACAGATCATGTAGATCACGTAAGAACCCAATTACCTTATGCACTTATCGTAGGTGGAATCAGTACGGTGATGTATTTGGTGTTTGGTTTTATCCTGCACTGATCACAATTTCTCCAGCATGACAGCAGCTCCTTTATAAAACAACCAGGCTGATAGCGCGAGAAAAACATGACTGATGTCCATGTAATTGAACCAGATGCCCAGACCGATCTTGGTGGCAAAGAAAAAGAAAGCTACGATTACAGCGAAAACGGCCCAGATAAAATAGCGCATCATTTCACTGTGGTTTCCTTTAAAGTAGTGATACAAACTAAATCCAAGCACAAAAATCATCAACCCATACGCGGTGTGAATTTCTACATAGGCAAAATTGAGCGTTGTAAAGGTTAAATAAGCAAATACCAATAACTCAACGATGTTGACCATAGAAAAAAACCGGGCATAACCGGGTCGAATAAATGATTTGGAAAACGACAGCATCACCCGTTCGATCAGATTGATTCCCACCATACTAATTGCCCAACCAGGGAATTTCCACTGGGGCGTAAACGCATAAAGGAAACCATGTCCGATCAATCCTCCGAGCAAGGTCGAAAAACCTATACACAGAAAGTAACCCTGAATTAAATAATAGACCTTATGTGTTCCTTTCTTTTTTCGCAAGGCAAAAAAAGCATAAAAGCAAATGGCTGCGATGACCAGATCGGTCAGAGTGGTCACGGGTTCATCGATTCGTATTCCAAAGGGATAAATGGAGGGCTGTTGCAATTCAGTTTTTGTTTAAACTATAACTCGTTTTTTTTAATCCCCACAAAGTAAATATAAATTTAGTTTCCTGCCCCGAAATTGGAAATTTATATCCCAGCACGATTTGATTGTAATCACAGACATTCTGCAGGGTATAATCCAGAAGCATTCAGGCAGTTTAACGCTGCCCTTCAAAACAAGACCTTTCATGTGATCATCGAAATAAATCCCCATGGAGTCCATGTGGCCTCTGGATGGTCATCAGCCATTGATCAATAGCACTCAACCACCGGCTACACGATCATATACCGGCTGCCGGGCAGAGTTTTCAACACCCCCTTGAGTTCAAGTGTCAACAGCATAGCAGCAATTTCTGAGCTGGAGTATTGAAGTCTGGCCCGAACCTGATCAATATGAAATGCTTTATTTTTTTCAAATTCCGTGAGAAACTTATGCTCTTTTTCAGTCAATTCATCAAATAATGTGGGCTGGGTTGACTTTGATAGACCGATGGCATCCCAGGACATTGCCATAAGAAGATCTTCAGTATTTTCGATAAGCTGGGCTTTCTGGGATTTGATCAGAAAATTAGTTCCTCGGGAATAGGTATCTGTGGTTTTACCTGGAAAGGCAAAAACATCCTTTCCATAGCCGAAAGCCAGATCGGCCGTAATCATAGCTCCCCCTTTGGCTTTTGATTCTACCACCACCAGAGCATCAGAAAGCGCGGCAATGATTCGATTTCGGGCAGGAAAATGGTAGGCTTCTGCTTTTACGTTGATTCCGTACTCAGTAAGCACTCCGCCACATTGGGTCATGCGAACGGCCAGATCCTTGTTTTGCTCCGGATACACTTGATTTATTCCCGTCGCCATGATACCCACCGAAGGAATTCCGTATTTCACACTGACCCGATGGGCCTGAGTATCTATCCCGTAAGCCAATCCGCTGATCGTAGTCACACCATAATTTCTCAAGTCTTTGACCAAATTCTCTACCATCCACTTTCCGTAAGAAGTCATTTTCCGCGTACCGACAATACCAATCATTCGACTTCCATTGAGGTCTGTATTTCCCCGGAAGTAAAGGACAAGCGGGCTGTCGTCATACCGTCGCAACCGATAGGGATAGGCTTTATTAAAATACGCCAACACGTGAACATTATTTTTTTCACAATAGTTTAGTTGTCGGTTTGCATGTTCCAATGCCTGCGTGATATTACTCCGCGTACAATTTTCGCGAATAACGGACGGAATGCGGTTTGGATGCTTCAGACAAGTTGTAATGAAGGACTCTGCACTTCCAAATTCTTGAATAATCTGATGGGAACGGCGAAATCCGACGCCCTTAATCTGGGATAATGCGATGATAAATTTAATTTTGTCCTGCATTCCTAAAGCGGCTAAACGTGAATGCTTTGAAAATAATCAATTATATGCCAAAAAAGAAAAAATATTACGTGGTCTGGGAAGGACACCAACCAGGGATTTATGAAAACTGGCCTGCGGCTCAAGCTGAAATAAAAGACTTTCCGAACGCTAAATACAAATCATATCCTTCCCTGGAGAAAGCCACCGTTGCGTTTCGAAATGGATGGAAAAAGGAATTGAAAAATAAAGGTAGAAAAATGCCACTATCCAATGCACCTTACATCCCTCATAGCCTAAGCGTTGATGCTGCCAGCAGTGGCAATCCGGGTACTGTAGAATACCAAGGAGTGTGGACCCACAACAAAGAACAAATTTTTCACGCGGGTCCGTTTGAGCAAGGGACGAACAACCTGGGTGAATTTTTGGCACTGGTCCATGCATTGGCTCTCCTGGACAAACAGGGACTGCACGATGTCCCCATATATAGTGATTCGCGTACTGCCATGTCCTGGGTACGGAACAAAAAAGTAAAAACCACACTGCAGCGAACCGCCCGGAATAAAGAAATATTTGATCTTGTCGATCGGGCACTGGCATGGATCAAAACCCATCCGATCAAGAATAGGATCCTAAAATGGGAAACTAAAAAATGGGGCGAGATTCCGGCTGATTTTGGTCGTAAATAAGGTCCTGATATTGAGTTGTATTCTCCCGTCGTCCAGAAGAGCTATACGAACTCCATCGGGTAATCTACTTTCACTTTTCCTTTGCGAATCTTATCCAGTTTGCGTCTCAGGATGTTTCTTTTCAAAGGATTGATACGTTCGACAAACAACACACCGTCCAAATGATCATACTCATGTTGTATAACCCGGGCATTTAGTCCTTCAAAAACTGCTGTTTGTTCTTCAAAGTTTTCATCGAGATAGGATAATTTGATGCGTTGCTGTCTATGCACGTCTGCGCGAATGTCCGGGATACTCAGACAGCCCTCTTCATACGCATATTCAGTACCGCTTTCTTCCAGTTTTTCGGGATTGATAAATACCTGCTTGATGCCTTTGTCCTTTTCATCATCATCCATGATCTGTACCGTATCGACTACAAATATTCGCTTGGACGCGCCGACCTGAGGTGCTGCCAACCCGACCCCCGAAGCATGGTACATGGTATCCCACATATCATTAATAAATGCTTTGAGACTGTCATCCATTGTTTCCACCGGTTTTCCTACTTTTTTAAGTACAGGGTGGCCATATGCATAAATCGGTAACTTCATAGATTATCTAAATATGATTCAGGTATTGTTGTAATATTAGGGTCGCTGATATTTTATCGACCAATAATTTATTCCGTCGTTTCTTCCTGGACGAAACTGAACGATTGATGATTTCACGCGCGTGCCGGCTACTATAGGTCTCATCGCTTAAATCCACCTCGCAATCCGGAAATTTCTTACGAAACTGGTCCACAAATCTCATTACGGCTTTGTGATGTTGTGCGGGCGTAAAACCATCCGCCATAAATGGTTCGCCTACAATCACTTTGTCTACTTCTTCCTTTTCAAAATAATCCGTCAGGAATTCAAAAAGAGTTTTGGTCTCCACAGTCTCCAATGGGTTAACTATAATCTGAAGTGGATCAGTCACAGCTATTCCGGTCTTTTTCGTACCATAATCAATGCCCATCATGCGTCCCATCATGCAAAAATATAAATTTATTGCGCCTATTTTAATTCTACCATCAATTGAACCAAAAAACAAGCACAAAGTTCAATAAAAAAGGCTGTGCCCAGAGACACAGCCTTATAAAACTACTAAGGTCTAATTAATAACTTCTGCTTTATTTAATAACCACCATTTTACGGGTCGCACTATGCAGGCCATCTGTGATGGTATAGTACAATACCCCACTCTGTAATTCACCAGCTTGGATGCGGAATTGATTCAATCCTTTGACACCCATGCTCTTTTGTGTGTGGATTAACTTGCCCGTTACATCGTGTATCTGCAAATGGACTGTTGTTTCCTGGTCGAGTTCATAGTCGATGACCGCCTCACCCTGGACAGGATTGGGACGATTCTGATGAACCGCAAACACCCCTTCATGAGCATTGCTGAAAGTCAAACCTAGCCCTCGAACTACATCAGCTTCATCATAAATCTCAGGTTCAATTGCTCCTGTGTTAAAAGAAACTACATCTCTCAAATTCACATTTCGTTTGGCACGAACCCGTACAGTAACCATCTGATCACCTTTTTTCAATGCCAAAGAATTGATATCGGTCCAGCTCATTTTGACCATGCCATCCTGGATGGTCCATTCTTCCGGACTTAGATTCAATTGGTCCCCCCGGACATCGAGTACCTCGAGCGTTTGATTATCAAAGTGAAGTGCAAACTGAACGCCCGTCAGATTAACAGCTTCCATGATCTTCAATGGAATATCAACTACATCACCAGATTTCACAAACTGATCCTGTACTTTCACCGCTGTGACCGGATGGGTTGCCCGGCTGGAAGATCGGCTCACATTCACGGATTGGTTTACATCTCCAAGTTTTACAGCGATAAATTCACTTTTCAGATTATCACTAAGTCTTTCAATATCCAATACAGTCGGATAGTCTTCCGAGTACGATGCTTTTTGATTGATAAAAGTGTAATTGGCGTCTACGAATTTCCATGAGGTCATTTCTTCCAATCCCTGCATCTTGTTTAATATCACTCGTCGTAAAAATAACACGTCTGCAGGAGTAAGTCGTTGATCATTGTTCGCATCTGCTGCAATAAGCTTATAGGGCGACGTTATGAGCTTTTTGCGGAGCAGGTGACGCTGAATCAATATCAAATCCAGGGTTGACAATCCATTGCCTAAATCACCTTTCTTGACAGGCCTGATTTTCACCCGGCTGCCTTGATCGACTTTCATCTCAAAGGAACCACTCTCGTTGGTCACCATTTCATCGTTGTGATTGGAGGTCTGCACCTCAACAGTTACGTTATTTACATTCAGTGCATCTTCGGTTCTGATGCGACCTTCGATCTGAACTACATCTTTAGAGACCGGTGGTACCACTACATCATCTTCCACTTTATCCGGATCCGGTTTTTCGATAGATACATCGGGGTTATCGGGATCTATAAATATTTTAATATTCTGTGTCCAGGTAATAATACCGTCCTGACCAATGGATGATTTCCAATCAGGTCCCAGATCACTGCTGCACCAATCAGCCATACACCATGTACGCATGATCACCGCGTAGGCTTCATTGGGGTTATTACTGGACATATCATCGAGCAGCTTATCTACATAGCCCGTAGCGATCACCCGACAATCGGCGCCTTTGTATTCCGGTCCTTCAGTTGTCAGGTTAAATCGATTCCCAACCCAGTACGAAGGATCTTTCAATATAGACGAATCCGAAATAGTTATCATGGTATCGGCACTTGCCGGATAATCAAATAATTCCGGCTCAAACGGACATCGAATTTCCGTAGATATTTCCTGAACGGCCATGACATTGCCATTGATTAGAAAACGTCGTGTTATGGTAAAGGTATTGCATCCATCATCGTAGACCAATTCGGCTTCTTGCGTCAATTCTCCAGCGCAGGAAGATCGAAACAATCCATTGTGCGTTTCAAAAAGAGATTCTTCTTTGACCATCAATCCCTCTTCTACATAACAGTCTACATCTTCTACGACAATAGTTCCTATTTCGACATTATTCCCAGGTGTAAAAGGCAGGTAGGTCCCAAAATACTTATCCAAAGAATCAATATTAAGATTATTGGGGAGCGTATCTCCGTAAATCAATCCTTCATAATGCTCAGTCCATGCTTCACACGCCAATGATACATCAGGCAACCGCTCAAAGATTGTTGCTCCTCCTTTACTGATCGGAACCACAACGGTCATATTGCGCGTTACGTTGCATGATTGGTCAATAGCCATTAATTCAATCATAATTTCAGATCCAAGATCTGCACAACAGAACGGTATTTTGTCCATCCAACCCGAATCTACATCTACAAGTTCTGTACAGTTCCAACCATCGCTCTCAAGCCAATCTGCATACTTTTGACGATACATGCCTACTATCGATGTAGAATCATCGGCTCCACAGGCTGTTGCATGATCTCCAACGCGACGACCGACTACGATTTCCAGACCACAATTATCAGATATATGGTGTGCAGCAAAATCCTCCAGATTAAGCCAGGTAACCTCGTCAGATAATGTGATGTTGTACTCTGTACTCAGTGAAATTACCGGATTCACCAAATCCACGACCTCTACCCATATATAAAAAGTGGATTGATTCCAACACGAATCTGAAGCTGTGTATGTCACCAGGTATTTACCCTGGTCAAAGCCCATGAAAGGACCACCGTTTGTCAAAGAATGTACCTGACCATTGCCATCAGTCACTTGTGCAGAAACTCCATGAACTCCGCTACAAGGGTCAGAAGCATATAAAATAGGTAAATTCCCGTCCGATTCACAACCATGACTTCCTGTAGAAACCTGAAATACCGGAAGGTTCATGACAGAGTCTCCTATATTGGTTTCAATAGAATCAACCGCAGTAAAAAGAAATTCTCCTTCCGGACCCACTGAATCTATAATTGTGATCATTTGGATACCTTCTACCGTTCCGGCATCAGTCCGGACCTGCCAGGTTCTTGCATAAGAACCGAGCTCACAATCAAGTGGTATCCCAACATCGTCCATGTATTGGACGTTCACACAATGCGTTACTTGTCCTTCATCCAAATAAATGGTATCCGGCTGCGGAGATTCGGGATTTACAATAAAATAGGGAACGCCAGTAACGGCAGGATCAGGTGACACACCATTCCATGCTTCGCATGATATGATGGTATCAGCAGGGATAATAATATCGGCAATTGGGATGGCCTCTCTTAAAATGGTATCTGTGCAGGTAATGACTGATTTATTGTTGTTTACTCCTATCTCCCAAACTCGAAACAGCGTATCCATTGTAGACATATCATCCCAATATTCACTGCTAATTCGCACATCCAGGTTTGACGGGTCATAATTATCACAGCCAAATTGAATTGGCAGGACCTGCTCGTCCATGTTCTCTTCAAATACAGGGTGATTGCAATAGAAGGTCGCGTTGGTACATGTGATTTCAGGTAATAAAATAACTTTTCGCTCACAGACCGGGATCATCGTATTTCCACCTGTATAAAATAGCTCCGCTTTCATGTTTTGACCAACATATTTACAGGCATTGTTGTACACAAAATCAGGATCCATCGGTGAGGCATCTACTATTAGTGAGTCTCCCGTTAAATCCGTTACTTGAACCATAAAATTTGACGGATCGCAACCCACCGGATCGCTGTCATAAAAATCTTCAAATATGCGCAAGGTAAATACATCACTAGCGTCAAGCTGGAGCACGATCGGACTTGTATTGTCACAGTCGTCTTGTGCATTTGTCAGACATTGTGAGTAGGCTTTCTGTGGAATGAATATACTCATTAGTAATAAAATCATTCCTGTGAAATAGTACCCACCTCTCCCAGGTACTATTCGTTGTGTAATAGTTTTCATCATGAGACCTTATTTTGTTAATAATTAGTTGTATTAATTATTCTACGCAGATATGCCGTTTCTTGAAGATTCATGATTACATAAGCAAGCAGACCATATTTGCCAGCTAGTTTCATTCTCAAACGGACTCTTTTTTGCCGCTGAGACTTATCGCGAAAATGCGATAATCGTAGTTTTGAAACCACTGGAAAAAGTAGACCACGCTTTATAAATCGACTTCATATTTGGAACAACACTACATATTATAATTAATTATCATTAATAGTTCCTTGTTTACTAATGCAATGATACATTATATTTTTTTATAATGCGTAATATTTAACACTTTTTCTGAAGACATGGTGGTGTAGGAAGTGATTTTAAGAGCTCGAAAAGCTTTTAAAAAACGCATCACATATACTGAATAAATTACATTAATCGCTGTACTACTGTGATTTAAAAGTCATCTAAAAAAAAGAGGGTACACGTGAAAAAGCGTTCAGGAATAGATAGGATGGAATACCATATGGGGGGTTCTCGACAAGGTAGTATTGTTCATATAAAGTCAAACGAAGAACGAGGTGATCCATTTACCAGATCAGATTTGACAGTTTTTGAGTCGACATTTTTATGATCACTAAAAATCAATTGCTCAAAAGACTAAACTTTTGAATAACGATCTTTTTGTTTTTTGATCATGCCAAGGACAAGTGGAATTAGTAAAAATAACCAAAAATTCATAGGTGTAAGTATTTGCTTTATAAGTAGCAAAGATTATACCAAACATTATTTTAGGAATATAAATTTCGAAAGGCAGGAGTCTGGTAGCGCTCAAAACTCGCCCTTTTGGGCTTTCAACTTGATTAGCAGTCAGTACGGGTGGTCAATTCGGCCTTGCACAGCATTAAGCTGTACCATTCATGGTGGGCAACTTACTTCGCTAACCCACGATATTGTACTAATAATTGTTATGCAGGTGCAAAGATGATTGAATAAAGAAACGTTCTTGCCGTGATGAACCGTAGGCTCTAGCCCGATTATCCGTAAGAAACTGAGAGGAAACTAAGCGCTCTGCCAGACAACAATAGTATGATTCAAAATTCAACCCTAGTTTAAAACTGGTTCTAAAATATCCAAGGGTCTTGGCATTCATAATTGATAAATAAGAAACGCCCCAGGGATAACGTAATGCATTAACTAGGTTGAGGTGATTTGATGAGCTAATTCCAGTGTCCATGAAAGCTTTTTCTGTGCCGTAAAAAATATTTTCCAGGATGTAACCAGGCACATTGCACGTACGAGCGCTATAAAGTCATTCTCAAATACAAAAAGACCGTATAAATCGCAGAGCATACCACGTTCACCTGCTTCGGTTTGGATATACGCTCCCCCAATACAGGAAGCACAAGACTCTATAATAATTAAATAAAAAAAGCCCCCCTCCAATCCCCCGTAAACGAGGGCGGAGAGAGGCCATCCCAAAAACCGATTTTATCATTCAATATCCTCGGTTCATTCAAAACATCAGTTACTCATGATCCAGACTGAATGTTTTTGCAGCAGCGCAAATGCGCAACTACTTATTCTATCACGATCATCTTCTTAGTCGCGGTATACGTTTTTGTATCTAATTGATAGTACAATACGCCAGTCGCATTAAGATCTGAACTTGTCAACTTCACTTCGTTGTAGCCTTCGCTGTATTCACCTTCTACGATTTTCAATACTTTACCAGTTACATCGTACACGCTCAAGGTCGCTTTGGATGCTTCAGGCAATTTAAATCCAATCACAGTCTGACCCGCATAGGGGTTTGGTGTGTTTTGGTACAAGGCAAATCCGGAATC
>NZ_JAHVHU010000019.1 GCF_019802045.1 Membranihabitans marinus | reverse complement strand
ATGCAGCTCGGTATCCACATCCGATATTATTCACCGTTTCCAGTGACTATCCCAGACTTATAGGTAGATCGTGTACGCGTTACTCACCCGTCCGCCACTCGTCAGCAGGAGCAAGCTCCTCTGTTACCGTACGACTTGCATGTATTAAGCCTCCCGCTAGCGTTCATCCTGAGCCAGGATCAAACTCTCCATTGTATTGTTGTTCGTATATTGAAACACCAAGATCCGAAGATCTCAATGCAATACTTATTGTGCTGTCTGATCAATTCATGACTCTCTAACTAGCAAAAATTTGCTTTTCGTTATCGAAACTCTCATTTTTTAAAAAACTTGGTTTCTTACCTTTCTTTCTCCCAATCTATCAAAGAACTTTTCTTCAAAAGCGAGTGCAAATATAGGAATTAATATTCCACACCACCAAACTTTTCTGAAAATAATTTCAGAAAAGCCTATTTTCGAAAAGGACAACTAATATACAAAAAAGACTTTATCCTACCTATTATTTTAACATATTCCCATACATGCAGTTGATATAATCTTTTTGGAGCTTACAACAGAATTATATTTTTTTTCATAAATTTTCAAATAAACTTTACAGCATAATAATTGGCTCCCATAAAAGGTGACTTTGATCAATCTTTGCCCCGGCCAACCCCGCTATTACCTTTGTATCCATCGAAATAACATTCCCTGTTGCCCACATTGAAGATGAAACTCCCATAAACCCAGTGTCCACAGGTATGAATTAAAAACCTACTCCTTGCAACTGCCCTGTATTTTTACAAACGTGGCTGGATTTGAATGTGCAATGCAGTCCTGTGATGAAATAGAATTCGGATTGGAATACACTTCATAACTCACATTGTTCTTACTGAATGTCCATGGCTACGAGTCACCACGAAAGATTGACACAAAAATGCGAGTGCTTCGATTTACACATTACGTACAGTATTGACGAGGCTATTTATTGACAAATCGAGAAATCGACCGAGAAAAGTTCCTAACCCGCAATTTCATGGCGTTTGATTTATGAGGGAACCATAATACCCTCATTTTGGGTGGTAGGATGAGAGAACCGACCTGCCCCCGCCTTGACTGTAAGAGGGGCTCTGTCCCGAGGATAATGTATGAATCAAAAGTCAAACCTCACCCAAAATCGGGCTGTGCAACACGCCCAATTTTGGGGTTTAAGTAATTGACACACTGTGCATTATGTGTCACAATAGATTGACGTGCCGAATAAAGCGGGCTAAGTCGTGTCCCCATAAATCCATCAGATCCTTGGCGAGGAACGGCGAATCCCATGTGAGGGTTGGCTCGAAAAACAACCGTAGCTTCATTCGGATTTTGAGGATAAAAAGCTGGTATATAAGAATCCGCCAATAATGTTTTGTCAATGGGAGCACTAAAAAAAATGGAACTGCACTCACTGGTTGCAATTCCATTTAACCTGATTCATTCGGGGTTTACAATTTGTTTCTTTTGGGGTCCTCTTCATGGAGGTTATCTAATCAAGAAAAAAACCTTCAAAATAATTTGCCGCGTTTAGCTTGCGCGGATCGAGAATGAACCACTGGTGTAAATATATAATATGTACCGATAATTTACTACGCTATATAATAATCGGTCGTTATTCAGAATGAACGGGAAAATTTATCGACTCGATCAGTATGCCCTTTCCTTTCTGGTAAGAAAACCCATCCGTTACACCAGATTTTCCACCGCTGCATGGCATGGTTCCCGTCTGCTCCCATTGGGTTTATTCTTCATTTGAGCATTATCCCTCAGGTGTTTTTCGCCCGATAACTCCTTATGTTGAATAAACTTACATGAAGTCGCCTCTTGCGAAAAGTATCCGCACAATGCTCAGCAAAGACCCTACCCCACATCTTGTAGCAACAACCATTCGGAAAAATTATTTAGGAGTTTTTGGTCTTTTTATCCATTTTATGATCTGAATCATAAAATACCTCTATATCCTTAATTATCTTTACACTTGAAATCAAAACCACTACATACCATGAAAACACTTGCAAAATTCATTTTACCCGTTCTCGGATTTTTAATACTCAGCTGTGGAGGCAGTGGTGAAGGAGATTCTTCTTCATCCAGTACTACTTCCGGAGCGGAGACATCCACGGAGTCCCCCAAATCAAAGGTCAAAGCTTCCGAACGAATTGATCTGGAGAACAAGGGCGTGGGTCCCGTGACGTCGGTCACCCTCGATCCCGAAATAGACCGAAAACTGGCTGTGGAAGGCAAAAAAGTTTTTGATCAGATGTGTATTGCCTGCCACAAACCTGACTCAAAGTTCATCGGTCCAGCTCCAAAAGACATTTTGGATCGAAGATCACCGGAATGGGTCATGAATATGATTCTAAACCCCGAGGTCATGATCAAAGAAGACCCGCTGGCCAAAGATCTGTTGATGGAGTTTAATGGTTCTCCGATGGCCAATCAGAATTTAACGGAAGATCAAGCCCGAGCCATTCTGGAGTACTTTAGGACGCTATAAATACACGCCTAAACCATATAATTATGAAAAGACCTATGAATTGGAAGGCTTTCGTTGCTTTCCCTGTAGCACTATTGTTTTTCACACAATGCAATAATGCCGATCAATCCGGTGAAGAAGCCAGCAGAAACACACCCTCTGCCACCCTATCAAAAGAACAAGGTCAGGCCTTCGTGGAAGATGACGTATCGGATCCCAATGTGCTGCAGGTGGCCATGCAATCGAAGGACCATACGACCCTGGTCGCTGCAGTCCAAGCCGCAGATCTGGAAAACGCACTGGTCAATGCGGGCCCCTTGATGGTCTTTGCTCCGACTAATACAGCTTTTGATGCGTTGCCCGAAGGAACGGTAGAGAATCTACTTAAACCAGAAAACAAGGATCAGCTGGCCAACATTCTGAAGTACCACGTTACACCCGGCAACTACAGCAAAGATTTTTTGAAAAAATTCAAAAAAGTAGGGCAAGCGAATAATCAAAACGCACCGGTAGAAGTCAAAGGGGATGACGTCTATGTTAGCGGAGCAAAAATCATAGCCAGTATCCCCGCCAGCAATGGCATTGTCCACGTGATAGATCAGGTGATGTTACCTCCTGACAATGAATAACACACAAATTATTTACGCAGTATTCTTTTAAATAACACATTATGAAAACATTCAATTTTTTAATCCTTATAAGCGCAGCCCTGGTCATCGGATTGACCAGCTGCAATAATCAGGGCCAAAAGTCCAGCGGTGCACTGACTGCCAATGCTGCAGAACGCACCTATATACCGCCTGGAGAGTATGACGAATTTTACGGCTTCCTGTCCGGTGGATTTAGTGGTCAGCTTTCGGTATATGGGATTCCTTCAGGAAGATTGCTCAAAGTGATTCCGGTGTTTTCTCAGGATCCTGAAAAGGCCTATGGGTACAACGAAGAAACCAAGCCGATGCTCAACACCACACACGGCTTCATTCCATGGGACGACACCCACCACCCGGACATCTCTCAGACCAATGGAGAACTTGACGGCCGATGGGTCTTTATGAACGGCAACAATACACCCCGCGTAGCTCGAATTGATCTGGAAACTTTTGAAACCGCCGAAATTATTGAATTGCCGAACAGCGCCGGAAACCACAGTTCAGCCTTCGTGACTGAAAACACGGAATACGTGATCGCCGGCACGCGTTTTGGCATACCTATTCCTCAAAAAGACATGCCGATTGCAGACCGTAAAGGTAATTTCGGGGCCAGCTTTTCATTTCTCAGCGTCGATCAGGACAACGGCGAAATGGATCTCTCTTTCCAAATCCGGGTCCCTGGCTTTGACTACGATCTGGCTCACCCGGGCCGGGGCAAATCGCACGGGTGGTATTTTGTAACGACCTACAACACCGAAGAAGCGCACACCCTCCTGGAAGTCAATGCGTCTCAAAACGACAAGGACTTTATTGCTGCCATCAACTGGAAAAAGGCCGAAGAATATATTGAGAATGGTGATTTTACGACAGAAGCCACCGAATATGCGCACAATATTTATGATGAACATACCCATACCGCTACCTCTACGATCAAAAAGGAAGTACGCGTCCTGGACGCACGGGAACTTCCGGGGCTGGTTTATTTCCTGCCCACTCCAAAATCACCACACGGTTGTGACGTAGATCCTACGGGTGAATATATCGTCGGGAATGGCAAGCTGTCCGCTGATCTGACAGTCCATTCGTTCTCTAAAATGCTGGACGCCATCGAAAATGAAAAATTTGATGGGGAAGCCTACGGTATTCCGATCCTGAATTTTGAAGATGTACTGGGTGGAACCGTCGTGCAGCCGGGACTCGGACCGCTTCACACAGAGTTCGATAATAACGGAAATGCATACACCACTTTCTTTATTTCTTCAGAAGTCGTCAAATGGAAAGTAGGTACCTGGGAGATCCTGGATCGAAAGCCAACCTATTATTCAGTAGGTCACTTGAGTATACCCGGTGGAAACTCACAAAAACCCTGGGGTAAATACATGGTGGCTATGAACAAGATCACCAAGGATCGTTATCTGCCCACCGGACCAGAAATGAACCACTCGGCACAGCTATACGATATCACTGGCGACAAAATGGAACTACTCCTGGATTTTCCGACCATCGGCGAACCCCATTATGCGTCCATGATTCCTGCTGATATGATCATGTCCAAATCCAAAAAAATCTACAAGCTGGCCGAAAACGAACATCCACACGCTACGACGAACGATGGCGATGTCCGCATCGAACGGGATGGGAACAATGTCCATATATACATGACCATGATCCGAAGTCACCTGAATCCGGATAATATCGAAGGAATCAAGGTCGGCGACAAAGTTTACTTCCACATAACCAACCTGGAGCAAGACTTTGATGTGCCTCATGGATTTGCCATGATGGGTGCGAACAACTCCGAATTACTGATCATGCCCGGCCAAACAGAAACCATGGTCTGGGAACCCAAA
Source organism: Membranihabitans marinus (assembly GCF_019802045.1). Classification (GTDB taxonomy): domain Bacteria; phylum Bacteroidota; class Bacteroidia; order Chitinophagales; family Saprospiraceae; genus Membranihabitans; species Membranihabitans marinus_A. The sequence goes on along the minus strand of NZ_JAHVHU010000019.1, from coordinate 84,715 downwards.
AAGGTCGGAATTTGGCCATTCTATTGTACCGATTTCTGCAGTGCGCTACACCAAGAGATGCAAGGACTGATCCGGGTTTCACCCGCCGACAGCGACGTGGAGCTATCCTGGTCATTAGGGGAATGATAAAAAACCTTGTTATTAGATAAAGAAGTAGTGTTTTCAATAGTTAAGTGGGTCAGGGCATCTTTAGGACCTGCCCCACTTTTCTTATTTTATCCGTACAACCAGACCAGATAAACCGGTTGGAAAACAACAGGATGCAGAAACTACTTTCCAAAACTTAAAGTATGAAAAAAGGAGGAATTTTAATGATCATAGGTGCAGCCCTCCTGATAGGACTGTTCGTATTTCCATTGTGGAACATCAGATTGGGTGCACCCCAGTATCCGGATCCACTCGGAATGAATATACACATTAACAAACTGGCGGGGGAAGAGGAATTTGACATTCAAAACATTGATGGGCTCAACCATTACATCGGCATGCAAACCCTCCCCAAGGAAGGTGAAATGTGGGAATTTGAGGTATTTCCTTACGTGGTGGGAATTATGATCGGACTGGGAATTTTAATCGGAATCTTAGGTTTCCTGGCCAAAGTGGGACCGGGCTGGTTCCTGGGATGGTTTATTCTCATGTCGGTGCTTGGAATCCTGGGAGTCTATGACTTCAATATCTGGCTGACAGACTATGGCAGCAATCTCGATCCGCATGCGATCATGAAACTCACGCATCCGGACGGCACTCCGATGACTTACAAGCCCCCCCTATTTGGTTATCAGAAAATGCTTAATTTTGATGTGTACTCCTATCCCAGCACAGGAGGATATATGATGTTTGTCGGGATGGCATTGACTTTTGTTTCTTTTTTCGTGGGCCGAAAAGAGTGGGCAAAAAATTAATCATTGACAAACAATAATTTGAGTCATGAAGAATCTTGTTTTTTATTGCTTGTTTATAGCCACTGTACTCGCCTGTAGCATAGAGCCTCAGCCGATCGATTACGGTTCGGACATGTGCGAATACTGTCATATGACCATCGTGGACAAGCAACATGGGGCTGAAATAGTCACTCAGAAAGGACGAGCCTATAAATTTGACGCGATCGAATGCATGATGAATTACAGAAAGACCATCGACGATTCCACAGTGAAGTTCTATCTGATCAATGATTATAACGAACCCGGGACACTGGTGGATGCGACGGCGTCTACTTTTCTGATTAGTGAGAATATTCCCAGTCCGATGGGGGCTTTTCTATCCGGCACAATCAGCCATGACGACGCGGTAAAATTACAAAGTGTAAATGATGGCACTTTATACACCTGGAACGAGCTGACCAGTTACTTCAAGGATACCGAAGGAGTTATTAATCATTGATTATAAATTGTCGATGATTGATGATGTCTGAGCACCTGGATCATTTTGGAGGTGCCAGAAATGAAAACATTTAATGCCAAGATGGTATGGGCATCAGGAGTTTCTTGTTCATACTTCTGGTTTATCCAACCCCGAATTATTGAAAATGCTACTACAAAAACACATTCTTGATATTTTTATTTTTGCTCTAAGCACCTTGTTCGTCGGGCAACTGCGGGCTGACACGATCGAAGTATGCGCCACCTGTCCCGTGACAACCTTACAAGCAGGCATTGACCAGGCCTCCCCGTACGATACGGTACAGGTGGCAGCTGGGACTTACCCGGAATACAACATAGTTATTAACAAACCCCTCTATCTACTTGGTATCGGCCAACCGATTATCGATGGAGAAAACAAGGGAGAAATCGTACAAATCACATCGGATAGTGTCACCCTGGACGGATTTGTGATTCGCCATGTAGAGACGAGTTATACCAAAGACCACGCAGCGATACGCATTATCAAAAGTCGAGATTTCATACTTCAAAATCTGATTCTGGAAGATTTTCTTTTTGGCATCTATCTCCAAAAATCTCACCATGGGATCATTCGAAACAATTATCTGAACGGACATGCGACCAATGAGTTTGGATCGGGCAATGGCATCCACCTGTGGTATGCCCAGCACGTCTTGATCGAAGGCAACGAGATCGAACAAGCCCGGGATGGCATTTACTTTGAGTTTGCCGACAGTTGCGTCATCAGAAACAACTATAGTCACCACAACATCCGGTATGGTCTTCATTTTATGTTTTCGAACCACGACCAGTATGAGCGGAACACCTTCGAACAAAATGGCGCAGGAGTCGCGGTCATGTTTTCCAAACACATCGACATGCGGCACAACACCTTTATGAATAACTGGGGCGCTTCTTCGTACGGACTTTTATTGAAAGAAATCAACGATGCAGAAATTATCGGCAACAAGTTTATCAAAAACACGATCGGAATCAACGTCGAAGGCACCAACCGGATTAATTATCAGAACAATGAATTTAAAGATAATGGCTGGGCACTAAAAATCCGGGGAGCCATCTATACCAATGTCTTCACGAAGAACAACTTTTTACACAACTCTTTCGACTTGTCCTATAACAGCAATCTCAATGACAATGTTTTCGAAAAGAACTACTGGAGCAATTATACGGGCTATGACCTGGATAGGGACGGCTTGGGGGATGTCCCTTTCCGGCCCGTGAATTTGTTTTCATACATTGTGAATAAAACACCGGAGACGATTATTTTACTCAGAAGTCTGTTTATGGATTTAATCGATTTTTCTGAAAAAGTGTCGCCGGTATTCACGCCCGATAATCTGATGGATCCGACGCCATTGATGAAACCATTTCAAAGCGATTTGCCACCCGACTAGCCGATCCTTAATATGAACCAGACAATAATGCAATCAACAAAGGAATCCATGATATCGATACATAGTCTTTACAAAAGCTTTGGACAAAACAAGGTCCTCAATGCGCTGGATGTAACAATCCAGGAAGGAGGTATTTTTGCCATCCTTGGACCCAATGGTTCCGGAAAAACGACGCTGATCAAAAGTATCCTCGGCATGGTAATTCCGGATTCCGGTGAAATCTCCATAAACGATGTTTCGGTGAGAGAAAGCTGGAAATACCGCCAAAAAATAAATTATATGCCGCAGATCGCTCAATTTCCCGGCAACCTTCGGGTCAATGAACTCATCCGGATGATCAAAGATCTGCGGCAAAAACCCGCTGTTGAAGCTCCGTTGATCAATAAATTTAACCTGGAGCCCTTTCTGGACAAAAAACTGAGCACGCTATCGGGCGGTACCAAGCAAAAAGTAAATATTTTGCTTGCTTTCATGTTTGACAGTCCGCTGCTTATCCTGGACGAACCCACTACCGGGCTTGACCCGGCCTCATTGATCATTCTCAAGGAAATGATCCACCGGGAAAGACAAGCCGGAAAGACCATCTTGGTGACTTCGCACATTATGCAATTTGTGGAAGAGATCGCTGACGAAATCATTTATTTACTCGAGGGCAAGATTTATTTCAAAGGATCCATAGCTGAATTGAAACTAAAGACCAGCCAGGATAATTTTGAACATGCAATCGCCGCCATCTCAATGAACAAAGAAGAATCATGGGTAAAATATTAAAATACAGTTTTTTTGACCTGATGCGCAGCCGGTGGAGTTATGTTTACTTCATATTTTACCTGGCGCTGGGCTTTATGCTGCTTTTCCTGAACAACGATCTATCAAAAGCCGTGATCACCATGATGAACGTGATCATTGTTTTGGTGCCGCTGATCGGGACCATTTTCGGAATCATGTACTATTACAACTCCCGGGAATTTACAGAGTTGCTCCTGGCCCAACCCATAAAACGATCCAATATCTTTCTGGGTCAATACCTGGGCGTAGCCGTATCACTGTCTTTGAGTTTGGTTTTGGGGCTGGGTATTCCTTTTGTGTTATATGGGCTGTTTCAGAGCAATGCGATCTGGGATTTTAGTTTGTTACTGATCACGGGTGCTTTCCTTACGTTTATTTTCACCGCGCTGGCCTTTAATATAGCCTTGTCCAATGAAAATAAAATCAAAGGATTCGGGTATGCGGTATTGTTGTGGTTGTTTATGGCCGTGATCTTTGACGGGTTATTTCTATTGACGTTGGTCATGTTTGAGCAATACCCGCTGGACAAATTTTCTTTGATTGCCACCATGTTCAATCCAATTGATTTGTCCCGGATTCTCATTTTACTGAAGCTCGATATATCGGCGTTACTGGGTTATACGGGCGCGGTATTTAAGCAGTTTTTCGGAACGAATTTGGGGTTATTTACTTCGCTGGGGGTACTTGTTTTGTGGACCGTATTACCAGTATGGAGGTTGGTCTGGGTCTCGAAGAAAAAAGATTTCTAGACACATCGCCCCGTCAGGGCTCATACCCCTTACTCAATTTGTTTCGATCCCAACCGAAGGGCTGCACCCATCGAATGGATAAACGAGCCTTTTCTGAGCCCTAAAGGGGCGATGGTGGTAGATGATCAGCAGGCCAGAGAAAGGCGGCCACCCCCTATCGACCCGTTCTACGCCCTTTGCTCAATACAGTTCGTTCCGGTCGGGTCTTTAGGATGAAAATGGTATCTTGCACCTTTTAAGGACACCTTATATATATGTGATCTAAAATAGGGATGTTCGTTAAATCATCGCATTTTTAAAGACGCTAAAAAATTCATGAGAATAATTATTATAGGTCCCGCCTACCCCTACCGCGGAGGAATCGCAGATACCAACGAATCCTTGTGTCAATCACTCAATGAAAATGGCCACGATGCATCCATCATCACTTTTACGGTCCAATACCCGGATTTTTTGTTTCCCGGAAAAAGTCAGTACAATACCGAACCAAACACCTACCCGTATGATATTGACCGGATGATCCATGCCCTGAACCCCGTCAACTGGTTTCAGGTTGCCCGCCGAATTAATACGATGAAACCAGATCTGGTGATCGTGCGTTACTGGATGCCCTATTTTGCCCCTGCCCTGGGGACCATCGTCCGGCGCCTGGACAAAAGCATCCAAACCATCGCCATGTGCGACAATGTTATTCCCCATGAAAAAAGACCTGGAGACCGTGCGCTGACCACCTATTTTACGGGCTCTTTTGATGGGTTTATCACACTGTCCAAAACGACACTTCGAGAACTCGACGAATTCACAAACAAACCTAAAACCTCCTACCCTCATCCCATTAATAAAAATCTGGGGGAAATAATTTCCCAAAACGAAGCTCGGGACCACCTCGACCTCGATGAAAATACCCACTATATGTTGTTTTTTGGATTGGTCCGGGACTACAAGGGACTCGATCTCACGCTGCAGGCTTTGAGTAAACCGGTGGTCAAAAATCTCAATATCCACCTTTTGGTCGTCGGAGAATTTTATGAGCCCCGGGAAAAATATGATACTATTATTGATGAACTGGGAATTGGTGATCAGGTCACGATCATAGATCACTTTATTCCCACTTCTGAAATCAAATATTATTTCTCGGCAGCAGACCTGATCATACAAACATACAAGACAGCCAGCCAAAGCGGTGTTTCCCAGATCGCCTATCATTTTGAATGCCCCATACTGGTCACCGATGTTGGTGGGCTGGGTGAAGTGGTCCTGCACCAAAAAACAGGCTACGTGACGGAAAAAGACCCCGAAGATATCGCTCATTGCATAGCGGATTACTTCGAGAACAACCGGCGGAAACCTTTCAGTCTCACCATGCAGCAGGAAAAACCCAAGTACAGCTGGAAGGTCTTTTCAGAAAAGATTATCGATCTTTATCACCAATTACAAAAAACGGAAGGACCGGATTAGGAACCATCTGATTTCCAGAAAAAACACCCATGCCAAGCAAAAGACCAACTAAAAAAGTACTGATCATCACCTATTACTGGCCACCGGCTGGCGGACCCGGGGTTCAGCGGGTCCTTAAATTCACCAAATACCTGCGGGAATTTGGTTGGGAACCGGTGATTCTCACAGTTGAGAATGGAGAATACCCGGCCATGGATGCCAGTCTGGTCCACGACATCCCGGACGGAACGAAGGTTTACAAAACCAAAGCATTGGAGCCTTTTCAGCTATATAAGGTGGTAAGTGGACAAAAAAAAGACTCCAGGATTGACAACTATGTGCTCAAGAATAAAAAAACCGGCTTCATGGCACGATTGTCAAAATGGATCCGATTCAATGTTTTCCTTCCCGATGCCCGGGTTGGGTGGGTTCCATTTGCGATCAGGCAAGGCCGAAAAATCCTAAGAGACGAAAACATCGATCTGATTTTTTCTTCTTCCCCCCCGCATTCTTTGCAATTGGCTGCTCAGCAGTTGGCCCGGAAATCAAAATTACCCTGGGTGGCCGACTTCCGGGATCCCTGGACTTCGATCGTTTATTATCAAGATGAGCCAAGGGCAGCAGTAGCCCGGAAGTTCGATGAACGATTGGAAAGAAGAGTTCTTCGGGAAGCAGACCGGATCGTGACCATAAGCAAAGCGACCAAAGATGAGTTGGATCAAATCGGTCAACGCAAGGATACCGTTGTCATTTACAATGGCTATGATGCGGCAGACTTCAGTCCACAGGCCACTAATTCACAGAGTCAAAAAATAAAAATCACCTACGCAGGATTTCTTTCCGATACCCGAATACCTCAATCATTACTTACAGTGTTGGCTAATGCCCCTACCGGCAAGTATGCCGACATCGAGCTCCACCTTTACGGAAAAAGCTCTGCTGGGTTTAATCAATTGGTGGAAAATCTTCATTTGACCTCCAAAGTGATCCATCATGGGTACGTAGACCACGACACATTGGTCCAAAATCTTTGCGCATCCGACGCTTTATTGATGGTCGTGGACGATGTATCGGACAACAAAGGAATTCTGACGGGGAAGCTGTTTGATTACATGGGGACACAAAAACCCATCATTGCGATCGGTCCGAAAAACGGCGAAGTCGGGCAGATCATCGCTCATTCGGATTCGGGGTGGTATGTGGAGTACGATGATGTTTCGGGCATGGAAAAATGCCTCAACGAACTCACCCGGGGTCAGTATGAATTTAAATTTCACACCGAAGATTTTGAACGGAGGAATCTCACCCGAAAGCTGGCAAAGGTATTGGATGAAGTGGCCCGGTCGTGAATGTAGCATGGAAATGTAGCCGTCCCCAACTCCCAACTCGTTGGGGACCAGCTCCGTATGCGTTTAGCGTATCAATAGGGAATAAGTAGGTATCCCCGGGAAGAAGTGCCTTACCGCTTGTCAGTGGCACAAGCTCTGTCTTTGGAAAGCAATTCTGCCCAAGAGCTGGAGCTCTTGCATCCCGGAATACAAACTATTAACATCTAAGAACCTCCCAAACCCTCTAAATCCTAACCTCCTAAAACCTTAAACCTATTTATTTTTAATACATTTGTTTGCATCAATAAAATCGAATAGATCATGAAAGATTTTGCGCTCATCGGTGCGGCCGGCTACATTGCCCCCCGGCATATGAAAGCCATCAAGGATACTGGGAATCAGCTGGTTGCCGCGCTGGACAAATTTGATTCCGTGGGAATTATCGACAGCTATTTTCCGCAAGCGGATTTTTTCACTGAGTATGAGCGATTCGATCGGCACATCGAAAAACTTAAGCGCCAGGGGCGGGACATTGATTATGTATCCATCTGTTCGCCCAATTATTTGCACGACGCGCACATTCGTTTTGGTTTGCGGCACGGGGCAGATGTCATCTGTGAAAAACCGCTGGTACTCAACCCCTGGAACGCCACAGCATTGCAGGAGATAGAAAAAGAACATAATAAAAAAGTCTATTGCATTCTCCAGCTTCGCTTGCATCCCAGCGTGATCGAACTCAAAAAACAGGTGGAAGCAGCTCCGTCGGATAAGGTGTGGGACATCGACCTGACCTACCTGACCTCGAGGGGCCACTGGTATTACACCAGCTGGAAGGGTGAAAATGAAAAATCAGGGGGGATCGCGACCAATATTGGCGTTCATTTCTACGACATGTTAATGTGGATTTTTGGACCGGTTCAAAAAAGTACGGTTCACCTGCATACCCACGATCGGGCTTCCGGCTTGCTCGAGCTGGAGCGCGCTCGCGTGCGATGGTTTCTGAGCATTAATTATGAGGTCATTCCGGAGCACATTAAAGAAACCGGCGCCCGCACCTACCGGTCGCTGCAAATCGGTGACCAGGAATTTGAATTCAGTGGCGGATTTACCGAATTGCATACCCGTTCCTACGAACACATTCTTGATGGAGAGGGGTTTGGGATCAGCGATGCCACCGCAGCGATCCATCTCGTGCATGAAATACGCAACGCTGAAACGACGGGGCTTGATGGTAACGAACACCCCCTGGCCCGATTGCCATTGGCAAAACACCCTTTTAAAAAATAATCGTTCGAAAGATGAAACATAAAATCGTCGTTGTAATCGGAGCCCGGCCGCAATTTATAAAACATGCCCCGCTCGAAGAGGCACTGAAGCCCTATTTTGAGGTGGTCACGGTTCATACCGGGCAACATTACGATGAGAATATGAGCAAGGTCTTTTTTGATGAATTAGCCATGAATAAGCCGGCGTACAATCTGGAGGTCGGCAGCAAGTCTCATACTGCCCAAACCACGGAAATTATGATGGGGTTGGAAAAGGTATTGGAGGAAGAAAGACCTGATATGGTACTCTTATATGGGGATACCAACAGCACCCTGGCAGGTGCGCTCGTAGCTTCTAAAATGAAGATTCCCATTGGTCACGTGGAAGCCGGATTACGAAGCTTCAATCGAGCCATGCCGGAAGAAATCAACCGGGTAGTCACGGATCATGTCAGCACCTTATTGTTTGCACCTACGGACGTCGCTGTTCATCATTTGGCCCGGGAAGGGATTACCAAGGGTGTCGCCCTGTGCGGGGATGTGATGTACGATTTACTGAAGATGGTTCAGATCAAGGGGTTAATAACAGAAAATGAAGATCCCGGTTATTACTACACCACGATCCATCGGCCATACAACACCGATGATCCGGAACGATTGCTAACGCTTTTCAGACAATTGAATACGCTGGATAAGGAAGTCATCTTTTCCATACACCCCCGGACCCGCCATCTCGCCAATCGTTATCAAATAGATCTGACAGTTTTTACAAACATTCGGTTTATCGATCCCGCTTCTTACCTGGAGAATATTAATTATTTATACAATGCCAATGCACTAATCACCGATTCGGGCGGCATGCAGAAAGAGGCTTATTTTTTACGGAAGCAATGCGTCACCATTCGTTCCGAAACCGAATGGACAGAAACGCTGGAAAACGGATGGAATACGCTGTGTTTTGATGATTTGTCGATACTTCAGGAGATACTGGATACGACACCCGGCCGTTATATAAATGATTTGTACGGAAGCGGCAATGCAAGTGGTGTAATAAGAATGGAAATAAGTAATTATCTGAATAATCCATGATTACGGGCAAGATCTGAAATAATTTCTAATGACGTACGGCCACCGACAGATATTACAATAGATTCAAGGCTATATTTTTTTGCGCAAAAACAAGGTAACACTATGGATGTAAAAGGACAGCAAAGGGAGAGCTCCCTAGAAGCAGATTGTTATTTCTCATCTGCATATTTTGAAAAGAAACAGATTCTTTCCCAGATTCATCAATTTGAATTAATCAAAAAGCATGGTGTCAAAAACATTTTAGAAATAGGACCTGGGAATGGATTAACTTCCTTCTTGATAAAATCGAGTGGGTACGACTTAACGACTTTTGATATAAACGAAAACCTTAAACCAGATGTCTTAGGAGATATAACCAAAATCAATAGCTATTTTGATAATTCGGAATTTGACACCATCTTGTGTTGCGAAGTGCTTGAGCACTTGCCTTTTATTGAATTTGAGCATATTATTGAAAAGTTATCTCACCTGTCAACGCGGACTATTATTCTCTCTCTTCCGCAAAACAAGAAGAATTTTTTAGATATTGACTTTTCATTTCGTTTCTTGCATTCACGTAGTTTCAATTTTAATATTTTTCGACGCTTTGGAAATAATAAGCTTCCCGATCAACATTTTTGGGAGGTAGATTCGTCAAAATCAACTTCAGCTAAACAACTTGAAGCAATTTTATCCAAACATACCCATATACTGAAAAAAGAGTCTTACTATGCGAATAGGTATCATATATTCTATGTTCTGACTCCTAAGTGAATATTAAATCAGAATGGAAATTAGGTCAGATTCAGCAACTACCTCTTACGAAATAAGCTAAATGCTTTTGAAATGCACCTTTATATAATATCATATTATTTTATTCCTTATGCTGGTGTAGGCACCCGACGGATCGAGTACTTTATTCGATATCTTCTTAAAAAGGGTTATATAATAACTGTATTTAAAGCTGATAATTCGTTCTATCCAGAACTATCAGAGACCCAGTTGACACACGATCGGTTGACTACAATAAATATTCATTCATCTTCCCAGAAAAAGAACAAATGGTATCAGGCTTACTATACAGGTGTTGTGGAGAGGATAAAAAGTCATGGTAAGCCAAATTTAATAATCTATTCTGCGGGACCATTCTTTTATCTCAAAATGTCATCTCTAATCAAACGGGAGTTTGGAATACCTTATATTATTGACTTTCGAGATACATATTTGAACACAAAAGGCTTTTACGAAAAACATAAAAAATTTTCAGCAAAACGGACTCTAAGATTTTTACTATTCAGGTTATTTGACGAACACAAAGAAGCTATTTTAAATGCAGACTGTATCACAACAGTAACTAATGCTGAAAAACAAAACCTTATAAAGCATTATGGTTCATCACTTCAGAAGAAAATAGTAACTGTAAGGAATGGCTTCAATGATCTATTAATCAACTCAATGAAAGAGTCAAAAATCCAGACTCAAAAAAAGAGCATTAACTACAAAATAGGTGTTTTTGGTAAATTTGCTTATTACCGACCACAAGATGTTGATATCCTTCTCAATGCAATTTTAGCTCAACAAGTTTCATCTTCTGTTACTCTATATCTAATCGGAAAGAAAGAAAATGTATTTAATGAGCGCTTGCGAAATGACAATCATAAAATAAATTTGATTCAAACAGGTTTTATGGGTTATTCAGCGGGTCTAAAGCTCTTAGCACAGTGTGATATTCTAGTATTGAATAATAGGTCATCGAATGCACTAGGAACCAAGATTTTTGACTACATCGCACTGAACAAGCCCATTATTGCATTTGCAAACCCCGACAGTGAAATTGCAAACTTACTACTACCTTTTGAAAATGCTTTCGTAATAGAAAATGAGACAGAATGTAAAGAAGTTATTAGCTCCATTTTTGATTTACACATTACTTATTTAGACCAGAATATTAACCTTTTTGATTATTCCCGGTTAAGCCAAACCAAAATTTTTGAAAATCTTATAGAAGAGAATTTACAAACGTAATAATGCAAATTTCTGAATGTTTCCTGATCCAATCATACCAATAAAATAACAGTAACATAATGGGTGTGATCAAACGACAAGGCATTAAGCAAACCATAGTCAGTTATTTGGGAGTGACTATTGGATTTGTTTCGACATTGTTTATTTACCCCCTCGAAGAGTCGATGTATGGTATCGCCAAGTTTATGCTCGGTACTGCTGGCTTAATTGGACCAGTTTTATCCTTAGGAATAGATAGTCTTGTTATCCGATTTTTCCCAGAATTCAAAAACAAGAATAAAAGTCATTTTGGTTTTTTAGGGCTGCTTGTTCTGCTTGCTACGCTTAGTTTTTTGATGGCGACGAGTATTCTATTTTTATTCAAAAATGATTTCTACGTTTTATTAGAATGGCTGAGAATGGATGTTGATGTATTTTCAGACAATATTTTGGAAATCACTACATTAACTTTCTTGTTAATTTTAATCACGATTTTAACTAAATACATTAGTAACTTCCGATTGATCGTTGTACCCGGCATAGTCAATTCCTTGTTTTTCAAGATTGGACTACCAATACTAATTCTATTGTTTCACTATCAAACAATTTCAATTCCGGGATTCAAATGGGGGCTTATAATAATTCATGGGATCATCGTCTTCTCATTGCTTATTTATATTCACAAAATTGGAGAACTGCACCTGAAACCAATGACCTCCATTTTAACCAGGAGACGAATATCGAGCATGGTGAGGTATTCTCTGTATGGTATGGTTGGAAATTTTGGCTCCAATATTGCTTTTAGAGTCGATGCGATAATGACAGCTACTTTACTTAGTTTCCGAAGCACAGGAATTTATGGAATAGCAGAAAACATAACCAATGTAATTATAACACCCTATCAATCCATGTCTAGTATCGCTTCACCAATAATTTCGCAAAATATGAAATCTGAGAAATTTGCTGAAGTTAATAAGCTTTATAAATCTTCCTCCCTCATATTGATGATTGCAGGTATAACATTATTGACCTGTGTTTATGTGTCTATCGATGATATATTCCGACTATCCAATAAATACGATACGCTGGTAATGGGTAAAAATGTGGTTTTATTGCTTGGAATAGCAAAGGTTTTTGATATGACTACAGGACTAAATAGCCAGATCATAAACTACTCTCCGTTTTATAGCTTTAATCTGTACATGGTTATAACACTCGGCATCTTGAATATTTATTTCAACTTTACCTTTATCCCCATTTATCAACTTAATGGTGCAGCATTAGCCACCTTGCTTTCACTCACCCTCTACAACCTATTAAAATTTGTTTTCGTATGGAAAAAATTTGATATGCAACCTTTTTCTTGGAAGCATGTGTGGGTATTATTGATCGGAATTCTTGCGTATTTGGTCGGTCACTTTATACCCAAGACAGGATATTTACTACTTACGATTGCATTAAAATCCGGAATTACATTATCTATAATTGCATCACTCGTACTGTATTTCAAAATATCTCCAGACCTCAATCAATTAATATACAGGCTATTAAAATGGCGAAAATAATGTAAAAATGGTTTTTAAGTTAAGATGGTTAACAACTTTCTTTCGCGAATATCAAAAGTATAATCTTTGATCACCTTATCTCGTGCCATTTTACCCATTTTAGCTTTGTCTGATATAGAAAGTACATGATTTAGGATTGATTCAAGCTCTCTGATGTCTCTTTTTTTCAGGATAAATCCAGTGTCTCCTATGATTTCAGGAATCATATTGGCCGAAGATCCAATAGGTATGCATTCAGTTAACATGGCTTCACAAAGGGCACAACCAAATCCTTCAAATATGGATAATTGCAGATAGAAAGTGGACTTTCGATAATACATCCTCAATTCTTCTGGTGACAACCGTCCTAACCAAATCACATTGTCTGGCGGAGCTACGTCCAGATCAATCGTAGATGTACCTGCAATATAGAAGGTTGCATTAGGAAACTTTTTCGCTGCTTTGACTATCAAATCACCTCCCTTTCTTTTATACTGAGCTTCAGATAACACAGTTATAAAGGAGTTCTCAGATCTATTTGTATTGGTAGAATCCTTTATCCAGAATTTGGGATCCAATCCATTAAATATAGTTCTAAAAGAAGTCTTCAACTTTGGAAAAAAATGAAGTATTCCTTGCGTTTTTTCATTCTTATCTGCTGAATCATAATAAGTGTTGATGGTATGTTTAAGTGAATCACTGACAGGTAAAATCATGGTTGACAACGAATACGACCAAGCGCACACCATCTTTAACGGTTGTTTTCGAAGCATCCCATAGTTGATCGATGGTATAGAACAACAGTCTGTTCCATGAACAATTATATAAACTGGAATTCCAAGTACACGTCCCATCATCGCTGGAATGAGAGCCCAATAACCTCCAAATGACACGACTATAGCATCAAGTTTATACATATTAAATACGATAAGCCAAAGTTGCTGAAGCATATACCACAGCGTAAATTTTTTATTCTTCCACGGGTATATATTTGTGATGACGTTAAAGTGACGGGATAGAATTTTAATGTCGCCCTTAATAAAGCTTTCCATGAAAGGAGCGACAAATAATACATTTTTTATGTTCTTACTTTTCATTTCAATCCGATACTAAGCTTTACGGTAATTGGGTCGAACATGACGAAAAAGATAATACACAATTAATAATAACAACAAAATCGTCGAACCCAGCGATATTTTCTCGCCCAAATAATAACTATCAGGCTCAAAAGTCAACCGCACTTCGTGTTCTCCGGCGGGCACCTCCACGGCACGCAATAAAAAATCGGTCCGAATCAATGGAACTTCTTCCCCATCTACGGTGGCAGCCCAACCCGGACCATCGTACCACACCTCCGAAAGAACAAGTAAACCTTCCCCGGTATTATTCGTCTGATAGATCATATCATCGGGAATTTTTTGGGTCCGTTCGACCGTGCCGACCGAATATTCTGTTTTGCCCTCCAGGACATCACCAAATGCCTCCCTATTGATCACCGCGGTGGATTCCGTGTTCAGATTTTCCAACTGCCTGAATTCTTCATCGGCACTGTTGACATAATCGACATTCCGGACAAACCAGGCGGCACCGTTCGCATTGGGGTTCTGTTGAACCGCTCCGTTTTGATTGATGATGTATTTGGTATTGAGCATATTGAGTACCTGCTGATTCCCTTTGCTGATGTACCCATCGATGACATCCTGATACCGGGACATTTTCACAGCATGATACCCCCCGATGGTGTTGTGGTAGTAGGAGGTCCTATTGGAATTGAAAGTATTGATTGAATAATCCAGTACCCGGTAATCTGCTCTGTTCTGCTCCCGGGAAAGTATCTGTTCATCAACAGGACGCGGGGTAAAGGTCTGATTGTATTCCCGCGAACTCACAAAATTGTCCATATTAAAATACCGGTAACTGACCGGCAGCGCATCGATCAGAAAGACTACTCCCAATGCCAAAGAAAGAGTTCCGACATTGAGCTTTTTCTTATAAAAGGCCCACAAAGGAAGAGCTGCCAATACTGCCATCAAAAATGAGCGAAATGCATCCTGCCTCAGCAAAGCCTGCCGGGCTTCTTTGATCACATCCAGGACATTTTGCTGCGCAAAACTCTGCGCATTGACGCCTTCAAAGGAAAACAAACTGCCACCAAGTAAAGCAATGATCAAACACAACCCCGCTACCGAACCGGTGCGGATCCAAAACCCTCTGGGAATGGCGGTGATCTTCCGGGACGTGATCTGTTGCTGCCAGTGATCCAATCCGGTGACGGCTCCGAAAGCCAAAAACAATGGCAAGATGCTTAAAGCACTGTTGGGCGCCCGAAAATTATTGAACATCGGAAAATAATCAAACAAAATATGATTGAACCAGGCGGCATTCTTTCCCAGCGATAGCAACATGGTCATTACTGTAGCCCCCCCATACAACCAACGCTGGCCCACAGTCAGAAATGGAAACACAAAAACCAAGACCAGGATCAAAGCCGCTCCAAAGTAAATCGGTCCGGAAGTAAAAGGTAATTCACCCCAATACAGCGGGCCCAAGTATTTGCCGCCTTTCTTGGGCGAATTGTTCTGACGCAGCAGATCTTCGAGTTGTGTACCATGCGGCACCGGTTCCTGGCTCCCCCCGCCCACGGCACCGGGAATCAATGATGCCCACAGGTCGTTTGTGCCATTGCTCCATTGCATCGCATATTCCCAACCCAGACCTTCCGTCGTATTGGTCTGCGCTTCCTGCTCCAGCAC
The DNA here is from genome assembly GCF_019802045.1 of Membranihabitans marinus. Classification (GTDB taxonomy): domain Bacteria; phylum Bacteroidota; class Bacteroidia; order Chitinophagales; family Saprospiraceae; genus Membranihabitans; species Membranihabitans marinus_A. The sequence goes on along the minus strand of NZ_JAHVHU010000019.1, from coordinate 68,984 downwards.
CGACCCGCCCCGGGTCGACGCTTCCTTGTACTCCAGGGAGGTCCAGATGCGGGAGGTATTGGATGCGACACCCAACGCCAACCCCAATATCAAAATACCGTACACCTTCCCAAGCGTCGCAATCTGACCAGCCCGCAATCCTTCGACCAATTTGTAAATCAAATAGGGTATCATGGCCAAAGCAAAATAATAGACCATCTGCGGGTGATTCGCCAAAATCGACATGACAGCGCCCAGTGCAAATAAAATTCCACCCAGCAAATAATTTTTCCGGAACAAAATAATGATCCCGCTCAGCAGTAAAGGCAGATAAAAAATGGTCACGATCTTACTCATGTGGCCAGCACTAAATAATATAAAATTATTTGCTGACCACACCGCGACGATCGCGCCGAGCGTCGCCAACCAATGGTTGACTCGCATGGCCTTAAGACTCAAAAACATGACGATCAACCCCAATAAAAAATAACCGATGGGTCGCTTAAAAATCGTGAAGAACAAATCCTGAACCGTTTTCAGCACATTTCCCTGGTACTTTAAACTGACAAAGTAAGACGGCATCCCTGAAAATATCGCATCAGACCAAAGGACTTCCCGGCCGGTTTCTTCCCGCAATTCCCGGATTTCCTGACTTTTGGCCATATATTCGACCGTATCTCCGGCTTTGTATATTTTTCCTTGCAACTGGGGGTAAAATAGGACAACGCTGATCACGAGAAATAGGCCAAGCGAAACAGCGGTCCGGATAAGATTCTTTTTATTGATCATCCTGCGGTAGGTATTTATTGGTAGACAAAGTTATTGAATTAAGATAGAAAAGTGATATCCCGTTGGATTATTGTATCAAAGCAACTTTTAACCCCACTGAATCCTGAAAAATCATTGATCCGTCAGCCTGAAAATCCTGGTACATCACGCACTAAATACGTATTACTATAATGCCCGACGATTTTCGCAAAACTTGCGCCATCGGCCGCGTAACGGAGCACGAGCTATGGCGGTATTGACTATCTAATCAAGCCGCCGGCTTGGTCTATCTGCGTTGATCTGGGTATCCTGCAGGCACCGTCCTTGACATTTGTCGTCAGGAAAAATAATAATGCTTCGAATTTTGTTCCACTTGCAATAGTACATAGCCGATCAGATCAGACAAAATCCAAACCCCACCCTATTAACTTTCCAGTGCTTCGACAGAAGCCTCCCATTCGCTTTCTTTTGCAGCGATATCATCTTTCACCTTATCCAACTCTATATTCCACTCCTTGATTTGTTCCGGTGTGATATTGGTTTCTTGAAAACGATTTTCAATGTCCGTCTTTTTCGATTCCAGCTTTTGAATCTGATTCTCTACGCTTCGAATCTTTTTCCTCAATTCATATTCATTTTCTGCAGACCGGGGTTGTACCTGATTTTGGGGTGCGGCCGGAGATTGGTCGCGGGACAAATAATCATTGTACGATCCGTTGAAATCCTGCACGTTCCCGGCACCATCCAGTATAAACAAGTGATCGACGATTTTATCGGTCATATAACGATCGTGGCTGGCCAGAAGAATGCACCCTTCAAATTCCATCAAAAACTCTTCAAGCGTATTCAAAGTCAGAATATCCAGGTCATTAGCCGGCTCATCCAGAATGAGGAAGTTGGGATTGGTCATCAAGACTCGCAGCAATTGCAACCGGCGCTTTTCACCCCCACTGAGGAGAGAATAACGCACCCGGTGCCGGGGACGGGGAAACAAAAAACGTTCCATGAGTTGCTCTGCACTCAGCGAGCCCCCGTTCTTCAACGGTAGGTGGTCAGCCACAGAACGAATCACATCGATCATGGGGATATCAGTTTCGGGCAGCCGTTCTTCCTGTCGGAAATACCCAAACCGCGTGTTTTCTCCGGTGACAATTTTCCCGCTGTCTGGTGCAATCTCTCCGGTCAACATCTTGATAAAGGTAGATTTGCCGGTTCCATTCTTCCCCACCAATCCGATTTTTTCTCCTTTCTTCCATTTGTAGGAAAAATCTTTGATCAGATGGAGGTCTCCATAGGATTTGGACACATGGTGACACTCCAGGATCTTGGATCCCATCCGATGTGGCCGTATATTGAATACCAATTCCTGCCGGTAAATATCTTGCTGGGCTTCCTTCCGTATATCATCGAAGGCATCCACCCGGGCTTTGTTTTTTGTCGTTCGGGCCTTGGGCATTCGGTTGATCCAGTCCAATTCCTTTTTCATCAACTTTCGAGCCTTGGTCGTCGTAGTTTCTTGCAACACAGCCCGTTCTTCTCTTTTTTCCAAAAAATACGCATAGTTTCCGGGGTACTGATACAATTTTCCTTGATCCAATTCCAGGATTTGTGTACAAACATCTTCCAGGAAATACCGGTCGTGCGTGACCATAAACAGGGTCTTCGAGGGTTGAGCTAAATAGTTCTCCAACCAGTCAATCATTTCAACATCCAGATGATTGGTCGGCTCATCGAGTATGAGCAAATCCGGATCATCAATCAGGAGTCGAGATAATAATACTCGTTTGACCTGGCCTCCGCTCAAGGTACCCATGAGCCGTTGCGGATCCGGCACAAGCAGTTTCGTCAAAATTTCCTCAATCCTCGACTCAATGTCCCAGCCCCGACTGGCATCCATGGCCTGGACAGCTTCAGACAGAAGTTCTGCATCGTCATTCTGTCGCGCTTCCCGGTACATCCGCATCGCCTGAATCTCAGGCAGCGGATTGCTAAAGATATAATCAAGGATTGTCTTGCTTTCATCGATGTCTTCCTGCTGCGGCAAATAGCCCACCCGGATATCCGGATTGATATACAACCGAAAATCCCGCTGATCGGATTGCTCCTTTCCCGTTAACATGTGAATGATGGTCGATTTACCACTCCCATTGGGAGCCACGAAACCGATCTTGTCCCCCTGAGACATATGAATCGTCAAATCCTCGAAAAGCACACGGTCTCCATGGACTTTGGTCATATGTTCTGCACTGAGTATATGCATATATTGTTTCTGTAAAATGTTCAGTTACAAAGCTAAGAAAAATAACCATGGAAATAAGGTTGTAGATAAAACCACCGTGCGGCTACAACAACAGATAAAATTATCAGGCTTGTGATTTATAAATTATATTCTGAACTACGTTCAAAACGTGCAGCTCTTAGATTTACAAATATCGTGGGGTATTTGAATGGGACCATTAGTGCTCCAAATCATAAATACCAAACACTATTGATGGCTCCTTTTTTACCATATCTTCATCATCCAAATCTTTATACGATTCAGAATCTAATCCGACCTCTCTGAGGTCGTTCGTCGGAGTGCAAATAATTTAGCTAACCTAATTAGACCTCTCTGAGGTCTTTTATTTGCAAGGATTCTGACCCAGTCAGGGTCAGATTAGGTTAGATGGAAGTTAGAAAACCAACCTATATCCGGTGGCCAAAATTAGCCCGGTGAACGGATAAATAGATGAATATCAAAACTGATTATAGACAAATCAACGATAGGCCAAAATCAATTTTTACTGGATTATTGACCAGATGAATAAAGCGGGTTAAAGTAATTTGAGAGCCAGCGGCTCGGCACATTTTTAACCCATAAGTAAGTCGAAGATTTCATCCCATCTTCCAGAGCATTGTGGTTATCGCACTTCCTTGACATTAGATGAAAGTACCAAAGCGAAGCGTCCTAACTGCTAAAGCGCAGCGTCCCATAATAGGTGCCAGACACTATCCCACTCACAAGGCCCTCCCGGCAAGTGTCTGCCACCAACTGCTAAAGCAATGCGTCCCAATACCTAACAGCGTAGCGCCTTGTCAACTTATTACTACATCAACTTACAAGTTTGACTACAAGTCAACCTTCGGGGTGCCCCTATATTTGCATTGTCAAACGAAGACAAAACAATTAAAAATATATACTCACAACCCACAACTTAAGAATTATGAAAAAACTGATCATCCTTTCCACTTTAGCTCTTGTTGCAATGGTTTTCACATCCATTAATACCACTGCTCAAAACACCACAGCCACTACTCAGGTTAACATCAACCTGTCCGATGTCATCTCAATCGACCCGGGAAGTGCAGCCGATGGAAGCACCGTAGAATTTAATTACAATACTGCGGCAGACTACAACTCAACACAGACCAAGAAAGTACCCAAAAGTCTTATTGTCACCTCTACGAAAAGTTTTGACGTCAATGTCAAAGCCAATGGTGCAAACTTTGAAAAAGGCAGCGATTTTATCCCGGTTAATGTACTGACCATCAAACCAGTGACTGGCGGGACAACGACCATGACCGGCACACCTTCCAATGTGGTCTTGTCGACTTCGGACCAAAAACTGATCGCCGGAGCGGATCTGGGAAGTTCATTGGTTTTGGATCTTGAATATGTGATTCCACAAGCAAAATCATCTTCTTCGGACATTCTTGGGAAACCTGCCGGAACGTATACTCAAAAAGTAACTTACACCGCCACTGCGTTGTAAAACAATAAAAGCTAAACCTCAGAAGAATCCCAAAGTGGCGACCGTTACTTTGGGATTTTTTTTGTTACCTGGACGTTGCAGATTTTTCTAGATGAGTATCTAGTCCACATACTTAGCACAAACTAACTATGACACTGGAAGAATTGACCGCTGCTCTAAACCTAAATGAACCTTCGGAAGGTTTATCGACTCACGAAAAAGCACTTTGGTATACTCATCACGATAAGTGGGATAAGGCCCATGATCTGGTCCAGGAAGAAGATGACGCACTAGCAGCGTTGATCCATGGTTACCTTCATTATTTGGAGGGAGATCACTGGAACGGTGATTATTGGTACCGTCGTTCCGGATATGATGTTCCGGAAGAACGGGATCAGCAATGGAACTACATTTTGGAACAAGCCAGTGATTAATTGATCATGAGTGGTTGGTGGTGATTGATGGTAGATCACCTACATGCCTGACCACGGCAGGTAAACTAAGCAGTTGGTCATTAAGGTGGACTGCATGGTGTGCTTCTTGCTAATCAGATGAATCTTCAGTCAATTGATCCTGATTTTTGGAAACTTACGAGCACCTACACCTCAGAGCTTAGAACCTAATTGCTTTGAGCTTTGAGCTTAAAACCTCTTTGCTTAGAACCTCTTTACTTTGAGCTTGAGCTTAGAACTTCTCTGCTTTGAGCTTTGAGCTTAGAACTTCTCTGCTTTGAGCTACTCTGCTTTTCCGTTTAATCACGGCTGACTCTCAATCAAGTCATTGACGATCCACAATGCTTCGTTGATGTATACATCTTTTTGAATATCCGACATTTCTTCCTGGTTTGCTGCAATCAAGGAGGAATCAATCTGGATTTTTTCCAGGTCTTTGGGGTAGTTGTACACTTTGATTTGTTCATTGACCTGATCGAGATCATTGAACTTATCAGATCGTGATTTCCGTTTTTTCTCCAGCGCTTTGAGCTCTTCCAGGTCCAGTGGGGTGATGCTTTGGTTACGCACTTCTTTCAAATATTTCGCATATTCATCAATCTTTGAAAATATCGGATTTCCTTCAACCCGTTGTTTCGAATTGGCTTTGATCACATCCATATTGGCTATGTTGAATACGTCCTGGTTGTATTTAAGCGGATCGATCTTCGTCCATTCGAGGGGATTGTCATAATCCTTTTCGCCCATCTCCATATACATGTAGGTATCCGGCAGAATGATATCCGGAATCACACCGCGAAGCTGTACACTCCCTCCGTTGATCCGGTAATACTTCTGAATGGTTAGTTTCACATCACCCAGGTTACCGTAGGGATTATTACCGCGGAAAGCCTGATCCAGTTGAAAAAATCGCTGGACCGTTCCTTTTCCAAAAGTAGACGTACTACCCACGATCACTGCCCGATTGTAATCCTGCATAGCCGCAGCCAGAATCTCAGACGCCGATGCTGAAAAATGGTTCACCAGGATAACCAGGGGGCCATCGTAATGGGATTTCTTGTCTTTATCTTTCCAGATGTACGGATCATCTTTGCGAGATTTGACCTGTACGATCGGTCCACCTTCGATAAACAAACCACTGATATCAACCACATCACTCAAGGATCCACCGGGATTGAAGCGCAGATCGAGGATTACCCCTTCTACATTTTCATCTTTCATTTTTTCCAGCTCTTCGGCCATATCGGTCGATGATCTCTTATCGCCATCAAATTCAAAATAAAAACGGGGAAGCTTTATATAGCCTATTTTTCGATTAATTTCTTCATCATCGATTATAAATGATTTGGCAAAGCTCTGTCCAATCTCCACCTCGTCGCGTATGATCGCTACCTCTTCCATCGTTCCATCGGGTTTTTTCACAAACAACCGAACCGTGGTTCCTGCTTCACCACGTATCAGCTGCACCACATCATCCGTTCGCCACCCCCGCACATCAACAGGTTCTTCATCACCCTGAGCCACTTTGGCAATCAAATCCTTGGCTTCCAATTCTTTTCCTTTCCAGGCCGGACCACCGGGTACGATACTGACCACCTTGGTATATTCACCATCTTTGGTCAACCGGGCACCGATGCCTTCTAATTTACCAGACATGTCGATTTCAAAATCTTCTTTCTTTTTGGGACTGAAGTAATTCGAATGCGGATCATTCGCCATGGTAATGGCATTCATGTATTGATCAAATAGGTCCTGTTCACGCAAGAAATCTTTCATTCGATCAAAATACCGGTCATACATTTTCTTGGTTCCTTCGCGGGCCTCCTTTTCAATCTCTTCGAAGGTCTGTGCCTCATCTTCTTCTAATTTTGCATTCTGTTTATCAATGATTCGGCTCACCGTTTCGTACTTCAGCAATTTGCGCCAGTAATCTTTTAAAGCTGCGGTATCTCGCGCAAAATCGAGCTTTTCAGGGTCTCGTTCCAGATTTTCATCCACATCATAATCAAAGGGTTCCTTCAATATGCTCACATAAAATGCCTCTGCACGGTCAAAGGCATTTTTATAAATGTCATAAGATTGGTTAAAAAAGGTCAGATCAAATGACCTGATCTGGTCATCTAGTTGATCGAGATTGGTTTTGAGTTGATCGACTTCCTCGCCGGTAAAAAATTGTTTTCGCCCGTCCAGCGATTCCAGGTATATATGAAATACCTCTTCGGCATAGGCATCGTCCATTTCATGCGGCGAAAAATGCACATAATCCACAAAGGTATTAATCCCCTTCATGATTACTTGTTCTTTTGTAAGTTCATCCAGGTTTTCACCGTCAAACTGGTTGTATATAAAACCACCCAGAACAACGACCACTAATACCAATCCTCTTATTATCATTTTATTCAATTTTGAAGGTCTTTTAGTTTAAAAGATCAGAATGCACATATAGTTCACTTGGAACGGCAAATAAAATCTTTGAAGTTATGGAAATCTCCATGGTAATAACATAATATAGCCTGATTTTCTTGTTTCATCATCCAAATTTAGACCAACATTCGGAAAACTACGCTAAAATTAAAAAAACCGGTTGCATGGAGTCCATACAACCGGTTTGATTCATAATTTTTAAAAAACAGGGTACATGTGAATTGTACTCCGTTTTATATAAACGGCGCAATAACCAAGGCAACCACGGACATCAGCTTAAGCAAGATGTTCAAGGAAGGACCGGAAGTGTCTTTGAACGGATCACCCACCGTATCACCAACCACCGTGGCATTGTAAGCTTCAGATTGCTTGTTGTAAATTTTTCCATCAATCTCAACGCCCTCTTCCACCATTTTCTTGGCGTTGTCCCAGGCTCCACCAGCATTGGATTGGAAAATTGCCATCAGTACACCGGTAGCCGTTACACCAGCTAACAATCCACCCAGCATTTCGTCTCCAAAAATAAATCCAATAAAGACTGGTGTCAAAATAGCCAACAACCCTGGAAGAACCATTTCTCGAAGGGAGGCTTTGGTTGATATTTCCACACACTTGTCATATTCTGCTTTCCCGTCTGCTTCTAGATAGATCCGTTGATCTTCAGCACTCCAGGTGGATACATCATTGCTCGTATTTCTGTTCATTACATCCAGTGCTGCTCGAAGCTCTGGTATGTCATTGAATTGTCGTCGTACTTCGTTGATCATATCCATGGCAGCTCGTCCAACCGCATTCATGGCCATCGAGGAGAACAAAAACGGCAGCATCGATCCGATCAACAGTCCGGCCATTACCGTTGGTTGAGCAATATCGATGGTTCGCAAATTGGTCGTTTCCATAAAGGCAGCAAACAAAGCCAAAGCAGTCAGCGCTGCCGATCCAATGGCAAAACCTTTACCAATAGCCGCTGTGGTGTTTCCGACAGCATCCAGTTTGTCTGTGCGTTGACGGACTTCTCCGGGCAGATCAGCCATCTCAGCGATTCCTCCTGCGTTGTCAGATATCGGTCCATACGCATCGACCGCCAACTGAACGCCGGTGTTGGAGAGCATTCCTACCGCAGCAATAGCGATACCGTACAATCCTGCAAAATGATAAGACCCCATAATAGCGGCAGCCAGGATAAGAATCGGAAGCGCTGTAGACTGCATTCCGACACCCAGGCCAGAAATAATATTGGTCGCAGAACCTGTCACCGATTGTTTCACAATACTCGTTACAGGCCGGGTTCCGGTTCCCGTATATTTTTCGGTTACAAATCCAATCAGCAGTCCGGCAACCAGCCCAAAACACACGGCCCAGAAAACACCAATGGAATTGTACGTATGGTCATGAAATGTCCACGAAGCAGGCATGATCGTTGTGATCAGAATATAAGTCACGATCAACATCAGCACTGCTGCCACTAATTCACCCGTGTTCAGTGCAGTCTGTGGATCGCCTCCTTCTTTTACACGAACGAAAAATGTACCAATAATCGAGGTCACAATTCCAATACCTGCTAAAAGCAAAGGCAAGAGAACCGCATTGAGTCCGCCAAAAGCATTGGTCACTTCAAATCCGGATAAACCCAGAAAAGCCGCTCCCAGTACCATCGTTCCGATAATTGATCCAACATAGGACTCAAATAAATCAGCACCCATACCAGCTACATCACCCACATTATCCCCTACGTTATCAGCGATCGTGGCCGGGTTCAAAGGATGATCCTCCGGGATCCCCGCTTCCACTTTTCCGACCAGGTCAGCCCCCACGTCAGCGGCCTTGGTGTAAATACCTCCACCAACCCGGGCAAACAATGCAATGGAAGATGCACCAAATGAAAATCCGGTCAATACCTGGATCACTTTAGCGGGCTCCCACCCCATGCTGCTGTAAACGATGTAAAGAACGCCAAGGCCTATCAAACCCAGACCTACTACCGCCAGCCCCATGACAGAACCACCGGCAAAAGCCACCTCAAGCGCCCGACCCAATCCGGTTCGTGCAGCATGTGTCGTTCGTACGTTGGCTTTGGTCGCCACACGCATGCCAATAAATCCAGCCAATGCAGAACAGATTGCTCCAAAAACAAATGACAGCGCAATCAAAGGGTGTGACCCCTCGGAAACCGTTCCACTGTAAAGCAACAATCCAGCCACGATCACTACAAAAATAGCCAGCACCCGGTATTCTGCTTTGAGAAATGCCATCGCACCGTCAGCAATATTCTTTGCGATCCGAGCCATCAGATCAGTTCCCACCTCTTGCTTGGATACCCACGCGGATCTCCAAAACATATACATGATGCCTAATACACCAAATAATGGAATAATATAAGTAATTGTTTGTCCCATTTAATAAACAGATTTTAACGTTAAATTTTAAAGTTGGTAAAAGTACCAATTTAATCGGGGTTGTGCAAGGAAACAACCGTTCTTTGACGCAGTGATTAAAATAATTGAAAACGAAGTTCGCTCATCCCGGTTTATTCATGAATTTATCGTTCTGCAGATCTGAGGCAAAACTAAACGGATCCGGAACAAAACGAAGACCACCGATGGTCAATCCATTTTACGTACAAATTTAAACGCACAAAATCTCTGTCATGCAGTGATCGGTTGTGCGGAAAGCACATTCATACGACGGTCGGTCAATACTCCAACCCGCCAATGGCGAAACTTAATAGAATGAACGGTCTTTATTCTAATGTGTCATTGGTGTGTCATTGGACAACCTGTCCATCCAGCCGGGCTGCATCGACTCTCGTCCAAATGCACTGTCTTTATCAAGAGGGGTTGCCATTAATCCGCTACGGTTTTTTGTTATAGAACAATTGTTGATATACCGCCTGTTGCCGACTCTTCTGTCCATGCACCCGAAATACGAAGTATCCGGACACAGTGCTGTTGAACGAAATCTGCTGTCGTCCCTGATTAAGCTCTCCCGACTGAATGGTACGCCCCCACAAGTCTATAATCTGATAGCGCATGGGATTATTTTCACGATTCTCAACAATGAGCTCTTGCCCCACCAGCGTGTTGACAAGTTTGACATCCGCAGGTACTATAGCCAGCGGGTTGTTGGTCGTCAGACATACCGATTCCTGGATCTTCATCAGTCCGGTATCCAGTACCTTCAGCAGGGGATCCCGATACAGTGGTATGTTATCATATATATTTGAATGTCCCCCCCCTTCGAAGGTATACAAATAAGAGTCCACTCCTTTTTCCGTTAATCTTTCATCCATGGGTTTGCTTCCATACAAACCTATCACTCCATTGGCCAGACCATAGTCATAATACACCACGGAGTCCTTGTCGCCGTGAATGGAGATTAACGGGGGTTCACCCGCATCGATCCACGCCGTATCAAAAATCCCACCACTCATATTGAGACCGTACACAATCTCATATTTCTCCGAATCACTCTCAAATAATCCACCATTGTTCTCAAATGCAGTCGACAGAAAATCCGGCAAGCTGTCCTGCGCATCGATATACAAACGGTGATTGATCGTCACAGCTCCGGCACTGGCTCCCCCGATGACTATATGATTTACGTCTACTTCCGGAAAATCGCCCGTACCATTCACATCCACCACAAAATCAATCGCGGTCTGTAAATCCAACATTGCTTTGACCACTACATCCACGATATCCTCCCTAAAAGGTACGCCACCGAGTATGATAGACCAAGTCCGATAGCTTATAGAAGCCACCACAAACCCCTTGGACACCATCAAACGGGCTATTTCTTCCATGTCTCCTTTGTTCCCGGCTTCTGTGATAAATGACCCGCCGTGCAGAAGAAACATAATCGGTTGCACCGCATTCGTGTTTTCTGTAGAGAAATACAGGTCCAGATCCAATTCAACGGAGTCAACATTAAAATTATTTCGAGGTGCTTCGGCCCGGCCATATTGCAACTCAACTTTTTGAATGGAACTAAATTCATTGGTCGTAAAATCTGAATTGCAATAATCCTGCGCAGAGAGGAATAAAGGAGCCAGGATAATAATCAGTATTAATTGAAGGTCAAATTTGAAATGCATCTGAGGTATGTTTTAATAATTTGTTTTCGGTTCCATGTTTCTTTACCCTAACCATACTCGTAGCAGGGTCCAGGGCATACTTAATTTCGAGTCCCCTCGATGAACTGCGATTCTTGTTACCACCGGGGAAACCCTACAAGATATTTTTTCGAAGGTACTACCCCTGTCCGATTTATACGTATAGATGATTTGACATCTGGAACCCTCCCAGCGATCAAACCCAATTCAAATCAGTATATACCACATCGGTCAGTTTGCGCACATTTTCTTCAGCAGGGGAGCGCTCGCCAACCCAAAGGCTGGCTGCAAGTAACACACGCCGCACATCAGCAAATTACAACTTTTTCTCAGGATTCCGGATATAATTTCACCGTATCTCGCAAAGCTGGAATTTCAATGGGGCCAAACCCCCGTTTTTCAAGAAAAGCCTGCCAGGCCACCTGCACATCGTAATCTCCATGTACCAGGTAAAGGCCTTTCAGCGTTTGTTGGTTTTTCAGGAAGGACAACATCTCCCACCGGTCACCGTGAGCAGATAAGGCGTCGATCCGTTCTACCCGGGCTTTGACCTGCAACCACTGACCAAACAGCTTCAGTCTGTCCACGCCATTGATCAGCATCCCGGCCGGCGTGGAGGGAGTGGCATATCCCACCAGCAGGATGGTATTATCCGGATCTTCCAGGTTATTGGCAATGTGGTGTCGGACCCGCCCCGCGTTGGCCATGCCGGCTGCACTGATAATCACACAAGGGTCTTTTTTATCATTTAAGGATTTTGAAAATTCCACACTGCGTACATAGGTCAGACTATTGAATCCAAATGGATCATCATCCTCCAACAAATATTCATTGAGCTCATCATCATAGCATTCCGGGTGCGTGCCGTATACCTGCGTAGCATTGATGGCCAGCGGGCTGTCCACATAGATTGGAATATCTTTGGGCAACAATCCTTCGTTGAACAACTGATCCAGAATATATACGATATCTTGAGTTCGTCCGACGCTAAACGAAGGGATAATTACCTTCCCGCCTTTTTCCACGCAGGTTTCCCGAATAATTTTCAAAAACAATTCATCTTCGATGGGCTTACTGATGTGGTCCCGATCACCATATGTGGATTCACATATCAGATAATCGAGTGGCGGCATTGGCTCCGGATCCCGCAATATCGGTCGATCAGGTCGTCCTATATCACCGGAGAAACCGATGTATTTGTCACCATCCACACGCAATGTTACCGATGCAGACCCCAGAATGTGTCCGGCATCTTTATACATTACTTCCACGCCATCATGAATGGTAAACCATTGATCGTAGCCGACCGACCGGAATAGCTTCATGGTTTCGGTCACATGCTTGGTTTCATACAATGGTGTGATGGTGGTCGTGTCTCCTCGTGATTTTGCCCGTTCATTTTGATATCTGGCATCATATTCCTGAATTTTGGCACTGTCCAATAACATGATTGCGCAAAGACTCCGGGTCGCGTGTGTACAATAAATACTCCCTCTAAACCCACTTTTGACCAAAAACGGCAACCGGCCGGAATGATCGATGTGGGCATGCGACAGAACGACACAATCGATTTCCGAAGGATTGAAATACCAGTTTCTGTTGAAATCTTCCATGTCATCCTCATTCCCTTGATATAAACCGCAATCCAATAAAATCGTATAGCCATCATCCAATGTCACCAAGTGAGCGCTGCCCGTTACTTCCCGTGCTGCTCCACAAAATTTAATTTCCATATATTACGCCGTGTTTAGAATTCCAATATTACTAAAAATATGACAGGGGAAATAAAAATAATAATTATCTACATGGTTGTTTTATTTGTGACAAATAAATAGTAGTTTTGCGAGCAGTTTGGAAAAAGGTGAATGGATTTTTACACGACACTCACACCCCACACTCACACTCACACCCACACCCACACCTGTATGGGGGATTAGCTCAGTTGGCTAGAGCGCTACACTGGCAGTGTAGAGGTCATCGGTTCGAATCCGATATCCTCCACTTTTTTGATTTCAGATTTTATTTTTGTCCGCCGTAGTATTTGCGAAGAAAGATTACAGACCTAAGATGAATTCTGAAGCTTTCCTTTCTTCTCAGCGCCAGCCCGCGTTAGCACACCCATCTCTATTTTGATTCTCTACCTAAAAACCCCATCAACCTTACAAACCCCATCAACCCCATCAACCTTATCAACCCCATAAACCAGTATAAGCGACCGGCCGTTCGTCTCAAACAACAAAAAATTAGCGAATACTTTCCTTTCAAAATAAAGATAATTTCCCTTATTTTGCACTAGTTTAGTTTTTGTCTAAATAAAAATAACTATGTCGCTCACCACGCTTAATCACATTGCCTGCCACAAACCAGTCACCATAAAACGCATAGAAAACGCCTCGTGTTCGGCCCGGTTAACCGAACTGGGCTTTCTGCCCGGTACCACGACAACCGTCATACGGAAATCCCCTTTCGGAAGCACCTTGTATGTCAAACTTAACACAAGCCACATTGCTTTGCGTAAAAAAGAAGCCGCGCAGGTAATCATCCAGGAAAATTAAGCGGATGATGACAGAAAAAGCCATCCAGGTCCCGACGCGCCAGGTCGTTCTGGCGGGCAATCCCAACAGCGGAAAGAGTTCACTCTTCAACCGGCTGACCGGCATGCGGCAAAAAACCGGTAACTACCCCGGTGTCACGGTCGATAAAAAGACCGGCCGGATGATCCTGTCGAATAGGAAATCGTACAAAATTACCGATCTGCCGGGTTCGTACTCCATATTCCCGACTACGACAGACGAAAAAATTGCCGCCCGTGAAATCATTAACTCTGCAGATGGGCAAGACACTTTGTTCGTATATGTAGCAGACGTCACCAGACTGGACAAACAGCTTCTGCTCTTCACCCAGATGCTGAGTATGGGCAAACCCATGATTCTATGTCTTAACATGGCTGATCTGATCCAGACTGACCCGGTCGAACTAGAGCGAATTTTCAGCAAAAAATATGGCGTACCCGTCGTAAGCATTTCATCGAAAAAAGGTCTCGGTGTTGATCGGCTAAAAAAGAAAATAGAAACATATCATTTCAACCTGCCGTCACACCGTGATGACCCATTTTTCAATAGTCAGGATTTATCTTTCCGATCGGGTGCTTTCACGGCCAAAAGCTACGATTACATCACTTTTGTAAAAGATATTCATGCCACGAAAGAAGTTACATCCAAAAAAGAAGATCGAAACACAGCGAATGGAACTACCCGTAAACAGCAGATATTAAATGCACAAGTGCAGGATACGATGAAGCGCTATGCGTTGATCGAACCTTTCCTGCACAAGCTACAGCCTCTGATAACTTCAGACCCTTCCAGAACAGATCTTCTGGATCGGATTTTGACACACCGCTGGTGGGGTCCGGCGGTTTTTTTTGGATTAATGCTCCTCATATTCCAGGCCATATTCGCCTGGGCCCAATACCCCATGGCATGGATTGAAAATGGTTTTGCAGCGCTAAACAATATAATCTATGCCACATTTCCATCTGGATGGATGACCAACTTATTGACGGAGGGCATCCTGGCGGGCATTGGTGGCATTCTCGTGTTTATTCCTCAAATAGCCATATTGTTTTTCCTGATCGGCATTTTGGAACAGACGGGGTATATGGCACGCGTGGTTTTCATGATGGACAGTACACTACAAAAGTTTGGCATGAATGGGAGAAGTGTCGTAGCTCTGGTGTCGGGTGGAGCTTGTGCCATACCGGCAATCATGAGCACCCGGAATATTGCCGGATGGAAAGAACGCATGATCACCATCATGGTCACGCCCCTGATTAGTTGTTCTGCCCGAATCCCGGTATATGCTCTGTTGATTGCTATGGTCGTTCCCTATCAAAAAATTGGGGGTATATTTAATTTGCAGGGATTGGCCTTCGGACTGATGTATTTTCTGGGTGGCTTTATGGCACTGGCTGTAGCATGGGTTCTCAAAAAAATATTGAGAGCACCTTCAGAAAGCTTTTTAATGATGGAGCTTCCGGATTATCAATGGCCGGACTGGAGCACGATCATCTTCAATGTCTACAACAAGGTCAAAACCTTTGTCATAGAAGCGGGGAAAGTAATTTTTGTAATCAGTATTGTATTGTGGTTTCTGGCTTCTTATGGTCCTTCCGACCGCATGGCCGAAGCCACACAACAGGCAGAGCAGGAATCCATCAGTCAGAATCTTTCTCCGGAGGAAACAGCGAATCTCAAGGCGACCTATCAAATCGAAAACTCCTACGCCGGTATTTTGGGCCATGCCATCGAACCGGTCATCCGGCCAATTGGATTTGACTGGAAAATAGGTATTTCACTGATCACTTCTTTTGCCGCGCGGGAGGTGTTCGTGGGTACCATGGCAACCATCTACAGCATTGGTTCAGAAGAAAACATCAAAGGCATTCAGGAAAGCATGGAAAAATCCACGTTTTCAGACACCGGTGAAAAGGTGTACACACCGGCCACCATCTGGTCCCTATTGCTATTCTATGCCTTTGCCATGCAGTGCATGAGCACCCTGGCTGTGGTCAAAAAAGAAACCGGGAGCTGGAAATGGCCAGTGATCCAGTTTGTATATCTTACTCTTTTAGCTTATTTTTCGAGTTTTCTGATTTACCAGATATTGAGTTAGCAAATAAAATTCTGAAAATAAATCGTCATTGTCCAGAATCGCAACCCATTTTATAGCCGGATTGAAACTCACATTATTTTTTGGAGTATTGGTGGTTTCCATTGTGGTATTAAGTATCCGATTGATTTTTGCAGCGGAAAAGAACAAGCAAAAAATTAAATTCCTCGCTCGCCGGCGGTTTTGCAAACACGCCAACTGGATTTTGGGTGTCCGACTGATCGTTTTGGCCAAACGCCCACCGGAAGGGTGTTATTTATACATCAGCAATCACCGTTCTTTTTATGATCCGGTGGCATTTCTTTCCCATTTAGTGGCCAATCCGGTGTCCAAAGCCGAAGTGTCCCGGTATCCTATTATTGGCTGGGGAACCCGCCTGACCGAAGTGCTGATGCTGGACCGAGGCAAAAAAGAAGATCGGCAAAAAATGAAATTTCGCATTTTTGAAAGCCTGCGTGACGGAACCGACATACTACTTTATCCGGAAGGAACCACCCATACAGGGCCGGGCACGGGATCGTTTAAAAAAGGAGCTTTTGAATCCGCGGTTCGGGCACAGCGATCTGTCATTCCGGTAGCTATGGAATATCCCAATGAGACCTATTACTGGTCAGATCGTCCCCTGTATGACCAGTTTTTGTATCAGTTTATCACCGCCCGGAATCGATCCATTTATCTATCTGTGGGTGAACCGATTTCAGACCCGGATCCCATCACCCTGATGAACCGAACGAAAGAATCGATCAATCAGCAAATTATGAAGCTGCGACAGGTGCGTGCGCAAGATCAAGATGTAGATTAACCCTGAGCACCAATGCTACAGATCAATGTAATCCGCTTTATTCACCACGTCAATCTATTGCGATACATAATATACAGTGGATCAATTGCTTAAACTCCAAAATTGGCCCTATTACATCCCCCACTTTTGGATGACGTGTGACTTTTGCGGAATAAGTCCATGCACCCCCTTCGGAGATATCAGGTTCCTGCATAATCGCCCCGGATAATCGCTCGACTAAAAGAAGAACAACATTGCAAATTCAATAGTTGATTGAATGGTACCCAAAGACAGTACCTGTTTGGGTTCTTATCCTGCTTGCAAAAATAGATTGGAAATTGTCGGAAGACCTCCGGATGGGCTTTCGCGGTTCTTACCGCTTACTCAACCGAACGGTCTTGATCACCTGCTCTTTATCATCGATCAGTCTGATAAGATACAAACCCCGTATTAATTCAGAAACGTTGTACTTCGCTTTGTGTGAAGCTTTGAATCGCTTTACCTCCTGCCCCACGAGATTGATCACTATTACTTCTTTCAATTTATCAACACCATCCACGGAGAAATATTCCGTGGCCGGATTCGGATAAATCCGCACTTCTTCCTGGCCTGCCATGGGAGCTAAAGTCGTTGCCGCATCATTGATCGTAAAAGTCATTTCAGCTTTGTTATCCAGCTGGTCAACCTCTGCAACCGAGATCTTATACACAGCACTTCCAGCTTGTCCATTGGGATAATAATGAAAATCAAAATTACTGGAATCACGTGCTGCGATGGAGAATTCACTTTCAAACTTTGAAGGATTCCAGCAGACCACATTATCACAGATGGCAGCCTCAGCCATTTCAGGCTTTGACTGAGCTTTTTTGACCCACTTCAAGGTCAGTTCTGCATCGCTTTCATTGACCACATACCCCTGGGTTACGTATTCGCTATCCGGGTTTTCAACATCGATTGATGCATCCATTGGATACACGGAAAACCCTGTTTGTGAAAACAACACAGTAATCATCAGCGTAAAGAATGTGATAAGTAAAGTTTTCTTCATGAAATTGCCTTAATTGAATTAAATGTACTAATTTTTACCCGCACGACCCGGAATTTTGAGAATTTTAACGGTTTCATGACAATAAGGACGCATATATTTCCTTGTCATCACGACAAATATATTAATATTTTCCATAATATGATCGCTAAACGGAGAAAATGCAAAAAATAGTCATTATCGGGAATGGAATCAGCGGTATTACTGCTGCGCGACATATACGTAAGCGGTCACAATCCACCATCATTGTTATCTCCAAGGAAACGGATTATTTCTTTTCCCGTACGGCACTGATGTATATCTACATGGGACATATGCGGTATCAGGATACAAAGCCTTATGAGGATTGGTTTTGGAAAAAAAACAACATAGAGCTCCGCCGGGCCGAAGTAACCCATATAGATTTTGATAAAAAATCGCTTCATCTGATACCGGCAGGGCCACACACCACGAACGAAGAGTCGACTCGGATGAGGTATGATGAACTTGTCATTGCAACAGGGTCATGCCCCAATAAATTTGGCTGGCCCGGCCAAGACCTATCAAACGTATTTGGGCTGTATTCCTATCAGGACCTCGAACGCCTGGAAGCCATCAGTGAAGAAATAGAACAGGCCGTCATTGTAGGTGGCGGGCTCATCGGGATAGAGTTGGCAGAAATGTTGCACAGCCGGGACAAAGAGGTAACTATGTTGGTGCGTGAAGAAAATTATTGGGACAATGTTCTGCCGCCGGATGAAGCGCAGATGGTCAATGATCAAATCCAGCGCATCGGCATAAAATTACACTTAAACACCGAACTCGGTGAAATCGGAGGAAACGCATCGGGCAAAGTGACTGAAGTACGCACCACCTCCGGGCTGGTTCTACCGTGTCAATTTGTGGGTTTGACAGCAGGTGTACACCCCAATATAAAGTGGCTGGATTCGAATACTCCACTGGAGACCGACCGGGGCATTTTAGTGGATGAATACCTGGCGACCAATGTCCCACATGTTTATGCAATAGGAGATTGTGCACAACTGCGCAACCCACCGCCGGGACGCCAACCCATTGAAGCGGTCTGGTACGTTGGTCGGATTATGGGAGAAACCATAGCGCATACACTGACAGGGCACCGGGTCAAATATCAACCCGGCACCTGGTTTAATTCCGCAAAGTTCATCAATCTCGAGTACCAGGTCTACGGGGAAGTACCCCCGGTCATCGGTCCACCATTCGAGAGTTTTTTTTGGCAACACGCCACCAAAGATGCCGCTCTGAGAATGGTTTATCATACTGAGACTCGTCAAATTATCGGTTTGAATGTTTTGGGTATTCGCTGGAAAATGGATGTCTGCACCCAATGGATTGAACGAGGTGCGACCATCGATCATGTGGTACAGGAAATGAGACACGCCCATTTTGATCCTGAACTTCATAAAAAATATTACCCCGAAATCAAGCAGCAATTCGCTAAACGCCAAAATAGCCGCATCGCATGAAATATTCGAACATTTCTCTAGCCAACCCAAATCCTCATTTTGTCACCTGGCAGCAAAAAACCGCCGTTGCACTGGGAGGAGTAGGTTTACTGTTTATGGTTATTTCTTTGTTCAACCTTACCCAGGCTCTATACCAACCATTGTACTTGTATGGTTCGCTGACCTTGATGGCCATCGGTGTGACCTGGTATTCTGTAGAATTGTATAAGAATACCGAACCCGGTATAAAAAACGATGGGGTCTGGTTCGATTCACTGGTCAATCGGGGGCTTTTAGGCTGGGTACTGGGGGTAGTTCTCACCGCTTTTTATGTTCTTTTATATTGGTATCCCCAGGTGTTGGGACTGCACGAGGATGGACCAAATACAGGAATTGTCCACTTTTTTGATCCACTGAGTCAGGCGCTCAAAGGTCAGCCTTCTTCTCAATGGTTCGTATATGGGGTGCTATACACTTTTGCTATTTTGTTTTTTGGAATAAAATTTTTACTAAAATACCGACACAGTCGCTATCATACGATTCGCACGCTGTCGGTCATGTTTTTCCAATTGGTTTTTGCTTTTCTTCTTCCGGAAATACTGGAGGGGCTCAATGCTTCCACGCCGTACTACAACAAAGATTTTAAAAACATCTGGCCCCTACATTATTCTTTTTATTATGAATGGAACTTGAATGGCATGTTGGAGGGTGGAAAGCTCGGTATGTTTACGCTGGTGTGGGGAATCATGTTGACTTTTGTGATCACACCCATATTGACCTACTATTACGGAAAACGATGGTATTGTTCGTGGGTATGTGGTTGCGGCGGACTCGCTGAGACGGCCGGAGATCCATTTCGACATCTCTCCGATAAGTCCCTTAAAGCCTGGCAGATCGAACGTTACCTGATTCATTCGGTGTTGGTCTTTGTAGTCATTATGACGGGTTTGGTTCTATATACTTTTTTTAGCGGCAAGAGCCAGATTTTATTTCTCGATACATATCAGATCAGAGCCTGGTATGGATTTCTGATCGGTGCCACCTTCAGCGGTGTGATTGGCGTCGGTTTTTATCCGTTGCTGGGCAATCGCGTATGGTGTCGGTACGGCTGTCCAATGGCGGCCATCTTGGGCATCCAGCAAAAATATTTTTCCAGATTCCGTATTACATCCAACAGCGGCCAATGCATCTCTTGCGGGAATTGTTCCACGTATTGTGAAATGGGAATTGATGTCCGATGGTATGCACAGCGTGGTCAGGATGTGGTTCGTGCCTCCTGTGTGGGGTGTGGGGTATGTGCAGCTGTATGTCCGCGTGGCGTACTCCGGCTGGAAAATAAAAAAGACATATTTGGACGGGCGCAAAGATTGCGCGCAGAGGTGGTGACGGAAGATGTACATTATTCAGAGTAGCAATGATTTCTTTGTCACGGGCCGGATAAATATCATTCGAAAGTCTTGTGTATACTCCGGAAGTCTTTAGAAAGCTGTTTTGTCCCCGTGCTTTAGCCCAGAGTGTTAGATATCCTCCCAATATGGGTTTAGCCGATAAGAAAAGAAACACACTAAGAGCAAAACGCCTTACAATATACTTTCTGGAGCTGATTCAAACCTCCATTTCTAGCCCGCTTTATTCACTACGTCAATCTATTATGATCCATGATATGCAGTGCATCAATTGCTTAAATTCCAAAATTGGGCATATTTCATAGCCCAATGTTGGGTGACGTTTGACTTTTGCGGGCTAGGTGAAGAAGATTTACCCCAAAGAGCAAGTAGAGCAGCTGTTATCGACCCTGTAAATAAAAGATTAAATGTGATGTAGAATAAGTTCGGGTTAGTGGATATTATTCTTAATAAACTGGACAAAGTCTGGTTCGAGTTTGGGGCGGTCGAGCTTGTTTCGGATTAAAGACCGAAAGTGTTTTTCTTTTTCCACAGCTTTGCTCAGGGCAGGATCCTCTTGAATCTGATGTTGAAATTCTTGTTTTTGGTCCGGATCAAGCGCATTATCCAAATAAAGAGAAATTTGTTCCTGAACCTTGCTTTTCGGAAGGTTGCCATTATCCATTATTCAATTGTTTTATTTCTTTCTTTTAACCATGATTCTCACTCTTCCTCGGTAGACACCTCATCACCTGCCCGGTGTTCTCTTTCCAGGGCATTCTCGATCTTCCGTTGGCCCCGCTTATCCTCATACCCCATCCGACGGGCGTAGGACGCCAATTTTTCTTTGAGCATATTCCGTGCCCGATGTAGCCTGCTCCGCACTGTACCAATGGGAATATCAATAATTCTTGATATCTCTTCGTAGGTAAATCCTTCCACATCGCACAGGAGGATAACCGCTCGAAAATCCACCGGCAGTGAATTTACAGCCGAAGTAACTTCATCACCGATCAGATTGTCGAAGATCTCTTCCCGCAAATCCAGAAACTCAATGCTTGCCTGATCTTCCCGATCCTGATACCCGATGTAATCCTCATAATCAACTTTTGTGGGCCGCCGAACTTTTTTACGGTACTCGTTGATATAAGCGTTCTTCAGAATTTTGAACAACCAGGCCTTCGCATTAGTTCCAGGTTCGTAGGAATCTAGTGCGCGATAGGCTTTTAAAAACGATTCCTGAACCAAATCTTTCGCATCATCATCATTAAAAGACAGATGATAGGCAAACGTATGAAGTGCATCAATATTCGGCAAAAGTTCTTCTTCGAATATTTTATCTTTTTTACGCTTTGACAATTCAGGCATCGGATCCGTATAATTTTGGCAGGTGAAGATAAAAATTATAGTTTATAATATATAACACTCAGGGGCTGATTCCATAAGTTATTGACTGATGAATCAGCAGCCGGTCCGGCATCCAGGCACAAAAAAAGAAAGCCGGACATCTGACGACATCCGGCTTACCCATCTTTTTGTTAATTTCAGTGCTAATATACCACTTAATTATTTACTCAGGCTGCTTCACCCAGTTTTTTTATTTTTGATTTGTCAAATTCACGTTCAGCATATGCCCGGTCAATGACCAACTTATCAACATCTTCCTGGGATGGCATTTCATACATGGCGTCGGTTATGATCGCTTCACATATACTCCGCAAACCACGCGCCCCCAATTTATAATCCAGGGCTTTTTCTGCGATGAACTGAACCGCATCTTCCGTGACAACCAGTTCCACGCCTTCCAATTCAAATAATTTCTGATATTGTTTGATCAATGCATTTTTAGGCTCTGTGAGAATAGCAACTAATGCATCAAGATCCAGTGGGTTCAGATAGGTCAGTACCGGAATTCGCCCCAGCAACTCCGGGATTAACCCAAATTGCTTCAAGTCGTGGTGGTTTACATATTCCAGGATATTTTCGTTATTTCTCATGGCTTGATCTTTGGACTTGTATCCGATCACAGATGTATTCATACGCCGTGATATAATCTTTTCGACCCCATCAAAAGCACCACCACAGATAAATAAAATTTTCTCCGTATTGATCGTAATCATTCGCTGTTCCGGATGCTTTCGTCCTCCATAGGGTGGCACATTCACTTCAGCACCTTCCAGAAGCTTAAGCATGCCCTGTTGGACGCCTTCGCCTGATACATCTCTCGTAATGGACGGGTTGTCGTTTTTCCGGGCAATTTTATCAAGTTCATCGATATAAACAATCCCTTTTTCAGCCGCTTCCACATCGTAGTCACAGACCTGCAGTAATCGAGATAAAATGCTTTCCACATCTTCCCCGACATACCCCGATTCTGTAAACACGGTAGCATCGACGATCGTAAAAGGTACATTCAGTAATTTGGCGATGGTCTTGGCCATCAGTGTCTTTCCGGTACCCGTTCGTCCGACAAAGAGGATATTGCTTTTTTCGATTTCAATATCATCTTTGTTTATCATTTTTTGAGAGATCCGTTTGTAGTGATTGTAAACGGCGACGGACAAATATTTTTTAGCACTATCCTGACCGATGACATAATCATCCAGGAATGATTTGATCGATTTGGGTGTCATCCCAGCCGGAAGTTGGCCGTATGATTTTACGGAGGTGTCGTCCGACTTGGAGTCTTCCAGTTCGGAATGGATGATATCGTGCGCCTGTTCTACACACAACTCACATATATGTCCGTTGATTCCAGCGATAAGTACCAGAGCATCCTTTTTAGTACGTCCGCAAAATGAACATTTTACTTGATCTTCCATCGGAATTGATTATTGATTATCGAATACTATATTAATGGTCTTCGGGCCCATTCGTCCCGTTTACCGCACAGCTAAATGGTCGCTGTATCCTTTCTATGCATCCGGCAATGTGCGGCCGGATGCATCCGCATGCTGGAAATCCTTAAGACTGGGATCGCTCCAACACTTCATCCACCAATCCATACTCTTTGGCCTCCTTGGCAGTCATCCAGTTATCCCGGTCACTGTCTGCCTCGATTTCTTCAAAAGTTTTTTCGGTGTGTTTTGCCATGATCGTATAGAGCTCTTTACGCAACTGCTTGATCAGGTTGTACGAGATCTCCATGTCAGAAAACTGTCCTTGCATCCCTCCGGATGGCTGGTGAATCATCACACGGCTGTGCGGCAAACAGGTCCGCTTTCCTTTGTTTCCGGCACAAAGCAATACGGCACCCATCGATGCAGCGAGTCCTGTGCAAATGGTCGCAATATCAGGATTCACATATTGCATGGTATCGTATATCCCCATACCGTCGATCACGGATCCACCCGGACTATTGATAAACATCTGTATATCCCGGCTCGCATCAGTACTTTCCAAAAAAAGCAACTGTGCCTGCACCACATTGGACACATAATCATTAACCGGAACGCCGAGAAAAATAATACGATCCATCATCAGTCGTGAGAAGACATCCATCCCCACTATATTCATTTTTCTTTCTTCGATCACTTGTGGTGTAAAACCATGTATATTGGGAGCCAGAACACCCATTGCTTTGTCCAAATGTGCGGAATTAATACCTTGATCTTTGACCGCAAATTTTTTAAATTCTTCTCCGTAATTCATCAATATGATTTTAAATGGATAAAAACTGAGTGGCGAAATTGTTTATTCGTCCAGCGCCATACCCAGTCATTGTAGATACGAAACGAGTGGTCTCGTGAATGGTTTAGATTCCGTGTTAATTATTCTTCTTCCCCGATCTCCAGATCGTCCTGACTGGCTTGGGAGGCTTCCGCTTCCCGCTGTCTCGCTTCAGCGATATCTTTTAATTTGGCCTCAAAATCGTCCTGAGAAATCTCCTCTTTATCCAAATTGAGGTCTACTTTCAAAGCCTTGAACATTTTTGTTGTTCGGATCTGACCGTGCGCATCCTGAACTTGTTTTTCATCATTAGCCAACGACTGCAATATTTGATTGTAAACTTCTTGATTGAGTTGTTGTCCGGGCATATACTGCTGAATCCGTCGTCCCAACTCTTCCAATATCTCTTCTTTTTCTACGGTGACCTCATATTTCTTTAAGATCTTATCTGAGATCAGCTGCCACCGAAGTGACTCCCTGAATTGATCATCATACCGTTGTTCAATGTCTTCTGCTGTCATCGGTTCTGATCCATCCTCATTCTGATTATGCAGCATCCATCGTTTCAAAAACGCATCCGGCATATCGATTTCCGTTTCCTCCATCAATTTATCATGGACCTCCTGAAACAACAGTGAATCCGCCTGTTCATCCAGGTATTGTTTAAGATCTTTTTTTATAAATTCGCGGGCTTCTTCTTCTGTTTTGACCTCTTCTCCGAAGGCCGTGGTCAGGAATTCTTCAT
Source organism: Membranihabitans marinus (assembly GCF_019802045.1). GTDB lineage: Bacteria > Bacteroidota > Bacteroidia > Chitinophagales > Saprospiraceae > Membranihabitans > Membranihabitans marinus_A. Next base: position 43,763 of record NZ_JAHVHU010000019.1, on the reverse strand, counting down.
CCAGATCCGCTTTAATCAAGCGGGTTGCGTCCACAATTTCACCTCGAAATTCCGGATTGACTTCCTGGTCTGCTTCCTCTTCGTCCAGGTTCATCAGATATTTTCGCACCTTTTCGTCCGACATATCTTTTTCAACTTTGAATATATCAAACTCGATGGCATCCCCCACTTTCGCCGCCAGGACCTTTTCCTTAAATTCATCTTCCATCATACTTACCATCACCTCGAAGGTGGTTTCCAGTCCATTGTCTTTCACTTCACCCGCTTCCATCTCGCGCGCATTGAATGAAATCAAATCGTCTTCTTCAAAATCTGACTCCACGCTTTCCCGCGTACCTCCCCGACGACGCAGGGTATCGATCTGTTGATCTATAACCTCGTCAGAAATAACTGCATCGTAATAATGGTATGAATCATCGATTCCTGCCAGCTCAAAATCAGGAACCAGACCGAGATCAAATTTAAAGGAGTACGACAAGTCTTCTCCAACCTTAAAATCCAAAGGTTCCTGATCCTCGGAAGGAATGGGTTGCCCCAATACATCCACTTTTTCACTGTCAAGATATTCGAACAGGGCATCTTGAAGTTTTTTAGTCACAATCTCCGTCAGGACAGAAGAACCATACATTTTCCGTATCATGGATTTGGGCGTTTTCCCTTTTCGAAATCCTTTCAGATTTACTTTCTTCTGGTAACTTTTAATTTCCGATTCAAAGTCCTCTTTATAATCCTGAGGTTCAACCGTTACTTCGATCAAAGCCGTCTGATCATCGTTGTTTGTGAAGTCAATATTCATTAATGAAATTTTGTTTAGATGTTATTTTATTGAGAAGATCCGCAGGGTGTAGGCTTGTCGCTTGAAGTATACGTCTTCTGGTTTGAAACTTGTTGTATTCAAAAAAACATCTGATAAGCACATTTCTTTTAATCCAGAAGTGAAGAGTCCTAACCCCAAAAACAAAGCGTCCCAACTCCTCAAAGCGAAGCGCTCTAATATCAAAAAAGTGCGGGTGGAGGGACTTGAACCCCCAAGCCTCGCGGCACTAGATCCTAAGTCTAGCGCGTCTACCAATTCCGCCACACCCGCATACTATTTTTCAAAACAGAGCGCAAATATAAGATGATATTGCCGAATATAAAATCAAACGGCGAATTATTTTCACATCAACACACCGAAAAGTGAATGAATGGCTTGCAACATGGATCCTGCCGAGCACCAATGGCATAAATCGCAGCGAACATCTTCTACAAAAGTTGTTTTCCGGATACCGACCAAAATCTTACTCTGAAACGCTAGCAATTCTAATAATGGTTAATACCTTCGCCATCTTACCTACGTTTGATTTTATTTCTTTACTTTCAATCATACAAGTGAATCGGTTATTCTGGTGACGAATGAACTATTGCAAGCGGGTGGAGGTTTCACATGTAAGGATAAATGACTTAGAATTAATTTTATGGCTGTAAAGGTCACATATCAGGACAAAGAGTTATTGGAAGTTCAGGCTGCGTTTGACGGGCTGATGCAATCCCTCGAAGGCAAGATGGATGGCGAGGATGAGGTATTGATCCGAAAAGCTTTTGAAATTGCAAGTGAATCTCACGCGGATCAAAAACGCAAATCGGGGGAACTTTTTATCTTCCACCCCATCGAAGTGGCTCGGATATGCGTCGACGAAATGGGATTGGGCCCTACGGCCATCATGGCAGCACTCTTGCATGATACGGTCGAGGACACATCGGTCACCCTGGAAGACCTGGAAGCTGTTTTTGGTAAAAAAGTCAGCTTATTGGTAGATGGTCTGACCAAACTGGCTAAATCATACCAGACCGACACCCCACAAGCTGAAAATTTCCGAAAAGTACTCAGTACCCTTCTGTTTGATGTTCGGGTGGTACTGATCAAAATGGCAGACCGTTTGCACAATATGCGAACGATCAAAAGCATGCCTCGTGAAAAACAACTAAAAATAGCGGCGGAAACCAGTTATATTTATGCGCCTGTCGCTCACCGGCTTGGATTTTACAACCTCCGGACCGAGTTCCAGGACATCTCCCTAAAGGTAGTGGAACCGGACACTTATAAAGAAATCGCCAAAAAACTCAACCAGACCAAAACTGAACGGGACGAATACATCGAAGCTTTTATCGACCCCCTCCGTTCAAGCATTGATGGTCTGAATGTTCCCTACCGCATTACAGGCCGGCCCAAGTCCATCTCCTCTATTTACAATAAAATAAAAAAGAAGAATGTTCCTTTTGAGGAAATCTATGATTTATTTGCGGTACGGATTATTGTAGATGTTCCGCATGAACTTGAAAAACAAACATGTTGGCAGATATACTCGATCGTCACTGATGTTCACACCCCGATACCAGAGCGGTTAAAGGACTTTATATCCACGCCAAAATCCAACGGATACGAATCCCTACACACCACGGTGATCGGTCCGAAAGGCCGGTACGTCGAAGTCCAGATCCGGTCAGAACGTATGGACGAAGTGGCCGAAAGAGGGTTTGCTGCCCACTGGAAATACAAAGGAATCAGCAACCACAACCATTTCGATCCCTGGCTCGACAGCATCCGCGAAATATTGGAGGACAAAGAAAAAGATGCGATTGAGTTTATCAATGATTTTAAAAACAACTTATTCAGCGAGGAGGTTTTTGTCTACACCCCTATGGGTGAAGTAAAAGTCCTGCCCAAAGGAGCCACGGCACTGGATTTTGCTTTTAGTATTCATACCGACATCGGCTACCACTGTATCGCAGTCAAGGTCAATAAAAAGCTGGTTCCCATGGGCTATGAGCTTCAGAATGGTGATCAAATTCATGTCACCACCTCCAAAAATCAAAAACCGACAGAGGACTGGCTTAAATTGGTGGTCACCCCCAGAGCCCGGAGCCGGATCAAATCAGCCATCAAAGAAGAAAAGAAACGCATTGGGGAGCTGGGAAAAGAAGCTTTGCAAAGAAAACTCAGAAATCTGAAATTAGATTTTGAGAAAAACATTGATATCGTTGTTGAAGAAGCCGGCTACGACACCCGGGCCGATCTGTATTATGACATCGCACAGGACAACATTTCTATACCTCACATCTTTAAGAAAATAGAAGTAGAAGATGGCGAGATTCTGGAACAAGAATCGAAAGAGGAGTCAAAAGTCCATTCACCGCCGTTGACAAAAAAGTCCAGAAAAAAACGGGCTGAACCCGTAATTTTGCTGAACGACGAACCTGGGGAAAAATTTCAGTATTCGTTTGCCAACTGTTGCAATCCGGTGAATGGCGATAAAATATTTGGCTTCATTACCACCAAAGAAGGGATTAAAATCCACCGATACAATTGTCCCAATGCCCAACATTTACTCTCCAACTATGGATACCGGATTATGAAAGCCGATTGGGCAAACAATATGGACAAAGAGTTTGTTGCAGATCTAAAGATCGTAGGAATCGATCAAGGGGTGGGCGTGATTCAAAACCTGACCAAATTGATTTCCAATAAATTTAACCTCAACATCCGGTCCTTTCACATCGAGGGAGAGGAGGGTTATTTTGAAGCAAAAATCAGCCTTTTGGTTCACAACACACATCAACTGCAGCTTATTATGCAATCACTTAAAAGCATGGATGGGATATCCAACGTGAGTAGAATCGAATAAATGAATTAATATGGTATCAGAAGAAAAGAACAGAGAAATATACGAACAGGTTAAGCAAATCTTCACTACACACCTGGAAAAGAACAAACTCCGTAAAACTCCGGAGCGCTATGCCATCCTCAAGGAAATATACAACCGTGATGATCATTTTGATGCAGAAGCCTTGTATATTCAGATGAAAAATCAAAACTACCGGGTCAGTCGCGCTACGGTGTACAACACCCTGGAGCTCCTGGTGAGCTCCGACCTGATCAAGCGTCACCAATTTGGTAAAAATCTCGCTCAATACGAAAAATCATTTGGTTTTAAGCAGCACGATCACATTATATGTGTGGATTGCGGGAAGGTCATGGAGTTTTGCGATCCTCGTATTCAGGAAATAAAAAACATGATGGGCAACCTGATGGATTTCAAAATTACCCACCACAACCTCAATTTATACGGTCGTTGTAAAAATGGCTGTGATGAAAAACCTTCATAAAAACCATTTTTAAGCGGTATTCTGGTTTATATATCTTAAATTTGCGCTTTGATTTTTTTAATCAACTACTAATTCAATACCATATGTCGGTAGATGTGATATTAGGCCTCCAGTGGGGCGATGAAGGCAAAGGGAAAATCGTGGACAGTCTGGCCACGAATTATGATTTTATATGTCGGTTTCAGGGCGGGCCTAATGCTGGCCACACCCTGATATTTGATAATAAAAAATACGTTCTCCATACGATTCCATCTGGAATTTTTCGGGAAAATATCAAAAACATCATCGGCGCAGGGGTCGTCATCGACCCGGTCATCCTTGGTAAAGAAATCGCCAATGTGGAGCAGGAAGGCGTACAAGTGCGCAAACAGCTGCAGATATCGAACCGGGCACACTTTATCTTACCGACCCATCGACTGCTCGATAAAGCTTCTGAAGCCGACAAAGGGAAGGCTAAAATAGGATCCACACTCAAAGGAATTGGTCCCACTTACATGGACAAAACAGGACGGAATGGGCTGCGCTATGGAGATCTATTTGCGCCTGGATTTCGGGAAAAGTACACCAAACTGAAAGAAAAACATCTGCGACTCTACAAAATGTATGATGAAGTAGATTTTGATCTTAAAGGCGAAGAAGATCGGTGGTTCGAAAGCCTTGAGAACATCAAGGATATACCACACATTGACGCTGAGTATATTCTAAACCGCGCTTTGAAAGATCAAAAAGATATCCTGGCAGAAGGAGCTCAGGGAACCATGCTGGACATTGAATACGGCACGTATCCATTCGTCACCTCTTCAAATACGACAACCAGTGGTGTGTGCAGCGGGCTCGGAATCGCGCCTTCTCAAATCAAAGAAGTCATAGGCATTACCAAAGCCTATTGTACCCGGGTAGGCAGTGGCCCATTTCCCACAGAGTTGTTTGATGAGAATGGTCAGAAACTTCAGGAAATTGGCCATGAGTTTGGTGCGACCACAGGTCGTTCCAGAAGATGCGGCTGGCTAGATCTTCCACAGTTAAACTACAGCATCATGATCAACGGGGTCACACAGCTGGTTATTACCAAACTGGATGTGTTGAGCGAATTTGATCCATTTATGGTTGGGGAAGAGTACATCATCGACGGCCAAAAAACAACTGATCTCCCTTACGATCTGGAGGCACAGGATATTGAAGTCCAATACCGTGCCATGGAAGGATGGAATAAAGACATCACTGGCGTCAAGAAGTTTGAAGATCTACCAGAAAATGCCCGGAATTACGTTGAGCTTATCGAAGAACAAACAGGGGTTAAAGCATCTATAGTCTCCAATGGACCAGGCCGTGATCAAGTGATCCAAAAGGAAGCTTTGGTGGAATCGTAATTGTTTGAAATATTCGTGATGCCTAGATCGATATAGGCATCAGCATGGCCATGTAAAATGGCCGCCGTCCATAAAAGAGTACAAACAACGTATTTTAGTGCATCGCTAATCGTCCATCTTTTTATTCATTATGAACGGTAACATTAAGAATACTACTACTGCCAAAGATCTCGCACAGACGATGCAAAATTTGCAATAACCCCTTTAGCGGCTCCATATAAACAGTACAAGTCGGTTTTAACCGTCGTACCTTAAAGATTACAGATTCATTGGGCCCGATCAAAAACAGCCCGCTGGGTTCCCTGGCCTACTCCTTCAAAAACCCAAGCAAAAAACGTTCAATTCGCTGCCGCATTTTGGTTGACGAACACCCATAGTTATCCAGCATGACACAAAAGGCCAAGTGTCGTCCACTTTCGGTCACCATGTATCCGGCATAACTGCGCTGTCGGCCGATATAGCCACTTTTAGCATGGATTTTTCCAGCTCCCGTATAACCCCGTAGCATGTATCGCAAGGTACCCTCCTGCCCCATCACGGGCAACGTGGTTAAAAACGCGTCATACCATGCCTTGTCCTGATAGATGGATTCCAGTGCAGAAGTGAAGGCCATCGCAGATGCCGTATTGCGAGGACTTAAACCGCTACCATCTCGAAAAAACAGTTGGTCCCCTTCCACTTCCTGGCTGACCCATAATTTTCGCAGCGTCTTCAAGCCACACCCGAACTGCGAAGCCGACTTATCGGAATCTTTGCAGAGCAGTTTAAGCAGTGCTTCAGCATACAGGTTGACGGAATGATAGTTGGTGATCTGCGCAATGTCCAATAATCGCGGTGAAGAAATGACAAATAAAGGGGTCACTGTCTTCGAAGGATTAGCGTTTACCATTGGAGACCGGCCCGGAAGCACCCCCGATTCTTCCAGGGCTTTGTGTAGTTCGTCTCCCAATGCAAGTGGCGGGTTCGTCAGGCTCCCTCGAATTGAAAAACTGCCGTTTCCCGGAGGTATGGTTCCACGGATCGTCGCTTGCTCTGAGTACGGTGCGGCATACACATATGCCTGGTCGCCGCTCCCCGGCGGACCGGTCAGCACTTCATTCTTAATCTTCAGGCTTCCTTCAGGAACCACACGCAAGATCTCGGTCTCCTGACCGGGCTTTGCGTTTTGCTTAAAATAAATCTTATACTCGTTATCGTTGATATTGATCGCAAAGTGTCCCGCTCCGTAATAATTTCCCAGGTCCGACCAGGGCCATCCACCCGGCACATGCTGACCAGGGGATGCGTGTGTTTCCAGGATAATTCCGCCGGTAATAGCTTCAATGCCCAAATCTTTTAATACACGACACAAGCTGTCTGCTACCTGAGCGACCTGCCACGAATCCTCAAAGTAAGAAGAACCCAGTGTCGGATCTCCTGCTCCTACCACCACAACATCACCGTCCAATACACCATTCACTATAGATCCCGTGTAGCCCACAGTGGTGTGATACCGAAAGTCTTCTCCCCGCTGATGCAATGCCGCCGCAGTCGTCAAAAGCTTCATAATCGATGCTGTCGGCAAGGCGCGTTGGGCGTCGAAACTGTACACTTCTTCTTGCTCGTCCAGGTCATAAACAACTATACTCGCTGAACCCGCTTCCATGCAATCCGGGTTCAAAAGTTCGACTGCCGGATCCTCCTGTGCGTAACATCCGATCCGAACAATCAGACAGCTGGCTAAAAAAATTATTCTATTCATCTATTTTAGTTGTTGATTTTTGATTGTTGGAACGCTGCACTTTGGAGATCCCCCTTTCCCCTTTCCCCTTTCCCCTTTCCCCTTAATAAGCCAAGTTAAACAATGCATCTCCTATATTGACCACCGGAATATTATTGTGTGCGATTAAAAATCCAGGTTTGTGAGCTACAACAGTGGTCTTCTCCGTTCCGTTGGGATTATAGATTGATCCTAAAATATCGCCTTTTTTCACCGGTCTGCCAGACCCTTCGGACCATACGAATATACCAGACTGATGTGCCCGGATCCAGGTTGATCGCTTAAAGTCATGAAACCTGGCACCATAAGCAAATCCGGGATCGAGCATCGATTTGGCTTGGAGGATTTGCTTGATGCCATCCAGCCCAACCTCGATGCTGTGTCCATCCAACCGCAGTGATTCGCCTCCTTCATATACGATAACCGGAATTTTCCGGGATCGGGCTTCTGCGCGCAATGTCTTGGCAATCGTCGATTTTTCGAGCAAAACGGGTGCATTGAAAATGGTGGCTAGTTCACGGGATGCTTCGGACCGGATGGTATAACGCACCTGGGGATAATTGAAACGGCTATCCCCACCGGTGTGAAAATCAATTCCAAAATCGACCAGAGGTAATATCTTCTTCGTCATCATATGTGCCACCCTGGAAGCCAAGGAGCCGTTTGCACTTCCCGGAAAACTTCTATTGACATCTTTCCCATCGGGGACATAACGGGAAAAATTCATAAATCCATAAATGTTGAGGACGGGAATAGCAATCACAGTTCCTGCAATCAGATCATCGAACAAGCCTGAAAATATGGCTTGTCGAACAATTTCGATTCCGTTGATTTCATCACCGTGCATTCCAGCCAATACGAGCATGGTAGGTCCCGGTTTTTGAGACCTAAAAATGTGGGACTTGACATAAACACCGGTTCCGGTCGGCAATGCACCGACATATAGATTGATTTCTTTGTTTTCACCAGGGTTTATTTTATACTGACCGATTTGCATAGTTTGCTTTGTTTTTTAAGCGATAACCCTTTTCCACATAATCCACGATCCGCGCTGCTACATTGACGCCCGTAGCTCCTTCGATCCCTTCCAAACCAGGAGAAGCATTGACCTCCAGTACATAGGACTTGTCATTCCCTCGCAAGATATCTACCCCGGCGATGCCGAGCCCAAGGACTTCACACGCCCGCAAGGCAATACTTTGTTCCTGCGGTGTCAACCGGATCATGCGGGCTGTTCCTCCTCTGTGCAGATTGGACCGAAATTCTCCTTCCACCCCCTGGCGTTGCATAGCGGCTACGATTCGACCATCAACCACCAGCACGCGAATATCAGAACCAGCGGACTCTCGGATAAATTGTTGTAAAAGTGCTTTTTGTTTGAGATGATACAGTGTTTCCAGGATAGTTTCTGTACTCTTGGAGCTATTGGCTATCATCACCCCCAAACCATGGGTGCTATCCAGCAACTTGACAATTACGGGCAATTTCATATGTGCCTTGAAGAAGTGTTCATTGAACTGGAGGTAATTCATGACCATGGTATCAGGAATGGATATGTGTTGCGAGGCCAGGTACTGTAAGCAACTCAATTTATCCCGCGAACGTGTTAATGCATCCGAGGAGGTCGCGGAAAAAACCCCCATCATCTCAAACTGACGTATAACGGACGTACCTAGGCTCGTTACTGAACTACCTATTCGAGGGATAATTGCATCAATATGGCCGATCGGTAATCCATTGGACTTAATCTGTAATTTGCCTTCACAAATCAACAAATCGATGGACATATGATCGATGATCTCCACCTCATGTCCTTTTCTAAGACAGGCGCGGACCAAACTTTGAGTAGAATATAATGCACTACTTCTGGAAAGAATTGCTATTTTCATTCGCTGAAATTAATCAAATACCACAGCGCAGAGCTATTGCGGCATCTTAATTGATTATAAATAAATGACCCTGTCGTTGCCAGAGCGCTGTTCAATCAATTGAACTTTTCTCGTCCGCCAAAGCGCTCAATCCGTTTTGAGCGAGGGAGGATTAAAACGGAAAGGAAAATATAAATAAATTTTTGAATATAAAATTAAACGATAAAAGAATCATTCGTGCCTGGGCATTTTTTGACTGGGCCAACTCGGCATTTGCGCTGGTCATATCTGTGGCGATCTTTCCGGCGTACTTCTTACAAACCACCCCCGATGTCATTCCGATGTTCGGGATGCACATCAACAACAGTGCCTTATTTTCCTACACCATCTCCTTTGCTTATTTGATCATTGTTATTGCGCTGCCCTTTTTATCCGGGCTCGCAGATTATAGTGGCCGACGCAAAGCCTTTCTCAGAACATTCACCTGGTTGGGGTCAATATCGTGCATGTTACTGTTTTTTTTTACCGGTGTCCATACTTTGTGGATCGGTATATTGGCGTTTATGGGTGCCCAGATCGGTTTTGACGGGGGAAAAGTATTTTACAATTCGTATTTACCTATCATCAGCACGCCGGACCGGTATGACAAAGTAAGTGCGCAGGGTTTTGCTTATGGGTATTTTGGAAGTGTCCTGTTGTTGGTGGTCAATCTGATGATGATCCAGTTTCCTTCTTTTTTTGGATTGCCCGATGGTGATCTTCCAGCTCGTATTTCTTTTTTGATGGTGGGAGTTTGGTGGATTGGATTTGCTCAAATCCCTTTTCGTCAATTACCCCCGGACCGGATCAGACCGACCAAAAGTATAGTTCGAGAAGGTATGGATCGGATCAAAATAGCTTTGCGCGTTTTGTGGCCACAAAAGCAAATGACTCGGTTCCTGGCGGCTTTTTTCTTTTACAGTGCCGGGGTGCAAACCGTGTTGTTCCTGGCGGCTACGTTTGCCGAAAAAGAACTGGACTTTTCTACAGCCAATTTGATTATTCTTATTCTCATCTTGCAAATCGTGGCGATCGGAGGAGCGTATCTGTTTGCTTGGATTTCCAAAATAAAAAACAATAAAACAGCACTGATCCTAATGTTGATTATCTGGATGGGGGTATGCGTCCTGGCCTATTACGTCCAGGATCCCGTGCAGTTTTATTTGGTCGCTATGCTCGTGGGGCTGGTCATGGGTGGAATTCAGTCCACCAGCCGGGCAGCCTACTCCAAACTTCTTGAAGGTCAGGAAGAAACCCACCTCAATTCTTTTTACAGCTTTTATGAAGTACTGGAAAAAGCAGCGATCGTATTCGGAACCTTTTCATTTGGCCTGATCGATCAATTGTCCGGGAGCATGCGCAACAGTGTGCTGGCATTGGGCATTTATTTTATTATCGGACTGGTGTTGTTGATTGGGGTTCCGTTTAAAAAAGCAAGGGCCTAAGATTACAGCGTGCAGATTAATCCTGTCTCATTCACTCAAATTCATACGCGCCGGCATCCGGTGTTTGGATATCTCTAAGCCGACCGATCAAATCGTCGGTTACGCCAGGCAAAGGTTGTCCCAGATCACGCGCTATCGACATGGTATCCAGGGAAAAGTCATATTCTCCGGGATCGAAAAATAAAGGATCTCCATATTTATAGTTGGTCACGGTGGGATAGTCTTTGAGGAAATCGGGAAAATATTTGTCTTCAAGCAGCTGATCCATGCGAATCACAGAGTTTTTAAAATCCACCTTAAAATAGGAAGGATCATTGGTGGCATCGGACATCGCCAATGCATCAGACTTGCTGCTGTAAAGAATGCTGTTTCGCATTTCCAAATTGAGAATAGAAGCTCGGGGATCACTACATTGACCATCTTCCTGTCGCTGAAAACAGAAAAAATTCGTCAGGCCCACGGCTTCTTCTCCAAATCCCACATTGGCAAACGTACAGTAGTCAAACCGATAATACCCTCCATAGTCCACCCGGAGATTATTTCCTGCAGAGGAATGGAACAGGTTGTTGCTCCCCGTAACAATCCCCTTGAAGCCAGCCAGGGAAGCAGCTCCATTGTACCCGATTATCGTATGATCAATGGATAACTGTGCCAATGAATCGACCAGGATACCAATATTGGCGTGGCGCAGCCGGGCATGGGTAATTACATTGTTTTTACTTTCTGCTCCCAGCTGAATTCGTCCCCATTGTGCAATGCGATCCTGGTATTCTGCTTCCAGGCGATCCGACTGGAAGGTAACGGGATCATCGGCTGTCCCATTCAATTTGAGCGTTCCATTTTTTCCGATAAATAACACGCCATCATTATAAGATCCCTGGTCACTAAATACTTTTCCGCCGTGCACATAAACATCTGTTCCCGCCGGGATATCCAGGGTGCAACTGTCAATGATGACCACCCCGTAAATGACATATGGTTTCGGGTCATCCCAGGTCCAGGTATTCATATCGCAGGTAATCAACACCTGTCGCTGATCCGCTTTAAGGGCGGGAATGTAGTTCGCATTCTGTCCCCAGGCGGTCAGGGTGATCACAGACGACTCGCTTCCGGTAGATACTTCCACCTGATCGTCAATCACAAACGGACTGACGCTCAACGGTTGGTCAGGATCTACGGTTACCTCGACAAACACATACACACTATCGTTGGGCGGAATCTCAAGATCCTGAATTACAGGCCCCTGGTACCCATCCACATTCAGCCGAAATACCGATGATTTCTCCCCAAGACGGATTTCATCCAGGCGGGCATAGCGGTTGCTTTCATTGTATATTTTGAAGTAACGGGTCGTGGATCCCACCTGTGTAAAAACAGTATCAAAAGTCAACGTATCCGTCGAAAAATGGATCTTTACCGCTGCTCCGGTATCAAATTCGACCTTTTGACAAGAATAAAAAAGTCCTGCCCATACAGTAAGGACACCTACCCACTTCAGGAGGAAAACCGGATATGTCGTTTGAAGTTGAATCATAGAGGGTTTGATAACGAATAAGAGGATGCAAAGATTATAAAAATAATCGCTCCTTTGTTGTTTTTACATCCAAAGGTTTTTCGAAATAAAGAAAAGTAGTCCACATGATACCACTCCACATGACTGATTATCCAAAGAACGCAGTTGTTTTAGCGGATCTTGTACCGCATACTTTGCATCAGGGCATTCATTATCCCGCACAATTTATGGTCTTTTAAATTACCTGTGCGGTCTTGAATAATATCTGCAGGGGAATGAGACAGGAACAGGAGTAATAAATGCTTGAATACAGCCCCGAATGAAAGACAGACCACAGTTGATCAATCCACTTTTGTTGAAGATGAGCGAATCAATTTACAGTCAAGCAGAGATCACAATGCGGAGGACAATGGGCAATCTATAGGCAAGGTCCTAGGTGCACCGATGATTCTGTCCCCACCACGAAAGGTTCAGCAACACAAGCCGCAGTCAGTTCATCCGGCCACATTCTGTTTTAGCAACATATCCATCCATTCCAAAGGAATAAACTATTCATTAGTGGTACCTTTGCAGTCCGTAGACTATGTAAATATACTGATGTGAAAAACCCTATAATCGACGTCATCATACCGGCATACAATGAAGAACGGTCCATCGGGAAAGTCATCGATGACATCCCTCAGCATGTGGTACGACACATCATCGTCTGTGACAACAATAGCTCTGACGGTACGGGGCAGGTTGCGGAAGACCATGGTGCCGTGGTCGTTCATGCCGTGAAAAAAGGCTATGGAAACGCTTGCCTGACCGGGATGGAATATCTTAAAAATTTGAAACAATCCCCAGATATTCTCGTTTTTATTGACGGTGATTATTCTGATTTTCCGGAACAATTACCTCAGGTGGTGAACCCCATTATTGACCGGGACGTGGATATGGTGATTGGTTCCCGTGCTTTGGGCCATCAGGAGCGCGGTGCCATGGAACCGCATCAGCGATTCGGCAATTGGCTGGCCACCTACCTCATTCGGAAGTTTTATGGATATCATTTTACAGACCTCGGACCTTTCCGGGCCATTAAATGGAGAAAACTGATCGCACTCAATATGCAAGACACCAATTATGGTTGGACGGTTGAAATGCAGGTAAAAGCAGCAAAACAGAAACTAAAAACCACTGAAGTTGCCGTGAATTACAGGCCAAGGATTGGGGTTTCCAAAGTGTCCGGCACGATAAAAGGTTCAGTTCTGGCTGGCCAAAAAATTATTTGGACCATTTTTAAATACCTTTAGTAATCCAGTATGGAAATAGTGTATTATATCATTTTTATCGCGTATAGCCTCATCCTTATTTATATCCTACTGTACAACCTGATCCAGCTGGAGCTCCTGGTCACTTACCGCAAACATAAAACGCAACCCCAAGCCATAGAAAAATGCCAGGACCGCCTGGTATCTTCAGATCTTCCATTGGTGACCGTGCAACTTCCGATGTACAATGAAAAATACGTGGCGGAACGACTCATTGATAACATCTGTGCACTCCATTATCCAAAAGAAAAACTGGAAATTCAAGTACTGGATGATTCAACGGATGAGACCCTCGAAATCAGCCGGCGTAAAGTAAAGGAATACCGCCAGAAAGGATTTGACATCCACTTGGTACCACGAAAAAACCGAACCGGATTTAAAGCCGGGGCGTTGCAACACGGTCTGCGTACAGCACACGGGGAATTGATCGCGATATTTGACGCTGACTTCCTTCCAGAACCAGATTTTTTGCAAAAAACAATCCCCTGCTTTAATAATAAAAACGTCGGTGTGGTGCAGACCCGGTGGGAACATCTTAATCAAAATCACTCGCTAATAACCGAAGTCCAGGCTTTCCAACTCAACGTTCACTTCACGATCGAACAAAGTGCCCGATGCCAAGCCGATTATATGCTGCAATTCAACGGAACGGCCGGTATATGGCGTAAATCAACCATTGAGGATGCCGGGGGATGGCAGGCAGATACATTGACCGAAGATCTTGATCTGAGTTACCGGGCCCAACTCCGGGGCTGGAAAATTCTTTATCGCGAAGACATCGGGGCGCCCGCTGAGTTGCCTGCTGAAATCTTCAGCTATAAATCGCAACAGTTTCGATGGATGAAGGGGGGAGCGGAAACCGCACGCAAACTCATGCCCGTCATCTGGCATTCGAATCTGCCATTCTGGAAGAAAGTACATGCATCTGCCCATTTAACCGCTTCAACAATATTTCTGTTGATCTTTTCTATGGCAGTACTTTCAGTCCCCATGATTTGGGCGATCAATGGTCTGGGCATTGATATGGGCTATTATTTGATTTTTATCATTGGGGTCATTGCTATCACGTTCACTTTTTACCAAGCCAATGTAGGGAATGCATATAATCAAACAAAGATTTCTTATCCTCGCAAAATCTGGAGATTCCTGGTACTGTTCCCGGCTTTCATGGCACTATCCATGGGCTTGTCCCTGCACAATTCCCTGGCTGTTATTCAGGGTTACCGAGGTAAAAAAAGCCCTTTTATCCGAACGCCGAAGATTAGTCTAAAAAACAATGTATACTCCACTTCGGGGTACTTGAACGGTCAAATAGACAAAGGGACAATGTGGGAAGGATTTTTCTGCCTGTATTTTATTTTTGGCGTAATCATGGGCTTGCTGACACAAAATTACTCTATGATAGTGTTGCATATCTTTCTTGCAACCGGTTTTGGCCTGATCTTTTACTACAGTCTCCGCAGTAAAATTTCGGGGTATTGAGGTGAAAAGATGTTGGGAATTAGGGCGTTTCACGTTTAGGGATTAGCCCGCTTTATTAACCACGTCAATCTGTTATGATGCATCTTATGCAGTGCATCATTTGCTTACATTTCAAGATTGAACATATTACAAAGACCAATTTTGGGTGACGTTTGACCATTGCGGGTTAGGACCTCGTATTCTAGGCTTTAGGACGCTATGCCAATGATGGCAGCCGCTCATGGTCCTTTCAGCTATCCACTTGAGGCTTTCGGGCTTTGAGCTTGTGTCTTTGAACTCAGATCTTTCCTCTTCCTCCTAATTTCCTATCTTTACCCGAACAATTACGAATTCAGTGAAGTATTTCCTGGCTGTACTTTTTTTGCTTTGTATCTGGACGATCGGTTATACGGTGCCACGGACCGATATATTTCCTTTTCTAATGCTATACACAGTCACCTTTAGCTTGTTTTTGCTGATCTTTAAGAGAGTTAACAATCACCACGATTTTATTTTTTTTATCGGAGTAGGCCTTGTAAGTCGTTTCGGTCTTTTATTAGCCTGGCCGGGATTATCGGATGATTTATATCGGTTTTTTTGGGATGGTGTAATAGCGAATCAGGGCGTTTCGCCGTATGCATACACCCCATCAGAACTGATGGAGCAAGGGGCTGTGGTTCCTACCTATCTGGCCGAAACCATTTATCCCTACCTCAATTCAAAAGAGTACTTTTCGGTTTATCCCCCACTGGCTCAGTTGTTTTATCGGAGTGCGACCTTTTTTACACCCGACGACATCTATCAGAGCGCCATCCTCATGCGCATCTTTATACTAGCGGCGGAATCGGGTATTATTTATCTGTTGCTCAAACTACTCCCTGCGCTCAAGCACCCGCAAAAAAATGCCTTGTGGTATGTTTTGAACCCGCTGGTTATCCTGGAATTTACGGGTAACCTGCACGCAGAGGTCATTATGCTGGGATTTTTTCTTTACGGTTTTTGGTGGCTTATGAAAGGCCGATGGTTGTTATTTAGCGCGCTGTTCGCAGCGGGCATTCTCACGAAGCTTACGATTATCCTACTATTGCCTTTATTTTTGAAAAGACTGGGTATCCGTAGGTTTGTTGCATCCACGCTAATCATCATCGGTTTATCAGCATTGGCTTACGGGTCATTGGGGATCTTTGAATACACAGGAAACTACATAAAGAGTGTTCGACTTTTTGTCCAGACCTTTGAGTTCAATGCCAGTTTTTATTATTTCTTTCGATGGATGGGCTTTAAGATTTTCGGTTACAATATGATTTATTGGATCGGTCCTGTATTGGCTCTTGCTGCTGGTATGGGCTACGGTTTTATGTATATTCTGCAGTACCTCAATGACAAAGGAATCATGGTTCGAGCGCTTTTTATTTTTACTATTATGCTTTTAAGCAGTACGACTGTCCATCCCTGGTATTTGTTGCTGCCATTGACCTTTGGATTGTTTTCTCCCTACCGATATATGGTCATTTGGAGCTTTTTGATTACCTTCAGTTATTTGAGTTACAGCAGTTCGCCCTATCAAGAATGGATTTGGATTGTATTTATAGAATATCTATTATTGGGTCTGGTGATGCTCATCGAGTTTAAAATTATACCTTGGAAAAAATACTTCGTCTTTTTTGAAAATGGGGATTAGGAGGGGTGCAAAGAGTACGAGTATCGCAGTACATGGACGGGGGATTGCTTCATCCATGACCAACCACAAATGACAAATAATGAAAACAACATCTATTTTAATCACACTTAGCATACTGCTGGGTTTATCCTGTCAATCCGAGCAAAAAGAGTCCAAAAGAACTGCCTTTTCGGCAAAAGCTGAAACTAAAATCAGTTACTCCGACGCGGACCCCGCTGATCTTATCGATCAAATGGTGGTGATTCCGGCGGGTGAGTTTGAAATGGGAGCGAATAGTGACCAGGCGGATCCGGATGAATATCCCAAACACATGGTCCGTGTGGACTCATTTCTCATGGATGCCACGGAAGTAACCAATGCTGAATTTTCCAGGTTCGTAGAAGCCACCGGCTATGTGACCACTGCAGAAAAAGACATCGACTGGGAAGAAATGAAAAAACAACTTCCGGCGAACACACCAAAACCCGATGAGTCCTTACTCAAAGCTGGTTCGCTTATTTTTAAAAACACGGACGGTCCTGTTCCACTCAACAACCCCGGTTATTGGTGGGCATGGACCACCGGAGCAGATTGGCGTCATCCACAAGGACCCGGCAGCGACATCACAGGGAAAGATCACTTTCCGGTCACCCATATTTCCTGGGAAGATGCCCGTGCTTATGCAGAATGGGCCGGGAAGCGGCTACCCACAGAAGCAGAATGGGAATGGGCGGCTATGGGCGGTCTTTCCAATACGGTCTACCCATGGGGGAATGAGCTGGACACCGACAACGAAATTCATGCGAATTACTGGCAAGGAGACTTTCCGTATGATAACGAGGAAAAGGATGGCTACTATCTAAGTAGTCCGGTGGGGACCTTCAAACCCAATGGCTATGGGCTCTATGATATGTCGGGGAATGTATGGGAATGGTGTGCTGATCTCTATCACCACGAGTATTACGACACAAAAAAACCGGAGGAAATCGCATACAACCCACGCGGACCTGAAACAAGTTTGGATCCCGATGAACCTTTGATTCCCAAACGTGTACTGCGTGGCGGGTCGTTCCTTTGCAACGATTCGTATTGCAGCGGATACCGGGTCGCCCGACGGATGAAAGGAGACATGAAGTCGAGTTATAATCATACGGGATTCCGATGTGTCAAGGATTTCGAGTAATCTGATCTGGACATCGCAGGTAATTAATGGGTATCAATAAATACGCCTCATGGGGAGCGCACCGTTACCCAGGCAGGGAAACACGATATTCTTTTGATTTTTGAAAGATTTCATGGATCAGCGGAAGACTGAATCGCTGAGTTGTTTCCGGGAAAGCCCAAAGTATCTTATCTTTGCGTTTTATTGATCAGTTTTTTCGAACCAGAAGATCAAACAAAAAAAAAAACGAATGAAAAAGAATACCTTATTATTTATTATCGTCTTTTTATCCGGACTAATTCAAGTCCAAGCCCAGGAATTCAGTAAGTTTGATTTTGGGCGGATGTGGACCTTTGAAGATGCCCCGTTGGATTATTTTAATTCCACGTATGACCTTGATCTGGACCAGGCCTGGATGGACAAGGTACGCAAGTCAGCGCTTCGGTTTTCTACCTTTTGTTCGGCTTCTTTCGTATCAGACCAGGGTCTGATCATGACCAATCATCATTGCTCCCGTGGATTAATTCCTCCGTTGCAGAAAAACGATGAAGACCTGTTAAAATATGGGTTTTATGCCCAAAACCAAGAAGATGAACGAAAGGCTGAAGGACTATTTGTCGATCAACTCATCCGGGCAAAAGATATCACGGCAGAACTTAAAAACCTGCAAAACAACCTGTCCGAAAAGGAAGCACAAGACTCGCTGACCAGCCTGTATGAAGAAAAACCCGAGTGGAAGGACCTTCGTCTCCAGCTTGTCACCTATTACAGTGGTGGACGGTATGCCATCTACGGATACAAACGGTACTCTGATATACGACTGGTCCTCTTGCCGGAAAATGACCTGGGCTACTTCGGCGGCGACCCGGATAACTTCACCTATCCCCGGTATAACCTTGATTTTACATTCTGGCGCGCTTACGATGATCAAGGAAACCCACTGAACACAGCTGATTTCTATTTTCCATTTAACCCCGATGGTACAGCTGAAGGCACACCCGTCTTCGTGGTCGGTAATCCCGGGCGCACCGAACGTTACCGGACCATGACTCAGCTGGAGTATGACCGGAATGTCCGCCTGCCCGCTGTGCTTAGTTTTATCAAAAGCGGAATCAGGGCCCTGGAGCATCAAATGGAAACCAATCCGAGTGCAGAAACAGAGAATGCCATATTTAGCCTGAAGAATGGAGAAAAAGCGTATACCGGCATGTTGGGTGGACTGAATAATGAGGTTTATATGGCTCGCAAAAAAGCTGCTGAAAACAAAATCCGTGCAGCAACTGAAGATCAATTCACGGCGGAGAACAACCCCTGGGAGCAAATTGATGCCATCTATCAAAAATTGACGCCCTACGGCGGATTTTCAACCTTACTCAATGCCAGTCCATACCGGGGCGTCGTCACCAGGTTATTGCACAAAATCTACGACTACATGTCGAATGAAAACGATTCTGAGGTCACATCCATAGCCGCTGAAATTAAGACGCTGGCACCTCAAGCTACCGATGACGATCAGGAAATATACTTGCAGGGATTAATCGATGATTACAATAAATTTTCAGACGATGCCATTTCTCAGGACAAGGCATCCGTCATTCTCGACAATACTTTGTTTCGGGATTCGGATCAGATCGAAGATTGGCTAAAATGGGATAAGAATGCACAGCAAGAAGATCCACTCGTTGCTTTGGCAGTTCAACTCATGAGCGATTACGAACGATCCGTAGAGCTATCGCAACAGTATGGCAAAGAAATACAAGGATACAACGAAAACATCGCTTTGGCGGCTTTCCAGGTATTTGGGAATCAGTTGCCACCGGATGCTACTTTCACACTCCGCATATCGGATGGGTTGGTTCAAGGCTATGCATACAACGGCACAGTGGCTCCGGTGAATACAACATATTTTGGGTTATACAACCGCTATTACAGCCACCAAAAGGAATTTCCCTGGGAATTACCTCAAGCCTGGTTAAATCCAAGCATGGATCTACTCAAAACCCCACTAAACTTTATTTCTACCAATGACATTATCGGCGGGAATAGCGGTTCGGCTGTCATCAATGCCCAGGGAGAGGCGGTTGGTCTGGCATTCGATGGTAATATCCAATCTTTACCAGGCAACTTTATTTTTGATGACGCGGTAAATCGGACGGTCAGCGTGCATTCTGGTGGTATTGTAGGTGCAATGCGGCACATCTACCGTGCAAAAAGATTACTTCGCGAATTGAAAGTTGAGCATTAAAAATGGAAAATCGACACAAACAAAAAGGTGATAGATGTGAATCACTAACCAGTTAACCCGCTAAATTCACGGCTTTTGATTTACCTACCTGGCGTTGATTATTTTCTTAATGGCAGTTAGACAGGTGCAGATGCACGGAGGAATGACTGAATATAGTCGGATTGCAACGCAGACCAAAGATGGTAAATCCATCTTTGATGAAGATAAGCTAATGAAGCCTCGGCTTAGCCGGGGCAAAAGGTTTGGTGAACCTTGGATGAGTGTACCGACCTGTCCCCGTCTTGGCTGTGAGAGGGCTTTGTCCCGAGGATAATGTATGCATGAAAAGTCAAACATCACCTAAAATTAGGCGATGTAATATGCTCAATCTTGAAATGTAAGCAATTGATGCACTATATATTATGGATCATAATAGATTGATGTTGTGAATAAAGCGGGTTAATACCCAAAGCAACAATTGTTATAAAAGTCGGTTGTCGGTAAAAATGCTCGATACAGGGATAAAAAAAAACAAACCAAGCAGGCCTTTAATTGAAAAAACTGCCCAACTCAGGCTATCTCAGGACTTCCAGAACTAACCAGCCCCAAAACCATACCACAAAGCTTTGGCCATCGCCTTTTATACATTATATTCTACTACTTCACACCGAACAATGGCACATCTTTCGTCGCCTTGAACTCAGCCAGTCCGCACTCCAGAAAGTTTCTGAAATCATCGACCGAGGGGGTATAACCGACCGGCTGAGTAAGTAATTTTCCATCAGGGTGAACAAGGGCATAAAGGGGTTGTGAATTGTTCCGGAAATACTCAGTCTGAAAAAATTGCCATTTATCGCCTACCGTTCGCAGCGTTCGTTGTCCACCTGTATGCTTTGGCAAGCTCACCTGTTCCGCTTCCGGCAATTCTGTGCGGTCATCTACATACAACGAGATCAAAACAAAATCTTCGTGCATCATCTCTTTTATACCAGGATTGGGCCACACGTGTTCTTCCATTTTGCGGCAGTTCACACAGGCATATCCACTGAAATCTATAATGGCCGGAAGATTTGTTTTCTGGGCATAAGCCAGCCCTTCATTCAAGTCTTTAAAACAATTAATATTATTGGGACAATCATTGGGATGTATCCAGCTATATCCTACAGGAGGAGCAAGTCCACTCAGGAGCTTCAGAGAAGTAAAAGTTTTTGTCTCCTCGTTGTAACGAAACCCACTAAACAGATACACTGCAAATACAAAGGAGAGAACGCCCAACGCTTTACGCGATGTGGATATCTTCTGTCCTCGGGAATCATGAGGAAAACGAATAAACCCAAATAGATACAACGCAAGGCCTATTGATATCAGTGCCCAGATAATGAGGAATGGTTCTATTTTCAAGATGCCCCAGTGTTGTACCAGATCCGCGTTGGATAGAAACTTAAACGCCAGCCCCAACTCCAGGAATCCCATGACAACCTTCACCGTATTCAACCATGAACCGGAACGCGGCATTTTGTTCATAAACGAAGGGAAGGCAGCAAAAAACGTAAATGGTAAGGCCAAGGCGAGTCCAAAACCTCCCATGCCTATGGTCAACTGGGACGCTCCTCCGTCTGAGCTTAATGATCCGGCAAGCAGCGAACCCAAAATGGGCCCGGTACATGAGAATGAAACCAATGCCAGGGTCAGCGCCATAAAAAAGATTCCAACGAAGCCACCGATGCCTTCTGCTTTACTCACTTTGTTCGTCCATGAGCTGGGCAGGGTCAACTCATAATACCCGAAAAAAGAAAAAGCAAAAATCAAAAAGATAACAAAGAAGAAAAGGTTGAGGCCGACGTTGGTCGATATATTATTGAGTATATCCGGGTTGATCGTATCCAGAAAATGGAAAGGAATACTAAATAACAGATAAATGGCCAGAATAGACCCACCGTACAATACAGCTTTACCGACTCCGCCCGATTTGCCTTTGTCGCTTTTAGTGAAAAAACTCACGGTCAGTGGAATCATAGGAAACACGCACGGAGTCAACAATGCTACAAGCCCCCCTAAAAAACCAAGGATAAAAATACGCCAGTTGCCGGATCCTTGGATCATCGTATGATTGTCTTCCTGGGCTATGCAGTTCACAGCCTCTTGCTGTTCCAGTGCTTCCGGGTTGAGATTGTAATAGGCTAATAAACCGGCTGCTATTTCGGATTCCGTCGCCAGCATCTGCTGGTCATCTCCAGTCTGATTCAACAATATAATTTGGCCGGTAGCAGGTTCAAATCGAAAGATGACGTTTGGCGGAATAATACACTCTATTTCCGTGCAGGCCATGTATTCGATCTCACCTTCCATAGCCTCTGAGTCAGGCTCAAACGAAAGTGACTGCCTGAGGGTAACCTTTTCTTTAACTTTGGTTACATCGGTGCCAAAAACCTCATCAAATGCATCGATGACAATTTCACCATCCTCATGAAGGGGTGCCAATGTAGATTGATCCGCATTCACCAATGATAATGTAACCGGTATAGGTCCGGCATCGTCATCCATATGGCTGGAATAAATGTGCCAGCCTGGATCGATGACACCTTCAAAAATAAGAGAAGCAATACCTTCGTCTGCGTTATAGTTTTCTACCCGAGCGGTCCAACTGACCGGTTCTTTCATATCAGAAGATGAACCGGCTATGCCTGGTGTCATTTCGCTAAATCCAGCATCATCTATTGATCCAAATGGATTGGGTTCATCTTTTTTTTTTACATCGTCAGCGGCCCCCAAATCAATCTCTCCGGAGGAATCAAAAGAAAAGGTAAAGTTAGCAGGTGTAGGTGGCAGGCACCGGGTTTCATCACACGTCATATACTCCACAAAACCAGTGATGGTTCGGGTATCAGGATCCAGCTCGATTTCCTGAGTGAGTGTCATCTCATCATGAAATTTGACCACATCCATTTCAAAGATCTGATCGTACACTTCCTCTTTTGCTCCGGACTCGTGTGCATCACCGATCACTGTAAATCCATCGGTTGACTCAAAGTTAATGGTTGTCGGAACCGGCCCGCCCTCATCCAAAAACTGAGAATATACATTCCAACCATCTTCGATATGAGCTATAAATACTAGTTTCCATTTATTCCCCTGGATATGTGTCTTGGAAAATTCCCAATCCACGGGGTCCTCGATTTGGCCAAAAAGTGATATAGATAGACTAAGAAAAAGAAAAGTCAGAAAGCTTATTTGTCGAATCATGATAATATCCTCTTATTTACCCTGCAAAATAGTAAATTCCATTCGAAGAAAGTAGTTCATTATCAGTGATTTAACGCCACCTTAATGGTTCACACAGCTTCCATTGGAATTTTAAACAAATTTTCAAACAAGATTCGGCCGTCTTCCAACCCAACTATAGCTTCGGAAGCTCTTTCCGGATGTGGCATCATTCCGAAAACATTTCCAGCT
Organism: Membranihabitans marinus; assembly: GCF_019802045.1. Lineage (GTDB taxonomy): Bacteria > Bacteroidota > Bacteroidia > Chitinophagales > Saprospiraceae > Membranihabitans > Membranihabitans marinus_A. Next base: position 20,353 of record NZ_JAHVHU010000019.1, on the reverse strand, counting down.
TCATTGCAAATTCCGGCAATACGGTCGACACTTCCATTCAGATTGGTCGTATCATCCACTGTTCCATTTTCTGAACAATACCGGAAAAGAATCTGATCATTGGCTTTCAGATCCGCCAGCGTATTTTCATCACAGTAATACCGTCCATCACCATGGGCTACTGGCATGGTCAATACCTGACCTTGCTGAAGCGAATGTGTCAGTAAGCGGTTGGTTGTCTCCGTCCGAAGGTGTACATTCCGTGAAATATATTTTTGATTCTCATTAGCGAGCAACACACCTGGAAGCAACCCCGCTTCACATAATATTTGAAATCCATTGCATATTCCAAATACATATCCTCCTTGATTTGCATGCTTTATCACCGCCTCCATAATATGAGAAATCCGGGCAATGGCCCCACTTCGTAGATAATCCCCATAAGAGAATCCCCCAGGCAAAATGATGCAATCTTCGGGTCCAAACCCTTCCAGGGAATATTTTTTATGCCAGACTTTTTCTACTTGTCCGCCACACAGTTCTTCCAGAACATAGACCATGTCGTCATCACAATTGGATCCGGGAAATACAACTACGCCAAACTTCATTTATCAACTTATTTATGATTCAAAAGACTACCCCTGATAAAACCTGTGGTTTTACACTAAGGTTAAAATACAAAGATACAATCTTTTAAATGAAAAATGGTTTCTGATACGCTCGTGTTAATTTAAAAAATATTGGAACAGCATCACCAAAATGAGTAGCAATAAATGAAGACTTTCTGCAATATTTATTTTTTTGATGCTGACAGTATACAGCCCCATCAGAATCCCAAGGGGCAGTATGATTAACTGAATATCCTCTAGCCGGGTATGAAAGGTTAACGCAAATACAACGACAGCGAACAGCATCATGTAAAACAAAAAAGTCAGCTTGTTACGCACAAAAATATTTGTTCTGGTCACGACAGTATTAAACACGACCAACAAAAACAAAACCAATGCTCCAATAATTCCAGCCTTGATAATTCCATAGTTCTGGTAGATGAATTCATATTGAAAAAAATCAATCTGAACGGCAATATAATCTCTGCCTGCCTGAGTCTTTCGACTCAATCGCCAATAGGCAAGAAGAAAATAAGGTGGGGCCAGGAAACCGAGTACATACAGTAAAATATCACGAAAGCGAACCAGGATGATCGCATTCGCCGCAAAAATAAAAAAGGGGGCCAGGTAAATAAAATTCAGATCAAAAAACACGGCGATACTCGCAAAAAACCCAGCATTAAAAAGTCGTTTGGACCGCTGGTTCCGATGGATGGTTTGAAACATTTGAAAAAGAGCCAGGATGATAAAAGTATTCCCCACCAGTACAGAGCTCAGCGGATGGATGTCTGGAATCAGAGAGAGAATCAGCACATAAAACACCCCGGGGAACAGGGAATTATAGTAAGACAGATTGTTGAATGAAGACATTCTGTTGATCAGAACCACCTGATAAAGCACTAACAATATGCTTAATAATTTGCTCCAAATAGAATTTCCATCAAAAGAAAGACCAAACAGATCGTAAAAAATCGATGCTCCGGCAATGGGACCATAGTCAAAAAAAAAGGTGTGTAGCCTCAATAATACGACGTATACTAAGACAAAAAAATAGTTTTGAATTCTATTTTCTCTAAAGTGTTGTAGCACAATATCTATCCAATTTGGCCGCAAATGTAACGAAAAGGCTTTTATATATTTGCGTCATGTCTATATATAACATAACAACGACTATATTATTTTTTCTATCTTGCGCTACTTATAATTTCATCTATGCCCGGAAAGCTTAGTGACATAAAAAACCCTGTCAGCGAAGAGCTCAAATTCTTTGAAAAAGAGTTTAAGAACTCCATGAAGAGTTCTGTACCTCTACTCAATAGAATCACACATTACCTGACACGACACAAAGGCAAACAGATCCGTCCGCTACTGGTATTACTGAGCGCTGAGGTTTCGGGTGGCATTGTAGACAAGACGTATCGGGCGGCCAGTCTGGTCGAATTATTGCATACGGCGAGTCTGGTTCATGATGATGTAGTGGATGATGCACTGGAGCGCCGGGGGTTTTTTAGTGTATTTGCCCTATGGAAAAAGAAAGCCGCTGTCCTTATTGGAGACTATCTTTTAGCACAGGGTTTATTGCTTGCCGTACAACACAAAGACTATGATATCCTGGAAACAGTGTCTGATGCGGTTCGTCAGATGAGTGAAGGAGAATTACTCCAGATCGAAAAATCCAGGCAACTAAACATTACTGAAGAGGAATATTTCGAGATTATTGAACGCAAGACGGCCTCACTACTTGCAGCTGCCTGCAAAGCAGGTGCTATCTCTGCAGTGACCGACCCGGAGAATGCGGCGGTAAAGGATATGTGGCAGTTTGGTCATCACATCGGGGTGGCGTTTCAGATGAAGGATGATTTATTTGATTATGGCAATAATAAAACCGGAAAACCCACTGGAAATGATATTCGGGAGAAGAAGATAACCCTTCCCTTGATCCATACTTTGGCCAACACCGACAAAAAAGCCCGACGTCGAATCATTCGGATTCTTAAAAAAAGAAAAAAGTCCAACGAGCATGTCCGATTGGTAATAGACTTGGTTCTTTCGGGAGACGGAGTGTCTTACACCGAACAAAAGATGAATGAGCATCTTGATATGGCACGGGAAATTGTTCTCCGCTATCCGGAGGCCGGAGCCCGGGAATCCCTGCTGCAATTGATAAATTTCATCGGAAAGAGGCAATACTGAAAAAAGAGGTCACAAATCAGGCTAACTTTAGTATAAAAGATCTGCGGTGTATATATTGCGATGCAGGCCTATCACTGGCAACGGATAAAAGTATAGACTCAGGCTGGTTATGATATTGATCCATGAAGGTTATGACACAATGGGGTTTTCAGATAATCGGTCTTTTGTAGTCTGGTGGTGGATATCATCATCCCCATAGATACCCTCAGAATTCATAATGGGCACAGAAACTCTTAAATATGCGTTGTCAAAATTCTCAATGTAGCTGCGGCTGAGCTTGTGTTTCTCACCGTGCCATCCATCGGAATATCTACAGCGCATAAAAGTGGCACTATTTATCCGCGGTTCAACTGTCTGTGTGCCGGGGGCTTTTGATCGGTGGCTGGTTCCTGCATCAAATGTTATCCACGCGCTCGATCTGAGCACCCAGTGCTTGTAGTCGTCGATCTATATTCTGATATCCGCGATCGATTTGCTGCACATTGTGAATTTGGCTTTCTCCTTCTGCAGATAAGGCGGCAATCAGTAATGCGACACCGGCACGTATATCGGGCGAACTCATTTCTATTCCACGAAGTCTGGCTTTCCGCCCCATGCCTATTACGGTGGCTCGGTGTGGATCACATAGTATGATTTGAGCACCCATATCGATCAGTTTGTCGACGAAAAACAGTCGGCTTTCAAACATCTTTTGATGGATAAGTACACTGCCTGTAGCCTGAATGGCTACCACCAGAATAATACTCATAAGATCCGGTGTAAATCCCGGCCAGGGACTGTCATAAATGGTCAGAATCGATCCATCAATAAACTTTTGTATTTCATAGGGTTCACTGCCTTTGATCACAAGCTTGTCTGCGTGACTTTCCATCTGAACACCAATTCGTTCGAAGGTATCCGGGATTACTCCCAGTTCATTCACATCAATGCCGGTAATCTCCAGATCTGATCCCGTCATGGCCGCCATTCCGATAAAACTTCCTATCTCGATCATATCTGGAGAAATGGTGTGTTCGGTGCCGCTCAATTCTTCCACCCCCTCGATGACCAGAAGGTTTGAACCAATACCGGAAATTCGTGCGCCCATGCGGACCATCATGCGGGAAAGCTTTTGTACATATGGTTCACAGGCCGCATTGTAAATCGTCGTCCGCCCTGGAGTAAGAACAGCTGTCATGATCATGTTGGCTGTTCCTGTGACTGATATCTCATCCATCAGCACATAGGCACCTTTCAGATTGGTACCAGATAAAAAATAACTATCGTGTTTCTCATCATATTCAAAGGTGGCTCCTAGTTTTATGAAACCATTCAGATGTGTATCGATTCGTCGACGGCCGATCTTATCGCCACCAGGTTTGGGAACATAAGCCTTTTTAAAACGAGACAGCAAAGGTCCGAGCAACATGACCGAACCACGAATTTTCTTTGCATCTTCGAAATAGCGCGGACTGAACAGATAATCCAGATCCAAATCATTGGCCTGAAATTGAAAACTTTGATTGCCCTGATCTACTATCTTTACTCCGAGTCCGCTGAGCAAAGCCATCATCTTATTTACATCAATAATACCAGGAATGTTGTGTATCGTAACAGGTTCGGCCGTGAGTAAAACGGCGCTTAAGATCTGAAGAACTTCGTTTTTTGCACCTTGAGGCTGAATAGATCCACTTAATGGATGTCCCCCCTGGACGATAAATGACGGCATTTAAATATGAGTGTTATGTTAAAAATATTGATGTCAGATTTTAAAAAAATCTTTCTTATATCGCTTTAAAATGATAGATCGGGTATTGGAATTTGACACTTTATATTATGGGGTATTAGATCAATCAATATTCTCCAACCTCGCTCCACTTCTTCACGCTCTCAACCTCCTAAACTTCTATTACCTTCTTTTTCTCCGACGATTGTTATTATTATTATTCCGACTTCGTTTCCCTTGGTGCGGGCGGTTAGATGTTTTTCTTTTATTGTGTTTGAGGGCGTTGAACTGTGTATCTTCCAACACAGCTTTGATTTTCCCCTTAGTCATTCCTTCGATGTCATTCTTGATAATCTCATCATTGACAAATTGTTCCCGGTGCCAGGTGCGATAAGCCATTTTCATATAAGAACCAATCAACTTTACATAGGCTTCCCGATGTTCCGGGTTTTCCATTTCTTGTGCTTTCTTCAACATCTTCTGAACATTGAGTCCATAGTGTTTAAAGTCAATATCCATCTGTGGATATTCCATTGGTTCATGCACGAAAAGTTCTTTGGTCTCAGAAACTTCAACACCTTCAGGAACCTCCACATCGAGCTCGTTTTCTGACATGAAGAAAATATGCTTCCATGCCTTTGCCAGGCTATCTCCACTTTTATTACCCGGATCCGTCATATTGATCATAATATTAACGATCTCTTCGGCTACTTTTTGTCGCTCTTTTTTATCTTCTATCGTCGTCGCATAATCCACCATATTCTGGACGTGGCGGCCATACTCCTGAATACGAATATTTCGGTGCTTTGTATTATATTGAAAATTGTACATGCGTTTTTCTTTAATTAATGGTTGGTTGAACTGTAAGTAATTTTGATTGAGGGTTGTAATAAGGTGTCTGCTGCGCCCGGTCCATGGAGTACACTGCGGGCGATGCGAGAAACATCCTGAGGTGTAGGAACGATAAATATTTCAGGATCTGCAGAACCATCAACGATGTGTTGAAATTGATTGGTAATATTAAACGTATAAACGGGTTGATTTCCATTCGTAGTATTGTTGTCCTGAAGGACACCACCGAAGAACTGGCGATATGCTCCTCCTGACTGATAAAATAAGATGTCTGTGATCGGTGTCCGATCAGCAATTGATTCCTTTTCAAGTGCAAATAAAGCAGGCATTGGTTGATATGTACTGGTATCCCCCAGCGGATGTTCGGCCACACGCCAGGTCAGGGAGACGTCATTGATCACTTTATTTTGATATTTACTCACATCATCAAAAGCAATCCGAACACCTACGCCTGTGGGCTGAATATACATATATTCGGGATCTGCCGGTTGATCATTCAACACCGATTCGAGCACACTTCCTTCATACCGGTGCTCGACCGTAGTGAAGTGGTGGAGCGAACCACTCATTTTCAAATAAGCTTCTTTTGATTCTCCATCCTTCGTATAATAAATCCGAATTCCCGAATACGCTGCAACATCACTGTTATTGGACTGGCCGGCACTGCTTGTTGGATACGCAAAAAACCGATAGGCTCCGTTAAACGCGTTTTCTCTGGGTCGAACAACAATTCCAGCAAATTCATCCAGAAAATTCAGTACGCTGGCTGTCACCGAAGTGTCCAGGCTTAAAATTTTTTCACCAAACTCTTCCGTCATCGGTACCCGAATATGAGAAGGCGCCGACAAAGAGTCGCCCCGATTTTGATTCTTGAAGGCAGGTGCAAAAGTTAGTGAGCCAATCGTATTGGGCTCGATTTCAAATTCATCCTCTACATAGACTTTTTCCGGCATTTCACGGTTTGTCAATTCATACACATCCAGAGTTTGCATCGCTTCCGTTTCACCATACGGCGAAAAGGTGGTATCATAGCTGAGTAACAGGAATGCAGAATCAAAAGTGGCTTCAGAAAAATCAACCCCGACCGGGCTAAGTTGCATCTGAGCAGTCAGATCATACCGTGTATATCCAAAAACCGGGTCGTTGTATTGTCCAAGTATATGCGTGGAAGGCACAAAATCAGATTCCAAACCCTGTCGTACATACGCAAAAAGTGAATCCCGCTTAAATGTTTGAAGTTCATAATCCAGGATTGTATCGGTAGAAATCAGTAGTTTTTCATCATCCACCAAGTTTGATCCAATGTCTTCAAACTGTGTACAAGAAGAAATAGTCAGGACACTCAGAATAATGAGCGTCATTAGTTTAGTTATATTCATAAAATCACTTGTATTCCTTACTCAGGAACAGTCTCATCGGTCAATTCGTTGTAAAAATCCATGTATCCCGCGACGACCTCCTCCAGATTTTCTGATTGGGGCATATGATACGGAGCAGCCTGTGACTTCAAAAGTTCCAGCAACTTTTCGTCGTCCTCCAATCCGGGATCACCCAAAATGCTTGCATCCGCATATTTCAAGGCACCCAGGTGCAAATCAAGGCCTTCTCCATTCAAATATGATTTCAAATCTCCCTCCTCGAGGTTGTTTATGGAAGCTTTTTCCAGAAAACGATCTTCCAATTCTTTCTCAAAAGGACTCTCATATATGGAATAAATCAGCTTCGCATTACGAAATATAGGATCATCCTTATATGCTTTCTTAAGATAAAGTGGAATCAGACTCGTCATCCAGCCATGGCAATGAATGATGTCTGGCGGCCAACCGAACTTCCGAACAGTTTCCATAACACCTTTACAGAAAAACACCATTCGTTCTGTATTATCCTGGAAGATATTATCATCCTTGTCTTTAAAGATCTGCTTTCGTCTGAAAAACTCGTCGTTGTCCAGAAAATACACTTGCAATCTGGCGCCTGGCAACGAGGCCACTTTGATAATCAATGGATAATCATCTTCATCCACTATGATATTCATACCAGACAACCGCACCACTTCATGTAAGCGATGCCTTCTTTCATTGATCGTACCAAAACGAGGCATCAGAATACGAATATCCATGCCCTCTTTCGTTATGTGATTTGGTAACTCTCTGGCAATTTTAGAAACGATGCTTAGATTCGTATATGGCTCCATTTCTTGAGTAACAATCAAAACTTTTTTCTTACCCATGTCCCGTCTTTTAATTCATATAGATTTGAGCCCGTAAAAGTACGCATTTTTTATGGGTAAATGAAATATAGCTATCAATTGTTTATTTGTCCCAACTTATATTCTTTAACATCCCGGATCCGGCACACACTTTTATCGGTCAAGCCAAGCTGAACGCAATCAACTGCATGCTCCTATTCAATGTCAGATTTTGCATCAAACACCACTGGCTGATTGCATCAGCAAGGCACATACGATCGCAAAATAAGTTCCCAAAGCATACCCCATGACAGCCATTATGACACCAACTGCAGACAAAGACGGACTAAACGCACTTGCTACCACAGGCGCAGAAGCGGCCCCCCCGACATTGGCTTGAGATCCGACCGCCACAAAAAAGAACGGTGCCCGGATTAACTTTGCCACTAAAACCAACAAAAGTATATGAGTTAACATCCACACCCCACCCAATACAAACAAACCGGCGTTTTCGAAGATTTCCTTAAAATTCATTTTCATACCGATCGTAGCCACTAAAACATATATAAATATCGAACCCCACTTGGAGGCCCCATACCCCTCAAACCGTCTGACCCGAGTAAATGACAGCCCCAACCCTACCGAAGTAGCTACCACGATCATCCAAAAAAAAGGCGATAACAAGGACTGTAATTTCCACGCAACTAGTGTCTCTTCGAATACACGCATGGCGGGAACGATCACATCCGACGCAGCATGCGAAATGGCCACACCGCCAAAACCAACCCCCAATAAGACAAACATCTGCGTGGTCGTGGGTATCTGTTCGACCGCCGCGCGATAATCATCCAGGGTCTTTCTCAACTCAGTGATGGCACTGGAGTCAGCTTTTAACCACCGGTCGATCCGGTCCGACATGCCCGCACCATACAGCAACACGGCCATCCATATATTTGCAACAATGATATCAACTACCACCATTGAACTGAATACCGTATCATTTACATCAAATATTTCCTTCATAGCAGTCTGATTTGCGCCACCGCCAATCCAACTCCCCGCAATGGTGGACATCCCTGTCCACAGATCATGTGGATCCATCTCGATCAAACCAGGTGTTACATAATGTAAAAACAAAATAGCTATCGGTCCACCCAATACAATTCCCGCCGTCGCAGTGAAAAACATAATCAGCGCTTTTGGCCCCAGGCGAATAAGCCCTTTAAAGTCGATATTTAAACATAGTAAAATCAAAGCTGCGGGCAACAAAAACCGGGAAGACATATAATACAGACTGTCATCCGGGTCATCGATCAAACCGAGTGGCCATACCAACACCGCCGGCACAAAATAACACAGCAACAAGGGTGGAAAAAACGTATAGAAACGTTGCCATCCTTTCTGCGGAAGCCCTGAAGTATAAAATACCAGCGCTAAAACAACGATTAGAATTCCAAGTACAACGGCATCATTTGTAAAAATAGCTTCCATAAAAAAGTGTTAGGTGTCAGGTATTCGACTCATAGGCTGCTGCAATTCGAATAAATTTACGAATTGCATTAATCTGTGCTCTGCAATCTGAAGCACGAGGATACAAACCATCGATCTATTTGCTTCCTTTGATTCGATAGAGCCCTACATGTGGTATGGCCAGGACATTGCCTCCCATATCTCATCAACCGTAAACTTAACTAATTTAGCATAACCACAAGGAATATAAATAAATTTTATTGACACAGAAGATTGAGTACCCTCTGAACAGACAAGGCATGCCATGTTCCCTATAAACATTATAAACCCTATAAACCCTATAAACTATATTTGAAAATCTATTAAATCAAGCAGATTTATGCGACCTTTGCACTCATTTTCATATCTTTATTTTTACATATGAGCCAGTTTATAGTATCCGCCCGTAAATACCGTCCCCAACGATTTGATGATGTCGTGGGGCAGGATCATATTACGACGACCTTAAAAAATGCCATACGGCAAAACAAAGTCGCCCATGCATTTCTGTTTTGCGGACCACGGGGTGTAGGAAAAACAACCACAGCTCGTATCCTGGCTAAAACAATCAACTGTGAAAACATTACAGAAGATTATGAAGCCTGTGGGATTTGTGCCTCCTGTGTGGCATTTCAAAAGAAAAATGCGCCCAATATCATTGAGTTGGACGCAGCCTCCAACAACTCTGTGGAGTACATCCGGAATCTCAATGAACAAGTCCGCATTCCACCAGCTCAGGGAAACTACAAGCTGTTCATCATTGATGAGGTTCACATGCTCTCACTGGCGGCTTTCAACGCTTTCTTGAAGACATTGGAAGAACCACCGCCTTTTGCCATTTTTATTTTGGCAACGACCGAAAAACATAAAATACTGCCCACCATCCTGTCGAGGTGTCAGATTTATGATTTTAAGCGAAATAAGGTTCAGGACATCATCCCGCATCTGGCGAATATATGCGACGCAGAAGAACTTAAATATGACCAGGAAGCATTGCATCTGATCGCAGAAAAAGCAGACGGGGCACTTCGCGATGCATTGTCGATTTTTGACCGTATGGTTAGCTTTTCAGACGGAAACATTTCGTATGAGTCTGTTATTGACCAGTTAAACATTCTGGATTATGATTATTTCTTTACACTAGTGGATCACCTGATCGTTGGTGATCTTTCTTCATCATATCTTCTTTTCAATCAAATTCTCGAAAAGGGCTTTAACCCCGAAGTCTTTTTACAAGGGTTACAAGAACACCTGAGACAGCTGTTAATGATCCAGTTGGGAAATACTGCTTTTCTGGTCAATGGCTCTCAGGACCTGCTCAATCGATATACGAATCAAGCCAATCAGGCCACCAGGGATTTTCTATTAACCCTTCTTGACCTGGCGAATGAATGTGATGTTAATTACCGGTTCGCTCAGAACAAACGGCTGCATGTCGAAATATCATTGATGAAGATGGCTTACTTCCCTCATGCCCGGCAACAGGACATCTCGGGGTTTTCTTCCCCGGGAGAAACTGCACCTCCTTCAAAAAAAAACGGCACTAAGTCCCTTTCGTCACAACCCACCGCACGTACAACGCCCACAAGCGGGCCCCGGGCCAAAACGGTAGAAGAAACCAAAAGCGATTACAAAACATCTGAAAAAAATCCGGTCAAAACAGATCAATCTGCTCGCCGCGATGCACCAGCTCCGACTAAAGAAGAACCACGACCACCGGCCGCTTCGACTTCACACAGCCAACCCAGTTCTCCTGCAACAGGGGATGCCCCGAGTCCTACAGCTCCGGAATCCACCACACCATCTAAGAAAAGCAGACGCAGAGCCCGGAAATTACTTCCGACGCTGGATGCCATGGATGAAATCATCGAAGAAGTCGAGCAAAATGATGCCAATAACCAAGTCGTGCCGGATGATGACGAACTCATTGAAATGGTCCAAAAAACCTGGAAGAACTTTGCAGAAAATAATTCATCACCCTCGCTGGTCAGTTTTTTAAAAGATGCAGAATTAAGATGGGCTGATGATAAGCTTTTTATTACGGTCACGTCCCAATTGGCAAAATCCTCGATACTCGATCAACGAACCTTGTTCGAACAGCTTCGGGATGCCACAGCCCCCTTAACTCCTGAAATTGTTTTTGTTATAAAACCCAGTGATTCGGCGGCCAAAAAGGCTCCTAAAATTCTGACGACGAAAGATAAGTATGAAGCGCTCCGAAAGGCAAATCCTAATCTGGAGAATCTGATCAAAGAACTCAATATGAAAGTTGAAGATATTTAAACATCTACTAAGAAATTTTTCCGGGTGGTACTATTATGATGAGATCATTCCCAGTGCGCCACACATCCACGAAAGCTGAAAATAGGGTGGTGAATTATAGCTCGAATGCCATTCATTTTCAGGTTAGCTGACCACTTTTTCAAGTTCTTTCAGAAAATTAATCACCGTTTTCATGGATTTCATATTTTCTACGACTAAGATCAAATGGCTTCGGGATTGCTTCACGCGCATTTTCAATTTCTTCGGATTTTTATTGACATGATTTAAAAGCGTCCTAAAGGTCGAAGATTCATAATATGCGGATTGGGGGTCAGCCGGAAAGAAACAGCGCAGTTTGTTTTTTGTAAAGAGAATTCGTTCAAAACCCAGTTTTTTCCCCAGCCACCGCAATCGGAGTCCTTCAAATAGATTTTCAACTTCTTCTCCATAAGGGCCAAAACGATCTTGGAGGTCCGAAGCAAAGGTTTCCAGCTCTTTTTCATTGTTCAGATGATCCAGCGTGGTATACAAACTCAAACGTTCACGAATTTGGTTCACATAGGTATCGGGGATAAGCATTTCAGTGTCCGTCTCTATCACTACATCAGTTACAAACTCGGTCTGTTTTTGTAAATCATCCTTAAAAAGATCTTTAAACTCTGTCTCTTTCAGCTCCCGGATCGATTCTTCCAAAATTTTTTGATACGTGTGATACCCGATCTCTGAAATAAAACCACTCTGTTCTGCTCCCAGTAAGTTTCCCGCCCCTCGAATATCCAAATCACGCATTGCTATCTCAAATCCCGACCCGAGATCTGAAAATTCTTCAATGGTTCGGAGCCGTTTTCGAGCTTCCGTGGTTAGTACAGACAGCGGTGGACTAAAAAGATAGCAAAATGCTTTTTTATTGGACCGTCCGACGCGACCACGCAGTTGATGCAGGTCACTCAGTCCAAATTGATGAGCATTGTTAATAATTATCGTATTGGCATTAGGGATGTCAAGTCCGGTTTCAATTATATTGGTACAGAGTAACAAGTCAAATTCACCATTAATATAACGCACCAGGGTATCTTCCAGTTTCTTACTATCCATCTGCCCATGTGCCATTGCAATATCAATATCGGGACACAGCTTCGAAAGTAAGACCTTCATTTCAGGCAGGGCTTTGACGCGATTGTGTACAAAAAACACTTGGCCGCCACGATCGACTTCATGATATATGGAATCACGGATCAATTCATGGTTAAAGATTCGGATTTCTGTATGAATAGCCTGTCGATTGGGGGGTGCTGTTCGCAGTATGGATAAGTCACGAGCTGCCATCAGCGAAAATTGCAAGGTTCTCGGAATAGGTGTAGCAGTCAATGTCAGAGTATCGACATTCACCTTTATATTCCGCAACCTCTCTTTGGCGGTAACACCAAACTTTTGCTCTTCATCAATGATGAGAAGCCCCAGATCTTTGAATCCGACCTTTTTACTTAAAATAGCGTGGGTTCCAATGACTATATCGAGCTTTCCTTCCTTCAACTTCTCATATATTTCCGCCTTTTCTTTGGGAGTTTTGAATCGGTTCACGTAGTCCATCTCCACTCCAAAATCAGACATCCTGTCCTGGAAGGTCTTGTAGTGCTGCAAAGCCAGAATAGTTGTCGGCACCAACACTGCCACTTGCTTGCCATTGACCACGGCTTTGAAAGCGGCACGAATTGCAATCTCAGTTTTACCAAATCCCACATCGCCGCAAATGAGCCGGTCCATCGGACCCTCTTTTTCCATGTCCTCTTTCACATCAATGGTAGCCTGTGCCTGATCGGGTGTATCCTCATAGAAAAAGCTTGCTTCCAGTTCATTTTGGAGATAACCATCCGGCTTGCAAGCAAATCCTTCTGAAGCTTTGCGTTTGGCATAAAGTTTTATCAGCTCAGAAGCAATGTCTTTAATCTGCTTTTTGGTCCGGTTTTTCAGTTTACTCCAGGTATCCGATCCCAATTTGCTCAGCGTCGGCTGCTTTCCCTCCTGTCCTGTAAACCGTGCTATTTTATGGAGCGAGTTGATGCTCACATAGAGTACATCATTATTTTTATACACTATCCGCAGAGACTCCTGGGTTTGCCCTTTCAGCTCGATTTTTTCCAACCCGGAATATTTACCCACCCCATGATCGATATGTGTCACATAATCACCGGGTTGAAGTTCCCGAAGCATCTGTGACGTCATGGCCTTGCTCTTCGTAAATCCCTTGCGCAGATTATACTGATGAAAACGTTGAAATATTTGATGATCGGTATAACAAACCAGCTTTTGCTGATGATCAATGTACCCTTCATGCAATGCAATAAGAATGGTCTGAACCGTCACTCCCGCTCCCAGATCCTGAAAGATGGAATGAAGTCGGCGGGACTGCCGTTCGCTTTCGGTAAAGAGATACAACTTATATCCTTCTTTCTGATGCTTTTTCAGATCATCAATGAGCAAGGTGAAGTTTTTATTGAAACTGGGCTGGGGGCTGGTCCCCATAACAAAACGATCACTCAATGGCACCTCCAGCTTGTAGGTACTTTCAAAATACAAACCGCCAAAACCTCCGAGTTCATCGATGATGTGAGCAGGAGTTAAAAACTTTTTATGATCGAAAAACGACATAACATCTGCCGGATAATCTGACTTTACTTTTTCTTTTTGGAATTCCTCCATCAGTTCGTATACCTTTTCCAGACGACTGACAAAAAGGGGGTGATTTAAGCTCCAGATAACCGCATCATTTTTGATCAAGTGAAAGAAGGATGCCCATTCCTCTACGCTTACTTTTTCCTGAATATCGGGTACAATGGAAATAAAATCTACTTTTTTCCGAGACAACTGACTCACCGGATCAAACAACCGGATGCTTTCGATTTCCGTATCAAATAATTCCACGCGATATGGCCAGTCATTGCCGTACGTAAAAATATCTACAATCCCGCCACGTATAGAAAACTCACCGGGTTCATACACAAAATCAACGTGCCGGTAACCGTATTCCACTAATTCACTCATCAGCAGGTCTGCATCCATTTCCTCCCCGATATGGAGATCAATTCTATTCTTTTGAAGCACCTCTGGTGAGACGATTTTCTCAATCAGTGCTTCCGGATAGGTGACGATGATATGTTGCCGGTTCCGGTCACTATATATCTGATTCGCGGTTTCGGTCTTGAGCAAAAGATTATTGCGATCTATTCTGGAAAAATTCTGCGCTTGACGAAAGCTATCCGGAAGAAAGTGAATAGGTTTACCGGGCAGCAATGCTTCCAGCGTATTGAATTGATACGCTGCTTCTTCTTTATCTCCACAAAGGATAACAAAGTGCTTGCGTTGGTTCTCATAGGTCGCCGCGATCAAAACACTCTTACTGCTACCGGCCGCAGATTCGATCCCCACATGCTCTACCACCCCACTAGCGACCCAATCGTTCACCTTTTGAACGACCTCACTTTTACGATAAATATTTATAAATTGTTCTAAATTCTCCAATCCTGATGCTTGTCTAAATGGGTCATAAAACCCAACTATTTCCAAATAGTTCAACCGAAATTAATGGAGACCAAAAACCCCCATTCATTTTTTCGGTCCTTCACAAAGGTAAAGAAAAGTGACCTTATATACCCAATTCACATCTTTCTACACCTACACAGCGGAAAAGAAGGTCGGAATGATGGATAAATGAATTGAAGTGCCTATTTTGCGCATGAAAAACCTGAATTAATATGCGACACACCTTTCCCGGAAAACTTTTATTGTTCGGAGAATATCTGGTTCTGCAGCAAGGAGCTGCACTGGCTTTACCGGATAATCGATATCATACTCGATGGGAAAATAAAAACAACACCGATAAAGATCTGATCGATTACCTGCAATACCTTAAGCAGATCGATAGTTTGGCTGAATACCTGAATTTAACCAGACTCGAAAAACACGTGCATGCCGGATGGCATCTCGAGTCAAATCTTCCTCAGCACAAAGGTCTGGGGAGTTCTGCATCCATTGTAGCGGCCCTATATGATCGGTATAAAATCAAAAAGGACAGCGAAGTAACTATGGATGAATTGCAGGAGGTATTCGCCTCAATGGAGCATTATATGCATGGTAAAAGTTCGGGCTTTGATCCGCTTCCCATCTATTTTAATCAACCCATTCTACGTAAGAACAACCAGTCCGTGATCGTTAATTCCACCCTACCGTGTCTGGATAACTGGCGGATAGAATTGGTGGATAGTGAAACAGAACGCCAGGATGGAGCGGGCGTTGACCGTTTTTTGACCCGGATAAAAGAAGACAAGGACTTTGCGAGCAAAGTCGACACACTGACAAAAGTCAACAATAAGCTGGTCGAAGCCATTATCAAAAATGAACAAAGAATTGCTGAAAACTTGCTCAATACGTTTTCAGAAAATCAATTCTTCTTATTTGCTGATTGGATCCCGGAAAATATCAAAGAACGCTGGGATCAAAACAGGCAAGAAGAAAACTCAGCTTTTAAAATGCTTGGTGCCGGTGGTGGCGGTTTTTTCCTGAAGATTCATTTTTAGGTGGCATACAGCAGATTGCGAATTGCTACCAGATCTTCTTCAGTAAATCGTAAGACTTGATCTCCTGGTTTGCGTGACTATGATATCTGATATAATCAATCAGGCCATCTGTCAATTGTTGCCGGTGGGACCGTTCCATTGAAATAGAAGACAATTCATCGATATCGATTTGAAGAATACGTTGAAGCAATGCGCTGATTTCAGGCCCCAAAACCAGAGGATGTGATGGCTCTTCCTTCAGAAAGTGTCCGGATTTTAGATCAAAGAACACCATTCCTTTCAATTCCGGTTCTTTGGGCCCGAACCCCATTTGAATGGACATCTGCACCAAAAAATGCATAAACAAATTCCCGGACTTCTCGATCTGGTCCAATGCCAGAAAGTATGTCGTCAGTAAATAATACAAGGAAGAATTTGGGTCATAAGGATGTACGATCTTTTTGATCACTTCGCACATGCACAATGCTGTGTTGCCGCGGATAATGTCAAAAGGTGTCCTTTCAAGCTGTTGTTCGATACTGGCCTCCTTGATGCGCCATAGTTGATGCGGATCCCGCTCATAGAACACCAGGGACAATTGATAGCCGGGTGTAAACACCACGGGTGAAATTTTCGGTTTGGATTTGCGTACACCGGATATGATAAACCCCGATAAGCCATGCGTCTCCGTATAGATATCCACGATCATACTGGATTCACCGTAATTCATTCGGCGGATCACTACTCCGCTGGACTGGACTATCCGTGACATCTAGTTAATTCTTGTGTAGCAAAATTTTAATTTTCTCTCCATCGATTAACTCTACTTCCTGACCTTCCAGATTTTCTGTGATGATCAACTCATCAGCCAAAACTTCTTCTTTGATGTAGGCCGAAAATTTTTCTACTGCCGGAAGTACGGTTGCATTGCGACTCATCTCTACTTCAATACGGTCCGTAACTTCATACTCGGCCTCTTTCCTTAAGTTTTGAATTCTATTGACCAGCTCACGGGCAATTCCTTCAGCCATCAAGTCGCTGCTAAGTTGAATGTCCAAAGCGACGGTGATTTCATCGTCTTTGGCGACCATCCACCCTTCTATATCTTCCGATCCGATGATAAAATCTTCTAATGTCAATGCATAGTCCTCTCCATCAATCTGAAGCTGATACCCGCCTGACTTTTCAATTTCTGCAATCTCTTCTTGCCCCAACTGATTAATTAAAGCGGCGGCCGCTTTCATGTTTTTTCCCATACGCCGCCCCAGGGTTTTAAAATTAGGCCTGATACTTTTCTTTATTATTCCGGAAGTATCCGTCACATATTGGATTTGTTTGACATTGATCTCTGCCAAAATAAGGTCTTCCACCGCGCGCACTTGTGCTTCAAAACGTGGATCGAGAACTGGCAGAATAATTTTTTGCAACGGTTGACGAACCCGGATTTGCTCTTTCTTTCTCAGTGAAAGTCCCAGGGAGCTGATTCGCTTGGCGTAGCCCATTCGTTCTTCGAGGGCTTGGTCGATCTGGTCCTCCTTTACCGTAGGCATCAGACTGAGATGAACCGATTCATACGGCTCCAGCTGACTCACATCATTCAAATTCTTATACAACCATTCGCCAAAAAACGGAGCTATCGGTGCGATCAGCTTTGCAGTCGTCGTCAGACACTCATACAAAGTCTGGTACGCAGCGATCTTATCCGCCCCATATTCTCCTTTCCAAAATCGTCGTCGACACAACCGGACGTACCAATTGGACAATTGATCATCCACGAAATACATGATTTTACGGGCTGCCTGCATCGGCTCGTAGGCTCCGAATAGCTCATCTACTTCTTTGGTTAACGTATGCAAACTGGACAATATCCATCGGTCTATTTCAGGACGCTCTTCCCACGTCATATCAGGCTCCTCGTATTTAAATTTATCAATATTCGCATACAAGGCAAAAAAGGAGTACGTGTTATAAAGCGTTCCGAAGAATTTACGGCTAACTTCATCGATTCCGGCGAGATCAAACTTCAGATTGTCCCACGGCTGGGCATTGGAAATCATGTACCATCGTGTGGCGTCAGCACCTTTTTCCGAAAGGGTCTTAAATGGATCTATCGCATTACCGTGACGCTTGGACATCTTCTGACCATTTTTGTCCAACACAAGACCGGTTGAAATGACATTTTTAAAAGCCACACTATCAAACAGCATTCCCGCTATAGCATGCAAGGTAAAAAACCACCCCCGGGTCTGATCTACCCCTTCGGAGATAAAGTCAGCCGGATAATTCTCTTTAAATTTTTCCTCATTTTCAAATGGATAGTGCCATTGGGCATAGGGCATCGATCCACTATCGAACCAAACATCGATCAAGTCGGTCTCTCTTTTCATGGGCTCACCACTTTCTGATACCAACACAATTTCATCAATATAAGGACGGTGAAGATCCTCCGGAACGCTTTGTTCTAATCCCAGAGACTCGTTCGCTACCGCTATTTCTTTGTCCAATTCTTCGATGCTGCCAATGCACTTTTCTTCCGATCCATCGGCAGTCCGCCAGATGGGCAACGGAATCCCCCAAAAACGAGACCTCGATAAGTTCCAATCTTGCAAATTTTCAAGCCAGTTCCCAAATCGTCCTTCGCCGGTCGATGCTGGTTTCCAATTAATGGTCTTATTCAATTCGACCAAGCGCTCCTTCATCGCTGTTGATCGGATAAACCATGAATCAAGCGGATAATACAAAATAGGCTTATCGGTACGCCAACAATGCGGATAGCTGTGTACATACTTCTGGATATTAAATGCTTTATTTTCTTTTTTCAATTTAACCGCAATATCAATATCCACCGCGGTGAATTGATCGCCTTCATCCTGATAATCCTTTACATATCGGCCCGCAAATTCGCCAGCTTCCTCCACAAATTTCCCTTTCTTATCTACCATGGTTAAGGAGCCTATTCCATATTTCTGTGCTACCCGACGGTCATCGGCACCAAAAGAGGGTGCCAGATGGACCACGCCGGTGCCATCTTCTGTGGTCACAAAAGCATCGACCAACACCCGAAAAGCATCTCCGTCATCAGGTTGGAGGTAGGGCAATAACTGTTCGTAACGCACCCCATCTAATTCTGATCCTTTCCACTCCGCCTCCCTAACCCAGGGGACGGTTTTATCACCAGCCTTATAACCCCCAAAATCACCATGCTCCCCGGCCGGGTCAAACCATTTTGAAATCAAACTTTCGGCCAGAATCACCCGGATTGGAATTCCGGTATAGGGATTCATCGTTCGGATCCTGACATAATTGATAGCGGGTCCAACAGCCAATGCAGTATTGGAAGGAAGCGTCCACGGTGTGGTAGTCCACGCCAATAAATACAAATCGGTACGGTCCTCCATGTCATCCCATAAAAAATCCGATGTATCATCCCGGACCACTTGAAACTGAGCCACAACCGTCGTATCGGTCACATCCCGATACGCTCCCGGCATGTTGAGCTCATGGGTGGATAACCCTGTTCCTGCTCCTGGACTATAAGGTTGTATCGTATAGCCTTTATACAAGAGGTTTTTCGTGTAAAACTTCTTAAGAAGATACCAGACCGTTTCGATGTATTCGTTCTTAAACGTGATGTATGGGTCATCCAGATCAACCCAATAACCCATTTTGACAGTCAAGTCATCCCATACGCTCTTGTACTTCATGACGGTTTCACGGCAATGCGCATTATATGCTGCCACAGAAATCTTGTTGCCGATGTCATCCTTGGTAATCCCCAATTCTTTCTCCACCTGAAGTTCTACCGGCAATCCATGGGTATCCCAGCCTCCCTTTCGTTCTACTCGCTTGCCCTTCATGGAGTGGTATCGACAAATAATATCTTTGATGGCCCGAGCCATTACATGATGTATCCCAGGCTTTCCATTGGCTGAAGGGGGGCCCTCATAAAAAACAAAAGCGTTGTCCGGATCCCGGCCTTCTACACTTTTATCAAATATTTCTTCCTTCTCCCAAAACTCCAAAATCGCCTGATCTATTTTTGGCAGATTAAGATGATCATACTCGCTGTACATATATTTCCATTTTTCGAAATGCAAAGATACAAGAAAAGCTATACAAATTAATTTCTACACCCGGGGGATCTGTGAAATTCCATGTACAAAAAAACCTCCGGAAATTTAGCTTTCCGGAGGTCTTAACCATTCGATGTATTTACGCTATTCGCAAATACAACCAGTTACTCAATCACGATCATCTTCTTAGTCGCTGTATATGTTTTGGTATCTAATTGATAATACAATACGCCGGTCACACTAAGATCTGAACTTTTTAGCGCTACTTCGTTGTAGCCTTCGCTGTATTCACCTTCTACGATTTTCAACACCTTACCAGTTACATCGTACACGCTCAAGGTCGCTTTGGATGCTTCAGGCAATTTAAATCCAATCACAGTCTGACCCGCATAGGGGTTTGGTGTGTTTTGGTACAAGGCAAATCCGGAATC
>NZ_JAHVHU010000018.1 GCF_019802045.1 Membranihabitans marinus | reverse complement strand
TTTTTAACCAACTGACTATCTTATTCCCGGATCGGGTGAAAGTCATAAAATGATTATTTAACTTTACTCATGAAATCAGAATCAATTTTGAGCGAATACACAAAATTTTAAACAAGCCCGAGTACCAGTAAGAATAGGATTGAGACATGATTGCCATTATAATACTCCCTTTCCTCAAATATGACCGAGGAGTAAAAGGGTAAAGAGATTTGTTAGGCGTCTGAAATATTTATTTTGTATAAATTTTTTTTCTTCCTTGAATTTCAAATTATTAGTCTCCCAATTAATTCCTTTAAGTTTAGGTTCGAGTATCACTTTTATATATGAACTCAATCTAACTCTAAGATTAGAGGAAACTAGATACCGCTCTAACCCCCAGATTATAATGATTAAATATATAATCGGAACTATTAGGGCAAATGACGAAAATTTAACAACAAGCCCAGCTGCTGCAATAGATGCAGTCAGAACATAGAATGAAATAATCGTTTGTTCTTTCTCTAATCTCACAATTTCTTCTCGTACTGCTTTGTATTCTTCTAGTATGTGTTCCATTAGATAATTGCTGCCAACTTTTTTATATCCTTACCTTTTTTCCGCTATATTTCTATCCCCGTATATAGCCGGGAAGTTTTGTCTCGATTATATTCCTATACTATCTACCGCACATCTTACTTCAATCCACATTTTTGCTTTTATTGCCGTTCTAAGTAGTAATTCGTTGCGTTTCTTTGTTATTGGATTTAATCTGGAATTCTTTATATACTTAGTCGAGGAGTATACTTTGAGATTTTCGCACAGCTGCCCCGTCATCCTCTCAGCCTTATGCGTCCAACTTATAATGGTTTGCTTCAAACGCCCGTTGACCTCATTATACCGACGGTGAATGTCCAGGTAGTAGGGAAATACCACGAAGGCCTGTGCCTCCTCCCTTTCCTCTCTCCGGGTGATTCTTACTTTTTCCTGTTGAATTGGTAATTCAGACATGATAGCTTGGGGCTAGTTGACTTGCTAATGTAATCAATTTGTAGAAAAAACCCATAAAACCGAGCATATTTCAATTTAAATGTGTACCAACATCTTGAGGTAATCTCAAGTTGATCATCATACGCTATTAAAACGAGGGTAGATTTGATTACGAAATATGCTGATTTTGGATATTCCGGCCTTGCTTCCCCAAAACTGCTATGCGAACATGGAAATACCCCCCGACAACATCATTAACTGACTTTGGGTGTGTATTTGGATGATCTTCATCAAGCATAGCAACAGGATTGGGAATAGTGGCGACTTGAGTGACTCAACTAATAAATCAATTCCGAGATCAGGCATTTTTTAGCTTCAGATTGGTGCTATTCGTGGATATGACAACACGCATATTGCGATTTATGCCATTGGGGAATACATCAAGAGGGGGCAATCTATTGATATTGAATGACGTAGGCCCCACATATCTGCAACCACAATTTGATCAAATGGAAATAATTGAATACTCTCATTCCTCGTAATCCACCATCATTATAAGTCAGCTAACCGTTACCAGTTTGTTCGAGGTTTTTGGTAAGACTACCCCAGAATCTCGGACGGATTTAATCCTGGATCGATAGATTCATATTGCCCATCTAATCGGAATTAGTGTTGAGAATTTAAGAAAAAACGGTAATATTGTCGGTATAACCCCCACCCAAAAAACCAAAAACTCCCAGGGGGGATAATCACCGGCATAGGGGGCAGTATTACCGCAATATTCACTATCTTCATTTTATTGAATAATTTGTTTTAAGCCCATTGAATCAAGTTTGTTTGCAATAGCTATTTCTTGGGCCAAAATACAAACTTTACGCCCCCATGCCATTAACTTGATCTTTCGGAATGGTGAAATGAAATTGGGTGCTAAACCCATATGTGGCACAAAACGAACCGTTATAAACTACTACCCGTGGCACGATTTGAACCGAATTTCACTGGCACCCTTAAAAACACTGGCACAATACGAACCGAAATACCCAAATTTGGTCATCACATCACTGATTTGCGTACAATTGTTTATATTTGTTTAAAAGATTCAGTCGAATTATATCATACCACTTTTAACCTTGATACAATGGAGAGAAATCCTCATTTTCCAAAGCGATTTTTGAGCATGACATTCATCCTATTATTGCTTATTACATCAAATCTGCTGGGTCTAAACAATAAGATGATTGAAAACTTTGAATCACTTGTTATGGGTTGGGATGAATGCATCAACTATTTGGTAGACAATGAATATGAACTCTCTTTATCAAACTATTATGCAGATGAAGTAAATTATTACGGAAAGATCATGTCGAAGTCCGAGTGTATCGAGCAAAAAAAATCGTATATACTTTCTTCAAAAAATTTTGGTCATAAAGTTTTAGGTAAAATTAGGATAGAATATATAGGCGATAATATAAGGTGTAGCTTTATTAAACTAGTTCAAAACGGCAAAACAGCCACTCAATATCCTGCATACTTACAATTCCAGTATATTCAAGGAAAATGGCTAATTGTGGAAGAAAGTGATTTGATCACTGAGGCCGTACTTAATGATAAACCCATTGTAGAAAAGGGACCAGTCATTAGAATAAGGAATAATCACAGTAACAATTATGAGTATATATGGGTAGAAAAACCCATGACGGCAGACAGAAATTTAGAAAGATTTTGCCTTATTCCTGATTCTTGTTTTACCGTGATACATTCCTCCGATCCAAAAAGACAAAAGATTGTTGTTGACCCTGCTGCAGGAGGTACTTTATATAATCTAGGAGATCTGGATAATGATGGAATAGATGATGTGGGATTTTTACCATCATGGTTTTCAAGCCAATGGAGAACATATTTCGCCTGGAGAACGAAAAACGGCCAATTTAAATATCTTACGGAGCCTTTTACAGTAACCTTAGACCTTATGCTTTCCATGCATCCTCCTCCTATCACTAAAAGTGAAATTGATGGATTCCTG
Source organism: Membranihabitans marinus (assembly GCF_019802045.1). GTDB lineage: Bacteria > Bacteroidota > Bacteroidia > Chitinophagales > Saprospiraceae > Membranihabitans > Membranihabitans marinus_A. Next base: position 90,087 of record NZ_JAHVHU010000018.1, on the reverse strand, counting down.
AATCAGTATACTGTGGATGAATTTTCTCAAGAGATCAAAATTAATAGGATTAAGATCTCTGATTAATCACAAATAAAATTTTATACTTATCTGACCATCCGGATTGGCCTCACCGTATCGGCTTCACAAAGGCACAGCAAATATTGGCCCCCAAGGTCAGTATTGGAAAAAAGGGTTTAAATGATCGAAAAGCGTGATTTTTATCCTGGAATTCACCGGTAATAATGCTGAGCATGTTGACCCCCCTGGTAAAACGGGGGTAACAAATCCGGAGTATCGACCCATGGCTCTACCTTAGCCCCTTTATTTTTTGCTTTATCCCCTCAATGTGCGGCTTAAAAGCTTCTTCGAATTTCGGAAGAACTTCAACAAAGAACTGGATCATAGTAGCCCAATCATCCTTGTTATATAAATTTAAGTTCCCTATTTCATATTTTATCTTGCTCTGTTTTATGTCATCCAACCGCTCCCAGATCAGTGGCTTCCCAAAAGCTTATTCTATTTTTGCATGTCTGTCCTTCAATAGATCAAAAATCACCTTATTTGATTCTTGGGATTTACCACTTATGACCAATTCAATACAGGAATCGAGTTTTGTAACGACTGTGCTGTAGTGTATGCTACCGACACCAGATCCGGCTGATAGCCAATTGTCCGTTGTTGGGTTTACATTTTGGTATAATGTATTTACAGCGCTCAGTGCTTCCAGCATCTTTTCCCAAAACTCTATTCTTAAGTGGTGTCGACTTTTTAATTCTTCTTGTCGTTCAATATTCTCCCTGTTTTTTTGCGCCATAGATATAATGAAGTCTTCCGTGTCTTTGACAGGAATGATTTGGTCAAAGTTGATCAAAACCGAATCATCCATTTTATAGGGAGTAGCTTTGAAACATTGAATCCTAAGTCCATAATTCATTAACCACATGACGGTAGAAGTAACTTCCTTTCGAAAGGAACCTGATACCATCATAATCCTCTGGGAATTCCCTGCATTTAATTTTTCTTCATAGTCATCATTTTCGAAAAAGTCTTCAAATTTTTCTCACGCAGTATTGTCTCCTAGGTATGAGTTGTATATCTGTGTGATATCCTCAGTACTCAAGCTAGAACAGTAGGAGGCATATTTCAATACTTGCCATGCTACCTCACGCCCACTATCATCCAGTTTGTTTTCGATGATAACAAGGTTCCCCTGCTTGTCCAGAGCCAGGAGGTCGAGTCGTTCATTGGTATCCTTAAACCCTGAAAACTCTTTTTGAATAATCAATAGTTCTTCATTAAGGCAGGAAGGATTTTTAGCTATCCACTCCTGGAGATGGTCCCTTTCTCTGAAACCTAGTTCTTTAAATGTGACGGTTCTTACCTTGTGTATACTGTTACTTGTTGGGTTGATTAAATACATGATCGGTTTCCGGATTTGGTTTTTAAATTGGTGGGAATAAGGATTCCTCAGTAAATATAAGGAATTTGTGTACGAACTGTTTGTACATGAAAGAATTGATCCATCCGTAGGAAAATAATCACCCTTAAAGGAGGAGATTCGCATCACATCAGAATGTATGTCCAGGATATTTCCACCATAAAACTCCAGGGATAACGGGTAATGCCCAGGCCTTTCCAGTTCGGTGATATTGAAAAATTTTGCACTCACGTCAATATTCATATATTATTATTCCAGAAATTTTGGAATCGAAAGTAAGCTTGCTGATCTCCAAACCGCTCGTAAAATATCGATAGACGCGCAAGGGCTCTGTGAACTCAGTAGCCTGCCAAATTTCCCCAATGCATTCGATGACCTGGTTGCATAGTTCTTCACTTTGTGCGATCCAAATCAGATATTTCCCTTTATCAAAACGGGGTTTCAACCATTCAATAAATGCTTCCACGGCCGTCCTGGTTTTACCGCCACCAGTGGGCAGTGAAACGATGCACCGCGTATGATCGCCTTCATTATTGAGCACAGTGATCAGGTTTTTCTTAATTTCTTTTTGAAAGCGTTTTAATGGTGGAGGCGGTTTGAAGGGTAAGACATCCATGAATCTTGGCGGTCTTTTAGTTGATTTCATCCCGGCGAATACTCTGGGAAATCCAAAGGTATTTACAAATGCCAGGGGCCAGGATCTTCCGGAAATCCATCGCTTTTTGGATAACTCCCTCACAGCCATGGAACGATAATAACAATAATTCTCTTTTCCGAATTTGGAATACAATTCCTGGAGCACAGGATCCGCCATGTTATCGAGTAGTTTGGCCCTTAGTTGGATAATTCTTTTCGACGAACCAGAGAAAAATAACGCTTCTTTGCTGTTGATTAGCAGTTTGAGTTTATCCACTTTACTCACTCTGGTTTCTATCAATTCTCTCAATTGCTCGTAATGGTCAGATTCCTTCCAAAGTATATTGATAAATCGTGTGGATATTCTATACTCATCAATCAATTTAGTAACAAGCTCATTAATTTCTTCGGGATTGGGTTTCATTCTGGCGAATATTTTACCCACTAAAAATACCTATAATCAGTTTAAAATGAAAAATGCTAATTGTGAAACAAATCTGCACAACTTCCACATAATATTACAGCCAAGATGTTCTTCTTTTTCCTTCATTTGATCTATGAACCTTTACAACCATCGAACATAACCCGAATTATTCATGGTATTTGCTTTATGTAGATGTGAGGCGTCGGACTCCGTAGACATAGTAAGCTATTTCAAGGGGTTCGCAACGAAACAGATGCTTGAAGCAAATACCAAACATACCCAAAATTGAGGAATGAAATTTCTCAATTTTGTACAAATAATAGATTGACAATCAAATACATACATCGTTTTTGAACTGTATGTGGTGAATAGTTCGGGATAAAAATCTTGCTGAAATAACTTTTTGTTGAAAAACGCCCAAATAAACGCTATCTTTGAGTCGATTTCATCAAGAATCAATGCAAATTGATACCAACCGAGAGATAAAACTCCGCGGTGGTCAATGGATGAGGACATACCGTCAAAATAAAAATGACCTGATCATGGCTATTGGTAGTATTTTCCCGTCTATACCTCGGCAATATTCGTTGATACTTGGTTATTGCTAACCATATACTATATAAAGACATGAAAAACATACCAGACCTCGAAAAGTCCCCCACCGGGGAATGGATCCGAATCGATCCAAACACCATCGCATTTCGATGGAATATCCCGACAAAACCCATCAAAACCTCCCTCTTATGGCGAGGTATTCCCATCCACCTGAGAATGGAATCTCGTTCAAATCAATATGGAGGGACCTTCGTGATGACCTGGTTGTATAATCACAAATTGTATCATGTCAAAACAACAAAATGGAAATGGTCAGGTGGTCGCCATGGCGATTATCCTCCAGAAATCACCACCTCTTCTCATCGGTTGAAAATAAGATCCATAAGCAGTGGGATATTGCTGCAGGACGATCAGGTTCTTCCATATGATGCTCCGCCCGGCTATCAGATCTTTGAGATCGTCAAGACACCGGAAGATGTGGACTTTGGTGATCCCTGGTCTACTGGGAAGATAAAACCTACCCGTGTGGTTCCTGCTATAAAAAAAGATGAAGTTTCACTCTATGACTACTCCAATAACTCTATTTATCTGCAATCCAACGCGTACTACGACAATGATAATCTGGTGGTGGATTATTGGAAGCTTACAGATCATAGTGAATCCGAGGAATACTGCACCGTGGCCCAAAATCACCTGTCGCATTTGTTCGATTACTTCCGAATCCAGGATAAGAATAAAACCGAACTATTGGTGGCCATTCACAATGGATTCAAAGGGCGGAATGCTTTCTCAACTTTTGTCAAATTTCTGGACGAAAATCACATTCCGTATAGCTTGAGGCGACGATAAAAACACATGACGGCGGTGGGCTCCTTCTCCACTTGTGCTCCCAAAGGAAGGGGCTACGCTGGTATTTTTCACCTAAAAATGCACCCAGGCAATGAATATGTGAAATAATATTTCACACTACCAGCCTATTATTGCAAACCAACTTGCCTCACTGGAAACTAACGAATGCAGATAGGCGTTGAACAGGCTAGCTGAGATCCACATTTTATCCCCATAAAACGAAATTTTCATATGAAAATAAAAATCAAATTGAACCATAAATGATCCAGACGAACACTGGATCTTTCCATTCTGATATGCAACACTAAACTCCACCTGGAGAAACCACAAAGCAAAGCCAAACTTCATGGATATAAATTTAAAAGAACTTCTCAAAAACGATTTCGGAATCGATTTTCCCATTTCTGGAGGAACCGGAAATTCGATCGACAATCCAATCGTGATCCACAGAACCGGATCCAATGATTACACAGCAACAGAATATGCCATCCTACGATGCCTGGGCATCGGACGCCGGATCGATTGGAAACTCCTTCGACAGTCTTTAATCCATCAGAATGGAAAAGTTTTCGATCAAATGAAAATTGAAACCAAAACGGTCACCGAAGATGAAATCATCACCCGTATCGAAAATTACTACTTTGACATCACCGAATGCTTTAGCCAGTAAATCCATTTGAGATCGGTGCCTCTATGCTCCAAGGGGTACCGAAGTCTGTAGATTACCCAGTATGGCTTAAGAAATCACTTTTTTCAGTCCTGTCCCCTAGACAGGTCGAAACGAACCCAAAGCCATAAATTTTATCTTCTAACCCGGATCATAGACCGTGGAACGCCCAATATCCAAGGTTTCCTTCTTTTTATTGTGAAATAAATCCGCACAACTCCGCCCTACCTTAGCAGCCGGATCAACAATCATCGTATTCTTGCACCTATTTAATCATTCAAAGCCCATAAGATCATGAAAAAACTACTTATCCTCCACATATTGATGCTGATTTCCCTTCACGCCTATTCCCAAACCGACCAATTCGATACCGGCGAAAGCGGATTCACGATTTACGGTCAAATCAGTCCGTACGAATACTCCACCCTCGTGGGCCTCGGTGCTGCCTATACCGAAAGTGGCCAATTTACGATGGGAATCACCCTGGGCCTGGAAGAATCCAATGATGCCGATCTGACTTCCACAGCCATCAAACCTTTCCTGGCGTATCGTGCGGTCAGGCAGGGCGAAAACAATGCCCCGCTCAATGTGATAATCGGAGCTTCCTACCAACACAATAACTTTAAAGATCTGGATTTTACAGCGGGTACGATCGGTCTCAACCTCATAGTGTCCCATCGCATCACCACCAAATCCAGTTTCGTTATTATCCCTTTTGCAGGTCTGAACTACAGCCGAACCAAACTGGATGTCGACCTACTCTGGTTTTCCAATCGCTACAGTGGAGTGGGATTTAACATAGGCAGTTCGTTCCTGATCAACCAATTCTATCTCACACCAACCGTTTTGTTTGCAGACGGAGACTCCAATTTCAACCTGTCCTTTGGCATCCTGCTACCGAATTAATTAGGGTCTCTTCATAGATTCAAAATTTGAAACCGAGGAGTACCGCATTTTCATCAGGCTGGATATATACCATTCACTGATTCACCAATTTTGTCACCATTGCGATTATCCTAAAAAGCCTATACCACCGGGAGGCGAAACATCAAATAATGGTCGCCGTCCTCTAAAATATATAGAAAATGAAAATATGAAATAAATTTAAATTTTTGTCCAAACTGACTAAATATGGCACCCTGGGTCCGTAAATTGTAGGTCGGATAGCATTCACGAATTATGATGATCATTTTAATTGGGGTATAGGTTTCTATGATTTTAGGTTTTCAAAGGAGACCTAATCAAGAGGCATCCTGAAGTCACATTAATGCCGAGAACGACTTTATAAAAAGCAGGCAAAACTTTAAAATTTTAATTATGAAAAAACTAGAAGAATTCAACAATTACAAAATGGACGAAAAAATGATGCTACAAGTTAAAGGCGGATTATTTAAGGAGATCCTCCTTGAAAAATCCTAGAAGAGCCATGGAAACTAGCAAAAAGATACGTTTTCAATGAAGAGGAAATGGAAAAATATGGTCGCAGACTGATGGAAACCGGAAGCCCAGGTGATTGGTTACAAAGATTATTAATCCGATCCACGATTGGGAGGTCTTACTGAGTTTGGCTTTAATATTATTCATGCCATATGATTGCTTTGCCTGACCTATTTTCCCCTCTACTTCATTACGCTCATTAAATTCCTTTCGCTGCTTCCTTTTTTCATATTGTGTTTGTTCTGGTTGCTTTCCCTTTTGGACTACTGTCATCCGGATATTTCTTTCGCGACACCACTTTCTGTTTTTGTTTGTCCCGTATATTTTATCCACTTGCACCAGTTCGGGGTAATAGCCATGAAGTTTCTTGTATGATTCTACATGCGGTATCAAATCTGCGCTTTCATTATAAGCATCCCAACTGAGCGTCTCTGCCTTAGCAATACCTTCCACAAGAGAAAGACCCAGCTTAGTGCCAAACTCGATTTTCTTACCGGCTTTGCCCCGGAGAATAGGGCGAACATACGGTTGAGAGATGTTAACAATACGATCATCGCATCTGTTGATTTTATTGTCGTACATCTCACGTTGTTGATCATTAAGGGTCTGGATGACCCAAAAGTCACGCATCTTTTTATGTGGCAAGGGATTTTCTTGTAACATATCCAGCATCTCGTTGATGCTGCGTATGTTACGATCCAGACAGTTGAGGTGGTATCGAATAGCACTTCGCAACGACTTTTTGTTGACTTGTTTCTTCTTTGATTCAGCCAGATATTTCTTACGTGCTACCTTTCTATAGGTTCTTGGCTTTACTTTAATTTGATCTCGCACGTGGTCATACAATATATCAATGATCCCTTCCGTCTTTTCTCGGGCCTTATTGAGTAAAGTAAGATCAGTAGGATATGCAATATTTTGGTCAGCAACACTAGCATCCAGTTTGATTTTACCTTTGTTCTTGGGTACTTCCGTTTTCTCTCCTTTTGTCATTTTATCTCCATAACATATCCTGGATAAGATGTCAGAGAATTCATTGAATGTATCATTACCGAGCTTCTTTCGCCATTCTACAAATAATGAAGGTGCAAAAAGTGGCTCTGCATAGAATTCATCCAGTCCAAGAAAAAATTGCATGTACGGGTTCTCACTGATAAGCTGTACGGTCTCTTCATCGCTCAGATTAAGTTTATGCTTAATGATAAGACTGCCAATTACGATGCGAGGATTAATAGTGCTCCTCCCTGTATTGGAGAAATGCCGTGTATATATTTTTACGCAACGGTCCCACGGGAAATGATTAGCTAATTGAACCCATCGATTTTTTGGATTAAGTTTCATTTGGTAAAGATTGCCAAATTCTTCAATTTTAAGCTGATGTTGAGAAGTGTATTGTACCATGTGCAAACTATTTCACTAAATATACAATATAGCTTGCATTGAAACTAATGCTTTTACTACTTATTTACATGGTTTTCAATTCTTTACACATTTATGAGGAGGCCCTACGTAGGACCAGACCAACTAAATGTTGGTCTGATGAAGGAACCAGAGCCTCAGTGCTCTGGGAGGGTGGGCCTTAAATGAATCAACAATGTGCAAGCCTCATTCCTCCTTCTTCAGTTAGTCATATAAAGACGTAAGTAATGTGCATTGGAAGTTCCAGGAACGAATCTGTCAATAGTAATACTACGAAGACGATTTCGTAGTGGATGTCGACGGAAAATGTTCCCGCAGACTCCTCAGGTCATCCGAAGCTGGATTTTCAAAGACCTCCAGGTGGAAATATTTAATCGAAGCGAGCAGATGGTCAAACATGTCTGACATGATCGCTTCATAGATGGTCCACTGCGTAGTGTCTGCAAAAAAGTATAGCTCCAGCGGCAGTCCGTTTGCGGTGGGACTGAGTTGACGGACCATAAAGGTCATTTCCTTGTTGATATCTGGTCTGTGATTGGCATAGAGTTCAATGTATTTTCGAAACAATCCAATGTTGGTAAGATTTCGACCATTCATTAGCACATCTCTGTCGGGTGCATTTGCTGCATTAAAATCTTCTATTTCTTTCTGTCGCTTTTCGATGTAAGAAGTCAGTAATTGTATCTTCTTCAATTCATTAACCTCTTCATGAGTCAAATGGCGGATGGTAGAAATTTTGATGTAAATGGGGCGTTTAATCCTTCGGCCGCCAGACTCCTGCATGCCCCGCCAGTTAATAAAGGAATCGGAAATCAGACTGTACGTAGGGATGGTCGTGATTGTTTTGTCAAAATTCTGAACCTTGACAGTGCTAAGTGTGATTTCATTCACTGTGCCATCGGCGCCGTACTGGTCCATTTGGATCCAGTCGCCAATCCGGACCATATCGTTGGTGGCGACCTGGATGCTGGCGACAAATCCCAGGATGGAGTCTTTAAATACAAGCAGTATGATGGCTGATGCTGCACCCATGGCGGTGAGAAATGTCCACAATGATTTGCCGGTCAGGATAGAAAAAAGCAATAGCCCACCCATGACATACAGAATAATCATAATTACCTGTAGATACGATTCCAATGGCTTATCATGAAGGGATTTTTTCGTGCGAGCATAGTCAAGTAATGCCTTTAGAAACGCCCGAATAATCCATAGAGAAAGTAGCACACCATATACCTGCAGGAAGATAGTCATGATAGGAATCCACGCTTTAAACCCCTGTAAAATGATTGGCATGAAAATGGACAGGATGATGTAGGGGATCAATTGTGTTAAGTACCAGATAAACTTGTTTTCGATCAGAAAATCATCGAACTTGGTAGCTGTCCGTTTTGCCCAGCTTGCTAACAACCTATTTAAAAAAGACCGTACGACAGGTGTAATTATAAAAATAATAATCACCAAAACAATCAGAAGTATAGCCAGCTGAACGTAATCAGCACCCCATTTTGGTATTCCCAAATCCATGATCTTATCAATCATCCAATCGTTGAAGTCCTCCATAATCACTGGAACTGTTCGCATGGTATTATATGTATTTTCCTGAGTTTTTGTGTAGTTACATCACATACAACAAATGTATGAATAGAAGTTTTGCGTTTATAGGGTTTATTTGTTTTCTGTAGCTACATCATTGATTAAATTAGCAATTAACCCAGTCCAACCTGTTTGATGAGACGCACCGAGTCCCCTTCCGTGATCGCCATGAAAGTGTTCGTAAAATAAAATATAATCCTTGAAATGAGGATCTTTGAACCAGTCTGCATGCTGCTGGTTAACGGGTCGATTACCTTGACTATCTTTTAGAAAGATCGAAATGAGATTTCGTTGAATCAGAGTGGATAACTCATCCAGCGTAATGGACTTGTCGGGGTTATGAGGGTGACAGACATGAAAAGAGTCGCCATAAAAAGAATGGTATTCCCGCAGGGCTTTTATGATCAGATAGTTTATGGGAAACCAAACGGGACCTCGCCAATTGGAGTTTCCGCCGAATAACGTGGTGGTGGATTCGCCGGGACTATACTTGATGCGGTATTCTTTTCCTTCGACTGTAAATACATAAGGTGCTTTTTCGTATTGTTTGGACAGGGATCGGATGCCGTACGGGCTAAAGAATTCTTCCGGATCTCCCATAGCATCAATCAGTCTTTTAAGTCTGGATTTTGGGACCAGTGAAAGGAGAATATCCTCGTTTTCATCATAATCCTCAAGCACTTCATATTCGTAATGTTTGCGACGATAGTCATAGAACCATTTGATGCCCTGGGTGAATGTCGGAAGTTTGTCGAGGTCTTTGCGTCGCAAAATAGAGGAAGCAAATAAAGGGGAGAGACCCACCAGCGATCTGACTTTAATCGGCCGATAACTTTTCTTCTCGGGATTAATCAATAGGTCGTAAAAAAATCCGTCCTGCTCATCCCAGGATCCCACCCAATCTTTACCGATCTTATTGAGAGCGGCTGAGATGTAGACAAAGTGTTCAAAATATTTGGTTGCCATGTCTTCATACGAAGGGTCTACCACGGCAATTTCAATCGCCATCTGAAGCATGCGGAGTGCAAACATGGATACCCATGCTGTCCCGTCCACCTGTTCCAGAAATCCGACTCCGGGAATTTCTTCGCTCCTGTTGAATATGCCAATATTGTCCAGACCGAGAAAACCGCCTTCCATGACATTATTTCCGCGGCGATCCTTTTGATTTACCCACCAGGTAAAATTCATATTGAGCTTGTGAAATACCCGTTTTAAAAACTGAATGTCTTTTTTTCCGGTTTTTTGTTTCTCACTTTTGTATATTTCAAATGTAGCCCAGGCATGAACTGGAGGATTGACATCAGAAAAATTCCACTCGTAGGCCGGGATTTGACCCCGTGGACTCATGTACCATTCCCGCAATACCTTGTTGAGCTGAAGCTTCGCCCATTCAAGATCCATCAAGCCAATTGAAATCGTATGAAAAGCGAGATCCCAGGTGGCATACCACGGAAATTCCCATTTGTCTGGCATAGACAATACATCTTCATTGTGCAAATGAATCCATTGGGCGTTTCGACCCTTTTTTCTTTCCTGGGGCGGGGCGGGTTGATTCGGATCGCCATTTAACCATTGGTTGATGTCAAAGTGGTAATATTGTTTATTCCACATCATGCCGGAGAGCGCCTGTTTCTGGATTTGAAACTGTGCTTCATCTTCTGCTGTGGATATACTTCTGAAGTAGGCATCCGATTCTTTGATCCGTGTGTCAAATACGTCTTTAAAAGAATTCTTTAGCGGATTGCTGTGGTGTACTTTTTGGCTTAAGCGCATTTTGAAATTCACCGAGTCTCCGGCGGAAATCATTCTTTGGTACATTGGTGCGAACTTGGTCCCAGAAGTTTTACCATCCATTAGAGTGAAGTCATTTTCCAGAATCATGGTATGAAACAGATCCTTGACATACGGGGTTTGATTGGGTATATCATACAACCGTTCTGTATTCGTTTCGTTACCAGTAAACAACCAACGATCAGGTCGCTCAAAATAAAAATGGTAATGGCCCCGTTCAGGCTGGTATACTTCAACACTACCGTAGCCGTCTTCATTTTTTCTTTTTTCAATGAAGTATTCCCCCATAACATCGTGAAATGACCATAAATTGCGAAGCCATACTGAAGGTAAAACATATAATTCTGCGTCTTTGGTACTTCGATTGTGAGCGGTTATACGAATCAGTATATCCTCGGCATCGGCTTTGGCATATTCTATGAAGAGGTCAAAATAAGCGTTGTTGTCGAAAACCCCGGTTTCAAGGATTTCATATTCCCGGTCGTTTTTAGACCGGCTGGCGTTTGTTCTCAGTAAGTCCTCGTAAGGGAACGGATTTTGCGGGTATTTGTACAAATACTTCATATACGCATGGGAAGGACTGTTTTCGAGGTGGAAATAGAGTTCTTTTACGTCTTCTCCATGATTCCCTTCCAGGCCGCTCAATCCAAAAAGCCGTTCCTTGAGAATGGGATCCTTTCCATTCCAAAATGTCGGACTGAAACAGATTCTGCAACGTGTATCGGTAATTCCACCGATGCCATCTTCACCCCATCGATACACCCGGCTTCTGGCATGGTCATGGGGGAAATAAGTCCAGGCAGAGCCATCAGCACTGTAATCTTCGCGGACTGTTCCCCATTGTCTTTCACTGAGGTAGGGGCCCCATTTGTGCCAATATCTTTTGTAATTAAAATTTTCCTGGAGTCGATTTTTTTCTGCACTTCCCATTTGCACTCGATTGTTATCTGGTGAACCGTATTACGCCATTAGCAATATAAGATTTTTAATTCTTAGCGCTGTATTTATAAAGCGTAAAATGAATTTTCCCAAACATCTAATGCACCGTACAGCGGGCAAACTTTTGAATCCGGCTGGTGTGAATTCATTCGAAGAACGGTAAAATCAATAGAATGGAGAGCCGAAATAGAAATAGAGGATTCTTGGTACAGCAAGGTGCCTACATATAGCGTCGGACAAAAAAACGGAGGAGTCTAAATAAGATAAGAGACTCCTCCCGTGCTAAACCCCAAAAGAAACAGTTACAAGGTAAGATGTTGAAATTTAAAATCCAAACTTATTTTGGGGAATTATCTTAAAATGTTATAATTCTTTTGAAAAACATCAATTAAACGGCCTTGATTCTGAACCGATCTGAGTGGGGAGTACGCTATGCATAGAGCGCTGAGAATAAAAGAATTGGTGCCAATGTTCTACCTCGGCGGTATCGTGAAAGTCAAAGTGTGAATTGTGCAGTAAAATACTGAGTGTGCAAGCGTATTTGTGTTGATTTATAAACTCTTTCATTCTCGTCATCATTTCGCATTTATCCCATCCATAATAGGTTAGAAAAGTAGTGTCCATGAGGTGAAGTGGGATTTCAATAAACGAATACGGACGATTTTTAGGAATATTATAAGGATGAAAAGGACGACCAAAAGAATTGCGAAATCCATGATGTTCTGGAAATCCGAGGGAAGCATCGTATCTCAGACCTGAACTTTCGAGAGCCTTATAGTGCTTGGTTACATTCAATTTTAAAAAGTGATTGCGGTTGATCGTAACTTGATCGGGCAGTTTATTCATTTCATCGCGGAAAGAAGAATTGAATGCACTTTTATGCAGGCCGTTTTCTGATCCGGCCTGAACTATTTTGTTCCAAAGCCGGCGAACGTTCTTATTTTGAAAAGAGTAATCAGCATGATCGATGTAGTGATCATTTGTTGTTGCAGCTTTACCATGTTCTGTGATCCAAAAGAATAATGAATGAATACCAACTTGTTTTTCCAGTTGTAGGATCTGCTCGATGTTGTTCCATCGATGGGGACGTGTCAGCGCTTTGTATAGCAGACTAGGTATCCGGGTCCTTTGCCGGGTCCTGTAGGCCGTGATCAGGTCACTTTTCCAGGCACTGTACAAATAATCGATATCGTGTGACCACATGATGCGGCTGTTCATCCGGGGTGGTGATTTCCCGCAAATTTTTTGATACTGATGATCAAATATTTCCTGGACATAGTTGACTTCCATTAAATCATTGGCATATTGGATGGACTCCTGGTAGGGGTACCTTTGGTATTTATCCCATTTGTATTCGGGCAAGAGAGATTCATGCAGACTGTTCATCAGGTAAAACGCACAAGCGATAGGTTCTTCGTTTCTGAATTCATCCAAGCCTTCGGGAAGGCGATACCTGTCAACAATGTTGTTCACGCTCCCGTGTAGAATATCATCAAATGATTTGGAGATGGGGAATGGCCCATCGCGATCGATGATAAAAGGAAATTCCCTGAGATCCTGCGTGGTCAGCTGGGTAGACTCTGTAAAAATAGTCCACATGTAATGGGCTATGTTCTTTCGGTGCTCGGGAAGATTATAGCCCAGTATTTTAGCCGATTTTCTTGGATCCATTCTACTCTATTTAAAATAGGTAGTGATCGTCTGGGCGATGTATTCAATGGTTTCGGGTGTGAGTTCGGTATGCATCGGTAAAGAGATGACTTCGCGCGTCAATTCCAGTGAACGGCTGCAATCACCGTGGCGTGCCATTTTCCCTTGGAAGGCTTGTTGTTTATGCAAAGGCACTGGATAATAAATTCCATGCGGGATGTTTTTATCCTTTAAGCGTTGCGTAATAGGATCGCGGTGGTCATCCTGGATGCGGAGCGTGTATTGATGGAAGACGTGCCGGGAATATTCGACTTCCCGTGGAGTGATTATTTCAGGGATGTGTTCAAAGAAACTGTTGTACATATGAGCTGCTTTCCGCCGGGCTTGATTGTATTTGTCGAGATGTTTTAGTTTAACATTGAGAACGACGGCCTGGAGGGTGTCTAGTCGCGAATTGACACCGATAACATCATGATAGTAGCGCGTTTCCATACCGTGATTAGCAATGATCTGGATTTTTTTTGCCAAGGCATCATCCTGGGTGAAAAGTGCACCACCATCGCCATACGCACCCAGATTTTTTGAAGGAAAAAAGGAGGTGCATCCAATGTCACCGATGGTACCTAAAGCAGTTTTGCTTCCATTATTATTGTAATACGATCCTATGGCCTGTGCATTATCTTCTATGATGCGCAGGTCATGTTCCTCGGCGATGTTTTTTATGGCTGTCATGTCGCAGCTTTGACCGAAGAGGTGGACGGGTATGATGGCAGAAGTATCTGATGTAATGTTTTTTCGGATGCTGTCCGGATCAATGTTAAAGGTTTCTTTGGATACATCAGCAAATACGGGAACATAACCCAGAAGTGATACCACTTCCGCGGTGGCTATAAACGTGAAATCCGGGACGATAATTTCACTACCTGGAGGAAGATCAAGAGCCATCAATGCAATCTGAAGTGCATCGGTTCCATTGCCACAACCGATGACATGGCGACAGTCCAGGTATTCCTGGAGGTTCGTCTCGAAGTCTCTGACCTGGGGACCTTTGATGAAAGCGGCCGAGTCAAGAACAGCTTTCATGCCTTGGTCTATTTCATGTTGAATGGCTTTATATTGGCTTTGCAAATCAACCATTTGAATATTTCTCATAATCTAATATTGAATGTGTGGATAAAATTGCCAGGATTGTATATTTGCATCCTAAAACAGGAACAATGATAAAAATAACGATTATCGACCGTGAAGATACAAAACATCCTATTGAGGTACCCACGGACATGGGGTTGAATTTGATGGAAGTTTGTAAGGCAAGTGATTTGCCTGTTTTGGGAACATGCGGCGGCATGGCGCTTTGCTCCACCTGTCACGTGTATGTAGTGGAGGGGGATAACCTTCCTGATCCTTCTGATGCAGAGGAAGATATGCTTGACCAGGCTTTCTTCGTGGAAGAGAATAGCCGCTTAGGCTGTCAGCTCACGATCAGCGATGCCCTGGACGGCATGGTATTTAAATTGGCACCAGCTGCAGAATAGCAGTTGACTGCAGCTGCTATGAAAAATTCCATGTGGGCCGGCAGAACTTGGTTCAATTGTTTTTAAGTGCTAATCTATCCACCGGTTTCCCGTCGCAATTTTTCAATCTGTGAATCCCATAGGTCTTTTTGTTCCTCTACTTCATCATCATCGCAATGATCGGTAATGGTTAGAATGGTTTCATTAGTCACCGGTGAAGTGCCTATTTTGAATTCAAAGAATTCTTCCGGGTATTCTTCCCATTGGAATCGCACGCGCTCTTCTTCGATGTCATCAATCATAAAAGCGGTCTCTTCAAAACCATTCCATTCGAACGTATAAGTATCGCCTGTAATGTCTACACTCTCACAGAACCAACGTACTAGGCAGGATGGTGTCGTGAGAAATTTATACAAAATAGTGGGCGAAGCTTTGAATAAAAACTCAATATCGAAAGAAACTCTTTGCATTGTAATTTGTTTTAAGGGCAAAAGAAAATTTAATTTCCCCATATTACCAAATTATTTCAAGCTTTTTTATTCTTTGGAACTAATTTTGCATTCTAAACATTTGTCATTTGTGATGGTTAAAGTGAATGGAATAAATGGTAAAGTGGTATCTTTGCAAATTATTTCAGGAATTGTATTTACTATATATAAGAAAAAATTTACATGAGGCAGTTAAAAATTACCAAGTCGATTACGAACCGGGAGAGTCAATCTCTTGAGAAATACTTACAGGAAATAGGCAAAGTGGATTTGCTTACGCCTGAAGAAGAAGTGGATTTGGCAAAAAGAATTAAACAAGGTGATCAGCAAGCTCTGGAGAACTTAACCAAGGCTAACTTGCGATTTGTGGTGTCCGTAGCCAAGCAGTATCAAAACCAAGGACTGTCATTGAGTGACTTGATCAATGAAGGCAATCTTGGTCTTATCAAAGCTGCTAAACGATTTGATGAGACACGGGGTTTCAAATTTATTTCCTATGCAGTGTGGTGGATCCGGCAGTCTATTCTGCAGGCACTGGCCGAGCAATCAAGAATAGTGCGTTTGCCGCTGAACAAAGTAGGATCCCTGAACAAGATCAATAGAGCCTTTTCTCAGCTAGAGCAGGAATATGAGCGAGAACCGAGTTCGGATGAATTGGCTGAGATCCTGGAAATAGGATCGGAGGAAGTGGAGAAGACACTCGGGGTAGCTGCCCGGCACGTTTCCATGGATGCACCTTTTGTGGATGGAGAGGATAACTCCTTGTTGGATGTGCTCGAGAATGATAACATTCACAGCACCGATAAGAAGTTGGAATACAATGAATCTCTTAGGACGGAAATAGCACGATCCCTTAACACACTCACCGAACGTCAGTGCGATGTGGTCAAGTTGTATTTTGGAATCGGGGAGGAGCATCCCATGTCGCTGGAAGACATTGGAGACCGATTTGGTTTGACTCGGGAGAGAGTGCGTCAGATCAAGGACAAGGCCATCAATAAACTTCGGTCTGTTTCACGAAGTAAATTACTAAAACATTACTTGGGTAGCTAAGTTGATTATATAGAATTAAAATTCCTTAGACCCTTCCCAATTCAGGGGAGGGTCTTTTTTTAAGCCCTATTTTATTAATTCAGTGATGATTTTGTTGGTGGTGGAAAGTGTTTTGTGCACCGGACATTTATCAGCAATCTCCAGGAGACGGTCTATTTGTTGCTGATCAAGGGCTCCTTTTACTTCGATGTATCGACGAAAAACGTCAATCTTAGCTTTCTTTTTGTCGTTTTCCGGAAGATCATCGGCATGTTCTTTATTATTTTCTACATGTACCTCGACCTCTTTCAGGTCCCATTTTTTTCGGTTGGCGTACATCCGCAAGGTCATGGCAGTGCACGTTCCAAGAGCTGCCGATAACATGTCATAGGGTGTCGGTCCCAGATTCTCACCCCCGATGCGGAGTGGTTCATCCGCTATCCAATGGTGGTTTCCAGACCAGATTTGCGTCGTGTAACCGGGTTCGGATATTCGCGATATGGTTTGATAAGGTGTTTTAACCGCCGGACTTGTTTCCGGCTGAATCCCCAAATGGTGGTCAGCCCAGTTCGCGATCATAGCAGCCGTGTAGTGGACAAAACGCTTTTCACTCAGCATGTGGTCAGATTGGTCGAGAGAGAGAAAACTTTTGGGGTGGTGGGCAGCTTTATAGATCTGGGCAGCATTTTGAATACCTACCACACGGTCTTGTGGTGAATGAAAAATAAGCAATGGCTTTTTTAAATCTTCCAGTCCTTTCATGTGGCTGTGTTGTTGGATGTCATCGAGAAATTGGCGTTTGATCCTGATCGAATTGGGACCGAGTTGGATTTGAGCATGACCTTTTTGATTTATTTCCTCCAGATGGTCACTGAGGATATGGTCGATATGACTCGGATCATAGGGGCTGCCGATGGTACATACGCCCTTGATCTCATCGAGTTCACCCGCTGCAACCAATGCTGCCGTGCCTCCCCATGAATGACCAATCAGCAGGCTGGCAGGTTCGTAATGGTCGGACAAGTAACCGGCTGCTTCGATAATGTCGGAAACATTCGAAGTGAAATTGGTCTGGCTGAAGGCTCCTTCGCTCTCCCCAATCCCTGTAAAGTCAAATCGCATAACGGCCACATTATGCAACGCCAGTTGCCTGGCCACATGCCGTGCAGCATATGCATTTTTCCCGCAGGTGAAGCAATGTGCAAAAATAGCGTAGGACTTGATCTGTCCCTCTGGTGGGAATTCGATGCGTGCGGATAATTGTTCTCCATGTTGATTCTGGAAAGAAATTTTTTTGCTTTTCATAGTTGCCTTATTTGGATATCTGAAGATGAGGTGAGTCTTGACGAGCAGGTAAAAAAAAAGCAGTATCAATTGGGATCAATACTGCTTTTTTCGTAAAATGAACGACTTCTATTTTTTTGGTGAAAAGTTGAGTGCTACTAACCGGCGCTGATCATCGAGCGAGATTCGTATTAATAAGGTGCCTTTTTCGGCCGTCGCCTGATATACGCCAAAATTTTGTTGAAATTTTATAAACTGACATTCAGTTATCTTGCCATACTTATTCCGCACATTCGAGAGATATTTCTGAGACTCTTCCTGATTTTGAAATTTACGAAGTACCGGGGAATACATCTCATAGACGCCTGCGTAATTCTCCGCATTGAACATCCGAATCAGACCGTCCGATACGTTTTTATAGGTTTCGTTTTCCTTTTGACCAAACGCTATCAGCGGAATAATCAGGCAAATAGATAAAAATAGATTCTTCATTCTTTTTAATTGTTGACGGTTTAGAAGGCTTTTGGAGGCTTACCAGAATGTTAAACTTCACAAAGGAGCCCAACGCTTTGTCTGGCAACGCTTCTGCATCATTCATATGATTCTAAACATACGAAAAATTAGATCCAATTTCAAGTCCGGAAGGATTTCAGATCCAACCGGATTCTTATGTATGAAACGAGATAGCAAGAATGAATAGGTATAAACGAGCTGTTAAAGTTATCTGCAACACGAACTGTTACCGGGGGTCCGCACATGAGTCCTGGGGAGGCTGGCGGATAAATAAAACACAAATAAATGAGGAGACGACTAGCCAATCAAGAGTTCAAATAAAGTAGAATCGTCATTTAGATTGTGAAAACTAATGTCGTATTTCTTCATACGGTCGATCAAACCCTGGTAATCATTCACTTCGTTCAGTTCAATACCCACAATGGCAGGGCCAGATTCACGGCTTGTTTTTTTGACGTATTCGAAGAATGCAATATCATCCCTTGGCCCCAGCACATTGTTCAGGAAATCGCGCAATGCCCCGGCTCTTTGTGGAAAATTGATGATAAAATAATGTTTTAATCCTTCGTAAATGAGTGATTTTTCCTTGATTTCTTCCGTTCGGGTTATGTCATTGTTCCCGCCACTGATGACGCAAACCACATTTTTCCCTTTGATCTGATACTTATAAAAATCCAATGCAGAAATACTCATGGCGCCGGCGGGTTCTACGACAATAGCCTCTTCATTGTACATTTGAAGAATGGTCGTGCATACTTTGCCTTCCGGAATCAGGGTAATGTCATCGATCACTTCTTTACAGATCTCAAAGGTTCTTTCACCAGCACGTCGCACTGCCGCCCCATCAATGAACGGGTCAATGTTTTCCAGCGTCACCAGGTGATTTTGGCGCAAGGATTCATACATGGCAGGAGCGCCCTCCGGTTCCAGTCCGATGATTCGTGTCGAAGGACTGTGCTTTTTGAATACGGTTCCCACGCCACTTGCCAAGCCACCTCCTCCTATAGGCAGAAAAAGATAATCAATATCAAATGATTGAGATTTTTCAAGTATTTCCAATCCAACTGTGCCCTGACCTGCGATGATGTGCGGATCATCAAATGGATGAATAAAGACCTTATGGTTGGTCTTCGCATCTTCCATGGCCAATCGATACGAGTCGTCAAAGGTGTCACCGACCAAATGAATGGTTACGAGTGATCTACCAAAGAACTCCACCTTTTTAACCTTTTGGTTTGGGGTTGTGTTGGGCATATATATGGTGCCTGGCACATTCAGCATCCTGCAGGATAATGCAACTCCCTGTGCATGGTTACCGGCGCTGGCGCAGACGATCCCATTCTGTAATGCATCCGGGTCTACTGAAGCCATTTTATTGTAGGCTCCTCTTATTTTATAGGATCGTACCTTCTGCATATCTTCCCGCTTGAGCCATACATTGCATTCATAGCGTTCAGATAAGACTTCGCTGCGTACTAGCGGCGTGTATTGAACGACGGCAGAAAGATTTTCTGCCGCCTGTTCAATCATTTCCATATTTAGCAGAGATGAATCTGCTAGTATTGCTTTGGACATATCAGGCATTTTCAGGTCGCAGTTTGCGCACTTGCTTGCCCGCTTGCCACAATTCGGAATCGTGAAGCTCTGCCAATTCTACCTCCAGTTTTTCTCGATAGTCCGGTTGACTATTGGAATCGATCGATAGTTTGGCTTCTTTTCCGGAGGCTACACTGGCGTACAGATCTTCAAATACCGGAGCCACAGCATCGCGGAATTTATCTTTCCAGTCCAAGGCGCCACGTTGTGCTGTGGTACTGCAGTTGGCGTACATCCAGTCCATGCCATTTTCAGCTACCAGAGGCATGAGCGATTGGGTTAACTCTTCGACGGTTTCATTGAAAGCTTCCGAAGGGGAGTGTCCGTTTTTTCTCAATACGTTGTATTGTGCTTCGAACAATCCTTGAATAGCACCCATAAGGCTTCCACGCTCACCAGTCAGATCACTGTACACTTCGCGTTTGAAAGTAGTCTCAAACAGGTAGCCCGAACCGACGGCAATACCCAATGCAACAACCCGGTCTCTGGCTTTGCCTGTGGCATCCTGATGGATTGCAAAACTGGAGTTGAGTCCTCTTCCTTCAAGGAAGAATCTGCGCAGTGAAGTTCCCGAGCCTTTGGGGGCTACCAGGATCACATCTACACCCTCTGGTGGTATAATGTTGGTCTGATCATTGTAGGTGATTCCAAACCCGTGAGAAAAATAAAGCGCCTTTCCAGGGGTCAATTTTTCTTTGACCGTCGGCCACAGCTCGATTTGAGCAGCATCGGATAGCAGATACATAATAATGGTTCCTTTTTCCAGTGCTTCTTCTATTGAGAAGAGGGTTTCTCCAGGAACAAATCCATCCTCGATGGCTTTATCATACGATTTCGATGGTTTTCGCTGACCGACGATAACATTAATTCCGTTGTCACGAAGATTAAGCGCTTGTCCTGGTCCCTGTACGCCATATCCTATGACGGCAATCACTTCATCTTTTAAGGTTTCCTGGGCTTTCGCCAGGGGAAATTCATCTCTGGTTACGACGGACTCTTCGACACCGCCAAAATTCATTTTTGCCATTTCGTTAAAGTTTTTTAATGGTTTTCTATTGCTAATTTTTGAATGGATTCCAAGTATCTGTTCAGGGGTTCCATTTGCTTGGTAACCGCAACACGCCCTGAACGTACAAATTCATAGATGCCGATATCTTTTAAATCGGCGAGTAAATTGTCAATTTCTTCTTCATGACCAGTTTTTTCGATCATTACAAAATCCTGGTCCAGCGACAAGACATGCGCCTGATGCCGCCGCAGCAACCGCTCTACTTTTAGGCTATCGTTGAATTTACTGGCCGGTACTTTGAAAAGCGCAATCTCCTGGTATACGATCTCATCTGAAAAGTAATAAAATGCTTTCAGAACGTCCACAGAACGTTCGAGCGCAAGCACCAGTTTTTTGACCTTTTCTTCTTCCATCTCGACCACTATCGTAAATCGGTGAATGTCTTTCACCGAGGAGTGTGATGTCGTCAGACTGATAATATTGATGTGGCGTTTTGTAAAGTTACCGACTACCCTTTGAACGATGCCCGGAAAATCTTCCGTAAAAATAGATATGGTGAATTCTTCCTTTTTCATAATTTATTCTTTTTCCAGAATCATATCAGCTGGAGTGGATCCCGAAGGTACCATCGGGAAAATATTCTCTTCTTTTTCTACCATGATGTGGAGCAAATAAGGACCATCTGTCGCTAGCATAGTTTCCAGACCTTCTTGTAAAGCTCCAATTTCTGTAATTTTCTTTCCGGGTACCCCAAATCCGTCAGCTATTTTTATGAAATCAGGATTCTGCAAAGCTACTGAAGAATATCGTCGATCAAAAAATAATTGTTGCCATTGTCGAACCATTCCAAGATATTCGTTGTCCAGAATAATCACTTTTACCCCTACATTGTATTGAGAGAGCATACCCAGTTCTTGCAAGGTCATTTGAAACCCGCCATCACCGCATATACATATGACTTCTTTATCAGGCCGTCCGACTTTGGCACCAAATGCTGCCGGCAAGCCAAACCCCATGGTTCCGGCTCCCCCGGACGTAACGAACATATTTCGGCCCATCGCTTTGTAGTACCGTGCAGCGGCCATTTGATGTTGACCGACATCCGTAACAATGATGGCCTTTCCGTTTGTCATTTCAGCCAGTAAATTTATGACCTGACCCATTCTGATGTTTTTGTCGTCCGGTTCGATACTGGTTGCCCGATCGATGACTTTTTTCTTTTCTGTCTCGTAGAGTTTGTGAAACTCATTGATCCAGTCATCATGATTTTTCGCATCGACCAGGTGGATTAATTTTTTAAGGGTCATACCTGCATCCGCACAAATTCCTACTTCTGCGGGAACATTTTTATCGATTTCTGCCGGATCTATTTCGATGTGAATCACTCGGGCTTGTGTCGCAAATTTGCTGACATCTCCCGTAACCCGGTCATCAAACCGCATTCCGATGGCAATTAATACATCACATTCTGCAGTTTGGAGGTTCGGTCCGTAATTGCCATGCATCCCCAGCATGCCAATGTTGAGCGGATGATCCTCGTCCAGAACTCCCATGCCGTGGACCGTCCAGCCAACAGGAATATTTGTTTTTTCAACGAATTCCTTAAAAATGTCCTGCGCGCCGGAAATATGAATGCCATGGCCCGCCAAAATATAGGGACGCTGGGCATTGTTGATCATTTGAGCAGCTTTTTTGAGCTGTTCATCCAGTGGTTTTCGCAGCGGTCGGTACGATCTGATTTTTTTGACCTGTTTGTAAACGAAATCCAACATGCCGAACTGTGCATTTTTGGTAATATCGATCAATACGGGTCCGGGCCTGCCGCTGTTTGCAATATAAAATGCTTTGGCAAATATTTCCGGGATCTCCTCTGCCCGAGTGATCTGATAGTTCCACTTGGTTACCGCCATCGTACAACTGATAACATCGGTCTCCTGAAATGCATCGGTACCCAATAATTCACTGGAAACCTGCCCTGAAATACAGACGAGTGGTGTCGAATCCAACATGGCGTCAGCTAAGCCTGTGATGAGGTTTGTAGCGCCAGGCCCCGACGTAACCATGACCACCCCTGGTTTACGCAATACACGGGCGTATCCTTCTGCTGCATGAATCCCACCCTGTTCGTGCCGGGGAAGAATATGGCGCATGGTCTTCATGTAATGAAAAAGTGCATCATACACGGGCATGATAGCCCCGCCCGGATAACCAAAGATAGTGTCTACGCCTTCTGCAAGCAGGCATTTGATAACGGCTTCTGCCCCGCTGATGTTTTTCTGTTGATCTTTCGAGATAACATCTTCGAGTTCAATGGAATTTTTAACATTTATCATGTCATCAGTTTTTTAAGCTTGATCAGTTACGCACCCTTCACTGGCTGTAGAAACCAAGGTAGCATATTTTTTTAAGTACCCGTTCTTTGCACGCAAGGGTGGTGCGGTCCAATTTTCACGTCTCTTATTCAGTTCTTCCTCGGTCAATTCAACCTGGATGATATTTTTCTCGGCATTAATCTCAATAATATCTCCGTTTTGAAGCAATCCGATGGTGCCTCCTATTTGTGCTTCCGGGGTAATGTGCCCTACAACATAGCCATGGGTTCCTCCGGAAAAACGTCCATCCGTAATCAGAGCAACCTTGTCTCCCAGACCTTCGCCCATGATGGCTGAGGTCGGCTTGAGCATTTCCGGCATTCCCGGTCCTCCTTTCGGACCACAATACCGGATTACGACCACATCCCCGGCTACTATTTCCTGGTCAATGATGGCTTTGTTTGCTTCTTTCTCAGAGTCATAAACTTTGGCCGGACCCCGGAACCGGGTTCCTTCTTTCCCCGTAATTTTCGATACCGCACCTTCTGTTGCTAAGTTACCATAAAGTATTTGAAGGTGCCCGGTATTCTTTACCGGATGTGTGATAGAATGTATTACTTCCTGGCCTTCTTCCATTCCTTCTACTTCTTCCAGCACTTCGCCAACTGTCTTCCCTGTGACCGTGAGACAATTCCCATCGATCATATCTTCTTTTAGCATCATTTTCATCACACCTGGTACTCCGCCTATCTTATAGAGGTCTTCCATGACGTACACGCCGCTGGGTTTGAGATCTGCCAACAAGGGCGTGCGATCACTGACTCGTTGGAAGTCTTCCAGTGTCAAATCGATACCTGCCGTTTTAGCCATGGCCAGCAAGTGCAACACAGCATTGGTAGATCCACCCAACACGGTCACCAATGCAATGGCATTCTCAAATGAAGTTTTGGTCAGAATGTCAGAGGGCTTCAGATCTTTTTCCAGTGCGATTCGGATGGCTTTTCCGACACGGGCCATTTCCTTCATTTTATCCGGACTGTTCGCCGGAATGGATGAGTTATAAGTCAGGCTGAGCCCCAGCATTTCTATTGCTGATGCCATGGTGTTTGCGGTGTACATTCCACCACATGCACCCGGTCCTGGAATAGCATTTTCTATGACCTCGAAATATTCTTTTTCGGTGATGTTTCCTGCGCTGAATTGACCCAGAGCTTCAAAAACGGAAACAACATCCAGTTTTTTACCACCCAATATCCCCGGGGCAATGGTTCCCCCGTATACCATGATCGATGGGCGGTCCAGTCGGGTCATCCCCATCATGGCGCCAGGCATGTTTTTATCACAGCCCACCACTGTGATGAGCGCATCATAATACTGCGCTGAACATACTGTTTCAATGGAGTCAGCGATGATTTCACGACTGGGCAGCGAAAACCGCATCCCATCTGTTCCCATGGATATTCCGTCACTGACCCCTATCGTATGAAAAATCAGTCCGATCAGATCTTCGGCTTGAACCCCTTTTTTGATTTCTTTGGCAAGGTCATTCAGATGCATATTGCAGGGGTTGCCTTCCCAACCAGTACTGACAATACCGACTTGTGCTTTATCAAAGTCTTCATTATCAAGGCCTACCGCATGAAGCATCGCCTGTGCAGCAGGCTGTGTAGGATCTTTGGTTAACCGTCGGCTATATTTGTTTAAATCTTTACTCATTTCTGTGTTTTATTCTTTCTATACGAAGATAAGAAGAACTCTGTTTTTGTGGCCATTTAATTGAGATTGGCTTACAACGTTCTATCCCTATGGATATGCTGTAAGGTGCACACAATCAATGGTATGTAATTTTGTGGATTACATTCTTTAGGATGTTGCAGGTGTTAATATTCTCATTAAATGACGGATTTATCGGTATCTGTTGCGATAATCATGCCGGAATAAAAAAGCTATTCCTGCATGTAAGTACCCGCCACGACCAGATGCCTCGGATATGGAGTGGATCTGATCATATCCAATTTGAGGCGTAATTGTCAAAAGATCCGACCATCCAAAATCCACCCCCAAAGATATGCCGATTCCGAACAACTGATCATAAGCTTCGGGCGATTCAGCATTAATATTTGCACTCCACGAGGGCGTCAACCGGATAAAAAAACCTTTCTGAAACCAAAAAGAATTTTTCGAAAACGTGGGGCAGTCACAGTCATTGACAAAGTCCAGTGGGTATATCGATACCGGAACAGTGATGCCCAGGTTCTGGTAATCGGTACGTTCTTCATTGCTTAAATTTTGGAAAAGTATACCTGGCAAAAATTCCAGCCTGTACCGTTTTAAACGGGTCCAGTAATGGACCGATGCATTCAGTTGATTGGAGACCGGCCACGCAGCCTCCTGGTTTAATCCCGAATGATAGGTTGATTGCAGGCTAATCTGGGCTGATCCCGGGGAAAATAGTCCCCCTATAAAAAGAATTAATAGAAAAAATCGATTCACTTTATGCTCATTTACTAAACAAAACGCCAAATTTGTCCTTTCAAGTTTATAAAGGCGGAATATTGTGAGAACAAAAGGAATTCACGAGCAAAAAGTAAAGGTCATCACCCTGGGATGTTCCAAGAATCTGGTTGATTCTGAGAATATTATGACCCAGCTTCAAGCGAATGAGATAGAAGCGGTTCATGAAGGGACTGATGACTGTGATGTGGCCATCATTAATACCTGTGGTTTCATCGATTTGGCGAAAGAGGAGTCTGTGAACACTATCTTGGATTATGTAGACCGGAAACAGAAAGGCCAAGTCGAAAAAGTGTATGTGACCGGTTGCTTGAGTCAACGGTATAAGGAGGATCTGAAAAGAGAAATTCCAGACGTGGATGCCTGGTTTGGTACGATGGAGTTACCAGCACTCTTGCAGAAGTTTGAAACGGATTACCGGCATGATCTGATTGGCGATCGTTTTCTCACTACGGTGGATCACTACGCGTATCTAAAAATCTCAGAAGGGTGCAACCGTACCTGTGCGTTTTGTGCAATACCACTAATGCGGGGCAAACATGTTTCCCAACCCATCGAACGTCTGGTAGATCAGGCCCGTCACTTTGCGCGCCGCGGAGTTCGTGAATTGGTGTTGATCGCTCAGGAATTAACCTACTATGGGCTGGATATTTATAAGAAAAGAGCCCTGCCGGAATTATTGACCGCTTTGTCAGAAGTGGAAGGCATCGATTGGATCCGGCTGCATTACGCTTACCCGACCAAGTTTCCACTTGAGATTCTTGACGTGATGCGCGAACAACCCAAAGTCTGCAATTATCTCGATATCCCTTTGCAGCATGCTGCTAACGCGGTCCTAAAACGGATGCGTCGACAGATCACTCGGGAAGAGACCGAAGCGTTGCTTCAAACTATTCGATCGGCGGTTCCGGGTATTGCTGTGCGGACGACAATGTTGGTTGGCTTTCCGGGAGAAACGGAGTCGGATTTTGAGGAATTGGTCGATTTTGTGAAAGAGCAAGAATTTGATCGACTCGGAGTATTTGCATACAGTCATGAAGAGGACACCGCAGCCCACGATTTTGAAGATGATGTACCGGAAGAAGTGAAGACGGACAGAGTCAACCGATTAATGGAGATTCAACGAAATATTTCCTTGAAGAAAAATCATCAACGCATCGGAGCGCGCATGCGCGTGTTGGTGGACCGGAAAGAAGGGGAGTATTTTTATGGTCGTTCTGAATTTGACTCACCGGAAGTGGATAATGAAATTCTCATACCTGCTGAATCATTCGTCCGCATTGGTGATTTTGTGGATGTAAAAATATACGATGCCCTGGAATATGATCTTTTTGGTAAACCAATATCATGATAGAGACCGCCAAGTTTAAGAATCCATTTTATATGGCTGCCGGTTTGCTGCTGGTTTTTCTGGTCATATTCGTTCTCCACTATCTTTATGTTTTGATGGCCGGTGAAACAATGGATTTGCTGAATATTTGGGTGTATATGATGGCGGCCGGTATGGTGTTCTCCATATTCTCTACGATCAATCTGCTGTATGCAAAGAACACCGGAAAATACTATAACAAGACGTTGATGGCGTTTGCGGGCCTCGTGATCATAGGCGTCCTGTTAGCTACTTGGATCAGTGGCGAAAATATTTTTGATCTGGAAACCTATCGCAATGTGTTTTTGTTTGTGATTATAGCCTTTTTGGTTTTTATTTCCGTGGCTTCCCTGATCAAACAGGTAGAGAATTGGTCGAGGAAAAAAGACGAGGACTTTTTAAATAAATAATATGAATCGTAATAACCCATATTTTTTCGTGGTCCTAATGAGTATAGTAGGGCTAATGAGCTGCAATCCATCTTCCGGACAATCAGAGTTCCTCAATGAAAAAGCGGCTGATATTGAAAAGATTGAAAAGACGGATGATGAATGGAAAAAGGAGCTCCCTGAAATGACTTATTTTGTCATGCGTGAAGCGGGAACGGAGCGGGCATTTACCGGAAAGCTCCTAAAGAATAAAGAAGAAGGGACGTATGTATGTGGCGCCTGTGAACTTCCTTTGTTTAGTTCGGAGACCAAGTTCAAATCGGGCACTGGATGGCCGAGCTTTTACCAGCCGATTAAACCGGGATATGTCCTGGAAAAAGAAGACAATTCTTTGGGTGTGAAGCGCATTGAAGTGCTGTGTGCGCGATGTGATGGTCACTTGGGGCATGTGTTCAATGACGGGCCAGAACCGACCGGACTCCGTTATTGTCTGAATTCTGCGGCGTTGGGGTTTGAAGCGGAGAAGCCGTGACGCAGTTATTCGTTACTGGTTATTAAGTTATTTGTTGTACAGATATCCCGTGATTTGGTTATCAGTTACTAAGCTATTCGTTTCGTTATCCGTTACAAAGTTATTCACTCAATAACTCAATAACTCAATAACTCAATAACTCAATAACACAATAACCCAATAACCATTTCACCTGGACTCCATATCCTTTTGTATAGTAAGTACGAATTTCTTTGGTACGTCAAGCATTTTACAAATTAAAGGAATTCCTAATCCTTCACGTAGCATGATGCGAGTGGTTGTAGTTTTTAGTTCTTTCTCTGTTTCCACACGTCCCTTTTTCAAGGCTTTTTTCCAGGCCTTTTTCTTCAGCTAATTGTAAGATTTGTTCTTCTATTCCCATGGTTGTATGATCTGGTAATATATTCATAACTTCTTTCTCGTACCATAAGTTCATTTCGATTATACCCTTCCAAAGTATGTCGTTGGTGACCATATCCTACATATAATGCAAAAAGTTGAAAACACGATTGCTTTATTTTGAGTATATTTAGTGGATCCGCCAATTATATTAAAATTTTCATAGAACAAATCCTTGAAATACAAAATGAAAATGTAACATGAAAATTAGCTGTTATTCGATGGTTTTGATTTTAATGGTACTGTCTTGCAGGGATGACCATCATTCATCCCTCCCCAACGCAGAATAGGAAGCTATGATATCGATCGATCCCAAAGATGCTGCGGTTATCCTGGCACCGGATCTTTATAAAAATCTTCACTTTATCCCTCTGGAAACCAATATAGATGCGCTGGTCGATGGATGGCACAAAACAAAACTGTTTGATGATTATATCGGGGTGTTGAATGAATATCCAAATAAGAAATTCATGCTTTTTGACCGGGAAGGGAAATATTTGTGGCACAAGGACAGCGGAGAAAAAGAACCAGGCAGTATATTCGCGACTGGTGATTTTACCATTCTTGATGACAAGATATATTTCCCGGATCACCGGAATAAGAGCATTCATATCTATGATGTGAGGGGAAAATATCTGAAAACCGTCTTCATCAATAATTCGTATTCCGGGATGTTGGGAGTGGGTGATTATATCGTATTCAGTGCGAAAAATACCCCATCAAAATATAATGAAGCTAATCAAAATGTGGTGTTCTATGATAAGGATCTACAAAAGATCCTAAACTTTGGTTCTGTGCCAAAGCACCTGGAAACGAATAATCTCTATGATATCATTTACAGGAGTTATAATGATGGTGAGATCTTGTATCACCAGGTGTTGACGGCCACGATTCACCGGATTGGTTGCCAGGGGGTGATTTCTTATTAGCTGGTTGAGTGAGGTGTACCTGGATTCTGTGTTTGGGGGGAGGTTTTAATTCCTGACCTGGATTATCCAGAATCACAAGGGATGGGGTGGCGGAATCGCACCCGTTAGCCCGCAAAAGTCAAACGTCACCCAAGATTGGGCTAGGTAATATGCCCAATTTTGGGGGTTATGGAATTGATACACTGCATGTTATGTGTAATGATAGATTGACGTGGTGAATAAAGCGGGTTAGGCGGCGCAGACTCTGTCCGACCTAAAGTTATCACTGTTTCCTGCAGATCAGATTAACGCAGATATCATTAAGCCGACGGCGTGGTCAGAAAGTATTTCTGCGAAAATCATTTTCGGCTCAGCCGAGAGGAAATATAACTATAGCTATTAAGATTTTGAGGCACTAGTGCAAGCGGAACGAAGTTCGTATGGTTAATAACAGCCATGAATTCTTAAGAATTATTATTATAAAAAGTCCTGAAAGGACGATGATGCTACAGCGATGGGTAAAGCCCATCGGTTGGTTTTGCATATAGTATTGAGCCCTGAAAGGGCGATGATTTATGCATCGTCCTTACAGGACTCAATTTATTATGCAATTTACGATGGGTTGCACCCATCGCTAAATCACCGCTGTCCTTTCAGGACAGTATTTTGCATACACAAGAATAAAATCTAAAAATAGCCTTATGAACTTTGTTCTTGCCGCACTAGAATATATTTTTGTGAATTATCAAATACCTGAAAAATTGAGCTAATCAGGGGTTGTCAGTTTGAAGAATAAAGTCTCAACTGAAAAGTCTCATATTGCAGTTTCTCCATATTTACTTCTGCCGGGTATACATCCAGCAGCTTAGCGATTAACTCCTTCCGTCCGGCATCTGATTTCCTTTTTTCGATTTCCATCGTATACACCATTCGCACGCTGTGGTGTTCCCGCTCCAGTATTTCAAACCCGGTTTTGGGCGCCCATTCTTCCAGCAGATGGACGATTCCAAAATCCAACTCGATCTGCCAGGTCTCCTTCTCGATGATTCGTATAATCTGAGCATTTTCTAGCACTGCTTCAGCACAGGCTTTATAGGCCTGGATTAACCCGGAAGTGCCGAGCAGGGTGCCCCCGAAATAGCGGACTACGATGATCATGGCATTGGTCACATCTGCTTTGATCAGCTGACCGAGAATGGGCCGACCGGCCGTACCGGATGGTTCTCCGTCATCGTTGGACCATTCGACAGGTTCCGAAGGTGACGAGTCTGCCTTCGACATGATCCGCCACGCATAACAATGGTGGCGTGCTTTGGGGTGGATCGATCTGATTTCTGTGAGAAAATCGTCGGCCTCTTGTTCGGAGACTACAGACCGGGCGTACCCCAGGAACTTTGACCCTTTGTCCTTCACGAGGGACTCGCTGCCACCCTGAAGAGTACGATAGGAGAATTCTTGATCAGCCATGTGTGTTGTACAGCATTTTTATGAGCGGGAAAATAGGAATATTGCTGATAATAGCCAAGGAATAAGGTTCCACAAAAAAATCATGTTCATACCGCTATACTATGGATACAAAAGTTATCTTTGCACTTTAATTATACCCGAAATTTCGGGTATGCGTCATTTTGACCTTACATACGAACGCGTATTTTAACATATGACACTATCAGTATTATTGATCATTATCACGGCCATTGCGTTATTCATCACCCTACTCAATGGTTTGGTATTCCACAGAACACGGTATTGGGCACTTTCGTTTCTCCAGTCATTTAGTGGTGTGTTTTTCCTTATTTCCGGTTTTGTGAAGGCTATCGATCCTTTGGGGACCTCGTATAAGATGACAGACTACTTTCATGCTTTCTCTAAACATCTGGCGGGAACACCCTTTCAGTTTTTGGACGGACTGTGGGATTTGTTGGCACATCACGGCGTAGCGGTTTCGGTTTTAGTCATTGTGTTGGAATTGGTCGTGGGTTTTATGCTCCTGATCGGTGCGAGAAATAAGCTGATTTCCTGGGTTTTTCTGTTGCTCGTGGCATTTTTTACGGTATTGACAGGCTTTACTTATCTGACTGGATATGTTCCGCCTGAAGCTACATTTTTTGAGTTTTCCAAGTGGGGCCCCTGGGTGGAAGGCCAGATGGAAGTGTCGGATTGCGGCTGTTTTGGTGATTTCTTAAAACTCAGTCCGTTGACTTCTTTTTTGAAAGATATTTTTCTTCTTATTCCAGCCATTGTTTTTGTTGTTTTTCATCGCCGCATGTATCAGTGGTGGACGCCAAATGTGCGATTGCTGGCCACATCTGTTTTTACATTACTTATGCTGGTGTTTACCTATTACAGCAGTACGGCCATATTGCCTTTGTTTGATTTCCGTCCTTTCAAAGAAGGCACTGATGTTCGTACTACAAAGGAATTGGAAGAGCAGGCGATGAGTGAGATTGAAGTGCTCGGGTACAAACTTACAAATACCATCACGGGGGAGACGAAAGAGGTCACCATGGATGAGTTCCTCAAAGACTTTAAAAAGTACCCCAAATCTGAATGGGAATATGATCAGATCAAAACTGAACCGACCATCGAGCCGACGAAAGTGTCTGATTTTATCATCACCGGGGTCGATAATTCGGACATGGCTTATGAGATGCTTCAGGATTCCAATTTCAATTTATGGGTGATTTCGCCTGTTTTGAGCCCCTCTGGGACGGAAACAAAAATAGAAACATTGGTACGCACGGATACCGTATTTATGGAGACGGACACCGGTACCCGGACGATTGTGAGCCAGATTCCGGCCGAACGTGAATACGAAAAATATGTGTGGTCGCGGGATGTTCTGGAACGCTATAAACAAAAAGTACTTCCTGCAGAAAAGTTGATGAATGAACTGGGCTATAAGACCTATGTGGCCATAGGTGGAGCAGGACAACAGGCTGTTCTCGATCTTAACGAAGCGGTCGGGGGCGAACTGTACATGGGCACAGCTGATGAAATATTACTTAAAACGATCATTCGTTCCAATCCTGGTTTTTTGTTGGTACGCAATGGAGTGATTCTCGAAAAATGGCACTTCAATAGTTTCACAATCGATGATCTGCGTCAAACCATCCAAAAACAACAATGATATGCTAAGCAGACGAAACATTCGTATAAAAGTCATGCAGTCCGTATACAGCTGGTTTCAGGATAAGGAACTAAGCGAGCGAAATGTGGTCCGGAACTACAAACAACACGTTGCAACTTCTTATGAGCTTTTGATTTTTAACACGCGCAATATCATACAGATATGTGCAATGTCAGTCAATGACAAAAATTGGCGGAAAGGCAAACACCTCCCTACTGAGAATGACCGGGCATTTCGACCAATGTTGTATGAGAATCCTGTAATTTCAGCTCTTGAGGCGAATGCGACCTATCGGGATTATAATAAGGACTCATTCAACCAATACCTCGATGCGACCCAAGCCAAAAAGATATATCTCGAATTCTCCAAAACCCCGGAATATCTGAATTATCTGGATATCAAAGATCCCCAGGTGGAAGACCATATTACGATCGTGCTGGAATTGTGGAAATTCTTGTGCAGTCATTACCTGTATATTGAACTGGTCTACGATGCGTACCCCAACTGGATCGATGATGATTCGCTGGTCAAGGGATTTTTGAAGCGATTGATTAAAGGAATCGTCGATGATGAAGAATTGTTAAAGCAATATAAGCCCGATTATGAAACGGTGGAAGAGTTTGGTCAGACCCTGTTGGAAGACATCGTGGAACATTTTGAAGACTACGATAAACAGCTGATTCCCTTTCTGCAGAATTGGGAGATAGAGCGTATTGCTACCGTAGATCGTGTTCTGATCAAGATGGCCCTATCGGAGTTTCTAAAATTTCCGTCGATTCCGACCAAGGTTACGATCAATGAATACGTGGACATTGCAAAAATGTACAGTACCGATAAAAGTAAAGATTTTTTAAATGGCATTCTTGATGCCTTACTCAAAGATTTAGTGGCTTCCGATGTAGTCCGAAAGACAGGGCGAGGCCTAATACAATAAAATTTTAGTTGTGGTATTAGTTTTAGATTTTGGCTCCCAGGTGACTCAGTTGATTGCACGTCGTGTCAGAGAACTGAACCTATATTGTGAGATAAAACCCTACAATGACTTTGAACTTAATGATCAGGTCGAAGCTGTTATTCTATCGGGAAGTCCGTTTTCCGTGTTGGACCCGCAAGCACTGCACGTCGATTTAGACCGATTGCTGGACCATGCACCTGTGTTGGGCATATGCTATGGAGCACAATATCTGGCACATACCTTGGGTGGTTCGGTTGAACAGTCAGACAGTCGAGAATATGGCCGAGCTGAATTGACAAAATTTGCAGCACCGGAAGACCCGATACTGGATGGAATCCAGGAACGAAGCCCTGTATGGATGTCGCATGGAGATACCATTTGCAAACTGCCCGATGCCTTCCTGCCCGTGGCAACTACCCAAGATGTCGGTATAGCGGTATTCAAAGGAAAAGAAGAAGAGTTTAACAACCCTGTGTATGGATTCCAATTTCATCCTGAAGTAACACACAGTGAGCAAGGTGCATTGTTTCTGGAGAATTTTCTGATTCACATCGCCGGTTTAACGCCAGACTGGACTCCGTCCCGGTTTGTGGAGGATGCGGTCGATTTTATCCGGCAGGAGGTGGGAGAAGAACATGTCATACTTGGTTTGAGCGGGGGCGTGGATTCATCGGTCGCGGCCGGCCTTTTACATCAGGCGATTGGCCAGAATCTGATATGTATTTTTGTTGATAATGGTTTGCTGCGGAAAAATGAATTTGAAGAAGTCCTGGAAAGCTACAAAGAAATGGGACTTCATATCATCGGAGTACGGGCAGAACAGGAATTTTATGATGCATTGGCAGGGATCACCGATCCGGAATCCAAACGAAAAGCAATCGGGAAAGTGTTTATCGATGTATTCGAAAGAGAAGCCAAAAAATTCCCGGAAGCCAAATGGCTGGGACAAGGCACCATCTATCCTGATGTCATTGAATCATTTTCAGTGCACGGTCCATCAGTGACGATCAAATCGCATCACAATGTGGGTGGATTGCCAGAAAAACTGCATTTAAAAATTATTGAACCACTTCGTTCGTTGTTTAAAGATGAAGTGCGAAACGTGGGCGAAGAACTGGGGATACCAGCTCCGATACTAAAGCGGCATCCTTTTCCCGGTCCGGGACTGGGTATACGTATTCTTGGAGAAATTACACCCGAACGGGTGCGGATTCTTCAGAATGCCGATGCGATTTATATATCACACCTGCGAAATGCTGGTTGGTATGATAAAATATGGCAAGCCGGCGTTATTCTCCTTCCGGTCCAGTCCGTCGGTGTGATGGGAGACGAAAGAACCTACGAAGGAACTGTCGCGCTGCGGGCTGTGAATAGCCTGGATGGGATGACCGCGAACTGGACACATATACCCTATGATTTACTGGGTAAGATCTCCAGTGATATTATTAATAAAGTTAAAGGGATTAATCGAGTAGTTTATGATATCAGTACAAAGCCACCTGCAACCATCGAATGGGAATAAATCTGTTGTTCCCGGATTAATTCTATTAATCTTTGTAGCATTTTCCGTCCAAAGTTGTGGTTTTATAGAGAACTTGTTTCAGGGAAAAAAAGAAAAGACCCGTCCGGATAGACCCAAGGAGGAAGAGAAGGTGGTTATTCAGGAAATCGAATGGGAGGACGTGACAGATCTGGAAGAAGTGATCAAGGATTATCCTGATAAGGTCGGTGAAAAGCAGGATATATACGATGTCTTGTGCTTGCTTCCTTTTGGTGGTGCACATAAAAATAAGGGGCAGTCGTTCTATGCAGGTTTAAAGATGGCAGCGAATTCTGCCCATCCTTCGGTTAACATTCGAGTTACTACTTTTGATGTAGCACGGCTCGATACCAGACCAGAAGCACTGCGCAAAATATTGGCTACCCCAGAATTTGATCTGGTAATATCACCGTATTCTACCACAGATGTAAACAACGTGATCGAGCTAACTCAGAGTAGCGGAGCCACCGTTTTGTCGCCGTGGAACACCAGTCCGGACATCCATAAATTTCCTAAATATGTGCAGTTAAACCCTGGTCTTGAATCACATTTGAGCGGTATGGTCGATTGGACAGCCCGGGAATATGGTGTGGAGCAAACCCTGATTCTAAGCCATAAAAAAGAAGCTGACCTGGTGCGTATTCTCAAGAAAAATACAACTAATCTGGAAGAGTATTTTACTTCCTCCAATCCCAAAGAAGATATTAACGAACTGACCCAGTTAATGGCTAGTAAAAATGTAAAAGCTATTATTATTCCGAGTTGGCGTTCGTCTGATGAGGCCTACTTTTTATCTTTGCTCTCTTCGATTAATGCGGCTAGAAGAGGAAGGAGCATCTCTGTATTCGTACTTTCTCCCTGGATGGACAATGACCACATCAATTTTAGTCAATTTAGTGGAATGAATCTGCATTTCACCAGTTCACGGTTTATCGATACCAAAAGTCGGGCATTTCAGCGGTTTGAATCCGAATTTATGAATAAATACAGTTACTTTGCTAATGAGGATGTATACTACGGACACGATATTTTTCTGATGATGATGGATTGGTTATCTTCAGAAAATCGGAAACTGACGGATGAAGTAATTAATACAAATTGCCGGGATTGCTTTTTTAGATATAATTTCCGAGAGCGAATATCGGATGAAGGTCAGCCGTATATCTCCAATGACCATGTCGATATCATATCTTTTAAAGATTTTGAGTACCGTCGGATAAACTAGATAGCCAATTATATGAAGATCACCGCACATCGAGATCAAAAATACATCCAGTTAGCCAACCATCGGCAACCGGATTGGACCGTGATCCTCGAGAATGTGAGTGATTGGCACAATGTGGGAGCGGTGATGAGAAGTTGCGATGCGGTGGGAATCGGTGATCTTTATGTTCTTTATTCTGATGTTGATCACCGTCCGAATGAAATTGGATTGGGAAAGCGAACCACAGCGGGTACGCGAAAATGGGTGCAGGTGCACTATTTTGAGGATCTCGATGCTTGCTTTAAAGCTGTGCGCGAGAAGTATCATCAGATATATACCACATACCTTAGTTCGACAGAAAAAACCCGTACTATTTACGACCTGGATTTTACCTTACCGGGTGCCTACTTATTTGGAAATGAACATGATGGCGTGAGCGATGAAGCAGTATCCAAAGCAGATGGAAATTTTTGCATACCACAGCATGGTATGGTGGATAGTCTTAATATTTCCGTGGCTTGTGCAGTGACCTTATTCGAAGGAATGCGTCAACGACGGATGACCGGAAAATATCCCGAATCTGAAAAATTACTTCCACATGCCGTCCCTTATTATGAACAATATCTGGAGATGCATAGGAACAAATGGTCCCAGCTGCCTATCGTAGAAGAGAGATAATCTACGGTATCTGAACTGATTTTGTTGAATATCCATTATATTTATACAAATCACAGATATCTATGGACGCTTTGATCAAACAACCACCGCCACGAACGATCCGGGAAGTCTTTGATGCGCTCCCGGAAGGCACTCTGGCTCAGCTCATCGAAAATCATCTCGTTATGTCGCCTTCACCTACGGATAGCCATCAGAAAGTTTTGAATCGAATTAATTTTTTAATGCTTACATTTTTAGAAGATAATCCGATCGGAGAGATTCGCATTGCTCCATATAATGTACATCTTGATGCGGAGAATGTATTTCAACCGGATATTGTGTTTGTTCTTGCTGATAATTTATCAAAAATTCATGAAAATGGTCTGCATGGAGCTCCTGATCTGGTCGTTGAGTTACTTTCGCCCGGTACCTCGAAGTATGATCTGAATCAAAAAAAGGATGCTTACGAACGGCATGGCGTGCAAGAGTATTGGATCGTAGAACCTACTACAAAGGAAGTGCAGGGTTATTTTCTAAACGATGGCGTTTTTGAGTTAATGCATGAGGCAACAGGAATTATTCATTCACGTTTGCTGGATCGTAAATTTAATTTTTGATGAAACTTATAAAACCTTCGTATAATTAATAATTATTCTATGGAAACAATACTCACCAAGCAACCGCCAAGAACCATCCGGGAAGTTTTTGATGCGCTTCCCGAAGGCACCCTGGCTCAGCTCATCGAAAATCAATTGGTCATGTCTCCATCTCCTACAACGATCCATCAGAAGATATTAAATAAAATCAATGTCATGATTTATAACTATCTGGAAGAGGATCCTTTGGGAGAAGTGTTTATTGCTCCCTACGATGTCTATCTGGATGAGCAAAATGTATTTCAGCCTGATATTGTTTTTATCGGGTCGGATAATCTGTTGAACATTAAGGACAATGGATTCCATGGGGCACCGGATTTGGTAATAGAATTACTATCACCCGGTACCTCGAAGTTTGATCTGAACCAAAAGAAAGATATTTACGAACGACATGGTGTGCAAGAGTATTGGATCGTAGAACCTACTACAAAGGAAGTGCAGGGTTTTTTTCTAAACGATGGTGTTTTTGAATTAAGTCAGGAGGAAACAGGTCTCATCTCCTCCCGATTGTTGGACCAGGAATTCAGGTTTTGATGTTAATTAACCGGACAGTGTTTGGGAGATCTTGATATTTGGAGTGGAAGATGTGGTTTATAAAGTAGATAATTAATTGGGAAAAAGTAAAACCTGTCAGTGTTTGGGCGCAAGGTGCAAAACGCTCGACAAGTCATTTTGCACAATCCGACATACATGCAGTAATGAACTTAATCTGCTCGGCAAAAACCATTTTAGCTCAGACGATGTCAGGTTAGCTTTGTGGTTTCTCAGTGATCTTCTCCGTGGCTCTTCGTGAGAAAATTCTTTTAATGGAGTTGTTTTCTTTATATTTAGATAAACTTCGCAGTATGGAAACTCTTATCACGCAACCACCGCCACGAACCATCCGGGAAGTTTTTGATGCGCTTCCGGAAGGCACCCTGGCTCAGCTCATCGAAAGTCAACTCGTCATGTCACCATCACCTACGGATATCCATCAAAAGATTTTGCATATAATTAGTGTAAGGATATTCAATTTCTTGGAAAAGAATCCTGTTGGTGAAGTTCGGATCGCCCCTTACGATGTCTATCTGGATGAGCAAAATGTATTTCAGCCTGATATTATTTTTATCAGTGCGGATAGTTTGGCTAATATTGAAGAAAATGGTTTTCATGGCGCTCCTGATTTGGTCGTTGAGTTACTTTCCCCCGGTACCTCAAAGTATGACCAGAACCAAAAGAAAGATGTTTACGAACGTCATGGCGTGCAAGAGTATTGGATCGTAGAACCTACTACAAAGGAAGTGCAGGGTTTTTTTCTGAACGATGGAGTTTTTGAATTAATCGTGGAGGAAACAGGATTCATCTCCTCCCGATTGTTGAACCAGGAATTCAGGTTTTGATGTTAATTAACCTGACAGTGTTTCGGAGATCTTGCTATTTGGAAAGGAAGATGTGGTTTATAAAGTAGATAATTAATTGGGAAAAGGTAAAACCTGTCAGTGTTTGGGAGAAACGCTCGACAGGTCTTTTTGCACAATCCGACATACATGCAGTAATGAACTCAACCTGCTCGGCAAAAAGCATTTTAACCCACACACTCAGGTTAGCTTACTGCCACCTCAGTGATCTTCTCCCACGCTGGTGCGTGACAAGCTGTGTCACTCCGTGAGGAAATTAAAATTTATTTCAACTTCTCCAAGGCCGCTTTGATTCGGTCCAATGCGGTATTCAATTCTTTTTCGGAAGCGGCATAAGATATCCGGATGCAATCATCATTCCCAAAGGCAGATCCTGAGACCGTCGCTACATGAGCTTCTGTCAGCAGGTACTCCGCAAAGTCATCGGCGTTAGCTATCTTGGTAACTCCACTTGATTTTCCGAAATAAGAACTGACATTGGGGAAAATATAAAACGCCCCGGTTGGGTTGGGAACCTGAATGCCGGGGATCTCACGGAGTTTATCCGACACGAGTCGTTTTCGTTTTTCGAAGGTTTTCCGCATGATATCCATTTCGTCCGATTTATTCCGTAACGCAATGACCGCTGCTTCCTGGCTGAAGGAATTGGCGCCGCTTGTAGTTTGGCCTTGAATTTTGGCACAGGCTTTAGCGATCCACAGCGGTGCGCCCATATAACCCAATCGCCAGCCGGTCATCGCATAGCCTTTAGAGAATCCATTGATGGTAACCGTGCGGTCCAGCATGCCATCCAGACTCGCTATGCTAGTGTGTTTATCACCGAAATTAATGTGTTCGTAGATTTCGTCCGCGATCACTATAATATTCGGATACTTGCGGAGCACCTCGGCCAATGCCTCCAGTTCCTCCCGGCTGTACACACTGCCGGTGGGATTGGATGGGGAGGAGAACATTACCACCCTGGACTTGTCGGTGATAGCCGCTTCCAATTGCTTAGGCGTGACTTTGAAGTCCTGTTCGATTCCTGCACTGACAACCACTGGTTTTCCACCTGCTAATTTAGCTATTTCAATATAGGATACCCAGTACGGAGCCAGTATGATGGCTTCATCGCCGGGGTTGAGCAAGGCCAGACACGCGTTGGCCAGGGATTGCTTCGCTCCGTTGGAGACCACAATCTGGTTGACACTGTATTCCAGCCCGTTATCGCTTTTGAATTTATCGACGATGGCGTCCCGTAGTGGTAGGATTCCCGGTACGGGCGTGTATTTTGTTTTTCCATCATGTAATGCCTGGATGGCAGCTTCCTTGATATGCTCTGGTGTGTCAAAATCAGGCTCTCCCAGGCTGAGTGAAATCACCTCATGTCCTTGTGCACGGAGCTCCCGAGCTTTTTGGGACATTTTGATCGTGGCCGATTCATTCATGTTTTGGACGCGATCAGATACTTTGGGGTGTGTAGTACTTGTCATATTCATTGAAGTTGATGATGGTTAATTTCAACGTGCAAAGTAAAGAAAAATTTGGGAGTTGAGGGGAGTTTTATTGTGAAATCTGATGGGATTTGCCACAGCCTTCGTGCGTGGCATTTGCCGTCGGTTTTTGAGGGGGAGAATAATGCCCCGCACCTTTCAACCGTGATGACCGGAAAGTGAATTTTTGTTTGTGAATTCCCATTTATTTACATCGGTCTACACTGTTTTATAGTGGCTTAAATTTTTAACCAGATATTCATTTGCTGCACCATCCTGCAGGACAAAGTTTTAATAGGAAACCTTCGTCGTAGCGATGGACGTTCAATATTATGTTCTGCGTGCCACAAATCATAATTTTGCTAATAAAGAGTATTTACAGAATATCTTCATTATCTTTGATAATATGAACGATCTCATAAATTCGAAAATGGAAAGTCTGAATGCGATCTGTTTGAAGCATTCTGTATCAGAGCTATATCTGTTTGGGTCTGCAGCAACGGGAAAATTTAGTGAGAAAAGTGATATGGATTTTGCTGTTTTGTTTGAAGACTCCCTGGGGCCTATTGAAAGGGGGGATGCTTTTTTTGGGCTGTTGGATGATTTGGAAGAATTATTCAAGCGGCCAATTGATTTAATTTCTTACCGGGCTATCAAGAATCCTGTTTTTAGGAAGGAATTGGATCAAACAAAAGTACCTTTATATGCTGCGTAAGGAAATTCTGAAATACATTTTGGACATCGAAACAGTCATTTCCGAACTTGAAGATATAATCGAAATGCATGATCATGAATATGAAAAATTCAATGAAAATTTTGTTTCAATTCGAGCAGTAGAACGAGATTTAATGATCATTGGTGAAGCCGTTGGTAAAATATTAAAAATCGACTCAAATATAAAAGTTACTGGAGGCAAACATATTATTAGCCTTAGGAATATGCTTGTGCACGCCTATGATTCTATTGATCCAACAACGCTGTGGCGAATTCTGATCAAGGATTTACCAATCTTGAAAAAAGATATTCAGGCACTTCGAAGATAACATAGGTGTTTCCATGATTCCTCCTTATAAATTTGGATTTTATTCCCTCCAAAATTAATTCAGGACTCTTGTTTTTTAGAAGTCCGCACTCGCATTTCCCGGGTCTGCCAACCTCAACATTTCGACTTTCCCAAATAGAACACCTCAACCTCCTTGTTCGTCATAGTTCCGATGACTATTTGAACGTAGGAGGAAACCTCAACTTCATCAACTCATCTCAAGCATTTTTTTCCCTTCGTTTGTCAACCTTTCAGGGGACCACGGCGGATCAAAGGTCAGATCGATATGAACCTCGCGATCCGGGAATTCTATATGCAGTACATTTTCCACCCCGTCGATAATCGATTCCCCCATCGGGCAAAAGGGAGTGGTGAAAGTCATGGTAATCAATATGTTTTGTTCTGAATCCACCTCGATGTTGTAGATCAAACCCAGATCGACGATGTTGACGAACAACTCCGGGTCGATGACATCATAAAGCGGGTCAAGGACCTTTCGTTCCTGCGGGGTGTAGTCGTCCAACTTTTTTATCGTTCCCATAATTAGAGTGTTTATTCTGTCGTTTTGGTCTTGTGAAAAAGGATCTGGCCGACATTGAATGCGTACATCAGAGCCAGTCCCAGCCAGCACCAGGTCGCGATGCGGATGATGAGCAGCTGTCTCGTGGCAATACCTGTGATCAACAAGAGCAGTGCCACGATGAAAAGCCCCAACTGATATCGGAGCCATCCCGCCCGGTAGAGATCTCGTGGCAACGGGACTTTGACCTTGCCGGTTAGTTTTTTATAATGGTCATTCCATACGATGAAGGGGAGGGTCTTGAAGGTCTGACCGAGAATGATCCCCGTAATCCACCCCATAAATACGAAAGTACCATATATCATGGTGAATGTGGAGCCTTGTCCGGAAGCGGATAAGAGATGGACGAATGGGATCGTACCAATCCCCATTATCAGCGCCAGCATGGATGCAAAGGTCTGCTTCATTTGAAGATCGATTTTCTTTTTTATCCGTTTCCGATAGTGATTTGCCAGGTCCACTAGCCAGCATAGAACGCCGATACCAGCCACCACCAGCCAGATTAGGACCCGGGAGCTGTATCCTATAAAATAGACATCGGCTAGAAAAAGGATGAGCCCGGCATTTTGGAGAATAAAGGCCCCATTGAGCCATTTGGTCTTCTTGGCGTGGCTCAGCAAAAACATGGGAACCAGCTTGCTACTGACCCCGGTGATGAGTTGTAGAAACCAGCCCGCCAGGCCGAGGTGGGCATGAAGCTTCAGTATCGTCATATGGTCTCGACTGAAAAATGGATGGCCCAGGTTGATCGCCAGAAGCAGGCCGACGACGGTGGTAAATACCAACCAAACGGCTGAACTGATTATAAAATATTTCTGGATATTGGACTGGGGGCTCGGTCTACCAGTCAGCACTACATTGATCAGATAAAGCAGGGAGGCAAGTACGATCATGCTTCCCCCGGTGACCATGATCCAGCCCGTCCGGAAGGACCAGAGCGCCCAAACCAGTAAAACCACACCAGCCATCAGTAAATAATAGGACAGGATCGCCAGATCGTTGCTCCGGAGGTTGTGCTCCGATATGACCGGTAGCAGTTGGTACGATGCTCCAAAAATGATCATGGTCCCCCATCCCAGAGCCGCCGTATGGACAATTCCCAGCAGGTGGGGATTGAAATAATGCATCAGTAAACTCTGTGGGCTCCATACCAACAGCAGACAAAGTACCAAAAAGGCCCCAGTTCCGGTGGCATAAAATGGCAGTATAATGGCTGAAGAGGGGACTTTCCCTGTATTATAATTAATCATGGTTTGCTGTGAAATATAAGCATTTTGACATTTCCCTCGGCAATAGAATGAATATGAACTTCAAAATTTCCATCCGCCAGTTCTTCCAGTAAATAAATGGGAACCCGCTTGTGATGGATATACAAGGCTTCATTCTCCGGTAATTCTTCCAATTCGCCCAATATGGTTTGCATTGGTAGTGGCATTTCAAGATGGCGGACGTCGATCACTTCCTTTTTATCGGTGGTGAATCGATGACACACCTGATCAAAGGAATTTTCGTCATCCATGATCACATTGGATTCGGTGGGTTGATCAGGTTTAGTAACCTTCCCTTTTTTTAAGAAGTAGGTATGGTATTCCTTCTCATTGATTGTCTTTATGTAGGTCTTCTCTGCTAGTTTCTTTTCCAAAAGATGAATTAATGGGGTAGGGACGAAGGTATTGATGATGCACAAAATACCTGAGGGCCCTACTTTTTTGAATTCCGCCATAATCGCCTTTAGCGGATCGGTGCCGTTTTCAATGATCGGCCGTACGTCAAAAGAGTGAATGTCTGTCTTGGCTGTGTCTTCCAACCAGTCTGGTATTTGATCGTCGGCACCCTGAACTTCATTATTGTCTGCAACGCGGTACAGGTACCCCAACGGTTTCAGTGCCCGGATAAAATCTTCTACCTGACAACCACCCATACTTGCTGCTTCCGCTACGGTCACTCTGGACGCCATGATTTTTCGCAGTATCGGATTCTTCAACCGCTTCAAGGGGGGAGCAATACGGGCTATGGCATCAATACTGGTTTTGTCATGTTGTATGATTTTCGATATTTTGGTGCGTTCGTTGTATTCCATGACTTTGATTTTATTTGTCACCATATTCTGCTACTCAAACGTGGGGAATGGATTTCGGAATTCTAAATTTTGATCTTCGCGCTGTAGTGATGTATTTCCTGATTGCGTTGGGCTGATGAATGCGCATCCAAATCATTTCATTGGACGCCCAGTCTGCAAAACACACCCTGAGATAACGCAGAATAATTTTTCAGCGAACCATTAGTTTTTACTTAATTCTTCAGTCATTTCCAGCGCTTTTGGAAATAAGATATTATTCTCTATATGCACGTGATAAACCCAGTCTTCTTCAAATTCCTGCAAAAGCTGATATAAATAAGCCCAGGAATCGCAGGCCGCTTCGGGCAGCTCATAATCATTGGTTAAATTGCGGAAATAGGTGAAGTCTTCCATGCTGATCTGATGTTCTTTTTCCAGCATCAGGACGGCAGACTTGATGTTTTTGGGTGTGGCGTTTTGGTCTTTTGAGGCGGTTCCCTGATCGATTGCTTTGATGGCCGGGAACAATATGGATTCTTCTTTTTTCATATGCGCTACTAAGTCGTTAAAAAACAACCGGGCTGCATAGGCTAATTTTTTCAGTTCCGGGTGTTCATTTCCGTGTCGTTCGGTGACTTTGAGAATCAAATCTGTTAAGTTGGGTGCATTCCTTTTGACATATTGATGATGTGATTG
Organism: Membranihabitans marinus; assembly: GCF_019802045.1. Lineage (GTDB taxonomy): Bacteria > Bacteroidota > Bacteroidia > Chitinophagales > Saprospiraceae > Membranihabitans > Membranihabitans marinus_A. Next base: position 45,457 of record NZ_JAHVHU010000018.1, on the reverse strand, counting down.
CACAATGTAATCCATTAAAAAGTCGATACCCCAGTCCTGATAATTATGCGAAGGAGGAAGATTTGAAGAAGTTTTCTTATTTTCCAGTTCTTCCTTCAGTTGTTCTTCTTCGATACCGAGGTCCCCGGCTACTTCTTTGACGGTTTTGTCTCCACCACAGCTAAAATCAATGCCTTTTTCTCTGAGCAATTGGGCCTTGCGAAGATCTTTGGCTGCGATCTCACCGATGGTTTCGGTGGTCCCGTTTCTTTTTTCTTTTTTAGCTATACGGACCCTCCACCATTCGGGGCCTTGTTCGAGGTATTCCCAGTTGAATATGTTTCCTCGCTCTCCCAGCAATTCGTAATACAAAGGTTTGGGATCGTGATCATTGTCAATGATGAAACCCTCGCCGGCATCGAGGGCGTCGAAGTATTCGAAAATGGTAGCGTGCTTTAATTTGGGCACGATCTGTGTCACGTCGAGTCGTTCTGCTTTGATCATGATTAGGTATGATTTTGGTCTGTTTTTTTTAAATTAAGGACAAGATACTCCTTATTTGGATTAAATCAAAATAAGGAAGGAAAAAAGATTTGACAGATCTTCGAGAAAAAATTTGACAGATCTTACCTCCTTCGCTTTCAGCTCCGGCGGTCAATGAAAGATCTGTCAAATCTCTCTCACTCCTCCTCTTCCTCCCCATCTGGCCGCACCAGCTCCCACGCATAATCGATAAAATATTTATAAGCGGCGGTAAAGGCATAACGATCGTCCGGAAGTTTTACCGCAATATTTCGTCTGACCATGGTGGAATGTATCAGCCGGCGCAGGCTCTCCGGACTGTTCAGTTGCTTATTCGCCTGCACCTGATCCCGCCAGGTGGTATTCCGGAACAGATCGGTGATTTCATCGATATGCAGATCCGAAAAATTCAGCACATCCATAAAGTTCCGTCCCTCCTGGTCCAGTTCATAGCACAATACCGAAAAGAATATGCTGATATCTCTGGAGGTGCTTTCCTGCGTGTCCGGTGAAAGAAGGTAATGGTATTCCGGGGTACTCTGCAATGCATAACCAAATGACCGGTCAAAAAACCGGACATAAAATTCCTTGTGATCTTTTAAAATTTGGAAATGCGGATCATCCTGTGTGATAAATTTGCCATCCATCAACTCTGTTACGATCTTTTTATGGTTTTTCGGATACATGCTTTTTCTTTATTTTGAGCCGCGGAAGTACCAGCTGTACATCATCAGATTTTAGAATCGCATTGGTCGCAGGGTGGTGCGATTCAATTTCATAATCATCCTCAAAGATCAGGCTGGTGATCATAAAATACTCATCCAGCCGGAAATGCGGTTTGTCTTCGCTGATGGCGGATCCGCACCAACTGAAAAAATCGTCCACCGGCAACTGGCTTTCCAGCCGTTGTCTGTATTCTTCCTGGTCAAATATCCATTGTTCTTCCGGAGCGCCTGCTTCTTCGATATAAACCGATTCTTCATGCCGGAATTGCTCAAAATACTGTTTTGTGTTTTCATAAACAAAATGCTGGTAGGGATAGGTCCTGCTGATACTAAAGAGGGCCGGCGGATCATACTTTTTATAGCAATCACCATTGGTGAGATAAATATGAAACCCCTGCAGGTATTCACTTTCCGTCCTGATCCGTTCGATCAGAGGAAGGAGTTCGTTGCTGATGATGGCGGACTGACTGCTGATGTCCGTGTTGGATTGGACGAGCAGGTTGTACAATTTCCCAAAACGACGCCTGATGCTTTCATTTTCATAGTTGAACCGCATCTTGTTCACGTATTGTGAGATATGGAGCAATTCGTTGTATATCGACTGGCTATGATTCACATCAAGAATGGTATTGAGCGGCATAATATAGAATTCGATCAAATGGCGGGCTTTCCGGATCTTTTCCTCGTACTCCATATTTTGCGTATTAGCCTTAAGCTCTCGGGACTCATGTTGCAGACTGGTGGTATTATTCCGGATTGCGGTGGTGAACTTTTTGATCTGGTTGGCCAGCGCATCCATCCGCTCCAGCAGAATATTCCGATCCAGATGAATTCCTTCCCGGATCTGCAAAAACAAAGTCCGGATCGACTGTCCGTATATATCGATCTCTTCAGGGAGCAGCGGTTTGAACTGCTGCAAAATAAATTCAAGCAACACAAAGTATGGCTCACTGATCAGGAAATCATCGTTTTGCGGGGTCAGGATCCGGTACTCAAGTAGCTGGTCTTCCACATCGCTGTCCCAGTCCGACAGCGCATCGGAGACCTGTTGCCGGGTGATCACACCTTCATGGATCTGAATGTCAAACAAGTGCCGGATCAGGTCAAAATGTGTGGCCAGGAATCGGACGATAGACTTGGGTTCGGACTTAAACATCGATCAGAATTTCCTGTTCCAAAAAACGGTTGTTCTCTGTCACCTGTTGCCTGATTCGCTGCACCACCGGATCTTCCGATAGCTTGAGTGAACGACTCATCCGGGCTTTATTACCCTTGAGGGAGACCGAGTATTTGTCAAAAAGCTCCTGATAATCGTCAGGCACATAAAGCTGATTACATTGCCGTTGTTTTCACTGATCACTATCTTCCCCTCGCTCCGGCGGATCAGGTAATTCTGGTCAAATCCGTCGTACGGATGGAGCGGAGCTGCTGAAATAGGAATAAAGTTATTTTCCTTGCAAAAATTCAATAACTCGAAGCGGTTGGCTTCGTCGATGGTACCGATCTCATCCACAAAGATCACCACTTTGTTTTCCTCATCGTTGATGATGATCTGATTGATGACGGACATGATCAGTATCAGCCGGATCATCTTGTCCGTGCCATCGGATTCGATCTGATGTTTCAGATCCACTACTTTGTGTTGTCCCTTTTTGTACAGGTGCAGTCTTATATCAAAAAGATCGTCAAAAGTAAGCGTGATCTGATTGTCCAGGTATTGATTGAGCACTTCCAGGTTCTTTGCCTGGTCATCGAACAATAGTTCGGACTTCAGATCCCGGATATCCCGGATCATATCGAGGTCCCGGATCAACCGGTCATTCTCGATGATCTCTATTTTAAGAGACTGGATATCGGAAATCTGAATCTGACCGATTTTAGCGTTGAACCGGTTCGCGATAAAAGCTTTAAATTCTTCAAACCGGGAATAGATCGTACGGCAGGGATTGGAAAACTGGGTGGAGATACTCTTGAGCAGCCCGTCGATCGCTTTTTCTTTGTCCTGCATCGTAGCCAGTTCCGAATCTATAAAAGCGATGAAATCTTTATCGCTCGCATAGCTGGTCTCTGTTTTTACTTTGAGTTTTTCAAGAAGGCTGTCCTTCCGGTACCTGACCTCTTTCCGCTCGTCCCGGTTGCGCCTGATATGATGATAAATGTTGTCCAGGGTATCGTCAGAATGACTTTCTGAAGGCTCTATTCCCATCTGTTCAATTTCGACCTTCCAGGTTTGGATTTCGCGAAGTCTGGCCTCTTTTTCCAAAATATCCTGCTGGACTTCTTCGAGGGCCGCTTCAGCTTTTTTGATCTCTGATTGGGTTTTTTCGATCTTTTTTTCTGTTTCCTTCTTTTCATTCTCATTTTCCCGGAGCTTCCCACCCAGCGCATGCAGTTCTTTTTCTAACTCCGGCAACTGACGGAGTTTGTCCATTTTATCATTCACCACCCTGATCTGATCCCCGATGTCCTTCAGCTCCTTTTGGTATTTTTACAGATCACGGGCGATGGGCAGCAGGCTTTCTGTATGACTTTTTTCCTTTTCCAGACGGTTGATCTGTTCTTTCAGATCTTCAACCGATTCGATGGATTTGCCCTCCAGGTCTTCAGGCAGCTGGATCTGACCGTCAAATATTTTCATTAGCGCCTCTGTCCGGGAAACAGGAGCAGAAATATGATCCGTGGTAAGATGGCTGGTGATATCATCCGCGAGGATTCTGTTCAGCAGTTCTTTTTGGGATTGTTGGTCTGAAATCGAGTGGATCAGCAAACGGGAGTATTGGGTGATTTTCCGTTGGAGGGTCTGGAGCTCTGTGTCTGTTTTCCTGAGCTTTTCCTCCAGCAGGGTACTGTTCAGCTCCTGGTCGCCGATCTGGGTGATCTGACTTTCGATTTTCTTTCGACGACTATCCAGAGTGTGAAAAGTTTGTTCCAGGAATTCTCAAAGAATTTCAACCCCGAAACCCAGTAATATTACGACTATCCAGGGTGTGAAAAGTTTGTTCCAGGAATGGCATTTCCTCATAGGATCTGATCTCGTGGATCAATTTTTCTTTTTGATCCACATCCTGCCAGATTTGCCGGATGTGGAATTCCAGTTTCCCCAGGTGCTGATTGGCTTTATCTTTTTCAGGGATCAACACCTCGTCCAGCTGATGGCGTTTCTCCTGGTGCTTTTGTTTTCCTTGCTGAATGGTGTCGGAGAGTGTCGCGCTTTGGTGGGCATATTGTTCATTGAATTCAAACTCCTTCTGCCAGGATGCTGCTCATGCCTTCGTACTGGCTGACCATTTCCTTGAATTCGGTAAAACTCTTCCGGATGCTGCTGATCACTTTGATGTCCCGGTTGTGCTTGAGCAGGGTCTGGATATCCCTTTTATTTTTCCGGGAAAAAGACACCCTTTCATTTTCCTTGTTGTCGGCCACGATGAGTGCCTCTTTGAGGGAATGGTTATTGATCAGTTTGGAGTTGATCAGGTATTTATAGATTTTGGAAAAATTGTTGCTGTACCCGCGTCCGTCCTGCACCACATTTTGATCGAGCCATACGACAGCGTTGTTCCTTCTCCCTTTTACTTTTCCCGATATTGTTGGGTCCCACGATCTGCAGGGATTGGCAATCATCGATTTCGATGTCCGCCTTGGCATATATATCAGAATTGAGTATAACAAGTCGTTTGATCATAAATATTTTGTCTCGTCCATAGGAACAGGAGGTGAAAACCTTCTGCCGTTTGGTGTGAAAATACTATAAAACGTGGATACATTGAAATTTTCCGGGGAGGAAGTGAACGGGAACATTAGTACAAAAAACCAAACAACCACAAGGGAATCTTATTGCCGGTTCCTCCTTTGATGCCATCTGCGGCGATCCAGGCATTGGGAAGTCCCCGGATTTGTTCACGAGTCTTAGATGGTCCGCCTATTTCAAATACGTATTGATCATCGATGAGGAAATCGCCATATCGCGCAGAGGTGACTTGATGAATGGGTTCAAGTTGACTGTAAAAAAACGTCTCTCGCATATTCCCGGAGTTTGGGTTGCTTTCTGAAAGCCAGTAAGCCAGGTTTGGGTTTTGAAGATAAATTTTTTCTGGTTTTTGCAAATAACTTACGCCCTTTGTATCCCGCCGTAAAAGCGAAACTATTCTTGCCTGGTCCAAGGAATCCAGAAGTTTGAGTAATGTATTTCTGGACGTATCCAATTTTTTGGCCAGTTTGCTGATATTGGGTATGAAAGGAACTGATTTGCTCAGAACATACACCAATTTTTTCATATTTCGTATAGTGGAATAATTTAACCTGTCATAGGGTGCTATATCCAGTTCCAATACCAGATCAATGGTTTCCAGTAATTTTTGCCCAAAGGCATTCTGGACTTCTTTGTAAAATGGATAATAGCCATACTTCAGGTATTCTCTGTAGAGTTTCAGAGGGTTCATTAGATCGGTAAAATGAGCAGATTGCTCATTATGAGATGATACGAGCGTATCAAGGTCAATGGTATCAGTTGTGATATTATATTCCAATTGCAAAAATTCCCTGAATGATAACCCATATAAATGATAAATGGTGGCCCGGCGGGAAAGATCCCCTTGCCCCTTCCTGATATCCAGGATGGAAGATCCGGTGAGGATTATATTGATGTCGGGATAACTATCATATATATTCTTGACATCTTTGGACCAATGCGGGTAGCGATGAACTTCATCCAGATAAAAATGCCGGTAGCCCTGCTCATAGAGTTCATCTGCCAGGATTACCAAACGGTTGGCCTCAAAATAAACATCATCCAGGCTTAAGTATATGGCGCTATTCTCTTCGTTATTCATCTTCTGGAGGAGCAATGTAGTCTTACCGGTTCCTCGCTGCCCCAGGATGATAATCAGCCTTTGATTCCAGTTGATCTGACTGAACAAGTAGCGATGAAAACCGGTTGGAATGCCTTCTTGTCTTCTATTTGATATCTTTTTTAGACGCTCCATCGTTTAGAGTGTTGTTTTGAATAAACAAAATTACAGAATGTTTTTTACAAACAACGAATTTAAATATTGTTTTGTAGGAAAAACAATTTACTAAGCTACTTTAGCACACCTCATTAGCACCTAATGTAAAATCATATCATGAATCTTGAATTCTCAGGACATTTTTTTATCAAATTTGGGTTTAATTCCCCGATGCTTTGCATCGAAGAGATATAAATGCCGATTTTGATACCCCGATGGCTCTGCCTCGGGGTAGTTCATTGTTGTTTATTGGTCCTTGTTTAGTCCGCTTCGCGGACGTCAGGTCATCGCCAGGGTCGTGAGACCCTGGAATGCATACCAGGATAGGTAAGTCCATTTGTGGACGATAGATATTAGCAATGAAACTATAATTTCACCCATTTTGTCCCCACCAAAAATTCCATTATCTTTTCCGCACTATGGATAAAAATAAAGAACAACTGGAGCAAAAAATCCAGTCTTCCCTCTTGGGAGGCGGACAGAAACGCATTGATCGTCAACATGAGAAGGGAAAGCTCACTGCGCGCGAACGCATTCAATATCTGCTTGACCCGGGGAGCTTTGAAGAATACGACCGTTTTGTGACCCATCGGAACGGGGACTTTGGGATGGCGGATCAGAAAATAGTAGGAGATGGGGTGGTTACCGGAATGGGAACCATCGATGGCCGAATGGTATATGTTTTTGCCCAGGATTTTACGGTCTTTGGCGGCACCTTATCGGAGACGAATGCACAAAAAATATGTAAGATCATGGATCGCGCCTTGCAGAACAGAGCTCCATTGATTGGGCTCAATGACAGCGGCGGAGCCCGGATTCAGGAAGGCGTGGCATCCTTGGGGGGATATGCCGATATTTTTTACCGCAATGTCCAGTGTTCGGGCGTTATTCCTCAACTTTCGGCGGTCATGGGACCCTGTGCCGGCGGGGCTGTTTATTCACCGGCGATGACTGATTTTATTTTTATGGTAGAAGGATCATCGTATATGTTTGTCACCGGACCCAATGTGGTCAAAACGGTGACCAATGAAGAGGTGACCCCGGAAGAGCTGGGCGGTGCCCGAACCCATGCCACCAAATCCGGTGTGGCCCACCGTACGGCTCCGACCGATGCCGACTGTCTCGACGATATCCGTACCTTGTTGTCGTATCTTCCGCAGCACAATCAAGCGGCCCCGGCCGTATTGCCCTATGATACCGAAGAGGAAGTGCGTCCGGCGTTGGATGAGACTGTACCCGATAATCCCAATACACCCTATGATATGCATGAGGTCATCACGGAGTTGGTAGATCCGGACAGCTTTTTTGCAAGTCAGCCGGATTTTGGTCAAAGCCTGATCACCGGGTTTGCCCGGTTGGCCGGGATGAGTATTGGTGTGGTAGCAAATCAGCCCATGAATCTGGCCGGCGTGCTCGATGTCGATTCCGCGACCAAGGGCGGCCGGTTTGTTCGTTTTTGTGACTGTTTTAATATTCCGTTGCTGGTATTGGAAGACGTTCCGGGATTCTTACCGGGGACGGAACAGGAGTGGAACGGCATTATTTCCAATGGCGCCAAATTGCTCTATGCATTTTGTGAAGCCACGGTGCCCCGTATTACCGTGATTACCCGAAAAGCCTATGGTGGAGCGTATTGTGTAATGAATTCGCGGCACATTGGTGCGGATTATAACTATGCCTGGCCATCGGCTCAGATTGCGGTGATGGGAGCAAAAGGAGCTGCCGAGATTATTTTTCGGAAAGAGATTTCCAAAAGTGATGATCCGGAAGAGGCCATGGCGCAAAAAGAAGCCGAATACAATGAACTGTTCGCCAATCCCTATAAAGCAGCCGAACTGGGATTCATTGATGATATTATTCTTCCTTCGCAGACCCGCCGGACATTGATCCGGGCTTTCCGGTCGCTGCGGGAAAAACGGAAAACACGGCCGGAACGGAATCATGGAAATATACCCTTGTGAAAAAATGTAACAAAAGCATCTTGCTTTTGGAGGAACGTGTCTGCCTCCCGCGTGCCGCGGGACGCGGTATGGCATGCTTGTCCGCCTATGACGGGATCCTGCTTTTAGAGGTAGTGACATTCTTCAAGAATATAATGAAGCAAATCATTTGTCGATATTGACATATTCAGCTTCTTTTAGTATTGGATTACGAAAAACAGATAAATGATTGTCGATGACAAGTAAAGAAAATAAAGATCAAATTGTAAAAACCCTTGCGGAATACCAACCGGATCGGATTGGTATTTTTGGATCCTATGCCAGAAATGAAAATCGTAATAGTGATTGAGATATATTGGTTTCTTTCAATAAAAGGATTAGCCTTCTTAAGTTGGTCCAACTTCAGCAAGAACTATCGGATAAACTGGCAATAAGCGTGGCCCTGGTTACCGAGAACAGTTTGAAAAATGAACTTTTAAAAGAATACATTTTCGAGGATTTAGTAATCATTTATGACGAAAAAAATTATTGCTTATCTATTATATAAAATTTTCCTCTTTCGAATTTTTGAATCTTCGAAATGAAAGCAGGTATAAATAGAACCAGCTCTTCAATTTTACTTGAAGTTGAATTTAGTACTACAACTGTCAAGTCTAAATTTTTAATATTTTGCTGATAGGTTAAATCCTTGTCAATTGTCAAAAATATATCAAATTGATTCTGGAAACATAACACTAAAAGTGCACCATTTTTAATTCCATTCCATCGCATTTCCGAAACAGTAAAAATCTCAAACTTAGACAAATATGGTTTGAGCCTTTTGGTGATGCATTCATCAAGCAATATTTTCATTCAATTGTTTAGTTGATTTTTCTAATAGCTCGTGCGACATCTCCAGAACTTTCACCACTTGTTCTTTTTTAACACCATCAAAATCTTCCAGGAATGTTTCAATCGTGTCGCCGGTTTCCAGGTAGTCAAATAAATTTTTTATGGGTACTCTGGTTCCATTAAATACAGGTGTTCCACTCATGATTTCCGGATCAATATTTACAACGCGTTTTATCATGTAAGTATGTTTTAGCTAAAAATAATGAAATTTATTAACAGAAAATGAATTATCAGATTTCGATCATATACATTAATAACCCGAGATAGTTTAAAAGTGTTCCCAAACTAGTTTTTAGAAGGGGATACCCGCCTTTTCGCATTCCAAGAGAGCCGGAATTGGGCGGGATGTTCACTGTGTGCTGCAGTGCACAGCATGACACCCGGGTTAGTGAAACTTTAGCGTAATCCAGGACAATTACCTGTTGGGAAATGATGCTTTCGGGTACAGGTGTCAGACACCATCCATCCGCACTCACCTCCGCAACAGGTGTCAGACACCATCCATCCGCACTCACCTCCGCAACAGGTGTCAGACACCCGGGCTAGTGTCTGACACCGAAGCGAGATCACCTATACCCAAAACTGTTAAAGTATTAAATTTTGGACATGATCTGATTACATATTATGATTTGGCATAATGTTTGTGTTCAATCGATTGAATAAAATGCAATCGAAATGAATATTTATCCTAACATCCATCAGGAAAAGACCAGGAGGCTTTTATACCTCTTATGTAGTTTTGTCTTATTTCTTGTTGTCGTTCCCAAGTCACAGGGACAGCAAATACTCAAAGATGTCATCGTTGGTGATGATGTCGCTTGCCCGGGACTGACCAACACTTATCGCATTGGTCTTGACTTGTATTTTCCGATGAACATCCAATGGCGGATTATTGAAGGGCCGGGTGAATTTGTAGGGAGTGACCGGGGTGAGAGTGTGGAAGTTCAGTGGAAAACAACAGACCGGGGTTATACCAAGCTGGTCATGTTTGCCGTGAGCTACTACCCGCCGCTTGGTCTGATCGACACCGTGACCATCAACGTAGATAAAGATCTAAACCGACTGAATCTCAATTGTTTTCAAGACCTGGTTCTGGACTTTGGTATGGATTGTGAACGGTATATCGATATTAATGAAGTGATCACCAATGGTAAAGTAAAATGTTTGGATGACTTTGAGTTTACGCTGGAATTGGAGAACCTGACCATTCCCAATCCTGTCCCCAAACGATACAATGGACGAACTTTTAAAGCAACGATTACCCACAAAGAAACCGGGCAGTTTTGTCGGTCCGATATTACACTGGGGGATTTTTCAGGACCAAGGTTGATCTGTAAAAATGATACCGTGCTTTGCAGCGATCCACGTGCCTACGATCCTAAAAACAACCTTTTTGGTCAACCGGAAGTCATCGCGGATTGCAATGAAAATTATACGCTCAAAGTCAATGAATACAAATGGGTGAATGTGGACAATGATCCATTTATCGAAGGCTATATCGAACGGGTATGGCGAGCTGTTGATCAGAACGGAAACAAAACCGATTGTACAGATACTGTTTTTTTACAAAAGATTATATTTGATGAGATCGCCTGTCCCGCGGACGCTGAGATCACGTGTGACTCTCTCGAATTGCTCAATCAACCGCTACGCACCGGAACACCTACCTTCATGGGGCAATCCATCTATTCTGAGGACCCGTATTGTAAAGTGTACCTCACGTATGAAGATGAAGAAGTACCCGGGTGCGGGGGTTCAAAAACTATATTCAGGACCTGGTTGATCAGTTCGTATGAGAACGAAGGTGTGCGGGAGAAGTCCTGTACGCAGATCATTAATGTAGTGGATACCACCGGCCCTGAAATCCAATTTAAAACAGGCACCTATGAAATGGAGCAGCACGATAATATTGAAGGTGCTGAACCTGGAATTCTTTATCCGACTTTTTATCGGAATGCGATTACGGACAATTGCAGAGCGGAGGGTGATTTTCCGATTCCTAATTTAATTAAAGAGTGCAGCACACCGGAAGAATTGCTGGTGACCATCAAATGGGGTGATCAGGAGCTCATGTTTGACATGAATGATCCGGACGCTGATATTCGTTTCCGAAATATGACGATCGGGAATTACCTGGTGGAGTACTCCGCCTATGATGCTTGTGGAAACGTGGGCAAGGATACCATTGTTCTCAAGCTATTTGACAAAAAGCCACCGACCCTCGTCCTGGACGATGATCCGGGTGTGGTGTTGACCAATCAACAATCCCTGGTCTGGTCCGACGTGAGTGCTTTTGACGAAGGAAGTTTTGACAACTGCGAGCTCGAAATTCTTTTAGCGCGACGGGTTGACTGGAAGACAGCTTGCGGTTACACGGCAGATACCAGTGTCTCCAGTGAGGTCCGGAACTATTATGATGAGTTTGCGAATAAGATCGCTTTTCAGGAAGACTCCTGTCTGACCAGGCTGGTGGACTATGGCTGGACGGATAAAATTCCTTTTTGTTGTGAAGATGTCTGTACCGAAGGCGTTTTAGTGGAATTTTTAGCGATTGATGCGTTTTGTAATTACTCCAAATTGGTGACGCGGGTCAAGGTCACAGACCAATCACCGCCCGTAGTAAAATACAAATTACCCAATATATCTATGAACTGCTATACCTACCAATCCAAATACAAGGCAGAAATAGAAAAAGGGAATACCAGTGTTTTTGGTCAGTACGTGACCTCGGAAGCAGAACGTCAGAATCATGCCATAGAGGTGTATGAGTGTAGTGAGGGCCGATCCACACCCTATGTAGAAAGCACGGTGGACTTTATGGATGGTTATGTCATGGACAATTGCAATGTGACCATTGAAGAGACCTTTGATGAGAACATCGGAATATGTGGAGAAGGATATGTCGAACGGATATTTACTATTTCCAATCCGTGTTCTGATACGCCGGAGGAGAGCGAGTCCATCCAGGTGATACAAAAAATATTTATTACCAAAGATTGCCGGTTGCGTCCGGAAGATTTTGTTCTGCCTTATGCGGATACTACGATCATGAGTTGTAGCCTGGTAGAAGTAGAGCCGCGTGGCCCTCAGTTGCAACGGGAAGAATTCTGCAAGGACCTGGGCATGGCGTATACCGATGAGGTAACACAGGCACTTGAAAACTCAGCCGGTGTTTGTTACACGATAAAAAGAACCTGGGAAGTCAGTGACTGGTGTGAGAGCGATCCCTATTATCTGCCGGAATTTGTGCAATATATTTATATCAAAAACACGGAAGGGCCTGAAGTTGTAAATGGCAACGTGGAAGACATTTGCTTTGATCAGGGCTGTGAATTTGTATTTAGCAAAACCCTCGAGGTGATTGATGATTGTACGCCGGTGGAGGAATTGTCGGTCATCTGGCGCATTGAGCGCAAGCTGTCAGGGGCATGGGAAACCGTAAAAAGCGGTAGTGGTTTGCAGATCAATTCCCTGGCGTTGGCAAGTGGTTCTTACCGACTGACCGTAGAAGCGGAGGATCAGTGCCGAAATGTAACCCGAAAGACTTCTGAATTCAAAGTGAGCTATTGCAAAGCATTGAAAATCGAAGGTCCGGAATCAATTACATTCAATCTTAATAAGACCCAGGACCAGCTTCGGTTGACGGACATACCTTATACCGTGACACATCCTTGTGAATCGGCTAGATACGACGTTTTACTACGCTACAAAGGCGAAGGGTTGATCGATAATGATGGTAAGGTATTACCACCTCTACCCGGACAAACATCAATTGATGTGACCTGCGATAAGTTGGGTGCGAACCTAATCGAACTTTGGGTCGTAGACGAAGCCGGAAATTCGAACCACTATGTGCTTAGCCTGGAGGTGAAGGATCCACGCGGCTTGTGTCCCAATTCTGATAATCAGTTGGCGGGTAGCATCAGAACACCCGAGCAATACCCTATATCAGAGGTTTCAGTACGATTGAACGGACCGGTGGCAGAGATTCGACGTAATATGACAGACAATTCCGGTACCTTTAACCTGGGCGCTTTCCCCACCACTAGTGAAGCGCTGCGAATAGAACCCTCGAAAGAAGATAACCCGTTGAATGGCATTACTGCTTTTGATGCGCTTAGCATATTTCGCATGGCCATGAATAAGTCCACGCCAACCACACCCTATGAGCGGCTGGCTGCTGATATGAACGAAGACGGGGTGATCTCTGTGCTGGATGTCCTGATGATCCAAAGTCTATTATTGAATAAAATTGATCGCATACCCGGACGGCAGTGGTTGTTTATCAATGGTGATATGCAACCGATATCCACCATCCGGCTAAATCAGGAATACCGATCGATGTTGCACTTTGTCGGTGTCAAAAAAGGCGATGTGAATTACAGTGCTTCGGTCCGGTCCAGTGATCGGCGGACCACAGGACGCGAGAACTTTGTGCTTGGGGAGCCGGAATTTCACAATGGTTTTATCCGGGTACCAGTCAGCCTCGGCGGATCTGTACAGGTGGAATCGATGCAGTTTTCTCTGACAAACGGTAATTCCGTCCCATGGGTGGCCATTGAACCTGGTAAAATTCCGATTGTTTCCTCCGATTACAGCATGGATGAAAAGGATTTGAGTGTGGTATGGATTGCCACAGAAGAGCGAACAAGACCGACGGAACAAGCCGATTTTTATCTGGTATTTGACAATGTACCCGGTGAGCAGATTGATCGGGAACTGATTCAATTATCGATGAATCTTACACCTGAAATATACAGCGATCAAAAACTGAAAGAAAATATTCGTCTGGAGACGAAGGTACAGCAAGGTGTGTTTGAAGTCTCCAATCCCTACCCGAATCCATTCTCACACTCTGTGCGAATTGATCTGAGCGGTGAAACCGGGAAGCTTCAGCGGAGTGAAATTTACAACCTGTCTGGCAAGCAGGTCTATCGTGAAAAAGTAGATCAGTCGATCCGGCAATACACCTTCGATGGGTCGGTATTACCGGCGGCAGGATTCTATACGATTCGGTTGATCATGGATTCTGGCGTGGTCAACAGAAAGCTGTATTATCTGCCGTAAGAATTAACAGAATTGCATTTTATCTTTAATGTGGAAGGGATCCTGAAATGTCAGGATCCCTTTCCTTTTAATATTAAGACAGCTATTTTCGATGACCAGTTCTAGTATTATAGCATTGGCGCAGCTGACTGATCCCTTTGTGAATGAGGGTAGAAGTAGAGAGAAACATGGAAGCTTTAGGCCTGGAGGGATTTATGGGATGGAAATCAAAGCTATATTCTGATAATCACAGCCAGGGCGGTACGGATACATCCCGGTATGTGGTTTACTAGATCCTGTGTGGTGTAAGTATCTGTTCCAGGATCAGATAGGCCAGGAGGTTGAATGAATTATTACGTCAATACGTTGTAGAAATTTATCCTAAAAATATGACAAGAGCAAGCCAATCAGAATAATCAAAATAACAGTAATGACGATAGGGCGGATCAGGATCCAACTCGGGTTGTTTTCTGTGATTTTCATAATCAAAGGTTTATAGAAGTGAATAGAATTAGATACGTAAATTGATCGCAATAATTATGCCTATAAAGCTACCATGCTCTTAAATAAATGTAAAGGGGAAATATCCGGTATTTTTTAACTTTTAATTCCTCTTGGAAGGCTTCGAAAAAGAAATTTTTATCGGATGGGGAGCAAATATTTTGATATATCCTTTACTTTGCATTTTCTTTGAATTCCGTGATGCTTATTATAACTCAAAATTCCATCAGGTAATAGCTATGAAGAGTACTTATTTTGATTTGATCGAACAAAGTTATGAGTTCCCTCAGGAAGGGTTTGACCTGTTGGATGGCGAACTCACATTCTACGGTGTATCCATCAGTCACTTAATTAAGAAATATGGCACACCATTTAAGTTAAACTATCTTCCCCGGATCGGCGATCAGATAAAAAAAGCGAAGAACCTGTTTAAGCGCAGTATGAAGAGCAATAATTATCAGGGTAAATACTACTACTGTTATTGTACGAAGTGCTGCCACTTTGAGCATGTGATTCGAAAGGCTCTGGAGTATGATGTACATCTGGAGACCAGTTCGGCCTTCGATGTGGACATTATTTATAAACTGTACGAATCAGGGCATCTGGATAAAAAGATTATTATTGTTCACAACGGCTACAAGACGCAGGAATACCTGGATCGGATTATCCAGCTGCAGTCTGATGGTTTTGTGAACAGCATTGTCGTTCTGGACTCCATGTCGGAACTTGATCGGCTCAACCAAAGACTCGATCGGCCTATAAATATTGGGATTCGAATGGCTATCAATGAAGAGCCGCAGTCGGCATACTATACATCGAGGCTGGGAATCCGGCCCGAGGAGATTCTCCCTTTTTATGAGAATACGATTTCCAAAATGGAGAACATCAACCTGACGATGATGCATTTCTTTATTGATACGGGCATTAAGGACAACCTGTATTATTGGGGAGAATTTAATAAAGCGATTCGGCTGTATGCTGCATTGAAAAAGAAATGTTCGACACTTCAGGATTTGAATATCGGAGGCGGGTTTCCCATTCGGAATAATCTGGGATTTGAGTTTGATTACAAATCCATGGTCAATGACATAGTGTCTGCGATTAAAGAAATTTGTGTCTCTGAAGAGATTGCTGAACCGAATATCTTTACCGAATTTGGCAAATACACCGTGGGTGAAAGTGGTGCAACTATTTTTACGGTACTGGAAGAGAAGCGGCAAAATGATACAGAACGGTGGTATATGATCGATAATAGTCTGATGAATACCATCCCGGATGCCTGGGGGATTTTGGAAAAATTCATCCTGTTGCCGATCAATAAATGGGACCGCCCATTTTATAACGTCAATATTGGGGGAATTAGTTGTGATCATTCGGATTATTACAATTCGGAAGATCTGAACCAACAGGTTTTTCTTCCGGAGTTTGATTCGGAAAAAGATTCAGAACCGTTATATGTAGGATTTTTTCATACGGGGGCCTATCAGGATGCCATCAGCGGATATGGTGGGATCAAACATTGTTTGATTCCCTCACCGAAGACCATCGTCATCGATCGGGATTCCACCGGAAATTATGTGGATTATTTATTCCGTGATGAACAAAGCTCTGAACATATGCTCAGCATCCTGGGATATTCCAATCAGTCGAAAGAAGCCAAGCCTGACAAAATGGGTGCACGGAGAGGCAGTCGATTAAAATAAATTATTAAAGCGGTGTGCCTTGGTAGTGCTCTGTTTCATAAGTCATTATAAACAATAACACCTCATATATCTCAAAATGACTCTGAGTTCAATCTGATCCGACCCTGACTGAGTCGGAATTGGTTTTTTAACTCACATTTAACCTAATCTGACCCTGACTGGGTCAGAATCCTTGCAGGTAAAAGACCTCAGAGAGGTCTAATTAGGTTAGCTATATTATTTGCACTCAGACTAGCGACCTCAGAGAGGTCGGATTAGATTCTGAATTGCATAATTTTGTTCGGTACATTTTAATTATAAAAATTTATGAAACGGAGCACTAGGATAATATATCTTTGTGGGTTGTGAAGTGTTAGCAAACATGCGCTGTACTATAATCAGATCAATCAAATGCACTGACAAATTGGGGATGTTTCTCCTGCGCTTACGAATCGTAGGACAGATATAGTGATTTGTGAGCGCGAAACAAAGTGCCCCAACTTATCAGAGATTTTTAGCGGTCAGTATATCTATTTTCTAATTGGAATGTGGGACAGTTTATGTTGGTATATACAGGTCAGTTAATGGAGCATGGGGAAGAAAAGTAATGCAGCAGGAAAAATGATGTAGAGATGGTATAATTTCATTCCTTGAGAATGAAATTATCGACAGCTAAAGCAGCTAGTACTGGGGGTGTATTGGGTTTTGTGAACTTTCGTGAACGATTATTTTTAGGCTAGGGGATATCAATAAACTACACCGATCATTCTTAATTTCCAAAGCCGGAAAACGACCAGATAAGCCCTCGTCCTTAAACCTAAGCCATGTCCTTCTTATTACATAAGTATTCGGATAATTCCTCCATTTCTTAATACCTCTGTTTTTACCGGATTCAAGATAATGTATTGAATACAATTAACCAACTCCCGTTCAAATTCGTTTGCTCGTTGGTGCTGGAAGTGGGTAAATACACCACCATAATTTAACCCGCAAAAGTCAAACGTCACCCAAAATCGGGCTATGTAATATGTCCAATCTTGGAATTTATGTCATTGATGCACTGCATATTATGTGTCAAAACAAATTGACGTGGTGAATAAAATGGGGTAAGGAACATAGCAGTAGCGACAGGGTAACGCATTTAACTTAATCAGACAATTTTATACTGCGCAACAGTAGACCTATTCCTATATGGGACATGGATCTGCATATAGACTGCCTAAAGAATTCAGCAGGACGCGAAGTCATTAAATATCAGGTGATGACGGGCTACATTTTATCCAATGCGACCACCAAGTATGTCAGGACGAAAGGTAAAGGAACCCAGAAAAACTGAGGCTCGATAATTAATAGAAGAACCATGATAACGAACGAAATCAAAAAATACAATCCGGCTTTTCTTTTTTGCGAACGAGTACGTGGTGCAGTTTTCATATTTGTCATATAATTTGTGCCTCAAAGCTATGGAATTACCTTGAAATCGGAAAGTATTTCACTACATATTGTATTTTTTTATGGTTGAGAATCACGCGATCGAAAAAAAGAGTCCCCATAGTTTCTTTAAAAATTACGATATTTGCCTTTTAATTCCTGTCAAATGGATGCTTGATGAGGAATCTATATTTCAGAAAATGAGTTAATTATGGATTTGTTGGTAAGAGATGATGTGTTTCATTTTAAGCAGTTTGACGTTCATCAGGACCGATGTCTTATGAAGGTGTGTACGGATGGCGTGCTGCTGGGCTCTTGGGTGTCGGTCAAAGGAGCTGAATCGGCAATGGACATCGGGACTGGTTCGGGGGTGATTGCATTGATGCTGGCACAGCGATCTGCATTTTTACATCGCATTACAGGCGTAGAGATTGATGAAGGATCTTACCAGCAGGCCTGTTCCAATGCAGCCCAAAGTCCCTGGTCAGAACGGGTTGAGATGATCCACGCTCCGATCCAGGATTACATCCGGGAGGCGATCGATAGGTTTGACTTGATCATCAGTAATCCGCCTTTTTTTACTGGTGGAACGCTCTCGGAAAGCCAGCCAAAAAATGAGGTTCGGCATACGGTCAAGTTACCTCACAGTGACTTACTGCGTGCCGTGAAACAATTGATGA
Source organism: Membranihabitans marinus (assembly GCF_019802045.1). GTDB lineage: Bacteria > Bacteroidota > Bacteroidia > Chitinophagales > Saprospiraceae > Membranihabitans > Membranihabitans marinus_A. Next base: position 27,057 of record NZ_JAHVHU010000018.1, on the reverse strand, counting down.
GTCCGAAAGGTCGCTTTAGTGTTATCTTGCCCGTCATGGAAGGCTATCGGTTTGTAGAGTTGGCAGAACAGTATCGACTTTACCTGTCCCGGCGGACCCGTGTTTTTACACGACCAGGTAAGCCTGTAGAGCGTTTTTTGCTCGAATTCTCCCATGATCAAGGGGTTCTTCTGGAAGAAAAGGACCTATATATTCATGAAGGTCGGAAGAATGATTTTTCATCTGAGTATGTTAATTTGACCCGTGACTTTTATCTAAAACTCTAATCGAATCGTGAAGAAAGCAGAAATACTTTATGAAGATAATCACCTGATAGCGATCAATAAACCGGCTGGATTCCTGGTGCAGGGTGATCGGACGGGAGATGAGCCTATTCTGGATGTTCTGAAACGATATATCAAAGTGACCTATAATAAACCCGGCGATGTATTTCTGGCGCCCAATCATCGGTTGGATCGTCCGGTGAGCGGGGTCCTGCTTTTTAGTAAAACGTCCAAAGCACTTGGGCGGGTGAATCAGCTTTTTCAACAAGACAAAGTCAAGAAGCAATATTTGGCTCTCGTAGAAGGCGTTCCGGAACCACTGGAGGGACGATTGACCCATTATATCGCCAAAAACCGAAAGAAAAACATCAGCTTTATCACAAAACAAGGCAAACCAGACGCAAAAAAATGCGTGCTGTCTTATAAAGTGACTAAGGTGATTAATCGCAAATGTCTCGTGGAAGTTTCCCCGAAGACGGGAAGATCACATCAAATCCGGGTGCAACTATCATCTCTTGGCACACCCATCATCGGAGATCTCAAGTACAAAGCACAGCAGAACATGGAGGATCGGTCCATTGCGCTCCATTGCCGTAGTCTGGAATTTGTACATCCGGTGAAGAAAGAACGTATTCATATTCAGGCCCCTGTTCCGTCATTGCAACAATGGAAAATTTACTTGGACTAAAATTTTTGATATACCGCGGATATTAATTATCTTTGCGACAGAGAACCATGCGTCCAGCTCCTGCTGAATCCCCCCAGGGTGGAAACGCAGCAAGGGTAGGCGGTTGTAGCGGACGGCATGTGTTCTCTATTTTTATTTGAACTGATCGGACATCTCGTTGTTTGGTTAGTTAAAGGACAGTGACAAGGTAGTTTTTCAGAATGCACTGTGATAAAACCATTTTGCACATCCGTTAATTATCATGTCAGAAGCGGATTTCGCATTTTATCGGCACATTTTCTAACGATACTGCCTCTAAAAAGGATTTGCCCTGTGCATTGATTTTGACATCAACAATTATTCAAATTTTTTTCCACCTCTAAAATTCACAATCATGAAGTTTTTTCTAGATACAGCGAACATCGATCAGATTAAGGAAGCGCGTGATCTGGGTGTGTTGGATGGCGTGACCACCAATCCTTCACTCATGGCCAAAGAAGGCATCACCGGCAAAGATAATATCCGTAAACACTATGAGGAAATCTGTAAGATCGTAGATGGGGATGTGAGTGCCGAGGTGATTGCCACTGAATATGAAGAAATGGTCGAAGAAGGCGAATATCTGGCGGAGATCGCAGATAATATCGTCGTTAAGATTCCCATGATCAAAGACGGGGTCAAAGCGATACGCCACCTTTCCGATAACGGAATAAAAATCAATTGTACGCTGGTCTTTAGTGCCGGTCAGGCGATTCTCTGTGCCAAGGCAGGTGCGTCCTATGTGTCGCCGTTTATTGGCCGTATTGATGACATTAACTGGAACGGGATGCAGCTGATCCATGACATCGCCGAAATATACGCAGTCCAGGGTTTTGAGACGGAGATATTAGCAGCTTCTATTCGATCTTCACTGCACATCGTAGAATCCGCCAGAAATGGTGCAGATGTGGTCACCTGTCCGCTGGATGCGATCCTGGGTATGCTTAAGCACCCCTTGACCGATATCGGACTGGAAAAATTCCTGGCTGATCATAAAAATGCCCAGAAATAACCGGAGATCCTTCACTTGGGGTAAAATATGAATATTTAGAGACCTCTATGGCACTGAAGCTGTAGAGGTCTTTTTCTGTACTGCACTTACCTGCCTATTATTTCTTACCAATGTCGATAAAATGAATTACAATCTCATTTCATCTCGAGCAGCTTCACCCTGTGATACTTCATCCACAGGGTAAAGTTAGCTTGCGGATGGGGAATTTGGATCCGTTACTGGGGTGCAGTGGTTTTTGCTTGAGGTCAGTCCTGGAGTCTATCAGAGTTATTCGTTTTTTCCGGGCGCTGTATGGGATCGAAGTACTAGCGGAAGAGGAGTGCACTACCCGATAAACAATAGCAAAAGCCCCCCGTAGCGGCCCCAAAATCCATGCGGGGCAAGCTGGTTTTAACCAGAGTTTTTTAGCGGGCAGTATATGTATTGGGTTTTGACAGCTTTTGTGAACGTTCATTTTTATGAAAGGGGGCCTCTCCGAGGTCTTTTGAGTCAAGCTGCAATAGAGCTTTTATTTGGGCTAAACAGGGTAAGCCGGGGGATGGAAGCGCTAGATAATACCTGTACATTATTTATGATTTGGTGCACTAGCGGTCGATGACTTGGAAAGCACGATTGATCATATTGGTAACGATGGCAGCCGGATTTTTAGAAAATCGATTGTTTAATCGGTCCGCAATGATCGCATTGAGTGAGACCGCTTCGTGGCCCAGTTCTGTGGCAAAAAAGTAAATGGCTGCTGTTTCCATTTCCATGTTTGTTACCACGACATCGCGTTCTTGAAGATGATTCCTGATATCGGATAGTTTCCAGCTGGGTTGAAGATGTACCGTGCGAAACTGAGGTCCGTAAAATCCGGCGCAGGTCAGCGTTGACCCCGTGTACGATCCCTCGATCTGGGTGAAATGTTTCCAATATTGGCCCGGGGCATTTACGGTGTAGTAGGGGAGTTTACTGGTTTGGTCGTTGATGTATTTTCGTGTGGTCTTATAAAAGGAAGGTACATTGTCCAATCCCACGGCAGCAGTAGAAATCAACAGAGTATCAATGGGGATATCCGGGTGTATGGAACCCGAAGTTCCGAGACGAACAATTTTAAGTCTTTTTTTCTGAATCAATCCCTGACGGATGGCCTGGAGGTAAAGCGTATGCAGCTCGTTGAGAACTATATCGATATTGTCCGGCCCGATCCCGGTACTGATAATCAATATCCGCTGCGTTCCGAGTCGACCTTTCACGGAATGAAATTCCCGGTGCGTAATTTCCTGATCTATATAATCGAGGTAACCTGCAATTTGGGTGACCCGGTCGGGATCACCGGCCGTGATGACGATCGGACAGATGTCTTCCGGCGTTAAACCGATATGATAAATGGCCCCTTTGGAATTAATGATCAAATTTGCTTCGTTATTGGTCATAGACTTCTATTTTTGTGTTTCTTGAATATAGTGCACGAACAGAAAAATGTGAAAGGGGAACATCGTTGTTTTACCTAGTGAATCATGCTGAACTCGATTCGATTTTTTCCGAAAAGAAAGAAGTAGGATTCAATAACAATGATCTTTTCAGGCGGTACGTTTCACTGTGGCACTAATACATTAAATCCTTAAATATAGGAATTCTATGACTATTACGGTATGGCATCTATCCACTTGCAGTACGTGTTCAAGAATCCTGAAAGAACTCGGTCTCTCGGATTCCAACGCCACTTTGAAGGATATCAAAACAGATCCGGTTACGAAGGAAGAACTTGAATCGATGAAAGCGAACGTCGGTTCATACAAAGCTTTGATTAATGGGCGCAGCATGCAGTTTCGAACCATGGACAAGAAAGCGCGTGATCTCGGAGAAGATGAAGCCAAAGAACTTTTGTTGAGTCATTATGCGTTCTTGAAACGACCGGTGATTAAGATCGACGACACCTATTTTGTCGGAAACAGCAAAAAAATTGTTGCAGCCGCTAAAAGCAAACTAAACCATGATTAAGACCACAGAAATTATCTCCTACTTCGAGTCATTGCAGGACGACATTTGTACCGCGTTGGAAAAAATGGACGGGAAAGGTCGTTTCCGGGAAGATCTTTGGGAGCGGGAAGGCGGTGGTGGTGGTCGTACCCGCATCATTCACGGAGCCGGAATCGAAAAAGGCGGCGTGAACTATTCTCATGTGCATGGTGCTGTGACCCCTAAAATGCGGGATGCCATGAATATGGACGGAGACCAATGGCAAGCGTGTGGTGTGTCCATCGTATTGCACCCGGTCTCACCCATGGTGCCTATCATTCATATGAACGTCCGGTATTTTGAACTGGATGACGGTGCGGACTGGTGGTTCGGCGGTGGTATCGACTTAACCCCTCATTATGTCGATGTTGCATTGGCCAAAAATTTTCATTTAAAAATGAAAGGGGTGTGCGATGCTTTTGATCCCGCTGGTTATGATAAATATAAAAAATGGGCGGATGATTATTTTTACATTCCACACCGGCGCGAAACCCGGGGTGTGGGGGGCATCTTTTTTGACCACCTCAACGAACAATCCGGAAGTGACAAAGCGGCTATTTTTCAATTTGTACAAAATGTGGGGGAAGTGTTTGTTCCCACTTACCAGGAGCAGTATGAAGCCACGAACCATCGGCCGTATGGGAACCTGGAAAAGGTCTGGCAGATGATACGTCGGGGTCGATATGTGGAGTTTAATCTGGTCTGGGATCGGGGAACCAAGTTTGGCTTGATCAGTGACGGTCGTACCGAATCCATCCTGATGAGTCTTCCCCCACAAGCAAATTGGGCGTACCAGTATGATGAATCAGAGGATAAGAACGCAGTGAACACGCAGGAATGGCTGAAAAAAGGAGTGAATTGGGTGGATGCCTGAGGGGCTCAATTCATGACGGGCATGCATTCGTCCTTCGAATACCATTGCACTACACCTGCTATTGCGGGTCTAATTCTATAGTGAAGTGTTGTGAGGTGTTTTCGTGGAAAATTTACTTATTGAATTTTGCAACTACCGCTTCAGCCGATCGCTGACCATCAATGGCTGCAGAAACAATACCACCTGCATAACCGGCTCCTTCTCCGGAAGGAAACAAACCACTTACCTGCGGATGTTCCAATCCATCATTGCGAGGAATACGAATGGGGGAAGACGTTCGGGATTCGGTAGCCACTAAAATAGCTTCATTGGAATAGTAACCTTTCATTTTGTGACCAAATGATTTGAATGCAGCCTGTAATCTGAAATGCACCTCGGCTGGCAGACACGCCCGGAGGTCACTGGATACCACGCCGGGCAAATAACTGCATTGCGGTAAGTCCTCACTGACTTTATTATTCGCGAAATCCACAAGGCGTTGTGCTGGGGCGGTTTGCTGACCACCACCCAGCTTATAGGCCGCTTTCTCGACCTGCATTTGATATTCCAATGCTTTCAGAGGATTTCCGGTGTTTTGAGGATCGTATAATTCTGCATCAATGGATACGACCATTCCTGAATTGGCATATGGGTTGTTGCGCTTCGATGGGGACCAGCCATTCGTGACGATTTCACCGGGTGCCGTTGCACAGGGTGCAATAATTCCGCCGGGACACATGCAAAAGGAGTAGACCCCCCTGTTTTTTACTTGATGTACCAGGCTGTAGGAAGCGGGGGGTAAATGTTCGCTCCGGGTGACGCATTTGTATTGTATCTGATCAATAATTGTCTGTGGATGTTCCACCCGTACCCCCAGTGCAAACGGTTTGGCTTCGATCAATATATTTCTGCGGTGGAGCATATAGAAAATGCTTCTGGCCGAGTGACCGGTCGCTAAAATAAGTGCTTTGCAGTTCAGCCACTCATTCCCGTTGAGTTCGATCTGATCAAGAGCGTCAGCGGAGACTTTGATGTCCGTCAGCTTGGTATTAAAACGTACCTCCCCGCCGCATTCCAATATGTATTCTCGAACTGCTTCGATCAGTTTGGGCAATTTATTGGTGCCGATGTGTGGATGGGCATCAATCAAGATGTCCCGGGGAGCGCCAAAAGCAACAAGGTAGTTCAGGATGCGATCGACGTTGCCTCGTTTTTTGGAACGGGTATACAGCTTGCCGTCGCTGTACGTGCCAGCGCCTCCTTCGCCATAGCAATAATTGGATTCCGGGTTCACGATGCCCTCCCGGTTCAGTACAGCCAAATCGCGGCGACGCATGCGCACATCTTTTCCGCGTTCGAGCAAAATGGGTTTGTATCCTTGTTCAATAAGTGCTATTGCCGCAAAAAGGCCGCAGGGTCCACTGCCTGCAATAAAAACCTCGGTGGCATCAGAGACATCGTTGTAGTGCAGATGAGGTTTCGTCGAATCCGGGTTGGCGTTTTGGCCCGGTTTTGGCAAGATGGCGCATCGCAGTTTAAATACCACGGGTTTGCGACGAGCATCAATAGATCGTTTGATGACGTTGTATCTCTGGTGAGGACGCTTACCTTTTTTTTGCAATGCCTTTTCAATCTCGGCGTCGTCTCTGGCCCATTCCGGGGCGATGGATATATCAATGTAGTCTGGCGTCATTAGCTGCCAAAGATAGTGATATTTCGAAAAACCAAATTATGAGGGATAGTAGAAACATCCACACTACGTAAAAAGGATGTGGTTGAGATTTTACGATAGATAGAGATCCAAATTTTCACCTCATCATCAGACAGTCGATCCAATCGGTCCACATATGTAGTAGTAGACCAATTCCAATGATGTTCAAAGGTTTACGCAAGAAAAGGAATACTACATAAATCACCATGGCGTAATAGGTGTGGAGCGGATGAAAATTTATGCTGCATCTGTCGGCCTGATAGATGGGGTCTGCCCACAAGTGATCCAGGTCCACCAGCATGGTCAGAATCAGAATGAGATAGACTTTCTTCCAGTTTTTCCGAAAAAGAACACAGGCGATCACCAGGGGGAACCCAAAATGTAAGAAGTAATGGAGAAAGCTTGGCATAGGCTGGAATTGTCGTGTGTTGTATTTCCAATTATTAGATTGTCACAAGTTATTCTCCCTCAAAAAAATCATTATCTACCTCTTTTATCTCATATATTGTTTTTACTTGTGTGCCTACATTGTATTGGTGCATCAAATCGACTAACCGGGCTCCATCTATAAGAATGATAGTATGATGCGCTTCCTTTGCTTTTTGTACCGCTGAATCATCAAAAGTCGAGGTGGTGATGAAAACACCTTTACTTGTATCACCACTCATGGCGCCAATAAAATTTCTTATATCTTTTTCTCGAACTTTATTTTCGTTATATCTTTTTGCCTGCGTGTAAATTTTTTCAAGCCCCAATTTATCTTCATTTATGATGCCATCGATACCGCCGTCTCCAGATTTTGAGGTTTCAATAAAATCTCCATACCCCATACGTCGAAGTAATATTAGAATTACTTTTTCAAAATAGTAAGGATCAATTTCTTTTAGCTTTTCTAAAAGTTCAGCTTTGACTTCTGCTTCAATGGACGTAAAGCCCGAATCTATTAAATCTTGAGGTGAAGCATTCTCAATATTGTTTGGTAATACTTCTATTTCTACCTGCTTATCTTTTCTCCTTTGTACGGAATTCCTATGTTTTATAAATTCATTATCGTTTTGGAGTTCGTGGAGAGACAAGGATCCTTTTTTAAGAATTTGTTTTCCTTTTTCTGTTATTTGAACTTTTCCTCTTGTAGGGTAGTATACAAAATTTGCCATTTTAAGATAAGATTTACCCCAGCCGATTCGATCCATTAATACATTAGAACCCGAGCTGTTCTTTTTTTCTAAGAGATCCATGGGTAAATCAGAATAATATCTTTCTCGGACTCTGGTTGCTAGTTCTCTACTAGGAAGAGCCTTTCCTGATCGTAATGTTTCTAAAACTGGAATAAAGGTTTCGTGGTATTTAGGTATCTCTGTCATTAGATTTTTCATTATATATGTGACGACCCATATGAAATCCGATGAAGTCCTCAATAGTGTACAATTGGTCGTCATGTATGCATTAAAAATATATTTAATTTTGGATAGATACAAATCCCGATGAAAGTATAAAGAATATTGATCAATCTCGACATGCGAAGGTTGCGTTCTTTTGCTCTACCCGATGTGGGGCTGCTACGCAGAATTACTTCGCACCACTTTTATTACTCGCCGTAGGTAGCCTGTAAAAACCGAATGGTTTCGTTGATCAAATTTTCGAGTGCAGCCTGGTTAATATCAGCCAGCTTATTGATGTAAATACATGCTTTTCCTTTTCTGAATTTACCCAGATTGTCCAGTAAATATTCGTGGTCTTCTTTTCCGGTAAACACGTACAGTGAAATTGCACTTTTACGTGGCGAAAACCCCACCAGGGGCGCATCCCCTTCGTGACCGCTGGCATATTTGTAGTGATATCGTCCAAATCCGATGATGGATGGCCCCCACATTTTCGGCTCAAACCCAGTTATGTTCTGCATCAGTTTGATCAATTCAAAGCTGTCCTGCTTTTTTTGTTCCGTGTTGGCAAATGACTCGATAAATGCTTCAACATTTGCGTCCGTTTCCCGGGTTTTGTTTTTTGCCATTTTTGATTCCTTTTAAGCGGATTGATTTACTCAGGTGAATTTAATCAATTATTTGAATAACGGTAGTCCTACGATACGGAAGAAATGAAACACGGGAAGCGGCTGTCTGCTGGAGAGAATGCTAAGAATTGTGGCCAGAAGGTCTGAAGCGTTGATTTTTTTGAGAAAAATTATCCGGAGAGAGGGGTGATTGTAAGGGGGCGAATAAAAGTATAAGAATTGGTGAGTATGAAAGTAGAAAGGGCTTTTATTCGTTGGAATGACATTAGATACGAAATAAAAAAAGTGAGAACAATTGCATTCTCACTTTCGGGTACTATTCCGTTTGCTACGGAATTATCTGTTGTCCCATTCTAAAAACTGACGCTGAAGTTGAGATTCAGACAATCCCGTTTTGGCGCCAATGCGTCCGAGCATCTGACCGAATTCACCCCGCTGATAACGCAGATCGTCATCGGTCAGATCGGGGTATTTGAGTTTTAAAGGCTTCCGGTAATTTTCCCAGTTCTTTTCCCACTGGTCATACCGCGCAGTCTGATCGTCGCTATCGATCGGATCAGGGTCCGGCGTTCGGGCATTTTCACGTTGTTCTATCTGCTCTTCTTTTTGATCATTAATCATGGATAAAGAATTTTAGTAGTTCAAAAATACACAGCATACTTGATCTTGATCGGTATGCTGTTCTGTTATTTGTAAATATAACGTGTTGATATTGATCGTGTTATCTTAATACGGGTATAATTTAACTCATATGCTTATTTTACACGGTCATAGTCCACTCGTCTTATATCTTGTATAAGAATTTAAAGTTTGTTCTCAGTAACTCACATTTCGATCCAGATCTATTAAATTCCAGCTTTTGAGACATTCATTGCGTTATATCGATTAACAATTTTAAATCAAAAAGTAACATTAACGGTAATACGGGAATATTTTCATAAAATATATCAGGTATTTATTAATTTAGGCACGGAAATGAAACAGGGCACATGAAAAAACTGGAGATTGATTCGTTTATACCGAAGAATGTCATCTTAGGCTTAGCGGAAGCCTGGAATATTTCTCCATCGGTCAGCGGGAATGAATATGTTCTGGACGTCCCTGATTCCTGGGGGCAGGGGCAGATTTCCGCAGTTCAATTTGAAGGCGGATTTGGTCTGATGAAGTATGATTGCGAATTTTTGGAAGACCTAGAGATTCACTTTGTCGATTCCAGTGAGGATCCTTTAAAGTTTTTATACTGCCTCAATGGAAATCTTCAAATTAGATTTGCCGATAAAGCGGAGGATTTCACCATGGAGAAATACAACAATTGTATTTTAGCCAGCAGAGCGAAGCAGAGCCACCTGTTCCGCTTTCCCGGGCAAACTTTCGTAAGAATCCGAAGCATAGAAATTGATAAAACAGAGTTTCATACCCGATTTCACTGTGAGCCCAACGGGTGCCACTCTCAACTCCAAAAGATTTTTGAAGACCATGAGGATGAAGAATCATTCTTTCAAGATGGCATGTATAGCGTGACACTAGCTGGTTTGTTTGACCGGTTGGATGCCTTTTCTCAGGGAGGGATACTCAGAGCCGTTTATCTGGAAGGTACGGTTCTGAAAATATTGAGTCAGCAACTGATGCTTTATGAAGATGATCTCAATGGTGCGAACCACCAAAGAATTTTAAGACGCTCCGAAATGGAGTTGATCCACCAGGCAGCACAGATCATCGAAGACGAATTGGAAGATTTGGGAACCGTCCCGGACCTGGCGCATCGGGTTGGTTTCAATATCAATAAACTTCAGGATGGTTTCAGGATGCTCTATCATATGACGGTCAATCAATATATTCATACGACACGGATGCAACGGGCGACTACACTATTGCGCTATTCAGATCTCAATATTTCAGAGATTGTTCATAAGGTCGGATTAAGCAGTAAAAGTTATTTTTCCAAGATTTTCAAAGAAGAATATGGAATTACCCCGACCCAGTACCGCAAGGAAAAGTGGAAAATAGCGGTGTGAAAATTAAAGGTAGAGTCCACTTCAGAAAGTCGTATTTTAAAATGATTAGCCCCGGTGCTTCAGCCCGGGGTATCTATCATGACGCACATGTTGGCTTTAGCCATTAAAATGCACATCATTCAGGGCTAAATCCCATTCGCTTCATTCGGATCAAATGATGGGCATCCTTTAATTCCAAAAACGGATAACTCACTTTGGTGAGAAATAGCCCATTGGGGAGAGCGGGCTGCATCTGATTCAGGGTCTTCTCCTGGTGCAGAACTTGTTCAAACTCATGAAGCGTGATAGCACCGCGACCGACTTCCAGTAAAAAGAAAACACAGAGCCGCACCATGCCCCGCAGAAAACGGTTGCTGGTAATGGTAAGGCGCAATCGCCCCGATTCTTCGTTGACATATAATTCACACCGGGTGATCCGGCACATTGTGCTTTTGTATTGATTGGGCTGTTTGCAAAGCGGCCTGAAATCGGAGGTGTGACGCAGGAGTTCAGTCGCTTTTTCCATCGTTCTAAAATCCAGCTCCACATCTTCATAAAACGCACTGTACCGAATCAGCATCGGATCTTTTTTCCAATGAATAAAATAGTCATACGTACGAGCTACTGCATCGTACTGGCAGTGTTGATTATCTTCGACTTCGATGATTTCGAAAATGGCGATGTCGTCGGGTAGGTTTTTATTCAAGCGGTATTTTAGATCGAACTCCGGTGCAGCGTCCAGATCAATGTGAATGATGTACTGCGTGGCGTGGACACCTGCATCGGTGCGGCCACAGCCATAGACCGTAATCTTTTCTTTAAAAATCTGAAAGAGCGTTTGCTCAATAACTTCCTGTACAGTGTTTGGTGTATTCTTTTGCCGCTGCCACCCACTATACGAGGTCCCATCAAATCCCAGATGTAGGAAATAGCGGATCATATGGTCGTGGTCGATTTAATTTGGACGAAATTGCGATTCATCAGGGTGCAATATAATACGATGAGACATTGAAAAAAGAAATTTTATCCTCTTGGCATCCATATTATTTTGCGCTTGTTAGTGATCGGCATCCCAGATCGTGGCCGCAATGTGGTGCAATTGATCTTGCGTGGACCAATAATACAACGCGACCATTTGACCATCTTTTCGTTGCAATAACAGAGGATACCCGAGGTCAATCGTCTCCATATCCTCTGACCCATATCCATCTCTTAGAATTTTTGGTGCACTCCAGGACTGCCCTTCGTCATCGCTGTAGACAACCATCATCGTACCCGGCTCTTCTCTGTTTCCAAAAACAGCCACCAATCGTCCCTGATCGGTGACATTCAATGCGGGCGGATTCCCATTACCGGCTCCGGCATCCCCCACCTCGGAAAGGAAGGTCCACGTCTGACCCCGATCCTTGGACACATAAGCATCGACCCAGTTGTGTTTTTCATACCTTCGGCGCATGGCGCAGATTAAATGACCATTTTTCAGCCGGATGGTCTGGGACATTACTGCCCGGGCTTGGTGTGGGTGTGGGTTGTCCGCGTCTTCTGTCTCCAATTTTATTTTGGCTGTTGGATCAGAATTTTCTTCATCATAGGGCGGAATGACCCAACCTACAAACTCAAAACTCTTTCCACCGTCATAAGTACGCGCGCAAAAAAGCCGGTCTGTGCCAAATTCGCCTTTGGATCGAACAGACATGAAAATAAGACATTCATTTTCACCTTCCACGATATAGTCGGTTCTGGGGGTTAGTTCAAGCTCTCCCTGGAAGGTCGTGTTTTTTAATTCGGGCCATTCCCGTAGATCAGTCTCCCCAAAACTGAAGGGCCCTTTCCATGTCTGACCAGCATCGTACGAAAAGAAAAAATGACCCCGATCGTCATGAGCTCCATGGTAGGCGGTTCCTACTATTCGCATGGCAAATTGGGGATGCGAAAAGTCGATCGGATCATCCACAGGACTTAAATCGGGCATTTGGCCAAAATCACCCACATAACCCTCCGGATCAAATCCTTGCCAGGTTTTTCCCATATCAGTACTCCGGGCTAACCAACTACGCCGGTTCCCCCCGATATTGTGATTGTCAATGATCAATTCATAGTCGCCGTGCGTGAAACCCACGAGCATATTGACCCCATCTGCGGACCATGCACCATTATTGGCCGGCCAGCCAAGGAATTTATCGTTCTCTTGGTACACCACCACATGTTCTGCATTTTCTATTCGCTGAAGTTCTGGGTTATCAGTGCTTTTTGTTGGGGTATTTGTGCATTGAAAATTCACAATGAGCCAGCATAATGCAAACAGGGTGATGATGGTTTTTCGGCGGGAAGTTAGGGGTTGATTCATAAGTTGGTTGACTGTGTTTGGTTTTGTGAATCGATGCCATTTCACTACATGACACCGGTATTTATCGCATGTCCGGTGTGCTACTGTTTCTCAATAGTACAGGGATGCCCATGCTCATTTTTTATAATAATTCTAGGTTTGTCTAATAAGAAAAAGCTTGCCTAATACCATTTGAATTCATAATTGCCGCCTATATTCCGAAATATTCTTCGATGCTCTTCGTCAAAAATACTCGGTGTAACTCCAGCTATACCTTCGTTTTTTTCTTCGACAATCTTTGAATATTTACAAAATCTTATACGTCATTATCAAATACAAATGGTATAAATTATTGCTGCTTGTTTTTATACAAGAAATTGGTCAAACCCTTCGAACAGGTTAAAAGTAAAATAAATCCCCTATATAGTAAGGTCTTCCTTATATAAAAATTTTTTTTAAAACGATGACCAGTCCAAAAGAGTGGAGCCGGATCTTTTATAATCATTTGAAATGATGATCCATCCATTCAAAGATTTTGTTGTAAACCGTTTCTCGGACGGGCTTTTGAGAGAGCACCAGGTCGTGCATCCCATTTTCTATTTGATTTAAGGTGATCTTTCCTTTTATTTGATGGGCATACTTTTCAATGTGGCTGACGTTCAATACAGAATCACCCTCCATAAATTGCTCTGACCAATTTTTACCACCCACGCTTTTATCGCTGTATAGAACTAGCATGGGCACATCGATCGACAATTGGTGCTGAACGTTCTTCTGAGCCTGATGGATAGCGTGGATGAAACCCAAATTTACGCTTGCAATTTTATGTGGTTTCCAGGTCAATGAATAGTCCCATTCCCCATATTTATCCTGATGAATGCTGTAACCATATAGTGGAGATAAACCCCCTGGAATTTCAAGATTGGGGTTGTGTTTGCCCAGGTATGAAAGGATGGGAAGCCCAATCTTTCGACTTATAAACGAGTAATTGAATTCGTAAAACGGACTGTTGCACAGCACGCCGTTGAATAAATGACTGTTCAAATGGCGCCCCGCATAGTTGGTCACAATAAGACCACCTGTGGAATGGCCCATGAGTATTACCTCGGTGTTTTTTTCTAATTGAATAATCTGCAATGCCTCATTGATCTCTGCATCATATTCTTCGATCGATCGCACATTATTAAGTTTCTGATGATTCAAATAAGAACGACCATACTTTCGGAGATCGAGGGCATAAAAGTTATAGTTTTGCTGATTAAAGCGGTTAGCCATTTCCCGTTGAAAGAAATAATCGTTGAATCCATGAATGTACAGGATGGCTTTGGTTGTAGGCGCTTCCGACTTTTTTCGAACTAAAGTCGCCACGACGCGTCCTTCATAATCGTCCTCAAAATGCAGAACCAATTGCTCAAATCCATCTCCGAGTACATCGGGCGTATAATTGAGCCGTGTTTTATTGTCTACGAGAAATTCTGGGACCATGAATCTAGTGGTGTGTTTCATAAATAATTGTAATTAAATATTCTGCGCTTCCAGATCACTCCGATTCTCTCCATGCTCACGAATCGCAGGCTATAGTTGGCGATCCGTGAGTGCTGAACGGAGTGGAGCAATCTGGGAGCGCCATCGACAAGGAGCCATAATTAACCATAATAATTGATGAAGCGGAGTACTAGTTTTGAGGTTGAGATAAAATCTTATTCTGTTTTTTCCGGGCAGAAAAAATCTTGAATTGAAGCAAAGCCAACATGGCCAGCAAGGTCACTACAATGATCATTGATAGCATGTGTATTTCTGGTTGGATGGAAGCCATATCGCCCCCATAAAATCCCACTTTACGGAACCCGCTTAAGTATTGGGTCAACGGAATGTATTGGGCGACGTTGGTGATGGTGTCGGGTATAGCCAGGCTTGGCCAGGTGAAGCCACTCAGGACAAATGCCGGTGTAGAAATCACCATGAGTAATTCGGTGGCTTTTAATTGACTCGGAATAGCGATCGAGAACAACATACCGATAAACATGGAAGCCAGGGTTAGAAGGGCGGTCAACACCAGCATCGGACCGTTGTAGATAAAGGCATCTATTTTAAAGTAAGGAATAAAAAGACTGACGAGGTACCACATGACCGGAAGCATTAATAGGAAAGGGACAGACTTTAGGAATAGATGGTAGGTTGCCCATTTGTGTTCTTGTGCCAGTTTCCCAAAATAACCGTCTTCAAAATCCCGTGCAAAAACCAAGGCCATGGCTAGAAATATAATCTGTTGCATGATGGTAGCCAGGAGCCCCGGCAACATAAAGGTGACATAGTTTCCGGCAGAATTGTAGAGCTTGTTGTAATTCACCTTGAAGCTTTCAAAGGAATTCAACGCCTGATTGGGATGCAACCCTTGTTTTTGAAGTCCTTCTATTTCCATCCCGGCGTTCAAGGTCATCAATACGGACTGAATATTTGTACTGGCCGTATTGGCATTTAAGATATTGACCATATTCAGATCGACCCGGACTTCGGGGTAGCGCTTTTGAAGAATATCCGCTTCGAAATTGGAGGGAAAAGTAATTACCGCTGCGTATTGTTCTCGGGGCATTTCCGCCAGCAAATTTCCAGACGTGGCACGCACATCTTTCACGAGCAAAACTTCATTATCTTCAAATCCTTCGATGATTTTATCCGTCAGCGGGCTGTTGTCCTGATCTACGATGACTATGGGGAGATCCACGACCTTGGCCTGCTGGTAGACATAACCGAATAATAGGCCATATAAAAGGGGTGCACCAAAAAAGATCGCGAGCAACACCCCGTTTGAAAATATTCGCTTAAACTCTATGCCGAGTTGTTTCATAAACTTTTTCATGGTCTTATTATTCTTTGATGAGTATGGTTGCATTCATATACCACTTCTGGTCGGGCTGCACAGCGGGTGGAATGACCTTCAGTTCGTAGATTGATTCTGAAAGTTGGTACAAAGGCGAGGTGCTGGTGATGTCGGCATACCTGGGCAGTTGCTTGATGGTGGCGATGTGTCCCTCAATTTCCTGATTTGTGTAGGGGTTGACCAGCGTTAATGGGTTACCGGCTTCAAAGTCATAGACCTTGGATTCCGGAACTGTAAATCGAAAATACACGCTGTTTTTTTCATACCCATTGAAGAGGGCATAACCCGGTGTAAGTAATTCTCCTTCTTGCAGACTGATCGTTTCTATAGACATATCCCGGGGAGCGATGATGTATTTTTCATGGGAAGCCGATAATACTTCATCCCGGGCGCCGATGGCCCGATCCAGTTGGCCTTTGGCTTGATCGATCTGTTCCAGACGCGCTCCCTTCATCACTTCATTTTGCTTGGCTACCAGAGCATCAACCTGTGCTTGGGCCATATTCCTTTTCATTTTGATTTCATCAAATTGCTGGTGGCTGATCAATGAGTCCTGAAACATAGCTTGCATCCGGTGGAAGCTTTCTTGGGCAAAGTCCAATTGGGCCCGGGCCGATTGGATTTGACTGCTGATTTGATTCAACTGTTCTTTGGTGGCACCGTTGTTGGCCAGATTCAATTGGCCTCTGGCCGCCCGAATGGCTCCATCAGCCTGTCTCATTTTGGCACTGACTTCCGGCAGGTCAATATAGGCCAACGTGTCGCCCTGGTGTACTTGCTGGCCTTCTTCGACATAGATCGTCTGTATCCGACCACCCAGTTTACTACTTACAGAAATGGTTTCAAATTTCACCTTCCCCCGGTAAGGGGTGATGGGTTCTTCGGTGACGCAGGAGGTTATCGTTGCTGCAGCGATTAGCCCGATCAGGATATTTTTTATTGCTTTCATTTTTGATTTGTTTTTAGTTATAAAAAGAAGTCAAGTTGCCTTTGGCATGGAGTAATTCTGTCATGGCTCTCCGTTGATGGAAATACGTTTCCTGGAGTTTGAAGTTGGCTTTCTCCAGGTCGGTCAAGGCATCGAGTACCTCATTGATGGAAGCCAGGTTGTTTTTATGTTGTTTGTCAACCATATCATAGGTGGCCTGCGCCAGGTCGATTTCTTTTTGGGCGATCTGGGTATTTTGCAGTGCTGATTCATAGTTCAGTTGTGCCTGGACGACACTCAATTCGATCATCTCTTCAGCCTGATTAATTTTTGCCCTGTATTTTCGACTTTCAATGTTGGATTTCTGACTTTTTAGCCGAGCTCTGTTCCCATCAAATAAATTCCATTTTACGCCTACGCCCACATACCACTTTGGTTCCAGTAAGGAGAGGTTCTCTTCCAGGAATTCATAATGTCCTTGTAAAGCCACCTTGGGGATAAAGCTGCTTTTTTCCATTTTAGCTTTATACTGGGTTGCTCTTTCAGCTTCTTCCAGTGCCTTTATTTCATGACGCTTCTCCAGATCTGATTGTACGACAGGGGATGGTGCGTACAATCGGGGCTCTATTTGAGCTAAATTTGTCCTGGATTCGCCGGTAAGCTGCTGGAGGACTTCGATGAGCAGGGTCGTATTTTGCCGGAATTCCAGTTCTTTCGAGGCCAGTTGTTGCTGGGCTAATTCAATCTTTTGACGGGAAAGGGGGGTGGCTAATCCATTCTTAATGGCCTTATTGACATAATGAGCTTGTTCATTCAAGAATTTTTCGGAGGTGGTGATGACCTGTCTGGAAGCATGGACCAACGCCAGTTTGTCGTAGGTTTCGATGATCTGCAAAGCCAGTTTGTCTTCCTCCGCCTTGCCAAGATAATTCAAAGAGGCCTCCTGGTGTTTGCTGGCTTTCAGAGCATTAGTGGCTTGCATCCCGCTAAATAAAACCCAGTCTACATCGACCGATGATTTTAAAATGTTCTTATCCTGGAGATTAGCTATCTCAGTTAAGGGAATATTTTCCGGGAACGGCGCATGAAACGGAATACCAGCGGCTTCTTTGATGAGCAGTTTTTGGGTGGCTACCAATAGATTTTGCGTGTTTTGATCGAAGGTAATGTCGTCGTTCAACCGCGTGTAACTCCCATTCACGGTGACATGGGGTAGGAAAGTGGATTTGGCCAGCTTTTGGTCCACCTGAGCCTGTTCGGCTTCCATTTTGTAAATTTGAACGCTGTGGCTTTTGTGGAGACCTTTGCTGATGAGTTCTTTAAGCTCCGGATCCAGTTGTTGGGCTCGGGACGCTGCTGAACTGAACCCGACCAGTGCCATAATCAGGATACTTATTTTTAATCGATTGACATGCATTGCGTACTAATTTTTGATTACAATGCAAATATCAGATCGATCAAAGGACTTTCATTTGACCTAGATCAAATAATGAAGGAAAGGGTTAATTATCCCTCATTTTTTCTGATTCGACTCAACGTTTCCTGGGTCATGCCCAGGTAGGAAGCGATGTGACCCAAAGGAACGCGATAGGAAATGTCCGGGTATTCGGAGATCATATAATCGTACCGTTCTCTGGCCGTCTGGAACTGGAGGGCATTGAGTTTGTTGACCACTTTGGTCAGCATATCTATGGTTATCAATCGAACCAGTCTTTCCATTTTGTGGTACTGGGCTAAGAGCAGATCAATGTTGTCCAGCGAAATGCTATACAGCACGGCATCTTCCAATACCTCCAGGTAATAATGACTTTGACTTTGGTTAAAGAAGCTGTCCACACTGGACATAAATGCCCCTTCACCAAAAAACCATTGTGTGACTTCTTTGCCGTCTTCTTTGATGTAATAGCTTCTTCCGATGCCTTTCTCGACGAAGTACAGTTTTCGGCATATCTGGCCTTCCCGGACCAACAGCTCATTTTTGGGAATACTTTCTTTTGTGAAATGAGCCAGGATACCATTCAGTTCATCGTGTGTGAATGGAACATATTCTTTGAGTAGGTCTGCTAAATCCATGTGATATTTATTGGTCTGGGCGTGTATCTGGTATGACTTTTTGGGTTTGTTTCATTACGCGGTCTCTGCTCCTGTGTTGACTTGATCAATGGTTTTACTCAGTGCTCGTATGACGGCATCCTGGCCTTCAAAGACACCCAGTATACCTTTTTCATGCAATTGATCGAACGGTGGTGAAACCAGAAGTTTTTTATCCAGGTATCCGTTTTTCTGAACATAATCGATGATTTTTTGGACAAACGTAATTTGATTCGGCGTGAGGTTTTCATTTTGGATAAAGCTGGAAAACAGTTCATTCACCACGTTTTGATCAAGCCCCACGATCCGACGGATAAATCGACCCAGCGTGGTATCCTCAAATTCCTGCTCGAATCGTTCTTTGCTGATGAATTCCTGGCTGTACAAAAAATCTTCAAGCTGTTGCCATTCCTGCGCTGTAATAGCCTTGTTCTTATAGAGTTTATCGATCACCAGATGGTGTTTATTCTTGCGGATAAACTGTTCCACTCTTTCGCGGTAGGGCACCGTTTTTTTGTACTCCGGCAGAATATCCTCCCGCACCTGCTTCAGTTCCAGTTCATCTTCAAAATCAGACTCTATGTAGGGCGTCCGCTCAGCTTCCAGAAAGACCATCAAGTCACGCAGGGCCTCCCGGACCTGTTCCAGCGCATTGAGGTCTGCGTTCTGCCAGAAAGTATCCGTCTGCACCCGTTGGATGATGGGGAGTTTATCCCCAATGGCGGGAATATTGGCCTTTTTTTCCAGCTGTACGGCAATGTTGGTCAATTGGTCTATTTTTCGAGTCTGCAATGGATCATTGGTATAGAAATACAGCATAAGGGAGTACATCAAGAAATCAAACCGCAAGGCCTTTTCCTCCTCATCCACGATGGTCGTTAACTTGGCGAGTTGATTGACCAGGATTCCGCGATCGTGGATATTGAGATCCTGCCATTCTTCCGCTTGCTTAAATCTACGGACGTGCTCCCATTCCTGGCGCACATTGATGTTCTCTTCGTTGAGCCGGGAGATGGCCCCGTGCAGTTCCTGAATGAGATGCTCACTGAAGTTCCGGTCTTTTGGCTGCACCTCCTTGTAATTGCGGATGGCCAGAGCCAGCTGCAATTTGGTTTGGAAGATCTTCTCCGTGAGTGACTTTCCTTCAGAAGAAATGTAACCCTCCGGATTCTCATCAAAAAATTTAAAATTCTCCAACAGGTCAAAAATGAGGAAAAATTCCTTGTCCTTGCCCGGTCCAAATAAATCAGGGCGCAACCGGGTCCCCCGACCGATCATCTGCCAAAATTTAGATTGTGAATAGACCTTCTTGAAGAAGACCAGGTTAACCACCCTGGGTGCATCCACGCCTGTATCCATCATATCCACGGAAACGGCAATCTGTGGATCCAGCTCTTGCTGATCATTGACAAACCGATCCAGCAAGCTTTGGGCCTTGTCATTGTAATTGTCAATGACCTCCAGGAAGGTACTGCTGTATTCGGGAAAGCAGGCATTGAACCGGTCTTCGATGAACACGGCATGTTTGTGGTTTTTGGCAAATATGATGGTCTTGCCGAGTTTATCGCCACCTTTGACCTTGATGCCGTGCTCCATGAGGTATTTGAGGACCTGATCAATGGTGTTTTTATTGAATAACCAGGAATTGACCGCGGAACCGCTGATGTTATCGACAAAGTCGGTTTCGCCCGGATCCCCAAAGTGTTCTTCGTATTCTCTTTTCTCGCGTTCCGAAAGATCCTTGTATCTCACGCCTTCCAGGGGCAGTTTGACCGGAATTTCGATTGCTTTCGCCGGCACCAGATAACCCTGGTCCACCGCATCGTGCAGCTCGTAGGCAAAGGTCGGGACGCCGTCCTCCAGATCAAACAGTTCATAGGTGTTCCGGTCCACCTGATTTTTGGGGGTCGCGGTCAGGCCGATGAGCAGGCTGTCAAAATGCTGAAAAATGGCTCTGTACTTTTGATACACACTGCGGTGGGCTTCATCGATGATGATGAGGTCAAAATGACCCACCCCGTAATACCGGCCGTCCTCATTTTTGGTACCATCGATTTTATTTAAAATGGTCGGGTAGGTCGAGAAGACCAGTCGCGCATCCGGATCTTCCTCGCGGGTCAGATCGATTCCGGCCAGGTGGGGGAGGTGGTCTTTAAATGCATTTTTGGCTTGTTTCACCAACGCATTTCGATCGGCCAGGAACAAGACCCTTTTGACCCAATTGTTTTTCGTAAGCATATCGACGATCGAGATGGACGTCCGGGTTTTTCCGCTGCCCGTCGCCATCACCAGCAGGGCCTTTCGATGTCGCCCTTTCAGCTGCCCGTCCTGCGTGGTCACAAACCGTGCTGCTACTCGCTTGATCGCCTCGAGCTGATAGGGGCGGTTTGAAATATCCGGATTCACATCAAATGCCCGCAGGTCTTTCCGCGTTTTTCTCCGGTCGATCATCAGCTGCAGTTCTTCGGGTTTGTGAAAACCGGACACGTTCCGATGTGGGTAAAACTGATCATCCCACAGGAAGGTCTCCCAGCCATTGCTGTAATAAACGATGGGTCGGCGACCAAATTCTTTTTCCAGACAATCAGCGTACAGGCTGGCCTGGTGCTTGCCTTTTCTGGGGCTGTGTATAGTGCTTTTGGCTTCGACCAGGGCCAGGGGAAGACCGTCACGCCCCCACAGGACGTAATCGACGTAGCCCGTTCCTGTCCGATTGGTGCTTTCGGGCATTCCGGTGACGGGATATTCCACATCCCGGCCGGGTTGGCGGTCAGTCCAGCCCGCCTCTGTCAGCAATAAATCGATCAACTGGAGTCGGGTCTCGTGTTCACTGGTCAGCGGTGGATTGACTTCTTCGCTGATGAGTTCCCGTTCGCGGGCTTCTTTACGTTCGGTCAGCCGGCGGGTCTTTTCTTCGAAGGCGGCCCGTTGGGCTTCGCTGTGTTTCAGTTCTTCCTGGAAGGCCCGGAGTTGTTCGCGTTCTTTGGCGAGTTGTTCTTCTTTTTCGGCGATGATCCGGGCCTGCTCGCGGATGGTCTTTTGTTCTTTGGTTTCCCGTCGGAGTTGGGTTTCATCCCACCGGGGCACTTTGTCCAGACTGTCGCCGTAGTAGATGCTGAGGTGGCGTGCAAATCGGAAGATGTTCTTGACCGACTGGAACGATTGGTTTTTGCTGATCTTCCGGGTGGAGTGGGCGGCCGCATTGCCGATTTTCCGGACGACATTCAGTTCCTGGAACATGGATCGGTCCAGGAGGGCTTTCATTTCATCGGTAAAGAGCAGGGCACCGAGGTTGGTGTCGTAGGGAAGAACCAGGCTCTGGTCCGATTCATAGAGGATATGCATCCCTTTTTCCAGGGCAGACCGGCAGAGGATGGCACAAATCTTGGGTTCGGACCAGGCGTATTGTTCCGCCTTGCGGCATTCGCGGTATAAATCGGGAAAATCGGGTTGTAGGAAGGTAAAGTTGCTCAATGTGATTTGTTTTTGGGATGGCCAGACTTTCTTTTCAATCTACTGCAGAATTATAAACTTTTCAGGACTCTACCGCTGTTTTCAGTACTGTGTTCATAGAATTTTTGTGCTGTGGTACCACAATTAGTTTTTCTCCTAATACAGCCTCCATCTTCGCAATGGACTTGAGCGTTAAGTTATGCCCGCCATTGAGCCATTTACTTATCTCGGAAGGTCGTTTACCAAGCTTTTCTGCAAAATCCTTTTGAGTCCACTCCTTTCTATCTAGTAGTTCATTAATGCGAATGACTAAATCGTAGTAGTTTGTTGTAAAGATTCGATCTTCAGCTGTGATTTCTTTTCTTAGTTCTTCTAAGAATGCATTCTTTTTGTATCCCATTTTTGGTTTATTTTGATCGTTTAATAATAGATCTCAACCGTATTTTCTCCTATTAGTATATGATTGTTGATTTCAATGTCTTTTTGTATAATTGCTTTATCGATTGCTTTTGCAAATTGGTTTGCCTCTCTAAACTGTGCAGAAAGAGATGACTCTTGTGCGGTCTGAGCATCTTTGATGCCGCCATTAAAGAAGATGATCAATGCATCTGATATCCGTAAGCAAAACAATCGAAGCGGAAACTCTTTAAAATCTATTTCTAAAAATTGTTTTTGCCTTCTTTCATTTTTTGGCAAGGCGAGTGCTTGTCCTTCAAATCGAAATAAGTGTTCATTCGCTCCTCTCTCATTGCCGATATATTCAAGCAATTTTATGAAATCTAGAAGCTCAGCTCTATGCGATTCAGCATGCTTTTCAAAAAACAGATCTGTTTCTGATTTCGATTGTCCATCCTTCACGACGGTATAGAAACTGCACTTTTCATGTTCTTCAAATAACTGGATGGTAAAGATATTCACTTTTAAGTGATTTTACGATTAAATACATCCTTTTTCACTAATTATTCACTTTTAAGTGATTTGATCTTCCTTCACCAGCTCGCCTTTGAAGGCGCGCTGCAACAGACTCTGAAATAATTCTTCGCTGTACCGGGCTGCCTCTTCGGCCTGCTGCTTTTGTTGCTCGATCGCCCGGACCCGGTCGGCGAACTCGTTTTGTATTCGTGAACTTGTTAAAGGAATTTCTATTGACGATAAATCCGATTTACTGATATTAATAAATGTACTACCATTGCTTTCTGCTTGAAATATCTTGTACCTCATTTTCAAAATATTGAAAATGTATTTCAAAGAAATATCTGAATTCTTTCTGATTGAAGCGATTCCTCGGCCAATGCAATATTCCTTATTCGCCCAATTCATTTTACCTGCTGTAGCACCTCTTACGCAAAAAAGAATATCTCCTTTCTTGGATACCTTTTTAGGTGCTGTAGTCCATTGAGTTTCGGTTGGATATTTTGGTCCAAATTCAGTTGGTCCATTTAATAGAGGTGTTCCAATCCCATTTTCATTGTATGTCGTACCTTTTGGTGATTGTCCCATTATTACTTGAGCTATTTCCCCCAACTCTTCCACCTCCCACCCCTTCGGATTCGTCACCGGATCGCCGAACATGTCCAGGAACAGGGACTGGCTGAGCTGGTCGTAGTGGTCGATGAGTTGCTTATCTTTTTGACGGAGTTCATCGGCCTGGTCCAGGATGGCTGCGATCCGTTTTTGGACGGGGAGCGGGGGGAGGGGGATTTTTATTTTTAATAAATCTCCTTTTGTTAGGCTTGGTAAAGTAGTTGACCGATCATGTTTAAGGAAATTATAGTCAAGACAAAAATAAAATAAGTATTTTTTATTTAAAAAATCAGTGTTTGCTTGAATTCCAAAAGCCGTATCAACATTCCAGAGCTTTTCATCTACGAAAATAGGACTATTTATTGTTCCTTTGCGACCAATAATAGTTGTACCACTTTCACATAGAAATTCATTAGCCATCCCCATTTTTCCACCGCTTCCGAAAATTGGATATTTCCCGTTTGCATCAATTACTTTTTTCTGACTTTTACCGTTTTTAATTGTCAGGACTTTACTCCATTCTACCATCTTCATATTGTCTTTGTTTTTATCGGGTTGGTTGTGGGGGTTTTTGGTTTTTATGGGTGTTTGTCTGAATCAGGATTTTCTTGATTTTAGGATTTTCTTGATTGAACATTGTATTTGGGATTATAGATTTTTTTAAACTGCAAACTAGTCGCCCCAAAATTGATAAGAAGACCTATTGGTTTGTCATAGGCCACTACATAATTCTTGGCTTGAGCCAAATGGACATTTTCCAGATTTATCAGGGCCTTTAATTCAACGATTACTTTGTCTTCGATAACGAAATCAGCTCTTCGGGTGCCGACTTTTAATCCGTCATAATATATGTCATGATCTAACTCCCGAGCATATGAAATATTAGCTCTATCCAGTTCAATAGCTAAACACCTTTGATAGATTACTTCTTGAAAACCATTTCCGAGTGTTCGATGAACTTTCATCGCACATCCATTAATTTTGTATGTTTGATCATCCAATTTCATATTTCAATATTAATAAGAATCCAGCAAATCCTTCAATCCTGACCATCCTGATTCAGACAATGTGCGCCAGGATTTTGTCCTTGCCACCGTCCGCTGGTTTTCAGGTGAAAGGCACCCGCTGGCTCCCACCAGGCTTAGGTTCCTTCCACCCACGTTCAAGAAACTACCCCAGCATCCCTTCCAACTCCCTCAAAGCCGCATTCCGTTCTTCATCCAGTTGCTTTATTTTGTCGATCAGCACCGCTGGTGGATCGTATTCGATCTCTTCATACACAATTTCTTTGTACCGGTTGATGCTGAGATCGTAGTCGTTCTCCACGATTTCACTTTTGGGTACGAGGAAACTTTTGGCGGTGCGGTCGGTGAAGGCATCGCCGTCGCTCAGTTCGGATTGTAAATCGTGGCGGATCGCCTGCCAGTCCCGTATAATTAATGGAATATCGCATTTGTCTTCGACGGTTTTCGCCGCTTCCTCCGGTGCGGAAAAGCATTGCTCCAGTTCATCGTGCTCGATCAACGGGTTCCGCTTGTCATCCAGACTGTAGCCATCGGCCTTCATATCGTAAAACCAGACATTGCCGGTGCCGCCCTTTCCGGTCTTGGTAAACAGCAGAATGGCCGTACTTACCCCGGCATAAGGCTTGAATACCCCGCTGGGCATGGAGATAACTCCCTGCAACTGATGATCTTCCACCAGCGTTTTTCGCAGACTTTTGTGCGCCCGGCTGCTCCCGAATACCACCCCGTCGGGTACAATGACCGCCCCGCGGCCGCCCTTTTTCAGAATGCGGAGAATCAAACTCATAAACAGGAGTTCGGTTTTTTTCGTTTTGGTGGTCTGCAGCAGGCTCGATTCTACATCTTCATAATCGAGGCTGCCGGTGAACGGTGGATTGGCCAGGACCAGGCTAAATTCATCTTTGACATCCCCGTTGCTGTTGCTCAGGCTGTCTTTGGAGCTCAGCTGGGGTGAAATACCGTGCAGTTGCAAGTTCATCGCACCGATCCGCAGCATGGTCGAATCGACCTCCGTACCATAAAACATATGATCCCGGTGGTGTTCGCGAAAGTCTTTTTCTTCGAACCAGCTGCTGTGGTTCTCATTGATGTATTCGTTCGCTGCGACCAGGAACCCCGAGGTGCCACATGCCGGATCACAGATGACATCATCCTGGTGAACGTCCGTGAGGTGAACCATCATGCGAATGATGTGTCGTGGGGTCCGGAATTGCCCGTTCTGTCCGGCATCGGCGATTTTGGACAACATGTATTCATAGAGATCGCCCATGGTGTCCCGCTTATCGAGCGGAAGTTTATCGATCTGATCGACCAGTTTGGAAAGCGTCCTCGGCGTCGGAATGATAAAGTTGACGTCCTTCATATACTGCGCGTAGACGCCGCCTTTGTCACCGATGTTTTTCATATACTCAAAAGCGGACAGGTTGTCCAGATCTGCCTGCGGTTTTGATACGATGTCAAAGAGCTTTTCCGGATCCAGATCCTTAAACCGGGACCATCGCAGCGCTTCGTATTTTTCGGGGTAGAGCGGATCATCCATCGGGATGCCCAGTAAGTTGGTTTCTTTTTCTTTCTGCAGCTGCTGATCATCCAATCGTTTGAGATAGATCAGGTAGGTAAACTGTTCGATAACGGTGAGCGGATTAGAGATGCCGTTGTTCCAAAATGTATTCCAGATGTTGTCGACCTGGTTGCGTAATTCTCCTGTGAGCATAAGTTGGGTTTGGTGTTTGGCCACTAAGTTAACCACCTGCCTGGTCTTTTAGAATTTTTAGCTGGCAAAAATTAAAGGAATCTGGTAGTTATAAAAGTTTGGTCCGATTGAACCCCATGCGGGGTTCTGGTTGGTGAGTAGTTTTTATCCAGCGGTTGCACCTTATTTATTGGGGGTTATTCATATTGAACCCCATGCGGGGTTCTGGTTGGGGGGGTATTTATTGCACAGAGGTATCAGTTTTACATGTAATCCAGGCGCTTCCAGATCATTTCACGCCTGTCTGCCGGCAATTAGGGACAAAAATTATAGCCAGGCAGGCTCACGAATCGCCTGATAGAGCCTGCGATTCGTGAGCCCATAGGGATCTGGAAGCGCAGAGCTTTAACGATAGAAATTTTGGCACCACAGCACTTTATTGGTAGCTTCACAGCGTGTGTGGAAACCTGACAGATACTATGATCTAATCCAAGTATTTATATTGTTATTTCTCAAAATATTTTCTTAATTTAAAGATACCGAAAGAAGGCCTCAGCCGATTCAATACGCTGAAGTCTATCTAGT
>NZ_JAHVHU010000017.1 GCF_019802045.1 Membranihabitans marinus | reverse complement strand
GCAAGTTCATCCTTGTCTGCAATCTGATTGACCAATTCATCGAGTAATTTTTGAGTTTGATCTTTCATAGTATAAAGTTTTTAGACTCACAAAATCAGATCAATTCCGCTCAACACAAATTTTTTTGGAAAGTCTTCTTGAACTCCACAAATACACAAACTACTTGACAGTCCCTGGTACTCGGTTCGGTCATTAATGGTAAAATTGAATTATCTGCGAAAGACATTGTCTCAATCCTATTCTTACTGGTACTCGGTTCGGTCGCATCTTAATATACTGCTTCCGTCTAATCCTGCGGAGTCTCAATCCTATTCTTACTGGTACTCGGTTCGGTCCAAAAGCATTAAAGATGAGAACTATTAAAGCAGGTAGTCTCAATCCTATTCTTACTGGTACTCGGTTCGGTCCACCTGGGTAGCAGTAAGTCAATATATCTTATTCCGTCTCAATCCTATTCTTACTGGTACTCGGTTCGGTCGCCTCAAACGATCTTTGAGGAAACCACTATGTATAAAGGTCTCAATCCTATTCTTACTGGTACTCGGTTCGGTCCAAAAGCATTAAAGATGAGAACTATTAAAGCAGGTAGTCTCAATCCTATTCTTACTGGTACTCGGTTCGGTCTCTTTAATCTTTGTCATAACAATACCAGTTATTTAGTCTCAATCCTATTCTTACTGGTACTCGGTTCGGTCAAAACAGACTACAGCGAAATTAAGGACATAACTCCAGAGGTCTCAATCCTATTCTTACTGGTACTCGGTTCGGTCCCTACCTTTGTCATGTTCAACTTTGGGACAATACCAAGTCTCAATCCTATTCTTACTGGTACTCGGTTCGGTCTTAGAACAGTTGAAAATACAGAGTTGGGTTATAGGAGGTCTCAATCCTATTCTTACTGGTACTCGGTTCGGTCAAACCAACATCATGAACACAGTAGAACAAATTTCACAAGTCTCAATCCTATTCTTACTGGTACTCGGTTCGGTCGAACTGGATTAAGACAAACGAACAGGCCAAAAATCGTCTCAATCCTATTCTTATTGGTACTCGGTTCGGTCTTAACGCGTGAAGGGTTTATCTGGGCTAAAAATAAGTCTCAATCCTATTCTTATTGGTACTCGGTTCGGTCAGATGGAAAACAAATCTCAGTGCCGGTAAAACTAGACGTCTCAATCCTATTCTTATTGGTACTCGGTTCGGTCCTTTTTCCAACAATGCTAACTACCTTTCTCACAAAGTTGTCTCAATCCTATTCTTACTGGTACTCGGTTCGGTCACCTTAAAAGCAAAAGGAGGCATTGACTACATGTATGTCTCAATCCTATTCTTATTGGTACTCGGTTCGGTCTTCCATATCCTATTGATGGCCCGTAACAACAAGGGTCTCAATCCTATTCTTATTGGTACTCGGTTCGGTCTGACGAAATATATCCTTATGACAATGAGCATCTTAGCGTCTCAATCCTATTCTTATTGGTACTCGGTTCGGTCATCTTACTATGCTATCTAGTGTATTGTCTATGCTATGTCTCAATCCTATTCTTATTGGTACTCGGTTCGGTCAAAACAACGCTAAAGTATCAGCTCTAAAAACAATTAGTCTCAATCCTATTCTTATTGGTACTCGGTTCGGTCAAAAAAAAGAGAACACATATAACGAAATACTCGAGGAGTCTCAATCCTATTCTTATTGGTACTCGGTTCGGTCGGAAGGATTAGAGGCTTCTGAAGAACAAATTGAGGTCTCAATCCTATTCTTATTGGTACTCGGTTCGGTCTGCAAGAGAGCGTATTTTTGAACTGCAAGATCACAACGTCTCAATCCTATTCTTATTGGTACTCGGTTCGGTCTTCAGGAGGAGGACAAAGAGTAATAGAAAACTACAGTCTCAATCCTATTCTTATTGGTACTCGGTTCGGTCCGCACGTTGTGGACGCAATAGCAACTTTAAAGAAGCGTCTCAATCCTATTCTTATTGGTACTCGGTTCGGTCAAAACAACGCTAAAGTATCAGCTCTAAAAACAATTAGTCTCAATCCTATTCTTATTGGTACTCGGTTCGGTCAAAAAAAAGAGAACACATATAACGAAATACTCGAGGAGTCTCAATCCTATTCTTATTGGTACTCGGTTCGGTCGGAAGGATTAGAGGCTTCTGAAGAACAAATTGAGGTCTCAATCCTATTCTTATTGGTACTCGGTTCGGTCTGCAAGAGAGCGTATTTTTGAACTGCAAGATCACAACGTCTCAATCCTATTCTTATTGGTACTCGGTTCGGTCTTCAGGAGGAGGACAAAGAGTAATAGAAAACTACAGTCTCAATCCTATTCTTATTGGTACTCGGTTCGGTCCGCACGTTGTGGACGCAATAGCAACTTTAAAGAAGCGTCTCAATCCTATTCTTACTGGTACTCGGTTCGGTCTGGATAGGTTCTTTGGGTCGCTGAACTGGTCGTTTGTCTCAATCCTATTCTTACTGGTACTCGGTTCGGTCATTTTGAAAATACTGAAACAGATTGCACAATGAGAAAGTCTCAATCCTATTCTTACTGGTACTCGGTTCGGTCAAGCAGATCATCGAGGTTACTTTTGGGGAAATTGACTGTCTCAATCCTATTCTTACTGGTACTCGGTTCGGTCTACTGTGAGATAAACGTTTCAGACGTACTGTTCCGCCAGTCTCAATCCTATTCTTACTGGTACTCGGTTCGGTCATGCACGTGAAAAAAGCAATGAATCAGGCAATTTCTGGTCTCAATCCTATTCTTACTGGTACTCGGTTCGGTCCGGATGTTCAGCTATTGTAACAGCCGGAAACAACAAGGGGTCTCAATCCTATTCTTACTGGTACTCGGTTCGGTCATTGTGAGATAGACGTTTCAGACGTACTATATCACGTCTCAATCCTATTCTTACTGGTACTCGGTTCGGTCGGTACATTGAAATTTTCCAACGGGTGTAAAATTTACTGTCTCAATCCTATTCTTACTGGTACTCGGTTCGGTCGGTTCTAAATCATTCCGTGATATGATATTTGCGGTAAAGTCTCAATCCTATTCTTACTGGTACTCGGTTCGGTCGAAGCCATAAACCTGTACGTGGGGAATGGTTCTGTCTCAATCCTATTCTTACTGGTACTCGGTTCGGTCAATACGAATGGCAGCTGAAAGCGTATCTATGGATGTGTCTCAATCCTATTCTTACTGGTACTCGGTTCGGTCACACGCTTTCTTTTGCTGACGTGGTCGAAGCACTTGGTCTCAATCCTATTCTTACTGGTACTCGGTTCGGTCAGATTAAAACACACACATTATGAAAGGTTTTACAAAGTCTCAATCCTATTCTTACTGGTACTCGGTTCGGTCATCGGAAGTAATTAGCTGTATGGGTGCGGTTAAAGATTGTCTCAATCCTATTCTTACTGGTACTCGGTTCGGTCATTTGAGACAGCTGTTAAAATGGTAGGATTTGAATAGTCTCAATCCTATTCTTACTGGTACTCGGTTCGGTCAGATTGGTTTTATTCTTTTGATTTTTTAACCCGCTCAAGTCTCAATCCTATTCTTACTGGTACTCGGTTCGGTCATATTTTTCAAAATTTGATGTTTGCTTTAATTATGTCTCAATCCTATTCTTACTGGTACTCGGTTCGGTCAATCTTGGCGCAAACCATGGAACGGTAAAAGCTAAATGTCTCAATCCTATTCTTACTGGTACTCGGTTCGGTCTCGTTCTATTCATCGTATGTCAGGCCTATTACTTGTTGTCTCAATCCTATTCTTACTGGTACTCGGTTCGGTCATGGGAATCGCATCGGTATCGGAGCCAAAAATTACGTCTCAATCCTATTCTTACTGGTACTCGGTTCGGTCAACTACAAATTAAAATCGAAAACAGCAAACTTGATCCGTCTCAATCCTATTCTTACTGGTACTCGGTTCGGTCACTACTGTCATGGCCATAGCATTGATATTGATGATATGTCTCAATCCTATTCTTACTGGTACTCGGTTCGGTCAATTAAAATCGAAAACAGCAAAATTGATCCTGACCAGTCTCAATCCTATTCTTACTGGTACTCGGTTCGGTCACGAAATCACTACGACACTACCGAGAGCTAAAAAAGAGTCTCAATCCTATTCTTACTGGTACTCGGTTCGGTCATTGAAAAAACCTTGCTGGGGATGCTTTCAGAGCAGTCTCAATCCTATTCTTACTGGTACTCGGTTCGGTCGACTTCCAAACATGATCCCCCCCTCCCGGAAACCCCCAAGTCTCAATCCTATTCTTACTGGTACTCGGTTCGGTCTGACACTGAGATACACGTATTCAAAGTAAAATAATTTGTCTCAATCCTATTCTTACTGGTACTCGGTTCGGTCACGGTGTTGTTTGTTCCTGATCCCACCGTATGCGTGTCTCAATCCTATTCTTACTGGTACTCGGTTCGGTCACGCCAACAACGCAAAATATCTGGATGTCGGACTGATGTCTCAATCCTATTCTTACTGGTACTCGGTTCGGTCAAAAGAAGATTGAACTTGCCCTTGAAATGATGCAAAGGTCTCAATCCTATTCTTACTGGTACTCGGTTCGGTCAAAAATATTCAATTCGAAGAAAAATGGAAATACCAAGTCTCAATCCTATTCTTACTGGTACTCGGTTCGGTCGGAGAACCTGCTAAGTGGTTAACAGACTTCACCTTCGTCTCAATCCTATTCTTACTGGTACTCGGTTCGGTCGTTAGAAACGTTAAGTTAATAAAAGTAGAATTTAAAGGTCTCAATCCTATTCTTACTGGTACTCGGTTCGGTCAAGGAGTTTTTAAAAAACACGAGTCTACCTTACTTGGGTCTCAATCCTATTCTTACTGGTACTCGGTTCGGTCACGTCAAATATAGATTTAAGTCACTATGTCACGTGTCTCAATCCTATTCTTACTGGTACTCGGTTCGGTCCAATGTAGTGTATATATTGAGATAGATAAGGATTACGTCTCAATCCTATTCTTACTGGTACTCGGTTCGGTCACTACTTTTGTTACGAACCTGTATGTATGGTTACGTCTCAATCCTATTCTTACTGGTACTCGGTTCGGTCCGCAGGTGGAAACACTGAAACAAGGTGCTTACGGTTGTCTCAATCCTATTCTTACTGGTACTCGGTTCGGTCAAGGCTATGTTTTATTTACTGCTCAAAGATTAGGATGTCTCAATCCTATTCTTACTGGTACTCGGTTCGGTCTGTGGGGTGCTATGAAGGCTAAAGTAGATGAGCTGGTGTCTCAATCCTATTCTTACTGGTACTCGGTTCGGTCTTTTTGATATGAACTCAGGAAATGATTTTGTAGAGAGTCTCAATCCTATTCTTACTGGTACTCGGTTCGGTCCCGCCGCTGCAACGGCACAAAACTTAGAATTATGTGTCTCAATCCTATTCTTACTGGTACTCGGTTCGGTCACGAAACGATAGCTCCTTATAGGCGAAGTATCAAAAGTCTCAATCCTATTCTTACTGGTACTCGGTTCGGTCCCTTATAAACTCTTATATTATGAAATTATTTGAAATTGTCTCAATCCTATTCTTACTGGTACTCGGTTCGGTCATAACAAAACTATGCGAATAAGATTAAGCGTCCGAGTCTCAATCCTATTCTTACTGGTACTCGGTTCGGTCAGCATGACCAAAACATTTGAAGTAAAGAATTTGCCGTCTCAATCCTATTCTTACTGGTACTCGGTTCGGTCATAGCGTCGGTTTTAATCAATAACGTTTTTTCCTTGTCTCAATCCTATTCTTACTGGTACTCGGTTCGGTCATGACTTCAGGGAACGATATGATAATACTAGAGGTGTCTCAATCCTATTCTTACTGGTACTCGGTTCGGTCGATGAGTTCAAAAGAACGAAACGGATAACCAATGCAAGTCTCAATCCTATTCTTACTGGTACTCGGTTCGGTCATTATTAACCGTTATAACTGCATCTTCGATATAGAGTCTCAATCCTATTCTTACTGGTACTCGGTTCGGTCCAGGACAGTCACAAAATACAGAGTTGGGTTATGAGTGTCTCAATCCTATTCTTACTGGTACTCGGTTCGGTCATCAAAAATATGTAAATTTCTATATTTCAAAGAACTATCTGCAGTCAAATAAACAAAGTATGCTGATGCGGTCGTGTCACCTCCACCGCCATATCCATACCGATAAAGTTCATCCGGTTACAGATCTCCCGGTTCACCGGAAGTATAAATATACTATCCTGTGGATCCAATATAGAATTGATCTGTTGAAGCGTTTTCTTGATCTCGTTGAATATTCGACTCGAAGACTGACCAAAATAAACCGATTTTTGCAGCCTGGTCATCCCCTTCTGCAGTAAATAATTCATAACTTGGGTTCGCACTCGGTTGTTTGAAATGTCATAACTGACAAAATAGGGTGTCATACTTATATCGCTTTGACTTAGTTGATCAATGATTTTAGCAAATTGCCGGACCCGCTCTTCCAACTGATCCAGTTCATCCGGGATCATCAATTCTTTTTCCTCACCCAGAAGCATTCCATCTGCAAAAATATTATTATACTTTTTCCACATCACAGACTATTTGTATATATTAGTTCGATGTTTTTCAGGGCAGCCATAGTTATTAATTCAGTTACAGCCCGAGTAAATATGTGATGTTCCACACCCACTTCCGGCCACAGGGTCAGATAAACTTTATATTCCATGATCACCACCAATCCCAATTTCTTTTCATTTTGCCGTATCTCATAATGTGTATTGGACAAGATCCATATTTGAACATCTTGTTGTAAGAATTCTGGAAAAATCTTCTTCACCCAATCCACCTGATGTGGGTGAGCTTCGTGCTTCCAGGTGTAACCCATATTGAGATTCTCTCGGAGTAGGCTATTTGTTATGCTTTTATTTTTGTCACTTATATTTACTTTTCGGAAGTCAGTCGTTGCCCGGTCATCACTGTTATTCGTCCAAATCCCCGTATTGCAACCTGCTTCACTATCATAAAACAAAGTGAATTCACATCCCGGTTGTAACCTTTTACAATTTTTATGATCGCCTGTAGTTTTGGGGAAAAAGGATACACGATTGAGATCATCGATTTTCCACCAGGCTATAGAATGTCCGGCCCTCCGGTTTCCAAGCTTACAAGGAAGGATGTCAAAATACAAAGGATCTAATCTAGACCCTTCTTCCGGTGCCCAATAGACTGTAGGGAATCGCTTCAAAAACCGACTGGCTTTCCGTCGACTGTATCGCAACATCATTTTATATATACGTGCCATTTGTGGTAACTGACTAGAGGTTTTCCCCCGCACAATACTCCATATCGCTTTAAAATCAATGAGCTCTTCGTTCAAATTGTTTTCCGGTTCGTTGGGGAATGTGATAAACCAATACATACGAATACTTTAGGACTGGGATTTCACCTTAGAAGCCAGGGATCGGGCTTCAAGGAAAAACAAATACCCTCGTTTATATCTTTTCCCTTTGTGTTTTGTACTTTGATCGAGGAATTTATTGATGCTCACGGACAGGATCTTACGTGCCGGCCGGGTCATCTCACAGGATCCGTCTTTGAATTTAAATAAAGCTTTAGGTACTGTCAATTCGGTACACAACCCAACCACAACTTGATCGACCCATACCCGATAAGGTTCGATAAGGTCATAAACCAACACTGGTTTGTTGTACTGATTTTTGTGAAACCATCCGATCTGCGGATCAAGTCCGGCTTTGATGACCGCAGATTCAATCTTGTGGTAGAGCATGGCATAGCCATAACTCAACATGCTGTTCACCGGATCAGATGATTGGCGGGTGACCCGGCCGGGAAATTGATATATCCGGGGGATTAGACTCTTTATCCAGGACCAGTAATACTGGGCTGCCCGTGCTTCCAGGTTTCTTAGCTCCGATTCGATAACGGGCATGGAATGGACAGGCAGCAAGTCCATTTTATTCAGGCAGCCTTCGATTTTCTGCAACGTCTTTCCGGGATGGTCCGCCTGATCCAGATGCTGCTGGTACAACACTGAGGTCAAGTTTTTCTGATTGTAGATCTTCCTGGTGATCATCTCAATTACCCAGCGACAGGCTATTTCTTTTTTGGCTAGCTTTAGCTGATTTTTCCGGATATTCGCAATGCTGCCAAAACGGTTGTTCCACACTCGTCCCTTGACACTGCCTTTTCGGGTCTGCAGGACAACGTCGACCTGGTGATGCATCAGAGAGAATAACACATCGGAGGTAATCCGTACGCCCGGAAAGACCACCATTGTATCGATCTTGTCCAGTGGCACATAGATGTTTTCTTTGTCTTTGGGCTTGATAAACAGCATTTTGTTTTTCATCTGCACAAAAGTGCCGTAAGAGTCGAGGATGATTTCCATGTTAGTATGTTTTACATTTTATCAAGTATCATTTCATTCAATTCTTGATATGGGGCCACCTTGTCAAATTGAATATCTAAGTAATTATCTATTTTGTTCGTAACTTTTTTTATGTCAGAGATGGAAGTAGATTCTAAAATCATTGTTTCATTAATCCCTTCATAACTATGAGCAATTTTATTTCTGAGATCAGCCAACTGGCTTAGCTTGTTGTAAAGCTTCATTACCATAAATTGCTTATTGCTCAATTTTCTGCATCGTGAATATTTTTTACAGAAATGAAGGACTCTGTAGTATGTTTCTTTATTTGGCACATTAATATTTAAGGGGGCATTGCCCACCTTTGCAGTCCTCAGGTAATCAAGAATATCATCATTTCGTTTTGCACGCAAAAGAACTTTCCATGACTGATGATCTGTACTTTTATCATGTTCCACTTTACCATCCAGAATTTTTTCCACATGTGGTATCAGCATATTATCATGAAAAGTAAATAGACGAAATAAAAAATCCCCATACTCTCTTTGATGATATTTGATATAAGCTGAATATATTAACTCTTTCTCAATTGCGACTTGATCATCCTCCATTGGTATAGGGTTGCTTAATAAAATAGAATTGGATAATACTCTGGCTTTTTCCAAATCCAACGCGAGTCGTGCAATAGCAAAACGACAAAGACTGCGAACTTCATTTGAAATATTAGGCAGGGAAAGTACTGCTGAATAATTCCAATTTCGGAGCATACCTTTTACGATATGCCTTAGGGTGTGCCGTTCATAATCACGAAACATGGAAGCTTCTTTTGCTTCAGTTCCGATATAATTTACAACATTTACATTCTCCTGAAATAATGAAGTCATAAAGGCAGAAATTCGAAAATTTGGTAAACCGCCGGAAGTATGAATCGTGATTCTATACTCTGCCTTATAAGTTTGAATAAGCTCCTGGAACAGCATCGAAATTTCCTTCCCATCTTTGACTTTACTTACAAATAATGTACTCACTTCAATTTCTAAATCATTGCTTATTTGTCTTTGAAGAATTTCGCCAAAATAAACAGTATCTAAATGGTAATTAGGTTTCTGATCTGTAGCGATTAATACCACTTTGTCAGGTCGTCCTTCATGTCGTATAGCATTTTTAATCAAAGGGTATTGTATGTATTGGCTGCAATCGTCGTAGATTTCATACAAATCCCTGGAACGTGTATAAAAACTCTGATTATCTTCTATCCTTTTAGAGAATACCAACATATCTCCATTTTCTGAATTAATCTGCAAATTGGACCGGATGGACTCTGGCAAAAGATTAAAATTTTTTCTTACAAATTGTATATCACGGTTTCCTATGGTAGAAATTAATAGGTGCTTCATGATATGGATGTTAAGTGCAAAATTTGAGATAATTCCCTGTTTATATTTTTCATTATCTTTGCTTGCAATCCCTTCCCACAAAAACTCATCTCCACTGAATTTTTGATCAATTGTAATACATCCATCCTGGTAATCCCCGGAGAAAGTTTGTGGAGCAGTAGAAAGTTGTCTGAAAGAGAAGCCTGTGAAATACCAATATTATCGGTATTCACACTCACCTTTACGCCTCGTTTTAGATATTCTTGAAGGGGATAGATATTATCCTCCTTATTCTTCATAGGAGAGAATCCTACGATCTGATAATTGGCATAGGGACACATTTCTATACCTATACCTCGTTCTATTACAGAACGCAAAAGGTCCGGAGCTTCTAAAAGCCGCAGCCCATGGCCGATTCTTCGAGAATGCAATTTATAAACTGCCTGCCATATGCCCTCCGCATCATCGTTCTCCCCAGCATGTGCAGTTACTGCTAAACCACATCGGTGTACAGAATTAAAATCGTGCTCAAAATATTCTGCTCTGGTTTCTTCGAACTCATATCCGGCTAGGTCAACACCCACCACAGAACATTTAGTAGAGTTTTGATCTGCACCGCTAAAATACGATGTAATAGCCAGTGCGAGATGCTTGCTGATATCTGACAAGTCCCCCTTGTGTTTTCGGGTGACAATAATGAGAAGTTTTACAATACATCTATACTGATGCTTTTCCATTTGTTCATTAAAAGTATCGATAATGAGTGTTAAAATCTCAATGGCTGATCGGTCTGACTTTCGGGAATAGTTATTAGGCGAACAGCGAACTTCTACGTAGTGCACATTATCTGCAATAAAATGCTTGTACATCAATTCAATATGCTCCTTCAGACAGCCGGGATCATGTAAAAGTGTACTTCCACTGTTATCTCCCGCTTTCATATAATCCGAGAGATCAATACTTTGAACAGGTAAAGGCCATTGATTATCCTCTGGATAAACAGTGTAATCGATTGGATGAATACCTTCGGGGTTTTCCGCAGCGTTCCTTACTCTTTTTAATAGTTCTCCGGATGTGGCAAACCCCCCGAGGTGATTGTGCAAATCAATTTTTGGAAGTGTCTGCACCCACCCTTTATCTTCTTGACTTAATGGCTGCCGCAACCATTGTATTTGCTTTTTAGATAGAAGAAGTAAGGAAGAAAAAGGCAGATCACTATCTTTTTGCCCTGAAATATATTGTCGAACAGAAGATTGTGAATCACGAATATAATTGGTAACTGTGAGTTTTTCAGGTTTTTGAATATAAGAGAACTTACCCTCATCAATCCGATCGATTTTGTTGGGACGTGATTGCGCGAATTTTAAGAGATAGTCCCATCCAGATTCTGAACCCATCAGCACATACTCAAGATTCTGATGACTTATACATTTTTTTACTTCCTCAATTGTTTTAGGAGGAGGATAGGCTAAAACATGAAAAAGCTCTTTTGCACCGAACAACTTTGCTGCTTGTTGAAAGCTGGCTGGCATGGTTTTCGTGCCACCGGACAAACTATAGTATAGTTGGCGGTCTTCATCGTATATTTCAGAAGCCCAGCGATAAAGAACTTCTGTCCACAGTAGGTGATCTTCGCCGGTCTGAATAATCGGAAGATCTTTAATGACCGACCAATGTACCGAAATACCCCAATACTCTTTAACAAATGCAATGATTTCTCTCCATTCTTTGACTACGTCTTTATCCCTGTTCCATTTTGCCTTTTCCTGATCGGTGGTCAGAACAAATACCTCATCGAATTCAATCTCCGGCCAAGCCAGTGCTTCAGGTAAAATAAATGCTTGAGAGCCGATAGATATGAGAAGAGTATTTTTCATATTCTTGTTCTATATTTCCTTAGGAATAGGGTCTCACCATTAAAGGAATTTAGAAAATGCAACCTGATTAATCTCTCCTTTTTTTGTTACTGATTTCACATCTACTTCTACAAAAGTCTCTTTATTGATGCCAGCGGGATAGCGAAAATCATATTCCTTATTTTCATATCCCTCGATGTAAAGCTTGACCACAGTATTTCTTAATCCTTTCTTTCGTCCGGTACCAATTGCGGTAACTTTATCTCCTGGTTTGAATTTGCGATATTTAATTTTCGTAGTTAACTCAGATTGGAATCTTGGTTGTTGTTCTTTATATTGTGATGAAGATTTTGCTAATGTACTATCTATCCCACTTTTACTTACTGACTTTAATATTTTCTTCTCCTGAATCAATCCTTCAGGAAATTCTATTTCTACATCACTTTTACTAAGGAGAATGAAGCCCATAGGCCACAATTTATAATCTCCTTCCACATATGTAAATGCAAACTTCCGAGTTTTGTATTTTTTCTTTCCATGCATCGCAGGTTTCTTCCACAATCCGGTATCGGTATGATCACGATATTGCCAGTCTCCGGTAATACTATGAAATCCTACTCCAGCACCTACACGCAATACTGCAGCATGATCCAGATTGTTTTGGTGTTTTAGCCATTCAAACACTTCCAAAACTTTATCTTTTGATGCTTCAAAATATTTATTTACAAAATTGATTTCCCGATCTAGGTGGGTATTGGTATATGTCCTAATGTGCTTAATCAGATTAGAAGAGAAATCTGGTGATAAAATCTCACTAAAGTTATTTGGAGTTTTGTTTCTTTCGTACTGCTGATGTAGCATGTCTTTAAATTCAATATGTGCTTTAGTTTGATCGCCCGGTAAAAGTGTTTCATAAATAATATTCATTCCATGTTCTGAAAAATTATTTACATTAATATTCCATTTCTTTTTCCATCCTTCTCGTTCATTTTCTTTCAGACTCATTATGGCTGTGTTATAAAAACCATGTTTACTGAAATGAAGATCTTGGACCCGAAGGAATTTTAAAATTGAATTTTCTATGCTTCCAAATATGAAATCGAGATCAGCATTTTTCGCTTCATTCTTTTCTTTCTGATAATGATGCAGCAACATAGATCTTAGGGCACCCTTAATCGATGAGCCGGGTAAATATGGATAGCCTAATCCAGTTTTTATCTGGGATTTAATTTCCCATCCATGCAAACTTTTTGATTGTATTACTGAAGAAGATACGTCTTCAAATACTATTTTGTTTTCTTCCAGAATCTTCAAAAATCCATTGTTTTTTTCAGCTTCATTGGCTAGCTGGTAAGCTGGAATTCTTTTCAATAATTTTGCAGTGTCCAACAGATAGAGTCTTCCTTTTTTAGTCACAAAATCAAGACCTTTTGCCAGGTTTTTTTCATTAGATACTCCAACATGTACAGGAGTCAAAATCTTGATATTAAACATCATTATTCATTTTAGTAGGAATAACAAAGGATTTTCCACAACGAAGAACTGGAGGCAACTTTACGGTATCCGCAATATTTGGTTTTAAAGAGATTCCGGGATTACCGAATATTAATGGTTTGGCTTTAATACTCTGTTTTCCATTTAGTTTGAGAATAGATCCTTCTTCCATCATATACACACTTCCTTTTCTAAATTTTTGATATCCGGGAACAGTAATCCACCCGCCTCTTTTAATCAGTTCATATCCAGGTTTAATAATTTCTTCACCGTCTTTATTAATTTGTACTTCACTAGTCCAGTTCTGCCATTCTTCACTACTATTTGGAAGTAATAACCCTAGGTTGATCCCGGTACTGAAATTATCTGGTACTTTCAGTTCAAGGTCATCTTTTACATAAGTAAAATGACCAAGTCCTAGATTCCTATCTGTTCCCAGTCCCCTGTCTTTCAAAATAAAGAGACATTGTTCTATAATATCCTGATCCGTTTCAGAAGCTAAAAAATATAATCCAGCTCCTTTCCCAAAATGCAACACATCAAATACATAGGGATTGGGCTGATCATCTTCTCTTCTATGGCGGGGAATAGCTACTCTTTCCCGAATTTCATTATAATATATTTTTGAATTTTCATTTGCTAAAGAGGGAGAAAAACAGGAATCATGAATAAATCTTCCGACTTCGTCAGTAGTGAAATTTTGCCCGTGCAGTATTCTTTCGAAGAAGTCTTTACCTATCCATTGAATACCTTTGATGTCTTTCCGATAATCTAGTAATTTGTCTGGTTCGTTAAATCCGATTCGCATTTTGGGTCGAGGGAAGAAATATTCTATTTTACCTTCAATTTCTTTGAATGGAAAGAGGCTGGAAATGGTGAACTTTGGAATATACTCTTCATCTATGCCCTTAAGCTCAGTTATTACCGCAGAGAATGCAGCGTAAAGTGTATCCGACCGGATAAAATCTTGGGATTGAGAATAATTATCCGGCTTTTCATCACCAATATGGATTCCATGTGGAAACGACAGTCGAAAAAGAGAAAACTTCATATTTTTTATTCAGTTATTATTAAATCATTCTCTTCAATCGCTTTATAATATTCTTCACTTGATAAATCATATTTAACGTATTTCAAATCTTGAAAGCTCACCCTGCCATATCCTCTTGAGCCATTTCCTCCCAGGTAATCCTTTTCAAGAATAGACATTCCTTTCTTTAAAAGCTTGATTTGAGTATTCAAATCCTCTTCATCTTCACAAGTCAACATCATTCTCAATTCAAATTCGGCTCCTGAAGGGACCCTTTCAATATGTCTCAATCCACCCTCTGAAGTACCTGAAATCCGGTCAATTGTATTTTCAACCTTTTCTTCTGTGTATGGCATATCCAAATGTTCGC
Organism: Membranihabitans marinus; assembly: GCF_019802045.1. Classification (GTDB taxonomy): domain Bacteria; phylum Bacteroidota; class Bacteroidia; order Chitinophagales; family Saprospiraceae; genus Membranihabitans; species Membranihabitans marinus_A. The sequence continues at coordinate 114,307 of NZ_JAHVHU010000017.1, read as the reverse complement.
TTAATCTTAGTTGTTCTTCACTTTTGCTACTAAGGAAAGAGTCATACACAATAAGCTTTGAAATAGTATTATCATTTGAAAATCCAAACAGAGAATTTATCTCAGTAGATCCACCCAGTTCCACTCCTTTAGTCTGTTCCAGAAGCGATCTTATTTTTCCACGTAGCGAACTGCCGGGTAAATAAGGTTGAAGATCTCCATTACGCAATGTTCGAATCACTGGGCTATCTATCCCTCCAATGCTGTTGGCCTCGCCGCTTCCTCCAATATGAATCCCGGATAAAATGTGAATTTTCCCGGTAATCTCTGTTTTAAATTTTATAGGCTTCATTTCTCTTATTTTATTATCTGACATTATTTTGTTTTTATGATTGATTTAAAGTTAATTCCCACCGCTAAACTTGTGGAAGGCTACTATGGATTCAATGATTTTGACCATGCGATAAAAGCTTTCTTTTTTATTATCAGAGCTTCTATATGCTTTATCCATTTCTTTAAAATATCTATAAAAGTCTTTGATTTTCGACTTTTTATTTCTTCCTGTCGCATAAGCAAGCTTAACTGTTAGTAAAGGGATATCTTCTTTATACCTTTCATAGTCTGACTCTATCCGGCGGAGTTCTCCAAAAAATTTTCTTAGCTGAGAAGTTGATAGTTGATCCGTACCTGAAGCTAGTTCTTTCCCTTTATTTTGGGCCCAGCAGACAGTTTCAAAATCAATAGAATTTGTGATCCAACTTTCTTTAAATCCATTCATCATTTATTTATTTTAACTGGTTTAGTAATTCAACCCATCGTGCAGCTACCGCCAATAGATCTATGTTTCGGGATTGATTTGAACACATGATTTTTTTATAAAGCTTATCGATGTGTTCTTCATTATCTTTAGAAGAATATCTTTTTAGAAAATATAGCAATCGCCAGATGTAGCTATAATCCACGACCGTTTTTGAGTCTGACTCCTGGTCCTTTTTAATTGTTCTGGCGATTTGGATTTTATGTAATAAAGACACGCCACTACCATGGGTATCTAAAATCTTTTCTAATATTTCCTTATATTTTTCCACATCATTCCATTCTTCCCATCCTACCTGGATACCAAATAATGAAATAGCGGCCCGATTTGTCTTTTTACTATTTATGTTCCGTTCAAAATTTTTGGCAGATGTCTCTGCTTCTCCAGCCATTTGAGCACTCTTGGAAATAGGGAATTTAGCCCCAGTTAGAATTAATCCTCCAGAAATATCGATATTTGGATTATGGCAGGTGAACTCTTTGAAGCTTTCCCTTACTTCCAGGCCAAAATCCAATATCCTATCCCATCTGCCCACTGCAAAGATGTCATCTCCACCGGAATAAAGAATACTGACGAAATCTTTATATTTATCTGCATTTCTAATGGTATTGAGAAACCCGCTGAAAAATATATCCAGTTGAGAGGAAAGCGTTGCATATGCAGAGAAAGTCTTCAATTCTTTACTTAATCCCCGAATAAATATTGATCCCAGATTGTCAACATCCATTCTTAAAACACCGAGTTTGGCACTCTTTCCATTTTCCGCTATAACCAACTCATTAAATGTCTTTAATCTACCATATTCAGATTGTGGTTGTTTATTACCGCCATAAAAACTAAAACCATAGGAGGCATTATATCCCTTCAAGTAAAATTTCATGAAATCTGTTCGATTGAGCATATCACAATGAACATCTGAAGAAGATACGATTTTTCTAAAATCTGCATCTTCTCCATCTATTAAATTGAGATCATCGAATAGATGGAATCCAGTATTCCCGTTAAGAGGTCGAATGGAGAGTCTCTTGTTTGTCTTATAGTTCTTATCTTCAAAACTGTGATGTTTGGAGAATGAAAAATTAAAATCTGCATCTTTCAACACACGGCCGAGTTCTGTTTGAACATAAGTTTCTTTGGATACATAAACTTTCTTTTCGCTCGCATCATGAGTGTCCAAGGTTTTGAAATCCATCCCATATAATGGCTCCCCTGTGCATATATCATATTTATCTGTAAAATCGAGTTCAATCCCCTCCTCTCCATTCCCAAACAACAGATGAAAAATGGAGTCACCAGAATTGGAATTTGGAGCAATGATTGATTCATATTTTCGGCTTTTACTCTTTGCAGCTTCCTCACTGACCATTTTCCATAAGTCTTCCATTTGGATTACTTTCTCTTCCGTAGTCACCAATCCTGTTTTAAAAGAACCATCTTGTTGTTTATCAAACCGGTACCGAAAGGGAACATAACCAATACATAAATATAATGTAAGCTTATGTGTATTCCATAGTCGCCTCTCCATCTCCTTTTTGACTTCCTCCAGCGCTTTCTTTACTGCCTTTGTATTCGGAAGGAATAAATAGGCTTTGCCACCACTATTGTAGATGGTTTGTATGGTACTCAGCTGTATAGCTTTATGATTGCATATTTCCTTTATGACTGACTGCATAAGAAGATGTAAATAATACGATCTCCCTTTCAGTGACATTGCCGCTTTTCGTGAAGCAATATTGTAAATAAAAGATTGAATTCCTGATATATCAATACACGTGAGCAATACGGGATAATGGTTATCTTTTATTCTAATTCTTTGTTCTGTAGAGTTATATTCATATGGGTCAATCCCAACGTCCTCCTCAGTTGATTTTTGATATTTATATAAACAAGCAGCTATGCCGGCAGTTGTTTTTAAATGGTTGTACAGTGACACATTAGCCATACCGATAGTACTGGAAGGAATACACCATGTAAATTTTTTCAAAATATGATCGAGCGTATCTATAAATACTCTATAATTTTTAACTGGTATTTTCAGAAAGTCCTCCTTGAATTGATTATAAAGGATATTATATTCCGGAGTTAAATCTTTAATTCCGTCCTGGGTTAAACGATATGGGAAAATGGAATCTTTCTTCAGATCAAGAGCCCTTAATAAATATCCATATCGATAAGATGATTCATTAGGCTGTTCTTTTTCCGGTGAACCAGTATTTTTATCTAAAGAAATATTTTGAAATATACTCTCAAGAGGTCGTCTCCTAAATGCATATTTACCAAAATCAATAGCTTCATCATATTTTTCTTCCATGGCGAAAGAATCATTTCTCCTGTCTAAACCTGAACTCCACCAATCAGCCATTTGGATTAAAGCTTGTACTTCAGAATGAGGATTATGATGATATATAGAAAGATTTATCAAATTATCCTCATTTGTCTCCGTGGCATCAGTTCCAAACTCCTCATTAAGATTTTGCATTAATTCCCGGAATTTAGTTCCAAAATCTTCAAAAAATTTATATGTCCAAAAAGCATGTTTGTAGCCTAAACCTCCATATCGATTCTCAGGACAAATTAAAGTCATCAATTTTTTATACCGACGATATAAATCTGAATCTGTAGCAATATTTTCCTGACCTCGCTGGTAAAATTTTCCAATATCATGGAGTAAAGCTGCGATTGTAATTCTTTCAATCATTGTAATTCTTTCTATTTTTCCTATACACCACCCCAAATCCCGTACTGGCGGCCTTGCCCAGTCCGATGTAATCAGGGAGTGATACATTGGTATAAAAATCTAGTTTATAACTTTTATAGTGCATGCCTTTGTAGGTGACCGACTTTGGCGCGTAGATCTTCTTTATCTGGACCTTGATTTCTTTCTTGATATCCCATCCCAATTCATGTGCAAATTGTACGATATTATTCTGAAGGATACGCTCCATAAATTGTGTCCGCTCGACCAATCCATTGAGCGACTGATAGGTCTTATGATTCTCCGGATTAAACGGGAGCCAATGGTTGATGCCATAAAACATGGGTTCCTGCCACACTTGCAGTAGATGGTGCCTCAGATAAATCCGGGCAATGTCCGGAATATATTCCTTCGCTCCTATCCGTAGTGGCTCCTTACGATTCTGAAAAAAATGATGGATTTCATCGGCCCCATCTTCGAGACACACGATCGTCGGGCGGTGCTTCAGGACCTTGTACTGGATCAGCGGATAGCGATAGATGACCGCTCCGTTGGAAGCATGCTGATGAAAGTGATCCGGGGCCTCTTCCATGGCATTGATGATGGCGCCACGGAACCGGTGTACTTCATAAGGCTTTAAAGGAAAATCCATCGAGAAATGAAGGTATCGTATCTTTTTCATGCGGCAGGGGTTTAAAAACTTAGGGTTTCATTTAGCCAATTTTAACACATTTTGACCTTAATTCAAAATTTTAGGATTCTATTTTTTGAAAAATCAGTATATTTTTAAAATTATTATGGGTTTATATCCATTAATTGCATTACGTTTTCACACTAATTGGTTGGCTAACTAGAACAAAATCAATACGCAGATACCCAGTATCAACGTGTCTTCTATATCTATAAAATGAGTAGAATACCTTTGGTATAGCCATAGGTATGGTCTATTTTTAAGACAGCCTCATCGTATAGAGCGAGCTCCAAACAGTAGTCTGTTTTAATGCAAAAATCAGTGCCTTCCAAAGCATATAGATCCGGTGCCTCCCTTGTTACATTGACTTTATAACTCCCTTCTTCGATAGTCGTGGGAATCAATATAAGTTCTGCATCCTCCAGGGTTCCGTATGGAGTCAGAACCTGAACGCCGTATTCTGCCTGGATTGCTTCATATATTTCAACCACGATGCACTCATCAGCATCCAACACCAAACCAGGCTCAGAGAACGAAAATGCTAAAACGATAAAAAGAAAATAGGTGCACTGTCGAAAAATTTCTTTCATAATGGGGTTGTTAGATGATTTTTGGACTTCCCTCTACTTTTGAGGAGGAACGAATCAAAGATAACAAAGACATGTGCGGATTTCCTTCATAGTTGCAGAGTCACCACCAGTTTGAAGACAACTGTTGGGATGATTTAGATCTGACAGGCCTTTCAATGAACGCCGGAGCTGAAAGCGAAGGAGATACAATCCTCTCCGGAGCTGAAATAAACATCTGAAATGAAGGAGTGATCAGCCGGCTTCACAATCCGCATCGCTCCGACCTGCCCTAGTGCACGAACTCATAAATACCATACACTATTGAAGGCTTCTTTTATTGACATATCTTCATCATCAAAATCCTTACGTAGCTGTGGCTATGCGCGGTTTTGCTTCTTTGATCTGTCAAAAAATAATCTCTTCCATAGCATACATTACTTATGATTCCGCGCACTGAGGCTTGCGAATCCGACTTAATGTATGAACTAAAACTGCACAACCCCTATTTACCTTTACATCGTTCACCCCGCTTATCCCAACGGAGATGAACACACTCTTTCCCAGCAGGATCCCAAAAGAAGCACTTTCCTGCGGTGCGCCTATCCTCGCCCATCGTCATTCCGCAACTTTGTCATCCAACAAGGCCGCTCTGCGGAATGACATTTTTAGATGGCGCCTGTATTATGATCAGTTAACATCAGGATGATAAGTTTTCATTTCAACCCTAAAATGTGTATCTATGAAAATATTTTTGGTTTCTAAAAACTTTACAAAAGAACGAGATGCCCCTTAATAAAAATCAGCAAATCCGAGCACAAATCCTGGATCGCTGCTTGTCCAATGTAATCAAGTGGTATTCGATCGATGATTTACTTAATCATGTAAATGATCACCTCGTCCAAGAGATGGCCATTGAACCAATTTCCAGACGAACCCTTTATACCGATTTAGAGCGACTGCAGGATCCGGACTTATACAATGCAGACCTTGAAAAGAAAACCATCAATCGGAAAGTCTACTATCGATACCGCCAAAAAGGATTTTCGATCACGAACAGCCCTATAACGCCCCAGCAACTCACTGAACTGCAGCACATCCTGCTGTCTCTGGAACGGGTGTCCAACTTTCCCTTCGGTGACTGGTTGGACGCACTGCGCAAAAATGAACATCTACCCTTTCCCAAACTTTCCAGTAAGCAAGCCCTGATCAGTATCGAACACAATCCGGACTTGATCGGTATGGCGGCATTTTTTGTAAAAGCCTTTCAGGCCGTCGTGAATCAACAAGTTCTCTCCATCGATTACCGGGATTTCACCGGCACCGATTACTCCTACACGTTTCACCCTTACTATCTCAAGCAATATAACCAAAGGTGGTTTCTCATCGGACGACAGGAAGCCGCACCCGACACCATCTGGAATCTGGCCATCGATCGAATTCAAAACCTGACACCGGTTCAACATCCCTTTATTCCAACCTCGATTGATTTTGATGATTATTTTTATGACATCATCGGCGTGACCCACCAGGCCGACAGTCAACTGGAAAAGATCCTGTTGCGGTTTTCGGAGGAGACCTTACCCTATGTCCTCACCAAACCACTGCATCCCAGTCAAAAAACACGGAAACAAGGATCGGAAACTTTGATTCAGATTACCGTCAAGCCCAATTATGAACTGTATAGCCTACTCCGGAGTTTTGGTAAAAATGTGGAAATCCTCGAACCGACTTCCGTTCGGGAAGCTTTTGTAGCGGAACTGAAGGAGGCGTTGGACATTTACTTGCAGGTGTGAGCATGGGTATGCGTCTGTGTCACGTCCTTACATCCGTACAATCCGTTTCCCGTACACTATTCCTATTATAATACATAACACACCGTGCATCAATTTCTTAAATTCCAAAGTTAAGCATATCACATAGTCCAATTTTGGGTGCCGTTTGACTTTTGAATCATACATTATCCTCGGGACAGAGCCCTCCCACAGCCAAGGCGGGGACAGGTCGGTAAATCAAAAACCATCTATGTTGCGGGCTCCCCCCTTCCCTTTTGATTGATCAACGGTCAGTTATCGATCCGTAATGCTCAATTGGTCTTCGACCCGGGCCAACATATAGATTAAAACTACCCCTACTATAAACATGGTGATGGCCAAGATTAAATGAGGGTGCTCAATGGAAGCATGTAAAGGTGATAAATTCTCTTCCCGGATAATCTTGATGTGCTCCGGATCGAATTCCAACCCGGTCAATTCAATCACTTTTCCCGATTCATCTTGTCCCAGCACCGGCCGTTTCCACGGCCAAACCTTATTCAGCGACCCGATAATAAAACCGGTTAATACCGCATAGGTCACATACTTGAATCGGCCAAACAGCCAACTCAACAACCTGGAAAAGAACGCCAGACCAAGTACAGCTCCTACTCCAAATACGCCAATTTTCAACATCGCAATTCCATCAAATTCGGATAGGAAAGCCCGCGCCTGTCCCAATACCAACGGATACATTCCAAGTAACAACAATATAAACGACCCTGAAATACCTGGCAGTATCATCGCTGATATCGCAATCATCCCCGACAAAAAGTAAGCCCACAATGCATCATTCCCACCAGACGGAGATTGAATCGTAATCATATACGCAATCGCTACCCCAAGCAGTAAAGCTATAACAATCTTAATATTCCAGCTCTTGATCATCATTCCAAGGTACACGGAAGACGCCAGAATCAGGCCAAAGAAAAACGACCAGATGGCTACCGGATGATTTTCCAGTAAATAAGAGATCCCAAATACTCCGATGACAAGGCCTCCAGCCATACCCGCGAACACCAAAATCAGAAAAGACAGATCGATTTTTTTTGAAAATTCGTGAAACTTTCCCCGCAGCAAGTACTGGATTGCTGTTTTGTCTACATTTTTAATCGAACCAATGAGTCGTTCATAAATTCCGGCTACGAAGGCGATGGTTCCCCCGGATACGCCGGGAACTACTTCGGCGAGTCCCATGATGGCCCCCACAATGGCAATAAATCGTTTTTTCATTTGCTAGCAGTTTGTCGGTTGCTTACCCGGATCTCAGCGAAGTATAAAGTGTACCTGCACTTGGAAAGTGGTAAATAAATTTTCCAAAGAATGATCCTGATTGTAAAAAGGCGAAGATAGAAATATCAATGTAAATCACTTCTATTATGGTCTGAGGTTCGCTTAAATTTCAATTTGATCCGATCCACCAGAGTTGTGTCCGGCTCCAGCGCAGATCCTGTTTCATTCCATATTTCAGGTTGCCCGCTATCTATCCAGGCCGAATACCAAACAGAACCCACAGCATGTATAGCTCTCATCCACTGTTCTTGCACCATACCATTCATAAGGTTCATATACTCACGAGCCAATCGGGGGCAAGGGGTACGCACCAGGGTACTGCCCCGTTCTTCATAACAGTAATGATGTTGTTCTGCGATATTTTGGCGCGCCTTCTTATCCATGCTTAAGACGCTGGGCACCAGACTATAGCTATGCAATACTGTGCTCCATATAAAGTCGGGTACATCCTCAATATATTCAGCGGGTCCCACCAAAGAATTGAAGTGTGTTTTCTCAAACAATTCTGGTATCCGACTTTCCCAAAATGAATGGATTCCCAGCTGATCGGTGAACTGTCCATTGTAGTTACTGGTCGTATGGAGGGGAACATGGGCATCTCCGATATAGTGACCCAGGTCTGCGCAGATCTTCACAATCAATTCCAAGTCTTTATGCTGCATTGCTTCGACCAGCTGCCGATACATGATTTCCACATGATACGGTACGATGCCATGCTCTATCAAGGAGTCATAAAAGGTCAATCTCCCTTCGCTCTGCGGATACAAAAATTCATCAATAAAAATAATGGAGTCATTCGACATACCATACAGTTCCTGACGAAGAGCAAATGAATCGATCGATAACATCGATTTATTTCCCAAGAACTGAATTCTTCCCGCTCCCTCCAGCATGGGCTCCATCACTTGCACCGAATCACCAGTCTCCCACTCCCAATGGCCTTGCAATAATCGATCAAGTGTAAAGTCGCGAGTCAGCATCAACGAATCTCCATCGTACCAATAATCCAAATCAATAAAGTGTCGAGCACCTTCTCCAGGAACCGCATATCTTCTTCGATCCGGATCTACTGCACGGAGTTGTAAAAAATCAATATGAAATTTGAAAAACTGATTCACGGGCGGAGGAACCGTTAATACGGCATAATAATTAATCTTTCGGTGGGCAAAAAATCCCCAATCGTTTACCGCAAACGATAAACCAAACAGCATGACAAGAACTGTCAATAACCCTACATTATTCTTCCTGACCAAAGTCCTTTAAAGATACGAAATGTTCATATCCCGTAAAAATCTTTTGCATCAACAGGTGCTGAGTCAGGTAAATTACCGAATCGTTGTAATCCGTATAATAGCGCTCTACCTTTTCCGGACGTTCTCCGATACGGGCATAATCGATCCACTCTGTGGGATAAAATTCTACTTTTTGAACGCTTCCCTCAGGGTCTGTAATAATTAAACGGCAAAAGGGCGTAGCAGCATCGATTTCGGGTCTTTTGGAATCGTCCAAAATAGCTTCTGCATAGAGCGTGTTGATCTGATCAAGATAGGCTTCAGCCAGATACTCATGAACCGGAATGCGCCCGGCACGAGCGTTTACCAACGGACTGACGTAATATTTTTTATCGGTTTTGGTCAGCACCAGGCTGTGTTCCTGGCGAGTAGGGTATTCGAGATGAATCGTCTTTATATCCCCAATCGGGTGTATGATTTGACGAGATTTCCAATCACGGATAGACATGATGTATCGGGACCTTAACCCGCCTTCAAATCCGGGAATATTGACGATGACCGGCCACTCAGAACCTTCCCGCATCATAAAAGTACCTCTTTCATCCGGCGTAACCCCACCGATGTAAAATACCAGCATCGATTTTCCTGATTGGTCCTTCACATTGACCCGGACGCTGTGACTTGCAAGATCTTTGACTACATTATCAAGTGCTGCTTTTGGAACCAGAGCGGATACACGTTGGTCATACATTGTCTTCAGCAAATTGTTGATGGCATGCTGTCGGGCAGGTTGATTATTGACAAACCAATTATTACGATCTCGGGAGAGAACAATTTTCTGACCGTCCCGATCCAAAATTTCAATCTGATGGATTGATGCCGTATCTGCTACATTGAGAACCAACTCATCACGAATAGTTGATTCATTGGGGTCTTTTCCAGACCACCAGGCGAGAAAAACCAAGAAAAGAACCAGCGCTGTACCGATTAACCATTTCTTCATAGACCAGTATATTTCCTTTTTCGGTACAAACGCCAAACCATCGAAACCAACACAATGGACATCACAGGAAACACACCATTTCCCACCTGTACCAGGAGCCTATGCTGGTCCACACGCTGCGCATCCAACAACCGCATTTCAACCTTCTTTCCACGCAACGGCAAAATAGCACGCATTCCCGTCATATATTCCATGGCGTTGTTCAAAAAAGCTTTATTGTCAAAAGTATAGTTCTCGTAAGGATCAAAGCCCAGGGGTTGCGGTTGCCGTCTTTGGGGATCAAATCCATTCCGCGCGACATCTCCGTCAGAGACGACCAAGATCTGCGTTGGTGTCGACCTTTCCCGAAAGGACATGCCCAATTCATGAAGGCCAGAACTCATCGATTCTGTTACTCTATTCTGATAAAGCGATTCAAATTCTCCTTCCAAAAGATAAGCCATGTGTAAGTTGCCATGTCCAAATGCGGACACATCTGGTTGGAACCGGACCATATCAAGTGACACTTCTACTGGATTAAACTGATACCGGGCGTGCGTTCCGGCATGCAACAGTGGTGTTTTGCGAACAGGAGATTCCAGCGGTTCAATCACCGATGCATACTTAAGCTGTATCCGGTCCAGCCCCTTCGTAATTGCCGAATTATCAGACGGGATAGCCGCTAGGTAGTAATACCACGGGAAGAGCTCATATTGGTTTTCCCCACCCACCTGGCCAACTATCATTGGTCTACGGGTATGTTCCAGGCTCAATACCAGATTGGATTGAATACGAACGCCATACTTGAACAATAGATCATCCAGGTTAAGTGGATAGTTTGTGCTGACATAGGTCCCGTTAAACCGCAAGCTGTCTTCATTCACCCGCATTTTATCCATCAAAAACATGAGCCGCCCGCCTTGCATAAGATATTGGTCAATCTTGAATTTATCTTTCTCTGAAAACGGGTCTGTCGGCTTTGCAATGACCAACACGTCAATTTCACCAGGTATAGCCACTAAGGAATCCAGATTGGCCCGGGTGGTGTTAAAATAAGCTCGTAAACTACGTTCCCAGTCAGCCGTTTCGGCCGGAGTCAATTCTCCATGCCCTTCGGTAAACACCACATTTTTCTTTCGTTCTTGAAACAATCTCATTAGAGCACTGGTAAACTTGTATTCCAGCATAGCTGCAGACTGAGCAATGGTTTGATCATTTGGGATTCCGGCCCGTTCCGCTTCTAAAAGGTTCACATAGACTTTTTTCATCCCAAACTGGATTAAGGCATATGGATAGATCAATTTTTCTGTGGACTTGTCCTGAATCGATAAGCGGACAGGTGCCAATCCGTTTTTTGAAAATTCCTCCCGTCTGCGATTGACCTCTTCCACACTTCCTACAGAAGGATTATCATAGCGAATCATAATGTTCGCATTTTTCCGTGTGAATTGGGTCAGTAAACTTTGAGTACTCTTTTCCAGCCTGGTAAATATCGCCGGAAAGTCACCGGTAAGATACACCGTAACGGTCACCGGTTCGGAAATAGCATCCACCACCTCATAGGTCGTGGGAGCCAGTGTAAATCGCTGGTCATCTGTAAAATCCCATTTGACATTCCATTGCACCGCCAGGACATTGACGGCTATCAATCCAGCGCCGAACAAAATGAAACCCCATATGTGCGTAGTTATGTGATTCATCGGTTTCTGATATTTTGAATACGCCACCAGGTGAAGTGAAGAAATACATATACCAGCGACAAAACATAAACAATAGATGCCAATGGAATCAATCCTTTTCCCATCTCTTCATAATGAAAATCAAGTCCCAGATATTGCACCCAGTAATCCCATTGTCCATAAAATACGGGTAAACTGCTGAGCAAATAAAAAGCCCAATACCAAAAAGCGCATAAAAACATACCAACCATCAGTGCAGACAATGGCACCGAGACGATGGATGACGCAAAAAGGCTGATCGCTGTAAAAACCATAATCAGTAAAAATAGTCCAAGGTAACTGCCTGTCACAGCTCCCAGGTCGATATTGCCGACGGGTTGAGCCAGGTAATAAACCGTCACTACGTAAAGCAGTGAGGGAATCATCCCGATGCATACAATCACTAGTCCACTAAGGTATTTCGCTAAAATAAGCTGAATCGTCGTTACAGGTCGGATGAGAAGCAAATCAAGTGTGCCCCCTGCTATCTCCGCAGAAAGTACATCCATATTCAAAGCTGGGATAAGAAAAATCAATAGAATCGGTACATAGGAAAAGAACAAATCCATACTGGCATAATACCCATCCAGTATTCCGTAATCCGGCAAAAACCAAAGCAACAAACCTAAGATGATATAAAACACAATCAACGATACGACCGACCCCATGTGACTAAAAAAACGACCTAAGTCTTTGCCGATGATTGGTAATATCGAGTTCATTTGGTGAGTTTTTCAAAGAGTGATGCCACACTGGTTTGTTCCACCCGGCTTTCCAATAATACTACGCCAGCTTGCACGGACCATTGATACAGATCTTTTCGCATATCTGCACCTGGATGAGCGACCAATCGAAGCTTTCCTGGTGCTAGTTTTTCACAATAGTCCATGGTCGATATAGCCGATAAGGACTCCGCTGGCACCTCAGAATCAACCTCTGCCACGATAACCTGTCGGCCATCCTGCTCGGCTTGAAGTCTTTCGAGACTATCTATCACTCTGAGCTCCCCCTTGTAGATGATTAATACCCGGTCACAAACCTGTTCCACTTCAGAAAGGATATGAGAACTGAAAAGTATGGTTTTTTCCCTGGCCAGTTCACGAATTAATTGTCTGATTCCGGACAATTGGTTGGGATCAAGCCCCGAAATGGGTTCATCCAGAATAAGAATTTTCGGATCGTGCAGAATGGCAATCCCCAATCCTACACGTTGTCTAAATCCTTTTGAGAGTTGTTTAATTTTTTTGTTGGACTCCTGCCCCAAACCTACTTGTTCAATCACTGCATCGACGCGGCTTCCGGACACGTTGTGAATCTTTGCATAGAAAGATAATATTTCATAAACGTACAGATCCGGATAAAGCGGGTTCGTTTCAGGCAAGTAACCGATGGACCGACGAGCTTCTGCGGGGTGCGCCCATATATCCAGGTCACCATAATATACTTTGCCTTGGTCCGGCCGCAGCAACCCGGCAATCATTCGAAGGGAAGTCGTCTTTCCGGCACCGTTTGGTCCCAGAAACCCCAAAACACCTCCCTGGCTTGCAGTAAAACTCAGCTGATTCACCGCCAACTGAGGGCCATACCGTTTTGTCAGGTTCTCAACCGTAATCCCCATAATTATCCGTGCAGTTTTGTCTCTTCCAGTGCATTGATCGCCTCGATCAGTGCATCTATTGTCCAGGCATCATCGACGTGGTAGGAACCAATCTTAGTCCGCCGCAATTCAGCCAGATGTCCTCCACTGTGAACTAAACGTCCAAAGTCGTCCGCAATTGCCCGAATATACGTTCCTTTGGAAACGGTTGTCCGAAAATTCAAATTTGGAAAGTCTACATAGTCTAGTTCAAAATCATGCACCTGAACTTCCCTGGATTTTATGCGAACAGCTTCCCCTCTTCGTGCCCGATGATAACTCCGCTGCCCATCCACTTTTATGGCTGAATACACCGGCACATTTTGCATGATGATGCCGGTCAATGATTCACGGGCGCGTTCCATTTCTTCTTCGGTAATATGATCGATGGGAAAGTGCGCATCAAATGGTGTTTCAAGATCAAAACTCGGGGTCGTAGCACCCAACGTTATTACTCCCGTATATTCTTTGGAAAGATTTTGGTACGATTCGATCGTTTTTGTCAATCGTCCGGTACAGATAATCAGTAAGCCGGTAGCCAGGGGATCAAGTGTACCCGCATGCCCTACTTTGTGCTTGCGCACATCCAGTTTATTTTTGATCGTCCCCCGGAGCTTAGCAACCACATCAAAGGAGGTCCAGTTCTTCGGTTTATCTACCAAAAAAACCATTCCTTCCCGCAGGTGGAGCATCGTCAGATTCTTTAGTTGTTGATTCATAACAAGTAATGTAAAGAAATCGCAAAAATACCGGCCACTACACAATATATTGTAAAGTAATAGAGCTTGCTTTGTTTGACCATTCGGATCATCCATCGACATGCCCATATTCCAACCACAAATGACGTAGCGAAACCGATCAACAAGGGGATGGATGCCCCTTCCTGAATGACTACATCATTGAATAAAAAGTCCTGCGCGATTTTGCCAAAAATCAATGGAATAACCATTAAAAATGAAAATCGGGCTGCTTTCTCCCGATCGATGCCGAGTAATACACTGGCTGATATGGTCGAGCCGGATCGGGATATCCCGGGTAATATGGCAACCATCTGAGCAATGCCAATCAAGAACCCATTGAACAGAGTTACCTTTTTATGGGTCGTCGTGGCCCGGTCTGCCAAAAGTAGCAGTCCGCCCGTAACCAGCAAACAAAATCCGACCAACAACAGTTGACCTGAGAACATTCCATTGATTTGATTTTCAAAAGCAAGTCCGACAACGACGGCAGGAATCATACTGACCAAAATAGCTACAGCGAAACGAATACTTTCAGATGTTCTTCGCAGAAATATATCAACCAAAAGTTGACGAATATCTTTCCAAAAAACCACTATGGTCGCCAAAGCGGTACCAAAGTGAAGTACGATGGTAGTCATCAGACTGTCTTCCCTTAGCTGATCTGCTCCGATCAATGCCTTTGCAATCTCCAGATGACCGCTACTACTTACAGGCAAAAACTCTGTCAATCCTTGAATAATACCAAGGATGATTTTTTGCAGAATTTCGTTCATGACCAAGCAAATTAAATCTGCTATCACAATTTACTTCCTGAAAATACCTAGAATAGGCAAAGCCAGTCCGATAAGGATAACAATCGGAGCCAGGGTAACTCGACGAAATGAATAAATGATATTCGGATCCCAGGTTTCATCATCGGGCATATGGCCTCCGCTCATCAAAAACATGCCCACCACAATCAAAAGGAAACCACCACCGACGAACATGTAGTTTTCGTTGGAAAAAAGAAAATCGCTGTAATGCGTAAACGCATTGGACTTGGTGACAGATTCTTTTCGCCGGACCGGAGCTTTTCGCTTCCGGGGCGCCGTGCTTTTAATTACTTTTTTCTTACGTTGCGCGGCCATATTCGAAGTTTTATTTCTGTAAAGGTAGGATTATAAACGGAAAATCCTAAAACAAATCACTCATGTTCTTCCGCAAGTATTTATTTACTACAAAAACGGTACTTACCGCCTGTATCAACAATCCCAGAATAAGAACGCCCGCCATAATCAACATCGTACTTTGCGGATTGAATATCGTCAGAATGGAAGGATACACATAGTAAATATAATACCCCAAGCCGGCCAGTGCCAGGATAGCGATGATTCCACAAATCAAACCATAGACCAGACTCTTTGAGAGAAAAGGTCGGATGATAAATCCCCATCGTGCGCCGACCAGCTCCATCGTTTTGACCACAAAACGATTTGAGTACAAAGATAATTTAATCGTATTGTGTATCAGAAAAACAGCAATGAGCAAGATCAGAAAACCAATGACCGTCATCCCCCAGTTCACCAAATTCATGTTTCGAATCGCGGTATCAAAAAGTTCATCCTGAAAATAAACCTGACTCACCCCGGGGCTGAGCGCACGAATGGAAGATTTAAGCGCATCTACTTTTTTCTTCTCCACATCCACTGCATTGAGATTAAGAACGATCATATCCTGCAATGGATTCGGAAAATCATCATCAAGAAAATCTTCGCCAAATTCAGATTTAAGATTCTGAAATCCTTCTTCTTTACTGATCAACTGAACACTGCCTGCTTTCACTCCATCCAGTTCCTTGATCGAAGAAGTTACTTTTTTCAACTCAGCATTTTTAATATCGCGGTGGAGCTCTACCGTAAGATTGACATTTTCTTTCAAGTAATTGATCAACTCATTGGAATGCAACCACGAAAGCCCCAACAGCCCCGCCAGAAAGAGCAACAAGGTCACCGATACATTGGACAACCAATAATTCGGTTTTGGACGATACTTGGATTTTTTAAAATTTCCTGCCATGGCAATTGGATGTTATTGATTAGATGTTAACCTCGGGGTTAAAGCCCCTCCGTTTGACAAATATAATACATTAATTTTAAACGTAATATATAAAACCGAGGCAAGTCAACTTTTATTTTGGCTGTTTTGCAGTCCCACCATAGCTGCGGCCTGTCCGGACAGGTATTTCCACCAAGGGTTCAGATCCGACAAAATGAGGAGTAGCGCATACCCACTCCGCGCCACTTCCAAAGAAATGATTAATTATCCGTTTCCTTCCCATTCTTTCGAAGCACCCAATTTTCAAATCGATGAAACAATGAATTGATAATTAATAAGACCACGGTCACTGAAAGAGCCAATACATACAGATGAAGAGCAACGGCAATACCGATCGCAGCAGACATCCAAATCGTAGCTGCTGTCGTCAAATAATGAACCTCCTCGCCCCGCTCACTTTTAATAATCGTACCAGCCCCGATGAATCCAACTCCGACAATGACGGCATGAAGTATTCGCACAGGATCAGCCCGAATCAGTTCTGCATCGAGTGCCATCCCAAAATAAAGGACACCAATACGTCCTACTTCTATAAACAATGTCGCAGCGCCGGCTATAATCATATTCGTACGAAATCCGGCCGGTTTACCCTTCAATTCCCTTTCTATTCCAATCAATCCCCCCAATACCATAGCAATCAGGATGTCCAGTAGGATCAGCCACTGCTGATCATAAGATGCTAATTCTTGAATGGTTTCTTCCATGCGTATTTATATTGTTTTGATAAATCATCCAAGGCTGTGCAGGTGAAGGAAAACTTATTTTTGCAGCATTTCAACCCGATTGTGACTTGTTCCTCATTCATATCGCACAGCTCTGATTTTGCCTCCGCCTTTCTCATGCTTAATTTACAAAATATCCGCAATTACTTTTACCTTCGTTCACTCAGTCTTTGATAATATAAAACTTTATGATGACAGAATCGACACTTTCAGCAGAGGCCATTCTCAGGAAATTGGTTTCATTTCCCGTTTTGGGAGGTGAAAGCAACCTCCCCATCGCACAATGGATCAGAGGTTATATGAACGACTTGGGTGTGGTGTCTCATACCATGACGAATGATGATCACACCAAAATAGGAATTCATGCCCGCATCGGACCGCCTGTGGATGGTGGGATTATTCTTTCGGGTCATATGGATGTCGTACCGGTGGAAGGTCAGGACTGGGATACCAACCCATTTGAAGTAGTGGACGACGGGAAAGGAAAACTTTATGGCCGCGGCACATGTGACATGAAGGGTTTTTTAGCATGCTGTCTGCATCTCATACCTGAAATGATGGAAGCCAATTTGAAAAAACCTATATACCTGGCCTTTTCTTATGATGAAGAGGTTGGTTGTCAGGGTGCTCCGGCATTAATCGATGATATAGGAACCACTTATGCTGAAAAACCGAAGTATGCCATTATCGGAGAGCCTACCATGATGCAACCCGTAATCGGCCAGAAAGGCATATGTGTTCTTGAAACCACCGTCAATGGTTCAGCCGGCCACAGCAGCCGGATCCGGCAAGAAGTCAGTGCTGTTCATGAAGCGGCCCGACTGATTGTATGGATTGAAGAAAAGATGAATGAGCTTATTCAGAAGGGACATTTAGACGACCGCTTCGATCCACCGCATTCTTCCATGCATGTCGGGTCGGTAACTGGCGGGATCGCCCCCAACGTGATTGCAGATCAGGCCACATTTGAATGGGATATGCGGGTCATCCCAGGAAATACAGTAGATCAAATCCTGGATGAATTTCATCAGTACTGCGCTGAACGGGAAGAAAAATTAAAATCGATTTTTCCGGACTTTAAGATCACGACGACGATGGGACATTACCCAGTTCCTCCCCTGGACACCAGTGCTGATAGTGACATATTAAAATTAGTGCAGAAACTGACTGGCAACCACAGGTGGGAGACCGTATCCTATGCTGCGGAAGCCGGACAATTCTCCGAAGCCGGCTATGAGAGCATCATCTGTGGTCCGGGGAGCATTGCCCAGGCACACCGGGCGAATGAGTTTTTGGAGAAAGAACAATTACAACTCGGGATTGCATTTGTAAAAAATTTGATTCAGGAACTATCCTTATAAATCACAAACCATGCATGCCTTTTTCGAGGTATTTACCACGATTATCATTTTTAATCCCGCTTTATACACCACTTCAATCTAGTATGTTGCATAATTTCCAGTGCATCAATTAAATTCCAAAATTGGGCAAATTACATAGCCCAATTTTGGGTGACGATTGACTTTTGCGGGTGAATTGACGACAATACACGTAAAATCATAGTGGAGTCACCGTCCGGTCTCTATCTATAATCTCCACTATATAATCTCCGGAAGGTAGTATTAAAACTGTATTGTCACGATCGTACTCTTTTTCGATAATATCAATGGGGACCGACTCTTCGCCTAATGCTGATCGATAAGCTTTGACTAGATAAGGAAAATTCTCACCTGTTACTTCAAAATCAATTATCTTATTACCAGGAAACTTCACAAGCCGATCTGGTATGTTGGCCTGATATTTTTCCCGATTTTCCCCAAACCTATCATATGGAAATACTTCAAATCCAATATTGATAGCATCTATGATTAAATTTGACATTTGTGGTTCTTTGATATAAGTTCCCACAAGAGGCGAATTCAGGGGTCTTCCTGTGAAAATGAATCAAGACCCCATCGTAATTTTATTCCTTTGGGAACAGATAATGCCTTTTGATATTCGCCAATATAGGAAAAGTTCTGTGCGCCTTTTCCCACATTCATATCTCCTGATCGAAGGCCTTCCTGGATCTCGTAGCTAAAAAAATAGCTGTAAAGAGGGACTACCTGTTCAGTATGTTGCGCACAAACCAGAAATGGAGACAGGATGATTAGTAGATAAAGTAAGCTATTCACAGAGAAAGATTAAAAGGGTATAAAAGATTTATGGACTACCAAATATGAAAAACGGGATCTGCGTAGCAGGCAACTTGATGAAAAAATTCCTGTTCCCCTCTTGCAAGTTGCTCCCCCGCTTCAAGTTCCTTCCACCAATCACCACAGGAAAGTTTACCTCCCCTCACGAAGTAGGGAGCCGCCCTACCCCCTATAAATGTAGCGACCCAACATCTAACAGCGCAGCGACCCAACACCTAACAGCGCAGCGACCTAACACCTAAATCACCACCGGATACTTCTCCGGATTCACCTGATGCAACATGTTAAGCACTTCCATAACAACATCCTCTGAATTGGGCTTGGTGGTATAATCGCCGTCATCGCCATACGCCGGCCGATGCTCCCGGCTGGAAAACGTCCGAGGCGGGATTTCAAGGTATTCAAATATGTTTTGTTCAGATAGGGTGCGTTCCAGCATATAGGCTGTTCCACCTCCCGGGACATCCTCATCGACGAAAAGCACCCGATTGGTTTTCTTTACTGACTGTCCGATCAGGCCCTCGGTGTCAAAAGGCATCAGGGTTTGGACGTCAATGACTTCGATGGAGATGCCGTAATTTTCCAGATATTCCGCTGCTTTCATTGCGATCCACAGTGTAGCACCATACGAAACGACGGTAAGGTCCGTCCCTTCGCGTATCGTTTCAGCCTGTCCCAGTGGCACCGTAAATTCACCCAGATTGTCCGGTCGGCGTTCTTTGATCCGGTACCCATTGAGCACCTCAATAACGATAGCAGGATCATCGGACTGAAGCAAGGTATTGTACATTCCGGCTGCCTGAACCATATTACGAGGTACGCAAAGATGCATGCCTTTCAGCGAATTCAGCAACATGCCCATGGGAGATCCGGAGTGCCAAATGCCTTCCAGGCGATGCCCCCGGGTGCGGATAATGGGTGCACTCATTTGCATGCCGTCCGTCCGGTAACGCAATGTGGCGAGGTCATCGGACAACGGGGCGAGGGCATAGATAACGTAATCCAGATATTGGATCTCAGCGATGGTTTTGAGCCCTCGCATCCCCATCCCAATCGCCTGACCAACAATCGTCCATTCCCGGATCCCGGTGTCAAATATTCGATGTTCTCCAAATTTTTTCTGCAACCCGGCAAATCCTTGATTGACATCACCCAATTTTCCAATATCTTCTCCGAAAGCAAATAATTCAGGATACCGCTCAAAAGACAATTCAAAAAATTGGTTCAGGATTTCATACCCATTGAGGACTGGACTGTTCTCTGTAAACGTCGGTTTCACCTCGGGGATCTTAAGTGGTGAATGTGCCGTGTCCGAATACAAATTAGAAGAAATCTGTTCATCAAGCACAGCCATTTTATCTTGGAGCCACTGCGTCAATTTGGAGTGGTTAATATTCTTTAAAGCCAGATCATGACTTATTTTCCGGCCGACAGATATGATGTGTGATAATTTTGGGAATTGAATTTGTCCCAGTTTATCGTATTTTTCTTTGATGGATTCAGGTTCTCCGTTGCTTCGATAAATTTCTCGCACTACCTCTGTAAATGATTCTTTATCCCGTCTGTTTCGGGAGGTCATTTTTTCCCAGGCTGCATTTTTTGCTTTTTTCACCACTTTCGTAGCTTCCTCTTTGAGTTTATCGAGTTCGTCCTGCGAAGCCAATTCATTTTCAATGATCCATTCGCCAAATTTCAGGATGCAATCATTTTGACGCTCCCAATCCAATCGCTCTGCTGATTTATATCGTTCATGGGACCCCGATGTACTATGCCCCAAAGGCTGCGTCATATCCATCACATGAATAAGGGCGGGAATATGTTCTTCCCGAATTTTGCTCACTGCCCGTTCATACATTTCCACCAATCCCGGATAATCCCATGCCTTGGCTGTGTATATCCGGATGCCGTTTTTGTTTTCATCAATCAAAAACCCTTCCAAAGCTCTGGAAATACTCTCTTTAACGGTCTGATATTTTTTAGGAACCGAAATGGCATACCCGTCATCCCATACATTAACCGCCATAGGCACCTTCATAACGGCAGCGGCATTCATCATTTCCCAAAAAGGGCCTTCCGAGGTGCTTCCGTCTCCAATTGTAAAAAAAGAAATGCCTTCTCCCTGATCATTAAGGGGATGATCTGCCAGTTCGGGAACTTCCCTGAATTTTTGTGAAGCCAACGCCACCCCGATTCCGCGTGCCACTTGCCCAGCCGTAGAAGAAATATCAGCAGTCACATTAAAAGTTTCTTTGTGATTCGTAAATTCACCTTTATCATCGATCAGCGGACTCGCAAAATGACTGGCCATCTGACGTCCGCCTGAAAAGCGATCATGATCACTATCTGCATACACTTGCGCAAAATAACTCTCTAAATCTGCAGCTCCAATGGCAAACATAAAGGTCTGATCACGATAATACCCCGTCCGGAAATCACCCTTTTTGAATGATCGAGCCATCGCCACCTGGGCAACCTCCTTGCCACTTCCTCCGATTCCAAATTTGGCTTTTCCGGTCAAAACTTCTCTCCGGACCATAATAGAAGCTTCTCTACTCACACAACAAATCCAAAAATCATGCAAAACCTCTCGGATGTAGGGCTCATGTCCGGAAATAAATTGATCTACTCCCGCATCTGTGATCAGATTCTCCATATGTTATTGTTGATTATGCCTCAAAATACGGTAAATATAGTACTTTTCAAAATTAATCAAATGGATACCTCCCCAAAAAACCGCCTCTTAAAAATCCGTAATCAACTGATTACCAACTCTTAAGTGCAAGTAAATCAGCCACAGGCCGGTTTAACTTTTATTTAGGGAAAGATTGTTTTCCTAAGTAAGTCGAAAGGCCGTATATTAGCTATTGCTTATTCATATAATTAAATCATTTACAATGAAACATATTGTGCTTACATTGCTCTTGGCAGTCGGTTGTTTATCGTTCGGCTTGGCGCAAAACAAATCCACCCCAGACGAACAAAAAACAAGTTTGAAATTTGAGAAAACGACCGTAGATTACGGCACGATCGAGAAAGGATCTGATCCCTACCGTTCTTTTGTTTTTGAAAATGCAAGCGACGAACCGGTTGCAATAAAAAGCGCGAAAGGATCATGTGGATGCACCGTTCCAGAATATCCGAAGGAACCCATCATGCCTGGCCAAAAAAGTGAAGTAAAGGTACGGTATGACACCCAACGTGTGGGACCTTTTGGAAAAACAGTAACGCTGATGACTACAAAAGATGAAAAAATCGTCCTTACAATAAAAGGTAAAGTATATAAAGCTGAGGACAAAAGTGTTCCCGCGCAGGATCAGGCTGCATTCTAAAAGTACGCCTTAAAAAAACTAAAAAGCCCTTGAAACATTTCATGGGCTTTTTTTATTATACCTACGAAGGATCGGAAGAGCGTTCCACCCCTTCCTAAAAAACACTAATATTAAATTACCGTCTTCCCAATAGATCTTTTTCTGGGACCGACGTTCCATCATTGAAAACACCAACGAAAACCGAGCATATAATACTGAACTTTTACTATGATAATTATCCTTTCCCCCTCCAAAACACTACGCGACGAAAAAATCGAACACCCCAATCCGTCCCCACCCTTGTTTCAGGAAAAGACCGGTCAATTGATGCGGAAACTCCAACGATTGACCAAATCCGAAGTCAAGAACCTGATGAGCATCTCCGACAACCTCACAGAACTCAACTACAACCGATACAAAGCATTCGAAGATGACTTCAAGGGCAATAACAGTGAACCAGCCATTTTCACCTTCAAAGGGGATGTGTTCCAGGGTCTTCAAGCAGAATCGTTTACCGCAAAAGATCTGGAATACGCTGAACCCAGATTATATATATTATCCGGTCTGTATGGTTTGCTAAAACCCAGCACACTGGTACAGCCTTACCGACTCGAAATGGGTACCCCACTTCCGGTGGACCGGAATAAAAATCTTTATGAATTTTGGGGTGACAGTCTAACTCAACAAATTAATGCCAGCATGGAGAGTGTCGGTTCGCCCTACCTGGTGAACCTGGCTTCCAAGGAGTATTCCAAAGCTCTTAACCTCAAGAAGGTAAAGGGGGAGGTCATTGACGTTCATTTTCGGGAATGGCGAAACGAAAAGTGGACGTTTATTTCATTTAATGCCAAAAAGGCACGGGGGACGATGGCCAGATACATTCTCCGGAATCAAATCGAGGAAAAAGAAGACCTGAAAGGGTTTGACCTGGATGGCTATGCATTCAATGAGGAGTTGTCTTCTGAAAACGAACTGTTTTTCACTAAATAAATTCCCCATACACGAATTTTAACTGCTACTACACCCATCTCCAAAACAATTTTCCCTATTTAGGGGGCTTTCTTTATTTTGGAAAATAACAGGATCTCACTATCTTACAGCCGCCCAGTCAACGGCATTCCTATATATACAACCTTGACTTCATGAAAAACACTTGGATGTTTGTCATCTGTATGGCACTGAGCATCGCTTTATTGATTACGCTGTCCCGCCCGGTCAGCATCGGTGGACGAACGATTCCGGCTCTGGGCCATTTCTTAAATCCTTTTACTGGATTTTGGAATCAAGCAGAATCAGGCAAAGCGGGCAGTCACGAAAACTATTACAGTTCCGATCTTGTCGATAGCATACAGATCGAATTTGATAAAAGAATGATCCCCCATATTTTTGCACAATCAAGTGCAGAAGCTTTCTATGCGCAAGGGTTTCTTCATGCCAAAAACCGATTATTCCAGATGGATATTACAGCCCGAGCTATTTCTGGCAGATTGTCGGAATTATTGGGAGAAGAAACTTTGAATCGGGACATCTTTGCTCGACGCATCAATTTTCCTCAGGCGATCGAAAATAAATATCAAAGTTGGCAACGACATCCCGACATGATGGCACTGGCTGAAGCTTATGTAAATGGTGTCAATCACTACTTAAAAACACTTCCGCCGAAAAATTACCCGGTAGAGTATAAGCTATTGGGTGCTCAACCGGAAAAATGGACCATTCAAAAAACCATTGCTATTACACTGTCCTTAGCTGCTACGCTCAATCTCAATCTTCAGGATTATCCCCAAACCAATACCATGTGGGATATCGGTCCAAAAATGTATGAAAAACTTTTCCCCTTGTTTCCGGATTCCCTGCTACCTGTGGATATTGAAAAAGAGACCTATCCGGATTCGGTTCAGACGCTTGATCCACAAAGCTATCAGGGGTTCAACTATCTGAAGGATCAATTGCCACCAGACCCTGGTCCTGGGATCGGGAGCAACAACTGGGCAGTACGTGCAGCCCTAACCAAAGATTCTTTTCCAATTCTGGCCAATGATCCGCACCTTCGTCTTAGCCTGCCCAGCATATGGTACGAACTGCAAATGCATACCCCGGAATTTACAACCCACGGTGTCTCTGTGCCTGGAATGCCTTCCATCGTAATTGGCTTTAACAAACACATTGCCTGGGGCCTGACCAATGCCCCTATTGACGTACTGGATACTTATAAAATAAAATGGAAAGATAAAAACCAGGGAACCTACCTTCTCGATGGCAAAGAAAAAAAAGCCAGGCTGCGAAAGGAAATTATCAAAATCAAAGGAGAGCCTCCTCATACGGAGGAAGTGTATGACACCTACTGGGGACCTGTATTATTTGACAATTCCACGCAAGCCCGGCAGGATATTGCAGTCAAATGGATGAGTGCATTGCCCCATGACAAATGCGATATGCGCACGCTTTACGGGTTGATGAGAAGCAAAGATTTATTTGATTATCAGGCAGCATTGGAAAGCTTTTATGCCCCTGCACAAAATATTATTTTTGCATCTACGCAGGACTCCATCGCCATCACTGTCCAGGGCAAATTCCCCGTCAAACGCCCGGGCCAGGGACGATTTGTTCTGGATGGAAGTCTAACCTCTAACGATTGGCAGGGCATCATACCCATGGATGACCTTCCCCGGATGATCAATCCGGAGCGTGGTTACGTCCTGTCTGCGAATGAATGGTCAACCTATCCCGAATACCCCTATTATTATTCTGGCCGGTTCGATCAATACCGAGGACGGGCGATTGATTATTTTTTGCGTTCTGATCACTCATTAACCGTAGAAAAGATGAAAGCGATCCAACAGAGTAACTTCAACTTAAAAGCTGCAGAAGTCCTACCTGTGTTAATCGACCATCTATCCGTAACTACCTCTGAAAAACCACTGATCGATAGTCTTCGCAACTGGGACTACTATTATGACCCGGACTCACCCCTACCGACAATCACAGAACTATGGATCGAACAATGTAAAAAATTAACCTTCGATGAAATCTCGTCCATCGATTCGATCTCCATGTTGACACCAAATACATGGCGTTTACTAGAATTGCTTCAAAACCCCTACGATCCCATTTTCGACAGATTGAGCACACCCGAGTCCCGGGAATCAGCACGTGAAATAGTCCAGGCTTCCTGGGATGTTGCACATCGAATTTATACTGGATTTTCACCCACCGAACGCCATTGGGGACGCTACGCCAGTCTTTCCATCGATCATCTACTGGGCATACCAGAATTCTCCAGACAAAATCTTTATACCGGCGGAAATGGTAATACCATTAATGCCATTACGCGGACCAATGGACCGAGTTGGCGTATGATCGTAGAATTGGGTAAAGACAGCGTCACCGGGCACGTGATTTATCCCGGCGGACAATCGGGCAACCCCGGCTCGCCATACTATGATAATTTTTTGGATGATTGGCTTTCGGGCAAATACTATGAGGTTTCTTTAGCACCAACACCGACTAAGATCAAACAATCCATTCATTACTCCATCTATCTACTACCCCAATGAATAATCTATTAAAACTCGTCTTATTAATTTGTGGGAGCTGGTTATTTGCGTTCAATGTTGACTGGCGATTTTCCTATCTGCTCCCATTTATCCTAATTTTGTTTGTTCCTCACAAAAAACTTTTAGTAGATCTCACGCTTGGTTTCATCAGTATTTTTTTGGTTTGGTTGACGGCTGCTCTCATTATTGATGGTGGAAACAACAGTATCTTATCTACACGACTCGCTAAAATATTTGGACTGGCAAATGGACCGACGCTCGTTGTATTTTCAGGAATTCTAGGTGGTTTTATTGGTGGCTTAGGGGCAGTAACTGGTCACTTTCTCCATAATTCACTCCAAAAAACGAACGATAATGATTAGTGATTCGTTCTAATTTTTAAGCGATCAAAAAAAATGAATAAAGACAGACACCAACACCGAAGAAAAGAGCGGACAAAACGAGCTTTCAAAAAAAGTTTGGTTTCGTATGTACTGATGCTTTTATTTTTTGGATTTTTATTTTTACGGGTGGGGGTGCCTTCTTTTGTATTTTTCATCGTGGCCATTCCCATGACGATCTCCATTATTCATAAATATATCGACACTTTTCAAAACGATGAAGCCGCTTTCTCCGATGACGACATTCCGTATGAATCAAGAAAAAGTGAGGAGGAATGGACCGACGATACGTTGGATCTTGAAGATTTCAAAACATTGAAAAATGAATGGAAAGACTCAGATTTCGTATAGATTCTCAGCGCCTAAACATTAACATATTTTCAAATATTTTTCAACACAACCAAGGTTGGCTTAGTTTTTGTTATATTATGAATTAATATAATTTAGCTAAGAATTATGTCAAACCGGGCTGGGGAGAGGCTGTCCCAAAAACCTTGCTAGGACCCACCCGGTTTTTTTTTCAATCCTATCCCGCTTTATTCACCACGTCAATCTGGTATGATACATACTAGGCAGTTCATGAATTGCTTAAATTCCAAAATTGGGCATATGACATAGCCCAACAGTGGGTGCCGTTTTACTCTGGCGGGATAAGCACCGCATTCCACGTAGCAGCATTGATTTCTAGGTTTGACTCATTACACTCGGTTTTGTGTCGTGATCAGCAGAATAAAAATGGGCCGTGAATAATTTGCGTTATATAGATATTATCTTGCCTGAAACCTATAACTTTACGATCAGATAAATAAAACATTACTATGCTTTCACGATCATCTTTTATTCTATTTAGACTGTTATTCTCCGCTCTACTCGGTCTTTTTATCTTGTTGGTATCCGGTTGTAGTACGATAAAAACCACGCAGCTTCCTACGGGACCGACTTCTACCGAAGATATGGTGGTAACAGCCTCGCCCGATGCGACGAAAGTAGGCAGCCACATTCTTGCTCAGGGAGGGAACGCCGTCGATGCTGCCGTAGCTGTTCAGTTTGCCTTGGCTGTCACCTATCCCCGGGCCGGAAATATAGGTGGAGGTGGATTTGCAGTGGTTCGCTGGCACGATGGAGAAAGCAGAACGCTGGATTTTCGGGAAAAAGCATCGCGACACGCGTCGCGGGATATGTATTTGGATGCGGATCAAAATGTGATTCCCGGTCTGAGTCTTCGAGGTCATCTGGCTTCAGGTGTCCCAGGTTCGGTCCAGGGGATGTATGAACTACACCGATGGAAAGGTGTGCTTCCCTGGCAACAGGTCATCCAACCAGCCATAGATTTAGCAACAGAAGGGTTTGAGATCACCGCAGATCAGGCCCAGGTATTCAATCGTTATCAGGAAAGGTTTTTGGACATCAACCACCATGATATTCCGCTCACTAAAAAAGAGGGCTGGAATGCCGGCGATCGATTGCAATTGCCTGATTTGGCCGCTACCCTCGAAAGAATCCGGGATCAGGGACCTGAGGGTTTTTATGCCGGCAGAACGGCGCAGCTCATCACCCAGGAAATGGAATCAGGGGGTGGTCTCATTGATTATGAGGATCTGAAAAGATACCAAGCCAAATGGCGACTTCCACTCAAAGGAACATTTCACGACTATTCAGTGATTACCATGGGACCTCCCAGTAGTGGGGGCGTTGCCTTAATTCAAATGCTCAAAGGCCTGGAGCAATTTAAGCTGAATCGATACGAACACAACTCGGCACCCTACACCCATCTTCTGGTGGAGGTAGAAAAGCGTGCCTATGCAGATCGGGCGACGTACATGGGTGATCCTGACTTTGCTCCGGTACCGGTGGATTACCTGATCAGCGATGCCTATATCGACGAACGAATGGCTGGAATTGATAAAGAGGTCGTCACGCCCTCTTCGGACATCAAAGAAGGAAACGTGGAGGTTGTAGAATCAGTACAGACAACGCATTTTTCCATCGTGGATAAAGCAGGCAATGCGGTAGGCATTACGACCACAGTAAATTCATATTTCGGCTCAAAAGTATGGGTGGACGGGGCTGGATTTTTTCTCAATAACGAAATGGATGATTTCTCGGCCAAGCCCGGTGTCCCTAATCAGTTTGGGTTACTCGGGAATGAAGCTAACAGCATCCGGCCTGAAAAAAGAATGCTGAGCAGCATGACACCGACCATCCTGGAAAAAAATGGAGACCTATTTATGGTCGTAGGCAGTCCCGGTGGCTCTACCATTATCACGACGGTTTTGCAAACCATTCTCAATGCCACGGTTTTTGGGATGTCCATGCAGGAAGCGGTTGACGCCAAACGGTTTCACCACCAGTGGATGCCCGACATCATTTTACACGAGACCAACACCTTTTCTGATGCCGTAATGAATGAGCTCAAACTAATGAATTACACCTTCCAAGACCGGGGAAAAATCGGTCTGTGCGACGCGATTATGGTACATGAAAACGGGGTATTGGAAGGCGGTCCGGATTCCAGCCGGGGGGATGACACCGCTATTGGCCACTAACAACCTAATATTTGCAATGGATACCTACTGTCTTCTCAACAATGAATACAAGAAAACATCAGAACCCCTGCTCAAAGTCAACGACCTGGGACTACTGCGGGGCTATGGTGTTTTTGATTTCTTCCCTATTCAAGGAAATCACCCTGTTTTTTTCAACGATTATTGGAACCGGTTTCGGAATTCAGCACTGCAGATGCGGTTGCCGTTCGAATGGGAGTACGATCCATTTATGACCCGGCTCTATGAGTTGATGGATAAAAATAACAGAGCGGATGGTTATTGCCGCCTTCTTCTTACCGGCGGCTATACCAACACTGGCTTTCTGCCTGATGGACCTGCCAACTTTTTGGTCATCACCCAAGGCCCGGTTCCATATATCGAAGAAAACTATACCCGGGGCATTAAGTTAATCACAATGCAATATACGCGCGAACATCCACACATAAAATCCATCAATTATATGACCGTATTACTGGAGCGTGATCGGATACGTAATGAGGACGCAACGGACGTACTGTACCTTTCCGAAGCGAATATCACCGAATCGTCGCGTTCTAATTTTTTTATTATTGACGAGAAGGGTATTTTAAAAACACCACAGCATGACATACTGGGTGGAATTACCCGAAGCAAGGTCCTGGAACTAGCTCAGGATTTCATGGAAGTGGAGGTCACCGATCTAACGCTGGAGGATGTCAAGAAAGCCCGGTCTGCCTTTATTACCAGTACAACCAAAGGTATTATGCCGGTAACAAAAATCGATGATTTCAGCATCAATGAAAGTCAGATCTCACCTGTTATCCACCAACTTCAGAAGGCATTAAAAGACCTTGTAAACCAGCATCTTGATGAACTTAATTCTTAAACACATTCAAACAGACCGGAATTTAGGTGGATTAAAACCTTGAAAACGACTCGATTTCAGATCAAAATTCCAAATACTATAAACCTGGTTGCGTCGGCACATGGGCTATTCAATCATGGAGTCCCAAATTAATCATCTCCTCTGAGAACAGCTCACCAACCTGATAAACCTTATAAACCTTGTCAACCCAAACAAATCAATATCACTTCATCTCCAATCCTTTCCGCCAATACATCCAGGTCTGCACCGCTCCCCGGGCAAACAGGAAGACCGTCAATGCCAGAAATAAAGAATGCAAACCCAGGGTATCTTGAAATAAATAATACCCCACGACAAATACAATGCAAGGCAGGATCATCGCATTGCGCATGGACCGGGAGGCCGTCAATCCGATAAATATTCCATCCCAAATGTAAGATGCAAAACCGAGCAAAGGAATCAGTATCATCCACAACCGGTAATCCATGCCAGCCATTATGACATCCATTTCATTCGTGAATACCCGAAAAAGTCCCTGATAGAATACCCCATACATCGCAGCATAGAGCACAGCAAACAACAATCCCCATGCAAATATAAGTTGGATCGCCTTTCTCGATGCCAACTCATCATGAGCTCCGGCATACTTCCCGACGACACTCTCCGCCGCAAAGGCCATTCCGTCGACGCCATATGACATCCAGTTGATAAACTGCATCAAAACCACACTGACCGCCAATGACAATACACCAAATGTAGAAGACTGACTATAAAAGAATCCAAAAACAAGCGTAAGCAACACAGTTCGAATAAATAAGTCTCGATTCATCAATAGAAATCGATGGAAAGTATCCATGTGGAATAATCTGCTCCACCGGATACGAAATGTAATTCCCCGGTATTTTATAAAAAACAATACCGCTCCAAGCGCACATCCAAAATACTGCGCAGCTACCGTCCCCAGAGCCACACCACGGATCTCCATCCCCTGATAGTTGACCAGATAAAAACTCAGTCCTATGTTGATCACATTTACTGCAGCTGTGAGTATCAGCGGATAAATAGCATTTTGCATTCCGAAAAACCACCCTGTAATGGTCAGTAAGGCCATATAGGCTGGTGCAGCCCAGATCCGGATAAAAAAATAGGATTTGACCATCTCAATCTGACCGGGTTGAACCTGAAGTGCCAACACCGCCAGATCCGACAGTGGGTTTTGAAATACAAATAATACCAAAGCGATCGCCAAACCAAGAAGCAAGGCGCGCCACAAAGTGTACATGATTTGTTCAAAATCTTTGGCCCCGTACGATTGGGCGGTGAGTCCGGTCGTTCCCATCCGTAGAAAACCGAAATTCCAATACAAGAAATTAAAGATCATGGAACTTAGACCGACCGCTCCCAGGTGAGCCGCTGACAACCGTCCCATCAAAGCAGTATCGACCGTGCTAAGCAAAGGGACCGAGATATTGCTAATGATATTGGGGAGAGCCAGGGCCCAAATTTCTTTGTTCAGGCGAAGAAAGAGTTTTGATTTCACACCTGTCTGATTTTCAGAACTGTTGAATGTATGATCACGAAGGTAAATATTTTCGTATGTAGGAGAAATGAAACGATCGTATATCTCACCGACGACTATTCAAAATAATAAGGGCTGAACGCAGTCCAAAGGTCATAGAAAGGTAAATTCCAACACAATGACGCTATGTATCTCGGCTCAATCCTCTTCTGCTCAGCCACAAAAAAAAAGAGCCATGAAATGAATCATCGCTCTTCTTATTTCTTATAGTATCATCCCATGGGTCAGACCACGTGGACGAAAGTACGATTGAGCCGTCCTTTTTTGAACTGGATGGTTCCGTCTGATAACGCGAATAAGGTATGATCTCGTCCCATGCCGACATTGTTACCGGCGTGGAATTTGGTTCCGCGCTGACGTACAATGATGTTGCCGGCTATAGCTGCCTGACCACCATACATCTTCACACCCAACATTTTCGGGTTACTATCTCTTCCGTTGTCCGTACTACCTACTCCTTTCTTGTGTGCCATAATTCTAAAATTTTATTTTTTACGCAATCGTATCAATCTTCAATTTGGTCAATGCCTGGCGATGCCCTTTTTTCCGACGATAGCCCTTCCGTCGCTTTTTCTTAAAGACGATCACTTTATCATCTTTCAGGTGCTCTATCACCGTGGCTGTTACGCCAAGATTGAGTGTCGGAGCTCCCACCTGTACATTGTCACCGTCTGCAGTGAGGTGTACCTGATCCAGGATTATTTCATCTCCTTCTTCAGCGTCAATCCGGTGTACGTAAAGTTCCTGACCTTCAGTCACTTTAAACTGTTTTCCGGCAATAGTTACAATCGCAAACATATATTATCGAATTAAATTTTTACAAATTAGTCTGCAAAAGTAAGACTATATTTTTTAATAAGCAAATGTATATAAAACATTTTATGGCTCTGAATCTCAAGTTTTTTGTTGAGTCGCGCAGAGACCACGCTTAAAATCCATCATGGATCAAGATTCATGGGCCTTACTACCTGAAGACACACTGAGAACATCCCCGTACTACTTTAAATTGACTTTAGCCACTGAATGAACTCAGGCGAAAGCTCTAATCGTGTCCTTCGTTTTACTACAGCAAAGATAGCTCTATGGATTTACCTCTCCTCTATCCGGTGCCGATTTCCATTTTACTTTATTCGATCTCAAGTAAGCACAGCCCTTAAAAATATGATAAAATCAGGTCGTTGCTTTTTTTTGGCACACATTCTCAGTACCTTATCAGGTTCAACAAACACTTTGACTAAGATATGGAAAGCAATAAAGATAAGAAAAAACCAGACGCCCCGGACTACAAGCCCTATCCAAAAAAAGAGGATATCTACAACAAGGAAAAAGAAGTGCCACTTAATGAAGATGTAGATCCCACCGAAAATACAGAGGCTGATGAGCGGGCTATACCGTTGGAAGACTTTCCGCCGGAAGTTCGTGATCAAATCAAAACACCCGAAGATGACGACTGGAACACAGAGAATTTTGACACCGATCACTCCGGTGATGATCTGGACGTTCCTGGATCAGAACTCGATGATGAGGAAGAAAAACTGGGAGAAGAAGATGAAGAAAACAATTATTACAGCCTGGGCGGACCACGGAAAAAGTCTTAATTTTTAGTGCTATTGATTAATTTTAATAGGTAAATGGTGCATATTGTGTTGTATAATGACCCAATACCGCCGTGCACATCCTCAACCATTGACCATTATTAATCCACCATTGCTAAAGCGCCGTCCACGTACATATATATGTCCTCCAACTGTAGTCGTGGTGGATTGTCGTCTTTTCGATATTTTTGACCGATCCGGCAAATAACCAGGTCTTTAGAAGGGATTACAATCACATATTGTCCCAGGTGGCCGCGCATCAGATAAAAGGGTGTGCTGTAACTATCGTCTAACCACAATCCGGCTCCATATTGCGGGCTTGCAGCAAATCCGACAGTGCGCATTTCTTTCAAAAAATCTGAAGAGATCAAATTTTCTCCCGCCCAGTTGCCTTCCTGAAGAAAAAGCTGCCCAAATTTCATAAAATCACGGGCCGTGGCATGGATGCAACAATAGGTCTTTTCGATATCGGAAGCTTCATCAATGGTCCAGTGCGCATCCTGTTCCATTCCGAGCGGCTTCCAAAACCTTTCGGACAAATAGTCACTTAAAGACATCGGAAGAACCTGGTCCAGAATCATCCCAAGCAGTTGGGTGTTTCCGCTTTGGTAATTAAATTCTTTACCCGGTTGTTGGAGAATTTTACGGCTCAGAATCAGTTCCGATAGACGATCCCCATAATAGGCATCCGTTGTTTCATTGAGGGGTAAATAATAATTTTCTTTCCAATCCATGCCCGAACTCATCCGGATCAGATCACGAATTGTCAGGTGGTCAGCCTGTGGATAATTGTATTGTGGAAAAAAAGTAGACACCCGTTGATCCAGCCCTGCCAAATACCCGTCCTCAATGGCCTTCCCGGCCAGCAATGCCACGATGGTCTTGGCTATAGAAAATGAATTGGATAATGTATCTTTCGAATGGTCGTCGTAATAGGACTCATGAACCATCACACCATTCTGAGCCACTAAAAAAGCAGAGGTTTTCATATTGGCTAACTTTTTTGCAAAGTCACTACTCAATTGGCCCATCTCCTTCCGAGGTTCAGTGGGCCAGGGCAATGCTACACCTCCGAAAATCGTCCGACTCTTGAAATCTGGCAGGTCGTATATCGTGGCCGTCCGATGTCCGCGAAGGATCGTCAGTCGAAAGGCTTTAAAAAAATAAGGAAAAAAATAATGGAGCACAAACAGAAGTAGAATCGTAACTACCAAGGAAATCCCAACAATTATCATAGTATTCCAGTAATTTATAAGTAATTCTTAGCGCTGTCGTATGGAGCCAACAATGTTTTGATGAATAGAACAGTCTCTGCATTGTATCTTGCTATTGAACCACACTGTGCACGTGATTTGTTTTTTATCATCTACGAAGGTAACAAAGAATACATATGAAATAGGACCTTTTCCAGCCATATACAAAAGACCGATGGAAATCGACCTAGGATTTATGCTATGTATCTTTCTTAAGGATTGCGTCAAATCAATAAAGCGCACCTAGAGATCAAGGACTTTACTGACCCGATCTTCAGCATCAAACTTATTCAGAGTCAGACGAATCATACTCTGTTCTTTCGCGATAAGATCATGGGGAACACCGCCGGGTAAAGCCACGATACTTCCTTTGGAAAGGTCATGACGTTTCCCATTTACCCCAAAATCAATTCGGCCTTCGATAATCTGTATTACAATGGGAAATGGGGTTTTATGCTCCTTCATCTCGTGGTTTTCCCGCATCAAAATACGGATTTCTTTCGTAAAATCCGTATTCAGCATCACCTTGATGGCTGGCCGTGTATCGTGGTATTCAATATCTTTCAATAAATTATTTGCCTTCATTTTTCTTCCTTATTTAGAATGATTAAAGATAATTTTTGCAGAAGCCATCCATTTTTTAGCGTTGAATTAGAGCACTGAAAAGTTCTCTACTTTTTAATTCTTAACGATTATTAATACAACTTAACATCATATCTCTGAGCATAGGCAACTGTTAAGCCAATTGTAATAATTTGGTTACTTATTTAAATTATCGTACTTTCATTTATAATTTTGGAGTAAACAAAAAATATTCAGCTATGAAAACGCTCAATTTAATCTTATTATTTACCATTGCATTATTTGTTTCGAGTTGTCAAAACAACGATAATGGCAATGAGGATACCGATGAAGAAGTCATGGATACTGAAATGACTGCCGATAACACGGATGAAAGCGCTACAAACAACCAAGAACTTATCATCACCCTGGAACCTAAGAGCGACAGCGATCTTTCAGGGACGGCTACTTTCACCCAGTCCAACGGACAAGTACATCTGAAGGCGACCATAAATGGTTTGTCTGAAGGAGAACATGCCATTCACATTCATGAAACTGGGGATTGTTCCTCTGCAGATGGAAAATCAGCTGGAGGACACTGGAATCCAACAAACGAACCCCATGGCAAATGGGGAAGTTCAGACGGGTACCACAAAGGCGACATTGGCAATTTCACAGTTGACGCAAATGGGATCGGTCAAGTTGACTTCTCAACGGATGAATGGTGTATTGGATGCAATGATCCACAGAAGGATATAGTTGGGAAAGCACTCATCATTCATGATGGGGTGGATGATTTCACCTCCCAACCGTCGGGGGCAGCCGGCACGCGTGTTGGCTGCGGGATCATCGAGAAGTAAGAAAAAGGCGACCTTGAACTGAGGAGTATATCATTTCCCATCCTATAAAGATTCACTTCAAAAGCGAAGGCCTATACGGTAACAGGTATAAGCCTTTCTTTTTTATACATAGTGCTCCGTTTCATAATTCATTCTGGTTAATGCTGGTCCTTTTTTGTGCGAATCTGCGTTGCAAAGCCTCGCCTTCACCCCAGCTTTGGCTACATTTTGACGCCTTGACTATCAGAAAAATGACCTCAGAATTAGTCCACACAACATATAAAAACAGAGCACTAGTAACTTATTGAGTTTGGAGTCTTGGAGAGCATTTAACCCGGAAAATTCATGGCTTTTGATTTACCTACCTGGCGTTGATTATTGTTTTAATGGCAGTTCGACAGGTGCAGATATGAGTGAATACAGTCTCGGCTCGCCCGAGACCTGAGGTAGTGAATCTACCTCTGATGAAGGAACCGAAACATCCTTGTTTCGGGCGGGTACGCATTAATTGCATTTAAAAAACTATAAACATATAGCCTCAGGAATAGTATTCTATTTCAAGGAGTTCGTATTATGACCGAATGTAGTCTCATCTCGGCAAAGCCGAGCTGGAACAGAAAGTTCAGTAAGACTGAGCAAAATCTCGCCATGGGCGAGATCGAATGTGGTCAATCCACATACGGTGAAGGACCCAAAAATGTCCTCATTTTGGGTGGGTAGGATGAGAGAACCGACCTATCCCCGCCTGGGCTGTGGGAGGGTTCTGTCCCGAGGATAAGGTATGAATCAAAAGTCAAACGTCACCCCAAATTGGGCTATGTAATATGTCCAATTTTGGATTTTAGGTAATTGATGCCCAATGTATTATGCCTCATAACAAATTGACGTGATGAATAAAGCGGGATAAAACAACGTCTACGATCAAATAACCTGAATGTAAGTCTTCTGTAATGGCAACATCACATTAAATTCAGATTTGGCAGTACTCCGGGCCGCTCCATTATTCCCATCCGAAACGTTGTCGCACCGACACCAAAGGCCGGTATATGACCTTTGGGCTCCCTGGTCATCCCAACTCCTATTATTCCTCCATAAACGGATACCCATAATCCGAAGGTGGGGTAAAGTTTTCTTTGATAATGCGCGGGCTGATCCAACGATATAGATTGAGAATAGACCCCGCTTTATCATTGGTTCCGCTGGCCCGGGCTCCTCCAAAAGGCTGTTGGCCTACCACGGCACCCGTGGGCTTATCATTGATATAAAAGTTCCCCGCGGCATACTTTAACCGGTCCTTCGCTTGGTTGACAATAGCTCTGTCCCGGGCAAATATAGCGCCCGTTAATCCGTAAGGTGAAGTACCATCGACCAGGTCGAGGACTTCATCAAATTCATCGTCTGCATAGACATATACGGTCAATACCGGTCCGAAAATTTCTTCTTCCATGGTCTTAAAATTCGGATCGTCCGTCAGAATCACGGTCGGCTCTATAAAATAGCCATCCGTTTTGGAATATCCGCCGCCAGCAATGATTTCAGCCTCATCTGAGGATTGGGCATAATCAATGTATTTGGCGATTTTATCAAAAGCTCGTTCATCAATCACAGCGGTCATGAAATTGGTAAAATCTTCCACGGATCCCTGTTTGATAGTTTGGATCTGCCTCAAAAAATGTTCTTTCACTTCATCCCAAATGCTTTTGGCGATGTAGGCTCTGGATGCTGCTGAACATTTTTGGCCTTGAAATTCGAAGGCACCCCGGGTTAATGCTGTTGCCACCTGGATCGGCACAGAAGAACCATGGGCTACTACGAAATCTTTCCCACCGGTCTCTCCGACGATGCGCGGATAATTTCGATAGACATCCAGGTTTTCATTGATGATGTGCCACAGAGATTTAAAAACTTGGGTACTCCCCGTAAAGTGCAATCCGGCAAATTCGGGATGCGAAAACACTTTATCACCCGTCTGCGGGCCGTCCGTATATATGAGGTTGATCACACCATCAGGCAATCCCGCTTCACGGAAGGCTTCCATTACAAAGTGCGCTGCGAAGATCTGGGATTCCGCCGGCTTCCACACCACGGTGTTTCCCATCAAAGCAGGTGCCGAAGGCAGATTGCCAGCAATGGCCGTAAAATTAAACGGTGTAATCGCAAAAACAAAACCTTCCAAAGGCCGGTAGTCCAATTGGTTCCATATACCTGGATCACTATTTGGCTGATCTTGGTAGATCTGTGTCATGTAGTATACGTTGAACCGAAGAAAATCGGCCAACTCACAAACAGCATCAATTTCGGACTGATACACCGTCTTCGATTGTCCGAGCATAGTAGATGCATTCATAATATCCCGTTTGGGGCCGGTAATGATTTCTGCAGCTTTCAAAAAAACAGCAGCCCGTTCTTGCCAGGGTGTGGCCGCCCAATCCGCTTTGGCCTTTAAGGCCGCTTCAATAGCCTGCTCCACATGTGATTCGTCTCCTTTATTGTACACGCCAAGCGCATGGTCGAGTTCGTGCGGTGGCGACATCTTCATTTTTGTATCGGTAAACACCTCTTTTCCATCGATGATCATCGGATGATCCCAATCTTTGGCCTTCATCGCCTGAATGGCTTCCAACAAGGCCTCTTTTTCATTGCTTCCAGGTCGATATTCACGGACCGGCTCATTGACGGGGTATGGTGGTTCAAAAATTGCTTGCATAGATATTTGTTATTGGTTATTCGTTATTGAGTTATTCGGTTATTGGTTATTGGTTATTGGTTATTGGTTATTCGGTTATTCGGTTATTCGGTTATTCGGTTATTGGTTATTCGGTTATTCGGTTATTCGGTTATTCGGTTATTGGTTATTGGTTATTCGGTTATTGGTTATTCAGTTAATGGGTATTCATCGTGTACCTCGACTTAACTCGGTGCCCCTTTCACTTTGAGGCAATGGGTTTTCTTTGTCAGCTGTCGCCTTAACAAAGATGGTATACTCCCCTATCCTTTCTCCTCTCCCCTTTCCCCTTTCCCCTTCCTCCTTTCCCCTTCCTTGTCTTCCGAAGCTATATAATAGCTCAGGAAGATTCCTTAAAGCTTAATTTCCGGTGGCAAAAACTGACTGGCATCCCCGCCTCCCTTAATAATCTCACGGACGATCGTGGATGAAATGTGGGAGTACTTCGGTTGACTAATCAAAAAGACGGTTTCCAAATGTTCACCAATCGTACTGTTCACTTGGGAAATCGTTTTTTCATAGTCAAAGTCAGATGAATTACGCAAACCCCGGATCAAAAAGTGGGCATTAATCTTTTTGCAAAAATTCACGGTGAGGCCTTCAAAATGGTCGACAGTTATTTGATCATCATCAGCAAAGACGGCCTCTAACCAAGCCATGCGCTGATCAAGGTCATACAATGCCTTTTTGTTCTCATTGATCCCGATGGCCACGACAATTCGATCAAACAGAGGTAGTGCCCGATGCACTATTTCTATGTGGCCTGTGGTAATGGGATCAAAAGACCCGGGAAAAACAGCTATTTTCATTATGTCATGTATTGGTTCGTGAATTCATCTAACGTCCTCCCCACTTCTTGAATTATTTATCACACCGGTGAATTTTGATTTCATATCCATCACCCACTCATTATAAGAAATGTGTTTTGGAACACCAAATTAATTCCCAATTCATCCACGGTAAGATTTGAACTGGTCGGTTGCCGGGCCAGGATCATTTAAAAATAAAATACAGATACAGTGATTTTTTTCAGGGATAGCTCGGGATATTTTACAGAAGCAGAACTGAAAAGGTTATATTTGCGACATTTTTAGAATGAACCTAAACATCGTTTAATATGAAATATGATCTAATAGTCATCGGAAGTGGACCCGGAGGATATGTTGCTGCTATAAGAGCTTCACAGCTTGGCATGAAAGTGGGCGTGGTAGAACGTGAATCACTGGGGGGAATTTGCCTCAACTGGGGTTGTATCCCAACCAAAGCACTTTTAAAGAGTGCTCAGGTTTATGAGTATATGCAACATGCCGATGATTATGGATTGGAGATAAGCGATAGCAAACCCAACATTAACAAGGTCATCGGACGAAGTCGTGATATCGCAGGTTCTATGAGTAAGGGGATCAATTTTTTGTTCCGAAAAAATAAAATCGATGTTATTGAAGGACAGGCCCGGCTTATATCCAAAGGGAAAATAGAAGTTGAAAAGGACGGCGATAAGAAGGAATACGAGGCGCCAAATATCCTTGTGGCCACGGGTGGAAGAAGTAAAGAGCTCCCCAATCTTCAAATCGATGGTAAAAAGATCATTGGATACCGGGAGGCACTGGTTCAAAAAGAAATTCCGAAAAAAATGGTTATCGTCGGCGGTGGAGCCATCGGTGTCGAGTTTGCTTATTTTTATCACACCATGGGATCGGAAGTGACCATCGTTGAATACCTTGACCAGGGACTGCTTCCCAGAGAAGATGCCGATATATCCAAAGAGCTGGGTAAAGTTTTCAAAAAAGCAGGCATCAATGTTCTCGCTTCGACAAAGGTGAATGAAGTCAAAGAATCAGGCGATTCGCTCAAAGTCGAAATCGAAAATGTCAAAAAAGGAAAAAAAGAAGAAATAGATTGTTCGATCGTATTGAGTGCGGTCGGCATTACACCCAACACTGAAAACATCGGTCTGGAAGAGGTCGGTGTGCAGGTAGAGAACGGTCTGGTGGCGGTCGATGAGTACTATCGCACCAATGTGGACGGAATCTATGCCATTGGAGATATCGTACCCGGACCTGCGTTGGCCCATGTGGCCAGCGCAGAAGGTATTATCTGCGTAGAAAAAATCGCCGGAGAAGAGCCTACGCCTATGAATTACAACAACCTTCCTTCCTGCACCTACTGCATACCAGAAGTCGCTTCTGTGGGTTATACAGAAGAACAAGCCAAAGAAAAGGGGTTTGACATTAAAGTGGGTAAATTCCCTTTTACCGCGTCTGGTAAAGCAAAAGCAGCAGGAGCGCCCGAAGGCTTTGTCAAAGTGATTTTTGATGCCAAGTACGGCGAATGGCTGGGTTGTCATATGATTGGGTACAATGTTACGGAAATCATAGCTGAAGCAGTAGTCGCCCGTAAACTGGAAACCACTGGTCATGAAATCATCTCCAGTGTGCATCCGCATCCCACTATTAGCGAAGCTGTCATGGAAGCTACGGCAGCCGCTTATGATGAAGTTATTCATCTATAAAATGTAAGGACGCTGCGCTTTGGGTATGGGTTAGTGGGGCGCTGTGCTTTTGTTGGTGGATAGTTCCGAGCCTACAGCTCTCAAATTACTTCGACCTTAGTTCCCACCGGTTGAAACCGGTGGCTACCACATAGGATCGAGCCTATGGCTCTCTTTCAAGGCGGTGCACAAACAAAATGGTAAAATAAAGATTGTTTTACATCCAAAGTTTACCTCCCGTCGCAAAGTTTATCTCCCGTGACGAAGTTGGGAAGCAGGAAGGCGCAGCATCCCAAAAGCGGAGCGTCCCAAAAGCAGAGCGTCCTAAAAGTGCAGCGTTCCAAAGCGCAGCGTCCCAAAAGCAGATCGTCCCAAAAGCGGAACGACCCAAAAGCCGCGCACGCCACCCTACTTTTCATTTTCTTAAATAAAGGATCAATCACAATTTCCTTTGGTTTTTTTGAGTAATTTCGGCTCGCGATAAAGCGATGTTTTAAACAAAAAAACCCATGAACGTTTCAAAACACTATGCCATCATCGCATTCGTTTTATCCATTGTTGCATCTGTTAATGCACAGCCCGTGCGAAGCATCGATGGCAGAGGAAACAATCTGAAGAATCCGAGCTATGGTGCATCGTACCAGCCCGTCCGGGTATTAACATCACTGGACTACAGCAACGGGATCAACAGCCCTGCAGGATGGAATAGAACCAATGCACGTACGGTATCCAATGAGCTCTTTGATGCACGCCAGAGCCCTGCCCAAAAATCTATGATGACCAGCCTGGTATGGGCATTTGGCAAGTTTATAGAACACGACATCGCTTATTTGGAGCGCAACAACACCGATCAGGTCCACGTAAAGATCCCGGAATGTGATCAGTTTCTGGATCCGGAATGCAGTGGTGCGCAATATTTGGTATTCCCTAGAGTCACCCCCATTCAGGGAACCGGGAATACTTTAGAAAATCCACGAAATGTAGCCAATCTCAATACTTCATGGATAGATGGATCCACCATATATGGATCTGATTCTCTGACTGCCGGCTGGCTGCGATCTGGAAAAAATGGCCAACTAAAAATGTCTCAGGGGAGCATGTTGCCATTCAACACACGGACCGGTACCTTGAACGGTGCCGCTGATCCGGATGCACCCCGGATGAGTATGCCGATTTCCGGCGAGAACCGGCATTTCATCGCCGGTGATCCCCGTGCTAATGAGAACCTTGTGGTATTGGCTCTCCACACCTTATTCGTCCGCGAACACAATAGGATCTGCGATGAATTGATTCAAAATTCACCCGGCCTCACCGATCAGCAGGTATATGAAAAAGCCCGAAGTATCGTGGTCGGTACGATACAAAATATAGTATTTAATGAATGGTTGCCCGCCATCGGCGTAGAATTGGGTCCCTACCGCGGTTACAACCCCGAGATCA
This sequence comes from Membranihabitans marinus, assembly GCF_019802045.1. Lineage (GTDB taxonomy): Bacteria > Bacteroidota > Bacteroidia > Chitinophagales > Saprospiraceae > Membranihabitans > Membranihabitans marinus_A. The sequence continues at coordinate 72,015 of NZ_JAHVHU010000017.1, read as the reverse complement.
ACCCGACTATTTCCAACGAATTTTGTGCAGCCGGATTTAAAATATGGAATACGCTCCAAACCAATCACATCCCCCTTATGGATGACCAGTGCCGGCCCCACAGATTGGGATCACTGCAATTCAACGACCTGATGTACAATCCATTATATATCCTAAAAACCAACCTAACTCCCCTTTTCAAGGGACTGGCTGTTACGCAGCAACTCGAGCGGGATGAACATGTGATAGATGAGATACGGAATTTTGATTACAAACGAAACGGAATTCAGATCAAATCTGATTGGATTACAAAGGATATAATACGCGGTCGCGAAAGGGGTATTCCCCATTACAATGCTTTGCGACGCGAACTGGGATTGGCTGCTGCAGAATCGTTTTCGGAAATAACCAGTGACAAAAATATCCAAGCGAAACTGGCCACTGTATATCAAGACGATATTAATAACATAGATGCGTGGGTCGGCCTGATCCTCGAAGATCCTTACCCACATTCTATACTCGGAGAAACCATGAGCATGATTTTGACCGACCAGTTCTCCCGACTGCGGCATGGCGACCGCTTTTATTTCGAAAACGATCCGATGCTGTCCGAACAAGACCGCCGCGCCGTCCGTCAAACTTTTTTGGCGGATGTGATTCGTCGCAACACTGGATTGACCTTTCTTCAGGATGAAGTCTTCACCTACCAGCTACATTGTCTGGAAGCCGAAGTCAGTAAAAACCACATGGCCGGTCTGGTGTTCCCCAATCCTGTTGGCAAAGAGATGGATTTATCAGTTTTTTCCCGAAAAAAAGGCCGCGCATCCATGGTGATTCGAAGCACCCTGGGCAATGTGATTGACCAATCGTTTATCGATCTAACTCCGGGCCTAAATCTTTTACATTGTGCGGTGGATAAGAACCTATCGGCGGGTTTATATGTTATACAAATCACACAAGGCCAATCTGTTGGCGTAATTAAATTTATTAAATCAAATTAAACCGTTGTGAAGATCACCAAAAACGACTGGATGACCCTGATCGGGTTTTTATTATTTATGATCGGTATGCTTTCGCTAATTCTTTCCGTGATCGGTATCCACTTTATTTTTTTAAAGTTTTTGGAATACTGGGGAGCTCTGATTGGTGTGTTGTTCAAGATCTTTCTCATCCTGGCAGGGTTTGTCCTGATCTTTCTTTCAAAATTGCATTATCCAAAAAAATCGTAAACCCCGAGTTAATTAGAGCGGTGATCATCTTGCTTCTCCAGAAATTTTCCACGGATAACTTCTTCGACACTCCGTTTTTCAACCTTACTCTGGAGCCAGGATAAAATATCAAGATATAGAAAAAACCGTTTCTCGATGGGATCATTTTGCAGGATCTCCAGGTCAGACTTTAATTCTTTGAAATGATCTCGGACCTCCAGCAGTTTCATATTGGGCAGTTTACGCAAAAAAGCAAAAATGGACTGTTGTACCTTTTGAAGTTCTTCCTTTTTCCCCAAAAACCGGTACACAGACTTGACCTGATACTGCAGCAGCCGTTGATTGCCTAACTCATAATGTGATATCAAATTTAATATACGGGCATAACTTTGAATATCCGTGCGGATGTCATAGGATTTTTGATTGATGATCAGGTTCAAGAAGTCTATGGCACGATCAAAGTCTCCGCCGCCAAAATACAGACATGCAATTTTATAATAGAATACGATAATGCGATGTTGATCCCAGTTGTAGGGATTTCTTTCCAACAACTCTATCAATTCAGGCAACCAAACCCATGACTTCTGGAACTCTCCCTGCATGGTATACGCATCGATCTTATGCAGATAGAAATACAGGTAGTACAGCCCCTCAATATTTGATCTTTTAGCTTTGAAAAATTTTTTGATTTCGCGAAATTGTTCGAATTTCTCCCGAAACCGATTGTAGCTGTTTAGGAAAAATAAGGCATTGCAGATATTGTGAACTGCTTTCATATAAATGGCCAGATTCACCTGCTTCATCTGGGGATACTCTTCAAATGCATGAACAAACTTGAGACAATGTCGGTAGTAATTCTGAAAATCCTGGACGATGTAATAGTACCACATGTAGGCCTGATGAAAATAAATCCGCTCATAAAAACCAGCTTTGGACAGATCCAGATCCTGCATTCCATGATAAAAATAACGGGTCAGTTTTTCCTTTTCTTCATAATCTTTGATATACCCATACTTCAAATACCAATCATATAACTGCAAGGATTTATTGGACCAGTACGTTGTCTGCCTGATGTGTTCGAAGATTTCATTGGATTGTTCTGAAAGGTTATCCGCCCGGTCTCCAATGCTGTGTGTGATGTATTGACTCTCGATAAATTTTTCAAATTGAAGAAAATTTCCCAGTAGGAAATACTCCTGCAGTTCGATGGCCTGGTCCTTACATTTTTGAAGTTGATCCAAACTTTGAAAATAAAGCCCTTTGTCGTATAAAATCCGCGCAAAATCAAATGATTCCAGGACATGATAGATATCCATCCGATCATACAAATGACGCAAACTTTTCAGTATGTGCCGGTAAAGACTTGCCCGAATGTTGGGTAATTGACTTCGTTTCAAGCCCGGAACGACCCGTAAAATAACTTCATCATCAAACGATTTGCGCTTGTTGACTTCCGAAAAAACCTGGTAATACAGGATCTCATCCGAGTTACCAGCGCGATTTACATAGAGACTAAAAGCCCTCTTTTCGGCCTTAGACATGGAAAGGATAAGCTGTAGAAGTGTATCGGATTTCGTGCTGGACGTTGTATTCCTGGATTTTATCACAGTCTGATATTCAATTGTTTACAATATTTATGCCTGGATCACGGTTTGTAAAGGCATCTGTGAATTACAATGAACAAACTCATCGTTATGTTTATTTTAGTAGTGTAATAGCATACAAAACTAATGGATCCATGGCAAAAGTACACATTTTTGACACTACACTAAGGGACGGAGAGCAAGTTCCAGGGTGCAAATTGAATCAAAATCAAAAAATAAAACTGGCACGCCAGCTCGACCGGCTGGGAGTGGATATTCTCGAAGCAGGATTTCCCATTTCTTCCCCAGGTGACTTTTCTTCGGTTCAGGCAATCGCAGAAACGGTCAAAAACAGCATCGTTTGCGGTTTATCGAGAGCCGTAAAGAAAGACATTGAAGTAGCCGCTGAAGCACTTAAAAAAGCAAAACGCCCCCGGATTCATACCGGCATCGGAACTTCGGACAACCACATCAAATATAAATTTCGAACCACGCCGGATGTCGTGCTTGAACGTGTCCATGAATGCGTTTCCTACGCCAAAACATTTGTGGAAGATGTCGAATTTTATGCTGAAGATGCCGGTCGAACAAGCAATGAATTTTTGGCTAAAGCTTGTCAGATTGCTGTAAATGCCGGAGCAACCGTGCTCAACATTCCGGATACGACCGGCTACTGTCTGCCGCACGAATATGGTGAAAAAATAGCCTATCTGGTGGCGAACGTCACTGGGCTGGAACATGTTCATATCTCGACCCATTGCCACAATGACCTGGGTCTGGCAACCGCAAACAGCATCTACGGGGTGATCAATGGCGCACAGCAAATCGAATGTACGATCAACGGAATCGGGGAACGTGCAGGGAATACTTCCCTGGAAGAATGCGTGATGATTCTGCACCAGCACAAAGAACTAGGTTTTTACACAGATATAAAAACTCAGTTGTTACTGGAAACCAGCAAGATGGTTTCTGAGGAGATGGGAATGGTCGTTCAACCCAACAAAGCGATTGTTGGCACCAATGCCTTCGCACACTCCTCCGGGATCCACCAGGATGGGGTGATCAAAGAACGATCCACCTATGAAATCATCGATCCGGCTGAAGTGGGTGTTGATAAATCATCGATTGTTCTGACCGCACGAAGCGGAAGAGCCGCGCTCGCATTTCGCCTAAAAGAAATCGGATTTGATGTAACCAAACTCGAGCTCGATGCACTATATGATCGATTCTTGCAATTAGCCGATGTGAAAAAAGAAATAGACACGGACGATCTGCATTTTTTGATTGAATCAAAAGAAGAGATCTACGCCGAATACTCTAAATAATTTAAAACTTCTATGAAGCATAAAACTTTATTTGACAAAATATGGGATGACCATGTGGTGGAATCTGTGGATGATAATCAGGACATTCTCTATATCGACCGCCATTTCATCCATGAAGTGACCAGTCCGCAAGCATTTTCAGGATTGCGGGAACGCGGTATCCCCCTTTTTAGAAAAGAACTGACGATCGCCACAGCAGACCACAACGTCCCGACGATCAATCAACATCAACGCATTACTGAACCTTTAAGTCGAATCCAAGTAGAAACACTGACCAAAAACTGCGAGGAATACGATGTGGAACTCTATGGTCTGGGCAATCCCAATCAAGGCATTGTACACATCATTGGTCCCGAGCTTGGTATCACCCAACCGGGGATGACTATCGTCTGCGGCGACAGCCATACTTCGACGCACGGTGCTTTTGGGACCATCGCATTTGGTATCGGCACCAGCCAGGTAGAACAAGTATTTGCCACACAAACACTTTTGGTTAGCAAACCCAAGCGAATGCGTATCAACATTGAGGGTACACTGGCTGACGGGGTATATTCCAAAGACCTTATTCTCTACCTGCTATCCAAGTTAACCGCGGGAGGAGGAACAGGCTATTTTATAGAATATGCGGGTTCAGCGATAGAAAAGCTGAGTATGGAGGCCCGTATGACGATATGCAATATGAGTATCGAAATGGGCGCCCGCGGTGGACTTATCGCACCGGATGAAACCACCTTTGAATATATCAAGGGACGGGATTTTGCACCAGAAGGTGAAGAATGGGACAAAGCCATGTCCTACTGGAAATCCCTAAAAAGTGACCCCGAAGCGGTTTTTGACAAAGAATATCATTTTGACGCAGCAGATATCGAACCGATGATTACCTATGGGACCAATCCGGGTATGGGGATTAAAATCTCCCAATCAGTCCCAACACAAATCGATTCTGCAAAACCCGAATCTTTCCAGAAATCCTTGGAATACATGGGGCTGACTCCGGGACAGGAACTTCAAGGCCTGGCCGTACAAAATGTATTTATTGGCAGCTGCACCAATGCACGGATTGAGGATCTGAGAATTGTTGCTGCAGTAGCAAAGGGTCAAAAAGTTCATCCCGATGTTCGTGCCATGATCGTACCCGGCTCCCAGCGAGTACGCAGAAAAGCGGTTGAAGAAGGTTTGGATAAAATATTGTTAGATGCAGGATTTGAATTCCGGGAAGCAGGCTGCTCAGCGTGTCTGGGTATGAATGAAGATAAGATTCCCGCCGGAGAATACTGTGTTTCGACCTCCAATCGAAACTTTGAAGGACGACAGGGTCCCGGTGCCAGAACGTTTTTGGCCAGCCCTTTCACCGCTGCTACTGTAGCGATTCATGGAAAAATTGTTGACGCAAGAGATTACGCATAATGGAAAAAATAGAAATTTTAAAAGATACGGCAGTTCCTATGCCGATGGAAGATGTAGATACAGATCAGATTATCCCTGCCCGCTTTTTGAAAGCTATTGATAAAGTGGGTTTTGGCGATAATCTCTTTTATGACTGGCGCTATGATAAAAACAATGAACCCAACCCGGACTTTATTCTGAACAATCCGGTGTATTCGGGACGCATTCTCGTAGCTGGTAAAAATTTTGGATGTGGTTCCAGCCGAGAACATGCGGCGTGGGCATTGTACGGGTATGGATTCAGAGTAGTAATATCTAGTTTTTTTGCAGATATATTTAAAGGGAATGCTTTGAATAATGGCATACTACCTATTCAGGTGAGCCCCGATTACCTGGACTTACTACTCACCCGGATCACAGAGAATCCGGATACAAAAATTGTGGTAAATCTGCCCGAGCAATTCATACAAATCAACGGGGAAGGAGAAAAAACATCCTTTGAGATTGATGACTATAAAAAAATGTGTCTGCTCAATGGCTATGATGATATCGATTATCTGCTCAGCCTGAAGGATAAGATCCAAAAGTTTGAAGAAAACAGGACCTATACGCCAGCTCCACTAAAATAAAGGCCAAAACTAACCTGTCAGCGTCTGGAACCAATAATATAGAGGCTAAATTTTGTCCGAATAAATATTCTTAGCTTTTTGAATTAATGTGACCTGACAGTGTTTTGAGAAGAGGGTAAAATAAAACGCTGACAGGTCACAGCCAACACGAAAACTAATAAACACCATTAATAAAACCTCATCCCAAAACTACTTCAATACCAGACGCTGTCAGGTTAATATATGATATAATAATAGCGGAGGAATAAAAAGAGAGGAATAGGAGGATAATTACGAAACAAAAACATAAAAATGAATAAAAAAGTAGCCGTTCTACCGGGCGATGGAATAGGACCGGAAGTCATCGAGGAAACCAAAAAAGTACTCCATGCCATCGCGACTAAATACAATCATACATTTGAATACACCGAAGCCGACGTCGGAGCCATTGCCATCGACCGGCATGGGGATCCATTACCAGACTCCACGTTGGAGATTTGTAAATCTTCAGATGCGCTGCTGTTTGGTGCCATTGGCGATCCGAAGTACGACAACGACCCCAATGCCCCAGTTCGACCTGAACAGGGGCTTCTGAAACTTCGAAAGGAGCTCAACTTATTTGCCAATTTACGGCCCATCTTGGCTTTTGATGCTATACTGCATCTGTCTCCCTTGAAAGAGGACCGGATCAAAGGCAGTGACTTTATCATCTACCGGGAACTGACCGGAGGTATTTATTTTGGCGACAAAAAAGAAGACAATGGAGAGGGCGTAGCATCCGACCTATTGATTTACCATAAAGAAGAAATACGACGAATAGCCCGGTTGGCATTTGAAGCCGCCAAAAAACGACGCGGAAAAATGACGTTGGTTGACAAAGCCAATGTGTTGGCCTCTTCCCGGCTGTGGCGCAAGGAGGTTCAACAATTAGCCAATGAATACCCGGAAGTTACACTGGATTTTTTGTTCGTGGACAATGCTGCGATGCAAATCATCCTCCGGCCCAGCCAGTTTGATGTTCTGTTGACTTCCAATATGTTTGGAGACATTATCTCGGACGAAGCTTCCGTGATCAGTGGTTCCCTGGGGCTCTCACCGAGCGCATCCATCGGTGATCAATACGCCATGTTCGAACCCATTCATGGGTCATACCCGCAGGCCAAAGGTAAAAACATCGCCAATCCGATGGCAACCATATTGTCCGGTGCCATGATGCTGGAACACTGGGGATTGATGAATGAAGCTGAAAAAGTGAAAGAGGCGATAAACAGAGCGCTGGATGAAAACATAGTCACAGAGGATCTTAACCCCGCTACACCGCACAAGACATCGGAAGTGGGTTCCTTTCTGTCAGAATATATTTTGAATCATTAACACAAATATTCCGATAAATAAAGTACCTTTGAAGTCCAGTAGTATAAATAACCTGCCTCTTCTTCGATGTTTTCCTAGATGGTGCTTAATTATTTAGCTGCCAAAAATGTATTTTATTTTTTATTAATTAATTTTATTATGAATATTTTTATTGCAAAACTGAGTCCGCAAACTTCCGATTATGAATTGGAACAAGCGTTCAGTGAATTTGGGCAGATCAAATCTGCGCGAGTCATTATGGACCGCGAAACAGGTAATTCCAAATGTTATGGTTTCGTAGAAATGTACGAAGAAGAAGAAGCCAAAGAGGCGATCTCAGCCCTTGATAACTCCGACCTTGATGGCAACACCATTGTCGTAAAGGAAGCTAAACCTCGCGCACAGCGTGGAGGCGGCGGCGGTGGTCACCGTGGTGGTGGCGGTCGCGGAGGCTACAACCGTGGTGGTGGAGGAAATAGATATTGAATTCACACAGAAATGATTATAAAAACCCTGTCTTCCCCGACAGGGTTTTTTTTGTCCTACCTAGACGACCTGTTCCAATACTACTCTCAGCATAGAACTGAACCTTCCCGCCCCCCTATTCACTAAATACAATTTTAATTACATCTGCCAGTTGATGCGTATTGTGCCGTTCAATTATTGGCGTTGAAGGCAGTACCCACATCCTGGCAAGCCGGATATGATATCTTCATCCAAGACTCCCTTGTTATTTAATTATTTGCCTACTGCACTTTTAACTTTTGCTGCAATTCGATAAGCAACCGGGGCTGATCGGTATAAATCCGTTCCACACCCATGTGCAACAGATCAGCCATCCGCCCCTCTTCATTCACGGTCCACGCGCCTACTCCAAACCCATTTGCTTTTAATTTTTCTACTTTTTCAGGTGTAATACCATTGTGCCTGATAACGATGGTTTCGAAACCATGCGCCAGCGCGACCTGAATATCTTCATCAATATCTGTTTTAGCGGGACGGTCCCAGAATACAGGTATGTCCCCTGCTAATTCCTTAACGGTTGACATGTATTGAAGACTTCGATCGTTAAAGCCCACCATGTGTCTGGCCCCCATTTCTTCAATGATATGAATTGCCTGAGCAACGCAGTCAACCTTAGGTTGTATGGATATTCTGGTTCGTTTCTGTTGTACAAAAAGTGCTAGAACATCTTCCAGTAGTGGCGGAGATTGCGGGGGACATTCTTGGTAATTCAACCCGTGTTCTTTCCGGAATTGGGTAGCAACATCAACCTCGAGGAGCTCCTCATAGGTGGATCGTGCAATTTCTAAGGATTTGTCCCCGACCCGCTCCGTATTAATATCATGAATAACCACCAATTTACCATCCCGGGTGCGGTGGATGTCCAGTTCCGCCCAATCTACGCCAAGCTCAATGGCGCTTTCAAATGCCGGAATGGTGTTTTCCGGGAATTCACCGGAGTTACCCCGATGAGCAGTAACACCTTTGAAATCACCGGAGCCGCGCTCTGATGAATCGGCGCACGACACCACAAGCAGAGAACACAAAAACAATCTGAATATATTCTTAATCACTTTTTTTTATTTAAAATCATATAAGCACAGGGGGCTTTACCGCTTATTGATCAAAGTTAAAAGAACTCTTGGACCGAAAGACTACAATTCATAAAATATTAATTCGGACATTTTTGTCCTCTAAGCAAATAATCGTACCTTTGACAATATAAAATTGAACTATGAAATCACTCACTTTCCTATTCGTTTTCTTAGGGCTTCCAGCGTGGTTGGTTGCCCAGCAACTCCACCTGGACGCAGAGATTCGTCCGCGAACCGAATACGCCCATGGCTTAAAAACATTGGCAGATAAAAACCAGGATCCTGGATTCTTCACCACCCAGCGCACCCGGATCGGATTGCTCTTTCAAGACAAACGGATTCAATCCAGAATTATGCTCCAGGATGTCCGTACCTGGGGAAATCAACCTCAATTGGTTAGCAATGAAGACAAAGCCACCTCGATACACGAAGCCTGGTTTCGGATGGCACTGGACACACTCGATCGCTGGCACCTCAAGGGGGGACGACAGGAAATCATTTATGACGACCAGCGGATGTTTGGCAATGTGGGATGGGCACAGCAGGCACGCAGTCACGATGCTTTTCTGCTCCAGTATCAGCAGAATAGGACCCGCATGGATATCGGGCTGGCATTTAACCAACCGAAAAGTCAGCTAACGTCCACATACTATGACATTCCGGGGAACTACAAAACCCTTCAATACCTGTGGTTTCATCAAGGCCTATCTCCCACGCTGGATATGAGTCTGCTTTTCATAAACCAGGGTCTGCAGGTATCCAACAGTACCGCATCCAAAACGCGGTTCAATCAGACCGCCGGAACCCACCTCAATTACCAGAAAAACAAATGGAAAGTGACCTTGCGTGGATATCTTCAATTTGGTGATGCACCGGTATTTGACGAACGAAATCTCGGTGCCTGGATGCACGGTCTGGATATTACCTACCGCGCAGGAAAATACTGGAATCCGACCCTTGGCTATGAAGTGCTTTCTGGCAATGACCCCGATAAAGCAGGAAAACAAGGCGCATTCACCCCGTTTTTTGGGACCAACCACAAGTTCAACGGCCACATGGATTACTTCTACGTGGGCAACCACCTGAATAGCACCGGGTTGATAGACCTATACTTAAAAACAGTCTTCCCGCTCGAAAAAACGAAGCTGGGTGTTAACATTCATCATTTCCGCAGTCAGCAGGCTATTCCAGATCCAGGCGGTCCATCCAAGAAATTATCAAAATCCCTGGGCACGGAGCTTGATCTGTCGGTCACACACCAGATCAACGCTATGGCATCCGTTCAAGCAGGCTATTCACAGATGTTCGGCACTTCAACCATGGAGATCCTCAAAGGTGGCAATAAAGACGCTACGAGCAACTGGTTTTATGTCATGTTTACCGTGAAACCCGGATTTTCCTTGATGCGGTAGCAAGAATGGTGTGTGACAGGGGTCGCGGAGCGTGGTGGGAACCGGGTGTCCCGAAACGCGGACGATAAGGTATTGGTTTACTAAAAAAGTATATATTCGTAATTACATAGTCATAAAATATGGAATTAGGTATATATGAAAGTCTAATATCGAATTCGATCAGAAGAAGGCTGGCCCATCTCGATCGGAAGCAATATTTCGTAGTAGCTGATAAAAAAATTGATACCACATACGAAAAACAGAGTAGTAACAGAGAAGGCGTAGCTCTGAATAGAGATTTAAACACGGAAGCCCTGTTTGTAAACCTTTTAAAAAGTGAAGAAGATTTTTCTCCAACCACGATGTATGATGACTATGCCATCAATGAAACTCTATTTCATTGGCAGTCTCAAAATTCAACTTCTCCAGACTCTGAAAAAGGAAAATCCTACATCTACCAGGAAGATTTCAATAAAAACATCCTGTTATTTGTGCGGGAAGCAAAACGTGACAGTGATGGCTTCACGCACGGCTATGTGTTTCTAGGACCCGTTGATTTTGTCGATTATAAGGACTCTAAGCCCATGTCTATAAAATGGAGTTTAGAGGAACCAATTCCAAATTATTTGTGGAAAGAAAGTGCAAAACTGGCTGCGGGTTAATATTTTTGCGAATTTATTTTGGACAATCTACTAATTAATAACAATTCGTAAAAGATGATATGAATGATTACCAACTTCAAACTCACCCCCGCCACCCTGGACGACATTCCTCGCATCCAGGAGATCGCTTACAAAACCTGGGCTACAGCCTACAAAAATGTGATCTCTTCCGAACAAATCACCTATATGCTGGAGATGATGTACAATACGCAAACATTGAGTAAGTTAATCCAACAACCTGATTTTCTGTTCTATCTCATTAACGATGGTGCCGGAATTGCGGCGTTGGAACTACATTACGAAAACACTATATCAAAGCTTCACAAGATCTACATCCTCCCGGAGCACCAGGGAAAAGGTTTGGGGAAAAAGACCATTCAAAGCCTGACAAATATTTCACAAAATGCAGGCGATAAATCGATAATTCTTAACGTCAATAAGAAAAACGCAGCCACACATTTTTATGAAAAATGTGGCTTTATACGTTGGCGATCTGAGGTGATCGATATCGGCGGTGACTATGTGATGGATGATTATGTATATAGGAAGGATTTTAGCGCGCTGCGCTAGTAGGAGTTCGGGCGCTGCACTTTTAGTCGGTGGTTTGTGGAGTTTGAATAAAAAGGTTTCCGGTTAGAAACCAGGACACCCTCCCCACCCCATCACCCTTCCAGGGCTCATAATTCATCTTTTCATATACGATCCCGACCTTTGGTTGGGACCCATCGCTGAATTACCCACGGATCTTCAGGGCTTATTAATCGCCACCAGAACAAAATGGCAGCTCTCTTTCCATCCGCATATAGGATGAGTAATCGTTGATCGTACCAACAACTAAAGCGCCAGCGTCCCAAAAGCGTAGCGTACCAAAGCACCAGCGTCCCAAAAGCGAAGCGTCCCAATAGCGCAGCGTACCAATAGCGAAGCGTACCAAAAGCGTTACTGCTTCCTATATACATCCTTCAAATACCGCCCTTCTTCATCCACGTCCAATCCATATCCCACAATAAATTCGGGGCCGATTTCAAATCCATAGTGGGTAAGATTGCATTCAAAACGTTGTTGTTCCGGTTTATAAAATAGAGCCACCACCTCCACTCGGGCTGCTCCTTTGGAGTAAAAATATTTTTCCAATTCGTGCGCCGTTCGTCCGGAATCGATGATGTCTTCCAGAATAACCAAATGGGCATCTTTAATCCAACGATCGTCTTTCAAAAATGAAATGGCCAGTTCCTCCGATTGATTGACCCCTTTGTAACTCGAGGCTTGTACACCAAACAACCGGTATGGTTTATCGATGTGAGACAAAAAACGGGAAGCAAAATAAAAGGCCCCAGCCATCACTGGTACCATGGCAACTTCCGATTTTAGATCTGAACTGAACCGCCATGCCATCTCCGCAATACGGTCTTCAATCTTATCCTGAGCAATAAACAATTCAAATTCGTGCTCGTTTATTTTAAGTTTAGCATCCAAAATTTTGAACAATTAAATGATACATTTGCCCCAAAATGCCACTATCAACCGACATAACCAAGCAAACATATTATTTGCTTATAAATTTATTTTTGCATTGATTGTTAAAATCTCCACTATGAAATTAAGAACTCTCCTACTTGCTACGTTTATTTTTTTCACATTCCAAACGGTGTCCTCAGCCCAGGCGAACAACGCCAAAAGACTCGATGCCGTCAAAAAAGCTTCTGCCATCAAAGCCGATACCACCGGTTGGATTCAAGGTGGAGGAATCGGTATGGATATCGGACAATTAGCTTTTCTGAACCCCAAGCTTGGTTCGGGTGAAAATCGGTTTGGTTTTGGAGGCGCCATCAGCTATTTTGCCAACCTCATCGAAGACCGGTATTACTGGTCCAACAGCTTTTCACTGAATCTGGCACTCCAGAAACTGGGATCGGGGGTGATCAGAGCAAATTCTGATGAGAAAACACCCTTCCAAAAAAGCATCGACGAGCTTCGCATCAATTCGAAATTTGGCTACGCCATATCCAAAGAGTCCAATTTCAATTATGCGGTTGATTTTAGTTTTCTTTCCCAATTTACACCGACCTACAACAGTAAAGTAGATGGGGGTAATTATCTTAAAAATATCGAGGAGTTGGAAACAAGTCTTGCTTCCAAAATCTTTAACCCGGCCACAGTAATATTTGGGGTGGGTATTGATTACAAACCCACGCCTACCTGGTCGATTTACTTATCTCCGGTCTCTTACAAAGGACTGATTGTAGCTGATGACGACATTGCAGCACTTGGAATACACGGTAACCCATGGAACAGTCCGACCGACTTCGAAAACACCGACAATCAGATTGGTGGGCTTCTCAAAATTGGGTATTCAGGCAACCTGGTTCCGGAGCGAATATCCTACAATACCAGCCTGGGAATGTATTCCAATTATCTGAACAATCCGCAAAATATTGATATTGACTGGGTGAATGAATTTGCATTCAAAATATACAAGGGACTTCAACTCAGCGTTCTCGTGAATCTTTTCTATGACGACGATGTACTGGTTCAGATCTCAGACAGTGATGCTGTAGGAGGAATAAAACGAGACCCCGACGGTAACGTCATCACCGGGAAACGAGTAAGTATCACAGAACAAATGCTTCTGAAGTACATTTATGTGTTCTAACCCGCAACCCGCTAAATTCAGCACATCAAACTATTAGGATGCAGAATGAGCGGTGCATAAATTGCTCAAACTCCAAAATTGGAAATAATACCTAGCCCAATTTTGGGTGACGTTTGACGTGTGCGGGCTAATTCAATCTCTCGGCACTTGAAATGATACAATGACATTGAGGTCTTCATTGTCATTGCATCATTTTCCCTATCTTCGTATTTGGACAAGCAAAGGATGTGTTGGCATCTGGGGTAGTAGAATCATAGGCGTACCCACTCGTGGGAGAAGATGGATTTGGAATAACAATACACTGCTGGGATTAGCCCCTTTTGCCAAACCACATAATTTCCCGGGTTAAAACACGCTAATCACGTGCACAACAAAAACATATAAAGTAACAGTAATACCATGAGTCCTAAATCTGCCATAATCACCGGGGGTGCCCATCGCCTGGGCAGGAGTATTTGTCTCGGTCTGGCCGATATGGGGTATCACATCGTACTCCATTACGGGTCATCTAAAGCGGAGGCTCAAGATACCAAAAAACAAATCGAAGAAAAAGGAGTTCAATGCCAGCTGGTGTCGCTGGATCTGTCCAAAGCCAATGCTGGCCCGACCTTATTTGATCGGATTAACCCGGACTTCAGGGTGGAAGTACTGGTGAATAGTGCTTCGATTTTCCAGCCTTCCGGGTTTGACAATGAATCCGAGGATCTTCTGGATCTGCATTATAAAATCAATTTTCGGAGTCCGTATTCCTTACTCAAGTCATTTGTAAACCGATATAAATCCGGACATATTATTAATATTCTGGATACCAAAGTGGCGCACCATAAAACCGACCACCTGGATTACCTGATTACCAAAAAAGCCCTCCGGGATTTGACAAAAATGGCTGCCGTCTCCTGTGGACCTGAGTTTCGGGTGAATGGCATCTCGCCCGGATTGATCCTACCGCCGGCGGGTGAAGATCATTCCTATCTGGAAAATAAAGCCAAGGATATCCCCTTGCAATCCGTCGGCGATCCCAGTCAAATACAAAAAGCAGTTCGTTATCTGGTAAAAAATCCGTTTCTTACCGGTCAAATACTATACATTGATGGAGGAGAACATTTATGATACCAATTCACCAGGACCAGACCAGAAGTTGGTCAAAATAAAGGTGGAGAACCTACGCCTGCGAGCTTACATTGGTTTTAAAAAGTGGGAAACCGAAAAACTACAGGATGTGATTGTCAATTTTTCCTTTCGGTACAATGCGGCCAAAGCCATTGAAACAGATCTGGAAAAAGATGTTCTGGATTATAAAGTAATTACTAAAAAAATTATTCACCATATTGACCGGCAATCATTTCATCTACTGGAAAAGGTAGCGGAGGATTTGCTTGAAATCATTCGGTCTAATCCCTATACACGTGATATTGTAGTCCGGATCGAAAAGCCCCACGCCCTTCGGTTTTCAGACAATGTCTGGGTAGAAGTCGACGGCAAAGACCGGCCCAATGAAGTCGTTGTCGGTCTGGGTTCGAATATCGACCCCGAGCAAAACACTAGAATTGCCCTTCAAAAATTGGCAGAAGTGGGTCGCATTGACCAACAAACCGATTTTGTCTATACGGCACCACAAAAAATCACGAATCAGGACCAATTTTTAAATGGTGCAGTGCTGCTGCGGACACCACTTCCGTATGAAGAACTCCGCCATCTTCTGAAGTCGTTGGAAAATGATATGGGACGGGACCGGTCCGGGCCTAAAAACGGCCCCCGGAAGATTGATCTGGACGTCATCCTCTACAACGGGAGTATCATGGATGAGGAGGTTTATGAGTATTCTTTTTTACAGGATTTTCTCAAAACCCTGAAACCAGATGTAGAATTTGATTTTTAAAATTATTACAACCGATATTCGCTATGAACAATAAGACACTATATATCCTCGACGGGCATGCCCTGGTTTTCAGAGCCCATTATGCCTTTATTAACCGGCCATTGATGAATTCCAAGGGTGTGAACACCTCTGCGATTACCGGATTCACCCGATCGCTTTGGGACATCATCGTTAACCGGCAACCCAGCCACCTAGCCGTTTCTTTTGACAAAAGCAACATCACCTTCCGAAATGAGATGTACCCCGAATACAAAGCCAATCGGGATGAGACACCGGAAGATATCCGCACTGCGCTGCCGATTATTAAAGAAATTGTCCAGGCATTTAACATCCCTATTCTGGAAATGGACAATTATGAAGCCGATGATGTTATTGGCACATTGGCCAAGCAAGCTGAAAAACAAGGATTCAAGGTGTATATGGTGACCCCGGACAAGGATTTCGGACAACTGGTCAGTGAGAATATCAAAATATATAAACCCTCCCGAAAAGGAACCGGCGTAGAAATCCTCGGCATCCCCGAGGTCCTTGAAAAATGGGACATCCAGGATGTGGATCAGGTCAAGGACATGATCGGCCTCCAAGGCGATAGTGTAGACAATATCCCCGGCATTCCGGGCATTGGACCCAAAACGGCCGCCAAACTACTGAAACAATACCATACGGTAGAAAATTTGCTGGATCACACCTCGGAGCTAAAAGGCAAAATGAAGGAAAATCTGGAAACCTTCCGCGAACAAGGCCTCCTGTCCAAGCAACTCGCAATTATCAATACCGAAGCCCCCATTACTTTTGATGCAGAAAAAACCGAAATGAACCAGGCCAATAAGAAAAAACTGGCGGAATTGTTTGCCGAATTGGAATTTCGCACCCTGGCTCAAAGTATTCTGGGAACCGCTCCTCAGCAAGGCGTCCAACAGGCTCTTTTCCCCACTGGCAACGTGGCTGCCGCCAAGCCGGTCATCGACAAAATAGCTCCCAATCAATTTGATAACACCAAACAAGCGTACACACTTATCGAAACAGCGGAACAACGTACCGCACTTCTCAAAGAACTGAAATCCGCCGATCGATTTTGTTTTGATACTGAAACGACCTCTATTCATCCGATGGAGGCCGACCTTGTTGGAATAAGTTTTAGTACCCGGCCGAACCACGCTTCTTTTATCCTTTTTCCCAAGGATCGAAAGGCAGCGTCAGAACTTTTGGAGGAGTTCAGAGCCGTTCTTGAAGATCCCAAAATTCAGAAAATTGCTCAGAATATAAAATACGATGCCATTGTTCTCAAGAATTACGGCATCAATGTAGCGGGAGTCTTTCATGATACCATGCTGTTCCACTACCTGCTCCACCCGGAGCTGCGTCATGGCATGGACTATCTGGCAGAGACCTACCTGTCCTATAAATGCATTTCGTATGATGAACTTACAGAGAAAAAAGGCCGGAAGCAGAAAAAACTGAGAGATGTTGAATTGGAAAAACTCAAAAATTACGCCGCAGAGGATGCCGATATCACCCTTCGTCTTCACGAGCACTTGCACCCGAAACTGCAGGAAGAAAATCTTGAAAAACTTTATTTCGATATCGAAGAACCGGTGATTAAGGTGCTGGCGGAAATGGAATACAACGGGATCCGGTTGGATAAAAAATTCCTAAATGACTACAGCGAAAAATTAGCCGAAGAAGTACTCCGAACCGAAGCCACCATCCACGAAATGGCCGGCGTCGTTTTCAATGTAGATAGTCCCAAACAAGTCGGTGAAGTGCTTTTTGAGAGAATGGAGATTCCATACCGATGGCGCAAGACCAAAACCGGTCAATTCTCCACCAATGAAGCCAAACTGAGCGAGTTGGCCAAAGATCATGAGATTATATCTTTGATTCTGGAATACCGAGGACTAACCAAGCTAAAGTCAACCTATGTCGATGCGCTTCCCAAAATGATCAACCCAAAAACAGGTCGAATCCACAGCAGCTTCAATCAGGCTCTTGCGTCGACGGGACGGCTAAGCTCGAATCATCCCAATCTGCAGAACATTCCCATCCGCACCGAAGCCGGTCGAAAAGTCCGCGAAGCGTTTATTCCGGCGGATGAGAACCACACCCTGCTCGGGGCTGATTATTCACAAATTGAGCTGCGGCTGATCGCACACATGAGTGAAGATGAAGCCATGCTCGAAGCGTTTAATAGTGGTCAGGACATTCACCGGGCGACCGCTGCCCGTGTATTTGAAGTGCCTTATGATGAAGTCACCGCTGACCAACGACGTCAGGCCAAAACCGTGAACTTCAGCATCATTTACGGAGCAGGATCCACCAACCTTTCCCAACAGCTGGATATTCCACGAAAAGAAGCCACAGCATTGATCGAAGCTTACTTCAATCAATACCAAGGACTCAAAAAATACATGGATGACACGGTTAAGTTCGCCCGGGAAAACGGGTATGTAGAAACTTTACTCGGACGCAAACGTGGTCTGCGGGATATCAATTCCCGGAACAGGATGGCGCAAAGTGCTGCAGAACGGATTGCCATCAACACCCCCATTCAAGGGACGGCCGCCGATATGATCAAAATAGCCATGGTCCGGATCCATAAAAGGCTCAAAGAAGAAGGTCTAAAGTCCTGGCTGGTGCTCCAGGTTCATGATGAATTGATGTTTGACGTTCCTCATGATGAAGTGGATACGATGAAAAAATTAGTAGAAGAAGAAATGATCAATGCCATCCCGGATCTGAAGGTTCCCATCTTGGTAGAAGCTGGCACAGGAAATACCTGGCTGGAAGCGCATTGAAAAAGCAGGTGAGCGCAAAGAGTCACGCTGAAAGCAAGTGAGCTCAAAGAGTCAAGCTCAAAGCGGAAAGCTCGGATTTGCAAGCCGGCGGAGCCTGAAGCATAGAGGATTGTAAAGCCCGTTTAACACTTGAGGTTTGAACTTGTGTAAAGTCTGACAGTTTCAAAAGGCTTCACAATCCGCATCTCTTCCTGCACCCCACAGGCTTATGAATCCTAACAGCGCAGCACACCAAAACCCAATTAACAATTAATAATCAATAATTATCCTCATCCATCCTTGATCACCATTTCAAGATGCTGAAGCAACTCTGACTCGGTGTCGAAATAAACTTCCCGGGCTTTGCTTCCTTCACTGGGCCCGACGACTCCAAAATGCTCCAGCTGATCCATGATCCGGCCTGCCCGGTTGTATCCCAATTTAAGTTTTCGTTGCAGCATGGACGTACTTCCACTCCGTTCCATAACTACCAATCTTCCCGCATCTGTAAACAGTTCATCCAGATCGGATACCTTAATATCTCCCAAAGGATCTCCGCCATCTTCATCCGGATCATTGTATTCCGGCAGATAATACGGTTCACCGAATCCGGCCTGATCAGAGATGTAATCGATGACTCGTTCCACCTCCGGCGTGTCAATGAAAGCACACTGCAACCGGACCAGGTCACTCCCTACGGACAAAAGCATATCACCCCGTCCGATCAGTTGATCCGCTCCGCCGGCATCCAAAATGGTCCTGGAATCCACTTTCGAGGTTACCTTGAAAGCGATACGGGCCGGGAAGTTTGCTTTTATGACACCGGTAATGATATTCACAGAGGGTCGCTGCGTAGCAATTATCAAATGTATCCCGACAGCACGTGCCAACTGTGCCAGACGTGCAATCGGCATCTCCACCTCTTTGCCAGCGGTCATAATCAAATCAGCAAACTCATCGATGACCAATACGATAAACGGCATGTACTTATGACCATTCAACGGATTGAGTTTTCGTGCAATAAACTTCTTGTTGTATTCCTTAATGTTTCGGGAATATGCTTTTTTCAGCAAGTTGTACCGCTCATCCATTTCGATACAGAGGCTATTCAGCGTATGAACTACCTTCTTGGTATCCGTAATAATGGGTTCATCCTGACCGGGCAGAAAAGCCAGAAAGTGTTTTTCAAGTTTGGAATAAGGGAAAAGCTCTACTTTCTTCGGATCGATCAGGATCAACTTAACCTGGCTGGGGTGTTTCCGGTACAGCAAAGACATGATGATCGTATTGATCCCAACGGATTTCCCCTGTCCGGTGGCCCCGGCAATCAGCAAGTGGGGCATTTTGGCGAGGTCAGCGACAAAGACCTCGTTGCTAATCGTCTTACCCAACCCGATGGGCAATTCCATTTTGGCATCTGTAAATTTTTCAGACGCAATGGTTTCCTTGAGACTGACAATCTGTTTTTTCTTATTCGGCACCTCGATACCGATGGTTCCTTTCCCCGGGATCGGTGCGATGATCCGAATCCCCAATGCAGCCAGGGATAACGCAATATCATCTTCCAGATTTTTGATCTTAGAGATGCGAACGCCGGGTGCCGGAATAATCTCATAAAGTGTCACCGTGGGGCCGACTGTAGCCCGTATCTTGGTAATCTCAATTTTATAATTTTGCAGCGTAGTGATGATCTGATCCTTATTTGACTCCAGTTCGGTCCGGTTGATGTGAACCTGGCCGATCATGTAGTTATCCAGCAAATCCAAAACAGGATTGGTGTACCGCGAAAGCTCTTTCGTCGGATCAAACGGCTCCAGTAAGGTCGTCTTATCCTCACGCTCCACCACCAGTTTATCATCATCCGACATCGTAGCCTCCCGGACTTCAGGCTCCGGATGATCGGCCTCATAAGCAGGGCCGAAACTCTTTTCATCCATCTCCAGCTGGATACCAGGGGTATCTGTTTCCTCCTGTGTGGCCTGATCCCTTCTTTTCGAGATCTCTGAGGTATCCAGTTCGATCGCTTCTTCCAATTCCTTGACGGGTTCTTGTTTCTCCTCCTCCATGGGTGGTTCGTCCGGATATTCCGATTTAGATGGCTGTACCGCTGTTTCTCTGACGGGATTTACTTTTTCTCCGTTTTGCAAAGCCTCACCAGACAGAAAAGTATCCACAAACTGTTTTCGACGTCGTCGCAACGATGTCCATCGAAACTGGAAGGTACTCTTGATCTGAGGCAGGTACTCATTGTGCCAGTAAATCAATCCGATAAAGGCAAAAAGAAGCATCACGCCCAGCCCCATCATTCCGATGAAGGCTGAGAAATATTGAAATAAAGCATAGCCAAACGCCCCGCCCCAGGCAAACGGAGAGGCATGTAACAAAAACTCAAAGGTCAATGGAAAAATCAAAATGGCAATGCTTAGATAGGTCGCCAGTCGGATAAATTGCATCCAGTGTCTTTTAAAATACACTATGATCGCACATCCGAAGCCAAAAACCGGAAGCAAAAACGAGGTCACTCCAATCCCTTTGTAAAAAGTAAGGAATGAAATGATCGCTCCAAACCGGCCCAGCCAATTCTGAACCTTGACGTCCTGAGCCAACAATAAGTCCCACGACAGCCGGATCACCTTATCCTGGTCTTCCTTCCAGGTATAGATGTAACTGGTCAGTGCAATGAGGAGAAATATCGACATCATTGCGATAAACAGCGCAGAAATGGCACGCCATCGCTTATCGATGGTCCATTTACTTTGGGATTTTTTTGACCGTTTTCGTTTTCTTGCCATGGATCGGGTTTGGGTTTTTGAACTCATCCTGCTCATATTGAGAAAAATGACCTCATTTCAATTCCAGCTGCTAATATATTAAAAATTTATAACATATGAAGTAAAGTGCAAAACAACAGTATTTTTTGGAACTGGTAAAATATTTCAGAAATAAAACTGAATTTATACAACGATCAAATTTTTTATTAGATTTGCATCCTCCAATCAAATCATCCTGCCCGGGTGGCGGAATTGGTAGACGCGCAAGGTTGAGGGCCTTGTGTCCTTCATTGGACGTGCAGGTTCAACTCCTGTTCCGGGCACTTTCTTCAATATTTAATCCACCAATAAACGAGGGAGGTACTGCCCAGTGTCAGTTTTACGCTTCAGCTTAGGTGGGATATCATAATGATGTCTTCCATATTTAAGAAACAAACCCGCTTTATTCACCATAATCACCCTGAACAATTTCGCTCTAAAACTTGAACCCTATGCGGGGTTCTGAATAGGAATGGTCTACCCCCCGGCTGCACTACGCTTGCCAGGGGTTAATCACATCCAGGGTTCTAAGAAACAAGGATCTCGATATATCGTGAAAATTCAATCTATTCGGTCTCATTTCGAACAGAGTTCATACCACCAACACCGGAGGTGCTGAAGGTGAATAACCCCGAATAAACCGATAGGCGTCATTCGGGGCGGCATGTCAGGCCTTTGAGCTCCGAAAGGTCTTCAACCTGGTCATCTTAGTTTTTGACTGGCAATTTGAGAAAACCCATCAGAACGAAAAATTATGATAAAATAAATATCTTAAAGAGTACATGGATTATTCATACAATAAATTTATGACATATACAGGTTCTTTGTTTTTTCCACACCATTGATCCGGCCCTTGCTGAGATCCGATCAAGAATTTCTGCGTATGTTTCCGAACATAAAACCACCCTTTCAAAAATCTTTTATATCTTTTGCCTCATTTTGAAAACCGGTATATAAATCAGGCCATAGCCCCTAAAACATGAAATACTTATTAGGATTTGATATTGGAAGCTCTTCCATCAAGGCAGCCCTCATACACGCAGAGTCTGGAGAAGTGCGTTCCATCGTATCCGCACCAAAAAAAGAGATGCCGATCGCTTCAAGTCAACCTGGCTTCGCTGAGCAAGATCCGGCTATGTGGTGGAAGTACGTCTGTGACTGCAGCAATCAAATCATAGAAAAACACCCCGACGCTTCCGAAAACATCGTTTCCATCGGAATCGCTTATCAGATGCACGGGTTGGTGGTCATCGATAAAAACGGTAAAGTTCTACGCCCATCGATTATCTGGTGCGACAGCCGGGCCGTTGATACCGGGGAAGCATTATTAGAAGAACTGGAACCGGATTATTTCCTGCATTCGCACTACAACTACCCCGGAAACTTCACTTTCTCCAAATTACGCTGGATACAGAATCACCAGCCCGAGCTCTTCGATCAAATTGATAAGATCATGTTGCCCGGCGATTATATTGCCTTCAAAATGAGCGGCATGGCCCGGACCTCCATTACGGGGCTAAGTGAAGGTATTATGTGGAATTTTGAGCAAAATGAGCTGGACAAAAATTTATTCGAACGATGCAGCATGGATCCGAAAATGGTGCCGGAATATCAACCGACCTTTTCCACCCAGGGGGAGGTCACTTCCACAGCAGCGAAAGAACTGGGCATCGAGCCGGGAGTACCCATAAGCTATCGTTCCGGCGACCAACCCAACAATGCCTGGTCACTGCACGTCAACGAACCGGGAATCATGGCTGGTACGGGTGGCACGTCAGGCGTATTGTACGGCATTTCAGAACAACCCGTCATTGATCGGTCCCAGCGTACCAATAGTTTTGCCCATGTGAATTATACGCCGGAAAAACCACGCATTGGCACCTTGCTGTGCATCAATGGGGCCGGCATCCTGTACAGCTGGATCCGTAAAAACATCACGGGGCAAGAGCAGGAATACGCCGAATTGGAGAACCGGGCTGCGACCATATCACCAGGTTCAGAAGGTGTTTTCATGCTGCCCTTTGGCAATGGAGCTGAACGCATGTTGCAGAACAAACCCATCGGTGCGCACCTCGCCGGACTGGACCTGAATCGACATCATCAGGACCACCTGATTCGGGCGGGATTGGAAGGGATTGGATTTGCGTTTTATTACGGTTATGAGATCATGAAAGAACTGGGCATGTCATCCCATCTACTCCGGGTAGGCAATGACAACCTTTTTCAATCCACCATATTCAGTGAGTGTTTTGCCAGTCTGTCCGGTGTGACCATTGAGGTCCGGGAGGCGACCGGCGCGGTGGGTGCCGCACTGGGTGCAGGACTCGGGTCCGGCTATTATAAAACGGCTAATGAAGCGCTCTCCTCGCAAGAAATCAAAAAAACTATTGAACCCAATAAAAATTTATCTAACACTTATGAAGAGTATTACCATACCTGGAAAGAAGCTCTTCTGAATAAACTAAAAACGCTATGAAAAACCATACCCAAAAAACTCATTTCCCCAACGTGTCACCCATCCAATACAAAGGTCCTGATTCCATGGACCCCCTCTCCTACCGGTTCTATGACCCTAATAAAAAAGTAGGTAACAAATCGATGGCCGAACATCTTCGCTTTGCCGTAGCGTATTGGCACAGTTTCAATGGCGATGGCAGCGATCCTTTCGGCTGGGGACCTCGTCCGATGCCATGGAACGAAGGCAGCACAGCTGAAGAACGAGCGTTGAACAAAATGGATGCAGCCTTCGAATTTATCTCCAAACTGGGGGTTTCCTATTATTGCTTTCACGACGTGGACCTGATCGACGAAGGTGACACGTTGTCAGAATCGAGAAAACGGCTCGATTTTATTGCAGATTATGCGCGCAAAAAACAGGAAGAACATCAGGTCAAATTGTTATGGGGGACGGCCAACCTTTTTTCGCATCCGCGTTATATGAATGGCGCAGCCACCAATCCGGATTTCAACGTCGTAGCTCATGCCGGTGCCCAGGTGCGCAATGCGCTCGACATTACTATGGCGCTGGATGGCGAGAATTATGTGTTCTGGGGCGGACGGGAAGGGTATATTTCCCTGATCAATACCGATATGAAGCGGGAAAAAGACCACATGGCCCGTTTTCTGCATATGGCCAAAGATTATGCCCGGAAGAACGGCTTCAAGGGGACCTTCTTTATCGAACCCAAGCCGGCCGAACCGACCAAGCATCAGTACGATTACGATGCAGCAACCGTATTGGGCTTTTTGAACGAATACGACCTGGCTGATGATTTCAAACTCAACCTGGAAGTCAACCATGCCACCCTGGCCTTACACACCTTTGAGCATGAATTAGCAGTAGCCGGTGCTGAGGGCATGTTGGGCAGCATTGATGCGAACCGTGGCGATTATCAAAATGGCTGGGATACCGATCAGTTTCCGGTGGATATTTATGAGTTGACTCGAGCCATGCTGGTCATTCTTCGCTATGGCGGATTTCAGGGTGGCGGGATAAACTTTGATGCCAAGCTACGCCGCAACAGCACCGATCTCAATGATCTGTTTCACGCGCATATCGGGGGAATCGATCTTTTCGCCCGGGCGTTGGAGATTGCTCATCAAATTCTTGAAGAATCCGAATATTCCGAACTATTGAAAAATCGGTATGCGAGCTTTGATAGTAACGATGGCAAAAAATTTGAAGAAGGCGCACTCAGCCTGGAAGATTTGGCAACATACATTGGCGAAGGTGACCAGCTCAAACTGATCAGCGGCCGACAGGAATATTATGAAAATTTAATTAATCGGTATATTTTGTAATTAAGTCTAATCAGACAAATACTACGCTTAATAATGGCACATCAGCCATTTTTATATATATTCCTTAGACCTATTAAATGAAAAATTATTTAAATATTAGCATGATTCATCTTTGTACCATTTGACCGTAACCCCGGGCCCTTTCTGTTTGTTACAGGCTGCCTTGGTTATAGGGCTTTTGCATTCACTCCAGCCGGCACTGGAAATCACACATTTTCCTGTGCTGGCAGTCGGGTTAACAGATAATTCTTGCTTAGAATCTTTAACCATTTGTTTCAAACTTTCTTTTACTCCTGATGAATCTTGCATTTCTTTTGGATTTATAAAATATAATAATTAAAAAATAACTATAAATTTAACAATTAGGTATCAATAATCCAAATATGAGAAAATACGAAATTGAAATTAAATGGGGACTAATTTTTATCGTTGCTACGCTGATATGGATGGGTATTGAGAATGTGGTCGGCTTGCACACGGTGCATATTGACAAGCACATGTATTACACGAATTTGTTTGGTATAGTGGCCATCATCCTGTACGTCCTGGCGCTGTTGGACAAACGCAGAAACTTTTACAACAACCGGATGAGCTGGAAGCAGGGTTTTATCAGCGGATTAATTATCACGTTAATCATCGCAGCGTTCAGCCCATTGACTCAGTTGATCGTCCACAAGATTATTGCGCCTTCCTATTTCACAAATGCCATAGAATATGGTGCTAGTCTGGGCAAAGACCCAGAAACTTTAGCCGGCTATTTTAACCTCCGAAGTTACATTGTCCAATCCCTTTTTGGAACGTTTAGTCTGGGAATGGTCACTTCGGCGGTGGTGGCTTTGTTCGTGAGAAGGAGTTAGGTCATTAGGTCGCTGCGCTGTTAGGTGTTAGGGCCCTTCGCTGTTGTGGCACTTCGCTATTAGGGGTTAGGGCACCCCAAAGTACCGGAGCTTTTAGTTTTTTATAATTCATGAAATCAGTGAACGGATATCAACCAGACGGGAACGAAGGTTTTCATCAAAAAAGAGCTTCATACTACAGCATTCGCTTCCCGGCGTTCACGCATTGCAGTCTACGATTTAAACATACGAATTATTCTAATACCAAAATTACGGATCGCATTTTCATTCGAGAAGATTAAATAAGATAGTATGAAACCAGATCGCTGTGTTTCCACATTTTCATGAATTCAATTGCTTTTGCTTATAAATTTCTCCCAATGGACACAGGAAGGAAAAGTGCAGATTGCTAAATGCCGCGGTCTGTGCGAACCACCGAAAAACCCCTCCCTTAAAAATTCAAAACTTAAAACTATAAATTCTTCCACCTCACCCCATAAACCTTATCAACCCCATAAACCTCATAAACCTCATAAACACAATCTACACACAACGAACTATACACTATGAACTAAAATACCTATTTTAGCGCTTTAATTTTCAAATATAGAATTGATTCAAAATGGCCGAAGATTTAAAGACTATTATTTCTCACTCGAAGGAGTATGGATTTGTTTACCCATCCAGTGAGGTTTATGAGGGATTGAGTGCTGTCTATGACTATGGCCCGCTGGGCGCCGAACTCAAAAACAACATCAAGTCCTACTGGTGGAAATCCATGGTACGCATGCACGAAAACATCGTCGGATTGGATGCTGCCATCTTTATGCATCCCAAAATATGGAAAGCTTCCGGTCACGTGGATGCCTTCAATGATCCGATGATGGACAACAAAGATTCCAAAAAAAGGTATCGGGCTGATGTATTAATCGAGGATGAAATAGCCAAAATAGAAGGCAAAATTGATAAAGAAGTACGCAAAGGACGCAAACGTTTTGGCGATGCTTTTGATGAAGAGCAATTCAAATCCACCCACCCCAGAGTACAGCGGTACACAGAAACCATTGCAGATATAAAGAGCAAATTGGGTGCGGCCATGATGGCAGATGATATGACAGGTCTTCGACAGCTCGTCGAAGATTTGGATATCGCGGACCCCGTATCGGGGTCCAGAAACTGGACCGACGTTCGCCAATTTAATCTCATGTTTTCCACCCAGCTGGGTAACATATCGGGTGAGAATTCAGAACTGTACCTCCGTCCAGAGACCGCGCAGGGTATATTCGTGAATTTCCTCAATGTCATGAAAACCTCGCGACAAAAGATTCCGTTTGGGATCGCTCAGATCGGAAAAGCATTCCGAAATGAGATCGTCGCCCGGCAATTTATCTTCCGCATGCGGGAATTTGAACAAATGGAAATGCAGTATTTTATCCCGCCAGGCAGTGAAATGGAATGGTATGAATACTGGAAAGAGCAGCGTATGAAATGGCACCTGGCACTGGGGACACCCCAGGAGCATCTGCGGTTCCATAAACATGAAAATCTGTCGCATTACGCCAACGCAGCTGCGGACATTGAATATAAGTTCGGTTTTGGCTTCAAGGAATTGGAAGGGATTCATTCCCGGACGGACTTTGATCTTAAAAACCATCAGGAATTTTCCGGCAAAAAACTACAGTATTTCGACCCGGAAACGAAAGAGAATTACATCCCCTATGTGCTGGAGACCTCGATCGGGTGCGATCGGATGTTCCTCGCTATGCTTAGTGAATCACTGCAGGAAGAAGAAGTCCCAGATGCTTCAGGGAAAAAGAGCACGCGTACCGTAATGAAACTTCATCCGGTATTGGCTCCGGTAAAAGCCGCTATATTACCCTTGGTGCGAAACAAACCGGAACTGACCGAACGAGCTCGAAAGATTTTTGATGACTTAAAAATGCACTTTCAGTGTCAGTACGATGAAAAAGATGCCATTGGCCGGCGCTACCGGCGACAGGACGCCATCGGAACACCATTCTGCCTGACCATAGATTTTGAGACCATTGAAGATGATCAGAAAATAACCATCCGCGACCGTGATAGCTTGGAACAAAAGCGGGTCACTGTCGAAGAAGCCCGGGACATTATTTTAAAATCAACCAATGAAGCGATCTTATTACAACAGTAAATCCAAAAGTACTAATGAATCAGACTCTAGGGGGTATTCTGATTTATTTACAACAAGTCTGACAGGTTTTATCCACTGGGGTATTCATAGGGCACCCCGTGTAAGTAGGCCCTACAAGCAAATTATTGGGGGTCAAAACCTGTCAGGGTTCTCACTTTTGATATTAATTACTGTGCTAAATTCAATAACGGGATTATCCGCACAAAATTCGGATATGCAGATACCTTTATGGAAGGATGACCAGTTGGTCTTTCCGGACTACGATTACGTGGAGAAATGTGACACCACCGATATCGTCCGGATCCAAAAAGTCACTACACCGTTCATAGAGGTTTATCTTCCCAACCGAAAAAACCGGACCGGTGCCAGCGTGGTCATCTGTCCGGGTGGTGGATACGGCATGCTCGCCTGGGACTGGGAAGGTCAAGATTTTGCCAAGCGACTGAATGCAGCGGGCATTGCGGCTTTCGTGCTAAAATACCGGCTTCCTTTTCCGATCGACGGGGAGACCGATGACACCATGCCGATGCGGGATGCCATGCGGGCGATCCAGATCGTACGCCGTCAAGCATCGGAATGGGAATTGCATCCAAACAAAATTGGCATTATGGGTTTT
This sequence comes from Membranihabitans marinus, assembly GCF_019802045.1. Classification (GTDB taxonomy): domain Bacteria; phylum Bacteroidota; class Bacteroidia; order Chitinophagales; family Saprospiraceae; genus Membranihabitans; species Membranihabitans marinus_A. The sequence goes on along the minus strand of NZ_JAHVHU010000017.1, from coordinate 43,383 downwards.
TCAGCCGGTGGCCATCTGGCATCGTCGGTCGGGGTCCATTTTGACGACCAAACCTTTTTGGAAGGTGTGAGCGATGATACCACCTCTGCGCGACCTGATTTCATGGCACTCATCTATCCGGTGATTGATTTTGGGGATACACCCAATACGCACCGGGGGTCTCGCGCCAATCTACTCGGGAACGATATGAGTACGCAGAAAAAGGAATATTACTCTTCGCACCTGCAGGTAACCCCGGAAACGTCTCCTACTTTTCTGATTCATACCCAGGATGACAAAGCAGTTCCGGTCGGCAACAGTCTGACTATGTACGCTGCATTGGCCGCCAAAAATGTAGAAGCAGAACTCCACATTTATCCACAGGGCAAACACGGATTTGGGCTAGCGCTCGACAAAGGCCGGTTGGCAAAATGGCCGAATTTGCTGATTGACTGGATTTATGCACAGTCAGGCAATTAAATATTGTAAAAGTTGAGTTTTTTAATTGGAGTGGCTGTAGATAAGAAAAGTTTCCATACAATTTTGGTTAAAATGATTGATTGTACCTCATTAATAACTAAGAAATAATATTTATTAAAATGACAGATCCTAAAAACCTTCCCGGAAAACCAGAATTAGTCAGTGCTCCAGAGGTATTACAACAAATCATTGATCAGGACCAGGGCGAATACAAATACTCCGTGGAGGATTTTTTCCGCACACCGGAACAAACTGCCTTCTCGATCTCTCCGGACGGATTGCACCTGGCCTTTTTTAGTCCGTATAAAAGAAGAAAAAATATTTTTATCCGCGAGATTTCTTCGGGTGAGACGATGCGTATCACGGAAGAAACAGAACGGGATATTGGCGGGTTTTTCTGGGCCAATTCCAAACGGATCCTGTACGTCAAAGACGATGGCGGAGATGAAAATTTTAGATTGTACGGCATTAATCACGATGGATCAGAACATCAGGACCTTACACCCTATCAAGACGTCACCGTACAACTCATCGATGACCTGGAAGACGATGAAGATGAAGTGATCATTGGTATGAACAAGGACAATCCGGAGTTATTTGATCCCTACCGGCTCAATGTCCATTCCGGCGAACTTACGCAGTTAGCAAAAAACAACCCGGCTGCACCGGTCACTCATTGGATGACCGACCATGATGGACGGCTCCGGATTGCGATGCGCACCGAAGGAGGAACCAACACGGTCGTGATGTACCGTGATCAGGAAGAGGATGACTTTCGGGATGTGATCACCACGGACTTTACCGAAGAAATTAATCCGGTTTTCTTTGATTTTGAAACACCGCATGTAGTGTATGCTTTGTCCAACCTGGATCGAGATAAAAAGGTATTGATCCGGTTTGATATGCATACGGGAAAAGAGACGGGTGATGTCATTTTTGAACGGAACGATGTAGATCTGTCCGGTGTATCCTATTCACGAAAAAGAAAAGTATTAGCTGCTGCATCTTTTGTTACCGATCGCATACATCGACATTTTTTTGATCAACACCTCGCGAACATCTACGACTACCTGAAAAAACAACTTCCCGGAAAAGAAATAGCGCTCACGAGTGTCGACCTGGATGAGGAAAATTATATCCTGCGTACCTACAGTGATCGTTCGCTGGGCACCTATTATCACTTCAAGGTGACCGGCCAGGCATTAACCAAAATCACCGACATCAGCCCATGGATCGATGAAGATGACATGCGGCCCATGGAGGCCGTCTCCTACACCAGCCGGGACGGGCTGACCATACATGGTTATCTCACATTACCCGATTCGAACACAGACGGACCCTATCCCATCATCGTAAATCCTCATGGCGGGCCTTGGGTGCGTGACACCTGGGGGTACAATCCGGAAGTACAGTTGCTCGCATCAAGAGGGTATGGTGTTTTTCAGATGAATTACCGCGGTTCCACGGGATACGGGAAGGACTTTTGGAGATCTTCTTTCAAGCAATGGGGTCGAAAAATGCAAGATGATATTACAGATGGTGTACACTGGCTAATCAATGAAAAAATAGCCGATCCAAAACGAGTGGCTATCTATGGTGGCAGCTATGGCGGGTATGCCACGCTAGCCGGTGTGACGTTCACTCCGGACTTATATTGCTGTGCCATCGACTATGTCGGCGTGTCCAATCTGTTTACTTTTATGACCACGATTCCTCCCTACTGGAAACCGCTCCTGGACATGATGTATGCCATGGTGGGCAACCCAGAATTGGATGAAGAAGAAATGCGTGCGGCCTCCCCGATCTTTCATGTGGACAAAATTAAAACGCCACTTCTGGTTATTCAGGGAGCCAATGATCCACGGGTCAATATCGACGAAGCAGATCAAATCGTGGAACAGCTTCGCAATAAAGGGGTCAATGTCCCGTATATGGTCAAATACGACGAAGGACACGGGTTTCGGAATGAAGAAAACCGATTTGAGGTATACCGGGTTATATTAGGATTTTTGGCCAGATATCTGAATAATTAGTGTGGATGAATAGTCTGCAAGACGTCCATATTCAGAGTCACCAATAGACTATTATCGCTCCTTTACTGGTCCAGATTTACCGACTTGAGCGGTTTCTGGTCTTCGGGCTGGACATGACCGGGTTCCCTATTCCCGACCGGTAAGTTTAATTTAGCTTTTGAGTAGTGCGCTCGCATTATAATACGCAGGGTAGAATCGTTGTTGAAATAATCCGAGATCCAATTTATAAAGATAATGAGTTTATTTCGCACATTGAGAATCAACCAAAAATGAACCACCATCCAGGTCAACCAAGCAAACCGCCCCTGGAATTTCCAACGTGGCAAGTCGACAACTGCTTTTCTTTTTCCCACGGTAGCCATGGTACCTTTATTGATGTATTCAAAAGGAATCATCTGCTTACCTTTTTGCTGATGTATCAAATTTTTGCCTAGTTGAAGAGCCTGATTAGTGGCCACATTGGCCAGCTGAGGATGTCCTTGGGGGTACTTTTCGGTTTCCATATAGGCAATATCACCAATCGCAAATACATCCTCCAGACCCACGACCCGATTGAACCGATCCACCGTGATCCGGTTACCCCGCACAATCACATCATCTGGGATACCCGGTATTCGGATCCCTTTGACACCGGCAGCCCAGATTACGTTACCGGTTTCCATCAAACTATCATCATTAAAGACCAGCGTTCGTCCATCGTATGATTTAACCATTTTATTCAAGTGGACTTCAACACCGAGCTCTTTAAGGTATTTTTCACTGTACTTCTGTGCATTATCACTCATAGCCGGAAGAGTAGCATCTGCACCTTCGACTAAATGAATCTTGAGTTGACTAAAATCCATGTCCGGGTAATCCTTGGGCAAAATATATTTTTTCATTTCGGCCAGGGCGCCCGACAATTCCACCCCCGTCGGACCCGCGCCAACCACTACAAAATTCATCATGGCTTCATGATCTTCCTTGGGTGCACAGAAGGTATGCTCAAAGGTCAGTAAAATCCGGTTGCGTAAAGCAAGCGCCTCCTGACTTGATTTCATTGGCATGCTGTATTTTTCAAGCTGTGCGTTCCCAAAATAATTGGTTTCACAGCCCAATGCAATGACCAGTTTGTCATAGTTCACCGAAAAATGATCAGCCTTAATTTGCTTATGTTCCAGATCAATTTCCTGAATTTTTCCAAGACGGATGTGAACATTTTTATGGTTTTGAAAGATTCTCCGAAGGGGAAACGAAACGCTGGAAGGCTCCAGCCGTGCGGTAGCCACTTGGTATAGTAGGGGTTGGAACTGGTGGTAATTGTGTTTATCGATCAGGTAAATCTGATAGTCGGATTTTTGAAGTTCTCGGGCCAGCTTAAGACCAGCAAATCCAGCACCAAGAATGACTATCCGTTCTTTCTTATGATTTTCCATAGCAGGGATGTTCAGGTAAATAAAACACGCATTGTTTAATTAAAAACGCCTTTGCTATTTAAATGTTGAGCTTGATGGGTAATATCTTCTTTATCATGAAGACTCAAGTAATAAATGATTCCCATATATTTTATGGGACTTAGAATAAACCCGCGTTTTTTCACAAACCTACCTGCGCGCTGTGACAAAGAAGCCGAGTGGCATACGGTCTGAGCTTCCAGGGGAAGGACAAATCATTTAGCCTGGATTATTCACCAGATCAATCTGTTATGATGCATAATTTACTATGCGTCAATTGTTTAATTCCCAAAATTAGACATATTACATAGCCCAATTTTTGTTGACGTTGGAGTTTTGCGGATTAGTCCATACCAACTATAGTGTCGTCGTGATTCATCTGCACCGTAACCCAGAACTAAGCCTAGGAATTAGAACCCAAAAGAATTTTTGAGAAAAAGATTCAGCCAAAACTTCTGTAGAAGTCCTGGAAAATGGAGCATTTACGAAATCATTAGCCTGAAACGACACTCCCCAATTGCTGGCCTTTTAGTAAGCTTTGCAGGTTGCCTTCTTCGTAAATATTAAAAACCACAATGGGAAGATTATTTTCCTGGCACAGCGTAAAGGCAGTCTTATCCATTACCCGGAGACTGTTATCGATAACTTCATCAAAGGTTACCCGATCATACATTTCTGCCGTTGAATCCTGTTCTGGGTCCGAGGTATAAATGCCATTTACTTTAGTCCCCTTCAGGATAACATCGGCGCCAATCTCGATGGCTCTTAAGGCTGCCGCTGAATCAGTTGTAAAATAAGGATTTCCTGTTCCTGCAGAGAATATGACTACACGGCCTTTTTCCAAGTGTCGAATGGCCCGCCGTCGAATGTAGGGTTCTGCCACTTCTTTCATTTCGATGGCCGATATCAGCCGGGTATAAACCCCGATACTTTCCAGTGAAGACTGGAGCGCCATCCCATTGATCACCGTGGCAAGCATCCCCATGTAATCACCTTGAACGCGTTCGATGACGCTATTTTCATTGTTGACTCCCCGGTAAATATTTCCACCTCCTATCACCACTGCCACCTCGACACCCATTCGCTGAACAGATTTGATTTCTTCGGCATAATGAAGCAACATAGCGTTATCGATTCCAAAATCCCGTTTTCCCATTAAAGCTTCACCGCTTAATTTTAATAAAACCCGTTGATACGCCAGCTCCATAGTTATTTGATTTTATAGTATACATTACATCGTATCGGATCCGGACAAAAACATGTCCTCAAGACACCCTGCAATCCCCACTGATCACACCCCGTTAATGATGCAACCATTCCGTCGAAATTATCCTTATTCTCTTCCCCAGTTCAATTTGGGTCACAACATACAGACTTTTGGAATAGAAATAAAAAAAGCGACTGAAAATTCAGTCGCTTTAGATATTTAAATTTTAGCCAAGCATCAGGTGCTTGTATCCCGTCACGGTAAGATCTTTATCAATACTCTTGAGATAATCCGAAACCGATTGTTTGCTGTCTTTTACATAAGACTGTGCCAACAAGGTGTTTTCCTGAAAAAACTTATTGAGCTTTCCTTTCGCAATTTTTTCCAAAATCTGCTCCGGTTTGCCCTCTTGGCGAGCTTGTTCTTTACCGATTTCAATCTCTTTCTCCACGATGGATTCGTCCACCCCATCCTTATCGAGCGCCAATGGTTTCATGGCCGCAATCTGCATAGCCACGTTCTTACCAGCTTCGACTACTTCATCGCCAGTTTGGTTCAAACCTACGATCACACCAGCCCGGTATCCCATGTGGATATAAGGTACCACCGTCTCAGCCTCCAATGATTCGTAATCCGCCAACTCTATTTTCTCTCCGATAACTCCGACCTGATTAACAATCAAATCCTTTATCTTTTTACCATCCAATTCCAATTCTTCAAGCGCCTCTTTGGACTCAGGCATATTTTCCAAGGCAATACCAGCGATCTGATCTGCGAAATCAATAAAATCATCGTTTTTAGCAACGAAGTCTGTTTCACAGCTCAACCGGATTACAATTCCTTTTGTATTCTCGTCACAAACCTTTGCAATGACTACACCTTCTTTGGCTTCTCGCCCCGCTCGTTTCATGGACAGTTTTTGGCCTTTCTTACGGAGTATCTCAATTGCTTTTTCGGCATCCCCTTCGGCTTCAACCAATGCTTTTTTTACATCCATCATACCGGCACCGGTCTGATCTCGCAATTTTTTGACGTCAGCAGCTGTTATTTTACTCATCTTTATGATTTTAGATTGTATGTTTTAAGAATTATAAATTTTGAACGTCCGGTACCTACTCCGGACCTCCGAGTATCGCGGCATCATCCGCTCCATCTCTGTTGATCGGATAACGACTCAATCAAAAGCGTACTTTAACCATTGAACCGCCCCCATGATCTTGTTCACCGAACCGAAGCCTTTTACAGAAGTTAGTCTTCTTTCTTCTGACCTTCTTTTTCGGCGGTTTTGCCTTCTTGACGTTCTTTCAGACCTTGTTTGATGCATTCAACCAGGTAATCCGTGATAATCTCAATAGACTTGGTCGCATCATCATTAGCTGGTACAGGATAATCGACCAGTCGTGGATTGGAGTTGGTGTCGACAATTCCAAAGGTCTTCAGTCCCAATTTTTTGGCTTCTGCCAAAGCAATGTGTTCGTGATCAATATCCACGATAAAAATAGAATGTGGCAAACGGCTCAATTTTGCAATACCACCCAACACACGCTCAATTTTATCACGTTCCCGCGTCAATGTCAACCGCTCTTTCTTCGTGACATTGGAAAGCGTACCATCATTCAGCATCCGGTCGATGTTGTTCATTTTTTTCACAGAACGGCGAACCGTGGCAAAGTTCGTCATCATCCCTCCTAACCAACGATCGGTCACATAAGGCATATCTACTTTTAAGGCGGCGTCCGCTACGATACCGCGGGCCTGACGTTTGGTCGCCACAAAAAGAATCTTTTTCCCAGCTCGAGCCAGGTTCTTCATCGCTTCTCCAGCTTCTTCGAGTGCCTCCGAGGTACGGTGCAAATCGATGATATGAATCCCTTTGTGTTCTGCAAAAATATATGGTTTCATTTTGGGATTCCACTTACGCTTCAGGTGACCGAAGTGAACGCCGGCATCTAATAATTCTTTGTATTTTGGTGCACTTAACATATGATATAGCTATTTACTCTGTTCAAATATTTTCGAAAGAAATCATTCCTGCAATCAGGTTTATACATCCATACAAGAATGTACTCCCTTGCTGCTGAATGCTTTCTATATTAACGCTTGCTAAACTGGAAGCTTTTACGCGCTTTCGGTTTACCGTATTTCTTACGCTCAACCACCCGCGAATCACGCGTCAAGAAATCTTTGTCTTTCAATGGTTTCTTGAAATCTTCATTCAACTTGACCAGAGCGCGAGCGATTCCGAGACGAATGGCTTCAGCCTGTCCTTTGAATCCTCCTCCGTTAACGTTGATCTTAAAATCGATTTCTCCTTCCATCTCAACGGTATTCAAAGGCTCCCGCACTTTATTTTGAACATGTTTTTGAGGAAAATAAACTTCGAGTGCTTTTCCATTTACTTTCAGATCACCACTGCCTTTACGCATAAAGACACGGGCAACTGATGCTTTTCGTCTACCGACGGCGTTAATTATTTCCATGAATTAAAATTTAAATTCTTTGGGCTGTTGAGCCTGATGTGGATGTGTTGATCCGGTATAAATAAATAATTTCTTAAACATTTGACGACCGAGCTTGGTCTTTGGAAGCATTCCGCGTACCGCATTCTCAAGAACTCGATCGGGGAATTTGGCCATTAACTCAGCAGCGTTTCGTGATTTCTGCCCACCCGTATAACCGGAAAAGGTCAGATAGGTTTTTTGTTCCATTTTATGACCCGTAAAGCGTACTTTATCGGCATTGATAACGATGACATGATCCCCCGCATCCACGTGTGGAGAATAAGTGGGTTTGTGTTTACCTCGAAGAACAGAAGCAATTTTACTTGCTATCCGTCCTACTTTTTCGCCATCCGCATCCACGACAAACCATTCCCGCTCAACGGTTTCATTAGTGGGATATTGGGTCTTGTAACTTATTTTGCTCATTACTAACTATTTACGACGTATTATTTCCAAATTCCAAGCTGCTGATCAGGACCATTTAGGTGCTTGGTTTTCTTTACTTTTATATCGTTAAGATATGCTTGCCCCGATTTAGCCGTGCAAAGGTATTTTTTTAATCCTTAATAATCAAACATTTTTACCATTTATTTTTCACCTCACCCGCGTAACGAATTGAAAAACAGTTCGATTTTCGCACAAAATAATTTTTTACCGTCTAAAATCATACGAAAATCAATTATTTTTAATGTCAAAATTCGGCATCAGAGGAATCGATAAATAAAAATTGCACGAAATTGGATTAGTAATATGGGGTCCAACGATTATCTTTGTTTTCAGAACGGAAATAAAAGACACCAACTTGAAAGACCGAAAAAAAGACCACATTGATCTGGCATTTGATTCCCAGATCGATCACCGGCGACTGGATAATCGATTTTTTTATGAACCACTTTTTTCCAGCCACCCGTCAGACCGGCCTGCTTTTGAATTCACATTAGCCGGCAAGGATCTCAAATCCCCATTTTGGGTTTCCAGTATGACCGGCGGCACAGAAAAAGCAGGCATGATCAATAGAAACCTGGCCAAAGCGTGTGCCAAATACCAAATGGGCATGGGACTGGGCAGCTGTAGGATATTGCTTGACACACCGGAAAGTCTTCCTGATTTTGACCTTCGGCCAATACTGGGCGACAAAGTGCCTTTTTTCGCCAATATCGGAATCGCGCAGCTTGAGGATGCGCTGAATAAAAACCACATGGACCGCTGGCTTGAACTCATCCACCGGCTTACCGCCGATGGGTTGATCGTCCACATCAACCCCTTGCAGGAATGGATGCAACCGGAAGGGGATCGGATCACGGCGCCACCGGTCGAAACCATTTCCCGACTTCTGGACGAATTTCCGCTGCCCGTCATCGTCAAAGAAGTCGGGCAAGGGATGGGCAAAGCCAGCCTCGATGCCTTGCTTCGGCTGCCATTGGAAGCAATCGACTTTGCTGCCAACGGGGGCACCAATTTTACGCTGGTCGAATTACTGCGTTCCGATGCGGCCAAGAAAGACGTTTTCGAAGGGTTGACCCGGATCGGTCATTCTGCCGAAGAAATGGTCGGCCTCTCCAATGATCTTTTGAAGCAGAACAAAGACAAATATCTGACGAAAAACCTGATCATTTCAGGGGGTGTAAAAGGCTTCTTGGATGGGTATTATCTGCATGAAAAATCGCTGTTCCCGGCCTTGATCGGACAGGCATCGGCGTTATTAAAACGCGCCCTGGTTTCTTTTGAAGACCTCGATGAGTACCTGGACAACCAACATCGCGGCTGGGCACTGTGTCAAAACTATCTTGCACTCAAAAATGAAGTAAAATAATGAAGAAGAGGGTTAACGGCTTTTCAAAGCGAAGCAAGGACGGAAAGCTACAATGGGTTGCTGAGGAAGGATTTGATGATCCCGAGTCGTTCGTCCAGGAACTGAAAAGCTATTGGTTGAACGACGCAAAAAAACAACACATCTACGATCGGATATCCGAGAATACCATCAGTAACTTCATCCTGCCCTATGGTGTAGCACCAAACTTCATCATCAATGGAGAATCATACATTATCCCCATGGTCATTGAAGAAAGTTCTGTGGTCGCTGCAGCGAGTAATGCCGCAAAGTTTTGGATGCAACGAGGGGGCTTTGAAGCTCGGGTTTTGCGATCCGAAAAGGTCGGGCAGATCCACTTTTACTGGGATGGCGTGCTGCGTGACCTGATGAAAGCCCGCGATCAGATCTTTAAGGCTTTATGCCATCACTCCCGGGAATTATCAGAGAATATGGTTCGCCGGGGCGGTGGAATTTTAGGTATGGACATCCGTACCTTCGAAGAAGATCCTTCCTACTTTCAGTTTTTGATCCGTTTCGAAACCTGCGATTCGATGGGGGCGAATTACATTAATTCGATCCTAGAACATTTTTCATCACAACTTGACGCTGTGTTTACAGATATTTTTGGCCCCCAATGCACCCTACCGGAGGTGTTGATGTCCATTCTATCCAATTACACTCCGGATTGCATTGTTCAGGCGAAGGTGACCTGCCCAGTGAAAGACTTGGATCAAAAAGGAATCAGGGGAAATGATTTTGCCGATCAGTTTCAAAAAGCAGTGAATATCGCACGCATGGATACCTACCGTGCAACCACTCACAATAAAGGAATATACAATGGTATTGATGCCGTTGTCCTGGCGACAGGCAATGACTTCCGAGCGATTGAGGCCGCCGGACACGCTTATGCCGCCCGCGACGGAAAGTACAGGGGCTTGAGTACATGTACCGTAGAGGACGGCCAGTTTACCCTGGAACTCACGGTTCCGATTTCCGTCGGCACCGTAGGTGGTCTGACTCATGTTCATCCGCTGGCACGGCGATCACTGGAGCTCCTCGGAAATCCTGGCGCCCATGAACTAATGAAAATCATAGCAGTCGCAGGGTTGGCACAAAATTTTGCCGCCGTGCGCTCTTTGATCACTACCGGTATCCAGAAAGGTCATATGAAAATGCACCTCATCAACATCCTCAATCACTTGAATGCGACATCCTCTGAGATCGACCAGACCATTGCCCACTTTGACGATAAGGTGATCACTTTTGCTCAGGTACGGAATTACCTCAAGCAAATTCGTAGGGAAGAGTAAAAACTCCAAATCCGTTCTGGGGAATGAACCTAAGCCTTCACGGTGTACGAATGTGGTATACGGACCATCTGCGAAAAAGCTGAGATTAAACATTCGTACGCCCTTATTTAAGAAATCAAAGTTTGGGGTGTTTTATGCGCTAATTTTTAAATTCAACACTTCCTGCATTCTCAAAATATGTTATCTTTATCCAGAGTAAAAATTTTATAAAATAATCAGATGAGGTTGAATTTTCGCCCTCGCATCCTAAAAACAATTGTTATTTATGCACATCAAATGGACCCGGTTCATCATTATCCTGGTGATGGGCATCACTGCCTGCAATACTCCGGACAAAGCACCTCAAAAAGACCTGCAGACAGCACTACAGATATTGATTGACAGTACCTTCCGGGAATTTGAGAATCGATGGGATCTTCGGGAAAATAAAGGCGGCTTTTTTGTGATGATCGACGGTCCGGAAGGATCCTATCTGGCTTCAGCCAATCAGGACCCGGCCATGGCCCTCGATACGCGGTACCGGATAGCCAGCATTTCCAAAACGTTTACAGCCGCAGCCATCATGCTGCTGGATCAACAGGGAAAACTGGATATCGATGACGGCATAAAGGCCTATCTGCCTGATGATCCCGCGTACCACATCCCTTTTGCAGATCAGATCACCATCCGGCTACTATTGCAACACCGGGCCGGAGTCTTTGATATCACCAACCAGGATTTACCGGATACCCTACCCCACCCTTATGCCGGAACCCGGTACATCGATTATGTGCGTTCAAAACCCGGTCAAGACAGCCATACCTTCACTTTTCAGGAATTGATCCGCGTGGTCGCCGAAAATGGATTGTACAATCATGCGCCGGGTGAAACATTTCACTATTCGAACACTGGATACAATCTACTCGGTGTTATCGTCGAACAGGTTTCCGGACAAACCTTTTCCGACTTTTTACACACCCATTTTATGGAGCCGATGAACCTCCGACATACCTATAGCGTGGTCCAGGGGACAGACATGGAAATAAAAGGGACGTACCTCCCCTCCTATCTCTACCTGGGAGCTGATGCCCCCGTTAATACCTCATTGGACAACATGTCACCCCATGTGTCTGAAGGCCAGATCGTATCCACACCCCGTGATATTGTGCACTGGATATCAGGCATGTTAATCGGAGAAAGCGCTCTCGACTTTGACCAGATCAATGCAATGATGGCCATGGAACCCGCCGACGAGGCGCACGGCGTATACGGCCTGGGGCTGACCTACGACGATGGACTTGGCTTTGGGCACGATGGTGCCCACCTGAGTTACATTTCTACTCTGCGGTACGACCCGACAACGAAAGCCACCGTGCTGGCTGTTGCCAATTTTATACGGGTCAACCCCGAAAATGATAACGATCAAAGCTTCTTCGAATTGGCGTATGGCGTACAAGACCTGGCCCGGGATGCCGTGAAAGTTTATGCCAAATAGGTACACTGTGCATTATGAACACATTAGACGAATGCGGTGAATTTAGCAGGTGTTATTGACGATCTCACACACAAAACTGACCGACATTGATGTTGTATTCGATACCAGGGTCATCATCTTATCACCAAATTCCGCCAATACCCGTGAAACATGTTGCCATTGCCGCCATGATACGCGGCCAGACTGTTGTCATTTTCATGATCCAGCACCGTCGATTCAGTCCGAAAAAAGATGATTCCATCTACTTTTACGATAAAAACACCCGTTTCATTTCGCTCCATGGAGAGATTTAGCCATTTATCGGGCTCAATGGATTGGTCAGAAAGATTCTTCTTTCGGGGTACGTCATTGAAAGCAAGATTGAGCTGCCCGGACGGCGTAATATAGATCATAGCCCACCGTTTTCTATGTCCCAATACGATAATGGGTTTATTGAGATCCGGCAGTCGGGCTACTTTGAAGCCGAGGCTCAACCGGAAGTTATCCGGATGAAAATTCTTTATCTTTGGGATCCACAGAACGGATCCCTCATCATCGTCCCACAAGTAATTCCCATCCATAAACACGCCACCATCTTTCAGGGAAGTGTTCTCTTGCCGGGCATCGTCATTATTGCCGGTGAGATCACTATAATCCGTGGAAAAGGGGTAGTGTGCAATTTTAGGCCTTTCCTGTTTGTCGTCCTTTTTGGGAATGTCATTTTTGTCACAGGAGAAGAATGACAGGAAAAGCATTCCGATAACAAGAAATATGATTTGGTTTTTCATGGTGGTTGATTTTAATTATTTATTGGTTTACCACAACTACAGTGTCTAATAAATTTTATCTCGTTGAGGACATGTAAGCCAGGAGCAGTGTTTCTACTACTACCTGTTCAGGCTTCACATCGTTTCTACTCCTGGCGGAATACAACAGTCATCTGAGTACTCAATATCTCTCAAGGCTTATGGGTTTCTTGGTATCTGCTTCAGATTCATAAGCCGGGTGGCGAGGTCAGCGCACTGGGGATTGTGAAGCTAAGATTGCCGGCACAAATTGAAATTTACTTAATCCCCAATCCGCATTCCTACACTCACCTTCCCGGTGATATCGAGTTTGTCCGCAAACCAGGGAATGTCATCAAAGCCGGGATCAGCAGGATCAAATTGATGGACCAATGCATAACCCACTCCCATACCGAGTTCCAGTACGAGTTTGTCAGCGATCAGCCATTTGTATCCGGTGAAACCACCTAAACCCAGACGTCGGTATTTTTGCTCCGCAATGTTGTCAATCTTCGCCAAAGCTCCCCGCAAGTAAGGACCTGCATAGAATCCAGAGTGGTTCTTATCTTTGTTCACATAGTATTTGCCCAGTAGCCTGATGACAGCTCCTTTACTGTGGTAGTCAGTTTCTGTCTGAGTATAGATTTCATAACTGTACCCCAGTCCGAGTTCCACGCTCCACCGGTCGCCGGCGGATTTGTCGATGTACAGATTGGCATTGCCCAGGAAAAATCCGGCCGGACTGATTGTCAGGTCAGTCTGTGCTGAAACGCTAAGGCCGCAGAGAACCATAATGATCATAAATAGTACGTTTTTCATAGTTTGTGTTTTTAGTGTTATTAAATTAAATAGGTTGAGGTGGTCTGTCAAAACAAAGTTTGTCAGTTTAAATTTGGACTCATCAATTTCAGTGATTCAATTTCAATGCATATAGATGAACTAAATTGATGACCAATCTTAGCTCGGCAATCCTCCTATGTCTGCGACCAGCCCTCAGGCTTACCGATCTGATTGGTATAGATCACTTCTTCGCCCGGACCGGTTCGAAATTCTCCATCCCTTTTCGGACCGCCTTCACTTCCCAGTCAAATTCAAACTGGCCGGTGCCTCCTTTCAGCTCTTTGACATAAAATCCGGTATCTGTAATCGAGGTGACCGCCAATCCGAAGGTATCCCAGTGCCTGGGTGTCAACTGCACAGTTGCTGAGGAGGTGTTCAGGATTACCCGGAAGTGATCGGCAAAAGGCACGAAGCACTCCCCGTCCACCACCTGAGCTGTTCCCCGCTGATAAATAGCCGCTTCAGGACCCTCGACGGAAGCATACCATATTTCTTTGCTGGAATCGGTAGGATGATCGATTCGGAAGTTTTTGACATTGGCTACGATGTGGCTTACACCGGCATTGTCCACGTAGATAGAAGCCTTATCGTTGCCAGATTTATCATAAACCCGTAATTCTCCTCCATTTTGCTGAGGGTCGGTACTCATGGAGATGGCAATATTTCCACTGGGGGCATATAGATTGCTGTAAGGGTTTCCTCCCAAAAATATCCCTTGCGAATGAGTCACATCACCATTGCCATTTTTCAATTCAAAAGTACGACCTTTTATGTCGCCCATACCATTTATACTGGCACCTCTATCACCGTTTCCGTCAAATAGGTTAATAATCCCCACATTGCCAGGACTGATGGTTTCATCGTAGCCCAGATAGACATTGGGTGTGTGGTTTTTGCCAAATATCAGCTGATACCCGGCCTCCGGAATATCCAATGATTTTCCAATTACCAGGCTTGGAGTACCTATACCTGTACCCATCCATAGAATATCCTGGTCTATGCCATTCAGATCAGTTCCAAATTTATCTTGAATGGTGACATATCCACCCCGGGTGTAGAGTACACCCTTCTGTTCGTCATTTACGCTCATTCCTGCACGGCTAAGTCCGGTTGTATCAGCCACATAGGCATGACCTTTGTTATCTTCACCGCCGGCATAAAAATTGGCAAACTCCTTTCCGAAAAGGGTCAATTCCCCACCAAAGTCTTCTGTAGCTAGGGCGCAGAATTTTTCAATGTCCTGGCCTGGCGTGAAAAGGCAGAGTTTTCCGCCGACCCCGGGTAGATCTGTGCCACCCAGAAAGGATAATTTTGACCCGGAGAGATTGTATAGATTTATCTGACCACCAATGGAGTTGTCGCCCTTGATATCGACCGTTTTCCACTTGGCAGAATTGAACATCTGGAGACTGTCACCGGAGAGGTGCAGCCGATGGAATGGCGTGGATTGTGTAGTCTCCCATATGTCCAATTGATAAGGATTGAGAATGCTCTGATGTTCTCCGTTTTCATGCGTGGTGCTACCGGCCCCGTAGCGGCTCTTCAATCCGGTATAAAGCCATTCCATTCGAAGTTCTCCAGCTTTCAAGGTAGCCACCTCCGGGTATAGCAGCCCTACCTGAGAATGCATCGTCAGACTGTCCGGTGTGAAAACAGCACTCGGAATATTCTCCTCATCGCTAAACATCACACGGTAAGAATTCATTTCAAGATTCTGGCTATCGATCGTCACATATGCTCCAAGCGCACCATAACCGCTGCTGTAAGATCCATTCTTTGCATTAAAATCAAGGGAAAAATTATCCAGGCGACTTGCTTGGATGCTATCGTAGTCCATGTTGGTAAAATGTTGCGCATTCATTTCTGAAAAGTAGAAATTGTCCTTCACCTGCACGGTTCCTTCGTCGTAATAGATATCATCTTTTCCGGATTCCTTTTTCCAAAGAGAGGGACCGGATGACTGGACTACAGACAGCGGATCGGCTGAGGTGCCATTGCCGGTCAGTGTGCTATCCGATACGATGTGCTGCGACCCCCAGTTGTCGCCACCGGAGGATAAAGGCAGGGTAACCGCATTTCCTCCGGAGATATTCAGCTGACCCGTATTATTATCATAGGTCAACGTTTGAGCATCCGTGCCCGTCAACGGACTCAGATCCACATCATTCCCCTGACTGATGGACAGCGTGGTCCCGGAGAGGTTGAGGTTTTGGATTTCGTTCGCAGGATCGGCATCGGCATCATCGGTATTTTTGACATGTTCGGCATAGTAGGCATAGGGAACCGCCGTCATCTCGGTGACTCCGCTGATGGTGTATTGACTACCGCCATCAGGATCTACTTCCGTTTGAAGAAAGCGGGGGCCTGCCGACCAGTCAATTTTATCAAAGTCCCCCTGAATATTGGATCCAGCCCCTATGATGAGGCTGATCAATCCGTCCTCGTTGGTCTTGACCTCCTGTCTTTCCTGGTACAGCACATTTCCATTGGGGGTACCGTGTAGTATGGAAAATCGTATGCCGACCTGGTCGTTTTCTATCATATCACCTTTGGAGTTCCGTACGACAGCCTGGTAGCTGATACCACTATTGGTCTGTGCAACCGTCACTCCCGAGGGACTCAGCAGAATTAGTAGAGTAATTAATATCATCGGAAGGCCAGAAAATGTATAAAGACAGGCGCGAATGTTCATGGTGGGCTGATTTTGGATGGATGATTTCATGATGGATTAAATTTTAATGGCAGTGAAGTAAATCAAAGCAGTACGATGAAGTTTTATAGTTTTATTATTTTAAAAGTTTCTAAGGGTGCCGAACCTTTTCGGATACTCAGAAAATAAACACCTGATTTATATTTATGCAAAGACAATCGGCCTTCATGGTGGTCCTGTAGTTTTATTGTGGTCATCGTGCGGCCTTTGATGTCAGAAAGAACAGCTGTCATGGGGTCGGCAGAGTGATTATCCATTCGAATGTTGATCCAGTCCGGTGTAGGATTGGGGAAAATGGTGACATGGGAAGGTTTGATTCCGTCCGCTGCACGAAATGTTTTGACCCGGTATATATGAAACAACCCTTCAGTCAGGGAGCCTGAAGACGTGTCATATCGTTTAAATGGAATGAGTCCGACAGAATAAGAGATGGAGCCTGTACTGTGAGATAAGGATGCTCCGGCTGTAACAACAGCCTGCTGTGCATGTAAAACCTTTCTTGCAAAGAGAAAAAATATCAGTAGAAAGAGGATGGAGAAGTGGTGGCTCATGGTATTTGTATTTATAGTTTTGAAAAAGTCATAAACAAAAAATTATATTTCGAACATGGATGATGTAAAGGTATTTTATGAAAGCGTACCAAACAATCCCCCAAAAAGGGTAAATTTAAAATCCTGTTTTTGGGGGATAGGAAGGGAATAAATTATTCCCCACCTTTACACTTTACATTTATGGATCGATGAAGCACGAATTAACCACTTGTATTTTAATACTGATCATCCTTAGCGGATACAGCACCGTAGTGTCCGGACAGAGCCCTACGGAAGAGGAAAGTGCGGTTAACCTATCCACAGAAATAGAAGGGATATCCGGCAACACGAAAGAAAAAGCCGATAAACTGTACGATCTGGGATTTTATGTCATCAATACAGATGTCGACTCCGCGGGGCGGATATTTGAACGGGTCAGGGAGATCAGCGAAGCGATTGATTATCAGGAAGGACTGGTCAATTACTATAGTGGTATTACTAACGTGTATAATTATAAAGGGGATTTTGAGAAAGGGTTAGAATACAACAAGAACGGGTTGGAAGTAGCCCGGCAACTGGAGGATCGGACCTACCTGGCCCGGCAGTTAGCCAACACGGGGATTTCCTACAGCTATATCGGTGATTTTGAATCGGGTATCGACTATGCCAGGCAGGCCCTCGAAGTGTTCCGGGAACTGGGTGATGAAGCGCGGGAAGCGCGGATGCTGTTCACGATAGGTGTTTTTTATAACAACCTCTCCAAGGCCATCGCACTTGATAGTGCTATTGTGAATCAGGCCACGGAATATTTTGAAAAAACGCTCCCGCTGGCGGTTGAATTGAAGGATACCCTACTACACATTGAAGTCTTATCGAACCTTGGCCTGACACTGAACAATGCAACCAAATACCAAGACGCCCGACAGTATCTGGATGAAGCCGAAACCCTTGCTCTGGGATTTGGAATGCCCTCCTTACTCGAAACTATATACCGGTCTATGTCGGTGAATGCCCGGGAAATGGGGGACTATGACGAGGCCATTACCTACGCCCGTCGGGCACTGGACATTTCACAGGATTGGGGGGCGCCCTTGTATGAAGTGTTCACCAAAAAAGAGCTCGCTCTGGCTTACAGTAAAAGTGGTCGGAGTGCGGAAGCGTTACGCGTATTGGAAGAAATTTTACCACTGGCAGAGGAAGAGGAGATGGTATTGGTATTGGATGGTTTGTATATGAATTACAGTGAAAACCTGGCGGAGCTGGGTCAATACAAACAAGCCTATGAATACCACCTCAAGGGAAGTGAAATAGCGGACTCCGTCCGGGGAGCGGATATCAAAACCCAGCTGCTCGCCCTGGAGGAAAAATATCAATCGGCCCGCAAAGATGCGCAGATCCTGGGACTGGAAGTCAGCAAGGAACGGCAGAAGTGGTGGATTACGGGATTGGTTTTGGGGCTGTTGCTCACGGGTCTGTTGGCTTACTTTATAGCCAAGCGATACCATTACCGGGCCCGAATAGCGGAGCAGGAACGGCTCCGGCTGCAAAAAGAACAAAAACTTAAAGCATCGGAATCCATCATTCAGGGGCAGGAAGAAGAGCGGCAGCGCATTGCCCGGGACTTACACGATGGACTCGGTGGGTTATTATCGGGATTAAAACTTACACTCAACACTATGGATGGAAATGTAATATTAAGCGAATCGAGCGTGGATACGTTTCACAAGGCACTGGGTCAGTTGGATCTGGCCATTTCGGAAATGCGAAAGGTAGCGCACAACATGATGCCCGAAGCATTGATCAACTTTGGTCTGGATGACACGCTGAGTGATTTCGCCTCCTCATTGTCTGAAAACACCCCTTTAACAATGCACTATCAGTCCTACGGCTACCGTTCTATGTCGCAGCAAACCGAGATCACGTTGTACCGGATTGTCCAGGAAGCGGTCAACAATGTACTGAAGCATGCGGATGCGGATGATGTCTTTATCCAGCTCGATCAGGATGAAGACCATGTGACCCTGACCATCGAAGACAATGGCCGCGGATTTGAAGTGGATAAACCATCTGCCGGCATCGGCCTGAAAAACATACAAAACAGGGTCGCCTACCTCAATGGGGAAATCGATATCAGCAGTACACCGGGCCAGGGGACCATCCTTGTTATCCAGATAAAACCCACAGTAGATGGAGAAGATTAAACTTTTAATAGTAGATGATCACCCGCTGATCCTGGAGGGTTTGAAGAATTTGCTGGCCGAGGAAGACGCCGTAGAGATCATTCATATGTGCACGACGGCCTACGAGGTGATAGAAGCCATGAGAACCGCCGTGCCCGACGTAGCCCTGCTGGACATCAACCTGCCCGATGTGAATGGAATCGAACTCTGTGCCCGGATTAGGAAGGAGTTTCCTTCGGTGAAATGCATTGCTTTAACCACCTATTCCCAGCGCAGCTACATCAATAAAATGATGGAGGCCGGTGCCGCCGGTTATTTGCTGAAAAATGCCAGTAAAACTGAGATTCTAACTGCTATCCAGGAAGTGCATGCAGGAGGGATGTACCTCCGGGTAAAAGACGATGGTGCCCAAATGGAAGAAGAAAATTCGCCCATACCGACCCTCACTCCCCGCGAAAAAGAGGTCCTGGCTCTCATAGCCGAGGGACTGACCAATCCCCAGATCGCTAAAAAACTCTATGTGAGCGTACTTACGGTCAACAGCCACCGAAAAAACCTCCTCCACAAATTTGAAGTCAGCAACACCGCTATGCTGATCCGTCAGGCCGTGGTAGCCGGGTTGGTGTAACCAATGGTGGCAGGAGTTTGCCGGATTGCTTAGACAATTGGATAGCGCCTCATGTCTTGTATTTACAGTATTTATAATCCAGAGATGGCCTGAACGCTCTGTGAAGCGTAAGCATTTTTCACCAAAATCTATAACCAAAGGTGTAAGCCACTAGCCATCGCACCAGGCCAACGCCCCAAGTTTCTTCCACCAGCCCAGGGGCAAAAAAGTAGCCGGAGCTTCCAGCTCTGGGCAAGAGACATTTTTCCAAAAGCAAGATGCTTTTGTTACATTAGTGTAGCAAAAACCAGGATTAAAGCAGCAACAAGAACAATCCGGAGCCAGCCGTCACTTTGTTTCCAACCCCACCTACCTACTGACACCAGCGCAGCCAACTTAAGAAGAAATCGGAATACCAACCTTATTGGATGTGATCCAATAAACTTTTAGTGTGTTGACAGCTGTGAAAGATGGTATCCTCTCTAATCGAATATTCTGTTCTTTCCCAGCATATTGTCTATATTTCGAATATGCCTTTCCTGATTTCCTGTATTGGCATCGGCATCCACAGCTTCGTTTAATAGTCTGAGAATTCCTCGCTTATTGCGATACGGCGCTCGTTCATGCTCTCCCTGGATCAAACTAAGAATTTCAACTACTCGAATTAATGAAGTAATTATCCTGCACGTTCCGGCCAGAACGTAAACTTATGATACCTAACTATGATTTTTACCTCAATTCAAGTTCTTAATAATCTATGGTGTAGCTTAACCGAACAAAATCCCTGGGCTCATCGCTGCCATCACTTTCTTTCAGAGCAAAGGGACTTCCATTCTTACTCACATAAATGTTTGTGTAAAGCTTTAGTTTGTAGTGTGTGTTTCCTGGGGTAGAAACTACCATTGAAGCATTAAACCCTTTTTCAACGGGCCCGATTATTGTCTCATGAAGTGTACGCTGATTGATCACAAGAGCTAAATCTTCATCCTTCTCTGTTCTTATTATTAAGTCCAATTTACCACCTGAATACACTGTAGAGCTATTCACCTCATACTTGACATAATATTCATCAGCTGGATTTGCATCATCTTTTTCACAGCTAAATGTGGATAGTGCAATTAATAAAGACAGTGCTAAAAAATGTGGCGTGCTGCACCAATTTTTCTTTTTTCCTGCACTTGATAATCTGATTATCATATTATAGTTATTGTTGTATAGATCACGAATGTTGATTTCTCTATTGGTTAAATACGAATAGATTCCATTCCAAAAGTTTCCTTCCAGAACTAAAATCTAAGTTCGATTTTTAGAAAGGTTGGTGAATATTCAGACTTCTATTGTAATATTGACTTTTCCTCCAAGTCCTTTTTCAACGATATCAAACAGTGTTTTTAATGTCAGATTGCTTCCATCGTTTTCCACGCGGGAAATATAGGTTCGCTTTTTGTCAATCAATTCACCAAGTTCCTTTTGGGTCATATTTTTTTCCTTACGTGCATTCCGTAAGAGTAACCCGATTTTAAACGAATCAAAATTCCTGTCGAGCTCGTCTCTGCGTTCGGTGCCTTTTTTTCCGTACACCGTGTCTTTTATGTCTTTCCAACTTTTAGTTTCCATTGTCTTTACTTTTTTCTTCGTAATATTCTTTCATTAATCGGACAGCTTTGTTTATTTCTTTTTTAGGTGTTTTTTGCTCTTTTTGGTAAATCCATTCAAGAGAACAACCAACTTGCCTTTATCGAAAAAGCAAAAAACCCGCCAGATGTTCGAGCCTAATTTTATTCGTGCTTCATACAGTCCTTTCTGGGTTTTTATAGGTGCCAGATAGGTTTTAGGCACGTGCTGAAAGGTTTCGATAATTTCAATGACCTTGAAAATCTTGTCCTGGACCTTTGGTGGTTGGGCAAGCAAAAACTCCTCGAAATAATTTTTGTATTGTATTACTTGCCTAACTCATTCCATCCAGACAAATGTAACTTAAAAGTTACTACTCTCAAATAATTTTGAAGTTTAAATTTGAATTTCGGATGTTTCTTAGGTATAGTATATTTCCGATGGTCATAATAACAGATATCCTATAAAAGCAATTCGGAAAGTAACCATTGATGTGTGTAACCTTCCAGGAAGTTATACACTTTGGTACCCGCTCGAACATGATGTCACCTTCGTAAGCCGGGAAGGTTGACACTATACTGCAAAATCGGTTGGCAGGTAACTTTATATCGGATCTAAACCCAGCTCTTTCAAATACTGATTGTGCTCTTCCCTGCTTTTATTCATTTATACCGTAGGGCCTGGAAATTTCCATCCGTGTATTCAGCCATTTTGTTGAGGATCAACTGTACAAATCATCCGGAGAAGTGGAATAATTGTAGCCGGAGCTTGCAACTCATTCATCACCAAGGTGTAAGCCACTAGCCATCGCGCCAGGCTAACGCCTCAAGTGCCTTCCACCAGCCCCGACTCCTAAAAGTAGCCGGAGCTTCCAGCTCCGGGCATGAGACATTTTCCAAAAGCAGGATGCTTTTGTTACATTAGTGAGACGAACACAAGGCTGACAGTACTTTCAGGAGAGTATCCAAAAAAAACTTATGAAATACAGTACTATTGCGCTAGCAGCCATTCAATCCGATCATACGACACCAAGTAATGAAGGAGGACAAGTACAGCATCAGCGACCCATTATTTATCAAATTACAGATCGTACAATGACCAGACAGCACTGGCAAAGATTCCAATTTGAGGGCATTTTAGTTGTTGCAATGATGGCTGGGGTGTTTTCGTTAATCAGTCCCAGATCTCTGGGCGATCAATTTTCATTGTTCTTAAATACGAAAGAAATTGTCCTGCGTGCACAGATTCGTGGTATCCAATCCGTAATAAATATTTTCCAAGGATTTTCTTTTCTCCATTTCCGGGGTGAATGATTTCCGTTTCAGTTAACTCCTTATCCGAAAACCGTCGAACACTTTCTAAAAAGGTGTTTCGATAGGGTTCGGCAAATTCAAGTTCGTCAGTAACACTAATGAAGGGTCGATTTTTCCAGGGCGTTTGATAATTTGCCATACTCCCATTGTTGATTATAATATTCCATCCATAATCGGCTTCTAAAACGTGCCTGATCATTTCTATGGCAGTCATTGCCTTTTCGTCGGGTTTCCAATGGTAATGGCTTTGAGGTAGTCCTTTCCAAAGTTTGATGCTTCTTCTCCGTATCTCCGTAAAATTTGAAATTATTAGTTTAGATTGGGTCATTTTCTTTGTGAAGCTTTTGACTTCCTATTATTTTATTTGTCCCAGCGGCCGGCGGCTATGCACAGTGTCCCGAAAGGCATTGAGTATAGGTTTTGTCGACAATCATCTTCCATTAATTTGGTTATCGTTTTTCACTCAAATCTTGTCTTCCGACGATTGTCATTATTTCGACATTGTTTTCATTTATTCTATAGTAAATACTATCAACTCCACATACGCATCGTCTATATCCCTTTCTTATATAGTCAACCGATTCAAAGGAAAAAGGTCGTTCAGCAATAATATCAAAATATTCAAAAAAAGACTCAAAATATTTGTCCGCTTGAGTCATTCCAAATTTTTCAACTCCGTAGTGGTGAATCCGTATCAAGTCACTTTTTGCTTCATTTGTCAGTTTATATTTAGCCATTTAGCAAAGACTTTGATTGAGCTAAAATACTTTCTTTACTATCATCTGTAAATCCGCTATTTTCAGCTTTTTCAAGTTTGGCTCGAATCCAGTCAATTTGAACTTGTTGTTTCCTAGCTTGTCTTATCAAGTCGTTAACCAACTCACTTTTACTTGAATATTCATCACTATCCACTTGGGCTTTTAACCACTCATCGTTTGGTTTGGTAAATGATATACTTTGTCTTGCCATAATTTCATTTTATGATGTAAAAATACACCAAATATGCACCACCTCCAAATTGTTGCCAACTTATTTATATATACCCACATTTTACGCTGATCACCGATCAATTCAGTAGGTATTGTGCTCTTGGCACATCCAATATATTCGTTGGTCCTAAGAGCTTTTATGTTCATGATATCCTTATCGTTCATCCAAGCATACAACATCGTTGTTTCAGGACTGGTATGACATCGTATTTGCTGTGGATATTGTCCATTGAAAACCGGAGGACGGTCGATGTAAACAGAATTGGTCTCCGTTTCACCCGTTCACCAAATATAATAAATATTAACAACCAACACGTTACAGCTTTCAATTTATACCATACTACCTGGAAAAGCCACCCGTTTATTAAGCCCCTTTGTTCTGGATCAAATCAGCGGCATCAGCGGCAATATTGTAACCGAAGCTTCCAATTCATTCATTACACAGGTGTAAGCTACTAGCCATCGCACCAAACCAGCGCTGCCAGTGCCTTCCACCAGCTCGCCTGATCGGTATATTGATTTCAAAACCTTATGCCTACTGTAGACGGAGGGAAGGTGAATGAATATGGGCTCGGCAATCCTCCTCACACTTCATCCACCCCCTCAGGCTTACCGATCCCAGTACTAAATAGGGGTCCGCCCCATCCGGATCCCCTTGGTAAAACCCAATGAAAAAACCTCAAGTACAAGCAGATTATTCAATTGGTGCACTAGTCAGGACCACCTCCTTGTCAACTTAGTTTGTAATCAGCCATTGAATACGATCATACGATGTCAGGTAATGAATCAAGACAAGGCTGCCAAATGCAAAGCTGACTGTGTGATGTCCCAGACTGTACAAAGCCCATATCGCACAGCCAAAGAATCCTAATTCTATGATCAGCCGAATCATTCCAGGGGTAGTAATAACCGTATTCCCCGAACGACTTGGATCGTCCGGAACGGCAAATATCCCCCACGCCGAGGCAAATAAGAGAGGGAGTCCAATGGCCAAAACGTACCGAAGTCCGCCGTCGCTTTGTTTCCAACCCCACATACCTACTGACACCAGCGCAACCAACTCAAGAAGAAATCGCAATGCCAGATTAATTGGATGGGTTCCCATATGGTTTAAATATATAATGGTTGTCAAAAATTAAACTTTAGCACCAATTGCTTAAATTCCAAAATTGGATCTATTACAAATCCCTACCGAAACGCTGACTCAAACCCAATTGCACTAACCGTAAGCCTCCTTTTTGAAAAAGCACCACAAACGAAATTCATGCCGACGCAGTAAAATACGATATTTCATCGATCATCAAGCGCTTCATAAAGTATGGACCACATGGAGACTACCTACAACCCTACTCTGCAAAAGCAATACAAACACTGGACTATCCTTTCCGCGAATGCCTGGCCTTCTTTCTAAAGACAATCACGCAAAGCATGGCTTGCAAACTGACGGCGATGGCATTGGTCAGCCACAAAGCCATGGTATCAAAACGAACACCGTATAGGCCCCAAAATGCATAGATAAAGAGCCAACCGATTAGAAAAGTATTCGACAGACTACTGGGGGCGCTTGATTTATATTCCTTTATCAATTGAATTAAAATAACGAAGCAGGCCGTTAATCCAGCAATAATCCCAACAAACTCAAACAGAGCAGCCGGAATTGAATCAAGGTAATTCATAGTTTACATTATTCCATTTTACGGATCGTCGCATCTCCAATGACGACACCTTTTTTTACTGTAGGATTCCCCTGGTACTCCACCACCGCCTCGCCATACGCACTCACCCGGAGTTCCTTTTCCACATTAAGTCGGAATTTAGCTTCTCCATAGGCCGTAATTCTAGCCGTTTTGCTCTGCACGCCAAGGCCATCAATACTGCTCTGTCCATAGGCTGTCATTTTTATATGGTCCACAGTACCAGTCTTAAGTTTCAGATTGCTTTCTCCATAGGTCGTGGCCTGGAGCCGGCCAAGTGCAACCTCATCCAAATACACCCGGGAAGAACCAAAATTATTTAAACGAAATCGTTCCCCAGTCAAAAGGCTTTTACAAACAAACTTTTCTTCACCCCGCAGCGAGAGCTCATTCAAATCAACATAGGTCACCGTCGCCTTTGTTACGGTTCCCTGGTAAATGGACCGCTTAACTTCCTGGCCATTTTCATCGATCGTCTCGGTTTTGGTCACCTCTTTCGCCCCATCCAGATAGATACGCAGTGTTTTTCCAATGGTTTCAATATTGAGTTTATCGTCGGATACCGTACTGCTTTCAATGGTTACCCTTTCTTCATCGCCTTGCTGAAAAGTGACTTGTATATGCGGACTTATAATAACCTTATTAAAAGGATCTACTTTTGTGCTCTTACTTTGAGCGAAGCCAAATGCCCCGCCCAAGAACATAAATACCACGGTTAAAAACAGTGCTGTAATTTTGACTTTCATAATTTTCTTTTTATTGTTTACCTGACCGTATCGCCATACACCTTCATTGAGATGGCCGCCCCATCAACCACGTGTTTTACGGCAAAGTGATCTCATCCAGTAATAATCTATTTGACCAACAGACAGCCATAAAGCACAAAGCTAAGGACATTAAATGAAAAGACTTCTTCCGTTAAAATGCATTTTTACACATACGGCATGCCACAAGTCGACACAGGATCAATACCTCTCATCCATATTGTAAAACAGAAACGACCACACATCGGCCTGTTCATCCAGGATCTTTGACGTCGGTTTGCCTGCGCCATGCCCCGCATCTTTGTCGATCCGGATTAATACCGGTGCTGGTCCTGCCTGCACTTCCTGCAACCGGGCTGCAAATTTAAAACTGTGCGCCGGCACCACACGATCATCGTGGTCCGCTGTCGTCACTAAAGTGGCCGGATAAGCGGTGCCTTCTTCCAGATTGTGGTACGGTGAATATGCATAGAGAAACTTAAACTGCTCGGGATCATCGCTGGAACCGTATTCCGGTACCCAGCCCCAGCCAATGGTAAACTTATGAAACCGCAACATATCCAACACGCCGACGCCGGGGAAGGCCACCTGAAACAGTTCCGGCCGCTGAGTCATACACGCGCCGACCAGCAATCCCCCATTGGATCGTCCGGAGATGGCCAGTTTCTTACTGTTTGTGTATCCCTCATCAATAAGATATTCCGCTGCAGCAATAAAATCATCGAACACGTTTTGCTTTTTTTCCAACATTCCCTGCTGATGCCATTCCTCGCCGTATTCACCACCTCCCCGGAGATTGGGCATGGCATACACTCCGCCTTTTTCCAGTAAGACCAGTCTCGAGGATGAAAACGAGGGCCCCAGGCTGATGTTGAATCCACCATAACCATAGAGGAGTGTGGGATTCTGACCATCAAGCTCTACATCCTTTCTATGAACGATAAACATGGATACTTCGGTCCCGTCTTTGCTCGGATACCACACTTGCTTCTCCAAGTATTCCGCCGGGTCGAAGTCTAGGTCGGACGCAAACATCACCTCGGAGGTGCCAGATTCAATGTCATACCGAAAGATCGTCGACGGATAGATAAAAGACGTATACGAATAATAAGTCTCCGTGGCTTCTGATTTGCCGCCAAAACCACCCACGGAACCGGTTCCGGGCAGATCCAATTTTCGCTCTTCATTTCCATCAAAATCATACACATAAATCTGATTGGTCGCATTCTGCAGATAATTTGCAAAAAGTTTTCCGCCAGTCGAACGGACCGATTCCAGTAAATAATCCTGTTCAGGCAATACATCTTCCCAATTGCGGATATCCGGATCATCTGCCGGCACCCGGACCAACCGGTAATTGGGGGCGTCCACATCGGTCAACACATAAAAATAACCGTCCCGGTGATCGACCACAGAATTCTTATTCGTAAACCCGGTAAACAAGGGTTCAAAATCGGATTTATCGGCATACAAAGACATAAACCAGGTCTCAAACCCATCGGTCCCGCTGGCTTTTTCCATAATCAGAAATCTGTTGTCTTCCGTCACGGCGACATTGTGGTACATTTTGGGCGCTTTATCATCCCGGTAAATCAATTCATCCTGCGCTTGATCCTGCCCCAGGGTATGATAATACACACTGTGAAAACTATTTTCATTACTCAACTCCATGCCTTCATCCGGTGCCGGATACCGGCTGTAAAAGAACCCGTTGCCATGCCAGCTGGCCCCGGAAAACTTCACCCATTCCAGTTTATCTTCCAGGACTTCGCCATTTTCCAGGTTCATCACATGAATCGTTCCCCAGTCTGATCCGGCTTCTTGTACCAGAAAAGCCATGTATTGGTTGTCCCTAGAGGCACCGATTAGTGAAATTGCAGACGTCCCCGACTCGGACCAGGCGTTGGGGTCGAGCAATACATCCGCGTTCGTTGGATCATCGCCCCGATCCATGATATAAATAACCGGTTGATTCTGTAATCCATCGTTCTTATAAAAAATCAACTGATTACCCACCTGACGGGGTACCGAGTATTTGGTATAGTTATACAACTCCTCGCACCGGTCCCGGATTTCCGATCGGAACGGAATGTGATGGAGATAATCAAAGGTCACTTCATTCTGAGCATCCACCCAGGCTTCTACTTCTGCGGCGGTATCTACCTCCAACCAACGATAAGGGTCAGCGACTTCCGTCCCAAAATAGTCATCGACCACTTCACCCTTCGTGGTGGGTGGGTAGGTAAAATCATAAGCCGGGTAAGAAAGCCTGTCATCCTTTTTTTCTTCCGTACAAGCGATCATACAAGAGGTCAGTATGAGGATAGCGATGATGGATAAAAAATTCATATTTAAGTGTTTGTGATTCAATAGTGCTTACAAAAATACGAAGATAAATGAAATTACGCGGTGCAGGTATCGTCTTGATTTTTTTCACAGAGTCACACCAAGTAGTCACCGAAGGTCAGAGCAAATGAATAGTTTACCCTTCGGCTTAATTGAGCTTGTATAAAATCTTTGTGCCGCTCCATGAACCTCTCCGTGGAATATTCTGAACACGATTGCCGGATTGGCAGAATACACAAGATTCATGCTCAGCTGTGAAACCTAAATACCCGCTCCTTAAATAAACTGATATCTTTGTGTCGCTCCGTGAAAAACCTCCGTGCCGCTCCGTGAAAATACTCCATGGAAAATTCTGACCATGATTATCGGATTGGCAGAATACACAAGATTCATGCTCAGCTGAGAAACCTAAATACCCGCTCCTTATATAAACTGATTTCTTTGTGTCTCCCATGAAACCCTCTGTGTCCCTCCGTGATAATCTCCGTGGAATATTCTGAACACGATTACTGGATTGGCAGAATACACAAGATTTATGCTCAGCTGTGAAACCTAAATACCCGCTCCTTATATAAACTGATATCTTTGTGCCGCTCCGTGAAACAATTTTAATTGAATCTTTCTATGAAAATCGTCACTCCATCGAGTGCAATCCAAACATATTGCCTTCCGTATCCGTACATAAAGTCACAAATCCATGTTTACCGATGGCCATTTTGGACTGAACGATTTTTCCACCTGCATCCACCACCCGGTTTTCTTCGGTCGTACAGTTCTGGCTGCCAAAATAAACCAATGTACTGTTCTTACCCGATTCAAAACCGGCCATTTTTACCAGTGCTCCGCCAGCTCCATAGCCTTCCATATCACCGGGGAAGCCTCTCATGACCATCGATGGGCCATCGTTTTCTGTGGGATCCGTCATATCTTTTAACTCGACACCCAATACTGTTTCATAAAACTGTTGTGCCCGATCCATGTCCTCGACATAAATTTCAAACCATACTACTTTTGACATTATTTTATTTTTAGAGTGTGAAAATTCATCGGTGTTGATCAATAAGAATCACATTCCCGTCCGGATCTGTGACCACGATACTCGCCGGTCCTTCTGTATTCTCATCGGCTTCCCGCTCCAGATTGATGCCCTGATCTATCAGTTGTTTCTGAATGGTCCGGACGTCATCAAAGTCATCGAGTGGTTGTGCATCCTGATCCCAGCCTGGATTAAAAGTTAGAAGATTCCCCTCAAACATATCCTGGAACAAGCCAATCAGCGTGTTCTCGTTTTTCATGATCAGGTAATTCATCTCGAGTGCTCCACCGAAAACACGAAATCCAAGGTGTTCATAGAATTCTTTGGATGCAGATAAGTTTTTGACATTCAGACTGACTGAAAAAGCACCTAATTTCATAGAAATATTTTTGCAATTAATTATACCCAGGTAAGATACATACTGCATCCCATTTTTTTCTTGTCCTATGTCAAGAAAATAGTTTATACGCTCGGTCATCAACTATTCGTTACTTCTCTTCTGATCCGGCTCAGTGAGCTGTCCGTGATACCCAGATAACTGGCAATTTGTTTTAAAGGAGCTAGCCGCAATACTTCCGGATTTTCTTTCATCAAGGCCAAATAACGATCTTTTGCACTGTTGGTGATCATCGCATTGGTACGTCGCTTCAGATCAAACCATTGGCTGATCATCCAGTTCCGCCCCCATTCGCGAACACCTTCTATATCATGAAACAATTGTTGAAAAGTGTCGTATTCCATTTTCCAGGCGACCCCGTCTGTTAAAGTTTGCAAGTATTCCACGGTTGGTGTACGTTGGAAAAGGGAAGCTGCTTCAATTAGGATCTCACCTTCCCGGATAAAACCGGTGGTCATTTCGTTTCCATCGCTATCCATCACATAGGTTCGGGCGAGACCGGACTCCATGACATAGTAGTTATGGGCAATTTGGCCCGCTTCTAGAAAATGATGGTGTCGGGAAAAGGATATTTTTTGGTGTGCCGCTGCGACTGTGACCAGATCGGACTCCGTCAGAAGATGGTGCTGGTAAATAGTTTGGAAAACTTCCATGGTTTCAATTTAATGATTCGAATTATTCAATATTAAGCCAAAGATTTGATGCTCCTTCAGCATCTGTCAAATCTAATTTTTATTTTCTAACCACCAAGCTAGGCACTTCCTCATAATCTTCAATGTTAATCTCCGGTTTTTATAGACCATTTCCTTATTTTTGTTTTCATGGACATTCGCCTCATTCCCGATCTTATTCGTCAATGGATTGATATCCACCTACTCACCGATGCGATGTACCGCGAACTTCCGGAAGATGATCGGGATGACTGGTCGGATCTGCCCTGGAACCGCTACCAAAACTTTTACGGGGTATTGGTTCCGGTGATTATTCATGATGCGTTGTTCCGATTGCACCAGGTTCCCAAAGACCCAGAACTCCGAAAGGTCGCTTCCGCTCAAGCTCTGGTCACTGGTATTTTCGACGATCTGTTTGACCGGTTGCACTTACCGGGTGACCGGATCCGGGCGCTCATGGAAACACCCGATTACATTATTTCTTCGGAACATCTGGAAGAATACCTCTGCCAATATCTGCTCCGGGAGATCTATAAGCATTTTTCCGGCAACCAACACCTGCTGGATAAAAGCATTAGCGGTATTATCCGGGCCCAGCAATCCTCCGCTCAGCAACGCACGGAATCGAATCGTCAGTCACCGCAAGCCGACCTTCACAAAAACGATCTAATTCACATCACCAAAGAAAAAGGCGCGAAGGCGGTTCTTTTTTACCGAAGTTGTATCAATCGGTCCCTGACCACGGAAGAGGATCTCTTTCTTGCAGAATTGGGAGCCATGTTGCAAATGACCAATGACATTAATGACGCACTAAAAGATCACCAAAACGGAGAGGTCACGATAATGACTCTGGGTCTGCCCCTTCAAGAAGTACGTACAATTTTTGATGACCAATTAAAGCTGGTGAGGGAAGCTCGAAAAGCACTGTCCGATGAGCGATATTATACAGAAGGTTTGTTCTACCGGATCCACATTTTGGTGGCACGAAGCTTGGTCACACTGGATCGGTATGCCCAAATAGTGGATGCTTCTGAACCTTTTGACATCCGCGATATTCCACCAAACAAGGTAATTTCCGGACTTGATATCAAAAAAATCCCAAGCTGGCGGCGCTATTACCGGGAGATGTCAGATTAGAATATGAAATAGTAAAGTAAGCAAGAATGATTGAAAATCCGTGAGCGACTGCAAAGCGGTCCAAAGTATGTTAGCAAATGGCTCAGCCAAGTGAAATCGACTTCAGAAAAGTCGCAATGATAATTGATCAACCCATTGAATCAACAACATCTGAACCAGATATCCCTGAGCAGTCTCCCCTATCCTTGAAACTCATTTAATACTTCCGCCAGGTAGGCCATCTCTTCATTGGTATTGTAATAATGTGCAGCCACCCGAAGATATCCGCCACGGGCAGAGGTCACGATGTTTCGTTCCCGCAGATAAGCCTCCACAGCTTCTGAGTTCGGATGATGCACACTCAATATACCCGATCGGTGGATGCGGGGCCAGGTCAAAGGCGTAAATTCCGGATGGTCCAATCGATCGAGAAAATGATCCTGCAAATGGAACAACTTAGCGGCCAGAGTGACCGGTTCAAGATCACCTAAAAACACTTCTTCCAACACCCGATTGAGTCCGGCGACGAGGTAAACCGGTGAGGTAGCGTACTCATACCGACGCGCGGATTCGTGTGGATTCCATGTGTGATTCAGGAAGTCTGTCCCCTGCTCCATGGTTTCAGCTCCGATCACTGTCATGGCCAATTTTTCCCGCAGTTTGGGACTGGTGTAAAACGGAGCGATCCCCATCGGACCGCGCATCCATTTCCAGCCCGAGCCGGACAACGCTGAGATTTGATATTTTTCCACATCAATCGGCAGTGCTCCCAGGCTTTGCGCGCCATCCACGATAAAATAAATCCCTCGTTCCTGGCAAAATCCACCCAGCTTCTCCAAGTCCGCTGCATAACCCGACACAAACTGCACATGGCTCATGACGATCATCCGCGTCCGGTCCGTGACCTTGCGTTCCAGTTCTTCCCAAGACCAGAATCCGGGTAACTCATCCGGGATTCCGTGAAAATCATTTTCATTGTCGAGCACCTGAATGCGAACTCCCCGATTCCGGAGATTAATCCACGGATAATAGTTGGCGGGATATTCATGGGTATAAAGCACCACTTCATCCCCTTCCTCCCACGGATATCCGTTCGCCACCATGGACAGTGCTTCGGTGGTATTCTTCACTACAGCCATATTCTCTGGTCCGGTATTCAGATATTGGCCAAACAACGATTTGGCTTTATCGAGTTCCTGGATGTAATGATCCCGGAACAAGACATCTCCCTTTGTCGCATGAAGATCAATTAATTCGTTCATAATTTTTCGGGCACCGGTATAGAGCGGGCTTAAACCGCAGTGAGCCAAATAGATTTGGGACATAAGTTCTTAGTTTTTAGATATTAGTGGGTACGAATTTAGCTTCCATCATAAAGAAGATAAAAATATATTTGATACAACAAAATAGAAATTCTGAATAAAATAAGAAGCCCCAATCCAAACAATAATTTCAGACGTCGTAGTATATCTTTTATTTTTGTAGGGCACTCCAAGCTTCTCGACGTGCATTAGATTGATATTTAAGCCGGTTATTTGATGATGATAAATTCACAAATTATTCCGGACTTCAGAATTCTCTGAACATCAACTTCCCAGTTCAAAGTCGCCTGAGTCGTACCAACATCGAAGCATACCCAATTAAAATTTAAACACTCAAAATTAAGAATTAAGAATTCTTCCTCCGTTCCAGCTCCCGTCGGATCAGTTTATACTCCCGGTTAAATTCATTGGACATCGCCTTGTTTTCTTCTGCCCGCCGGATCAGATACGGAAACGCTTCCTTGACCGGACCATACGGCACATACTTGGCTACATTGTACCCGTGAGCACCCAGATTGAAGGTGATGTCATCGCCCATGCCGTAAAGCTGGCAAAAATTGAGGTGCGGATGGTCGCGCCGGGCCGGAAGTTCTTCGATAAAATCAGCCAGTATTTTACAGCTGATCAAATTGTGCGTGGCAGCACACAACGCAATGTTCTCATAGTGCTCCGCACAAAACAGAATGCCTTCGTTAAAATCCCGATCCACCACTTTCTTGTTCGCTGATATCGGACTGGGGTAATTTTTGCGCTTTGCCCGGGCCCGCTCCTTTTCCATATATGCCCCCCGAACCAGCTTAGCGCCGAAAATATACTCCTCCTCTTGCGCCCGACGATAAGATTGTTTCAAAAAATCCAACCGGTCGTGCCGATACATTTGGTAGGTATTGTACACCACCACTTCATCCTGATTGTACCGCTTCATCATCTCATTGGCCAGAAAATCAATGGCATCCTGATGCCAACTCTCTTCCGCATCAATAAATATCTTCATTCCATATTCGGCAGCATGATCGCAGATCTCAATCAACCGCTGAACAACTCGATCCCATTTCTCATCAAAATCACTATTCCGCAATCCGGTTTCTGCCCATGCTTGGAGTGTTTTATTTTGGGCCAAAGCACTGACCTTGATCGTGATCACCGGCACAGTAGGCTGATTTGCTGCAAAATGAATGGTTTGGATAAACTGATCGCGGGCTCCATCCAACTCTTCCTCCTCATGTTTTCCCTCTACGGCATAATCGAGCACTACCAGACAATGGTGATTGCTGAGATTGTCAATAAGCGGCTCCGTATCCTCCAGAGACACACCCCCGATAAACTGCTGATAAACCGTTTCCTTAATCAAATAAGGCGCTAATGGAAGCCGAAACTTCAATGCCCACGCCCCCATTTTTATAAAAATGTGCGACCAAAATGACCGGCTCATCAACCGGAACAACCACAGTGCCAGCCGAAGTTGGGCAGTAGATTTGTAAGCAAAGGCCACTTCTGTGTTCTCAAAATTGACCCGTTGTTCCTCGTCTTTATTCATAATTTAGTGCTTAATATATAGGTCATAGAACTTATTGAATAGCGCTTAGTACCTCGTACTATGGTGCATTGTTCACTTCATTCACCATTTATCTCGTGAAACTTGCGTAGCCCGCTTTATTCACCACGTCGATCATTTGTGATACATAATATGTAGTGTATCAATTGCTTAATTTCCAAAATTGGGCACATTACATAGCCCAATTTTGGGTGACGTTTGACTTTTGCGGAGCAGGATCTATTTCACCAAACTATGGCGCAAGCGACCAGCGGGGGAAATTATTCCGTCACCATCAACAATCATCCATCAATAATTCACCATCAAAAATCAACAATCATCAATCAATAATTCACCATCAACAATCAATAATCAACAATCAACCATTAATAATTATTTCGTCCATATTTCCCACGAAGCTTCCGCTTGTTGTTCCAACATCATATACCCATTACTCACTTTAGCCCCCTGTTGTTTTCCTTTTTTCATAAATAAAGTCTCTTCTGGGTTGTAGATCAAATCAAACAAATAATAATTTTCATCCATCACCGCATAGGAAATATCCGGACATCGATCCACCTCCGGGTACATGCCCAATGGGGTCGTATTGATAATCAGAGAAAAGTATTTTACCGTTTCCTCATCCATATCCTCATAGGTGTATCCGTCCGTCACCGGCTTTCTGCTGACCAGCTTATAGGGAATCTTCATGCGTTCCAGCACAAACCGAACCGCCTTACTACTGCCCCCCGTTCCCAGTATGAGCGCACTCCCTGCAAAGTTTTCCGGCAAAAATGCTTCTAGCGAGCGTTGAAAACCG
The DNA here is from genome assembly GCF_019802045.1 of Membranihabitans marinus. GTDB lineage: Bacteria > Bacteroidota > Bacteroidia > Chitinophagales > Saprospiraceae > Membranihabitans > Membranihabitans marinus_A. Next base: position 7,906 of record NZ_JAHVHU010000017.1, on the reverse strand, counting down.
ATAACATCAGTATTGTAACCGATTAAGCCCTCGTCGGTAATCCGGATCGTATTCACAGCACCGATCGCTGCTGCGGTCTCATCAAGCTGATCCAGGTATTCCATTACCTCCAGTTTATAAGGTATCGTCACATTGAGTCCGATCAATTCCGGATGCTCTTCCAGGGCGGTCGGAAACTCGGAGATATCAGCGAGTTCCATGGTTCCGTAGTGATATCCGGTGATGGACTCTCTGTCAAATTTTTCCGCAAAATACCGTGGAGAAAAGGTATGCCCCAACTTCCTCCCCAATAACGCTAATCTTTTCATTTTTCTATTCGTTTTCATGCTCTTTCCTCCACTAAATAAAACCATATTTCACCACAACCAACCATCTTCATTCTTTTATCGATAGGCACCCCTGCAGTTTTGCGGCTTAGCGCGAATTCCGTTGCCTTCTTTATATCAGGTGAATTATGAGCCCATTCTCTGACAAAATGTCACTAAGATCTTTTATATTTGCCACTATAAATGTAAATATTTAGCATGAGCGAACAAATAAAAGACATAAATTCTACACAAATGTTGGCCGATGAACGACAAGGAGAGGTGTATACAGACGCCACTCAGAAGCCGTCCAACGGAAAATCATATTATATAGAAAGCTATGGCTGTGCGATGAATTTTAGCGACAGTGAAATCGTGGCTTCCATCTTACAACAATCGGGTTTTGGTTCGACGAGCTCTATGTTCGACGCCGATCTAATCCTGATCAACACCTGTTCGATCCGTGAAAAAGCGGAAGATACGGTTCGGCAGCGATTGCGTGAATTTGACAAAGTCAAAGAGGAAAAGCCCGGTACGTTGGTCGGTGTCCTCGGCTGCATGGCCGAACGATTAAAAACCAAATTGCTGGAAGAAGAAAAACTGGTTGATCTGGTCGTCGGACCCGATGCTTACCGGGATCTACCCAAGCTAATCCAGACCGCCGAAGATGGAGATAAGGGAATCAATGTCTTTCTGAGCCGAGAAGAAACCTACGCGGATATTTCACCGGTTCGGTTGGATAGCAATGGAGTAACAGCTTTTATCTCTATAATGAGAGGTTGTGATAACATGTGCTCTTTTTGCGTGGTTCCGTTCACCCGCGGACGCGAGCGGAGTCGTGATCCTTTTAGTATCGTAGCGGAAGCCTCGGACTTGTTTGACAGAGGTTACCGGGAAGTGACTCTTCTGGGACAAAATGTAGATAGTTTTAATTGGACCAGTCCGGACGGGGAACACGCTGTGACCTTTGCAGAATTGCTCTGCATGGTGGCGGATGTCCACCCTGATCTCCGGGTACGATTTTCGACTTCGCACCCGAAGGACATCACCGACGATGTGCTCTATGCCATTCGCGATTATGAGAACATCTGCAATTATATTCACCTGCCCGTTCAATCCGGAAACAGCCGGGTACTTGAGTTGATGAACCGGACGTATACCAGAGCTTGGTACAAGGAAAAAGTTCGTCGCATCTATGAGGTCATTCCTGATTGTGCAATCAGTTCGGATATGATCGCTGGATTTTGCAGTGAAACAGAAGAAGAACACCAGGACACCCTAACCATGATGGATTTTGCCAAATACAGCATGTCTTATATGTTTTACTACTCCGAGCGACCTGGCACGGTTGCCGAGCGAAAATATGAAGATGACGTTCCGCTTAAGATCAAAAAACGCCGTCTGAGTGAAATTATCACCAAGCAACATGAATTGTCCAGAGCCCACAATGAGAAAGACCTGGGTAAAACTTTTAAAGTCTTGATCGAGGGCGATTCCAAAAAGTCATCAGATGATTTTAGGGGAAGAAATTCACAGAATAAAATGATTATTTTCCCAAAAAAGTCAGATTACAAACCGGGGGATTATGTACAGGTTCGGGTGAATGAAATCACCAGTGCTACATTGTTGGGAAATATTGTCGAAGCATGAATCCTACCATCCAGGGACTCAAAAGCCGGTATGGCCTGATCGGCAATTCGGAGGGGATCAATGATGCCCTGCGCAAATCAATCCGGGTGGCAGGGACAGATCTGACGGTATTGATCACAGGGGAAAGCGGGGTGGGAAAAGAGGTCATCTCCAAGATCATCCATCAACAGAGTCCGAGAAAACACAATCCATTTATCGCCATTAACTGCGGTGCGATCCCGGAAGGCACCATTAATTCAGAATTGTTTGGCCATGAAAAGGGTGCGTTTACAGGAGCTACCGCAGACCGGAAGGGTTACTTTGAAACGGTTGATGGTGGAACGATCTTTTTGGATGAAATCGGTGAATTGCCGCTTGATACGCAATCCTATCTCCTGCGGGTATTGGAGAGTGGCGAGTTTATTCGTGTCGGTTCATCTGCGGTTCTTCACACCGATGTCCGTGTCATAGCAGCCACCAATGTCGATTTATATGAACGAGTAGAAAACGGCAAGTTTCGCCGGGATCTCTATTACCGTTTAAATACGGTACCGATCGTCATTCCTCCGCTGCGGGAACGACGAGATGATATCTGGATGATCTTTCGCAAATTTAGCCTGGACATTGCGGAGCGACACCGGATTGACCCCATTACACTGACGCCGGAAGCCAAAACGTTGTTGTTGCGTTACCAATGGCCCGGCAACATTCGTGAACTTAAAAATGTAGCAGAGCAATTATCCATCATGTCCGAACGCCGCACCATCGACGAAAACGACTTGCTGGAAGTCCTGCCTGAACTCAATAATCGGTATTTGCCAGCCCGGACCACAGACGACCAAAATCTCGATGGCAACATGCAGGAACGTGAGATCCTTTACAAGTTATTATTTGACATGAAGAACGATCTCAATGAACTCAAATCACTGGTTTTTGGTCTGATCAAAGAAAACAAACTCGACATCCCGGACGCACAGAAAATACTTAGTTTACCCGAAAGGGCCTCGACCGGTCACTGGTCTGATCGATCTCTTTCCAGACAAGAAAAAGAAGACCTCATTGATGCGAGTTACAACACCGGGAAAGAGGACTTACCATCCATTATTATTGAGGATCGTAAAAAGGAACGAAGTTATTTTGAAGATTCAGAGCCCGTGGAAGAAAACCTTTCTCTGGAAGACATGGAAAAAGAGATGATCAAGAAGGCGCTGAAAAAGTACAATGGAAAACGCAAGGATGCCTCCGAGGAACTGGGTATTTCAGAACGGACCCTTTATCGTAAAATCAAACAATACGAACTGGAATGATAACAGCGATTCGCCTAACCATAGTCAGCGTATTGATATGCACGATATCGGGATGTTATTCCTTTAAAGGGGTAAGTATTCCTGAAGAAACTACTTCTTTCTATGTCCAGGATTTTGAAATCAGCAACCGGGCCCTGAAAGCACCCCGCCAACTGGGGACGGTGTTTACTGATCAGTTCAAGCGTAAAGTCCTTCGAGAGTCCCGGTTGAATTTTACGGAGACGGCTCCGGACATTGAATTCGCCGGTGAAATCTCCCGGTTTGCCATTCGATCGGTGGCTCCACAACCCGACGAGACGACTTCTTTTAGTCGATTGGATATTGCCATAAAAGTAGACTATACGGATCATCTCAATGAAGAAAACAATTGGTCTAAATCATTTTCCGATTTTAGAAATTTTGATCAGAACGTGAATTTTCTTGATGTACAGGACCAATTGGTAAAAGAGATTTTTGAGCAAATCAGTGAAGACATTTTCAATGAGACTTTTTCAAACTGGTAATTTGTTATATTGTTTTTCATGGTAAAAATTGTTAATTTACTGATCGTTCATTTATATAGACCACATATTTATAAAAGAATACAATGAATACTTCCGCATACTACATCAACGATCCCATCAAACTGGAAGAAATAGACTATGAAGATCTGCTGATCAGTATGGAGGAGCATCCCACACAAACCGAGCTAACATTTATCACGCTACTCAAACAAAAATTTGCCTTTGGACGCATTGACGATGAACTTGTCCATCATCTGATCGTTATAGAAAATGACAAGAAAACCCTGCGAGAGATGCTTAGGATCGTACAGCACTTCCCGACTAAATCCGATCTGATCCAGCAAAATAATAGTGCCGATTCCCCATCTACTGAATCTTCGACCCCGGCTACCATCATTCAGAACATTGAACCTGATGCCCAATCCGGCGAGAATAATCAAGACGATGCTGCCCACTCATCGGAGGAAACATCCAATCCCATGGACAAGGAGGTCACAAAAGAGGAAAATACAATTCCAAGCGAACCTAAACCACCCCACCAGGAAGTAAACAACGGGACAGAGGTCAAGCCTTCAGCATATGAAAAAGAAGAAAAAACTACAAAATCCAAATCCGGAAAGGAGTCGAAAAAAACGGACATAGCCAAAAAAGTAAAGCCTAAAAGAGACAAGCAAACCAAGCTTGAAAAAGTCATCGACAAAAAAAAGAACCGCAAGAAGAAGAAGAAAAAACAACGCAAATCGGCCAACGAAAAACAGACCCCACAGCAAGAAAAAGGATTTACAGCCTGGCTTCAGGAACAAGAAGTGATTCCCGGAACGGCTCGGGAATTAAAGAGAAAAAAGAAAGGCATAAAAAAGAAGAAAATAAAAACGATCACAAAAGCCGAAAAACAAGCCGAACGCAGCATTGCCGAAAATGAAGAAGTCGTTAGTGAAACTTTAGCCCGGATATATGCCCAACAAGAGCTCTATGACAAAGCCATTCAGATGTATGAAAAATTAAGTTTGAAAAACCCGGAAAAAAGTGGTTACTTTGCGGAGAAAATAAAAACGATCCAAAAATTAAAATCCTAATATCATGGTTACTGCAATGACAATCCTTATCGCGTTCATAAGTGTGCTGCTTATGTTGGTTGTCCTGATCCAAAATCCAAAAGGAGGTGGAGTTGATTCCACTTTGGGTGGTCAAAGTGCAAACCAGATGTTTGGAGCAGCGCGAAGTACCAATCTGGTCGAAAAAGCGACCTGGGGATTAGCTATTGTCCTCGTGGTTCTCTGCATCATCACAACCATTATGGTGAGCAATACCGGCGGCGATGCAGGTATCCAGCTTTTGTCTGAGTGAGGGTTTAGTTCTTAGTTCATAGTTCTTAGTTCTTAGTGCTTAGTGCTTAGTGCTTAGTGCTTAGTGCTTAGTGCTTAGTGCTGTGTGCTTGGTTTTTATTGCCAAGCGCTTGACGCTTAGTTCTTCCATAGAGAAACCAATGATACCGTTCGTTGGATCTTCCCTTGAACATCTTAACAATAGCTCAATCCATTCGAAGTTCAAATACGAAAGAAAGAAAAGGAAGTCGTAAGCTGGAAGGGTATCGATGTCCCAACATCCAGCCGCAAACTTGTAGTGTCATCAATTTCCAATACACAGCCTCCATCTGCCAAGATGTCCAAGTCCTACAAGAAGCAATTCATTTGAACCCTTTCTCTGCACAAATTGCAGACCAGTTGCCACTTTGTCAGTAAAGTTTTCATTGGCATCAAAAATGCACTATAGGCAGTTGTGAATTAAACATATTTTTTAAACCATAAAAACCTTAGGTGTTATGATGAAGCCAATCAACGACAGAGTAGTGGTAAAGCCTGCTCCCGCTGATGAAAAAACCAAAGGGGGTATTATTATCCCTGATACTGCAAAAGAAAAGCCACAGCGTGGTGAAGTCGTTGCAGTAGGTCCTGGAAAGGACGGAAATGATATGAATGTGTCCAAAGGTGACGTCGTTCTTTACGGAAAGTATGCCGGTCAGGAAATTTCCTGGGAAGGTACAGACTATCTGATTATGCGAGAAGATGATATCCTCGTAATCTTAGAAGGATAAGAGTTCTTCCATTCATTTGTTATTCTATTTTTTAAAATTTAAAATTATTTACAATGGCTAAAGAAATTAGCTTTAATCTCGAGGCGAGAAATAAACTCAAATCCGGAGTCGACCAATTAGCGAACGCAGTAAAAATCACCTTGGGCCCCAAGGGTCGTAATGTCGTGATCCAAAAATCTTTTGGAGCACCGGCCATTACCAAAGATGGTGTAACCGTAGCAAAAGAAATCGAGCTTAAGGATCCAGTTGAAAATATGGGCGCCCAAATGGTTAAGGAAGTGGCTTCCAAGACGGCAGACATTGCTGGAGACGGAACCACAACTGCTACTGTTCTGGCGCAATCTATGATCCAGTTGGGAATGAAAAACGTCACTGCTGGTGCAAATCCCATGGATTTGAAGCGAGGCATTGACCTGGCTGTAAAGTCGGTGGTCCAAAATCTTCAGAATCAGTCAGAGCGTATCGAAAGCGATCTGGAGAAAGTAAAGCAAGTAGCGGCGATTTCAGCGAACAACGATTCTGAAATCGGTGAATTAATCGCTGATGCTATGAAGCGTGTGACCAAAGACGGCGTTATTACCGTGGAAGAATCCAAAGGGACGGACACGTATGTTGATGAAGTCATCGGTATGCAGTTTGACCGGGGGTATTTGTCTCCATACTTTGTGACTGACACAGAGGATATGGTTGCCGAGTACGAAGATGCGCTTATTCTGATCCACGATAAAAAGATCTCCAATATGCAGGAGATACTTCCCTTGTTGGAAAAAGCAGTAAGCTCTGGAAAACCTTTGTTGATCATTGCCGAGGACATTGACAGCCAGGCATTGGGTGTATTGGTAGTTAACCGATTGCGAGCTCAGCTGAAAGTAGTTGCTGTAAAAGCTCCAGGTTTTGGAGACCGTCGAAAAGCTATGTTGGAAGACATCGCTATCCTCACCGGTGGTACCGTGATCAGTGAAGAAAAAGGGTACAAACTTGAGAATACCGAGCTGGAGCACCTGGGATCAGCTGAGAAAATCGAAGTTGACAAAGACAATACAACCATTGTCAATGGCAAAGGCGAGCAAGATCAGATTGATGCACGAATCAATCAAATCAAGCAGCAGATTGAAACCACTACTTCTGAATATGACAAAGAGAAGCTTCAGGAGCGGTTGGCGAAGTTGGCTGGCGGTGTAGCTGTACTATATGTAGGAGCAGCAACCGAAACAGAAATGAAAGAGAAAAAAGACCGCGTGGATGACGCACTGCATGCCACTCGCGCAGCAGTAGAGGAAGGCATCGTTGCCGGTGGTGGGGTTGCTTTGGCACGCTCCATTAACGTCCTGAAGGACCTTGAGGGCGCCAATGCAGATGAGAACATCGGAATTCAGATCGTTCGGAATGCACTGGAAGCACCACTACGCTCTATTTCCAATAATGCCGGCGTAGAAGGATCCGTGGTATTGCAAAAAGTTCTGGAAGGCGAAGGTTCTTTTGGGTACAATGCACGAACTGATGAATACACCGATTTGAAAAAAGCGGGTGTTATTGATCCAACAAAAGTTACGCGAATTGCCCTTGAAAATGCAGCTTCCATTGCGAGCATGATTCTGACCACAGACTGTGTGATCAGTGATCAGCCGGAAGACAATGATGGCGGACCTGCTGGAATGCCAGGCGGCGGTGGAATGCCAGGCGGCATGGGCGGTATGATGTAAGATAAAGCTGAAAGGCGAAAGCAAACAAGCTGAAGGCTCGAAGCGTAGAAGCTGAAAGCAGATAGAAACCGGGATGATCCAACGTGATCGTCCCGGTTTTTTTATTTCATTAAAAAAACTTTGAGCTTACTTTCTACTTTGAGCTACTCTCCTTTCCTGCATTTGTAATAATATCACAAAGTGAGACACTCGTATATTTGTTAAATTAAGAAGCTAACCTACCTTTTTTCGCGCGGTAGTATAAACCTGACAGATACTATGATCTAATCCAAGTATTTATATTGTTATTTCTCAAAATATTTTCTTAATTTAAAGATACCGAAAGAAGGCCTCAGCCGATTCAATACGCTGAAGTCTATCTAGT
>NZ_JAHVHU010000016.1 GCF_019802045.1 Membranihabitans marinus | reverse complement strand
AATTGAGTCTAGTAACTCGTCTACTTTTTGGTTCTTCATAATTTTTAATATAAGATTTACAAATCATGAATCCCAATGATCGGGGGCGGAAAAATGTAAAAAAAATTTTTCAGCCCCCCGCCCCCGGCCGGGGGCGGGGGGCTATACACAAAATACTTTACAGTCCCTAAGCTATTGTATTTTCCAGTTTTCATTATTTCATTTAACAATAGTAATACTACAGCACCCACAATCCAGCACGCCAAAAAAGCCTTGAAGTATACGATGACCGATTTCTTCACTATTATATCAACCATTGACTGCTTTCATAAAATCTTTTGTATATCGCAAACCGCTTGTCACATCCGGAGGAAAAATGGCATTGATATCATTCAGTTCCGCCTCCGTTAAATCAACATCCACCGCTCCGGCATTTTGCTCTATATACTTTTGATGTTTTGTTCCCGGGATCGGAACGATATCATCACCTTGTGATGAATCGGTCGGATCAAATGTTATACCAAATTTTGTGGCTACCACAAATTTATCGCGTCTTCCCTTTAGGGCTTTTCCTACCAGCTTTTCGTTCGCATATGGGCCATACATATCGGCCGTATCAAGAAAGTTAACACCCAATTCCAAAGCGCGGTCAATTGCTCCATAGGCATAGCTCATGCCCATGCATCCAAGCCCCATCGTGGATACCTCCAGGTTATTTCCCAATTTTCGCTTTTTCATAATCTGTGTTTTTTATTTGGGATTGTATTCTCATTCCCTTCATGATACGATTTCTCAATTTACGATTTTCTACGGATTTGATCGATACCATTGCATGGAATATTTCACAACCTTATAAATTCGCCGTTATTATACCCTGGCGAACTTCGCATGCGATGCACCAGACAACGCCAGCCCGACCAACAGAAGCACACAGAATATCATTGAACTACTTCTCATCTGTAAAAACAGTACCTTGAATGCGTACTCCGGTTGCATTATTCACAATAGCACCCTGTTTGCCGGCACCGATCGTATTTGCATGTATCCGTGTGCCCGGGCACGCACCACGCAGATGTATTCCAGAACTCATCCGTCCGGGATTTTTATCCTCCTGAATAAGGCTATTGGTAATTTGTACATTGACACTGTTCGCCACCTCGATCCCAGAAAATTCAGGGTTTTGGATATGACACCCATTCACGGATACTTCCCGGCTATCAGTGATCGCCACAGCGCCCTTGATTGTCCCGTTTCTGTTGCCTCCACCTTCAATAATATTATCACTCAGTAAAATATTTCTTCCTTGACCGATTACAATGCCACCCAATGCGTTAACGCTTTCAGGGAAATAATCTTCATTGCGATCAAAGACATTGCCACTAATGGTGACATTCCGACTCGTATTGATAATCATGTGGCGGTCGTAACCCCGAATAAATGTATTCCCTGTCACGCTCACCCCCCGGCAGTGATCCAATTCGATATTCACATCCTGATTGCTGATGTGATTCCCCGTGATACTCAACAACCCGATTTTATTGTAGTCTCCCGTCCTACCACTTAAACGAATATTAGCGCCTCCGGGATGAGGTATGGCCTGAATGGTATTGCCTGAAATGGTCCCCTCCCGGACGCTTCCTCCTTTGGAGCAATCCACCCAAATATCTGCCGATGCTGGTCCGCCCGAGGCGGATTCATGATTGTATTCGATATCATTCCCCACAATCTGAATATTTCGGATTTCCGAGTGACGAATTTTGATACCGCCCTGTTTACAGTAACTGATGTGGTTGTCGTTGATATTGATCTGATGGATATTGACAGAATCCAAATACACCCCTACTCCATCACAGTCGTAAATCTGATTCCCCAACAACAACACATTTCGGTTTCGGGATAGGAAGCAAATCCCATTCTTGACCCTTCTGATCAAACATTGTGAAACAATCGGTTGGATGAGTTTTTTCAAATGAATTCCATCGGCTTTCGGGTGTGCACCTTTGATTTCAATATGCTCAATGGTAAACAGTTTTTCTTTGGACCAGGTCATTTTTGATACGGTTGCCGGTAAAGCTGTTCCATCATGAGTTCCTTCGACCAATACTGCAGCACCCGGACCTTCCATCAAAATGGTAGAATTGCCCGCTACGCCTTCGACTTTTGATATATTAACACGACTCAGATTTAAACGGATCGTTCGCGTGACCCGGTATTGCCCGGCCGGAAACAGGAGTACTCCGTCTGTGGAAAACCGAGCTGCCTCCATAATGGCTTCATAATCATCGGTGACCCCATCTCCCCGGGCACCATAATCCTTTACATTGGCACCGGAAATCACATAAGGAAGTACAAGGCATATGATCAGGCTTCCCCAACGTGCACTCTTAAAATAGGTGATCATAGGTTATTTTTTTAAATGATGATCTAAAAACTGAAAAGTACCGACGCCATGAATGGAATGGGGACCATCGAAAAACTCTTTTTGCAGCTTTTCGGAAATTTTCTTAAGATCATAGTGTCGACGTACTTTTCCAAATTCATAATTGACCCACTCAACACTGCCGATACCGTCTCTATATCCAAATTCAATCATAAATGGTCGGGGTGCAATTAATGCCGCCATTTCCGCATAATTAAAGGTTTGTCCCAGGTTCCACTCCGACATTTCATACTCACCTGTAAACATGTAACTGTATTTCAAATCAACAGACACATTCTTGCGAATCCACTCATTGAAGTCTCCGCTGCAAATAGATAAGGCATAACCCTCCAATACTGCAGGTATTCGCATGGCTGCCTTACCGCCATAAGACAACCCATAAAATCCAATGCGTTCGCCGTCCACAAAATCGAGCCCTTTTAACCATTCCAGGATCCGTTGATGCTGGCCGATGATCACAGAAAACAAAGAATACCCGATGGGGTTGGCCATCCGCTGCAATACCCGGAATTTATCCCCACCCCGGTATGGATTGTGTGGCGCAAAGGTGATGTAGCCCCGTTCTGCCAGCTGGGTCGCATATCCTTTATAAGCTCCATACTTTTTGTAATCCGGATCTGTAATGACCACGTCTTTTGGCAGGCCTTCCAGACCGTGTTGACAGACCACGACCGGTCGCTTTTCTCCTTCTTTGATTCCATGTGGCACCGTCAACAAACCCCATGCAAAAACATCCGGCCACACTTGCAATACCACTTCGTAGCGGGTCCAATTTTCCGACTTTTCCACCATTCTGGCACGGGGATCTATGGGCACATTGGGGTCGGGAAGGCGGCCGAGGGTATTCCACAATTTGTCCCGAAGGTCTGCTTCAATATTTGTCCGGCCAGCTTCATTTCGTTTTTCCACTTTATCCCAGAAAAAAGTATCCCGTGTTATTTCACACCGGTTCATTTCCCGCTGAAAAACTTCCTGCATATTCAGGACCAATCTTTTTTGACGATCACGAGGATTAATCCACTGATCAGGTCGTGGAAAACTACGCTGTACTTTTTTTCGGCTTTCGAAGTCAAGGCCCAAGGCTTCCGTAAACTGCTGAATGGCCAAATTTGAAAATGGATTCCCATCGTTTTCATTAAATGCATTAATGAAAACATAGTTCTCCTTAGCGTCAGGTTGCATTACTCCGATCCGATTCCACTCTTCTTCGATTTCCGCATACGAAGGGGTTAATAACCATCCGGGTGCGGCTCCCTTTCGACCCGATGTCGGTTCCGGAGGTCCTTCGACTTTCGGAAATTTACAGTGCTCCACGACAAGACATCGATCTGAGTACAAGAGAGCCACCTCTGCGTCGCCCAATTCTGCCAGTACCCCGAATGTATTCCGATAGATCGGTTCTTTCCATACTTCTTCCCGTTGATCAAAGTATCCGCTGACCAAAGCAGATGAAATCCGTCGGTCCAGAGCTCCTGCATAAAAAGCCAACAACCCTCCTTCTCCATACCCCATTACACCAACGGGTAGTGCGTCGTCCTTATCCTTATTCTTAAACCAATCTACAGCGCTCAATATTTTTTGTATTTCTTCTCCGATAAGGTGTCGTCCCAGTTCATAGCTTTGTCGATACAGCCATTCCCGGTGCGGTTGATTGGTCCAGCGACCGAGTTGTGAATTTCCGGACCAGGCATCCCCTCGATCAATCAAAGCCGGAATAATGACTTCAATTCCCTGCATCGCCAACTCGAATGCGATTCCTGACCAGGATTCATCCTTTTTGGTGAACCCCGCCAATTCTTCCGGTAATAAATCTGCATCCGGAATCAAAACCATGCGACCCCGCACCGACCCAACCGGTTCTAAGTAAAGCCCTTCAGAAAAAAGCGATCCATGCACATTCCATCGAACCGCTTTCAATGTTACATTTTCAGTATTTATTTCGATCGGATGAAGCAATGAATCTGTCATTACCTCCATTTTTGGACGGTCCCTGGTGACGGTCACGCCCAACCTCTCTTTTAGAAGCGTTCGGTTTTCGGATAGAAAGGCATCTGAATTAATCCCCTGCAAGGCCTCCATCCAACGAAGATTCCGATCTTCTTTTTTCTCTTGAATTTTGTGGATCAAAAATTGATGGATCCCTTCCACCATTTTCACTGACAGATCCTCTTGACCGGTTAATGGAGTGTGCTCGAAAGGGATGGTTTGGGCTATACTGATTCTTAATGACGCCAATAATAGAAAAGCAGAAATAGAAAACAGGGTATTCAAAATTTGGTATTTTGCTTAAAAATAAACAAATAGACCGAATCGGGAATAATAACCATCACTTTATAAGTTTATAGATTGAGCAGTCGTCAACCAATATTTGGCTTGTATTTATTTATTGTGAAAATTCCAGGTGCCATGAATGGAATTTAAGGTTAAATGATTTGATATAAAATTTCAGCACGGAATTGACTGCATATATAACTAATGGTTCAACACGAAATAGCCTAACGGGAATTGACTTGCTCTTTTGCGCATACACATCGTTAAGAGGTTACCCTGTCCCTTCCATGTTCTTTCAAACATTGAATCGAGAATAATAATTGAGCTTTTCAAACCAGTTCATTGTGAATTCAACTGGATTCGCATACTTTTGTCAGACATGTTAACCTAGCACGCTTGATTATGGCCAAATTCTGAAGAAGAATTAAAACATATCTTCAGTGAGCCAGGTCGGCCAACCTAAAACGTTCCGGATATTTTAAGATATAAAATTTAGAAATTATGACCTCACGCCGACAATTTATCAAGAATAATACCGCACTAATGGGTGGAATAGCATTTTTCCCCGGAGAGGTTCTTTTGCAAAAAAAGAAAACGAATGCAGTCTTTGGTTTGCAACTCTACTCAGTGCGGGAAGATATGGCCAAAGATCCGATTGGGACGCTCAAGAAGGTAGCGGAGATGGGGTACACCGTAGTGGGAAACTCAAATTATGAAAACGGAAAATTCTATGGGTACTCCCCCAAAGAATTCCGAAAGATTCTGAAGGATTTGGGACTATCCATTCCGACTGGACACAGTCCACTGTGGCTGAAGGACTGGATTGAATCCAGGAAAGATTTCACAGATGCCTGGAAAAAGACGATTGACGATGCGGCCACTGTCGGCTTAAAATACGTAATCAGCCCAGCCTGGCTGGAAGATAAACCGACCACTTCCCTTTCCAGGGTCAAAGAGTTGATGGAAGTTTTCAACAAATTTGAAAAGGAGAAAAAGAAAGTCCTGGACGGCAATTAATATTATCAAGTTGAACACCTACGGAGTTCAAGGCACAACCACTCCTCTCCCCGAATGGCGCCTATGGCTTATTCGGGGTTATTCATCTTCAACACCTACGGTGTTACTGCATTTAAAATCTGTTTAATATCACGATACAGTTGAACGTCAACAACAAGTAGAGATCATTTCTACTCAGAACCCCGGATGGGGTTCAATGTGAATACCCCCCCCGCAAACATCATGCAGCCGGGGGAAAGAGACCCTCCCTACTGAGAATCCCGTTTGGGGGTTCACTGTATGATATTTTTCGATAAAAACCTTTAGTCTTTTTTCAGATAGGCGACCAAATCTAATACTTCCTGTTCCGTCAGATTATTCAGCAACCCTTCCGGCATCATGGATTTTTGGGATACATCCCGCGTCCTAATTTGAGATTTACTGATCACAATGGGTTCTTGTCCTACAACGCGCAACGTAAGATTCCGATCGTCTTCGCCAATAATATTACCACTGTATGTCCGACCACCCTGGGTAGTAATCACCACCAGCTTGTAATCATCCTGAACATCGCCACTGGGATCCAGGATATTACTCAAAAGATAGGTCGTGTTGGTTCGGTTGGAACCGGTTAACTCGGGGCCGATTTCGCCGCCCTCGCCATGCATGATGTGACACGCAGAACAGGTTTTTTTATATACTTCTTCACCTTTTGTCGGACTTGAATTTGCAATGGCATCCTCGGACAGCAATTCACTGTACTTTTCATAGTCTTTTTGGACGGTTCGGGATACATCATCAATGGGGCCCCAGACTTCCACAAAACCATTCCCTAAGACGGCTCTTAATTGCAGAACGGCATGCGCTGGAATATCCTCTTTGGGAACTTCGCCGGATTTTAGTCCGTCCAACAGAATTCGTCCATATCGAGGTCTCGATGCTAAAGTAAGTATCGCTTCCTGTTTTTCGATCTCTGACAGTGTCCCATACTTATCATACAATACCTGTCCCAGATGTTGATTGTTATAGGATGCAATGGCTTTTATCGTTTCCAATCTCAAATCGGACTGTTGCAATAAGTCAGAGATCATCCATATTAATTCTGTGTTCTGTTGTTCCGCCAAAGCCCGGATGGATTTGATTTTTTCTTCAGTTTCAGCACCAGCGTTCCGGATTGTTGTCAGCGATTTCTGGGTCAACACAGCATTTCCGAATCTTTGGGCTATTTCATCCGCCACTCTGGATAGTTCGGCATCCTTGGACAAGTGTTGATATACCTTGGGCCAATTCTCCGGTGTCTTCAAATCAGCATTCCCTTCGATTCCCGCCAGCATCCCCTCCAGGAGCTCGAGTTGGGCTCCAGACTTTTCACCAATTCCGGCCACCAATTCCTTCATTTTACCGCCATCCACCAACCGACGCGCAATCTTTCGACGGATGGAAGGGATCTTGCTTTCTGCAGCCAAATTCAATGCCATCGTTGGTTGCTTTGCTATGAGCGGCTCTATTCCAAACCACAGCATTAAAGGGATGTTGACATCATTCGCATCTTCCTGACGGCCCACCAGTTTTTCAGCAATACCCCAACGATCTTCCTCATTTATTCGCTGTAAAGCACCGGCCAGGAAGCGCCGGACCACTGGGGATCGATCATTTTTAGCAAGCTCTTTCATTCTTTTTATAGCTATCGATGATCGCGGGTCATCCTCTACCAAAAACTGTATCGCCCAGGCCCGCACATATACATCTTTGTCATTCAACAAATCAATCAATCGTTCTTCCGACAGGTTTCTGGTAACCTGCAAGGTCCATAACGCCCGAAGTCGGAGATCCTCATTGGGATCGTTGGCCAACAAATCATTTAGGTTAGAAACTGCGTTGTTATCCACTGCCCTTTTCGAAGCTCGATATTGCAAAATTATCCGCGCTCGCTGGGCATGCCAATTGCTTTTACTTCGCTGCAACTCGGCCAGCTCGCTGTCTGTCCGAAGATTTAAATCATCATATCTTCCTGGCCAGTTCGTGGCCTGCGATTCTTCCGGCGCGATCCTGTATACCCGGCCCGTATTTTTATTGAGTACGGAACTTCCACAGATATCAGCATCGTGCCAATCGAGCACATAGACATTGCCTCCCGGCCCCACTTCCATGCTAAATCCAACAAACTGCGCATTATTGGCTGCCATAAATTCTTCCCCGTGCGTAGCTGTGAATCCCGAGCCATTAGTATCCAATACATCTGTCAGCACAGCGTGGTCATGAATATTGGCCATAAATAAACGACCGTGTTGCTCTTCCGGAAATGCATCGGACTGGTATATTCTCGCTCCACCATGCGCCGAGCGATGTCGATGATCCACGATGGTCTTGATATCTTCATACACATAGGGGTTCACGTGTTGTCCTCCTTGCCTGTGATAAAACCCGCCCTGCATAATGTGGAACACATGGGGGATGACGCAAGCAGTGATAAACAGCTCTCCTTTTGAATTATAGTCGATTCCCCAGGGATTACTAAAACCATGAGCCACCACTTCAAAACGGTCTTTAAAAGGATGATATCGCCACACTCCGCCATCGATGTACACCCCATCAGCCTCCAGCAAATTTTCCGGAAATGCATCCCGGTGTTTGTAGATGCGCCCTTCCTCTTTAGGCTTTCTGATTTTAGAAGGCGTGGCATAACCTTCCAGTCCATATAGCCAGCCATCCGGCCCCCAGTGCAGGCTGTTGATCGTCTCGTGTCGGTCCCGGATCCCCCAACCTGTCAATAAAACTTCAATGTTTTCCTCATCGGCCACATCATTTTTATTGGGGATAAAAAGTAAATTAGGCGGGGCTCCAACGTATATTCCTCCATGTCCCACGGCTATGGCAGAAGGAAAGGCAAGGCCCTCCATAAATACTTTTTTGGTATCAGCCACACCATCCCGGTTGGTATCTTCTAAAATTAAAATCCGACTGTCTCCTGAATTGGAGAATCCATCCCCTCTGGATTCATAATCCCTATTCTCAGCTATCCACATTCTTCCCTGATCGTCCCAGCAAAAAGCCATGGGTTGTGTAATCATGGGCTCTGATGCATATGCATTCACCTTGTATCCATGCTTCACGGTCATGGCATCAACTGCTTCCTCGGGATTCAAGAACTTGGCCTCCAACCCCTCCTGCTGGGCTATTTTCCATAAAGCAGCCGTATTGTACATACCTTGATCTTCAACGTATTCGCCCCATAAATGATCCATTTCCCGATCATCCAGTTCTCCGGTGTAGGCTATGATTTGATTTTGAAATTGCTTTGTTGTTCCCTTTTTGATGTTCCAGTCTCCCTGCCTGGATACGGCCGGTCCGACCCCCAACTGACCATCCACCCGCCAAGATTGTGGAAATCCCTGGTTTTCCTTATGGTCTAGAATAGCGATGTGTCCCCAGTCCTCCAGTCCGTCAACTTCCATACCGACATCTACCCACATAGCTCTTTGCCCTTCTGCTTTTTCGTTTCGCTGTCGGGCTGCATTTACTACCTCTCCTTCTACACCTTCTTTCCATGGCATTCTCAAAAAGAGCCCTCCGTAGTTAAATTCATTGACTACTATGTCCGTCAGCGCTTCACCCTCCCAGTCCAGATTCAGGAGATACTTATCATCCTGCATAGTAAGAGACCAGGTTTGTGTTTCTTTTAGAATCGGTGTTTTTGATTCATCGAGCATATGATAAACCGTTTGCCATTTCACCTGCTCACCTTCTTGTTTCAACACTTCGGAAGAAACCTTTTGCCAGTAATCGCCATTCGGATTATGATAAAAATCCCGTCCTATCTTTTTCTTAATCTCTGCAGGTTTCTCCGGATTGTAAAACCATTCATTCAACTCCTCCGGTTCGGCTCCCGTACCATTGACCCGGGTAAACCCCCAGAACAGACCGGTTTGGTGTTTGTGATGGCCTGGGCTAAACTGTGTTAGCTCCACATCTGTACCGGGTGCCAGAATGGGATGAATATAAGGCCGGAAATTCGGTTTTATGTTTTGGGTGACAATGGCTGTGGCCCCACTATCACGGAAGACCTCAAACTTGTCCTCACTTATTTCTATGTGAAAAGAAGATATTGATTTTGACGATGCAGTAGCCTCTTGTTTGTGCTTTGACCTGCAAGCAGTCAGGAGTGTAATTCCAATAAGTAAAGTCAATGCTCGTATCATACTCATAGTTCTAAATAAATGTCCGCGATGTTTAAATAGCTTTTTGCATTGGTTGTGCCCTGGGTAGCAATAGCTCGGGCTCTTGGTTTGGGCTAATGAAGTGTTTCATAAATTTTCATGGTTTATTTAGGCGCTTCCAGATCGCTAATCTTTGTTCACTATCACGGATTTATCACAGTTTACACTGATTAGCGCAGATACTATCAGACCAAACCGTAGTGTGGTAGTATCTGCGGAAAACCAAGTGATTGGCGAGCAAAGACGGTATCACAAATTTAACTCCTGACGCCCTATTCAATATGTCCAAATAAATCCATCAACTCGCTCACGATCAATCGGCTCGCGTCTTTTTGTACTTTGTTGGTCGTCAACCAGGTTTCATAACCACCTACTTCGTGCTGTTCGGGGGTCGGTAGATAGCCATAGCTCCCATTAGCGAGCTCGATGGTGAAAGCATCTGCAAACGGACTTTTCTCTTTTATTTCCAACCCGGTTTCTGCAAATACCTCAAAAGGAATAGCAGCAATACCCAGGTCACCAATCTTAAAGGTCTGAAGCACAATGTCAATCTCATCGGGCCACTCTTCTTCATGTATTCGTATCCGCTCCGCATAAATCTTCTCCAGGGAATGATACAAGGGTTTATCGTCGTCCGGGCGCTTCCGAACCTTTTCCATGTTCGCCAGTAATTCCGGGCTGGCACGTCGGATATCCAGGGTTAATTCAGAGGCCGCGGCTCCCAATGGCACCCATTCCTGAAAGTCCAAACTCTGATATACGCCAAATACTTTTTCAGCAACATCATTCGCCACATACCGCATCTTGCCATAAGCAGGGTAGCGTTCACCCCGCGGTCCGGGCCAATTGATATTATTGATATCACCAGAGGTACCGTTGGTTAAAATCCCCACAAAGGGTGGATCTTGACGATCTGCCTCCAATAACTGCTGAATGCGGTCTCCGAAAATAGCAAAATAATCTGCAGAAATATGTCCGCTTGGGACGCCACCAACGTAATGCAGTGAGTAGTTTCCGATCACACTAATTGGTTGGCCTTCCAGAGTCTCAACAGCCAGAAACGAAACTTCGGGATCCGTAGGTCCGGCTGGTTTATCCAGATTGGGATGAGCCACCCCCGGGTTCATTTTAGCTTTATCTTTAAATCCCAGCGGGCTCCACACCTCGTTTTTCATGATCCAGCGTCGATTGAACACATGTTCGGGGACATCCACACTGCCCCAGGCGATCCGGGCAGGCTCCAGATTGGCGAGAGCGGTCTGCACTCCATCGGCGATCCGCTTGGCCACGAAGAGCTGGTATGCGTCCAGTGGCTCTCCATACTGCCATCCCCGTCGTTCCATACCTTGCTTGCCGGCACTGACAGCAGAATGGGTATGCGTCGCTGCAATCATCACGTGGGATGCCGGTATTTTAAGTTTGTTCTCAATGATAGCCTTGGCTGCATCATAGACCTCTCGCTTGACCCCCACATTATCAACAATGGCAAAGACCAATGTTTCATTTCCATCATCTAACACGACGGTTTTCACGTGCAATTGATCATGAATATAATTGGCCTGAGGACGGTTGTAGTTTCCTACAATTTCCAATCCCAGTGGAGGAGTAATATTACTTAAGGAAGCACCAGCCCTGAAAACTTTGTTTTGCGCGTAGGAAGGCCCTGAAAATAACAGTGTAAAAATCAGGACAACTGCCAAAAGTACACTGTCTTTCTTTACACTCTGGATAACTCTGTTCTTCATATCTATTTGTCTAGTTTTACATTCTATGGTTTACATCAATGTTAGCAACCAATCCCATATTAATCCACCTCCGGGGCTACATTCCCATAGGACCACGGTGTTTTAAACTCCGGTGCGGGAGGTGGTTCCGGTATGTCTCCTGGAGTCATCTCATTGGTCAATCGTATTCCTTCATTAGCGAATTGGGTCCCTGCTGTGATTTCCAGATTGGAATAAGAAGTTAGACGGGTCTCATATCCGCCCCCATGTTTACTAAATGCTTCCTCGGTAGGAACATACCCTACACAGCCATTAGCGAGTTCGACGACAAAGGTAAAAGGGAAGTTACTACCTTTTTTGATATCCAAACCATATTGAACAAAATATTCTGCGGGATTGGACACAAACGCAATGGGACCTACTTGTATGGACTGTACTTCCACTTCTGCTTGCGGTTTGTTTTTTAGTAAAGCATCCAACAGCACCGTTTCTTTTGCGAACACCCACTCTGTTGACCCCACTTCCTGCGGATCCCGGACGACCAAATTCATAGCTCGTTTTACTTTCTCCGGAGCCGGCACCCGCCTGTCTACGTGCCAAACTTTCTGGCGGTAATCCAGTGGAATGTTCCTAGCGGCACCCCGCCGAACCAGCAACAACGTTTTATAAGCTTCTGCACCTACCCGTCCACCAACCATTTCCCACCATTCCCTGGAGCTCGGGTTCGCGTGCTTTGCCAGATTATCGACCTGCGTGATATCCCCACATGCTCCCTGAAGAAACACAACCGGCAAAGCGGCATGGCCAGTTGCCCGACGCAGGGTACGCTCCATAGGACCTATCCAATTGGCAGATATACCTCCGGGATTGGTCGTTGCATGGTTTGAAAAATTGACGATCACGCCCAACAGATTATCATGCAAGTCCCAGACTCCCACAGTGCCGACATCTGGATCAATCGGACCGGCGTAGTCTATAATATCTGGATTTCCGACCCCGGGATGTGAAAAGGTTAAACCATTTTTCATACGGAGCCTCCGGTTAAAAGAGACCTTATCTTCATGTCCTACACCCACGGCCAGCTTCGCATCAATCCGGTTTGCATCCGCATGGACCACGGCTTCCACGATCTGATGCTTCAAATGCTGGGTGTATCCGGGATCCGATGTGATTGATTTATTCTCCACCAAATCCTGAACCAGGGGTGATGCGTTGTCATAATCTCCAGGCTCCGACATCCCAATGGGACCAGAGGAGTGAGAATGTGATGCACCGATCATAATTGCTTCTGGTTCGATGCCGGATCGTTTATGGATTTCTGTCCGGGCAGCCTGCACGACGTCCCGGGTCACAAACAATAAATCCAACCCAACCAGAGCCACTCGTTTGTCTCCATCATCAAATACCACTGCCCGAACTTTACATCGATCGTTAAAGGAAGTATGATACCGTTTGCCATAGTTCCCGGGGGCTTCCATACCAATGTCCGGCGTGATGTCCTTCTCGGAAAATCCGGCTTTGAAAACAGCGGTTCCCTTTTGAGCTGCTGCGCTAACTGCTCCTAGCAAAAGTAAGCAGACAAAATAGGACGTTATCAAATTATTTGTCATTATTCCATTAGTTTTTTCTACTGTTGTAATTCATTTAAATAGTCTACGGCATACTTTACATCGTCCAGATTATCCTCCCAGTCGTGTTCACATTCAACAAAAACAGGACCTTTGAAATTTTGCCGATGCAGTTCCTCCATTACTGCCGGGTAGTCGATCACTCCGCTTCCCACTTTTACATCATTCGCATCAATCTTTCCAAATTCATCCAGGTCCTTGGCGTGAATGCTAATCAAATGCCCTTCGAGCTTTTTCAGACATTCCACCGGATCAAGTCCACTCCGAACCCAATGTCCCAAGTCACCGCATGCTCCAAAACTGGGTCGATTATCCACCGCTACCAAAACAGAATCCGGATGCCAATACCGACTTTTGCCCCTGGCGTGCTCGTGTATGGCCATCTTAATCCCACTAGCCTGTCCCAGACTATCCAACAAATCCCAGTGCTCGGGTTCCGGCTCGGCCACTACGAATTCCAGATCTAAAATTTCTCCGATCTTAAAAAACCTTTCCCACTCTGACCTCGTTTCTGCACCCGCATACACAGATGGCATTTCCAGGCCTTTCTCTTCTATGAAATTTTTCATCCTCAGCAGATCTGCGTCGCTCAATTCCAACATCGTTTTATGATCAAAGTCTTCGCCCAACTTGTGAAAAAAGAATCCTTCCACCATCGTCGTGCCGGCTTGTTTTGATTTTTCGAGGGTTTCCGGAAAAGCAAATCGATTAAATGAATAGAGTGCCACACCCACAGGGATATCTCCGCTTATCGCATCCGCCGAAGCTTCATTCGATGCTTGTTTGTCATTGGAACCACAAGCCATAATCAGAATAAGCAGGGATAAAAGAAACCATCTGCGTATGCCCTGGCAGCTCTGTTGGTATTTACTTTGCATCATCTTTTTGACCTATTAATATTTCAGTTAATTTATTTTGGGACCAAGCGGATCGTCTTCACATCGAGCATTCCACCTCCTTTCTCAATATTATCACCCGGTCGAAAAACAACCTTGTGCTCTCCTTTCCTTATTTTGAGCACACCGATGGGTTCTTCAATAAAGGTCTCCCAAGAACCACTGTCTTTGTTTATTCCTTCCAGACTCCTTTTTCCGATGGAAATCACATAAGGATTTCCTACCACACCACCTTCCGCCGACCATTCCAAATATACGGTATACTTTCTGGTTTTCTCCACTCGTATTTCCCACTCAATATGATTTCCTTCCCGAAAAAAACCAAATGCTTCCCACTCCGGCATATATTTTATCGTAGGTCCAATTCCCCTGCCCTGTTTGGCGCTGAGAATTAGTTCTCCATTTTCTTCAGGTACGATGGGATCTCCAGGACTTATATTATCGACCCAACTAAATTCTGCTGACCCAGTTTTCGATAAAGTACTTGCCTTAGGTTGTAAGGCCCATACCACCATGAAAAACACGATTACATTCCACTTCATACGTAATAATTATTTCGGATCCACTTCTCGATAGCGTTTTAGAGCAGCTGCAATACCTTCTTCTCCTGCCCCACTGATCCCGTGCTCCAATCCGACAAACCCGCGATATCCTTTATCGTGGATGTGTTGCAAAACATTCTTATAATTGATCTCTCCCGTTCCCGGCTCTTTTCGCCCGGGTGTATCTCCGATTTGAAAATAACCAATCTCACCCCATGCAAAGTCCAAAGTAGGCATAAGATTCCCTTCCTGAATCTGCACGTGATACGCATCAAACAGAATCTTTACACTCGGACTGTCCACTGCTTTTGCCATCGCATAAGCCTGTGGAATTTCATGCAAAAACAAACCCGGATGATTTATCTTGTGGTTCATCGTTTCCATCACCATCACTATTCCATGTGGTTCGTATATCTCTGCCACCCGCTTCAATAATTCAATGGCATTCGCCATTTGAAAATCCCAGGGCAGTTTTGGATCTGCCAGGCCCAGAACATTGTGAATATATTGGGTATCCATTCGCTTTGCAATCTCCACAGATTCCCGGACTTCTTGCAGTGTCTTTTCTCTCAATCCTTCATCTCTGCCGGCAAAAGTCACTTCTTTAAAGGACATGGTCCCCACGAATTGACCAAACTCCATGTCCAATCGATCCATGATTCGTTTGATTTGATTCTGTTCTTCCACCGTCTTCCTTCGCAACCAGGTGCTCTCCCAGGCCCGGAAACCTTGCTCATAGCCCCACTCCAATTGTTCTTCCAAACTGGCACCTGCATTAAAAATATCAAAATCCGGGGAAAACTTCATTTTAAACGGTGTGTTAGGTATTGACCGTGGAATGCGCGTCTGGCTATCAGAAATCCCCATTCGAGGAAAAGCCAATACAGCAGCACCTCCCAATAATCCATTCCGTAAAAATTCTTTTCGATTCATTTTAATTTATTGCTTTTTGTGGCAAAACTTATTCTACATGCATTCAGTGGTCAGCCACCCGGATCACAGCACGACGCGCCAGCCCTTATTCACACGGAAGGATGGGGCATAAAACAATAGCAAAGTATATCCGTAACAGGCAGTAAATATTTTCTAATCTTTCTCAAAAGATGAAGACAATTCTTACCCTCAAAAAAATTGGTTATCTATTATTCCTTGGATCAAAGACATGATACACCAGACCTTCTAGAAACTTTCTTCATTGAAGGATACAAGATAATAAAATTTTGATTTACCAGGCGTGGGGTGAGCGAGGAGGCATACACTTACCATCTTACCCCCAGAAAATCCAAGAGACGGTTCGATACTGGATACGCTCATTTAACAACACACAATATGTATGCAAGTTCTTAGCGTGGGGGTATTAAAAGGTGTAGGGCGCTGCTCTCCCGAACCAGCCTTAGCGGCAAGCTCCTTCCCCCAGGTATATTGAGAGATGGTGGGGGAAGAATCCTGTGGTGGCTGCTCCGAGGGTGAGCGAGGAGGCTTACACCTTACCATCCCAACCTGAGAAAGCCCAAGAGACGATTCAATACTGGATACGCTCATTTAACAACACACAATATAATCCTTCAGCATGGATTTGTATGCAAGTTCTTAGCGTGGGGGTATTGAAAAATGTAAGGCGCTGCCCACACTCTCAAGCCTTTGCGGCAAGCTCCTTCCCCCAGGCATATTAAGAGATGGTGGGGGAAGAATCCTGTGGTGGCTGCTACGAGGGTGAGCGAGGAGGCTTACACCTTACCATCTCACCCCCGAGACAGTTCGATACTGGATACGCTCATTTAACAACACAAAATATAATCCTTCAGCATGGATTTGTATGCAAGTTCTAACGGAGGGGGGGGGTATTAAAAGGTGTAAGGCGCCCGCACCAGCCTTAGCGGCAAGCTCCTTCCCCCAGGTGCCAAAGCGCCAAACGCCAGCATCAACCACTATCTCTCAGATAAGCAATCAAATCAGCCATTTCATCGTGGCTTAAGGTGTTTCCAAACCCCGGCATCATTGACATACCGGGTATGGATTGCATTTTTTTTACATCCTGCCGGTTTATGGTCGTTTGTGAATCTGGCCCTGTCTGAAGTTCCAGAGCACTGGAGGTTTCACTTCGAATCATTCCCTGCAATTTTGTGCCATTTTGCATATCAATCTCCCAAAGATCATAACCTGGCGCAATAGAAAGCCCGGGATCCAAAATATTCGCCATCAAAGCCTTGGCTTCCCAATTGTGTACCGTTCCCAAATCCGGACCATATTCCACCCCCACTTTGCCCCGGACCTGGTGGCAAATGGCACAGTGGGTTTTATATAATTCCAATCCTTTTTCTTTCTGACCCATCCTATTCAACGCAGGCTGAAAGCTTGCAATCACCTCTTCCAGATCATCTTCAGCCAGGAAAGTCCGTGCACGTTTTCGTAATGATTCATCGTGGTATTGATTGAGCCGAACCGTCCGGGTCCATCCCAATTCTGACTTCGGAATGGTTCCCGATTCCAGTGCATGCAACAGCATTTTCACCCGGTCTTGCGAACGCATAAAAGTACTTAAAGCTTCATCGCGCACAGTTGAGGTCATTTCTTCCCAATGCTTCAATACATATTCAGACACAGCAGTCCCTGGTATTATATCATATACTTTTAAGGCGGCTGTCTGCACAGATGGATCCTGGGATGGTACTATCAATGATTTTATTTCTATTTCGAAATTTTCCGGTGCTCCCAGGGTTAGAAAGTTCAGCATTTGTATGCGATAAGACACCGGAAGATTTTTATCCTGGCTTCTTTGGACAGCCCGAGCCATCTCTTTACTTATTACGGAAGGGGTTTCATCTTCTGACATGGTTTTCAAAATATCAAAGGTGTACTTTCTGACTTCATCGGATGTATGATTAAAAAACACGTTGACTAAACGTTCTGCTTCACCGAACAGAATGGCATTGTTATTCTCATTGCGTTTTAATCCTGAAGCTAATCCTTTTAAAATGGCAGGTTGGAGCGAATGGGCCTCTGAAGCTTCGGGACCAATTCCCTGGCGCAGCAACCTTACGATCAGCTTACTGTCTTGACTTGCACCCAATACTTCTGTAAGCCGACTTATGAAGGCATCGTATTTGGAGGTCCGCTCCGAATTGCTTCGTCGAACCGTTTCTTCCAGCAATCCTTTTACATCCAGACGCCTTGCAGATAACGCAGATCGTTGAACCCATTCATCTTCAATATCGTGAAAAAGTATTTCTTCACGGATTGATTGTGCTTTATCACTGACCAGTTCGCCCAACGTGTTTAAAAGTTGAAATCGCACCTGAGCTGATGAATCACGGACTATGCCGTACAGAGATTCACGTAACTCCGCATCATTTTTCATGGTACGCTCAGCCAAGCGAATAGCATTTTCCCGAATGCCGGATGATTCGTCCTGTAAGGCCACATGAATATCATCTTTCTCTAGAGTATGCAGCCCTTCCAGGGTCCACAAAGCATGCAAGCGTCCCAATTCCATTTTACCACTTCTTACCTTCTGTTTCAAGAGGGGAACGACACCCAAATTTTTTCTATTGACCAACATTCGTTGGGCATGCGACCGCCACCACCGGTTCTGATGGCTTAGGAATTGTACCAGTTCTGCATCTGATTTTTGTCCCAGGTCCAGACCTTTTGTCCATTGAGCAGCCGGATAACCTTCCGGACTAATTCGGTATATCCGCCCCATATTGTGTCCGTCATACAAATCACCGTCCTCAATCGCCTCGTCGGACATCCACTCCGGGTGTTCTATGATTCTACGGTAATAATCCAGGACGTACAATGCACCGTCAGGACCAACGTACATATTAACCGGTCGCGCCCACGAATCCCGCGAAGCCAAAAATTCTTTGTCTTCCTCCAGACGGCTCCCTGTGTATGCAGCACCATTTGGCGTTAACTTGTCAACATGTACCAGGTTACTGACTGACTCCGCGCCAAAGGCGACTTCGGTGTCATATGGTGGGGGAAACAATCCGCCGGAATAATACACCAACCCACTACTCGATGTAGTCAGCCCCACCGGCGTAAACAATTGCCGGTCCGGATTCGTGGTAATTTGGAAAACCTCCGCTGAATTACCGTGATCGGAAACATCTTCAGCCGCTGTACTTATGACCGCATCAGGATTCCGATGCAAATACTGCGGAGCCAGCACCTCCTGATAAATGTGATTTTGATTGTGGGTGAGAAAATGATGGCCCCACTCATCAAAGTCATGTCCAAATTGGCCCTTGACCGATCGCATCTCAAGGCTATGCCCATCCACCTTAAACCGGACATTTCGACTATTTGCATTTTGAGGTAGCCGGGGACCGCGCTCTTGGTTCCAAAAACGGATCTCTTCACCCAAGTCACCAAATTCATCTTCATATTTTCGAGTTCCGATGCGGCCAAAATGGGACAAATAAATCCAGTTATCCAACCCGTAGATCGGATTGTTCACATTGACGTGCGGATTGGATAGTGAAAAACCTGTCAATAGCGTGTCGCGTACATCAGCCCGACCATCCCCATCCACATCTTCCAGATACAATACATGGGGGGCATCTGTAATCATGACTCCCTTTTTCCAAGGCATGATACCATTGGGAAACATCAGTTCATCAGCGAATAGTATACTTTCATCCATGGTACCATCGCCATCCGTATCCCTCAGAATCTTCACCTTACCCGTGTGACTTTTATCGAGCGGATACCCGGACATTTCGACCACATACATGACCCCATTTTCATCCACCGCCATATCCACCGGATCCGCAATCAACGGTTCACTAGCAAATAACTCGATCTGAAAACCTTCTGCTACCTCATAACTCTGCAGACCTTGTTGGGGAGATATGGCCCCATGCTCGTACGTGATATCGGGCTGTCCACACGATATGAACAGGGAAAGAAAGAAGCCTGCGAAAAGTATAATCTGTAAATTATGACTCATAGATATTTTTTTGAATTCGTGTATTCCATGTGGGTAGTTATTAGGGCGCGCAATCATCTTCCCCTGCCATTGTCGGAAGCTAATCCTTTGCTTTTTCCCAAGCCAGCCTGGCTTTTGCAGTCGGGCTCATGCAAACGGAGCTATATTGGTAGCACAATAAGTTGCGGCGCATTCATTCGCCGAAAATCGGCGGTTAAAACCAGCTTGCCCCGTATGAAATTTGGAGCCGCTACGGGGAATTCTGCAAGATTTGGATTGTGGATGGTAGATCATTGGCGTGAGCAGTAATTTTTTTCTAAGTGTATGTCTCCGCGCTAAAGACAGAAAAATATGTAAAATTAACTAGGTTCTAAAATTCATTGGACTCGTTGGGGGCCATGTATCATAAGTACTCTGTTATTTACGCCATACTTTAATGAAGAGTAATACAATAAACACCCTTAATCTTCCCACATTCCATTGATCAACTCCAAGGTTTCCTCCACTAGTATAGCTCCGCCCTCAGGTCCCACTGCATTACTCTGGCATACGGCACTATACCCCCCACCGCGAACAGCCTTTGACGTCGGTAAATAAGTGCCGGAGCCGGCCAATTGAACCACAATCGTTTGAAGTGCTTTACTTCGGGCCTGCATTTGCAGACCAAAATCGGTGAACAGTTCAAATTGGTTCGTACATACCACCACGTCGCCCAGCCGGATGACATGAATTTCCGTCTCATACTGAGGATTTGGGTTTGTTTTTTGTGCTTCATATCTTTTGACAATAGCCCCATACCAGGTCATCCGGGTATTTAACTGATCGGATTTTGCCGGATCCCGGGCAATTTCCGCCGCTGCTTCTTGGGAAATACGGCGTGATTCCAGGTATTCATCCACCGTGACTTTTCGCATGGGAAGTTCAATATTGCGAGCTTGATGCTCCAGCACTACCTCATCCTGCTTGTCCTTTTGAACGACATCGTAAGTTCGATTTATCGCTTCCACGATCCGGTTGGCGATATCGTCCATTCGGCTGGTATTACTTAATTTACGCATTCGTTCAAGCGCTTTTTTACGATAAATGGGATGGGGGGATTGATCCCCTGCTGCGCCTATCCAACCGGCTACGACTACTCCTGATCCATATTGCTTTTTTATGCGTTCCCGGACCGGGTGCCAGTAATCTGCATCGATCTCCATATTGCCTTCGACTTCCTGCGCGGGACAAGCTACCTCCACGGTCATGCCCAACAATTGATCCGATTCATCCCAGAAAAACAAAGAATGTACATCGTGATCCTCGTACCCTTCGATGTTATCGAATCGGGGTGTCACCGTATTTCCATACATCACCGCTTCTCCGTCCTTGTAGACCACCCGTCGGTTGTAAGGTATCGCTGCCCGATCCAGCCCCCAGGACATTTTGCCTTTCCCCCGGTTCGCCCAGGCCTCAACAATTCCTGTCGCAATTTGATCGACCAAAAAAGCACGATAGTCCCTCACCTGCGTCACCCCCTGATCGGGTAATTTATAAAGAAACGAAGGATTGTCAGACTCATCCGTCAATACGGGTGAAGTATGCGTATGCGTGGCACTTAAAATAATTTTATTCATACTAAAACCCGGAATCCGTCGTCGGACTTCCTCCCGCACTTTTTGCCAAACCTGGTTGGTAATATACACCAGATCGCAGGAGACAAACACCACCGTATCCAGACCATTTTCACCATCACGGGATTCCAAAGCAATCACATTGGCTTTGAGTGGCGTGTTGGCTTCCTGAGCTATCCGCAGGTGAAACTGCCCCATCAGAGCAACAGGAAGCTCAGGCGTAATGTCGACCTCGGAGGTACCGATGTGGAGGTCGGAGGCGAATCCATTTACACAAAGGATTATACCACAGATCATCCATCCAATTCGTTTCATCATTTTTATTATCTATTTTTTGTGTCAAAAAAACATCAATATATTTTCCCACCGAACCTCAACCACATCGGTCTTTTTACCAGGTCCAACCGTTTATAGAAAAGCTGTGAAATGCTCAAATGTTACTCTTCGTTCCAAAATCGATTAATGCCTCGTACCGTTTCTTCCACCAAAAGATCTCCGGCTTCCGGACCGACTTCATTACTTTGAATAATGGCACTGTAATGCCCTCCTTTTAGAGCTTCCATGGTTGGCAAATAGGTGCCCGGACCGGATAACTGAACCACAAAAGTCTGAAGTGCTTTACTTCGGGCTTTCATTCTGATCCCATATTCGGTAAACAGTTCAAATTGATTGGTGCATATGGCTACATCACCCAATCGGATCAGATGCACCTCCGTATTATACGGTTGATCCGGATTCTCTTTCTGATTTTCATATCGATCTACCAAAGATTGATGCCACTTTATCCGTCGGTAATTTTTGACCATTTCTTCTTCTTCCATAGACTCTATTTCATGGATGGCATTTTGAGCTTCACGAACCGCATCTACGGTGACCAATCGGCGGGGCAATTCCAATTCCTTCACCTCATGCTTCAAATCAACATCTTGGTAGCGATCCTCCTTGACTACTTCATATACATCTGTCACTGCATTAACTATCCGACGGGCAATCTCCTCCAGCCGAGTTAAATTTCTTAATTTTTGCATCCGGTCTTCTGCATCCCGGTTATACATCAGGTGAGGTGACTGATCTCCGGAAGCACCAATCCAGCTCATCACCATAAGTTCAGCCCCATATATGTCTCTCAATTGTTCCCGGACCGGGTGCCAAAAATCTGCATTAACAGAGTTCCGACCCTCCACTTCTTGAGCCGGACAAGCTAGATTAATGCATGTTCCGATCAACTTACCCTGTTCATCCCAGATAAATAAAACATCCACATCGTGATCCTCATAACCCTCTATCCCTCTAAATTCAGGCAGATCGGTTCGACCATACATTTTTGCCGACCCATCGTAGTACACAGCTCTGCGATTCAGCCCCACTTTGGCATGTCCCAGGCCCCACGTCATGCTCCCTCTCGTTCGGGTATTCCAAGCTTCCCGGACTCCTTCGGCTACCTGATCCGAAATAAAAGCAACTACCTGCTTTACCGTTGTCACCCCGTCCGGCAATAGAAAGCGACCCGCCCGTATTTCCGGTGCAGTGTGGGTATGGCTGGCACTGATAATAATTTTGTTGACCTCAATATCCGGAAGAAGATTTTGAACTTTTTGTCGTACTTCATCACGCAGCACATCCGGAATAACGACCAATTCCAAAGTGACGAAAATGGCTACATCGACCGTGGTTGCATTTTCCCTTTTTTCAACAGCCAATATACTTGCCGTCAATGGAGATTGGACTTCATCAGCGATCCGCAAATGCATCTGGCCTCCCAGTGCCAGAGGCAGTGGCGGAGTCATGTCCCGGCTGGCGGTACCAACCAGGGTCTCAGAGGCTGAGCTGTTCAAAGCAATCACTACGAGTAAAAACAGGACCGCATACATCTTATGCATCATAAACAATTATTATTTTCAAATGACAAATTTTTGATTCCAAGCTAAACCACAGGACTTCCACTACTTCCAATGGAAATATAGATATCGCATGTTGATTGATTACATTTCAAAGATTGAATGATCCCTTCGAACTCCAAGCTCTTTCTGATTAACTTTTTCAGATCATTCGACATTCTATAATACATGATTTCCGTCCTCCCCTACCAAAGCTAAAGTTATCGATAATTATGAAAGTCAAAGCCGTTCCGTTGAAAATTCGATAAAAAAATATCAACCGGGCTTAAAGCTTAAAATAGTCAGCGAAATCAAGACACCAAATAATACCAGCCTCAGCATTACTTGTGGATTTTTCAGATTCACAACATCGCATTTTATCGTAAAGGATTCTCATACCATACCACACCAAGTCCATTTCCTTCTTCGTTTTCATCCGTAGTTACCACATCTAAATCACCATCCCCATCTACATCAACCAGGTTGACCAGATCAAATTTTCGCCCCTTTAAACCACTGATCTTGTGGAATTCCCATTTTCCATTCATGGGATCATTCTGAAATGTGGCCCAAACTACACTGTGTTTTCCTTGTTCTTTATATTGTTCAAAAGGGATATCGGCCACATTACCCTCTTCTTCAAACGAAAGCACCAGATCCAACATGCCATCCATGTTCAGATCACCAATGGTGACAGCTTTGCCTCGTGAACCTGCCCATGATGGAGAGGGGATGACCTTTTCAAACCATGGTTTTACTGGGTCAGCATTTTCCTGTTTCAAAATCACCAATCCCCGGTACAAATCAGGTACCACGATCTCTTCCTTGCCGTCTCCATCTAGATCTGCAGAAATATGGAACATGGATTCGTCAAACTTTCCTCCAAAAGAATATGAATTCCAGCACTTGAAAAATTCAGGGTGATTTCTTCCGGGGTTTTCCAACCATCTAAGACCATTTCTAGTACTGCTCTTACGGTCTGATATAATGATATCCGGAAGTTGGTCTCCATTCACATCGCGTGCTTCGATGGACATAATCCAGCCTGCCGCAGTCAGCGGATGGAACGACCATTCATGTATATTTCGAGGGTCTTCCGGA
Organism: Membranihabitans marinus; assembly: GCF_019802045.1. Taxonomy (GTDB): domain Bacteria; phylum Bacteroidota; class Bacteroidia; order Chitinophagales; family Saprospiraceae; genus Membranihabitans; species Membranihabitans marinus_A. The sequence goes on along the minus strand of NZ_JAHVHU010000016.1, from coordinate 115,435 downwards.
GAACGAAGCCAACCGACTATGGCTTTATCTTCCTCTTTCTCACCTGCTTTACGTTTTGAACCGATCAGTAAATCGATCCCGTGTTGATGATCCATGTCCGCGGGGACCACGAACATCCACGCACCCCACCCATCTGTCTGTGGAACTACCTGACTTGTCCAAGTATCAGCATTGAGATACTCATCGGAGGCCGTCGGCGCCCAGTGAAATATTATCTGGTTGGACTGACCTTCAGATGCCGTGACCAAATCAAGTTGGCCATCGCCATCGAGATCAATCAACAAAGCATCTTCCACATCTGGCGAAGGCAATTCTACATACGGCCAGTAATTTTTAGTATTGCTGAACCCGGGATGGATGTATATACGGCTCACCCCTCCCTCTTCAAACCCCGACACCAGATCCAATACCCCATCTTGATTCACATCAGCTAATTTTACACCATCTGCACCGGAAGGCGGATGGAGGTCTATCTGATGCATTCTCCAGGTGGAATCTACTAATTCATGCTTGACCTTTGTGTCTTTATGGCTGTTAAGGTAGTATCTGTCGTGTTCACTGCTAACGAGTTCTATAACCAAGACAACCAGTGCAACAGTCAAGATCCACTGATTTTTGGAAATATTTACCATGGACCAGATCTTTTCGTTGTCATTTTAATTTGATTCGGTTGTTATCAAAAACGTAGCTAATAATCTTTCTCTGTCAGGCTATGGAGTACTGACTTCTGCCAGTTTCGGAGCTCCGTTCTCATATCGTGGACCACATCCGGATAGTGGTCCGCCAAGTTTTTGACTTCTCCCGGATCATTCTGGATATGATACAATTCTACTATTTCATCACTTTGGTATTTTTCGTCAATGACCAACTTATAGTCATCCTTCATTACCGAACGCATACCGGCAAAATCACGGGGTGAAATTTCGTTATATTTAAAATTTCGAAAATTGCGGGTATATTTTCCAGCCATCTTTTTAGCCAATGGAGTCGTTCCTTCTTGCAAGCGAGGATCGATGTATGGTTCTGATGCATCATGAAAAATTTTCCTCGATTCAAACATCCAAAAAAACAATGGTTTGTCTCGCTTTTGCGTGGGATCGTCAAAAATCGGAGCTAAGTCAATTCCATCGATTGGCCTTTGAGGCAGTGATTGACCAGTAACGCCTGCCAGAGTAGGTAAAATATCGGTGGTCACGGAAACTGCCGAAGTGGATATAGGCTGTTTTATTCTTGACGGCCATTCCAAGATGCCGGGTACCCGAACACCCCCTTCATACAACCCACCTTTCTGTCCCCGAAGCGTCATACCTGTACGTGCGGCGCTTTTGGGGGTACCGTTATCCCCACAAAACCACACGATCGTATTCTTTTTATTGCCAGATTCCTCAAGATAGGTCCTCAACTTACCAATAGACCGATCCATCGCCGTGATTTCAGCGTATCTTTCCCGCAAGACCGCCCGCAGTGGCCGGGTCACTTTTTCACCAGTTGTATTCGATGTCAGACCAACTTCTTTTTCAGCCAGACTATCTGGAAGAAGGTCGTATAAAGCCAGGTCCTGTGGTAAGGCACTGTAGGGCTCATGGGGGGAACCGAACCACACGACTACCATAAAAGGGCCTCCTTCCTGTGTAGTACGTTCGATAAATTTTATGGCCTCATCGATAATTACTTCAGAACCTTCTCCTTTGATTTTTTGAGGCCGACCACCATTTCGGGACAGCACGGGGTCCATCTCGAAAAAATTATCGTGCGATAACCACTCATCGAACCCCATAGCGCCCGGGTTGGTCGGTGACTCTTTTTTTACCGGCCCCAGGTGCCATTTACCAAAATGTGCACTTTTATATCCTGCTTCTTTTAGAACATCTGCCACGGTAATTTCTTCCGGACGGATGGACCAACCTGGCGTAAAAGTTCCGTACCGGTTTGGGTGTCTTCCTGTCAAAAAACTTCCTCTAGTCGGAGAACAATTCGAGTGTCCGGAATAAAACCGATCAAAACGCAATCCGGTGGCAGCCATTTCATCCAGCACCGGCGTTTTCACAAACGGATGACCATTGTAACCCACTTCGTCCCATCCGTGATCATCGCTCATAAGTAGCACGATATTTGGAAGCTCCTTTTCAGCGGGTTCTTTATCTTTTATTGCATCACTACAAGACAGGCTTACCATCATAAGCAAGGTGAGGATATTTAAAATGTATGTTCTGTGAGGCATAAGATGGGTATTCAAAGGTTGATTTATAATATTAAGCACAAAAATTTCATCCATCGGACAATATCGGCTTTATCCAGTTATTTTTATATCGGGTCACCATGGGATGACCTTTTCTTTTGATCGCAAATCGCAAAACGTCTCTGTCAGCGGCCACTGTTAATCATCCCTGGAAGGTTGTCCCAATATGCTTCGGGAACGCTTCCGAACGTTATTCATCTTATTTCTCAACTGAGTTAAAACCATTTGCACCGCCGGGTCGCCCACCAAGTTCCGATGTTCTTCAGGGTCAGTGACGTGATCATACAATTCTTCATTGCTCGCTTCCACATTTTCGCCCCACCGGGTATATCGCCATTGGTCAGTCCGCAAGGAAGCAGCCTCACCTTGGTAGGATATGGTATACGCATAGTCTGCAGTAAAACTTTTTTCATACGAACCATCCAAAGTTGCCACCAAGCTTTCACCCTGAAGGATAACCGGTGTTTCTGCCTTGTAACCGAGAAGATCGGTCATGGTGGGATACAGATCGATTAACTCGACAACCTGATCTGCCATACTGCCATAGTGCTCTTCATACTTTTTCCCAGGAACTGAAATAATAGCAGGTACCCGAATACTTTCTTCCCAGAGGGAAATCTTGGACCAACAATGGTGTTCGCCGAGATTGTATCCATGATCAGATATAAAAACTACGATTGTATTTTTTCTAAGATCCAACCGGTCCAGCGCATCCAGCAAACGCCCGACCTGTTGATCCATAAATTGAACACTGGCCATGTACCCACTTAATATTTTCTTTTGTTGGGATTTATCCATTCCAAAAACCTTCTCGTTTGTGCGCCGCAGGGCTGGTTCCGGCACATTTTCCCCGATAACAACCGAGGGAAGTTCCATCTCATATTCTGGATAGGGGGCAAAGCAGTTCTCAGGTGCTACCAGTGGAACGTGGGGCCGGACGAATCCTACCGCAAGGAAAAACGGTGCGTCCTGTTTGATACGCTGTTTGTTCGTTCCATGATCAGGCACTTTACCTGCTCTGTTTTCCAGGATAGCAATCGCTTGGTTAGTAGCTAAATAATCAGTTTGGCCTCCTTGCAGAGAATCCGGTATAATCATCCTGGAAAAGTTCCCGCCGTAATGCGGGTTTTTTGGAGAGAGCCATTCCAGTGAACCCGGGCTGAGAGTTTCCGGGCCCAGAACATTGTACGCATAATCCCAGGAATCAGGATCATCCCCGCCTGGATCACCCCGTTCGATGCCCCCCGGAACACCCATGTGAAAAATTTTTGATACCCGGGCTGTGAAATAATTCCGCTCTCGAAAAAAGCCGGCCATGGAAGGATGATCGGACAGTGCTTTAGTTATGCGACGGTAACTTCCGGGTTGATCATCATTCTTGATTACACCGTTTGTTTCGGGGTAAAGTCCGCTCATAAAAGATGCTCTGGAGGGACCACATATCGGGTACTGGCTGTACATCCTCGAAAAACGCACACCTTCGGAAGCTAACTTATCGAGATTTGGAGTTGAGACGGTTTCATGGCCATAACTCGACATTGCGGAAGCTGTGAGGTCGTCCGAAACAATAAATAAGACATTTAGATTCTCGTTATTTTGAGCCCAGCTTGGAAAGGAATATAATGAGATCAAGAATAAGAGAACACCTAAGCTCCTTCTGTGAATTAAAGGAAACAATCTATTATAAGCGCTCTGAACAGGCTTCGGGTTTGTATTAATTATTAAAAAGATCGGCGCTTACCGATGACTTATCTTTGACCAACCAATTAAACCGCAATTGTTCTGATGTCCGCTCGAGTAAGCGCTATTTAATAGATGGATCAAGACCACCGGCCCATCAAGACCAGAGTATTGCCATAGTATCCAAGGAGCTTGAAAATATAAAATTCTTTGTTCTGTGGAGTTACTTTGCACCTTCCTATGCTTAAAATACTTTAAGGAGGGTTATTTTGGCGAAAAGTTATTCGGGACTAAGGCACTTCGGTAGACCTTTTTTTCATACAGAATTTCCCCATCCTCCTTGATCAACCGATAAATAAAATAAGGCTTATCCCCATTGGGAAAAAGGGTTAATTCTCCAAATGCAAACACCCCATCGATGTGGACAGGAACCAAAGGCGATGCGCACTGAGTCAGCTGATTCTTCGGCAGGAGCCGTGGTGAATGAATATTTTTCCAAAGCAGATACCATCTCACCATCGACATTAAGGCTGTAAAAGTATTGGCGATTTGGCTCCAACCCTTCTATTCTAAAAACCGTGGTCAGATCTCTTGACACCGATGTCTCTTGGGGACCGTAAACTTTTTGGAAGGATGCGTTCATAACTCTTATGCTAACCGAGGCCGGCAGGGCTGTTCGCAACCATATGGAAACGCCATCTGACTTTACATCTCCAAGCATAGGGCCACCCAGGATTCTTATATGATTAGTGCGAATAATCTTTTGATAGGTCACATCACGAATTACGTCGGAATAATCAGCGTTTTTCGAATCGCTGAGAATGGTTTCCGCCGTCAAGAACAACTGGTTCAACACAGGGTTCTGCTCTTCCCAATAATTGAGAATAGATGAATTTGTCGCAAATCTATTCATGACATGTTCACGCGATCCAAAATTCTGAACATATCCCCACTGAGGTACCATGAACAGTACCCCTACCCATAACACGTAATACTTTTTAATTTTCATCGTGATCAAATCCAAATCATGAATCCTTTTAGGCATCCTCCATGATTACTAATAAGGTTTATTCGTTCCTTGCAATAACCACATTCGAGATCGAGGATCATCTTTTGTCGGTGCACTCACGTATTCGGTTTTTTCCAATCTTTCAACGGCTTCATTGTACTTTGCCACGTATTGGGGATCCGGTGGATTGGGTGTGTTGTAATGGTATCGAATTGGCAACACAGGCTGATCAGAGTCGTAGGGCGCTTCAAAGTCCGGATAACCAGTTCTACGCCAGTCAAACCAGGGTTCCGCTCTAAAAAACATGGATATATATTTTTGCTCCATAATGCGTTCATGCGGGTTTTCAGCTTTACTGAGATCAACCGCTTCCTGACTATAGAAATCATCAAAATCAAAACCTCCGACATAGTCTTCGAAAATTCCCCATTCACCCATGGATGCGGCAATAGCATTCTTATAGTGAGTTTCTGCATCACTGACTCCAAAAGCTCCGATCGCCGCAGCTTCTGCCAATATAAACTCAACTTCCGAATAGGTGATGATATCCATGCCTACATATTCATTGGCGTTTTGAAAATACATCTCTGCAAGACGGGTATTGAAAGGCGTCGTTTTGGGTTCTACGGATGAAGCCTGCGGCCCTGCATTATAGGATGTCCAGGAATCCTTATTTCCCACGGGGATTCCTACATAGAGATTGGTATCCAAATTATCATATCCACTGGGGTAAGGCAATTTAGTTACGGAAAACATTTGGCCAAGCGGATCAGTGTATTCGATTGTTTTTTCCGCATCAATGGTTCTATCCCACTTTTTTTCGACGGGACGTAGCCATCGATACATTCGCGGGTCGTCTTGATCTCTCAAACTATTCAAAAAGTCGAGCGATACCCTTCTGGCATAGGTTAATTCTGATGCGTTAAATGGTCCACCCCGAAACGATGTTCCGCTGGAACTCCCGAGATAATGCAATACAGCATTATCATCACTGCTGGTGAATACGTTTTGGGCTGCATCCTTAAATTCGGCATCAACATCTACTCCCAATTCTGCTTTTTTATTGTTCAGCAACATGCACATTCTGATCCGAAGTGAATTAATAAACTTTATCCATTTCCCCTTATCACCATCATACAACAAATCATACCCATCCAACACCGGAACTTCAGAACCTGGAATCCCCTCGATCATATTTTTTGCTGTTTTTAGATCGATCAGTATGGTTTCATAGATCTCTTTTTGACGATCATATTTGGGAAAAACGATCCCTTCATCCAACTGATTTATCTCTGAAAACGGTGCATCACCATATATCTTCGTGATCAAATCGATAAACACCGCCCGGTACACCAACGAGACCGCCTCGGTAAATACATTGCCTTCTTCCACACTCAGATCATGCATGGCTTGTACATCCACTAAGTTGGCGTATAAACCCTCCCAGGGGCTGTGACTTCCAGGCACCCAAAACAAAGCATTGAATTCCTCTGATTTGTACCCATCACCTACTTGGTAATATTGCAGCATGGAAGGAATCTTGGATCCCCAATAGCCAAAAGCACTGTACTGAAAGGCTAAATTTTTAGTATTCGTGCTCAATAAAAAATTTGGTGACAACGTACTTACATCGTTGGGACTTACATTGATTTCATCAAAGTCACTACATGAGTTTGACATTGCCATGAATGCTATGGACAATATTGTTGTTATTAATTTCTTCATGATTATTGTTTATTATAATTAAAACGCCACATTTAATTTCAAACCAAAACTTCTGGTATAGGGGATCACAGAATAAAACTCGTACCCGGGTTCTCTGCCATTTGCCCCCCTGTTGAAATAAGCCGTTTCCGGATCGATAAATACATTGTGTTTTGTCCAGGTAAATAAATTTTGACCCAACAGAGATAAAGACAAGTTTTGCAGTTTTAATCGATTCACAATGGTTTTTGGAAATCGATACGACAGTGATATTTCTCTCATCTTAAGATAAGTTGCACTGTAAAGGTTGGCCGATGCCAAGTATCTATCTGCGCCCTTTTGCGCATGATACGGACTGAGCCAGATGGTTCCCGGTCCACCAAAGTTTTCGATATATCCACCGTTGCCATCTTGTCTGACGCCCACATCAAAGCTCGCATCATTCACGTATACCCGTTCGCCTGAGGCATTTATATAACTTCTGGCTTCTCTGGTTTCTTCATCTTGCCACGGGAAACCACCATATTCTGAATCGCGTCCTCCAATCCATTCATGGGAGTATTTTTCCGGGTTATCTTTGATTTGTTGAACGATATCCTTATTGGGATCATAATCAACACTACCATTAATAGACTCCGGGAATCGTCCATCATTCTTTCCCTGTCTCAAGGTCTCTGAATAGAACTCTCCACCAGATCTCCAGTCAAAAACGGCTGTCAGGCTGAAGTTTTTGTATTGAATGTTCGGGTTGATTCCCATGATAAAATCGGGATTGTAGTTACCAATTTTCTCAAAATGATCCGGATTTCGATCTCTTTCAGGTTTGCCGTTACCAAAGATAATGGCGTGCCCATAGTACTCAGAATTGGGATCCTCTACTTTGAAGTAAGGAGCTTGATATATATCGCCGACTTGATCCCCGGGGTAGGTATAGAAATATGCATATCCTTTGCTGTACCCAAAATATTCAATGCCTTCAGCAAGCTCTATTATACTGGTCCTGTTTCGGGCAAAATTCAAACTCAGATCAAAAGCTAAGTCTTTCTGTCGGATCAAGGAAGTGCTCAACGTGATATCTAAGCCCTTGCTTTGGACCAACCCCGCATTGATAAGCTTCCGCGACGCCCCCGATGTAATCGGCGTACTAATGCCCAACACCTGATTTTTATTATCCATCACATAATAGGTACCATCCAAACTGATTCTGTTATCAAACAAAGACAAGTCCACACCAATTTCTTTCGAAATCGCTATTTCCGGTTTTAACTGTGCATTCTTCGCTACTTTTGATATACTGGCTCGCTTCGCATCTCCCCAGTCTTCTCCGAAGTTATAGTAACGCTGAAGTTGATATGGATCCACATCGTTCCCTACCTGCGCATATCCTGCACGGAGCTTGGCATAGGTGATCCAACCGGGCATGGCCATCATATCACTGACCACCATACTCAGCGATGCCGATGGATAAAAGTAGGACCGATTATCTTTGGGCAGTGTACTGGACCAGTCATTCCTTGCCGTCATATCCAGATATATCATTCGTTTGTATCCGATAGAAGCCTGACCGAAAAGACTGTTCACTTTCTTTTCGCTCAAAAAGTTCGTATACACCACCGAACCAGGCCCGCCATTGTTAATATTGTACAACCCGGGAATCACCAGGTTGGTGGTCGAATTGTGTAAGTTTTCTCTATAATTGTGCCGAAGATTTCCACCAAAATTCGCTTGAAGGTCAAAATCACTCAGAATACTTTGATTGTATGAGAATAGTCCTTCCCAATTTTGCTCTCTAAAACTGGAGTTCTGGATATCAAAATTCCCTTTCGGTGAATTATTTGTATCCCAGGGTCGTTGATTGACCGCTCGTTGGTTGGATTGACTTCGCATATATTTTGCTGTGAAGCGAAGATTATTAACAAACTCCCAGCTCATTTGTATTTTCGATAAGGCCTGAGTACGCTTAAATGCTGTGGTGGCCAACTCTTGCATCAGGTATGGATTATTCCATCTGGTTTTCCATCGGCGCTGCACAACACCTGTCTGACCTTCCATCCACCAGGTTTCCGGGTTTTTGTAAGGTTCCATATCAACCTGTGATCCAATGGTCAGAATAGCTCGCGTGGGGGTGAGGAAGCTATCGTCATTATTTGGTCGGTTATCCGAACTCGACTGATTCAATGATGTCATGACCGTCACGTCCAAATTATCGGTCAGATTCATCGTTCCATTGATGCCGATATTATTTTTTTTCAACCCAATATTGGGCATAATGCCTTTATTATCGTAGTTCCCCAAGGAAACGCGAAAATTGGCTCTATCATAATTCCCGGTAATGCCCACATTATTCGATTGGGTCCAGCCATTTTGATAAAATTCTTGCTGACGGTTAATATTATTCTCATGAGAGACCAATTCTTGTGGACTATCCTGGTTTCTTTGCTGAGCAATGAACCCATTGTCCAGTCTGGGTCCCCAAAATTCATACGCATCATTTTCAAATACAAAGGCACCTTCTTGTCCTGAGGCAAACTCATTTTGAACAGGCAGGTATTTATACGGATTATCTGTAATAATGGAAGAATTAAAACTTACTCCTATACCCTGGTCTTGCCCTTTTCCGGACTTCGTGGTAATAAGAACCACCCCGTTCGCAGCGCGGGAACCATACAAGGCTGCCGCACTGGGACCTTTCAATATAGATATTGATTCGATGTCATCCGTATTCAAATCTCCCACGGCATTACCGAGGTCCGCCTGATTAAATTGGTTGTTTTTAGTATTGGCAATGGGCACTCCATCCACTACAAATAAGGGTTGATTGTCGGAGTTCAGAGAGGATGCGCCGCGGATAGTCATACTCACAGAAGAGCCTTTGACCCCATAGGTTTGTGATATTTGCACACCGGCCACTTTACCCTGCATCGAATTGAGCACACCAGCCTGGGGGGTGGTGTTCAATTCTTCGCCCCCTACTTCACCTACGGAATACCCTAGTGCTTTCTTTTCTCGTGAGATTCCCAGTGCAGTGACGACAATTTCATCCAGACCAAAAGCATCGCTGTTCATGACTACATCGATCGTGGATTGTCCATTTACATTTACTTCCTGGGTCTGATAGCCCACATAGGAAAAAACCAGTGTAGCATTTTCATCCACATCTGAGACAGCAAAATTACCATCAAAATCCGTTGTTGTTCCGGTGTTCGTTCCTTTTACCTGGATATTCACACCGATGAGGGGTTCGCCGGAGTCATCCGTCACGTGCCCCGATACATCGCTCTGACCATGGGCTACCCAGCTCACAGCTAGAAAGAGTGGTAACAGTAAATAACATTTTCTAATTTTCAACCCACCTAAATGTGAGGAAATACCTTTAACTTGATTTTTTTTCATGGTTCATCATCTAATACTATACTGACATGCGCAGTAGGTTTAAGAAATCAATATAAAAGACAGTAATTTTAAGGTTATCGTCAATCTATCGCCTGAATAATTATGATAAATATAGTACATCGTTTTGAATTTAATGACTCCTTAATGGTTGGAAAACGCCTGCATTTATACTATAAATTTGACATAACACTGTTTTCAGATGATTTTCACGAAAACTTTATTGACTTCTCATCAAATCATACCTGCCTGATTTCAAGTATTTTACAATTAGCTTAAACCATATTTTTCATTTATTTTTTGACAGATATCCAGTTTTTACTTGTCAGCACGCAATCACGCAAGTCAATTAAATCCTATCACAAGATGTCAATATAGTATTATCAAACGCTGACGGAGACCGATCTAGCATGAGGGGAATTTCATCTGGCTAAAATCAAAATACCATGAAGATGGCTCTATCCAACGGGTGAGCTTTCTGGGAATAATTTTTACAAGGTAGCCAAAAGCGATACTTTTTTGTGGCTATTAATGGAACCGGCATTTGCAATTCTACCTCGCATGAAGGTTCAAATACTAATGAAATTGAACGTGGTTGCACTCCCTTACATCACTGCTTCCTCTTTTATGTAGACCACCGATGATCATAGGGTATTGCTGCGTGATCTAAACGCCAGGACATTTGTCCTTCAGTGTAACTATAATGTGGTCATCAATTAATTCGATCCAACTCATCCATTGGGACTAATTCAGACATTCATTGCATCTGTAAAAATCAAAAGCTATAAATTAAAAACATAACCAGCATGGGGAATATTAAACATCAGTGTTTTGACATTTTGGTTGTGCACCAGTTTCTTTAAATTCTCACCAATGAATTCTTACTTTCGCTGGATAGAAAACATATGATTCTTCGGAAACGAAACCTCCTTTAGAGGCAAAGCTAAAACGTGTTATTTGCAATTCAGTGGGTATCTCAAAAGTCATATCAGCTAATGCTCGAAATTTTTAGTTTAATTCTAAATACTCAATAATAGCTTCATCGCCTATCAGAGCATTAGCAGAGATTAAATTACTTTCCCCGTAAACCCGCAATTGATGTTCTGGCAAAATGGTAACAAAATCTTCATTTACCGTAGGACTCCATTCGAGGTTCCCCGAATCCAATTTGAGGTGATAGGCAAAGAAATTATACATTGCAGCTCGTTTTGAATAACCATAATCATGCTTTTCAGCCTGAAGATGAACGTTTTCAACCTTATGCTCTGCATTGTATAGGGCATAAATCTTTTGAATATAAGGGTATTCTATACGTGGTGTGTTGTGGGTCCAGTCGTTACCGTTGGAAATTATTAACATTGGCCGTGGAGCACATAGTGCAGCAATTTCGACATTGTTGGTTTGATGGTGTACACTTTTATGGATGGGCATTCCACTTTCACATACACATCCACCAAAGAAGTGGGCGGAAACCTGGACGCAAGGCACTGAAGCCTTTATTCTGTCATCTAAAGCCGTCATAATAAAGGTTTGTGTTGCACCACCGGAACCACCTGTCATTCCGATCCGTTCCGGATCAACGTCAGATCGTGAGAGCAGGTATTCCAACACTCTTTTGCTGTTCCAAGTCTGAAGTAGCATAGCAATTGGCATTTTATGAGAATCAACTTGTTGAGAATCTCCATGCCCCACCATATCATAAGCGAATACCACTGCCCCCATACGAGCTAGTACAGCACATCTCTTTTGTACATAGTGCGTCAATCGTTTATCTTTCAAATGACCGTGTGGGGAGAGTATCGCGGCGTTCTTTTTGTTAACATCTGAGGGTCGATATAAATTGCCTGTGATATAAAATCCTGGAAAACTTTCAATAACGATATTTTCCACGATGTAACCATCAAGTTTTCGAGAGTTTGTAATTCTCGTTTTAAAATCACCCTCTATTTTCGGCATTTGATCAAGCTTCATTCCTTTAATAATACCCATTTTGATCATATCAGCTCTTTCTTGCCATGATTGCTGGTCATCCCATTTTGTAGCAAATTCCTTCATTTTTAAGTTTGCTTCATCCTCTGTCCAATGATGTCCAACACAAAGCATATTGCCTTGACTGTAAGCGGTCAAATGTGACAACAAACAAGCAAGCAAGTAAAAATTCCTTAAGGATATTAGATGAGTCATTTTTATATATTTTTAAAAATTATGTCCAGAATTATATAGCACTAGGACCATTCGCTTCATACCGACTGCATGTCTCATGAGCAAAATCCTCGGCTCTCTCTCCCGAGGTTCAATAAACATGCTGCATTACAGACTCATTCCTTCACCCATCCCCCATTAAGCATCACATGGCTTATATTTTTCATAACAGAAATATTTTGCAGTGGATTTCCATCAATTAAAATTAGATCAGCCAATTTTCCTTTTTCAATACTTCCTATTCTGCCGACTGACCTAAAGTAATGGGCGTTGAGCAAGGTAGAACTTTGTATCACTTCCATAGGAGTCATCCCTGCCTCGACAAACAATTCCATCTCCCGCTGATAAGCCATTCCTGGCTGAGCATATGGGCCGGAATTGTGAGAGCCGATGACTATTTTTACGCCAGCTGCATGGGCCATCCCTACGAATTCCAACATATTCGCAAAGCCTTTCGCTTCATAATCTTTTACTCCTTTGTCTCCAGTCCTCCTCTCAAAAACCGTTAAAGTAGGTGATAAAAAAGTACCTTTTGCTACCATCAGATCGATCAAATCTTTAACCCTTTTTTCTCGCAGGTCAATGGTGGACCATAACCGGTATCGCCATTCGCGGCGCGCATTACTGTTTTTCCATACCGTATCCTGAAATATCCGAACTTCAGCAGGATCCGCCAAAGCCGTACCGCAGGAAGTAACATGCTCTATACCATCCAATCCGGCCAGAATTGCATCGTCAGCTCTAACCAATTCCAGGTGCGCAAATACAGGAATGTGGTTCCTATGTGCGGTTTGTATTATCGGGTCATAAAACTCCAAGGGTAATCGAAAATATATCTTGATCCCTGAACTACCCTGCCTAAAATGATTTCCAACCACTTCACGTGCATGGTTAGGATTCTGAATCATTGCTGCCTGATCTTTATACACTCCTGGATAACCATCAAGATGTGCACCGGTCAGAAATGCTCTTGGCAAAGGTTTATCTGCAAAATTAAGGGATTGATAAAAACGAAACGGGTGTCCAGGGTCTCTGAAGGAAGTCGTTCCGTTTTTCAACAATATCTGGAGTTGTTCATTGTTGTTGGTACTGTGAAAGTGGGCATCGATGAGCCCCGGCAACATCGTATATCCTGAAGCATCAAAGTGGTCTGCATCATCAGGAATTACCACCTCGTCCTTCCCGCCCACGGCCATGATTCGGTTTCTATCAACGATTACAACAGAATTTTCAGTAACCTTACCTCCTGTCCCATCGATAAGGAGAGCACCCGTAATTACAATCGGCTTTTTATTGAAGGGCACCTTAGGTGGATTGATTTCAGTCAAATCTGTTGATTGGATTTGATTATTTGTTGAATAATTTACCATAGGGTGTTGTGCCTGGATGTTCAACGTTATAGTTGCAATGGCCATCACTAAAATCAAATCAGTATGAAAGTTTTTTATAATTTTGAAGTACATGCTGGGCTTGATAATTTAAATTTTAATAACCTGGATTTTGAACCAATTGTGGTGCTTTATTCATCTCATCATCTTCAATCGGCATCCAATATAGTTTCTCAGAAAACGTTTTTCGAGGTGCTGCCTCAACTTGCCTCCAGGTTGTCTTTGTAACACCATCTTCTGTTATTTCTTTGATATCGACACCATATAAGTCTTGATCAAAGTTTTCTTCCAGCTCTTTCCATCTTCGGATGTCATACCATGCTACATTTTCTGCAAATAATTCTATTTTTCTTTCATACTTCAAGGCCTTTAAAGGGTCTCCCACAAATGGTGGCAGTCCAACTCTCGTTCTTACTTTGTTAATATATTGCGAAGCGGTCGATATATCACCAAGGTGAATAAGAGCCTCCGCGTAATTCAACACAATTTCGGGATACCGCATTCTAATTATAACGTTTTCATTGGCTTCATCGCGACCTATAACAGCATCATCGGTGAATTTCTTTAACAGGTATCCAGTATATGTGCCGTTCCATGGAGTAAAAGGCCCTTGTCTTGAATCAATTCCAAACCGCTCATTAACAACTTCACCGTTTTCAATGGTAATTCTAGTTCGGCGATCATAAATACCTACTGGATCAAGATCCGCTAACCCGGGAAACCGGGGCTGCCATATAGCACTGTCGAATAACACCGTCGCATAAAAACGCGGTTCACGATTTTTATAAATATTGGGATTATTAAATTTATTTGACTTGTTAATGTACTCTTTATTTGCATTTACTTCAAAGTGGTCGAAAAAATCGGATCCATCCTCCATTTGGTATAAGTCGACAGAATTTCCATAGGGACTATTATTTCCATGACATCCATTCCCATTGGGGCCCAATCTCCGATTCGTGTATATTCTGGTACCAGTTTCTTTTAAATGCATCCTACCCCACATAATCTCATTACTGCTTAAATCGTAGGATCGGAATAAATCGTAATATCCTCTGGAAGCTAATTCTTGATCCGGAGCGCCAAAATCTTCCAATGCTAATGTTCCCAAATCAATGAGTTCCTTGGCGGCATCTCTCGCGGCTTGCCAAAGCTTATTTCGGTCAGGGTTGGGGTAACCTAAAAGTTCATTAGGAGCAGTACCGTCAGCTGTTAAATCACTGGCTGCAAATAATAGCATCCTGGACTTAACGCCCATAGCTATTTCCTTATTTGCCCGCCCCATAATGGATTCCGATTTGGGCTTTAATAATTTTGCAGCTTCGTTGCAATCATTGACGATAAAATCGATGGTTTCAGCAAATGTATTGCGTGTGACGTTGGAAAAGTCATCCCCAAGATTAGCAGGTTCACTGATCAACGGAACACCTCCATATGCACGGCATATATCATGATAGAAGATTGCCCGCAAACAAAAAGCTTCTCCTTTGAGGATATTAACCTGATCGGTGATACTTTCCTTCTCATTTTCATTGGCATTCTCAACAACCTGGTCAATATTAGCCAAAAGATAATTCAATTTATAGATATTGGAATAGTGATGCCAAGATAAATTACCTCTGTCTGGACCCAGATTTCCGGGGCCAATGCTGCTGATGTCATAGGGCGTGTGTTCTGCACCCTTCGTTGTCACAGTTTCTGCGACAAACACACCTGTCTGGTATCCATGGCCCCTTTGATTCCAGCCATATTCCACATCATTATATATGGCATTTAAATAATATTCCACCAAACTGGGGTCGGAGAAAACAACAGGATCTGAATAACTATCCTGAGGATCTTTATCTAATATGCTGCTATTACAAGCGCACAATGCCCATACCATTAAAATGATGATAGTTTTAAAATTTAATATGCTTAGTAAGTTCATGACTATTGTGATTTAATATTCAAAATGTGATCTGCCCACCCAGACTTAATACTTTCATTATAGGATATGCCCCCATTCCACCTGCTTCAGGATCCATTATTTTATTGCCAGAGTATATCAACCATAAATTTTGTCCAGATACATATAGGCGGGTTTCTTTCAATCCTACTTTACTGATCAAGGCTTCAGGTAATTGATAGCTTAACTGAAGGTTCTTCAGCCGTGCATAAGAAATATCGGTGTAATGATAATCCGTAATATGCGAATCTCTCCAGTACTCTTCAGTCCATTCATATGCTCTTGGTTTACTGGCATCCTTATTTGTGGGAGTCCATCGATCTTCTGCATCATATTGAAAATAATTTCCTGCAGATCCTGCACGCGAATCATCATAGATATATCGTAATGCTCGCCCATGGCCCTGTACGAGTCCTCGAAGTTCCCAATTTTTATAAGAAAAATTCAAATTCAATCCAAAGGTCAGCTTTGGAATGGTCGTCAAAGGGAATAATTTTCTGTCATCTGAAGTGATTTCTCCATCACCATCCACATCTTCAATAATGATATCACCGGGTTTTGCTCCAGTAACATGCGGCAAAGAATTGACTTGTTCCTCATCCCGAAAGATTCCGATTGAATGGTATAAAAGCTGGGTACCCTGCGGTAACCCAGTACGTACTTGCCAGGGGACAGATCTTGCCGGCTCATCAAACTCTACGATTTTATTTTTTGCATAAGCCATATTTGCCGAGATAAAATAATTAAATATTCCTTGCGGCTTATTATAATGCAGCTGAAATTCAAATCCATAATTTTCAACAATACCATAATTCTCATCAGGCAACGATATTCCAGTAAACTCTGGAACCGATCGGTTTCGTTTTACCAAAATGTTGTTTCTGCGCTCAAAAAAGAAATCTGTATCAAAACCGATTCTGGAATTCAAAAACTGGGATTCCCACCCAAAATTATACACATTAGCTACTTCCCACGTGATATTGGGATTGGGAAATCCTCTTTGTTCTAACCCCTGCACATAACCTTTTGACGCACCAAGTGGCACACCTGTAGTAAATCCATATCTTGTTAAATACTGAAAAGGGGATACGATATCGTTTCCAAGTTGACCCCAGCTGGCTTTGAGTTTAAAATAATTTACAAACTGGATATTGTTTTGCCACCAGGCTTCCTGAGAAGGCCTCCAACCCACTAACACCGAGGGAAAATTCCCCCATCGTCCCGCTTCTTTAGAAAAGTTTAATGAACCATCTCTTCGATAACTAAACTGAAATAAATAGGTCTCTTTAAAGTTGTAACTAACTCTTCCAAAGTAATTTTGGCGGGCACCAATCCCTACCGATTCATCGTTATCTTTTCCTTCATCTCCACCGGCAAACAAATAAGGTAACCGATCAGACACAAAATATCTTCGATAGGCGGTAAACCCTCCGCTATTGCCTTCATACTGTTCATAAGCTACAAACGCACTCAAATTGTGGTTCTGAGCTAGGGTGGTATTATAGTCCACTTTTAAATTGAACGTCTTGGCAATATTGTTATTGGAATAGTTGGTAACTCGTGGTTCTGAAAATCCTCGTTTTGTTCCGACAAGATAATCAGACCCATCTTCTATACCGGTATTCCCATCAGCTAAATAGGAGTCTTTGTCAAAACTATATAAAGTCCACGGTTTTTGAAATAATTTTCTTTTCCTGTTGTAGGTATCATAGGCAAAATAACCGGACGCACTCAATCCTTCTATCCATGGAATTTTAATATTGGCTGAGAAAACATTATTACTTCTATATTCTTTTCTGTCATCAAATCCGGTCGCATCCGAGGCAGAAACCATAGGTTGATCACCAAATTCAATATCAGGTCCGGGGAGGCCATTCGGAAACAATGCAGCCTGAGTTGGGTAGGATCTTCTCAAAGATCTAAAAATAGCACTTGCTGATTTTGTCGGATAAATACTGTTTTCTTGGATTCCTGAAATATCCAATCCAATGGTTATATAATCATTCAATTTAAAGTCAAGATTTGCTCTTACATTATATCTGTCATAAGAAGTAAGTGAGTTTGTATAGATCCCATCATCAAACTGTTTCCCGAAAGAAGCAAAATAACTAATACTCTCTGATCCTCCCGATATAGATAAATCATGATGCCTCGTAGAACTAAAGTCTTTGAGAGCCATGTCGTACCAATCCGTATTGGGATGGGTCCAGGGATAATTACCAGACCTAAACTTTTCGATATCCTCTTCTGAATACAACATATTTGATTCATCTACTCCCCTGTAAGATTGATTTTCTCTTATCATCTGAGCATAGGTCGGAGCATCCGTCAATTCAGGCAACATCGTAGGAGATAGAACCCCCTCAAAATATCCATAAGTCAATTTAGGCTTGACATTATATGTGCCTCGTTTTGTGGTCACTAAAATAACACCATTTGCTGCCCGGGCGCCATAGATAGCTGCAGAAGCATCCTTGAGTACAGAAATACTTTCAATATCATTGGGATGCAATGAATTTATGTCTCTTCCCGGAATACCGTCCACTACAACCAATGGACTATTACTTCCAAGTGTTGAATTTCCTCGGATTAATATTGACGCCTCATCATTACCAGGTTCACCACCATCTTGCATGAAAATGGCACCAGGCAACCTTCCTGCTAATGCATTTGATAGTTTTGAAATTGGAGAAGCGGTAATTTCTTTCTCATCTATACTTGTCACAGAACCAATCACATTGACCTTCTTTTGCGTTCCATACCCCACTACCACCACTTCATCCAGCAACTGCGTATCCGATATGAGCGTAATGTTTAATGTTGATTTTCCTGCTATTGGCACCTCTTGTGTCTGATAACCTATATACGACACTACTAGAACCGCATTTTCATCGATATCTTCCAATGCAAAATGGCCTTTAACATCTGTTGCTGTTCCTTTATTTGATCCTTTAATCTGTATGTTTACGCCAATTAGAGGCTCTCCTTCCTGATCGACCACGGTTCCTTGGATGGAAAACGCTAAAGCTTTACGGTTTAATAAGTCATGTGGCAGAGTAGTAATCAATCGGGAGACATGCTCCATTTGTCTGCTAGTTACTATCTCCTGATCCTTATCATCTACGATTTTCTGGAAATGATGGATCATCTCCTTCAACGATTCTATCCCTTCTTGATCATTCTTATAAATCACCACGTATCGATGATTAAACATCTGATACTTCAGATCGGTGTTCTTCAAAACCGACATTATCGCTTCATCAACATTATGCCCAGCGACCGGTGCATAATTAACTTTTATATCCGACACAATAGCCCGGTCATAATTGAACAATACCTGGTACTGATCACTGATGTGGTGAATGGCTTCCAGCAACGT
The DNA here is from genome assembly GCF_019802045.1 of Membranihabitans marinus. Taxonomy (GTDB): domain Bacteria; phylum Bacteroidota; class Bacteroidia; order Chitinophagales; family Saprospiraceae; genus Membranihabitans; species Membranihabitans marinus_A. The sequence goes on along the minus strand of NZ_JAHVHU010000016.1, from coordinate 96,496 downwards.
CATTTCCTGTAATCCCGGATGGTATTCTATATCTGTCCCCCCGGCTGAGAGTGAGTGGTGAGCGAGAAAAAGAATCATTGCTACGAACAACAATAGCTTTCTCAGCTTTGATAAGAGTAAAATTCGTACCTTCATCTTCGTTTAATTTTTAGAACAATTATTAAATCAGGTGATCGGGGAAATATCCTGTGGAGTTATACTTACCATCACAACATGCGCTGCGGCAACAGCAACATGAGAGTTTCCCCATCACTATTTTATGGTTACTTTATTTTCATTTTCACTCATCTCTGCATTAATCGTAAATTTCAATAGTTTCTTGACCGTCTCCCAGTCAGAATAAGGCAGCCCCACGTCGACATTCTTCTCAAATAAACTGGAATCCTGCACCACAAAGCTTTTTCCGTACACATCGGTCAGTTCCTGCAACACCTCATGCAACGGCACATTTTTATAGATTAACTCTCCGGTCTTCCAGGATGCAGCCTGCTCGATGGTCCGGTTGTTCTTTTGCTCCAATTTCCTGGTGGCATTTGAATATTTGAACTGATCCCCGGGTATCAATTTCAAGGAATGTTCCCCTGATTTTTCTCCTTTGGCAGCTTCCCCCTCAGAGCCGTCCTCCTGATGGAGCTCAAGAACCACCTCGCCTGATTCGAGAAAAACTTCTGTGGCATTCCGTCGATTGGTGACATTAAAAGAGGTCCCCGTCACTTTCACCGTTAAGTCCTCCGTTTTCACAAAAAAAGGATTGCCGTTTCGATGAGCCACCTCAAAAAAAGCTTCACCCTCGATACGCACTACCCGCCTCCCTGTCCGCTGCCAATTTTCGTTCCAATACAACTTTGAATTAGCATTCAGCCGAATCTTACTGTCATCACTTAAGACAATCTCTTGCACTTCACCGTATCGGGTCTCATACATTGTAATAACTTCCCGGTGCATCCAAAACCAGGCAGCTACACCCAACACCAGCAGAAGACTGGCAGCCGCACTCAAAGGAACTAACCATTTTTTCATTTTTGGTGCAGCCGGCGCCTCCTCCCTATCTACTTGATTCGTTCTTTGAAGAAACGTGTTCCAGTCCAGTGATGAGAGTTCTTCCAAACTATCACCCTCTTCCCAATTTTGCCGAAGCACAGACCGTACTCCTCCGATATTCCCATCTTTCTTAAGTAGTTCAAACATCTCCTCCAACTCGGCATCAGTACAAGTGCGATTGATGTACTTATGATATAGGTGCTTTATTTTTTCCTCTTCGGACATAAACCAATTTTTATTTGTATTCATCTGAACTCGGTGAAAAATCCTTATTGCAGATGTGTTGGTGTATAAGACGTTTCAGAAACAACCGGATACTAATTTTTTTAATTTTTTTTTAAAGTAATTAACTTTATATTGTATCCCATGAATCGAAGGCTTTTAAGCTGAAAAGAGAAGATCAACATGAGCGTGCCATTACTTGAATCCATATTCCAAGAATACCGAGACAAAGTCTATGGCTTTTTTGTAAGTAGTCTGGGGAGTCGTGAGCTGGCCGCCGACCTTACCCAAGATCTTTTTTGCAAACTGTGCCAGAAGAAAAACCGTCTGGTCGATATCCAGAATATGAACAGCTACATCTTCTGGATGGCCCAAAACATGGTCATCGATCACCTTCGCAAGGCCGCTCATCAAAAGGAATACCGGGAAAGCCTCATTGCTGACTGGAAAAATTCAAATCGTCCTTCCCATTCTCAAAAACCGGAAATAGAGCGTCAAATTGACCATGAGTACTTTAGCGAACTTTTTGACCAATTAATTCAGGTCCAAAGTCTTACCCCTCAGCAAAGATTAATCGTCACGCTCAGCAAAAAAGAGGGCTTGTCCAACCGACGCATCGCTCAAAAGCTTGGTCTCTCCCCCAATACGGTCAAAAATCACCTTCATTCGGCCTTAAAAACACTCCGGTCCGAAACAGACTTAAAGATTGTATACACGATCATTCTAATCCTCGCCCCCGGTTTGTTCTAGATTCATAGATCAAAGAATATTACCGATCTTTGCCCCCCCCTAGCTAGATTTGCCATTTCAAGGTCCTGCGAAACAGATCAACAGACTCCCATACCAACTAAACGTAGCCCGAGAGTACCTGAGTTTCACCTACACCTCCATGATGACACCCTCCGGACCAACCATTTTTAAAATTGCAGTAGAAAGGTAAAACTATGTGAAAATTATCGTAATATAGGGTTTTGGACTAAACCAGTAATTGGTCCTTAGTAAATCACAAAATCAAATCGGCTTTTTGAACCAAAACACCATGAAAGGCACAAAGCATGGAATAGAATATATTCCGAATAAACTAAATAAGGTGGATCTGGTGACCTCTCAAAACGCTCTAAAGCTGGGGATTGTCGGACTTTCTCCCCACAGCGCAGCCTTTTCGACTTTCTTAAATGATGCGAATAAGAAAGAAGATTTGATAGGATGCCATATCGAGGCCTTATACCATCCTCCTGGTAATCCTGACGTGGAATTTACTGACGAACAATTACTGAATTACAAAACGACCGTAGTAAAAGCGGGGGTTCGGACGGTATCTTCCATGGAAGCACTTCTGGAACTGGTGGACGGAATCTTAATCGAAACCAACGATGGAAGGCCCCACATGAAACAAGTCTTACCGGCGTTAAAAGCCGGGAAACCGGTTTTTGTCGACAAACCCGTCGCAGAAGACCTGCGTGGGGTGGTTGATATTTATCAAGCCGCATCAAGTTATAAGACACCCATTTTTTCCTCTTCCTCCCTCCGGTACGGTTCGCTTCCTCAGGAAATTAATACTACTAAAAAGAACAAGGTGCTCGGGGCTAACACATACAGCCCCGCCCCTCTGGAACCCGGACACACCGACTTGTATTGGTATGGCATTCATGGGGTAGAAATGCTTTATACGGTCATGGGTACGGGTTGCCGGGAGCTATGGTATACCGGAGATCCAAAAATCGGCGATGTCGTGACGGGCCGCTGGAACAATGACCGGATTGGTGTTTTTCGAGGTCAACGGAAGGGACGAAGTGGGTATGGCGGAACTGCTTTTTTAAACGATGAGACGCTGGATTTGGGTGGATTCGACGGCTACCGACCCTTGGTCGTTCAAATTGCACAATTTTTCCGAACCAATACGCCACCTGTGTCACCACAGGAGACCCTGGAAATATATGCTTTTATGACAGCGGCTCACCACAGCAAATTAAAAGGGGGCAAAAGAGTTCATGTTCCCAATTTGCTAAAGGAATTTGGTATCGATGGATAATAGAATAATGGCAGAAATTAATGATTTAGATCCAAGGCTTAAAAAACCAAGCGTAGTCTCGGTTCTGTCCAGATCTATGGTATTCGATACCCGAAAAATCCGTGTTTCAGACCGGTCATTGCTCCGTCTCCAAGGTGTCCGAAACTTTGTTGGCGGGCGATCGCACCGTCTTTACTCTAATCCATCCGTTCTGCTCATGCTGAGACAGGCAAGGCATTTAGGGATCTTAGGTCTGTACGATGATTAAGTCAAAATGACTATACTATTTATGAATATTTTTATGATCACTATGAATACACTGTCCAAAAAACACTTAAGCTGTTTAGTAGCTCTGATAACGGGTATGATGCTCATCCTCGGCTGCTCTCCGGAAAAAAATAAAAAACTTGAATTGAACCCAGGGGATCGGATCGCCTTAATCGGGAATGCTTTGGCGGAACGAATGCAGCACGACGGCTGGCTGGAAAGTTATATCCAGATGGCGCATCCGGGAGACAGTTTGGTTTTTCGGAATCTGGGGTATTCCGGGGATCAAATTCATTACCGCCCCCGGGCTCACCAGGGTTTTGGTGATAGTCATGCACACCTGACCGATGTAAAGGCCAATATTGTCTTTGCATTCTTCGGGTACAATGAATCGTACGATAACCAACCAGAGGAATTTAAAAAAACGGTCACAGAATGGATCGAATATTCTCATCGACAAAAGTATGATTCAGTCAACACTCCCCGCCTGGTCCTTTTTTCACCGATAGCCCATGAAAACCTCCATAAATCGTATCTCCCGGACGGCAGCGAAAACAACGCGCGTCTTGAAGTTTATACCCATGCCATGGCGGAGGCTGCAGAAGAAAAAGGAGTCCTGTTTGTAGATTTGTTCTCAGCTACCAAACAAATGTATGAAGCACAGGAAGCTCCACTGACCATGAATGGCATCCACCTGAATGAATTGGGTAATCAATTGGTGGCTGAATACATCTCCGAAACCCTATTTGGCCAAAAGCCGACCGTAGACGATGCATCCTTAGATTCTTTACGCCATATGGTCGTTGAGAAAAATGACTTTTGGTTTCAGAAATACCGGGCAACCAGCGGTAACGATGTATGGGGGAGTCGTTCCACTCAAGACGGGAATTATGAAACCCTTCAGCGGGAGTTGGAGATGCTTGATGTTTTGACACAAAATCGCGATAAAATAATCTGGGCCCGAGCCGATGGCGACCCGACCACCGGAAGTCGCTCTGACATCGACGACAGCAACGTACCAGAACCGCTGATTACAGGAACACACATCACCAGAAGCGTGGAATACATCGATGCCGAAGCAGCCATCGACCGAATGACCGTTCCGGAGGACTTGCAAGTCAATCTATATGCGGGTGAAAAGGAATTTCCGGAAATCGTCAATCCAGTGGCTCTGCAAGTAGATACCCAAGGGCGGATATGGGTGGCATCCTGGGGCAATTACCCCAAATGGCAACCGATGACGCCGATGAACGACCGCTTGGTGTATCTGACCGATGAAGACGGGGATGGGAAAGCAGACAAAGCAAACACCTTTGCCTATGTGCACAATCCCACTGGCTTTGAATTCTGGAACGGAGGCGTGATTGTCGTCTCTGCCCCTTACATCTTGTTCCTGAAAGACACAACGGGTGACGGAAAAGCGGATGTTAGAATACGATTATTCGGGGGATTAGGTTCTGATGACACCCACCATACCGCGAATAACCTGATTCTTGGCCCGGATGGTTACATTTACTACCAAAGAGGGATTTTTATACTTGAAAATGTGGAAACGCCTTGGCGAAAAAGTGAAGAATCAGGTACACCGGGGCTGTATCGATTTAATCCCAGAACCTTTGACTATTCATTCGTGGTCGAAAACACCCCCAATTCCCATGGGATCAGCTTTGACAAATGGGGGGATCAGTATATTACGGACGGAACCAGTGGCCGGGCGTTCCAGGTGTATTATAAAAGGACGGTTACCTCCACCACAGATGTCAATGAGTTTGAAAAACGTCCCTTATTCAAACAAACCGTCCGGCCGGTCACGTCGAATCAAATACTTTCAAGTGCCCATTTCCCGGAAAAGTACAATGATAATTTTTTAGTCTACAATTGCATTGGATTTCAGGGCATGAAACGCTATCGACTAGATTACAAAGGCGAAGGTGTAGTCGAAGGCACTGAAGTAGAAGACCTGATGTATACGGGGGATGACCCCACTTTCAATCCGCATTCCGAAGCCAAACCACGCGTCATACCCAAAGATTATACCGGGGATCCCAACTTTCGCCCAACCGATGGCGTGATCGGGTTTGATGGGGCGCTGTATTTCGGTGATTGGCAGAATGCGGTGATCACACATTCGCCCTATAATTTGAGGGATTTGAGTCGTGATCAAGCCCATGGCCGGGTGTACCGGATCACTGCCAAAAATCGTCCCTTGAATCAACCCATAAAAGTGGCCGGCGCTCCGGTCGAAGATCTGCTGGAATTATTCAAAAGTCCGGAAGATGGCGTGCGTCATCAAGCCCGGGTTGAACTGAGCGCACGAAACAGTGAAGAAGTCATTCCAAAAGCACAAGAATGGGTTCGCAAACTTGATGCGCAGAAAAAAGAAAATGCGCTGCCGATCCTGGAAGTGCTCTGGTTGCATCAGCAATTTAATGTCAAAAACAGAGAGTTATTAACCACCGTTCTTACTTCTCCTGAAGAGCGGGCACGTATTGCCGCCCAAAAGGTGGCCTGGTTCTGGAGTGATCGAGAACACCATCACAACGCCAGCGCAGACTCGACTGTCGTCGGGATGCAATTCCGGACCTACCACGAATCCTGGTGGAATGAAGGCACCCAGGACTCTGTTGACCTACAAGACAAAAGCTCTGATATTAAGACAGAACCAAAAGCAGAGAAAACGGAGATCCCGGCCAGTCAAAGGGTCGTTCTGGATAACAAGGGGATCGGACCGGTAAAAGATTTGAAATTACCCGAGGAAGTGGATTCTAAAATGGTGTCTGCCGGTAAAAACTTATTTGATACCAAGTGCATCTCCTGTCACATTGCCGATAAGAATATGGTCGGACCCGCACCTCAGGGCATATTGGACCGCCGGTCGCCGGAATGGATTATGAACATAATCATCAATCCCACAGAGATGCTGGAAAAGGACGACTTAGCCAAAGAATTATTGACTGAATTCAAAGGGGTCCCCATGGTGAATCAACGCATTACGGAAGACGAAGCGCGGGCCCTACTGGAATATTTCCGAACCTTATAAACCAGGCCTGATTACCCCCGGCAAACACGCTAATACTAGTATTAGCTCTGTATATAAAAACAAGTGAGAAATCAATTTTAAGAAATACCTCAACAGTGTTCTGTTTTAAAAAACTTCCCCGATCAGTTGCTTCGCCAATACCGGATCATCTGTGGTTAAATAGTCGCATCAGGCTGTCAAGATCGTCGATGGTAATCTGATAGGGTTCTTGCACGCCCACAATGTCAAAATCATGCCTTAACATCAGGCCAGCCACCTGTTCTTTCCGGACTGCCCAACTATTCCCTGTCTTTACATCCGCCTTGGCGGGGAGGCGGACATTGTAGGTCGCTGCTTTAAATTTAAAGGTGGTGGAATTCTTTTCATTCGTATGTACTATGGATACCCAGAGGCCAGTGTGTTTATTCGTTAAATGTCCACTGGACATTTAGTCTCGGCTTATCCGAGACTGTACTCAGTCACCCACACATTTTTTCATAGCAGCCCGCCTCATGTAATAAATGCTCTTTACTCATACCATATTTCTTGCCCCTTAATAAAAAAGATTATGGATACTCATAATTCAATGTACAGGTATATTTAGGATTCTACATCAATCCTGGCTATCCTGTAATCCTGGTTAATCCTGTTCCAGACAATTTCTGAACACGATTTATAAGATTCTACGATGCACAGGATTCCACATCCATCTTGACTATCTTGTAATCCTGTATAATCCTGTTCCAGACAATAGCAAACCTGACTATCCGGCAATCCTGCATAATCCTGTGCTAGACCGACCAAAAACCAAAAGCAAACCGCCCCAATAACCAATATCGATTTCTTTTCAATCACCCAAACGAATTTTCCACTTCATACCGCTTTCATTTTGATCTTATATCAGCCGAACTCTTTCTCATTTCTCTCCCGAGAGAAAGGATGGTTAAAATGAAAAGCCAGATTATACATAATCAATGGTTATATAAGCCCGCTACCGCGGTTCTCTCCGTCAGATATCCACTGGATATCTGCTCTTTCAGAGTACACTCGTTCACCTCTTTTAAGAGGGGCTAGGATGACCGAATGAAGCCGAAGGCACAAGGTTCAGTGAACCTTGTATGAGGGAACCGGAACGCCCTCGTTTCGGGCGGGAGAGGAAAGAACAATAGTGCAGCGTCCCAACTCACAATTAAAATGATTCTCTTTCAGATATTCAAGACAGATTCCCGACAGAATACAGCTTTCATTTTGTTCTTACATGGGCTGAACTCTTTCTCATTTCTCTCCCGTTCTTGTGAGCATTGCAGACCTCCTGGAAAAACGGAGCTCTAGCTCCGTTCATACATGAAAATCAAACCGTCATAATTTATATTACAGAACACACCCGTCCAAAATAAATTCTGGCTTTAATGCAACTAATTCACTTCCCGGGAAGAAAGTGCGCTCACATACCCCTTTCAAAAAGGCGTCAGCAGGAGTTCACAACGAATTCCGTTCAATCACCCGAAACGGATTCTCCACATGATTCGCCGTACCGTCAATGATCTGCCGTGCAGCCAACCGCCCCATTTCTTCAAAATCCGTAGAGATCACCGTAATCCCGTCCAATAAAATTTCCTTGATCGGATTTTCATTGTACGAAATGATCCCAATATCCCGGATGGGCTTGAAGTCAAGTAGTTTGGTTTTCTTAATGAGATGCACCAGATCCTCTTCCATCAGGGTAATATATACTTCCCGTCGGGCTAGCTCATGAGTTTCTATGTCGCTGATCACTTCGTGAGCAATTCCAGCATCAACACAAAACCGTTGAAAGCCCCAAATGATATCCCTGGGTTGGTAGGTATCGTACGGAAAAATAAGATTTACCTTGTCGTATTTTGAAATTTTAGAGCGCAATTGGTGCAAGGCATCGTAGATGTTTTCTTCAAAGTTCTGATACACCGCCGCATATTTTCCTTCGATTCCTTTGACCCATTTGTCTAGAATTAGCAATTTGTGATTCGGCAGTTCGTTGATGATTTCCCGCGCTTTGTAGGCACTCGAAAGAAAATGTGGGATAATCACATAATTCGAATACACCACCGGATGATTGGGGTTGATGATCATTTCCTTGAACAACGCAAATTCGTTGTGATACACATAAAAGTCAATCGCGACGTCCTCCCCCAACTCTTTGACAAAAGAGTCATAGATGATCTTCTTGTGACGGCTTAGTTTATTAAAGATTAAAAATATGCGGCGGCGTTGTTTGACCTGTGAAGTTTTCACATAATGACCTTTCCCGTGCACCGCTTTTATAATCTCCTTTTCCTTTAGCAGCCGATACGCTTTTTCCACCGTTTTTTTGGCAATGTCATAATTACTGCAAATCTCCGGTATAGAAGGCAGGCGTGCCCCAGCTTCTATATTCCCGTCTTCTATTCCCTGTGTGATGGAATTATAGATCTGCTGATACTTGGGCGTGGATGACAGATTATCCAGTTTTATAAAATGAAGCATCGCTTTTAGTTATTGAGTTATTGGGCTATTGAGTTATTGGGCTATTGAGTTACTGAGTTATGGGTGAGCATCTATTTTGCCAGCCCAACTAAAACTCAGTGGTTTCAGTGCCTACACCACAGGTAGATTTGTACCTGAGCAGGTTTTTATCCCGGCCCCAATTTACATTTTATTAGGGAATGGGATACCCAAAAAGTAGGTCTTAGTCCTTAATGATAGGTAAATTAATGGGTAAAGCCAAGTTTTTATTTTACCATCTAATCCCTGGTCTAAAGACGTAGGGCAAAACATCCCCGGCATTATTCTATCTTGGACGCCAAACACTCACGTAGATTTACTACCTGTGATCCGCTTTAAGGCGGATTTTGTTCAGTCATCCCACCCCCTTCCTAAAATAAGGGGCGCCGACTACCATATAAAAACGAGCTGCTTTTCTGGTGGTCTAAGGTTTGGGACACACCCACCCACACCCACACTCACACTCACACCCACACCCACACCCACACCCACACCCACACTCGTATGTAACCCTATGTAAGATCAATGAACCAAATTCGTTACTTTTATAGTTCGGCTATCATTTATAAGCCGGCAATAACAGGCTCAGGTCTCTTTTATTACATGAACAAACTTAAAACTAACTACAATTTATGACAAATCAAGCGGAAACCAAAAAATACAAATACGTGGACTATCTGTGGGACAAAGAGAAGGAAGAATCCCTTGGTGACGACCAGGTGAAGCTTTTTCTATACCGGTCCAACCTACTCGGCGCTGATCTCCGCATCACGAACTATGGGGGTGGAAACACCAGTTGCCGGACCATGGAGAAAGATCCGCTGACTGGCGAAGAAGTAGAAGTCATGTGGATCAAAGGATCCGGCGGAGATATAGGCACGCTGGATCGCAACGGCATCGCTGGCTTGTATGTCGATAAATTGCATGACCTGAAAAATGTCTACACCGGCATTGACATGGAAGACGAAATGGTCGCCCTGCTCTACCACTGCCTGTACGACCTGGACAGTCGGGCTCCTTCCATCGATACACCTTTGCACGGCCTGATACCATTCAAACACATTGACCACCTCCATCCGGATGCAGTCATCGCCATTGCCGCTGCTGAAAATGGTGAGGAAATCACCAAAGAACTATGGAACGGTGAAATAGGCTGGTTGCCCTGGCAACGTCCCGGTTTTGATTTAGGGGTTCAAATGGAAAACTACCTCAAAGAAAATCCGGACATACGCGGATTGATCCTGGGGAGTCACGGTTTATTTACATGGGGTGATACTGCTCACGAATGCTATGTCAACAGCCTGGAAACGATCGAACAAGCGTCCGAATACATCGAAAATGCAGTAAAGAAAAACGGGCAGGTTTTTGGCGGTCAAAAAATACAATCACTGGAGCAAGCCGATCGCAAGGACCGAGCCAGCCGTCTAATGCCCATTCTTCGGGGACTGTGTTCTGAAGAAAATGCTATGATCGGACACTTTAATGACAGCGACCGCGTGCTGGAATTTATAAACAGCAATGATCTGGATAAATTGGCTCCGCTGGGGACTTCGTGCCCGGACCACTTCCTTCGCACCAAAATTCAGCCGCTGGTACTGAACATGGTACCGGATGAATCGCTGGAAGATCGAAAGGCTGTCAAAGAAAAAATTACCGGACAGTTTGAAGAATACCGGGCAGCATACGCCGACTATTATGAAAAACACAAACGGGACAACAGCCCGGCCATGCGGGATGCCAATCCGGTGGTCATTCTGTATCCCGGGGTGGGCATGTTCACTTTTGCCAAAAACAAACAAACTGCTCGGGTAGCAGCTGAATTTTATGTCAATGCAGTGAATGTAATGCGGGGTTCAGAAGCGATTTCTACCTATACAGCATTACCACGTCAAGAAGCTTTTGATATCGAATACTGGTTGCTCGAAGAAGCCAAGCTCAAACGAATGCCAGCAGAGAAACCATTGTCCCGCAAAGTAGCTTTGATTACCGGCGGGGGCGGCGGAATCGGCCAGGCCATCGCTGAAAAACTGGCGGCCGAAGGCGCCAATGTATTTATTACCGATATTCGGGAAGATCGGGCCAGCGAGGTCAACGAATCCTTTGGACGGGATGTATCGGCTTACGACACATGCAACGTCACGGATGAAGAAGATGTTGACAAAGCATTCCGGGCTGCCTGCCTCGCCTTCGGGGGAGTTGATATCGTGGTGCACAGCGCCGGACTTGCGATTTCCAAGCCCATCCAGCAAACCACCATGGATGACTGGAACTTGCTCCAGGATGTGTTGGTTAAAGGTCAGTTTCTTCTGTCCCGAAGTGCAGCTGAGGTATTTGAAATACAAGACATGGGGGGTGATATTGTAAATATCGCTTCTAAAAACGGACTCGTCTCCGGTCCCAACAATGTAGGGTATGGCACAGCCAAAGCAGCTCAGATGCACATGAGTCGGCTACTGGCCGCCGAATTAGCCCAATATGGGGTCCGGGTGAATACCGTCAATCCGGACGGTGTGATTATCGGCAGTAAGATTTGGGAAGGTGATTGGGCCGAAGGTCGCGCCAAGGCCTATGGAATCTCAGTAAATGAATTGCCGCAACACTATGCCAACCGCAATTTGCTGAAAAAGATTATTCGACCGTCAGATATCGCAAAGGGTGTTTTTGCGGTGACCGCCATTTTGGATAAAAGCACCGGGAACATCATTAATGTCGATGGCGGAATGCCGGGAGCGTTTCCCAGATAGGAATTAGGACGCTTCGCTTTTAGGCGTTAGGCGTTAGGTGTTAGGGCGCCTACCTGCCTCCCTACTTTGTATCGGGAGGTAAACTTCGCAACGGTAGGTAAACTTTGCTTTTAGGGTTACGCTAAGAGCTAAAGGATTCGCAAAGCTCTTTTTAAAGAGAATTCTGATTTATTATGGAAATTTGCTTCTATCAAGGAATGAATAAATGCCCAGATGAAGAGCTATTGACCCACAGTGCGGGTCACAGTATGTTAGAAAAAAATGGCATATAGCAACATTGACCCCGTAGGTGGTCGCAACGGTTAAACAGATGCGATTTATCACGTCTGTTCTCAGCAAATTTTGAGGGTCCGCTGCGTTGCATCAAATTTAAACAATATGAAAATAGATAAAAACCACATTTCAGACCACAATAATGGACATCTGGACAAGCACCGCCAGGAGTTTGAATTCCTGGAGAAAAGGCTCCGTGACACCGATCACCCAGCGTCAAAGATCCTGGATAATTTATCAAAATTACAAATTGCCATCCCCAGCTGGGCACTCGGCAGTGGTGGAACACGGTTTGGCCGTTTCCCCATCGGGGGACAACCGCGGAACCTGGAAGAAAAAATGGCCGATATTGGGTTGTTACATCAATTGAGTCAGATGGCAAGCCGAATATCGCTCCATATTCCCTGGGATATTCCGGAAGACGTCGAAAAAATAAAAGCGACAGCGGATGAATACGGGCTTGCATTTGATGCCATGAATTCCAATACCTTTCAGGATCAGCCTGGTCAGGCTCACTCTTATAAACATGGATCCCTTTCACACACCGACCCGGCCGTACGGCGTCAGGCGATCAATCACAACAAAGAGGTGATCGACTATGGAGTCCAATTAGGATCTAAATCCATGACCGTGTGGCTGGCTGATGGAAGCAATCACCCCGGCCAATCCAACCTGAGCAAGGCACTCAAGCGCACCGGTGAGTCTTTGGCGGAAATCTATGCGCACATGCCGGCAGACTGGAGCCTTTTTATTGAATACAAACCCTTTGAGCCTTATTTCTACTCGACGGTGATACCGGACTGGGGTACTTCCTATTTACTGGCCTCTGATACCGGTGACCGGGCTTATAGCCTGGTGGATCTCGGTCACCACCTTCCCAATACCAACATCGAACAAATCGTGGCGACTCTGATTAGCCGTGGAAAGCTGGGTGGTTTTCATTTCAATGACAGCAAATTTGCCGATGACGACATCACAGTCGGCAGCATCAAGCCTTATCAGTTGTTTCTGATTTTTATGGAAATCACCCAAGGCATGGCTGCCAACCCACACGGCAATCCGGATATCGCCTATATGATCGATGCCAGTCACAACCTCAAAGATCCATTGGCTGACCTTTTGGAATCATTGGAATCCATAGGTTTGACTTACATTAAAGCAGCCTTAGTGGACTATGAATCCTTGGAGCAAGCTCGGGAAGAAAATGACATCAGTCGTTGTTCAGCGATCCTGCAAGATGCCTATCAGACCGATGTACGGCCGATCCTTCGCGAGTTTCGCCGACGTCAAGGCGGAGCAATCGATCCGGTAGCTTTTTACCGCGAGCAAAATGTTCGTGAGGAGCTAGTCAAAGAAAGAGGAAGTGATTCATCGGCCAGTGGATTATAAAAAAAAATTTGAGAAAACGTAATTTGACCTCTCTGAGGACATTTGCTCTATAAATTATTATATTTCTATGAACGAGATCACAGTACACGCTGTATTCGATATCGGGAAGACGAATAAAAAGCTGTTTTTGTTTGATGATCAGGGGGAGATTGTCTGGAAAACATCAACTTCTTTTCCCACCACAGAAGACGAGGATGGATTCATTTCCGACGATCTGAGTGCTATCGAAAACTGGATGAAAGAAACCATGGCACACTTAATGGATCCCGAAACCGGAACTGCGGCATGGAAAATCAAAAGCGTTAACTTTTCAGGATATGGTGCAAGCCTGGTTTATCTGGATGAAAATGGTGATCGATTGCCTTTGTTTATTAATTATCTCAAGCCTTTTCCCAAAAACCTGGAAGATCGTTTTTTCGAGAATTACGGTCCAAAAATACAGTTCTGTCAGGAAACAGCCAGCCCCTGGCTGGGGATGCTGAATTCCGGACTGCAGATCTTTTGGCTGAAGCATGATAAGCCGGATTGGTTTGCCAAAGTAAAATATGTCTTGCATTTTCCGCAGTACCTGAGCTATATATTCTCCGGGGAGCCCATCACCGAATACACCAGTATTGGGTGTCACACCGGCATGTGGGATTATCAAAAAGAGGATTACCACCGGTGGATCGATGGGGAAGGCTTGCGCAGGTTGTTCCCGGCGTTGCGACCTTCCGATACCTGGACAAAATCCTCCTTCCAGGGTCAACCCATTCAGGTCGGCGCAGGTTTACATGATACATCTGCTTCCCTGATCCCATATCTTACTTCGGAGAAAGAGCCCTTCATTCTCTTGTCAACCGGCACCTGGACCCTGGCCATAAATCCATTTTCAGATGAAAAGTTGAGCGGGGAAGATCTGCAGAATGATTGCCTAAACAACCTCCGGATCAATGGGCAACAAGTGCGGACGGCCCGGCTTTTCCTCGGCCGGGAGCATGAAATCCAGGTCACACGGCTGAGTGAACACTATCATATTGAAGTGGGAGACATTCTCAATTTGAAGTGGGACCCTGACACTCATTTAAAAGCTAAAGAAACGGAAGAATTTGCCTTCGATTTTGAACACCTAATACTAAACACAAAAGAAATCTCCACAAAAAAAGAGAACAACCCGAAAGAATGGGCTGTGGCCTATTACCAGCTGATGGGTCTTTTAGTACCACTCCAGATAGAAGCTATAAAGCGGGCGGCCGGCAGTCAGTATATTCCCCGATTGATCATTGAAGGGGGGTTTGTACACAACGAAATATTTATCGAGCTCCTCCACCAGGGGTTGCCCGATTGGGAAGTTGGGGTCTCGACGGTCAAAGGCGGATCAGCAAGAGGGGTGTTTGAATTGGTTAAGCAATAGATTTGACAGGTCATATATTGACCGCCGGAGCTTAAAGCAAAGGAGGTGAGATCTGTTAAATCTTCATTTCTTGGGAATTCGGAATTATATCTCATTCACACGACAACCCCACACATGATTATAATCGGGAATCTAGTGCAACGATTTCGAAGTTCCTGCAGTTAACAAAAGTTACGCTTCCAAATCCTATCCATACGGGCCTTTCGGAGCGAACTTACGACGAAGGAGTCCGTATGGACCGATCCCACAACTAGTCTGAGATCGGTAAGCCTTTGGGAGGCTTGCGAACGGGCGGATTGCCGAGTCCGTAGAATAACCATACGTATTTAGTTCTTGGTGCACTAGATTTCACGGAACCTATTCATTCTTTTAGAGCTTTACAATTGTAAAAATGTACATTTTGATTACATTTACAAAAAGGTAATTATCATGAGCAGACTCACCATAGAAATATCAAAAGAAGAACATCGAAGGATTAAAACACTGGCCGCGATGCAAGGTCAAACCATTAAAGACTTTGTAATGTCACGGGTCTTCGAGAATGAACCAGTGGAGGATGAAGACTGGCAGGCATTTAAAAAGCTATTATTGGATCGAATCCATGACGCAGAGAATAACGAAAGCTCTCATAAATCTATAAAAGAGATAGTCAGAGAGGAAGTATTGTTAAAAGAATGAATCCCCTCTTATTTGAATTGAGTCCAGCAGCTGAAAATGACTTGCGAGACATCATCAGATACACCAATCAAAAATTCGGTCAAAATCAAGCTATAAACTATGGTAATCAATTGGAAGCATGTATGATCGAACTTTCGACGAACACCCCATTTCCTAGAAACTTAACCGAAATCCAACCAAACTTAAAATTCATTCGCTGTCAACATCATTATATTTTCGGAATAAACCGATCGTCCCAACCATTTTTGGTCATCGCTATTCTTCACGAAAAAATGGATGTATTGAATCGAATTAAAAAAAGATTGTAACCTTACTATGACTACACTCAATTACAAAAAATACGGCCAGGGTGAACCTTTGATCATCCTACATGGATTATTCGGGGCTTTAGATAATTGGGCCACCCTGGGACGGAAATGGGCCGAACACTACACCGTCTACCTGGTAGATCTTCGCAACCATGGCAAATCACCGCACACGGAAAGCCATACAATCGGCGATATGGCTGAAGATGTAAAGAATTTTATACAACAACACGATATTAGGAACCCCATCGTCTTGGGCCACTCTATGGGCGGAAAAGCAGCGATGGAACTGGCTTTGAGTCAACCTGATCTGGTCAGCGCCTTGATCATTGCTGATATCGGTGCGCAAGCCTACCCTCGGGGACATGACCATATTATCGAAGCCATTCGATCCGTGGATCCCGCCAGGATGGAAAGCCGCAAAGACATTGAGCAAAAGCTCAGCGAAACAATCCAGGATCCGGGCGTAGTATTTTTTATTGCAAAAAACATCGATAGAACCAAGGAGGGGTACCGATGGAAAATGAATATCGACACGATTGAAAGGGATTACGAAGAGATCCTGAAAGCGATCAAAACCGGCCGTATATTTGACAAGCCCACTTTTCTGCTGCGCGGGGGAAAATCCGGTTATGTAACTTCGGAAAACATCAACCTGCTCCGTCAATTGTTTCCAAACATCCAAATAGAGACCATCGAAGGAGCCGGACATTGGTTGCATGCAGAGAAACCAGATGAATTTGAAGAACAGGTACGAGCGATTATGAAAGGGGTTTGAGATCGCTGAAGGACGGTACAAATCGGCCTTACCCATGGTGGGGTCATAACTGCGCGTGAGGGGGCACTTTACAGCACCACTGCATACCGCAAGCTTTTTTCGAAACCAACGAAGTGATGTCTGACCCTATCGGCAAACATTTCGCACGGCACATTTGTATTTTCCGTAGAAATTAGTTTATTCACATGTCAATTGGTAGCTTACATGCGTTACTAAACTATATTTGGATTCGGGTGTGGACCTATAGGTAAGGAGAGATTCAACGCGACCGCACACTTGCATCAGCCTCAAACTATCAAGTAGCGTCTAAAAAAGAATCTATGTGAATCGAGCCGGACTCACCATTATTTATAGAAGCCAAGCCAGATTTAAGACAAGTTTGAAAAAAATTATACCATGAAATCGATCAAATACACCGCTTTACTCATTCTGGTCTTTCTGACCTCTTTTGCTTTTATCAACACGCCAAAATCCAGTAAAGCATTTGAGATCACAAAAAACCTGGAAATATTCACGGAAGTCTATAAAAACCTGAATAAACTATATGTCGATGATCTTAATCCGGCCACGACCATGAACCTGGGATTAAAAGCCATCATGAAATCCCTGGATCCTTACACCCGTTTTTATTCGGAATCAGAAATTGAAAATTATCGCTTTGAATCCCAGGGGAAGTACGACGGCATTGGTGCCAGAATACAAAAAATAGATGATGCGATTACCATCATTGAACCCTACGAAGGGGGTCCTGCTGTGATGGCGGGGCTGCGGGCAGGTGATCAAATCATGATGGTGGACGGCATCAATGTAGCCGGAAAGTCCAATGAAGAAGTAAAGGATATACTCTTGGGAACGGGAGGGTCAGAAATCGTATTGGGCATCAAACGCTTCGGATCTGAAGAGATCCAGCAAATTACGGTCCAAAAAGGGGAAGTTAACATCAAGAATGTTCCCTATCATGGTATGGTACGCGATGGTTATGGTTACATTGGGCTGACCACTTTTACACAAAATGCAGGAAACAATGTGCGCGGTGCCTTGCTCGAAATGATGAACAAAAACGAAGACCTGAAAGGAGTTATTCTTGACCTCAGAGGCAATGGTGGCGGTTTGCTTAGTGAAGCCATAAATGTATCCAATGTATTTCTTCCCAAAGGAAAACTCATTGCGACAACCAAAGGGAAAGAACCGGAAGAAGATAAAAGTTATCGTACCAGAATGGCCGCGGTGGACGAGGAATTACCCGTTGTTGTGCTAATCAACGGGACTTCAGCTTCCGCCTCGGAAATTGTCAGCGGCGCTATTCAGGACTACGATCGTGGCGTTTTACTCGGAGAGCGAACGTATGGCAAAGGGCTGGTTCAGGTCACCCGAAGGTTGCCCTATAACAATCAAATGAAGCTGACCATTTCGAAGTATTACATTCCCAGCGGGCGCTGCATCCAGTCTGTGGAATACGACGAAGAAGGCGAACCGGTTATGATCGCGGATTCCCTGCGATCAGTCTTCAAAACCGCCAATGGCAGGGAAGTGTTGGACGGTGGTGGCGTCAAACCAGATGTCGAACTATCCGGAACCATCAACCCCCAAATTCTGCAAGAACTTGAAAAAAATCACATGATCTTTAATTATGCGAACAACTATTATTTGACCCATGATACGATAGATCCGGCGCACGAATTTGATTTTACGGATTATGAAGATTGGAAAAATTACCTCAAGGACAACCATTTTGATTTTCACTCCGAACAACAAATTGCATTGGATAATTTCGAAAAAACCTTGGATAATGACCATGACTTTAAGAAAGAAGTTCAAAAAATAAGAAAGGAACTGGTTGAAGAGAAAAACAAAGCATTGGATGCCCACAAGCAAATCATCAATACGCGACTGGGAATGGAAATAGCAAGTCGGTATTACCTGCAAAAAGGAAAGATACTCTACTCCTTGCAACACGACCCTCAAATTGATGAGGCTATTCAAATTATGAAAAACAAAGATTTGTATCAGTCCATACTTGAATCAAACAAATAAGGCCCGAACCATGCATATATTACAAATTGATGCCTCCTCAACTCTTTGTTCCGTGGCAATGGCACAGGATGGTCGACTGCTACACATGGAGATCAATGATGAACCATTGCAACATGGCCGGGATATAAACATTCTCACGGACGAACTGCTCAGTAAATGTGGATGCTCCATGCAGGATATTGACGCTGTCAGCGTGAACAGCGGTCCTGGATCTTATACCGCTTTACGAATAGGTATGGCCACGGCCAAAGGGCTGTGCTACGGACTCGATATACCCCTCCTTGCTCCGTCGGGTCTGGACATCCTCGTAGATTATGCAATGAAGAAGTATCCCGGGGCAGCCTATTACATTCCCATGATCGATGCACGACGCATGGAGGTTTATACGACGGATCCTGTACGCAACCTGGACCAACCTATGAACTACAAAGCCAAAATTCTTAATGAAATGTCCTACAGTGCCTTGATCGAACAAAAAGTGTGTTTTATCGGAAGCGGTGTAAAAAAATGGAAGGATCTCTGGCCGGAACACAATCAATGGATTGGAGCAGATGTGGAGGTCGATGCAGGAATGATGAGTCGCATTTCCGATCAACTCCTCAAATCTGATAATATTTCTAATCTTTTTGCAACCACACCAATTTACATCAAAAAGCCCAACATTACGACCTCTAAAAAAGTTTACTTCAATTAGTTATCAAGTGTTTACATATCTCATTTACTTATTGTATATTTGCGTTTGGAAGCTAGGCGTTAATAAATTTCAGGACAAACCATGTGGCTTATCAGTTTTTGGTACAGTTTTGGTATTAAGATAAACTGTCATTTATAAGCCTAAAACATGAAAAATGAGAAAGCATAAAAAAGAGACGTACTCACTGAAAATGGGAAAGAAGGACATCCTTCTGAATTACGCCGAGCTGCGAAAAGCCGTTTTGGTCTTGCGCGCCGTGAACCACAAATTGAGACAAAGAATTATCAGCTTGTTGGAAGAAAACAACGAGATGACCGTGACCGATATTTATATCAAGCTCCGACTGGAGCAAAGCGTCGCCTCCCAACATCTTGCCATATTACGGAGAGCTGGAGTTGTCAGCACCGAAAGACAAGGCAAATACATCTACTATTCGCTGGATAAAGAACGCTTAAAGCAGATCAATCGATTAGTAGAAGAACTCGCGGAGTAAAAATTTTACACTACAAACAAGTCGGTTTAGTTATGACAATCTATACGATGTGTCCTTAGTGAAATAACTCAAATTTTCTGAATCAATTCTATAGACTCTGTGTAAGAGATACTAAGAAAGAACCTAAACAGCCAGAATGCTGCATCTTTTTGATGTGGCATTTTTGGTCATTTCAGGCATCGATTTCCGTCCGATGCCCTCCTATGTTCCAGTCAGTTAGCCACTCTTACTGAAAGTATTCCTGCCGGCACCCGAAAAAACTTAACAACTGTTACAAAATACTTACGAATTTTTTCGCAAGTTTCTTTGGTATATATATTTTTTTATTTAATATTTGTTTTCTAAGGTTTATTTTAAAACTACGAAAACTACGATTAATGAAAATTTCTAAGGTTACGCTTAACCCCGAACGGGTTAGCAAGGCCTGGGTTATTGCCCATGCGCTTGCTCATCCCCTTCGGCTAAGGATTCTTAACTACATCCACAGCCAGGGGACCACGAATGTGAACAACATTTACAAGTCACTCAACATCGAACAATCGATCACTTCACAGCATCTGCGTATTCTACGAGAAGCAGATATTGTGAATCATGAACGAGATGGTAAATTTGTTCACTACATGTTGAATTACAGACGAGTCGAACAAGCTGCTCACGCGGTGAGTAAATTTACACACACAGATGAAATCTACCACCTATCCAGCACTACATCCTAGCGTTATTAAGGTCTGACGACAGGATATATTGTTGAATAAAGTGATTGTATTTCCATCTACTGGATAAGTGCGTCGAAATTTATTCGAAACCACAGGGACTGTTTATGAGCTCATGACATCTTCAGAAAACGAATTGTCACAGATCAAAAACATGTCAATCCTGGATTGTTTCTCCACCGGGAACAACACAGGATTGACATGTTCTTTGCTTCAAACGGAAATGCCTCCTCATACTCATGCAGGCCACAGCTTTTCCTGAAAATACGCTACCAGGTTTCGCGATCCCACGGAAAATAATGTCTGAAGCAATATCGAGCTATCTTGTAATCAGGAGTTTTTTTACGGTCGTTCCTTTTGAGGTATGAACACGAAGTATATACACACCAGGCAGAAGATTATTTATCGGAAGTTCGATCTCTGCGGTCGGTTTATCCGGCTGCATTTTAGCTACAAGCGCTCCGTCTATAGTGAGTAATCTACTAGACTGAATGCCAGCCCCATTCGTTGTGCTGATATACACGCGCTCACCTGCCGGATTTGGATAAATATAAAGTTCATCTGCTCGTAATTCCTGCAAAGCATCACTCAGAACATACCGAAAGGTGAAGAATTGATAATTATCAGAAAAATCAGCATCATAATGGCCGTTTGGATATGCTGTATAAACCAGCACTTTTTCTTCGTGGCCAACGGTCAGGTCATCCTGCTTTTGATAGTTAAATCCTTCCCCTCCGGACCCACCTGGTGAAAAGATAGCGTCTAATATCTGAGTATAATAGCCTTCAGTACAGTTAAAAGCAAACAGCCGATTGGTAGCAGTCAATCCGGAGCCCACCTGATCATGGCCTACATTTTCAAATTTCCAGCTTATTCTCGTGTCACTGTCTGCTGATATGAAATATGCCGAATCACCCAATATCAGCTTGGGTTTTGTTCCATAATAGTCATCTCTGATGCTTACTTCCTTCAATTTCAAATCGCTCCGAAGAATACCACCTTCTGTATACTCTTCATTGAAACGATGAAAAAACCCCATTTCCTGTCCATAACGGATGGAGCCCCTACTCCGTCCCTTTACCCGTGTCGTACCCAGACGTAGAATACTACCGTCATCCAGCGCAACATAGTTCACATCTTCCTGATGAAATTCATTGTAATACAACTGCACTTCTTGCACCGGTGTTAATGTGTTAAGATCCAAATATACACAGGTGCTTGATGTCGTAAAGACGACTAATGCAGGGACAAAAGGTTGGAACAACAAGGCACGAGCACCCTCCGGTGATTTTTCAGCGCGGAAAATAAAACCAGTATGAGGTGAGTTTATCGCCCAGACTGAATCAGTAGTCAATACATACAATGCATTTGAATTTGTGACCACATCCAGAACCTGATGATCAAAGTGAAAGGTATCCACCCGATAAGCTGAATCGATCAGAAAAACCATTGAATCACGCCATGATGCAACTCCTGAAGGAGCTGCTGTGAGATGATTAGGACCAGTGCTGAACGGTTGTTTATGTACAGTACGTCCATCCACCGGAGAGATAAATAGCAAGGTGTCGTCGCGCGTATGCACCACCCACAAGGAATCTAAAAAAAGACCATCTTTTGAATGCAATTCTGGAATATATAGTGAATCGAGAATGGTGAGATCCACCGGATCCACAGCGTACCACTTAATTCCTTCCGCACTGGTGACATCTTCGGTTTGCAATTGCCATGTCATCACTTCGATGACAGAATCATTCTTCGTCATGTCATACATTGCACTAATCTCATATGAATCATGGATTAGTTGCTTCGTCTGCACCCGGCGGAAACTTTCATCCATTTTCCAGACTGTGGCGATGTGGCAACTATTCTCCGCACCACCGACCACATATCCCCCGTCGAATTCAAACCCATGGTGTGGATATATTGAAACAGAATCCAATATGATTTTTTCGCTATGATTTAGTTGAGCATTAATCTGACCAATACTCAGCACCAACCATACCGTCGTTAAAAGTCTTCGTCGACGCCCCATTCCTACAATTTACGAAAAATATTTTTCGGATTGCAACAGGTTAGGCGATGAAGCTTTGTTGATACCTGTTATTTACTGTTTTCCTGAAGTTGGGCCTCGATGCGCTGTTTCAGCTCAGGGCTTTGCTGGTAGGATAAGTAAATCTGATTAAAACGCTCCAAGGTCATGTTTTCATCCTTGATTTTTGACTCGATCTGACTATTGGCTTCAACTTGAATTTCTTCGACTTTTTTCTGAACAGATTGAAACTTTTTTTCATCCGCTTCATTCAGTCCCGTTTCTTTCCCTTGCTGAGTAGCCTGTGCGGCCTGAATAAACTGCTGTGGCTCAAGGCCTTCATCCTGAATAGCCTTCAGCATTTTGGGCTGGGATTCTTGTTGTACTTGTTGCACATACTGCAATGCATCGACAAATTGATTCACTTGTTGATCAGAAACTTCTTCTGAGCTCAATAGTTTTGGCTGAGCCGGTGGCGCTACCTGTGCCTGCAAAGCTATTCCGCCAACAAAAAGAGAAAGGGTTAAAAATGTGCTTAAAAAACGCATACTATTTGATTTTTTTCTAAATTAAGATTGCACAATATAACCGGCCTGCCTTTAATTACTAAAGCACACATGGATTTATCATTAAATTATACTTTTATTAACTCGATGAAAAGGTGTAGGAAGTAATGTTATAAGCACTCAACTTTTCCAGCACTTGCACATCAACCTCAGCGGGAGCGCTGTGCACACAGTACCTTCCGCACCGTCTCCGTCGTATCGCAACAAGCTTGTCCACAATGACGAGATGCGGCAGAGGAAATGAAATTCGCACACCGCAAGGGACCCGGAAGCGTAGTTCCTGAAAAGACAAGACCAATTTCGGTCTTTAAAACAGTGGTCTGTCCGTGAAACCACGCTCCACACCTGTACGATCGTCAGGGCTTCAAGATTAATTTAATAATGGCCATAGCAGGCGCATTATTCGCCCGCTTGACGACCAACCAAATATTGTCTTGAATTTCCCGAAATTCAGGACCTACCTCCATCTGTACAATTGAGGGGGTCATCACTGGTGCATTGGCGGGACTTGTCCCCGAGGCAATTAAATCACCTGTCGCACTTCCGTGGCGCAGAGAAATCTCTGCCGTTCCTTCCGCTTCTCCGGCTGGAGCGATTACGATATCAATGCTTTTTATTCCCGTGAAATCCACCGATCCGAGTTCTGCTTGAGCAATTGATTCATTCACCAGTAAGAACTCCGTCCCATCGTGACTGCCTGTGGAAGCGCCTTTGATGTCGGATGCCTGATACGGATGCAAAACCGGACGGGTCAGGTAAATGGTTTTCTGACCAGTCAAGGGCTTGGTTTCAGGGCCCCCGGCATCTGTGTAAGCAGCATGCAATAATAGCACGCCATCCTCCGTCAGCTTAAATTCTTTCCGAGGGATTAATTTTCCACTTCTGTCGTGCGATACTTTTTCCTGCTGGTCCTCCGACAGGCTTCGGATCCAGGATACAATTTTTTTCACATCGTCATCATTTATATCCGGGTGTGCAGACATGGCCACTTCACCCCAGACACCGCTTCCACCTTCCTTTATCTTTCCGATCAAATAGGCCTCAGCATTCGGATCGTCTTTGTATTTCATCGACACATCCACATAGGAGGGACCCACCGATTTGCCCTCCTTTTTATGACATGATGCACAATCATTACTTGCAATAATGGACTCGACCTCCAGTGCAGGATCAATGGTTTCTTGATGCCCCAGGGTGGTCGCTGCTTCATCAAAGCTTTCCAGATAATCAGTTTTGAATGTTAACCGGCTTGATTCCAATTCTCCTTTCTCCAGACTACCATCTTCTGCATCGTCAACATGAACCGTATACCGTATGGGTTCGTCATCAAAATAAAACTGATGATTACCATCAATTTCAATATCTACCACAGGCCGACTGTTACCAGCTACTACAGTGACCAGTCCACTTCGAGCCACACCATCATTCCCATCATCTACCACCACGTGTACCGCGTAAGCTCCGGGTTTTTCGATGGTGTGTGTGAACTCAGCTTCTTCGGTCGTAGTGAGCAATTCATCATTCAGATACCAGGAATAACTCAGTGCGTCTTCATCCGGGTCGCTCGATCCGCCGGCATCCAGACGCAATTCGAAGGGCACAGGACCTGCCAAAGACTCCGCTTTTAATTCCGCAGCCGGTGGACGGTTTCCGGGGTTGTACGCCAATCGGTACAATCCCGAATTTTCGTTCATGGTAAACCAACCGGTTCCATATTCCAGAAAATAAAGGGTCCCATCCGGACCAAGTTCCATATCGATCAAATTGTAAAACCGGGTTCCGGCCATGAATGGATCGATGCGAAGCAAATCGCCCTCATCATCCATCGTCACCAGCATCACCCAGTTCCGAATCCAATCATAGATAAAAAGCTTTCCGTCAAAATACTCGGAAAGCTGATTTTCTTTGGGAAAGAGGTCTCGGTAATACACCGGACCAGCCATAGCATTGCGACCTCCCGACTTCAATATTGGAAAATCTTTGGAAACACCATAGGGGTAATAGATAAAAGCGGGCTGCGCAGGAGGCAACTCTTTCATCCCGGTGTTGTGTCTGGAAGTATTGACGGGTTTCTCAGGATCATACTGGAAGAGCGATTCACCCGTGTCATAATCGTATTCCCAGTATGCATAATTATCTCCAACAAAGTAAGGCCATCCGAAATTACCCGCTTCTCGGGCTTGATTCACCTCGTCATATCCTCGTGGACCACGTGTATCCAGACTGTCGTTGCGAGCATCAGGCCCGACTTCTCCCCAGTACAGATAGCCCGTTTTCTGATCTACCGATATACGATATGGATTCCGGTTCCCCATTACATAGATTTCCGGGCGCGCCAAATCATTCTCCGGATCGAACAAATTTCCTTCCGGTATGGTGTAACTCCCATCTTCCTGCACCTTTATACGAAGAATTTTTCCCCGCAAATCATTGGTATTGCCCGGAGCACGTCGACCATCGTAATTATAAAATCCCGGTCGGTCATCCAAGGGGGCATACCCATGCAGGTTGATGGGAAATTTTTTCCCGGTCTCCGGATCTTTTTCATCGAATGGTGTGGTATTGTCCCCCGTCGATAAAAAGAGATTTCCATCGCGGTCAAACGCAATGGAACCGGCGGTGTGGCAACAAATGTCCCGGTCTGTTTCCACATCCAGAATGATCTGTTCCGAACTCATATCCCAATTCCCATCTTCAAATTTAAATCGGGACAAACGATCGACGGATGCATCCATGGGAGAATAGAACACATACACCCAGTGATTATTTTCATAATCCGGATCGGCTTTGATCCCCATAAATCCCATTTCTACATTCACCCCTTCAACATCTGTATGATGGTATACATCAAACTTTCCCACCTGGGTAGTCTCATCAGTTTGTGGATCATAGTACATCAATCCACCTTTTCGTTCTGCAATCAGCACGGAGTGATCGGGCAATATAGTCATTTCTGTGGGTTCATCGAGCGCTGAAGCCAATTGTATTTTGCTAAATCGATTTTCATCAGGCTGGAACAACGAGGTGGCTTTCGAATAATCCAATACATGATTGTCCCCCATAGCATACTCAATCCCCGCATACAATAGATCCAGATACAACGGTTCTTCGAACGATTCGGATGTGTGACCGGGTTCCATGTAAAAAGCACGCCCCCCATCGTATTCGTGGTACCACACCATCGGGTGGTCATCCCCGTTCTCCCCGCCTTCATAGCTCGACTCATCAATACTCACCAGGACATTCACATGATCAGGAACTGCTCTGAAATTATACCACTCATCTTTCCGGTTCCAGGGATTCGGGAACGAATCCAGTAACGGAAACCTGGCATCAGGATGAATCACCAAATCTGCTTCTTGCTGGCGGGGATGACTCTTAAAATAAGCGCCTACCAATCTGCCATACCATTTCCAATCGTATTCCGTATCCGCTGCTGCATGAATGCCTACAAAACCTCCCCCGGCTTGAATATATCGCTCCATGGCAATTTCCTGGTTCGTATTCAAAATATCTCCCGTGGTACTCATAAATAGAATGGCCGCATATTGCTTTAGATTTTCATCGGTAAAAAGCGATGCGTCTTCGGAAGCCTCCACTTCAAATCCTTTCCGCTCACCCAACTCAACAATAGCCTTCGTAGCGTCTTCAATATTCCCGTGACGGAATCCCGCGGTTTTTGAAAAGACGAGAATTTTCGGAGTGCCTGGCTTGGTTTTCGGACCACAACCGGCTAAAATACTGAGGATGAATAATACACATCCGTAGGCAAAAAATTTAGTATGCATTTCGTGTAAATTTAGTGTGCTGATGGCACCTGACTAAGAAGGCATATACTGGTTTACTGAAAGTGGAATAGTATTTATGATCTTGATCGGTCATTGACAATCATACTGCTGCCCAATTTGAAAATTATAATTCCCTGATCCAGATGTTCCGGAAACTAACGGGGTTTCCGTGATCTTGTAACATAATAGGTCCAGCATCGTGGGCTTCGTATTTGGGTTGCCCCACAAACACGGTCGGCCCTTTGAGCGCTACGTGATTCTGCACCAATACACCATTGTGCAAAACAGTCACATAAGCTGGAGATTCCAATTGACCATCGGAAGAAAATCGGGGTGCGGTATAGATCACATCATAACTGTTCCATTCACCGGTTCGTTGCATCGCATTGACTAAGGGACTATACTGTTTGTAAATACTGGCGGCCTGACCATTGGAATATGTTCTATTATCGTAGGAGTCCAACACTTGAAGCTCGTACCTGCCCTGAAGAAAAACGCCGCTGTTCCCTCTGCCTTGTCCTTCGCCTTGTATGATCGAGGGTGATTTCCATTCAATGTGAAGTTGAAAATCGTTAAAAGACTTTTTGGTTTGAATCATACCGGTACCCGGTTTCACGGTAAAATAATCGCCATTGATTTCCCATGGCACAGCATTCCCATTTTTACCGACCCACTGATCCAGGCTATTTTCTGAAAAGAGCATGATGGCATCCGAAGGCGCGCTTGCGTAGGAATAGCCCGGTGACACCACCTCTGGTTCTGGTTCCCACACTTCCGTATCCTCGGGTTTTTGCCCAAAAACAGAAAACTGAGTTAATAAAAACAGAAGAGAAAGTAAATAAGTGGTTTGCATTTTTTCTTTTCCCGAAATATACGTGTAAGATATTAAAAGAAAAAATATTTCTTCGAAAACCCTTTCCCTACATGGAAAGTTGCCCGGGACCCAATCCGTACCGAGCTGTTGGTTAAGGCTATACCCGGGTCAATAGTATTATGAAATCATTAAGGATGAAGGTATGGGGCAAAAAAAATGGAGGTTGGATAAGCATCCAACCCCCAAAGCTAAACCCCAAAAGAAACAAAAAGATAGGATTATAGGCTTTATTTATCTTCGTCGTTGATTTCTTCTTCTACAACCCCTTTTATTTCACCTTTTATTTTTTGTTCGACTTCCTCTGCTACTTCCGGATTGTCGATCATAAACTGCTTGGCAGCTTCTCGTCCCTGCGCTATTTTGGTATCGCCATAGCTGTACCAGGAACCGGCCTTATTCAGTATTCCCAAATCCGATCCAAGATCAATAATCTCGCCTTCTTTGGAAATTCCCTGACCATACAATATATCAAATTCAGCCACTCTGAAAGGAGGTGCCAGTTTATTCTTAACGACCTTTACTTTCACTGTATTGCCCACGACATTCCCTTCTTTGTCTTTTATCGGTGCGCCCCGACGACGAATGTCCAAACGCATAGAGCAATAAAACTTTAACGCATTACCACCCGTGGTTGTTTCAGGATTTCCAAATAAAACCCCAATTTTTTCTCTAAGCTGGTTGATGAACATACAGCAACAACCGGTTCGCCCAATGGTTCCCGTCAATTTTCTTAACGCCTGCGACATCAATCGGGCCTGCAAACCCATCTTTGAATCGCCCATTTCACCTTCAATCTCAGATCGTGGTGTCAATGCTGCTACGGAATCAATCACGATGATATCAATAGCGCCTGACCGAATCAGGTTTTCAGTAATCTCCAGCGCTTGTTCACCATTGTCGGGCTGGGAGATTAACAGATTCTCCGTGTCCACGCCAAGTGCTTGTGCATAATTCCGATCAAAGGCATGCTCAGCATCTATAAATGCAGCAATTCCGCCTTGCCGTTGGCACTCCGCAATCGCATGAATGGCCAAGGTCGTCTTCCCGGAAGATTCGGGACCATAAATTTCAACAACTCTTCCACGCGGGTATCCATTGACACCCAATGCTATATCTAAACTCAGTGACCCGGTTGGTATAGTATCTACATCAACCACCGGTGAATCACCCATTCTCATGATCGCCCCCTTCCCGTAGGTTTTTTCCAGACGATCCATCGTCATTTTGAGGGCTTTGAGTTTAGCCTCTTTCGTATCTGCCATTCAGCGCTCTTTTCTCTTTTAGAAACTTACATTAATCCGAAAGACAAACCTAAGGAAAATCCTTGATACCAAAAAATAAAAGTTCTCAAGTATCAAAAATAAACAGCAAATTTAGATTAAGTCGGACGTTCCCCGGCTGTATTCCAAAATACGGTCAATCGATTTTTTGCTCGGTTTTATAATCACGGTGTCCAGCATTTCCTTCGTTTCGAGAACTTCTTGAAAAGCATCTTCGGAAGCTCCGTCGCTCAGAATCTGATGAACAATCTCAGCATTTTCCTGGGCTGTGGTCTCGTGGTAAATAAATGGGATAAGTTTTAGTGTAAAGTCTAGTTTCATAGGCCAAGTATCTCTTATGGTAAAAGTAAAGGTTCAACAATTTAAAAAATTCCATACTTTAACTACCTCAAATTGCTCGTTATTGTAAGAGTTTTTTACTTTAACATATGCGATAAATTTGCCATTTAAATATTTTATGTGTATGCGTCTTTCCTTCCGTCACGCTTTTATCACACCAATAAAGCTATAAATGCAACGGAGTAGTGGCGTTAAAGTATATTTAATCACCGGCATTTTTTGCACATAAACCGTATATTTCATTGTTTATCACTATATTGACAACTCAGGCACTTTAAAAAAATCAACACCAATGGCAAAGAACAAGAACAACCGAGACATCTTCACCAAAGAAGAATTAGTTGCTCATGGCGTCTGCCCGGATTGCTGGAACAATATGGCTTACTACAATGAATACATGACATTTGTGGAAGACCGGACCAAAGCAGACATTCACGGCCCGGACGATAAAAACAAAGCCTTTATAGAAGAATACGTGCAAGATAATATTACAGGAATCCAACTTAAAAACGATCAGAAAAGAAATTACTGCCCGACGTGTGAAAAAGATTATCTGAACGAGCCCGGCGAAGTGGATGATCAAAACGAAGCCGCTTCCGAAAAATCATAACTCATCGATCCTTTTCCGCATACCAAAAGTCGTCTGAGGTTCTCAGAGCCAATTCAAATACACACAGCGTGATCTTCGCGTACATTTAGGTGTTGTTGTCAATCCTCTGATCTGTCCAACGACAGTCCCGCCTGAATCTTTATTTCTTAAATTTGGAGTCATCTAGGAAACCCTAGGGAAGTCATTTCATAACTATCCAATATTTTTACCTGTGTCCATTGACCTGCACTCTGGAGTACCTCCCGTATGCTGTAAAAAATATTAGTTAAGAATTCCGTAGATTCACAGTCAATCGTAACATCATCATTTTAAACCTTATCATAATGAGTCCAACCTACTTCAGAAAGTTTTTCCAATATCCCTTTCTGATCACTGCATTCTTTTTTCTATTCATAGGATGCAGCCCTGAAGAAACCGAGGATCCTGTTGAAGTATCTTCCAATCCCAAAATTGCCAAACTCCAACTCACCGAAGGCTTTGTAGCTGATCATTTGTATTCCCCCATCGACACCGTAGAAGGATCCTGGGTAGCTATGGCTTTTGATGACAAGAATCGGCTCATTACCTCAGATCAATACGGGTGGCTGTATCGCCTGGAGATTCCACCCATAGGCAGCGCAGACAGCATCCCCCCGCAGGTCGAAAAACTAGACATCAACATGGGCCATGCACAAGGACTCTTGTGGGCTTTTAACAGTTTGTATGTCATGGTCAATAACTACACACCCGACGATCCGGAAAAAATGGACGAAGAAGACTTTAACGTCCCCAGTGGACTGTATCGCCTGAGGGACACCAACGGCGATGATCAGCTGGACTCCATCCAGTATCTCAAACCCATGGTCGGATGGGGGGAGCACGGGCCCCACTCCATCGTCTTGGCGCCCGATGGGAAGTCTCTGTTTATGGTGGCTGGCAACCACACCGACATCATCGAAATGGATCATTACCGCGTACCCAAAGCCTGGGACGAAGACAATATACTTCCACAGATATTGGACCCTAGAGGTCATGCCAACGAACGAATGGCGCCCGGATCCTGGATCGCGGAGTTCAATCCGGATGGGACAGAATGGACCCTTCAGGCGTCCGGTTTTCGAAACACATTTGATATTGCCTTCAATGAAGCCGGCGATCTGTTCGCTTACGACTCCGATATGGAATGGGATCTGGGCATGCCTTGGTACCGCCCCACCCGAATCTGTCATGCCACCAGTGGCGCAGAGTATGGATGGAGAACCGGTAATGCCAAATGGTCACCCGCCTGGCCAGACAACTTACCACCCGTGGTCAATCTGGGGCAGGGTTCACCGACCAATCTGATTTTCGGAACGCACGCCCGCTTTCCTGACAAATACAAAAAAATGATGTTTGCTTCCGATTGGAGTTTTGGCATTGTATATGGGATCCAGCTGACACCGGATGGCGCTACATACAAAGCAGAAGTTGACGAATTTTTATCCGGACTACCCCTTCCCCTCACGGACGGCGTGATCGGTCCGGATGGTGCTTACTATTTCATGACCGGTGGCCGACGAATAGAATCCGACTTATACCGGGTGTACCACAAAGACTACGAATCCTTCGATGATCAGCCCATCGGCGAGATCGAATTGACAGAAGAAAACAAGCTCCGGCGTCAGCTCGAGCGTTACCACCGGGAGCTCGGTCAGGAAGCTGTTGATTTTGCATGGCCTCAGCTTAATCACCCCGATCGATTTATTCGGTACGCCGCGCGGGTGGCTATCGAACACCAGCCCACCGACTTGTGGACGAACCGCGTGTGGAGCGAAAAAGACCCAGAAACATTAATTCAAGGAGCCATTGCACTGGCCAGACAAGGAGATCAATCCCAAAGCACACCTTTATTTAATGCGTTACTCGACGTAGATTATGATGCTTTGGATGAAGCACTTAAAGTAGATTTTACGCGGGCTGTTGAATTGATCATATATAGGATGGGACCGGCTTCATCGTCAATGAAGACAACCTGGGCCAATTATCTGAACCCACATTATCCGGCTTCCTCCGATGAGCTCAATCGCCAGCTCAGTAAACTTTTGATGGCTTTTGATGCGCCCGATATGATCGACAAGACCCTGACCCTCCTCGAAAATGCTACAAATGATGACAATCCGGATTACAATGCCGCCAGTGATCTCGTGTTGCGAAATCCCCAGTATGGACTAACCATTGGGAAAATGCTGGAAGAAATGCCACCCGCTCAACAAACTTTTCTGGCCATCGTCCTCAGCGAAAAAGAAAGCGGCTGGACTTCTGACCTATGGGAACGCTATTTTAGCTGGTTTCACGAAGCCTTTAGTTACAAAGGTGGAAACAGCTATGTGGGTTTTATCAATCATGCTCGAAAAACTGCATTAGAAAAGGTACCGTCCGCCCAGCGGGAGCACTACAACGAAATTTCAGGTGATTCACTCATCACCTCCTCCGGACTAGCCGTCTTGTCGGACCGGCCAAAGCCCAAAGGACCGGGCCGCCGGTGGGAACTCACCGAAGCCCTGGAAGTGGTCACCAACGATTCGACGATACGTGATTTTGAGAATGGGAAAAACATGTTCGATGCCACCATGTGTTCCTCCTGCCATATGATGGGTCGAACTGGCAGTAATATTGGCCCTGATCTGACCCAACTGGGTACGCGGTTTACGAAAAAAGATATGCTCGAGGCTATTATCGAACCCAACAACGCCATTTCCGATCAATACGCGGCCAAGGTATTTGATCTGAAGAATGGAAATTCGGTCGTCGGGCGGCTTCAGAAAGAGGATGATGAATACTACTACGTGGTTCAAAATCCATTTTCTCCCGATGAAGTTCGTGAGGTTCCCAAATCCGATGTCCGCAGGGTCTCCTTATCGACCATATCCATGATGCCGCCAGGAATGGTTAATTCTCTGAACGAAGAAGAATTAAAAGACCTGATCGCTTACCTGCTCGCAGGTGGCAATGAAAACAATGCCGTTTATAATGAAAATGAAAACAATGCTTTATAAAAATCTTAGAACATCAACACGATCCGCCTGGTTGCCGGCAGTAGCCCTCTGTGCCATGCTCATCCTCACAGCATGCAATAACGCAACGAAATCAAAATCTTCCAATGCGGAGACCACCCATGATGCTACAGCAAGTGAAGATGGGTTTGTTTCCATTTTTGACGGCCAGACCCTCGATGGCTGGGAAGGCGCAGACGGACACTGGAAAGTAGAAAATGGGAACATCGTAGGTATGGTCACCACCGAAAACCCGCTCGATGCCAATACCTTCCTTATCTGGCGTGAAAAGCAACCATCCAATTTTGAACTCAAACTAGATTTTAAGATATCAGAAAATGGCAATTCCGGCGTCCAATACCGAAGCACAGAGCTCCAGGATCCGCCGTTGGCACTGAAAGGCTACCAGGCCGATATCGATGGCGCCAATACCTATACCGGTCAAAACTACGAAGAACGCGGTCGTGGATTCTTGGCCAAGAGGGGGGAAATTGCAGAACTCACCAACGGAAATGAACCAAATATCACAGGCTCTTTGGGTGATTCTGACGAACTCAAATCAAAGATTAACAAAGCGGACTGGAATACCCTTCACCTCATTATCCAGGGCAACCATTTGAAACATTTTGTCAATGGTGTTCTGATGAGCGAAGTGACCGATAATGACACCGAACTCCGAAAAATGAAAGGGCATCTCGGTCTCCAGATCCATACCGGTCCGGCAATGGAAGTCCATTTCCGGAATATCCAGTATAAAGATCTGAGTAACTAATGATCTCAGGACAAAATTATGTTAGAAGAAAGATTAGACTCAGGACAGGTCTACCGAACTCAGCGAGGTCGCACGCTAATGATCTAGCATTTGTTGGCTATGCATGTATTTGAATAAAACCACCATGAACAACCACCACAATTGGCAACACAAAGTCTCCAGCCCGGCCCAAGTCGGCGGGATTGAAACTTCGGTACTCGATAACGGCCCTGGACGAGGCACCCGTGTAGCTTGGTTTAACACCGGTTCGGGTTTGCGTTTTAAGGTTGTATTGGATCGTGCTATGGATATTACAGACACTTTCATGAATGCCTCTTCGCTGGTTTGGCTTAGTCATCAGGGAACAGTCTCGCCCCGTTCCAACGCAAACCGGGGGATCGAATGGCTTCGCAGCTTTGGTGGAGGACTGATGACCACCTGCGGTCTGGACCATGTGGGCGGACCTGAAGAAGATGAGCATGGATCCCGAGGGTTGCATGGCGAAATCAGCAATACACCTGCAGAACTCTTGTCCTTGACACAGCCCGATCTTTTGGATGGGCAAGATACCATGAGCATCACAGGCCGGGTTCTTCAATCTACCGTATTCGGGCCCCATCTGGAATTAACCCGAACCATCTCAGCCCGCTTGGGGCATTCTAAGATTGATGTACACGACAAGATACGCAACCTGGGCAATACGGCGACACCTCATATGATCCTCTATCATTTGAATTTTGGATGGCCGCTGGTGGATGAAGGCACACAAATCAGATGGGAAGGCGATTGGGAAGCACGAGATAGCAGCATGGATCGCCATATTTTCAATAAAAACCATAATTTTCGGATTTGTCCGGATGTATTGGAAGAACATCAAAACGCAGGTGAAGCGGCAGCATTTATAGATCCACATTCAGATGAGAATGGAGAATACCGATTTGGATTACACAATCCAGCAACCGGACTGGAGGTAGTGGTCACCGCAAACAAAAACCAGCTTCCCGCCCTGACCAACTGGCAGCATTTCGGAAAGCGGGAATATGTTGTCGGGCTGGAACCGGGAACCAATCACCCCATCGGGCAGACAGCCGCCCGAAAGGCTGGTCAATTAAAAATGCTCCAACCCGGAAAGTCTGCCGAATACCATCTGCATTTTGAGGTCAATCAGACCAAGACATAAAAGTATTAGAATTTTCACAAAAGCAACTAAATTAAATAAGATGAGTGACGTACAATTGGCAAAAAGAGCTCTTGATCAGGGCAAAGGAATTCTTCGATTGGCACCCACCTGGGTCCCCCGGTCCTTCTGTGTTCCCGGGCGCCGTATCAAATTACATCCGGATGATTATTATGTGCTAGGCGGAGAACGGGGCGGCATCGATGAACGGTGGTTTTCATCCACCACTCCGGCCGAAAATGGCCCGCTAACGGGTGACAATGAAGGATTGAGTATGGTCGTGGTGGAAGACGGCGGCAAAGTGGAAACGGTTACATTACGAGACGCCGTTGATGAACTCCAGGGCGCCATCATCGGCGACCGACTGTGGGAGAAATATAAAAGCTGGCCCATGTATTCCAAGTTTTTTGACAACATGGGACCCCTGCCCCATCACATCCACCACAATGACGAACATGCGGCCAAAATTGGCCAAAAAGGAAAACCGGAGGCCTATTACTTTCCGCCACAAGTCAACAACCACGGCGGAGACTTTCCATACACCTTCTTTGGCATAGCACCAGGAACCACAAAGGATCAGATCCGTGAATGCCTGATGAACTTTACCAAAGGGGACAATAAAATAACGAGCTATTCGCAAGCTTTTAAACTTGATCCCGGCACAGGCTGGGACGTTCCTCCGGGAATGCTCCATGCACCCGGTAGTCTGTGTACCTATGAACCTCAAAAAGCTTCGGATGTATTTGCCATGTACCAGTCCCTGGTGAACGAAGCCGTGATACCGGAAGAACTGCTGTGGAACGGGACGCCCAAAGACCGAATCGGCGATTACGATCAGCTCATGGAAGTCATTGACTGGGAACTGAACCTGGAACCCAACATCCGTGGCACCCGGTTTATGGAACCCAAGCCGGTTCGTCCTCTGGAAGAAATGCAGGCTGAAGGCTATGTGGAAAAATGGATCGTTTATAAGTCACATGATTTTAGCGCCAAAGAACTGACGATAGATCCGGGAGCCACCGTGACCATTAAGGACCAGGGCGCCTATGGGATGATTATGATGCAGGGATACGGTACTATGGGGGATTGGGATATTGAAACACCATCCATGATTCGGTATGGACAGCTCACCCATGATGAGTATTTTGTAACCGAATCGACAGCAAAAGAAGGGGTGAAAATCGTCAATAAGTCAAAAACGGATCCGATCGTGATGCTGAAGCATTTTGGACCGGATAATCCGGAGTTGAAGCTTTAAGCTGTAGGCATTAGGCTGTAGGCATTAGGCTGTAGGCATTAGGCTGTAGGCTGTAGGCTGTAGGCTGTTTGACATGGAAAATATTAATTAAGAATATCGAATGCGAAACTTTAGAAATTATGAAGTTTGGAAACTAAGTCATGAATTGACAAAACAGATTTATAAAGTAACACTGACACTTCCGGAATCTGAGAAATATCAGATCGTAGGACAAATGCAACGCGCTGCTTATTCTATTCCTTCTAATTTTTCTGAAGGATGTGGCCGGGCATCAGATAGAGATTTCAACAGATTTATCCAGATTGCTTTAGGCTCGGCACACGAATTGGAATATTTTATTATTTTGATTAAAGACCTTGAATTTATAGACAACACCCTTTATAATGAGCTGAATAAAGATGTAAACACAGTAAAGATGAAGCTCTATGCGCTAAGTAAAAAATTGAAATAGCAAACTGTAAATCTATTAATTATTTCCGTTTCATTTTTTCGCTTTCTGTGCCCATCCATTGATCCCAGAAGGTGTAGTACAAGCCATAATTGGTTTGAAACTCTGAATGGTGATAGTGATGATGGGTGGCACCGATGAGTAATTTTCCGATCCAGGACCGTTGCAAAAAAGCGGGATACACCTCGATATCCAAATGATTGATCACACTGCTTATGGTCATCAGGAGGAGGTACCCCCCCAGAACTATGGGATGAATGGGGACGACCAGCAAAAGAGCTGGCACGACAAGGGATTCGATCAGGGCTTCCCACGGATGAAATGAAAAGGCAGTCCAGGGAGACGGCACGATGCTGCTGTGGTGGGCACGATGCACACGTCGGTAAAGCAGTCGGTGATGCATGGCCCGGTGTACCCAATAATAATAGGTTTCATGGAGGAGCGAATAAATCAAAAAACTCACCGGTAAATACCACAAGGGGAATGTGTGGATATCGGTATAAATATTTGTGTATCCTTCCTGCCACAGCCAATAGGTACCGGTACCGATAATGGCGAAAACCAGGGATGATTTTACGCTATAAACGATTTCTTTTTTAGTTTGATCAGGTGGATTCCTGTACGAACTCAATCGCTGCGAAGCGTATTTTTCACCCTGCAGGACAAAATAGTGCAAATAAAAAGCACCGGCGGAAAGAAAATAACGGACCAGGAGCACTAAAAACAAGATGCCCGTAAAGCTCAAAAAATCGGTCCAGTGTACTAAAACAGGTAAATCTGTCACATTTTGTTTGTTGGTGAGAACAACGCAATGTGTGCTGGAAAGTTTCCTGAATCGGATTTTTTTAATCCGATTTAGGAAGAGGTATTACACGGAATTGGACAGTGCATGGTGAAATAAAAGAAAATGAACAGGAGGGGCTCCCGTGGCTAAAAACAAGGGTCAGCTATTGTTGGATATCCCTTAAAATTTGAGTATTATAGCAGAATAAAATCAAACCCTGATACCTGGATAATTGAATGATAATTTTTAACTGAAAATTGAACAAAGAATGGCAGAACACACCTTTCCAAAACTACACAACGCAACCTGGCCGGGTTTTGTCGGCAAGGGCGAAGATAGCGAACCCATTATTCCACTGGACGATCTTCTGAAGATGACCGTGAACGCGGAAGTAGACGGGGTGAAATTTGACGGTATCGATATCGGTTTGTTTGATCCGCATTTTAACATCGATGCGACCGATGACGAGTTGAAGCAATTAGCAGACCGGGTCGGTGAGCTCGGACTCAATATCGGGTCACTGGTTGCTCCCATCTGGCCCCCGACTGGCGGATCAGCCATGGGATCCAAAGACGACCGGAAAAATTTCGTAGAAATGGTCAGAAAATCAGCTCGGTTTGGACAGAAATTGACTGAATACGGGGTCCGGCCGTATGGGGTCATCCGAGTTGATTCAGCTACCGACCCGATCACCTGGGAAAAAGACCCGGTGGGCAATACAAAGTTAATCGCGCAAACTTTCCGGGAGGCCTGTGATGTAGCAGCCGACTATGGGGAAGAACTGGCGGCGGAAGGAGAAATTTGCTGGGGAGGAATGCAATCCTGGAAAACAATGATCGATACGCTCGAAGCTGTGGACAGATCCAATATGGGTTTTCAGGCTGATATGGCACATACATTGCTCTACCTTTTAGGCTACAATCACCCTGAAGATCGAATTCTGCCTGAAGATTTTGACTGGGACGACAAAGAAGCTCTGGATGAAGGGATGCGCAAGATGACCAATGCACTACGGCCCTGGATGAATGATTTTCACGTGGCCCAGAATGACGGCACCGTGTTCGGTTCCGGCGCCCATGACAAGACGGGGCGACACTGTCTGGCCAATGACCCGCAAGGCCGTTTGGATATTCCGCACCACGCCGGGTTCTGGCTCCGCGATGAAGATGGAAATCTAACCAAGCGAGTAAAACATATTTGCTGGGATGGATGCATGTTCCCCAATGAGGTGATGTACAAACAAGAAACCTGGAACAATATCCTGGGTAAAATGGTCGAAGTACGCCAGGCACACGGTTGGAGCGAATAGTTAATGGTAAACGGTGAATTATTAATGTTTAATTGGATCGGAGGTGGAAATTTGATCTAAATTCGATGATCTCAGATCGATCACAAACCGGCTTGGCAAACCTTCCTACACAAGTTTTCTGCCCAGATCAACTTGTGTAGGTTCAGCCCAGAAGTCTCTCGTGGTAGGTTTACCGATCCCGAAAAACAGATATCAAAATTTTAAAATA
This sequence comes from Membranihabitans marinus, assembly GCF_019802045.1. GTDB lineage: Bacteria > Bacteroidota > Bacteroidia > Chitinophagales > Saprospiraceae > Membranihabitans > Membranihabitans marinus_A. The sequence continues at coordinate 57,490 of NZ_JAHVHU010000016.1, read as the reverse complement.
AAATAGAACAACATGAGTGATAAGAAAAAAGTACGAATCGGATTAGTAGGACGTGGCCTGATGGGTCGCATGCACGCCAATGCCTACACACATATCTCCACTATATTTCCTGACCTGGAGTACCAACCGGTCCTACAGGCCATAGCCTCCAGAAATGAAGAAAAGGGAAAAGAATTTGCCGACACCTGGGGCTTTCAGTCCTATGAAAATGACTGGCGAAAAATGATTGAGCGGGACGACATTGACGCCATCGATATCTGTGCACCCAATAATATGCACGCCGAAATCGCCATTGCGGCCGCCAAAGCAGGGAAAATGGTTCTTAGTGAGAAACCACTGTCCCACGAGATCGGTCAGGCCAAAGAAATGTTGGATGCCATTACCGAAGCAGGGGTTCCGAACACTGTATGGTATAATTATCGCCGTATGCCCGCTGTGACGTTGGCAAAAAATATTGTTGATTCCGGCAGATTAGGCCAAATCTTCCACTACCGCGCCAACTTCCTTCAGGATTGGACCATTAGTCCCGACCTGCCTCAGGGCGGCGAAGCGGCCTGGCGACTGGACGTAGATGCTGCTGGATCCGGGGTCACCGGAGATTTACTCGCTCACTGCATTGACACCGCCATTTGGTTGAATGGTGGCATCGAAGATGTATCTGCCGTAACCAAAACTTTTATCAAAGAACGGCTTCATCAGGAAACCGGTAAAGTACAACCAGTAGGGATTGACGATGCCAGTATATTCCATTGTCACTTCAAAAACGGGTCGTTGGGTCTGTTTGAAGCTACCCGATATGCCCGTGGACACAAAGCTTTATACACATTTGAAATCAACGGCGAACATGCGTCCATCCGGTGGGATTTGCACGATATGAACTGGTTGGAATACTTCGATCATCGCGATGATGCTGAAGTACGAGGATGGCGGAAAATCCACGTATCAGATGGTGATCAGCCGTACATGGATCGGTGGTGGATTCCAGGAACAAGCTTAGGATATGAACACTCATTTATCCATCAGGCCGCCGATTTTTTCAAGGGTCTTGAAAATGGCGGAAAAAGATGCGCACCAACTATTGAAGATGCGTACGAGACAGAAAAAGTGTGTCATGCTGTGCTGGAATCGGCGAAAAGCAGAAGCTGGAAAACAGTGTAGGTGCCAGTACACCTACACTAATTTGGAATGGTTGACTATTAATGATGGATAGGTGAAATAGTGGGATGCGAATTTCCTAGCCAAAGCGATCGCCATCAGAACAATATATATAACTCACACCACTGCAGGTATATAGCGTATTGATTCGGTTATTTTAGCTATATTTAACCTATGCCCGAAACCAATCGCATCGAATACAAAATCTGCTTGAGCCGGGAAATGGACCTGGAGAAACACGTTGTGGCTTTTCTAAATTATCGGGAGGGCGGGATGATCTACGTGGGTATAGATAACCAGGGTCAAACAGTTGGCATAACTGATCCAGATGGTGATATGCTCAAAATCAAGGACCGCGTCAAAAACAACATTGCTCCTTCGGCCATGGGTTTGTTTGATGTGGTCTCAGAAGAGCGTAACGGGAATTATGTTATCAAGATTATCGTGGCGAGCGGAAGTGAAAAGCCTTACTTCAAAAAGAAGTATGGTATGACAGAGAAAGGTTGTTATATCCGTGTGGGCACAGCAGCAGAACCTATGCCACGGCAGATGATCGATAAACTTTATGCTACCCGTACCCGAAATTCCATAGGTAAAATCAAAGCCCACCGGCAGGATCTGACTTTCGAACAGCTGCGGATCTATTATGATGAAAAAAATAGACGACTCAACAAGAAGTTTAAGAAGAACCTGGAACTCACTACCGAAGACGGATCACTCAATTATGCAGCATACTTGCTGGCAGATGAAAACAATATTTCCATAAAAGTGGCCAAGTATAGTGGTGATAACCGGGTAAATCTGATCGAAAACAATGAGTACGGTTACTGCTCGCTTATCAAAGCAACTAAACGTGTGCTGGATAAAATTGATCTTGAAAATAGGACAGCAGCAACAATTACTTCAAAAGAGAGAAAAGAACAACGACTATGGAGTTCTATTGCCTTACGGGAAGCCATTATTAATGCTTTTGTCCATAGTGATTTCACCAGAGAGGTGCCTCCTAAATTTGAAATCTTCAACGACCGGATTGAGATAACATCTGCAGGTTCACTGCCTGAAGGATTGAGCCGTGAAGAATTCTTTGAAGGTTACTCCATTCCCAGGAATAAGGAATTGATGCGTATATACAAGGATCTGGAGATGGTGGAGCAACTGGGGTCAGGTATTCCACGTATCCTTGATCACTATGGAGAAGACAGCTTTTATTTCTCTGAAAATTTTTTGCGTCTTGTTTTTCCAGCTATCGAACAAGTCACCGAACAAGTCACCGAACAAGTCACCGAACAAGTCACCGAACAAGTCGGAAAGTTATTATTGGTCATGGAAAATATTGAATATACAAATACAGAGCTAATGGAAAAACTTAATATAAAGCATAGGCCAACTTTTCATTATAATTACCTACAACCTTCTCTTAATCAGGAATTGATAGAAATGACAATACCTGACAAACCCCGTAGTAGTAAACAAAAATATAGGATGACAATGAAAGGAAATAAATTAAAAAAAGCAATTAACAACGATACCGAATGACAGACTTAGGTAAAAAAATACGGAAGAAGCTATGTGATGATTTATCATTCCCATTTTGATCAAACATCCACCAAGGCGTCCAGGATCTTTGAATACACTTCGAAGGCCACATCCAAAGAAGAGTTCAAACGTTGGGCTGACGATCATAACATCCCGGGAAGAATGATGAAATTTTACTATAATCGCAAAGAGTTTCCCGTCCTGGAATATCAAAGCGCCGGCACCCACACCCGTCTCATTTTTAATTCACCCGAAGGCCAAGTAAATATGACTCAAACCACTAAAAGCCCTGCAGATGCTTTTAATGGGATTCATCGCAATCAGGGGTATCACGGCGGGGTAGTATATGCCGCATATGCCATTTTATTGGACATTCTTGCCATAAGCCTGGTCCTTTTTATCATTAGCGGGGTCTTCCTATGGATGAAGATATTGAAATCAAATACGTGGGCCTGGATCATATTCCTGGCGGGTTTCGTGTACTTCATCTCTGTCGTTCTTTACATCGCCTGGAGCTAAGTAATGCACGCGCTTCTACACCAAATCTGCTGCTTTCTCTAAAACCCTATGAATGCCAATTTATATGGTATTTATGAAAGCTGTCTTCCCATATACCGCAGGCTATGATCTGACCGACTCGCTTTTTCATGAGGAAGAGATCATGCAAATATTGTTGATATCTACATAAATATTGAAAGAATACACAGATAATAAAACTTCCAATTATTTTACATGTTGTTTATACATGTAAATTATATGGTAATATTTACACGCTTTACAATACTACAACTATATTATATGTTACATTTTGCATAATCAAACAATAACTTTAGCCATATGAAGAACCTACTATTTGCCATAATCCTAGCTTTAATAAGCTCTTCGGTCAATTATTCCTGCAATGCTTCCAAAAAATTAAAAGGTGCCGTCATAGGTGCTGTGGTTGGTGGCGCCACAGGTGCTGTGATAACGAAAAACAACAAAGCAGCAGGAATTATTCTTGGCGCTGGCGTGGGCGGTGTAGCCGGTGGCCTTATCGGCAATTATATGGATAAACAAGCTCGCGAAATCGCCGATGATCTGGAAGGAGCACACGTAGAACGGGTGGGAGAAGGCATTGTCGTGATTTTTGATTCAGGCCTGCTCTTTGACTTTGACTCGTACGATCTAAAACCTGCGACCCAGGCTAATCTCACTGAACTTGCTGAAAGCATGAAAAAATATGAAGAAACCGAAATAAAAATACTGGGACACACTGACAGCAAAGGTTCAAAATCATACAACAAAAATCTTTCCCGACAACGAGCGGATGCGGTGTACAACTACCTAACCACCCAGGGCATAGGGTCTGCCCGACTAGACACCCAGGGCTATGGTGAAACCGATCCTGTAGCTTCCAATGCCACAGACGAAGGCCGCCAACAAAACCGGCGTGTCGAAATCGTCATCGTCGCCAATGAAGAACTGAAAGAAGCAGCTCAAGACGGGAAAGACCTCACTTTTTCTCTACCATAAAAATACTAACTAACGAGTTATAATTCTTTTTAACGAATTAAAATTATCTATGCTATGAGACATTTAAGTTTGATATTTATCGCTCTTGCTATTTTTACCATACAACCCTTGTACGGGCAGTTAACCAGTAGAAATTTTTCAATAGGACCGAGAATCGGGGTGAATTTCTCCAACGTAAGTAACCCTGAAGCAGCCAACAGCCGGACGGGCTTAGTAGCAGGACTAACCTCCACGTATAGCATCAATGAACATAGCGGTCTAAGTGTTGACTTGTTGTATTCCGGCGAAGGATACGAACACGGCGGAACAGAGTTGGCCCTGGATTATCTTCGCATCCCGGTGATGTACAATATATTTTTCGGTGAGTGGGGTCAGCGGTTTCGACCCAAGGTATTTGCCGGATTGCAACCAGGGGTGTTATTGGCTGCCGAGTCAGATGGTACAGATGTCAAAAGCACCGTGAAGAATTTTTCATTTGGCGTTGGTGCCGGCTTAGGGTTCAACTATCGCATGGGGGAACGAACCTGGCTTAACACTGACTTAAGATCCTTTTTTGACCTGATGGATCTCCGAGAAGACCCGGCATCAGGTTCTGACAAACACGCTCTGCGTAATATTCAACTTTCCGTCGGTGTTGCCTGGGGCCTGTAGACCTCAGAACCAATCAAGATCAATCCAGGCTCCTCCAGTGATCAAGGTTTTTGCTGGATAGAAAAATTGCAAATTTCAGATCGACGGAATGAGCGATCTGATGATCAGCAAACAGCGCCCCGGTTGCATCATTCGGATAAATTATTTTAAGTCACAGTCCCACCGACCGCTAAAAAAGATAAATTTAATTGTATCTTGAAGTCTTGTTTGTGAATTAAAAGGCAGGGCTGCCGGGGCATTTATGAATATTGACCTGATACTAACATTTGGTATTATACTTATCGGGGTATTCCTTTTTGTAAAGGATTATTTTTCAATTGATACCACGTCGATTTTGATCATGACCCTGTTTATTGTAGCGGGTGTTCTCAGTCCGGAGGAGGGTTTCTCTGGATTCAATCATCCGGCCACGCTTACCCTGGGTTGCATATTCGTAGTAAGTGGCGGGGTTTTCAATTCCGGTATTTTGGATGGCTTAAGCGAAACCATTATCAAGCTGGCCAAAATTCATTACCTGGTTGCGTTGGTTGTATTTTGTTTTATCGCGGGTCTGTTTTCTGCCTTCATTAATGATACTGCCGTAGTCGCATTATTGCTGCCCATCGCACTGACCGTTTGCCGGGAAACCAACATAAGTCCGGGGAAATTGCTCATGCCCATCTCGTTTGCTGCTTTGTTTGGCGGCACATGCACGCTCATCGGCACTTCCACCAACATCCTGGTCAGCAGCTACGCCAAAAGTTATGGCCTGGCCGAATTTGGCATGTTTGAGTTTAGTGGCGCAGCACTTTGCTTGCTCGCTGTGGGCTTTGCTTACCTTTTTCTGGCAGGTCCCTTCCTACTTCCCAAAAGCAAAAACAGCGAACAACTCACCAAAAAGACCGAGAAATACATTACGGAAGTACGCATCGAAGCCGATTCACCGGATGTGAATAAAACGATCCATAAATCGAGACTTATCAATAAATTTGATGTTCGCATCCTGTCCATCCTCCGGGACGACATCATCATAAATGACGTACACACAGACACCGTTCTGCACGAGGGAGATAGTTTAAAAATCATGGTTCCTCCCCAGGCCTTTAGTCATCTTTTGAACACAAAGGGGTACAAATTCAAGGGGGACAAACGAAAAAAAGACGAATTACATTCTGACGAATACCGCTTGTACGAAGTCATCCTTCCATTTGACTCCACGTTGATCGGTAACTCGCTGGACGGGTTAAAATTCAGCGAAATTTACAAGCTTTCTGTACTGGCTATTCGTCATCGAAACGAAATCATACTGGATGATCTGCCTTCGGTAGACCTCAAACAGGGCGATATGTTACTGGTCATGGGCAAGAAGGAGACCATAGATGAATTGGAATCTGACAAATTGTTTCTTACCCTTTCGGAATACGATAAGAAAAAGCTAAATTATAAAAAAGCCATACCGGCCATTCTAATCGGCATAGCTGTAATCATGGCTGCTGCTTTGAACCTAACCAATATACTTATTAGTGCCATGGTCGGCGCATTGTTAATGATTTTGACCGGCGTGCTGAAACCCAATGAAGCCTACCAGGCTGTCGAATGGAAGGTGATCTTCATGATGGCGGGTGTTCTATCCATGGGGTCGGCTTTGGAAAAAACCGGCGGCGCTGCGATGATCGCCAATTTCATAGAAACCACACTGGGCCAGTACAATGCCCACGTCACTCTCAGCATTATTTATCTCACTTCAGTCATCGGCACCAATCTGATTTCGAGTAAAGCAACTGCTGCCTTGATGTCCCCTGTCGTCATCAGCCTGGCTGCCGCCATGGAGGTCAACTACCAGCCCTTTCTCATCGCCGTCATGTTTGCCTGTTCCTTGACTTTTATGACGCCCATGAGTTATCCCACCAATACGATGGTTTATGGCCCTGGGAATTACAAGTTTCGGGACTTTTTAAAATTTGGTACGCCCCTGAATATCCTGACCTGGCTGGCCGCCTCGGTAGTCATTCCCTATTTTTTCCCATTTTGAAAATTTTAATCGCTTCGAACATTCTGCTTAGTACGGGGTTACCTTTTCATCTCCATTTGATTTAAAAGAAGCCCTATGAACATCAATAACCTGATTACTCTTCTCTTGATTACCTTTTGGTCAGTGGCAGGATTCGCTCAGAAATCCACCCAGATCGAAAGTTCAGGCAAGAACTATGAACTACGAGCCGTCGCAGAACTAGGATTTCTCAGTGTTCTGGGACACAAGGTTCAGTTTAGCAAGTCCGGAACCTATTTTGACTACCGAAAATCGGGGGGTCAGGATGTGCTTTTTCCAGTCAGCCGACTTTCTCTGGAACTTGAGGTAAATAAAAAGAACACTTTTATTCTATTATATCAACCGCTGACCCTGGAATCACAGGTATTGCTCGAAAATGATTTGATCGTAGATGACCTTGTTTTCCCGGCCAATACCGGGGTCAACCTTTTATACAACTTCCCATTTTACCGGGCAAGCTACTTGCGAGAGCTGCTCTCGAGCCACCCCCAATATGATCTTGCAGTAGGCGGGAGTTTGCAAATTCGCAATGCGACGATCTCCTTTGAATCGACAGATGGAACCCGTTTTCGCACCAACCGCGATGTGGGTCCTGTCCCTGCATTCAAGGTACGTGGCAGAGCCTGGTTAGGCCGTCAGTGGTATACCGAAATAGAGCTGGACGGCATCTACGCCCCCGTTAGCTATTTGAATGGGAGTGACAATGAGGTGGTGGGCGCTATTTTAGACGCCAGCTGGCGGCTCGGGCTTCAAATCAAGGAGCCATTAAAAACATTTTTAAATCTAAGGTACCTGGGTGGTGGTGCTGTGGGAACATCCGATGACGATGCCGGTCCGGGCGATGGCTATGTACGAAATTGGTTGAACTTTTTAACGGTAACGGCGGGGGCAGTGCATACCTTTTAATGGTTCGGTGTTCAACACCAGAGACCGCAGGGAATCAAATGAAACAAAGGCGATTGGTCCTGCAAAAGGTGAACACAGCATCGCCCGCCAGAGCGGTTTAAAGGCAATTTTCGTATGTTTACCATTATATCCGCTACAGTTCGCTGATGAGGAGGTTATACCACATGGATGATGAAAAATGCAACGCTCTCCGTTAAAAGAGAGAAAGACCAAAACACTTAAACTAAATACATATTATGTCCGAACAAAAAGTATTTCAAGCTAGCGATGAAGCCAAAGGGAAAGCCAAGCAACTGCGTCTCTTTGCTATACTCGCCTGGGTCCTGGCTATGGCCGGACAGGTTTTTGCCATTGTGTCGCTGATCAACGATGAAATGATGACCTGGTTGATTGTTACCATCGTGGTCATTCTCGCGCTCGCCATTACCGGCTCCACCCTTTGGAAAAAAGCCAATCGATTGGATCCTGCATCTGAAAAAGACAAAACAAGGTTTTTTATCCAAAACCAGTTGGGAGCCATCATGAGCGTACTGGCCTTTTTACCGTTGGCTATATTCATCTTCACCAACAAAGACCTGGATAAAAAGACCAAAGGCATCACGGGATCGATAGCAGTCGTCGCACTGCTGATTGCGGGCATTGCCGGGGTGGATTTCAATCCCGCTTCCATAGAGAAGTACACCGAAGAAATCAATGCGCAGACCACCACGCTAAAAGAACTGAATTATGACAATGACAACGTCTACTGGACCAAAGCCGGGAACAAATACCACATCTTTGAAGATTGCCAACACATTGTGGGCCGGGATGTCATCCACAACGGTACCGTGAAAGAATCCTGGGAGGAAAAGGGCATTTCCGAATTATGCAAAACCTGCGAAAAAAGAGCCCGAAGCGACAGGGGTCTGGAGGAATAGTCTGTGAGTTCATCGAGTGGTGGACAACCGGATGCTGGGCCAGTGTCGTTGAAAATATATTGAACGCGCCGGTGGAGCCCTTAGGCTATCAGGTTCTGATAAAGACGTTGCTGAAGCAACGCCCAGACCCCATCCAGAACCAGGCTGCGCACCAATCTCATAGGTTTTTTCAAAATAAATGAACAAAAAGTGAAACAAAAGAGGACTCAGCATCGTTTCTTTTGTCATGGTAGGGATATCAATTAAGGTATTCCGCCTATTTACAATTTTATATTATAATAATGAATAACGGTACAGTTAAGTTTTTCAACGAAGGGAAAGGTTATGGATTCATCACACCTGATGATGGTGGAAGAGATGTGTTTGTCCATGCAAATGGATTAAATGGCATTTCAATTGATGAAGGAGATAAAGTCTCCTACGACGTTGAAGAAGGAAAAAAAGGATTGAATGCAGTGAACGTCAGTTTTGAATAGCATCCGCATTTAAATTTAAAAATTTAGATGGGCTCGTCAGTTTTTGACGGGCCCTTTTTGTTTTTACAATGACAGCTCGCAACAATTTATTACCGCTTGGCCTTCCAGGCATGGGGCGGATCTCGCCACACGCCACGCTTGGTGTGTGACACTTGCCGCTGGGGATGTGCATAGGAGTGTCCCACACCTCAAATCAACCACATAACCAAAACACAAACCACCTGCGCCAAAGATAATCGTCCACTCAGTAAACCAACACGATCTGAGCACAGTAAGTCCGTGGCAAGAATGGCCTTCAGCGAAATTACCATATTCTATTAATACCGGATGATTTTCTTTCTTCGCAAGGTGTACGTCTCCTCGCTCCCCTCTTGCGGCCGCCACAGGAATCTTCCCCCACCTCCGTGTCGTGAGGTACGGTCCATAGGTAGAAAAAAACGGGAGGTAGTGAATCTCCGTGCCGTGAGGTACGGTCTATGGGGTGACGAATGATTTATAAAAATCACATACAGTCTTTCCCACTGATAACACCGATGTTATCAATTCAAACCGCACCGATGGCAAGGTGTAAGCCTCCTCGCTCTCCCACCAAGCCTGCACCACAGGATTCTTCCCCCACCATCCCTCAATTCTAAGGTCATTTTTGTGATGGGCAAGACGAAAAAACATAAACATTGTCGCCCCCAAACGAGTTGGGGATGGCGAAACTTTTCCACCCAGGATATCACAAAAAGGGATCACTAGTCCTGTCAATTGGAAGGCATCACCGCCGGCTTATCTCACATATTTATACGATATCGATTCTTTCTAAAAACAACTTTCATGATAATCTATCATAGATATCCACTAATATTTCAATATCTGAAGTTTAAATGTTAAACTTGCTTTCCATGTATCCTCTGGATGCACCAGGTACCTGAAAATAAATTTCTAAAGATCGATTCAATATGAACTACACAGCGCACAATAAGCTGGTCTCCTTCATCTGGTCCATCGCCGACGACTGCCTGAGAGATGTCTATGTCCGGGGCAAATACCGCGACGTCATCCTCCCTATGACCGTGCTTCGCCGGCTCGATGCGCTACTGGAACCCACCAAGGAAGCCGTGATGGAAGAACTTGCCTTTCAGCGGGATGAAGCTGGATTTACGGAATGGGACCACACGGGTCTGGAAGATGCGTCCGGTTACGTGTTTTACAATATCAGTGAATGGACGCTGAAGCGGCTCTACAATACCGCCACCAACAGTCAGCAAATATTGAATGCCAATTTTGATGACTACCTTAACGGGTTCAGCCCCAATGTCAAAGAGATCATCGACAAATTCAACCTCAAAAGCCAGATCCGGCATATGGCATCCAAAGATGTCTTGCTGGATGTACTCGAAAAATTTACCTCCCCCTACATCAACCTGACCCCCTACCAGAGAGAAGATCCGGAAGGCTATACCCTTCCCGCCTTGTCCAATCTGGGGATGGGTTATGTGTTCGAAGAACTGATCCGGCGATTCAACGAGGAAAACAACGAAGAAGCCGGGGAGCACTTTACCCCGCGGGAAGTCATTGACCTGATGACCCACCTCGTCTTTGATCCGATCAAAGACCAACTCCCACCGGTGATGACCATCTATGATCCGGCGTGCGGATCGGGCGGTATGCTGACCGAATCGCAGAATTTTATCAAAGATGAAGAAGGCGCCATCCGGGCCATGGGCGATGTCTATTTGTACGGGAAGGAAATCAACGACGAGACCTACGCCATCTGCAAATCCGATATGATGATCAAGGGCAACGACCCTGAGAACATCCGGGTTGGTTCCACGCTTTCCACCGATGAATTCTCGGGACACACCTTTGATTTTATGTTGTCCAATCCCCCTTATGGGAAGTCGTGGAGCAGCGAAGTCAAATACATCAAAGACGGAAAAGACATTATCGATCCACGATTTGTGGTGCCGCTCACAGACTACTGGGGACAAGAAGAAGAAGTGGATGCCACGCCCCGTACTTCCGATGGCCAACTGCTCTTTCTGATGGAAATGGTCGATAAAATGAAGCCCGTTCATCAAAGCGTATTGGGCTCCCGCATTGCCTCAGTCCACAATGGCTCCAGCCTTTTTACAGGCGATGCCGGCAGTGGCGAGAGCAACATCCGACGCTACATTATTGAAAATGATTTGCTGGAGGGCATCGTTCAATTGCCTAACAACCTATTCTATAATACCGGCATCACCACCTACATCTGGCTGCTGAACAACAACAAATCGGATGATCGAAAAGGCAAAGTCATCCTGATCGATGCATCCGAACGATACGCGAAGTTGCGCAAAAACCTGGGCGCCAAAAACTGTGAACTCCGGACGGAGCATATCCGGGAGATCAAAGAAGCCTTCCTCCGGTTCGAAGACATCGATCGGCAGAACGACGACGATCTGGCTGCCAAAATATTTGATAATGCGGATTTCGGGTACTACAAAGTGACGATCGAGCGCCCGGCCCGGCTGAAAGCGCAATTCACCGAAGAGCGTATAGCGGATTTGCGTTATGACAAGTACCTGAAAGAGCCGATGGAATGGGCCTATGAAAACTATGGCGATCAGGTGTATTCCGATCTGAAAAGCATAGAAAAAGAACTCCTGGAATGGTGCGAAGAAAACGACTTCAAACTGAGCGCTAGAAGACGGCGGGCCCTGACCTCGGAGAAGACCTGGAAAAAGCAAAAAGAAATCCTGGATGCAGCTCTGCTGTTGATGGAAGCCATAGGCACGGACGAATTCCCGGACTATAATGTCTTTGTCGGGCAAGTGGATAAAACGCTGAAAGACCAAAAGGTAAAACTAACGGCCAGTGAAAAGCGGCAAATTCTGTCGGCGGTAAGTTGGTACGACGCGGCGGCCGCCAAAGTGGTCAGGAAAAAGCAAAAACTAAAAAGCGAAAAATTAGCTCAGTTATTGGACCACTTGGGTTGCACCGAAGAAGATCTGCCCGACTTCGGCTACTACCCCGGCGACCGGCCCCATGAGTACATCCTGTATGAATCAGAAACCGATCTGCGCGACAGTGAATCGGTGCCCTTAAAGGAGAGCATCCACGAATACTATTTAAGAGAAGTAAGACCACACGTAGAGGACTCCTGGATCGATCTCGACCGAACCCGGATCGGGTACGAGATCAGTTTCAACAAGTACTTCTACCAGCATCAGCCGCTGCGATCCATCGAAGAGGTGACCCGGGAAATTCTGGAGCTGGAGCAGGAAAGCGAGGGGTTGATTATGGAGATACTAAACCTGACCTGACATGGAATCAGAAATCTTAATCTATCAAACCGATGACGGGCAAACCAAAATTCAGACCCGCCTGGAAAATGAAACCGTTTGGCTATCTCAGGATCAGATGAGCGAGCTTTTTCAACGTGAAAGATGTGCAATAACCAAGCATATAGGAAATATTTTTAAAGAGGGTGAATTAGAGGAAAAAAGCAATGTGCAAATTTTGCACATTAGTGGTTCAGACCGGCCGGTAAAATTTTACAACCTCGATGTCATCAATTATGGAGGCAGCCATTAAGAGCAAGGGTAAAATTGTCAGAATCACGGATTATTAGGATTAAAAGATTTCACGGATGAATGATAAACTAAAATACAAAGAGGTTACTGAAAAAATAATAGGAGCGGCCTTTGATGTGCATAGTTTTTTAGGAAATGGCTTTCAAGAGGTTATTTATCAGAGAGCATTAGCGTGGGAATTCTCACAACGGAATTTAGAATTTGCACGCGAAATTGAACAACAGATTTACTATAGATCCTTACCCAAACCTATTGGTACACGTAGGGCCGATTTCGTGGTAGAAGGAAAAGTTTTAGTGGAACTCAAAGCACTTATTAAGCTGGAGGATGTACATATCGCACAAGTATTAAACTACCTTAAAGCGTACAGATTGGAAGTGGGATTATTAATTAACTTCGGAAGCAAGTCATTAACATTTAAACGTCTGGTACTATGAGTTACTCACGATCTACAATACCTGTTCGGCGTCACGAATCCGTGGAATCCATTCATCCGGGGAAATCTGTGATTCAGACAAACACCCCCCGATTTAAAAAACACCCTACCTATAAAGATTCCGGCGTGGAATGGCTGGGAAAGATTCCGGAGCATTGGCATATAACGAGGTTCAAATATATAGCTGAAACAAATAAGGGTAAACTTCCTAATAAAATTGTATCAAATAAAGAAGCTGATTTACCACCCTATATGAGCATGGAGTATTTACGAGGTGGCATTGAAAATCAATGGGTATCAGATAAAGATCCTGTAATAATTGATTCAAACGAAATTCTCTTGCTTTGGGATGGGTCAAATTCTGGAGAGTTTTTAAGAAGTAGAAAGGGAGTGATCTCATCAACGGTTGCACATATAATCTTTAAAAAAATTAATATCAATTATGCTTGGTACCAATCTAAGGTTTTGGAGGTTCAATTAAGAAAGAATACGATTGGAATGGGTATTCCCCACGTTAATGGAAAATTCTTAAATAATGCACAGATCTTGATTCCTCCCCTCCCCGAACAAACGGCCATCGCCGAATTTCTGGACGACAAGACCCGCAAGATCGACCAGGCCATCGGCATCAAAGAACGACAAATCTCCCTGCTCAACGAACGCAAGCAAATCCTGATCCAGGATCTGGTGACCGGAAAAAAGGTCTGGAACACAGAAAAAAAAGCCTGGACGGACCCTGCCGAAGTCAAGGATTCCGGCGTGGAATGGATCGGGAAGATTCCAGCGGGGTGGGAAGTGACCGAAATAAGAAAACTGTGTAGTACAACAAGTGGCGGAACACCGCCTAGTGGAGAAAGAAAATTATATTATGATGGATGTATACCTTGGATTAGAACAACTGATCTAAATAATGATGAATTATTTGATGTTCCCGAGAAAATAACCAAAGAAGCTGTCAGAGATACTGCATGTAAAATTGTCCCGAAAAATACAGTATGTGTTGCAATGTATGGAGGCCCTGGAACTATAGGAAAACATTCTGTAATTAGATTTACAGGAACATTGAACCAAGCTCTCTGCGGGATTATTCCCTCTAACAAAGTAGACAGTGAATTTCTGTATTATTATGTTAAATTCTATAGACCTCATTGGATGTTTTATGCTAAAGGCTCTCGTGTTGACCCAAATATTAGCCAAGATCAAGTCAGAAGAATGTTAATACCGTTAATTCCAAAGTCCGATCAACTTCATATTGTTAAATACATCAAAATTGAAACATCTAGAATCAACCGAGCAATCTCACTCCATCATTCCCAGATGGAAAAATTAGTGGAATATAAAACAACATTGATCGATAGGGTGGTGAAAGGTAAAATAAATATTAATTAAAAGTACACCATCATGGCTAACAATAATATACCGAAAGAACTGAAATTTGAAGATTTACCCAATTATGAATCAGTATTAGTCAAATTAAACGAAAGAAACTACCCCAAGCACCTTTTAATGGGTAATGGATTTAGCATGGCATATGATCATCAGATATTTTCATATAACGCACTATATGATTTCATTGAAGATATTGAAGATCCTATATTATCCAAATTATTTGAAATTATCAACACCAAAAATTTTGAACAGGTCATGCGTCAACTCGACAATTTTATTGAACTGGCAAAATTCTTTGATAAAGGTGGTGAGCTAGTAAATACTTTAACTAGAGCAAGTCAATTATTGCAAAAAAGTCTTGTTGATGCGGTAAGCTCTTTACATCCTGAACATGTTTTTGAAATTTCAGAGGGAAAAAGCATAGCCTGTTTTGATTTTTTACATGAATACCTAAAAAAGGACGGGAAAGTATTTTCCACCAATTATGATTTGCTTTTGTATTGGGTTTTGATGCGAAACGAATCTAAATATGCAAACGATGGTTTTGGAAAAGAACACTTGAATCCAGTGGAGACAAGAAGAGGACAAGAAGAAGCGAAATATGGTGATTTAAATTGGGGCAAATATAAGGAAATGCAGAAAATATTTTACGTCCATGGAACACTTCCCATATTTGATACAGGAATAGCAATAGAAAAGGAGGTGTATACAAACCGTAAATATCTTTTGGAAAATATAAAGGATCGAATGAATAATAAAGATTATCCTGTATTTGTAACTGCTGGTAACGGGGAAGAAAAACTAGAACATATTTATCATAATAGATATTTGACATATTGCTATGATCAATTATGCAATATTACAGGTTCATTAGTTTCATTTGGTTTCAACTTTGGGGAATATGATTATCATATAATAGATGCAGTTAACATTGCAGCTAAACGTGGTGCTCAATCTGGAGAAAAATTATTCAGTGTTTACATTGGTGTATATTCAGAACCCGATTTGGAATATATAATAAATATTCAAGATAAATTTGACTGCAAAGTGAATGTTTACAATTCCCAAACAGCTAATATTTGGGGATAAAGTCCCTAGGTAGCTTTAAAAAAGTCACCATTAACATATTTAAATAGAAAGAGTTGCAGGCAATTAATAAAAGAAAATGAAAATGTTCAATAATCCAGAATGGATAACAATATTGGGAATTGTTCTTATCGGAATAGGAACTTACTTTGTTTATTACGGGAGAAAGATTAACAACTCAATAATGAAGGGTAAATTAGATAATCAAACCACACAAATTTCATCTCAAACCAACATTTTAAATGAACAAACAAAACGAATAGAGTCTCAAGAATTTACAATACGAAGTCTTGAAACAAACAATGTTAAATTGTCCGAACAGATTACCAAGTTAGGAGACAAAAATTTGGATCTTATTTCTCAGAACACGGAATTATTAGGCAGCAACAAGTCGATTCAAACTAATAACCAAGATTTATACGAACAGAATAAAGGGTTAACAGGGAAAATTGAGAATTACCAACAGGAATTAGAGGAGAAAACTAAGAAAATTCAAGAACTTGAAGATGCTGAAAATAATAGAACTCAATCAGAAAAGGAATTAGAGGCTTTGAAAAAAACTTCTCCCAATGTTGAATTTGGATTAAATTTCAAGGGGAATGATTTAGTAATTGAGGTGAAATTTAATAATAGAGTACCAATAATTTTACATCCAAAATTACATAGTTATGGTCCATGGGAATGTGATGACCATTCTAAAAGTTATAGTATTTTCAGAACTGCTCAACATGATTTGAATCCACCGACAATCTATCCGCCGAAGAAATTAGAGGATAAAGTTGAGGTTGTTTATGACTCAATAAAGAAAGAAGACAATTTGCCGTTTGATAAAAATTTATGCATGAGAATGAACGTCACATATTCTTCAATTTACGCAGATGAAGTAAAAATTGAAAGATTAAAAAATATAAAAATGAAAGTAGATTATGCTATTGAGGCAAATACCAAAAGATTTATTAAAACTCAATTTAAAGAAGAATAAAAACTGCCTGCAAACAAAGGCTAAAATGTTCATAGCCCCAATGCGGGGCTATGTCATTTAGCCAGACCGATAAACGCAGTTTGATTGATGGTGTGGTGACGGGGAAAGTGAGAGTGTCTTGAACTATGATTGAGAATGATTATAGGAAGACTTTGATTTCGGTGTAAGACAATGAATAAATACCTAAGCTATGATTAAAAGTAAGTATCAATATTCGGAGTTAACGGGAAAAATAATTGGGGCTGCCATGGAAGTACATAAATACTTGGGAAATGGTTTTCAGGAAGTCATTTACCAAAGAGCCTTAAGCATTGAATTAAACATGCAACAACTGGCACATGTACGGGAAATGGAAATGGCTCTGAGTTATAAAGGCCATCCAATTGGTACGAGGCGGGTTGACTTTTTTGTGGAAGAAAAAATTATGGTAGAAATAAAGGCGATAAAAGAATTGGAAGATGTTCATTTGGCTCAGGCCATCAATTACTTAGAAGCATATGGACTGGATATTGGTTTGTTGATTAATTTTGGCAGTACTTCTCTGCAATTCAAGCGCGTCATGAAACCTAGAAATCAAAGACCATCAAAAAATCAGAACTAATCATAGTTCAAGATAATGGAAAGATAAGATGTGGCAATTGCATCAATATGATTCGAATGCTGATAATACTTTTTTCCAAGCCTGGTTTCGGGGAAAGTGAGAGTCTTGAACTATGATATAGAATGATTATAGGAGGACTATAATTTTGGTAGAGTCAATGGACAAAAATGAAAGTTATGATAAAAAGCAAAGGTAAATTAAGTGGTTTGCTTATTTTACTTTTTCGCCGTAATGTAAAATAACAAGGGCGCTTATTGTACCTTTTCGTGTTTTTGTAAAACAGCCCTAGGTATAAAATTGCTTTTAATGGATAACTATGCATCGGGTTTATATTACGACAACTTAATGCGAGTACGTACCCATCATGATCTTAATCAATGGTTCAAGATTTTCCTAACAGGAGTCATTGAAACGGCTAGAAATGGGGTAAAAACTTTCGATGGGATCTTGCATCTACAAAAAGAAATAGATGGAAAGCTAAAAGATATTGGGGCTCGGAGTGGAGATGCCTATAAAGTAGTACAATATCTCTATTCTCACCCTATTATAGAAGCTCAAAAAGTAAGTGAAATCACCGGGAAGACAATGAGACCGGCTTATAATCTAATAAAAGTTTTGGAAGAATTGGATATCATTACGGAGATAACCGGCGCGCAACGTGGACGTCTTTACCTTTTTCAAGAGTATGTCAATTTGTTTAATGATTAATGATGAAATAATGCATAGCCAAACCAATGAACAGGCGCTGGAAGCCGCCATCGAAAAAGCCTTAACGGGTCACAGCCTGGAAGATATAGCGTCTAAAGATCCTACCGTGCTGGATACCCGGGCAACGTATGGTGCTGGCAAGGGTTATTATATGGGAGACACCAATGACTTTGATGCTAAGTATGCCATCGATGAAACCCGGTTCTGGCATTTCCTGGAAGAGACGCAAAGTGAGGAGCTGGAAAAGATCCAACGTTCTTCGGACTGGAAACTTAAAATACTGGAACGGTACGATCGCATGGTCCGGAAATACGGCATCCTCCGGATTCTGCGGAAAGGACTGGAGGTGGAAGATGCGCATTTCACCCTATTGTACCAGCTGCCCATGGCGAGCAGCAGTCAAACGGTGAAGGATAATTTTGAGAAAAATGAATTTAGCGTAACCCGACAGGTCCGGTACAATCTGGACAATGCACGCGAAGAAATCGATATGGTCGTCTTTGTCAACGGGCTGGCCATCGCTACCCTGGAACTCAAAAATGCCTGGACCGGCCAAAATGCCAAAGTGCACGGAATCCGGCAATACAAGCGGGACCGGGACATCCGGCAACCATTGCTTCAGATTGGCCGATGCATCGTCCATTTTGCGGTAGATACCGATGAAGTGTATATGTGCACCAAACTGGCCGGGCGGGACTCCTTCTTCCTGCCTTTTAACAAAGGACACCAGAACGGGAAAGGCAACCCGCCCAATCCATTCGGCCATAAATCGGCTTATTTGTGGGAGGAGGTTTTCACCAGATCCAGCCTGACCAACATCATCCAACATTTCGTCCGCTTTGACGGGAAAGCATCCGATGCCTTGAGCAAGCGTACGTTGTTTTTTCCGCGGTACCACCAGTTGGATGTAGTGCGAAAAATACTGGATCATGCTTCTAAGAATGGCGTGGGACATACCTACCTGATCCAGCACTCGGCCGGTTCAGGAAAATCAAACTCCATCACCTGGGCCGCCTATCAGCTGATAGAGACCTATCCGCAGCGGGAAGGGTTGCCCGGTGCCAAGGGGTTGCATACCCCGTTGTTTGATTCGGTGGTGGTGGTGACCGATAGGCGGTTGCTGGACAAACAAATTCGGGAAAACATCAAGGAATTTTCGGAGGTGAAAAATATCGTAGCAGCAGCTCACTCTTCCCGCGACTTGCGGGACAGCCTGGAGCAAGGCAAGAAAATCATCATCACGACGATTCAGAAGTTTCCGTTCATCGTGGACGAAATCGCTGATCTGAGCGACAAGCGGTTTGCCGTGGTGATCGATGAAGCACACAGCTCACAAAGCGGGACCACGGCGGGCAAGATGAACCAGGCGATGGGCATGGACCAGGAGGAAGAAGAGGAAGATGAGCAGGATAAGATCTTGAAAGCGCTCCAAGCCCGGAAGATGAAAGGCAATGCATCCTACATGGCGTTTACGGCGACGCCCAAAAATGCAACACTGGAACGATTTGGCAGAAAGCAGGAAGACGGATCCTTTGAACCTTTTCACTTGTATTCCATGAAGCAAGCCATCGAAGAGGGGTTTATTTTGGATGTGTTGGCCAATTATACGACCTACAAAAGCTATTACGAGATTGAGAAGTCGGTGCAGGACAATCCCTTGTTCGACACCAAAAAGGCGCAGAAAAAATTGCGAGCCTACGTCGAGCAGGATAAACGGACGATAGCGACCAAGGCTGAAGTCATGATGGAGCACTTTATCAGCAAGGTGTACAACACCAAGAAGCTCAAGGGCAAAGGGAAAGCGATGGTGGTCACTCAAAACATTGAATCGACGATCCGTTATTATCTGGCCATCAATCGTATTCTGGCGGATAAGGGGCACCCTTTTAAAATTGCAGTAGCCTTTTCGGGCAGCAAAATGGTGGATGGGATCGAATATACCGAAACGGGGATGAATGGTTTTTCAGATAAAGAGACCAGCGTACGATTTGATACCGATGAATACCGGATCCTGGTCGTCGCCAATAAATACCTCACGGGATTTGATCAACCCAAATTGTGCACCATGTATGTCGATAAGAAGTTGCAGGGTGTGTTGGCGGTTCAGGCGCTGAGCCGATTGAACCGATCGGCGGACAAGTTGGGTAAGAAAACAGAAGATCTGTTTATCCTGGATTTCTTTAATCAGGTGGACGACATCAAAGCTTCTTTTGATCCGTTTTACACTTCCACTTCGTTGAGCCAGGCCACCGATGTCAATGTCCTCCATGAACTCAAAGGAACTATGGATGATGTGGGCGTCTACGAATGGGCAGAGGTCGAAGATTTTGTGGAAAAATACTTTAACAAGATCGATGCACAACAGCTGAGTCCAATCATCGACACGGCCGCGGATCGTTTTAACCATCATCTGGATCTGGCAGATGAAGAGAAGGCCGATTTTAAGATCAAGGCGAAGCAGTTTGTGAAAATCTATGGTCAAATGGCGGCCATTATTGAATTCGAAGTCCTGGATTGGGAAAAGCTGTTTTGGTTTTTGAAATTTCTTATCCCTAAGTTGGTGGTTAAGACGAAAGAGGATGAAATGATCGATGAATTACTGGAATCGGTGGATCTGTCGACGTACGGACTGGAACGAACCAAGCTGAATCATACCATCGAGCTGGATGATTCGGATTCGGAACTGGATCCCCAGAATCCAAATCCACGGGGAGCTCATGCGAGTGAGGAAGAGAAAGACCCCCTGGATCAGATTATCCAATCGTTCAATGAGCGTTGGTTTCAAGGCTGGGATGCGACGCCGGAAGATCAGCGGGTGAAATTTATCACGCTGACCAAGCATATCCATGCGCACCCCGATTTTCAATCCAAGGTGGCGGAGAACCCGGATACGCAAAACAGGGAGATTGCCTTTAAAAAAATATTGGATGATGTGATGCGGGATCAACGACGAAAAGAATTGGATTTGTATAAGCTTTATGCGCAGGACGAGTCCTTTTACCGAGCCTTTTTTGATACTATGAAGCGTATGGTGACCACTCAGGCGTGAAATCAATAAGAGAAATGACTTACAGTATTACCCACCGATAACAAAGATGTTTCTCCATTCAAACCGCACCCATGGCAATGTGTAAGCCTCCTCGCTCCCCTCCTGCGGCCGCCACAGGATTCTTCCCCCAAGCAGGACTGGGGGAAGGAGCTTGCCGCTAAGGCTGGTGTGTGAGAGCAGCGCCTTACACCTTTTTATACCCTCTGCCTGAGCAGTTACTCGCATTTCCACATTAGAATATGAGATTGTGTTTTTGTAAATGAGCATATCCAGGATCGAATCGTCTTTGGGGTTTTCTCGGGTAACGATGGTAAGGTGTAAGCCTACTCGCTCCCGCCAGGCATGCACCACAGGATTCTTCCACTACCTCCGTGCCGTGAGGTACGGTCCATAGGTAGAAAAAACGAAAGGTTGGGAATCTCCGTGCCGTGAGGTCCGGTCTATGGGTTGACATATAATTTTTAGAAATCACATTCAGTATTCCCCTCAAATACCATATTTTTTATTATCTTCAGACGGACAGTATAAACGTCATAAGGATGTTTGCCCGAATATTTATATCTCTGCTAACCTCGGCGTTGATCGTAGTTTCTACCTACCACAACGTCTTTGCCGTGTCCGGAGAGATCTGCGATAACGGCACAGACGACGACGGCGATGGGCTGATCGATCTCAATGACCCCGATTGTGAATGTCTGACCACGCCTATATCTCACATTCCCAATCCTTCATTTGAAGAAATCACGTGCTGCCCATCGGGCAACTCACAGCTTCATTGTGCAGGAACATGGATCCAGGCCTCAGAAGCCACGACCGATTATTACCACCGCTGTGGGTATTTCATGAGAGAACAATTTCCGGTCCCATTGCCGATCCCTGACGGAGATGCTTACATAGGATTCCGCAATGGATATTTCTCGAGAGACAATTCAAACAACAATCCCGAGTACAATCCGGCTAACAATTCCGGAGGCAGTTCAGGGAATAATTCCGGAAATAATTCCGATGGCAGTTCTGGATCTCCTTTTGGCAAATCCAATCCCAGCTGGAAGGAATATACCGGAGCCTGCCTCCTTGCACCGCTGGAAGCAGGCAACCAGTATACGATCGAGTTTTATATCGGTTTTGTCAGCCAGCAAATATCCCCACCTATGAATGTCGTACTCTACGGCACGACCGATTGTGACAACCTACCGTTTGGCCTGGGGAACCGAGAATTTGGCTGTCCGACCAATGGCTCCGGTTGGCAAGCCCTCGGGCAGGTACATGTCAATGGCAACCGCAACTGGAAACAATACAAAATCACGACGACTCCGAGAAGTAACATCACCGCCATCGCTATTGGTCCGGATTGTCCCGTGCTTGATCTGGATGTAAACCCGTATTATTTTCTGGACCATCTTATCCTGGCTGACTCCAAACTTTTCGCACCGGACATAGAAGAAATCGGACATCCGTGTCAACCGGATTTTAGCATCACAGCTTCTGAAAGAAAAAATGCCTCCTACCAATGGTATCGCGATGGTATCGCCATCTCCGGCGCTGTGGAACGAGAACTGAAAATCAATGGCCGGGAAGGCAATTATCAGGTTCAGATGCGGCTTGATTCCAACTGTGTCCTCTCCGAACCGTACTCATACATCGTGCCCGTATTAGAAAATGAAATCCGTATTGTCGTATGCCCGGGAGAGACCCTTGTGTTCGGAGACCTGGTTCTTAGCCAGTCCGGATATTATTCGCACGTATTTCAGAGCCAGTACGACTGTGACAGTATCGTCGACCTCGAGCTGGTTATCCTGGAAGAAAAAGTTGATTCTGCAAAAGAATATTTCTTTGAAGGAGAGACTTACCAGGTGGGCCCATATAGATTTGGTTCACCAGGGACTGCAAATCTGACCCTGACTTCTTCACTGGGTTGTGACAGCCTGGTGCATCTGACCCTGGAGGAATACTCTCTGAATGTACCGAATGCTTTCTCGCCAAATGGGGATGGTGTTAATGATTATTTTACCGTATATGGCCGTGAGGATTTCATTGTCATCCGGGCTATGCGTATTTTTGACCGATGGGGCAACCGGGTTTACGAACAAAAAAACGATGAACCTTTTCGGTGGGACGGGACCGGAAGCGGAGGTGCTCTGGATAGCGGAACCTATGCCTATACGCTGGACCTGATCCTTCACGATGGCAAGCGGAAAATGATCCAGGGAGATGTTACACTGTTGCGATAACCAGGTGGTTGAGGTATTATGTGGTGTCTTGTAAGTCAGCGAACCTACAAAGTCAAGCTGTGAATCGAACATAAATCGTTCACAATGAGATGAAATTTAAAAAAATTCAATTAAATTCAAGATCTTTGAATAGTACGTTTAAGATCGAAGCCTTGTTTTTTATAGCAGCAGATTCAAAGATAAAGAACAAACATCGAAATAAAAGCTGCTAAGGTTACCGCAATTTGCGATATCCTTAGCCTATATTATTTTAGCCTATCCAAAACAACCACACTCAAAAATATTCCCAAAAAATCATGAATACACTCAATCTAACCGTCTTACTCTTCCTTCTGCTGACCGGCATGGTATCCGCGCAAGACACCTATCGTCCCGGTCTTTTCTTTCGCGAAGACTGGAAAGAAATCCCGGCAGAAATCCCCTTGAATCAACGTCATGTAGACAACCCGGATTTAACGGTTCACCTATACGGCGATGGACAGGACAGTCTCAAAAAAAGCAACCACGAAAAGCCCGTGGATGATCCATTCTATGTCTGGTCCGGACTGTGCCTGGATAATTGGATGGTGACCTTGAAGCATAAAACCAAAAACGTGGATCTGACCGGATTCGCCAAGTTAAAATGGCGAACGAAGCAGGTGGGACTGAGACAGCTCCGGATCACCTTGAAGCTAGCGGATGGAACCTGGCTGATCAGCGATCAATCCACCGGACCGTCGAAAGACTGGAAAATATCAGAATTTAATATCCAGGATATCGTCTGGCATCACCTGGACCCGGAACGGATCACGGAAATCGGTATAGCTAAAGAGCCGGACCTATCCCATGTAGAAGAAATAGGTTTTACAGATCTCATGGCCGGTGGCCGATCCAGGGCCTGCTCCCGGTTGGACTGGATCGAGGTGCATGGGCAACCGGTGGATCGGAATTGATTTTTATTGAGATCTGAACCATAAGGTGCGTTATTAAAAATCCAGGCGATTTATGCACTGATCTTGAATAAAATATTATTTATTTTAGCGCAGATCTCATATTCCTCCTTTTAAAATTCCATAAAATGTTTGCCCCTTCACTTTTCCGCCCTGTGCACAGTATACGAACTAAGTTTCTTATCGTCCTCCTAAGTCTGTTTACACTGGTTCTGAATGGCCAACCGGAACCCTTTTCAGCCGCGACGGAGACCTTGCTTTCCAGGATTAATCTGGATGAAAAAGGTCTGCGTGATGTACAAAATGAGGTGGCGCAACCAGTTGAGGCCGCCAAGGAGCTCCTGAACTATTATCGTCACCGGACATCCGTACAGCATCCCATCGATCGAAATCTGAAAACAGCTTCTTTGGTGCAGACCGCCATAGAAAAAGACCTGAAAGTAGCAGACAATGCGCTAAAACATATTTTCGTGGGACAACCTGCCTACCCACCCCATTTCTGCGGTGACGACATCGATTGGTCCACCAGTCCGGTGCCCGACAAAGAATGGCTGTGGCAGCTCCACCGCATGAGTTTTTGGGATGCCATGGGAAGAGCTTACTGGCACACCGGTGATGAAAAATATGCCAGGGCCTGGGGACAGCAACTCATCGACTGGACTCAGAAAAACCCGCGTGATGAGGATCATAAATACGCCTGGCGATCGATCGAGGCGGGTATCAGAGGCTTCCGCTGGACCAGTTTGTTTCAGCGTTTCATCGATTCACCTTCGTTTTCGCCCGAGGTCCTGGTCGCCTTTCTAAACAGTTGCCATGACCACGCTCAATATCTGATGGCCCGATACCGATCGGGCAGCAACTGGGGACTGATGGAGGCCGAGGGGTTGGCCTTCATCGCCTTGACCTTTCCCGAATTCAAACATGCTGAAAAATGGCGCAATGAAGCTTTTCGCCGTTTGAACAGAGAAATCAATATCCAGGTCAATCCCGATGGACACCAACGGGAACTCGCCATCGGCTATCATCTGGGGTGCATCCATTGGTTTTTGCGCACGTATGAACTGGCTAAAATGAACGGCATCGAAGATGCATTCCCGGCCAGTTACCTTCGACGAATTGAACAAATGTGTGAAGTCCCCATGAAGCTGTGCTTGCCCGATGGCCGGAATGTCCAGTTTGGCGACGCCTGGGAAGGGTCTCCCGGACAACACCAACGCAAATTTCAGGATTGGGCAGACTTCTTCCGTCGGGATGATTTTTTATATCTGGCTACAGATGGAGATCAAGGTCAGCAACCGGATTCCACGGCTTATGCACTCAAGGGAAGTGGCCTGTATTCCATGCGCAGCGGATGGGACAAAGAAGCCATCTGCCTCGTGTTAAAATGCGGACCCGACGGTGGGGGCCACAGCCAGCCGGACAATGGTACTTTTGATCTGTATGCCGGTGGCCGAAATCTGATGCCCGATGGTGGAAGCTATATATACAGTGGGAATCCGGAAGGTCGGGCTTGGTTTCGTCAAACCAGGGTTCACCAGACGCTGACCCTGAATGAAGCAAACTCAGCCTATGACCCACAACTCCTATTATGGCAGCCCGGTGACAGCCTGGATATCCTGGTGGTTGAGAATCAAAGCTATGACGAGTTGACGCACCGCCGATCGGTATTTTTTGTAGATAAGCGATATTTCATTATACTTGATGAGGCGATCGGGACGGCCACCGGTGATGTAGCCATCCATTTCCAGCTGGCACCTGGCGAAGCGGTCTATGATCACACAAGAAATACTGTACATTCAAACTTTGACGAAGGATGGAACGTGCTGGTTCGCACGAATCCACAAAATCAAATGACATTGGAGAAAGAAGAAGGATGGGTCTCCTTCAAATACACAGAAAAAGAAGAGCGGCCGGCTTTCCGGTACAGGATACCAAAAAGCAAGCCCGATGAAAACATACGGTTTGTGACAGTGGTTGCGCCTTACGAGACAGCAATGCCTGATATTCAAGTCAGGTTACCTGAGAATCTAAACGTCGGTTCAGGATCAACCCGCCTGGTCGTTGAAGAATTCGGAAAAAAATGGCGATTGGGTTATTCGCTCACCGACAGAGACGACTAGTCGGAGATACGGTAGTCATTTTGGGAAATTGCATAGCGCAAGATTGCCAAAACCTAAATAATTCTACGTGCTTTCGATATCTACTAATTTAAAAATTCAAACCCATGAAAGAAACCAATAAGAAGAGCAGACGAGCATTTATCAGAAACATTGGCATGACGACTCTGGCCACGCCCTTAGCAGGCCTCCGTCCACTAAAAGGAGGGAATGCACACATCGATGTATCGACCCAGGATTTTGAATTTGCCTTCCTCACTGACATCCACATAAAACCCGAAATGGGCGCCCCGGATGGCTTTCAAATGGCTATTGACAAAGTCAATGCCATGAATCCCGACTTTGTAATCACAGGTGGGGACCTGGTCTATGATGTCATGCGGGGTCAGATTGATAAAAGCGACGCGCTTTTTAAGTTATACCAAGATATGAGTAGCGGATTTAACATGCCTGTCTACAATTGCATCGGTAATCACGACCTCTTTGGAATTTATGAGGAAAGCCCGGAAGGCCCGGAACATCCAGACTATAAATATGGGATGTGGGAAAGGTATTTCGGAGAAACCTATTACGGCTTTGACCACAAAGGGTGGCATTTTATCACGCTAAATTCACTGGAAGTAACCCCTGACAAAAAATACAAAGGATATTACCACGAGCAACAGTTGAAATGGCTGGCTAACCACATCAAATCTATCGATAAGAAAACGCCTATAGTCATTACGACACATTTGCCTATGCTGTGTACTTTTACTCAGATCAATGGCGGCAATCCCCGTACAGTTTCTAATGCACATAAGGTGTTTGAATTGCTAAAAGATCACAATCTAAAACTGGTTTTGCAGGGACACATTCATTGGTTGGAATACGGATTGGCTAATGACCGAACCCAGTTTCTCACCGGCGGTTCCATTGCCGGAAACGGCTGGAAAGGACGTCGGCACAATACCAGAGAAGGTTTTATGTCTGTGAAGATAAAAGGGGACGATTTTAGCTGGGAGTACATGGACCACGGCTGGGAAGCGGAGCGACTAAAAAGACAATCCAAATCAAATTGATAAGTCAGCTTTGGTTCTAATTCTCATTTGTGTGAATCGGAGTTCATAGGAATCATATTTCCGAACATGGCTTGATCTGCCGCGATGTCCGATGATCGGTAGCAGCTGAAAGATCAATCTTGAAGATCCAACTGATCTGATCCTGTCTCTTCGTTGAAGAACAAAAAGAATTGGAAGCAGAAAAAGCCATAAAGCGTACTTTATTGTTATTTTTACACACCATGAATATAGCGTTTTCTCAAGTTACATTTGCGTATGATGTCGACCCCATCATCAAAAACTTTTCACTGAAAGTGACGAAAGGAGATGTTATAGGGATAAGAGGTGCTTCCGGCTCGGGGAAAACCACGCTATTCCGTCTTTTATTGGGATTTGAAGTTCCCGATAGTGGCACCATCACCTTTGACGGCGAACGGTTAACTCCCCAAAAACTAAAAGCGTTTCGCAAAAATACCACGTGGCTACCTCAGGATTTGAATTTAGGAGACGGCAAGGTAAAAGAGGTGTTTCAATATCCCTTTACCTTCCAGGCCAATAAATCTCAAAAACCGGATGAGAAAAAAATACTGGCGACCTTCGATGCACTCGGTTTGAAAAAGAACATATGGGACATTGACTTTTCGAATCTTTCCACCGGGCAGCGTCAACGGGTAGGAATAGCGCTGTGTTATTTACTGAATAAAAGCATATTGATCCTGGATGAACCGACCTCGGCGCTGGATGAAAATTCCAAACACCAGGTCGAAAACCTCTTGTTCGACCCACAACGCATCATACTATCTACTTCCCATGATCCGTGGTGGATAGACCGGTGCACCCAAATCGTTGATCTGAATAGTACTTAATGGCGTATGGATATCATAGATCTTACCTGGGGACAGCTGGCGATAGGGTTTGGGATTCTTATTATCCCCGGCCTCATCCTATGGAAATACAAGACCGGATTACTCCAAAAAATGGGAATAGCGGTCGTGCGGATGACTCTGCAATTGATCTTTGTGGGGTATTATCTGGAATACCTTTTTGAATATGATAATCCCTGGGTAAACCTAGCATGGATAATGATCATGGTGATCGTCGCAGATTTTGCTACCATAAACCGCAGTGGGTTGAGACGCAGTAAAAAGTTATTTATCAGCATATTTATCGCTACTTTTCTGGGCGTAGTGATTATCGACTTGTTTTTTCTGACCTTTGTCATCCGTTTGCCAAATATTATGGCTGCTCAATATACCATTCCAATTACAGGAATGGTACTGGGCAACTGCCTCCGAAGCAATGTGATCGGAATGAATGAGTTCTATTACAGTATCGATCAGCACCAGGAGCGATACCGGTTTTACCTCGCCAACGGTGCCACCCAGGAAGAAGCTCTTTTTCCGTTTTTTCGCACGGCTTTGAGGAAGTCTGCCAATCCCAACCTGGCTGCGATGGCCACGATAGGTCTGGTTGCCTTACCGGGTATGATGACAGGCCAAATCCTAAGTGGAAGCTCTCCGCTTATTGCCATAAAGTATCAGATCATGATCATGATCGCCATCTTTTCGGGCACGGTATTATCGGTTTATTTGGGCATCAGTATCTCAAGAAAATTCACCTTTGACAGTCGGGGTCGATTTGACCATTCTATGCTCAAAAAGGATTAATTGATATTACATTCAATATGATTTATACCCTTTATTCGGGCATAGTAAATATATGCAGCAATAAAAATAACACCTGAACATGGATATTTAATTCAGGTTTGAGATCCCCACAACACATCCATCACCATATTTTATTTAGCCAATACACCTGGCCTCCAATTTTTTCTCCACAGTTCCAGGATCCTTTCAAAATACATGATAAACAACCTCTGTTTTTATCAGTCAAATCAGAAAGCAAACAAGTGAATATCAATCAATTGTAAAAATTAATTCGCAAATTAATTCGGCGATTAAAAACATAAGTTTCAACCAAAGTCACTCTGATTAAAACTTGCATATTCACTTCTTATCAAATAGAATCCACCGTCAAATACATTTTTTCAATAAAATAAATTTGCAGGAATGAAATAAATCTTATATTTTTGTTTCTTTAGGTTGTCTACCATAATTTTTAAGTTCTTAAATAACATTGTACATACGATTTTATGTACAATCTGCTTCATATTTTATATCATATATTTTTTTACAATTTCAACCCCCTTAACCCATGTATTTACGCTTATTTTTTATTTTCCTTATCTTAAATAATGCAGTCTACCTCTTCGGAAATGATTATTCACGTGAAAAAGTTGAAGCTCCACCCATTATTGATATCTCACTTCCACTCGTCGATGATGTCAGTTGTCACGGTGAAAGTGATGGTTCTGCCACTATCGTGATTGCAGGCCTATCTTCGTTAACCTCATATTCCTATAAAGTAACAAATGAGGCAAACGATATCATACAGTCGGGCGATGAAGGTCTTCTAAAAGATCTTCTGAAAGATTTGTTGAATTTAAACCTGGGACTCACCATCCGGGTTGAAAATTTACCTGCCGGGAAATATACCTTCTCCTGGACCTCAAGACCCCTCTTAGGCGCAGCATCTACTAAGTCCGTAGATTTCACCGTGGAAGAACCCGATGCGCTAGAGATTATTGATTTAAACATTGATGACATTCTGAGTTGTGTAGATCCTACGGGTAGCATTGAAGTGATTACCACGGGCGGCTCTGGCGGACTCAACCTGGGCATTCTTAATCTGGGCGAGATCCTCAATCTGGGTGGCGAAGGAAACACCATTACAGATCTTACCGAGGGCATTTATTCGATACTTATCGAAGATGAAAACGGATGCAAGGATACCGCGAACGCCGAAATAAAAAATCTAATTGAACTACCTAATCTCGACATAACCGGCAGCCTTGAACTAGGATGCCATGAAGTAATTGATTTGGGCATCTCTACAGACGACGGCGTAGAGCTTTTAGTCGATATTCCTGAACTTGAAACCGGCGTTGAAGTTCTTGACAAAACCTTTGAAGTGACTACCCCGGGTATTTATAAATTCACCGCCCTGGATCCCCTGACGGGCTGTGTTTCCGAAAAAGAAGTAGAAGTGACCGCCGATATAAACATTCCTCTACTTGATGCAGGAACGGACCGTATCCTGGGGTGTTTGGATGACCTAAAACTCGAAGCCATTACTGATGCCACTTCTTTTGTCTGGGAGAATTTAAGTGGCAATGTACTAACATCAAATAAGGTATTGGAAGTGGCAGCCCCTGGCACCTATGTAGCAGTGGCATCCGACGCCATTACCGGTTGCGAAGCCCGTGACAGTGTAACTGTCGGGGAAGGAAGCGAGGATGATAACTCAATTTTGGATTTTGATGCCGGTGTGACTTATGACCTGGGATGCTTGAATGTTGCAGATCTTGTACTTATAAACAATGATGGCATTACTGTTCATTTCGAAAAACTCGGCAGTGCGGGGAGAATCCTAGGTGGCAACGATCAAAAATTAACTATTGCTGGCCCCGGTACGTATGTAGCTACCGGTATAAGTCTGGTCACCGGATGTTTGGTATCAGATACCATCACCGTTACTGCAGAGGTAAGTATTGGAGCTCTCGAGTTTGAAAAAGATACAGCCTTCCTGGATTGCGATGGGAAGGCCATTGTTACAGCTGATGACAGTCAACTCGGAGCAGGAGCAAACATTCAGATTCTATGGGAAGTCATCGAAGGCGATGTACTTATCGACGAAAATGGCACATCGGCTACCGTACAAGGTGCCGGCATCGTAAGTGTCGTAGCGACAGATCTCCTAAAGAGTTGTTCCACTGGTGATACCATAGTTATTGTAGACCCGGGTGAGGTGAACGCTATAGCAGATATCACAAACACCATTTGCTCCGGTGAAGAAAATGGAGCCATCGATTTGACCGTGACAGGAGGTGTTTCACCTTATCAGTATTCGTGGTCAAACGGCGCCACCACTCAAGATATATCAAATTTGACGGCCGGCGATTACACCGTAAGTATCACCGATCAAAGAGGATGTGTTCGGGAATATACCTATACGATCCAGGAACCATCACAACCTCAGGTTTCTGTAAACATAAAAAGAGGGGCAGACAACCAGTCTATCGTAGAAGCTGAAGTATCCGGTGGTCTGGCTCCATATACGTACATGTGGAGCACAGGCAGTACGAATCCTTATATTTCTGTCCTGCCGGGGAATTACACTTTGAAAGTCACGGATAATAATGGGTGTTCCACGACGATCAGTTTTGCAGTTCCAGTATATGATCCTTATCCGCCGGAAGCGTGCGATCTGGTATTGAATATAGAATCCACTTTTGTAGTGGATTCTGCGGACGCCAATGCTACCGTGCTGGTCACAGGAGGCACTGCTCCATACAGCTATCATTGGAGTACGGGTGCCACAACCAAATCGGTAACCGGTTTACCAGTAGGTATACACGAGGTGACCGTGACGGATTCAGAAGGTTGTTTTTTAAGCATTTCTTTTATAATAGAGCGAACTCCAACCGATGATCCCCAGGGATGCCCGGATGATATCGTGGTGAATCAATGCAATTCTGTGGTGTCCTATGCTGTTCCGCAGATAGAATCTGACCAACAGTATACCATGACTCAAATTGAAGGTCTGTGTAGTGGAAGCGTCTTTCCCGTAGGAACCACCCCCATCACCTATTTAATCGTTTACGAAAATGGTTCGTATGATATTTGTTCTTTTAATGTAGTCGTCGTTCCAGTGGAATTGGATTTTGAAATCACCCACCCGAGTTGCTTTGGTGCTTCGGATGGTCAAATTGTATTAAACAAACCTGACTCCAGCAAAGCATATTACTTGATCTGGGATGACAAATTGAGTCAAAAAGGAGGCACTGCTTCCAATTTGACAGCCGGCACCTACACCATAAAAGGAATGGATGACAGTGGGTGTATCATTAATAATACCATCACCCTGGAACAGCCGGACTCCCTGTTCTTGATGAATGGTATTGTATTGAACGCTACTGACAGTGCAGCGAATGGTCAAGTGCAAGTCACCGTGCAAGGCGGTACTTACCCGTATACCTACGAGTGGACAGGGCCCGAAGGATTTACCTCTTCCCAGGAAGACCTTTACAACATCCCGGATGGAGCATATCAACTGACCGTTCTGGATGCCAATGGATGTAGCTTAACTGCTGGTCCTTTCAAAGTAGAACGAGAAAGAAACCAAACTGCTTCAATTAAGTTAAGAAGTAAATATCAGAGTAATCTAGCGAAAACGACGAAGGTTTTTCCTAACCCATCCGAAGGTCTGATTTCTCTGGAAGTATCGCTCAAGGAAGCTGCCAACCTGAACATATCCATCATCAACAGTATAGGACAACTGGTCAGAGAAGAGCACTTTGCCAATGTAAAGGAGTCAACTATTGACATGAATCTATCAGGGCTCCAAAAGGGAACCTACTTTATCAAATTGCAAACCAAAGACGAGCTATTTACCAAAACAATTACCTTGTTCTAATGGTGCTGCATTGAGTCAATTAATACATACAAAAACGGTGGGTGATTTTTTATCATCCACCGTTTTCTTTTATACTACCCTCCTCAATTGAAAACACCGCTCTTAGTTGAAACTAAAACTATTTACCTGATCAATGGAAGAGTCAGCTCCGCAAACAATCCCTCCCGCATTTATTGGAATTACCACCATCAAGCCAGTTCATCCTTCAATCAAACGTTTTCTAAAGTTCACTACTTTTCCTATTGGAAGAATTGTGTATATTGCTGTTCATTTTTAATAGGTCATATTTTGTTTAAATGAAAAACCACACCATCCCTGCCATTTGCTTTCTGCTTTTTTCTATTTTACTGATTATTCCACGTAGCGACGCACAAAAGGCCACCAACCAAAAGCCGGTCAAATTCACAAAACATATTCTCACCAATGAGTTTATCTCAGAAGGTGTCGCTGTCGGTGATGTGAACCAGGACGGGCACCTTGATGTCCTGGCTGGGGCCTATTGGTTTGAAGCTCCTGACTGGACACCCCATGAAATCATGGAACCGATCACCTTCGTACCGGATAAGACCTACAGCAATTCATTTCTAAATTTTAGCATGGATGTCAACCAGGATGGCTGGGTGGATCTGATCCGGGTCAATTGGCCGGGTCGCGAAGTGGTGTGGCACGAGAATCCCCAAAACAAAGACGGGCATTGGACCGTCCATACCATTCATGATCATCAGGGCAATGAAAGTCCACGTTTCGTGGATGTGAATGGCGATGGTCGGAAAGACATTGTCTGCAATGACCCAAAACGAAAACAATTGATCTGGCTGGAAGCACCCTCTGAAAAAGGAGAAACCGCCTGGAAAAAACACATCATCAGTGCCAAGGAAGGGATTCCGGGCACCCACCAATACACCCACGGACTGGGGGTAGCAGATATTAACCGCGATGGTCGGATGGATGTGATCATTACCAAAGGCTGGTGGGAAGGTCCAGAGGACCCTACCACCGAAGAGTGGACTTTTCACCCGGCAGATTTGGGGGAAGACTGTTCCCAAATGTATGTCTATGACATTGACAAAGATGGGGATCATGATGTTCTCAGCGCATCCGCACACCGACATGGTATCTGGTGGCATGAACAAAAAACCCAGTTGGATGGATCAACCCAGTGGGTTACCCACCCGATCGATAAATCCTGGTCACAGAGCCACAGTTTGTATGTGGCTGATATCAACGGCGACGGAGAAAAAGACTTTATTACCGGGAAGCGCTATTATGCTCATATGGGAAAGGATCCGGGGGGGAAAGACCCGGCAGTATTGTATTGGTATGAATATGTGCCGGGCATTACCCCGCAGTGGAATCGACACCTGATCGATGACGATTCCGGCTCCGGATTGAATTTGGTCGTTCAGGACATCAATGGTGATGGTAAACCAGATATCATCACCGCCAATAAAAAGGGGGTATTTGTGTTTTTGCAAGAGTAGTGAATGTAACAAAAGCATCTTGCTTTTGATGGTCAAAAGTACTTACTCTAAGGCGTGGCTGCGTTATACTGTTTCCAAAATTCCGTGTTTTTACGGAAAAACTAAAATAAACTTCTGGTCCTTAAGGCAGGCTATTATTGAATTAGGATGTTTTAACATCCATCAGAATTTTATTCATCTCTTATTCCGTCAGGAGAATTCCCAACGAATACAGCATTTCAATGCATTTGTAAATCAATTATAGGCAATGGTAGGTAAGAAGATTTAATCCTTTTGATTACATTGAGCCTGAATCGATCACAGGAACAGGAATCCGATACCTCCGCAATGATTTCAGGAAGCTAACAATTCCATATTTTACGGATTGACATCGAGCCTGCTACACAGACATTATATCATATGAAAAACCGGCCTCTTTTTTACTCCAATCGCAGCTGCAACCTTCTTGCCCACCATAGCTCCTCCCCGAAGCACTTGCGGAACGGAGGAGGAAATCACTCCTTCCCCTGGACCTACCTCTTGCTCCCCCTCTTGATGCTGATGGTTAGTTGTCAGACCACACACGAAGGTGCTATCGCTGTAGAAGACAATATGAACATCGTATTGATCGGAAACAACCTGGGCTCCAGGATGATGGAATACGGCCCTTTTGAGACTGAAATGCAGGTTCGGCACCCGGACCGACATCTCGTCATACGAAACATGTGCGATCCGGGCAACACTCCAGGATTTCGGCCACATTCCAGTCGCAACTCACCCTGGGCCTTCCCCGGTGCAGAAGAATTTCAAACAGAATTTGCGAATCCATCGGGAAGCAGAGGGCATTTTCCGACAGAAGATGAATGGATCACTAATCTGGAAGCTGATGTGATTATCGCTTTTTTCGGATACAGTGAATCGTTCCAGGGTGAAGAAAATCTGGATAATTTCAAAGCAGAACTCGATGCTTTTATCCAGCACACCGACTCCATGAACTACAATGGGGACACCTCCACTCAACTGGTCCTTGTATCGCCCATTGCTTTTGAAGATCGTTCAGATGATATGAGTGTTCCAGACGGAGTTCAGGAAAACAAAAACCTAAAACTCTACATGGAAGGAATGCGCGAGGTCGCTGATTCACATGATATCCACTTTGTCGATGCCTATACGCCCACTAAAAAATGGATAGAAGATGCCGATGAACCGATGACCATCGATGGCAGTCAGTTAACCGAAAAAGCATACCTCCGTTTCGGTGCGTTCCTCGCAGACGAAATATTTGGATCGGGCAAGCGAAAAGCAGCAAAACATGAATCACTGATTCACGAGGCCGTTCAGGAAAAAAACTGGATGTGGCACAACGATATTAAAATACCGAATGGCGTTCATGCCTATGGTCGCCGATACGATCCCTTCGGACCGGACAACTATCCGTATGAAATAGAAAAAATACGCCAAATGACGACCAACCGGGACAGCGCGATCTGGATGGCTGCATCCCAAGGCAAAAAAATGGATCTGGCTGCTGCAGATGCACGCACCCGAGATTTACCGGAAGTAGAAACCAACTACAAACCTTCGAGAAAAAACGGCGATGTCAAATATTTGTATGGCGAAGATGCCCTTCATTCACTGAAGACCGCTCCGGGATACCAAGTGGAGCTGTTCGCATCCGAAGAGGAATTCCCCGAACTGGCGAACCCCGTCCAGATGTCTTTTGATAATAAAGGTCGGCTGTGGGTCGCCGTGATGCCCACCTATCCGCATTACAAACCCGGAGATGCCAAGCCCAATGACAAACTCCTCATTTATGAAGATACCAACGGAGATGGAAAAGCTGATCGAGAAATTATTTTTGCAGACAGCCTTCACCTGCCCGTTGGGTTTGAACTGGCGCCGGAAGGCGTGTATGTCTCACAGGGGACCAACTTAAAACTTTATACAGACCTGGACGGTGATGATCGGGCTGATACGAGTGTGATTCTCCTGAGCGGTTTCGATGATCACGATACCCATCATGCCCACAGTGCATACACCGCTGACCCTTCCGGCGCCATTTACATGGGAGAAGGTGTTTTTCTGCATACCAACGTAGAAACCTCTTACGGCACAGTCCGGGGCACCAATGGTGGCTTTTACCGTTACAACCCACAAAGACATAAATTGGAGCGTACTTCACAGGTTTCCATCCCCAATCCCTGGGGAATTGCTTTTGATCGCTGGGGACAAAACTTCTTTGCTGAAACGTCAGGTCCTGCAGTTCGTTGGATGATGCCCGGAAGCGTCGTCCCACTATACGGCCATGGGAATTATAAGTCCAGAGATCTGATCGAACCCGCACACCGGGTACGTCCTACATCCGGCCTGGAATTTATCTCGAGCCGCCATTTTCCGGAGGAAGTACAAGGAGATCTGTTGATTAACAACACCATCGGTTTTCTCGGTATGAAACAACATGTGATGAAAGATGATGGCACCGGATACCACAGCGAACACCGACAAGACCTCGTGTGGAGTGACTCCGATAAAAATTTCCGCCCCGTAGATATGGAATTTGCACCCGATGGTTCGCTCTACTTTTTGGATTGGCACAATGTCCTGATCGGTCACATGCAGCACAACGCCAGAGATCCGTTACGTGATCACGTCCACGGCCGAATATACCGCATCACTTACCCAGAACGACCTTTGGTGGAACCGGCCAAAATCGACGGTGCGTCCATTCCCATTCTGCTCGACAACCTGAAGCTGCACGAAGACCGGACCCGCTACCGGACCCGAAGAGAACTCCGCGGCAGAGATGCCGAAGAAGTATTGCCCACATTAAACAACTGGATCAACAACCTGGATAAAAATGATCCAAAATACGAGCACCATCTCCTCGAAGCCCTATGGGTATCCTGGGGTTTGGATCAGGTGGATCAAAAACTGCTGAGAAGACTGCTTGAAGCTGAGGATTATCATGTACGGACAGCCGCCGTACGGGTGTTGCGCTACACCGGACATCAGGTCAAGGATCAGGCCGACCTGCTCATGCAGGCAGTCCGGGATGAACATGGCCGGGTGCGCCTGGAGGCCATCGTAGCGGCCAGCTGGCTGGATGAAGAAACCGGTCTGGCTATTCTGGAGGAAGCGAAGAAAAAACCACTTGACAAGTGGATGGAAGGTCCATACAAAACCGCTGTGGCCCACATTCAAAAATTATCCGTGAAAGATCATGCCAAAAAAGAAAATTTAACCGACCTGAAAGGGGAGGCGAAAGAGCTATTCATCCTTGGGAAAGACATATATGAACGAGACGGTTATTGCATTACCTGCCATCAAGCCGACGGGAAAGGATTGGCCGCCTCACAATTTCCACCGCTGGCCGGGACAAGGTGGGTAAATGGCTCTGAAGAACGATTGATCAAACTTACCTTAAAAGGTTTGCTTGGCCCCATTACCGTCCTGGACAAGGAATACCCCGGGCAGGTACCCATGACCCCCTTCGGCGGACTATTGGATGACCGGGAAATGGCTGCAGTCCTGACTTATGTCAGAAACTCTTTTGGGAATAAATCATCCGTGATAAAACCAGAAGCAGTTAGAGAGGTGCGAGCCAAAATAGCAGATAAGGAAGGATTTTATGATCCTCAGGAATTATTGGAAGATCATGCGATGGAGTGAGGATATCCCCTTTACTCCCCGCCGGCGAGGGATATTTGTTCCCCTAAAAAGGAAAAAGTGGATAATTGTGCTTGTTTTGGGGAGGTGACCGGTTTACGAAAAATATTCCCCGCTAAAGGAGGTTAACGGGAGGATCAAAAATTTCCTTTATATTTAAGTTGTGTAGAATGATAGCACTATCAATACCATTAATTCAACAAATTCTACTGGAATCCGATCCATTTTGGCTGTGGCAATTCCTCGGGCGGCTGCACCCCATGATCGTACATTTCCCGATCAGTCTTTTATTGGTGGCAGCTGTACTGGAAATCATCTCAATCAAACAGTTTTCATCCAGATGGCGATCGACAATCGAACTTATGCTTTGGACAGGAGCTATCAGCGCTGTGGCATCAGCGGGAATGGGATATCTGTTAATGGTTCAGGATGGCTATGAAGGTGCCGGAGTAGATCTTCACCAAAAGTTGGGTATCGCCACCGCTGTACTTAGCCTGGTGGCTCTGGGCCTCCATACTTTGGAGCAACGACAACCGATCCGCAGTCGGATCATAGCCTATCGGAGCACATTGATATTGTCCGCCATCGCACTGGTATTCACAGGTCATTATGGAGCTATGCTCACCCATGGTCCTGATTATCTGACCGAAGTCCTCCCGGGGGCATCGGCACCACCTGCAAACACAGCAGCGGATCTGAATATTGACCTCGCTATTTATGAACAAGATACCAGTGCAATTTCAGAACAAGCAAAACTTAAATTGCTGACCGGAGTCCGGACTGTGTTTGCACACACCTGTTACCGGTGCCACAGCTCCGATAAGATCAAGGGCGGTCTCCGGCTTGATGATCGGAAACTAGTATTTAAAGGTGGAGAAAACGGGCCGGTGATCACAGCAGGCGATCCAGAAAACAGTGAACTCATCCGCCGGATTAGTTTGCCGAAAGGCCACGATGACGTGATGCCCAATAAAGGGGACTTACTTACACCCGCACAGATAAAAATGATCTCCATATGGGTGCAAAACGGCGCCTGGTGGCCGGAAAATGCTGAAGATCTGAAGATATTCAGGAATGCTCCGCTGGCACCGCGTTACCCGGAATGGCCCGCCGATACTTCCCGGTTTGACAACAAAATCGATGTGTGGGTGGACCAGTATTTCTCCAGTAAGAATCTATCCTGGGATGAGCCGGTTGATGATCGCACCTATCTGCGACGCATCTATCTGGACATTGTCGGCTTAAACCCATCGTCCGAAGAAATTCATCAATTTGTGGAAGATCCACACCCGGAGAAACGTCAAAAATGGGCACGTGAATTATTGGATCAAGAAGAAAGCTATGCGCTTCACTGGCTCACATTTTGGAACGACATCCTTCGCAATGATTATACCGGGACGGGTTACATCACAAAGGGGCGTTACGGGATCACTGAATGGCTTTTTAAATCATTAGTCGACAACAAACCCTATCAGGACATGGCCCGGGAGCTCCTAAGTCCGGATGAAAGCTCCAAAGGGTTTATCGCCGGCATTCAGTGGCGGGGTGTGGTAAATGCCAGTCAACGCACCGAGATGCAGGCTGCACAAAACGTGGCCCAGGTGATGCTTGGACTTAACCTCAAGTGCGCTTCCTGCCACGACAGCTTCATTAGTGATTGGAAGCTGAAAGATGCCTATGGCTTTGCAAACATATTCTCGGAGGTGACCATGGAGATCAATCGTTGCGATAAGCCCACCGGAGAAATGGCGGAGACCCGCTTGCTCTGGAAAGAGCTGGGAACCATCGATAGTACAGCCTCCCGCGAGAACCGGCTGGAAGAGATGGCGACGAAGCTGACAGACACAAATAATGGCCGGCTATACCGCACCATGGTCAACCGGATCTGGGCGCAGCTCATGGGCCGGGGCATTGTAGAACCAGTGGATGAGATGGATCAGCTCCCGTGGAGTCAGGATCTGCTGGATTGGTTGGCGGTCAATTTTGTCGGCAATGGATTTGATCTAAAAAATCTGATTTACACCATCGTGACCTCCCGAGCATATCAGTTGCCGGCAATCCCTGTGGACAATAACCTGGCTTTACGGGAAGAAGGGTATACATTCAGAGGTCCTGTCCTCCGGAAAATCACTGCGGAGCAATTTTCAGACATGGTCAGTTCAAATTTTGGCTCTTTGTTTACCTCAAAGGAAATGAAATTTAACCCCGAGAACCGGGACACCAACTTTATCCGGGCATCGCAAGTGGCTAACAATGCCTTTCTCACCGCACTGGGCCGACCCAACCGGGAGGTCGTGGTCACCAATCGGAATGACCAACCCAACCTGATTCAGGCTCTGGAATTAACAAATGGAACACGACTGACCCAGGCACTGGCTCAAGGTGCCGAGCAATGGAAAAACACGTACAATGAGCCTGAAGACCTCATCGATCACACCTATATGAATTTACTTGGACGATTGCCCTTATCTGACGAAAAAGATGTCGCTTTGCAAGCTTTAGGTCCGTCCCCCGATACCAATATCATACAAGACTACTTCTGGGTCATGGTATTGCATCCGGAAGTCCAGTTTATAAAGTAAAATACTATAACAGAAACCAACCCCAGGCACCCATGAAATCCATCACCATCATACAAGATCTTCAGGTCGACCATAAAATACATTCCTATCCCGATGGGATTCGGGATAAAATGGAACACCTACAAAATCTGATTATAGAAACAGCCTCAGAAATGGCTATTGCCGGACCACTGGAAGTCAGCCTGAAATGGGGCGAACCCAGTTTTAAAGTTCCGAAAGGAAGTCCTGTACGAATAGACTGGAAAGCTAAAAATCCGGATCAATACGCCATGTATTTTATCTGTACGACAAGCTTGGTGGAGACCTTCAGGATGGTCTATGGAGATCTGTTTAGATACGAGAAAAACAGAGCGATTGTATTCAATCTGGAGGATGAATTGCCGGAAAAAGAGCTGAAGGATTGTATTGGTATGGCCCTGGATTATCAGGCCTTAAAGGATAAGCCTTTTTTGGGTCGATAGCAGCGAGCTTTCTTTATAATGCAAATAGAAAAGTTCATTGGAAAGAAATACAAGACAACTATATAGGGAATCAAAATTTGAGACTTTTTGGGTCTTGTCGATTATCGTAGATTCTTAACAAATGGACATTGTTTCTTTTCAATCTATAATATAAGGTATTGTGTTTAGATAGAACACACTTACGTATTTTCAGATATAAGAATATTAGCAGAGAATATGCTGCCTTGCGTCTAACATTCCTGGTACATATGGGAGGACAGTATCTCGATGGTTGTGAAATATCTGTCATTGTAGAATAAAAAGAGAAAATTCCATATATTAGTCCATTATGCCCAATTCACACAACAGACGGTCCTTCCTCAAACAATTATCCGCAGCCAGCATCGCTACGATGGCCGCTGGAGCGCCAATTCCAGGTTTGCTCTCATCGTGTAGTTCCGAATTAAGTTCCCGCATACCGGCTACTGCAGATTCTGTGATCTGGCTCTTTATGGCCGGCGGTATGGCTCACACCGAAACCTTCGACCCCAAGCGGTACACCCCGTTTACAAAAGGGATGGAAGGCAACGATGTACTAAGCACGTTTCCGTCCATTCCGACCGCCCTGGATGGAGTGCACTTTTCGAAAGGATTGGAATCGATGGCCGGCATTATGGATCGCGGCGCGCTGATCCGGTCCTATGTGGCTGCAGATCTGGGGCACATCCTCCATACGCGCCACCAATTTCATTTTCACACCTGCTACGAACCCCCGCAAGCTTTTAATGTACCGCACATCGGCTCCTGGATTTCCCACGAGCTTGGGCCGGTCAATGAAGTTATTCCCGCGTTTATCAACATTGGCCAACGATTTGACGTCGGTGAAGGCGAGGAACTCAAAGCGTATCACACCGCCGGGTTCTTAGGGGACGAGTACGGTCCTTTTCTGATTCCCGATCCCACCAAAGGACTGGATAGTGTGCGTCCACCCGTGGGCATGTCCGAAAAACGGTTTGAAAAGCGGCACGAATTATACAATCAGCTCGTCAGCGAAAGTCCCATGGGCGAATACGGGAGTGATTACCAAAAAGAATCCATGAAAGCATCGATGGAACAGGCTTATCGTCTGCTCAAATCGCCCGAAGCCGCTGCTTTTAATATCAACAAAGAACACCGGGAATCCTATGACATTTATAACACCGGAAAATTTGGTCTGGGTTGTCTCATGGCAAAACGATTGGTCGAAGAAGGCGCGCGCTTTGTCAGTGTCACTTCCGAATATGTCCCTTTTATGGGTTGGGATACGCACGAAAATGGGCATACCCGAGCGAAGGATATGAAAAAACAGATTGACGGTCCGATTTCACAATTAATCAAGGACTTGGATAAAAGCGGCCGATTGGATCGAACCCTCATCATACTGGCCAGCGAATTCAGCCGGGATATGATGGTGGAAGGTCGCCCGGACCAAAAAGTCAAAGAACAAGTGAACCAACCCGACATTCTCGAAGAAATGAAACACTATGGGATGCACCGTCATTTTACGGACGGTTGCTCCATTTTAATGTTTGGGGGCGGAATCAAAAAAGGTCATGTACATGGCCGTACCGCGGACGAACGCCCCTGTAAGACCATCGAAAAGCCGATATATGCCCGGGATATCCATCAAACGATCTATCATGCGCTGGGTATTCCACCCGATACGCATTACATGATCGAACAACGGCCATTTTATACCACACCCGAAGAAGAAGGCAAAGCAGAAAAGGACTTGTTTGCATAAATCTTTCATTAAAGCAGAATAAAAATATATTTTCGTTAACCATACCGTATAAGCATGCGATTGCGTTTCTTGATCTGGAAGAGGGTATTGAATAAGATGAAGTGCATGTCGAAACCTGAGATATATCAATCAAAACGATACAATGAGCCTGAAAAAAGAATTGGATGAACTGCTTCAGTCCGAGGTGATCTCAGAGGAAACGGCCGCGCGAATTCGCAGGTATTACAAAGAAAATCCGGGCACGGCCAATCGTCGGCTGATTGTTATTTTCGGCATATTGGGTGCTTTGCTGAGTAGTATGGGCGTCATCCTGATCATGGCTTACAACTGGGTTGACCTCACCATTCGCACCAAAACGATGATTGCTTTTTTACCGTTACTTATCGCCCATCTGGCCGGTCTATATACGCTGTGGCGTCGTCGGGGCGATTCCGAATGGCAGGAAGGAAGCGGCGTAGGGATATTTATGTCGATGGGTGCCTGTCTGCTTCTCATCAGTCAGATTTACCACTTTCCGGGTCCGGCTTCATCATTGTCCCTGACCTGGATGCTTCTGATTTTTCCTGTCGCCTATATCCTAAATTCCAGTGTAACTTC
Source organism: Membranihabitans marinus (assembly GCF_019802045.1). GTDB lineage: Bacteria > Bacteroidota > Bacteroidia > Chitinophagales > Saprospiraceae > Membranihabitans > Membranihabitans marinus_A. Next base: position 14,111 of record NZ_JAHVHU010000016.1, on the reverse strand, counting down.
TTTACTGTACATTGCCGGCATTACCTGGTATGCAGGCTACATCAGCTACTTCGCCACAGCAGAAGCCAGTCCTTATTTATATGGGCTGCTCCTATTACTTATCCTCCCCTATTACGGGTATCTGATACGAAGTCGGAACAATGATTTCACCACCATTCTGCACCATTGGGTCGTCCCCCTTTCGATCACCATCATTCTGGGTGGGTTTACACAAGATCAAGGCATGTGGATGTACATCGCGTACTTCAGTCTGTTTGCACTTTTCTTCATCACGGGTCAAAGTTCGGTGTTTCAGAATTGCACCAAATTGCAGAATGGATACCAAATGATCGGTCAGACCGGTTCAGCCATTCTGCTGATCACGTTAAGTTTTAAGTGGTATTGGAAAAATTTGCCGGAAAAGATTCAGGCGACAGATCATGTATTCCAGGCCCCTGAATTTTGGATAGCTGCGGTATTGACCATTGCAGCCTCAATTCTATTGATGGTTCTGGGACGAAAGCATAAAGCTATACTCAATGAGCCATTTGCCTACGTCTATTTGCTGTTTTTGCTTTGTTTTTTTACAGGACTATACTCGATGTATGCGTTTATACTAGTCAACCTGATCATTTTGTTGGTCGGTGTATGGACGATTCGCAAGGGGAACAAAAATGCTGACTTTGCGGAGTTGAATTTTGGATTACTCATTTTCACCGTGCTTATTTTTAGTCGCTTTTTTGATTCCAATATCAGTTTTTTGCTCCGTGGGCTGACCTTCATTGCTGTAGGAGGCGGTTTTTTCTTTGCCAATTACCGGATGTATCGTAAAAAACTGGAATATGAAAAATAGAACCATCCTTTTCTTGCTTTTTGTCTTGATGGTCGGTGTCCAATGGTTTGTTCCGACCCGAATGATCAACCAAAAACACAGTATAGCCGTTGAGGGTCGTCAGTATAAATTCCAAATGAGTCCTTTGGATGTGGAAGACCCTTTTCGTGGTAAATATCTGCAACTCCGGTTTACAGTGGATCACTATAAAGCAGACTCGAACTACACCTGGAAAAGCGGGGACGTTGTTTACGTACTCCTCAAAAAAAACGCTCAGGATTTTGTCCGGGTGAGTGGATTGACATCAAGTCTGCCAAACGGTGATGATGATTTCGTCAAAGCCACCGTGCGTCATGCATTTGGCAAAGACTCACTCCAGGTATACATTGATTATCCTTTTGACCGGTACTACATCAACGACAATATCCCCGACACCCTGGAACAAGTTTTGCTCGGGAACCTCAAAGATTCTTCAACCATTAATTATGCCCTGGTGCGGATCAAGTCGGGCGAAGCCGTACTGGAGGAAGTGTATATCGATAGCGTGTCGATATCGGAATGGTATGACCGTATAAAAAAATGACTCTGCAAGGTAAAGTCAACTAGCTCTGCATGGCATTGGGAAATGAATCAGGGCAATGGCTATTTAGCCAGCCTATGTTTTTCCTCCTCCTTGTGCTGGAGAATATGTTCCCATTTATCCAACATCGGTTGTTCGAGTTCAAAACTTCGGTATTCATCCGGATTCATAATCGGAATTCCGGATACAATGGGATACAATCGGTTGCATTCAGCACAGGATAATATACCCTCCAGAATATGGTCTTGATCGTCCCTTGTGATCACTCTAAGCGTCAGATCTGACTTATCAAAAGGACAGCACAGTTTTTTTATTGTTTCTAATCGCATGTTTACGAATTTAAGATTTTATGAAAGGCATCGATGGCGAGGCCGGGTTCCTCCGAATTCATAATCCCTGAAATCACGGCAATGCCATCATATTTTAATTGATCTAATTCCCGGAGATTGGTTGGATTTATACCTCCGGCCAAAAAGATCGGTTTATCAAAAATTTTGGAAGCTTCCACGACGGTCCCGGGACGAACGATTTCACAACGGCTCACGCTTGTAGAGGGAAACATAGAACAAAATGAAATGTAATCCATATCGTGTGCAGCCGCCCAACGAACATCATCTAATGCATTCTCGCAGGTCAACCCAAACAACGCATGGGGGGCCGTATCCTTTCTGATTTCATCGATGTTCTCCGGAATCACATCAAAATGGACTCCATCCAAAGAGGTAGTCTTCAAATATTCCCAGCGATTGTTAATAAAAACCGGGGTGTGGTATGGCTTGCACATCGAACAAATTTCATCGATAAGAGACTCGACTTGTTCCCCGTCTTTGAAGTGATCCCAAATCTGAACCATTGAAATTCCTTTATCCAGGCTAAGCTTAAGCTTTTCTAATAGGTTCTGTTCATCCATCGAGGGATCGACGACCAGATAGATGCCCGGCCTGATCTTTTCTGATCTATTTTTCATTTCCATCCTGATTTTAAAGCTTTAAAAAAGGCCGCCCAGTAGGGGTCTTTTTCCTGGTAGTTCAATTGGAAGAATTTATCCTCTTGCGAGATGACAATCCCCTCATCCTTTCCGGTAATCTGCCCCACCTCAGCACATAGAATCCCCTTGGATCCTAGTTTGAATTTGATCTTATCAGACGCCGCTTTCTTGCAGGTGATAACCAATGCTCCTGCACCGATGCAATAAATCGGATCGAGATCAAATACCCGACACACCTGCTGCTGGGTTTCAGTAACAGGTAGTTCGTCACTATAGATCATAGCTCCATGACCGGAAGCGACCGCCATCTCATAAATAGCACCCACCACCCCACCTTCTGTGACGTCGTGCATGGCAGTCACCCCATTGTGGTTGGGACCATCTGCGGCAACCAAAGCATCCTCCAGCACCGAGGTATCGTAAAATGACTCACACGCAGTATGAAAGTGTTCCAGGCCAGCTTTATTCTTGACCGTTTCCGGAAAACTTTTAGCCAGTATCGCCGTGGAAGAAATTGCACAGCCTTTGGTCACCAGGATCGCATTTCCGTTTTCCGCACCGTTGGAAGTCAATAGTTCACCTTGTGGAGCGATTGCGACAAAGGTTGCTCCTCCGGCAATGGTGGAGTTTTGGCCTTCGATAAAGCCAGTATGACCACCGGTCACTGCAATTCCAGCTTCCAGACAAAACTGATGAATGTAATCCCAGTAGGTCTCAAAATCCGTTTGCGAAAACCCGGCTGGCAAGTTCAGTACAAACTGCCCGTAACTCGGAGCATGGCTTGTAGTGGCTATATCATTGGCGGTCAAATGAACCGACAGCCAGGCCGACTCTCTCAATCCCAGCGTGGGGATCAGCGAAAGTGGATCACTGGCCATAGCCATCGACTGACCATTCGGTAAATTGATCACCGATACATCCACGCCAAATTGAGGGCCTACCCTGATTTCGGCTCGGCTTGCACCCAGTTTTCCGTGTAAGTAATGGTCAAAAAACGAGGGCGCTATTTTCCCGGTCTGTTCTTCCATCATACGTCATTAAACTGAATGTAAAGACCAAAGAAGTCACCAATGGGAAGGTTCCATTTCTGTACTGGAAACCACTTGGGCAATCCGGTTGCTTTCCATTCAATGGTGTAATCCCGACCATCCAGGGCTTCATCTATGATCTTTATCAAGGTCTGGGGAGTATAAAAAGTAGCCGTCACATAAAATTCATTCCGGCCAAAAAGTTGTTGCGTCCTTCGTCGAATCAACTTTGGAGTGTTTCGGTTCATCATACCCATGATGATTCCGTGCCGACCAACCCGGGCGGCTTCCTGGATTACTTTTACCGGGTCCTTGTAGTATTCAAAGGTGGTAATAAAAGCCAATGCATCGAAGGTATTATCTTTAAAAGGAAGGTAATGCGAATCAGCCATGACCAGATCTCCGTCAAAACGGTGGAGGGCCTGAGACAACATAAAAGGGGAAATATCGCCCCCTGTGGCTTCCATGCCGATATCTTTCCACCATCGGGTAAACCGGGTGGTCCCGCAACCAAACTCAAGCAGAGTACTTACTCGCTTGTCTTTGGAAATCAGCTGCTCCAATATTTTTTTCTGCCAGATTTCGGCCCGTTTGTACGGCCCCTCGTAATATTCTTCATAGGTGTCGGTGTACTTTCGGTTAAAAAACCACTCCGACCTCCCCTGCCAGGTTTCCGTTTTCTCAGGAACGAGTTGCTGTTCCCGCTTTTTTATCTCCATCGCTTCCATTCATTTAAAGTGATTAAATGCCGCTCGATTGGATAGGAACGGTTTTGGATCAGCAGATGGTAGAGGTAAAAAGAAGAACTATTTCCAGTGACTGCATCCTTACGTTGGCATTATCCAAATCAAGTCTCGGGTATGATCTCAGTCCTGAATCGTCAGAACACCCCGTGCATGGCTTTTTCAAACATAACCAAATATTTTTGGATTAATAAATTTGTGTCTTTGAAATGTTCTCAGATATTATATATGGATTAATAATTTATTCGGGGATTTAATTATTTTTCTACTCCAGTGTATTTTTTATAGATGGCTCCATAGCCCAATTGTCTGGCCCATGGGCCAAGTCTTTTAATCAATACGTTTTGCGGACCTATAGGGATGGATGCAAGCCTGGAGGGACTTTCCAAATATTTCCCAGTTACCATAGTCTGCAAAAAAGGTAATTCTCCACCCTTACTTTACCATCGTTAATCATTCCAAATAGATTTTATATAAAATAATCTATGTCTATTCCTGGTGATATGGTTTGAATAAATTCGACTGGTTCATGATCTGCATTATAATGATTATGAGCTTTATTTTTTGGCAAAACAACTTCTTCTCCGGCATTTAGATAGTATTGTTCTCCGTCCAAGAAATAAGTCATTCTGCCAGACAATATTTTAAATGATTCATCCTGCAGAATATGAATATGGTCATCCATTGTTGATTCTTTACTTATAAGTGTCACTTTCATAGTCACTCTTTCTCAGTTAGTGTCTGTTGAAGTCTCAAGAAACTCTATGGTATCTCCGGTTAACTCGTCTACTAACTTTTATCCTTTTGTTGGCATTCAGAATGGTTTAATGATTACACAAAAAAAATTCCATTTTTAAAGACTGTAAGTGTTACGGGCATTTTCCTTATAGTACCCTAACACATTCCTGAATAAGCTGTCCACATACCCATCCTGCTCCGGGAAGAAAACATTAATGCTATTCAGTTCTCTTACAGAATGAATGGCATTATTCCTTTTTACCTCATCCAAATCCGTTTGGGAGATAATAAACGAATGAAGTTGAACCTGATCATTTCCTCGTTTCTCATTGAGCTGCTTTTCGTAAGTCTTTATATCTTTTGAGAACTGTACTTTATTATTTTCCTTCACATTGATCTGGTGCTGAAGACCTTTCGGGTCTATGAAGCAAATGTGCTGTTTATCCTCATTTTTAACCCATACGATAAAGTCAGGGAAATAACGCTCTTCATCTAAAAGAAACCCAATCCCATGCCCACGGGACTGATTACGTAATACAAATATTTCATATCCTTCAAAAAGCTTTTCAGCATCCGGGCTTTGAAAGTACTTCTTCATATCTTTTAAAAATTCCCACTCGCCAGGATTAAGTCCCGGGGGTGTGGACTGTATCACATTCTTCTGGTCTTCGATGAGTAATGGCAGGTAAATATGCCGGTCAAAATAGATGCGGGGTATATTCCCATCTCTATCTTTGAATACATCCTTCTCAAAGACTTCCGGATCACTGAATAAGGTTTCAATTTCCTGCTGAATTTTATCAACAGCGGTTTTCTTAACGCGAAGCTGATAACCCTGCTTATCCTCCGCATAGTTGGGAATATTTTTATCGTTCTCCCTAAAAGGGTGGTATTCCAATTGGGTGTATTCCCATTCTTGTTGCCTTCGTTTATACCAACTATCCATATATTTACGAAGGATAATCAGGGAAATTTCTTCCAGTCGCTTAATATCAGCAAAGCTATTAATTTTCAGTAAATCTTCATCGCAGTATAGTTCATACAGTCGGTCTACAAGGATGGCTCTTAGGTTGTTGGCATTGAATGAAAGATTCCGATAACCTTTTTGGCTTCGATAGTGCCATGCTTCCCGGTATAACCGCTCAAAATTCAATAAGGATAAATGGTCACTACTAACGAACTTAGTATATTCAGTTTCTTCAGCCACCGGGCGGTCTTCCACACGATCCCCAGAGGCTTCCACTTCAATGGTGCTTTTTAAATCAATCCTGGGTTTGATCTTTTCATCATTGTCTAATACAAGTTTTACCACATCCTGAAATTCATCTCTGATTTTCGGCTTTATAACCAATAACCCTTTGTTTTCAAATGAGTTTGGAAATTGAATCTTCAGGTTGATATTCACTCGCTCTTCCACATCAATTCCTTCTTCTCGGAGGTATTTACGGAACTGTTCCATATAGTTAGCCTGCAACCCAAATATCTGAAGCGTTTCAAGCAGCTCAATATGATCAGGTTTTGGAATATTGGTCATCTCTGATGAACGCATCAGACTGCGGTCTTTTCCGAGCAGACGAACACCCCGACCAAACAACTGTATGATTTGAGGACCTTCACTTTTCCCAATGTTCATGAGTCCCATATTGGCTACCCGCCATGAACTCCAACCTTCTATGAATTTCCGGGAACCAATAAGCATGTTTATGGGTGCGTGTTGTTTGTTGATTTGGTGGAACAGAGAACCTTGAAAGGTGTCCCCCTCCTCTACTATTAAATCCGGGAGATTTTCTTCCACAAATTGTAGAAACACACTGTCTTCACCAATGTTAATTACACCGAAATAATGCTCACTGTTACCGGCTCTTAAACCAATTTCACCCGCTGCTGATTTAATGTTATTCAATTTTAAAGGTGCTGAAGCTTTTACATGGAAGACCGTTTCCAGCAGATCAGCATAAATCTCTGTGGTCTTGTCAGTAAATCTTTCTTTGAGTACAGTGAAACTATTCTCAAAAATATCGGAATCTTCCGGTCCGGGAATGCCTGACTTTCCACTTAACAAATCCTGAATCATATTTATGACCCAATCGTTTTCATTTTGAAGCACAAGATTCAAAAACAAAACGATTTTCTGCACATCGGAAACGGTACGTTTTTCATCCATGGCAAGACTCGATTTCGTCTTACCGGCCTGTACGCTGTGACCAATAAATGTGAGCAAAGGATCATGGAGATTCCATGTCTTGTAAAGGACCTCTGCGTCCTGCTTATACACAAATTTCTGTTCATAAAAGCTGAGCAGATTCGCCATCAGATAAACATGACGCTGATCTGTATCATCAAAATGCTGCTTCTTTTTCAGGTTTAATATTTGGTAATTTTTACCGTAGCCATCTTCATAAAAGCGGGGATAGGCATAATCAAATGCAATCGCTTTTCCGTATTCATCCTGAACTGAAGCGGCCGCTTTGTTTAGGGACTGACCAAAGGTAGCGCTGTATTCAAAGGTAAATCCGTCCTCGGAAATAGCTTTTCTCCGGGCCATCCATTTTGAATCTTCGGTGCCTGAACCTTTATGACCTTCATCCACAAAAATCAGATTATTCCCTTCAAAAGCGGATACTTCAATGCTGTCTCCATCTCCTTTTTTCTCATCGGTCAGTTTGGTGATTTCGATGAGCTTTATGCTTTCGGGTTTGATCCCCATTGCTCCGGTTTCATCAAGGTAATACAAATTGGGAATTCCGCTCCTATCCAATTCTTTCTGATGTTGGCTCGTAAGCCCGGCATTGGGAGTGATCAACAAAATATTATCCGGAGCTTCATCCAACCGTGGCATGTAGTGCTGAAACTGATAATAGTTAAGATGAAGAATGAGCGTTTTACCGCTGCCGGTAGCCATCCAATACGCCAGTTTTTTGAGATCGGATTCCTCAAATTCGGTGTATTGAACTTTGGAAGCGTTGTTTTTCTTTTGTTCCGCTACGAAGGCATTGAGTTCGTCCAGGAAAGCGGTCTTATCATCGGTTACCCGGTCGAGATAATACTCCGTATAAAAGCCGGCCAGAAACTGAAAATACTTAAATACGATTTGATCTTTGGTTGCCCTGTTTTTATTGATCTTTTCCAAATGAACGCGAATATTACGGTCGTATTCCAGCAGCTTTTCCTGCGGTATGGTAACACGGGGAATGATTTTTAGAATGTTACATACCTTGCTTATTCCGCTGGCGTCGTAAGCAGATCCGGAGGCATCTTCTTTAAACCGTTTGTAGTAGGCCTTTACGCTGCTTTTGTCGTGAATGTCGGACACTCCAAAAGTTTTTCTAAGGTAGCCGGTCAGTGATAGTCGTTTCTCGAATTTCATGATAGCTCCTCAAACATTTTTTCACGGAATATAAGCTCAGTGGGTTCTGCATTCTTCACCTTATTGAGGCCGTTGATATAGATACGGTCAAAAGTTTGGTTGTCGAGTATGGTTTCCTGTATCCATTCTGCTTCTTCTTCCAAGTTTAAATTTTTCGTTTTACGCCAGATTATGCACACCTCTTCAATGGCATCTTCATCCCGAATTTGTCCTTTGCTTACCACATACTTCCGGTCTTGGTGCTCATACTTACGCAGGGTTTGCACCCACAGCCCAATAAGATAGTGAAAGGTCTCCACCATATCCACCGTTTCAGATTGAGGTGAGCCGTGACCCCGCTGAATGTTTAACTGGTAGTCAAAGGGCGTGTCAAAGGCTTCTTCTTTGAGCAGAGTGGCACTTACGCCTTCCGTTTCAAAATCCAGCATATAGTGGAGCATGTAATCGTCAAATTCCATCACCAGCTGGGTGTCTTCCGGATTTTTGAAGTCAATATTATTCAAAGCATCTTCATACGATTCTAAAAAATGATATTTGAAAGCGTGAGATTGGCCTTCTTTATCTTGAGGAATACCCTCTTTCCAATTATTCGAAAACACAATCTTCTTTAATCTGTTTACTAATATCTCTTCAAAGAAATCACCAAATTCCAATAAAATATATTTTCTTTTTATTCCATCTTTTTTATTCAGCTCCAAAATAGCATGCCCAGTAGTTCCAGATCCTGCATAATAATCTAAAATAATATCATGATCTAAATATGCGAATTGCCCTACCAAGGTTTTTAATAATGAAACCGGTTTGGGATAAACTGTTTCAGCTCTTGTAAAAAGTTTGTTTAGCCACTTTGTTCCTTCTTCATTTCGTCCACTTTTGAGCTGTGTGATATTATCATCATTCTCTTTCTGACTAACCTCGCCTATCCATGTAGAAACAGGTTTCCTATCCCGTTGAGCTTCATCTTCGTATGCTTTGAGTCTTGGAGCTGTCATTCTCGAGTCAGGAAAATCATCTGGCCAAATTATATAATCGTTCTCTATTTTTTCTTCCATTGTGGGTGGGTAATAACACCAGACCCTATTTTTTGGTGGCCAGTACTCGCTTCCACTCTTGGGATCAATCAAAGCATACCACTGATTAGGTCGTTGATATCTATTCATACCAACGGTGAGAGGCATACTTGCATATTTTCTGTCATCTTTATCTACTCTGCTATATTTACTTTTATCTTTTTCATCACCAAGTATATTAACAGCAGATGCATCTTTTGAATATACTAATACATACTCATGATCTGTAGACAACCAAGATTGAGCGAGGCTTGAGGTAATTCTTCTTTTCCATACAAAAGAACCTAAAAAACCGTCCTCACCTAAATATTCTTGTAATAAACTTCTAAATCGATTAACTTCATTATCGTCTATAGAAGCTAAAAAGACACCTTCCTTCATATTTAATTTTCTACCTAAGAGAAACCTATCATTTAAAAAAGAAAGCCAACTTGAATGCTGATAATTATCTTTATAATTAAAACCGTCCTGACCAGTATTGTATGGAGGGTCAATATAAGTGCACCTTATTTTATTCTGGTATTTGCTTCTAAGTAAATTTAAAGCTTGAAAATTTTCAGAATTAATCATCAAACCCTCTACCTCATCAGTAAGATTTTCAAATGATTCAAGAAGCCTGTATTTAAAATCTTCATCAAAAAACCGGGTATCTACCATCATATAGGGATGCTCTTTCATAAATGGTATCGTCCATTCCCCATCCCATTCCAATTCACCACCCCATTTTTCCATTGCATACAGCTCTTCCCAGGATTGTAACTGTTCGTCATTTTCTAAAATGGTGTCGTATACCTCCTCCGGAACCATATCCAGCGTAAAGCAGTAGTGGGTATCCACCACAAACTTTCGCTTCTCAAACAACTTTTTTTGGAAGTTTTCAATCTGGCTGAGAAAAGCAATGATCTCTTGACCAATATGTCGCACTACTTTTGCTCGGGTTAAAGCCACTTCCATCGCCTGCTGGCTTTGGTCAGCTATAACGTCATCTACCCGTATCACCTCGTTTTTCAGATAATACTCCAGCTCCCGCTCCAGAAAAGACTTCAGGTTTTTATGGATAAAATAATCGGTGGTGTTTTTACCGGTATAGTGGTTTAGCTTTTGGTACAGAATGGACCGGTCTTTGTTTATTGGAATACGCGACAAAAGAACTCGCCATTCTTTACCTACTTCGTTTAGAACAAACTCATTGTAAGCTATGCACAGTACAGAGCGATCCACCGTTTTGCGGGGATTCTCCACCTTTTTATACAGGTTCAGCCATCGTGCTTCTTCTTCATGCGCAAGGGGACGATATTCAAACCAAAGGGTGAGCTCATCCCCATCAACCTCAATGGGGTTTTGCGGACGGAGCACAAAAGAACGAGCTTCTTCCTCCTTTACATTATCCTTTTCCGTTTCTGCCTGAGCCACCTTAAACCATACCGATTTATCACTTCCATCCAGATCAAACTTAAAGCTGGTAAACTGTTCCCCTGATTTAATATAGTACTGATCTTTATTGGCCCAGTGCAGCAATACTTCTTCCCCATTATACGGCACAGCATATTTGGAATCTCTGGTACTAATGCGACGCTTGGAAAGGAAATCACCATTATCGTAATACCGCGAGAAAAAGGTGAACAGGTCGTTGTAAATCTTCTTTTCGGTATCTGCTCCAATTTCCTCTTTCCCCGCTTTTTCGAAGGCTTCCAGATAATCTTTACCGAGCCTGGTATTCTCATATTTCACCAATTTACCCTGCTTGTCAAAAGCATCATCCGAAAGGTTTTCAATAATCTGTTGCTTAATAGCATCAAGCTGTGAAGCGTCCTGCTGCTGATATTCTTTTAACCCCTCTTTTATCGCATCGAGTAGATCCTTTTCAATAAATTGCTCGATCTGGTCTTTTTTGCGGTTTAGAATACGGTAAATTCCAAAATCGAGATCAGACACATCAAACTGGAATAGTTTTCGGAGTTCATCCTGAAGTTTCTGTCGTGCTTGCTGGTTTTCGGTCATTGATTTTAAGAAATTGGTCGTTTAGTGAAACAAGAAAACGTAAAAGTAATCAACCCGTATTTGCTATAGGCGATATTATGTAATAATGTTTATTTTATGTCAAGTATCACCTTTCCCACCCAAGCCTTTTTGCTTTTGACTCTAAAAAGTCATTTTCAGTCGCCCATTGCCTTAGCAATTCAATTCTTTTGTTCATCTTCTCGTCAAATTCACTTTGTCCTGGTGATTTGAGAAATCTTTCTTGATTCTCCAACCACTTTGTAAATCCCTCCCCATCTTCAATCAACATTTTTTCTAAGTTGATTATTTGTTCTTCTACTTGTTCATCCGTCATATCAGGAAATGAGCTGATTTCTTTAATGGTCTCTTGTGTTGATGGATCTTCATTGGCTAAAAGTTCAATATCTTCCAAGTATTTGTCGGGCAATATTGAAGCGATTTTATCAATGTTATATTCTTCCAGGCCTCCAAAACCTGGGATGTCTATCCCAAATTTTTTACTGTAATCAAATCGAATGACTGAAATAGGATATTTTAAAAGGTGAAGAGTACTGACTAATGAAATTATTTCTGCGTACGATTTCAACCATTTTGAAATTAACTTTTCTTCAAAAGTCTGAAAATTATTTTTCAGTAATCCCATTCTGTTGGAATGCTTGGCCCCTTTGGTATGCACATAGTTATGAAGATAACCAAGGTCTTTATGTACTTGCTTCAAGTTGTGCTTTTCATCAAACTTTTTAATGTTATTATTTTGTCTTAATATTTTCCAAATATTTTTGGTTCTTGGTGTATCAGCTTTTGAGTCAAGCCATGTTTTAACAGCATTATGACCATCATCATTGATGTTAAAATAAACTGATAACATCCCTAATTCTAATCCACTTCTTAATGAAACAAATGCTTGTTTGTAAAGTCCGAAGCAAACTTGTGTGAATGACACATGAAGTTCTTCCCAGGAATCCTTAAATGGTAAATAATGACCTGACCATAAATTTTCAGAATTTTGAGGAATAATCATTCCAACAGTATGATAAACCCAACCTAATTCTTCGATGCGTTGTTTTATTTTCGGATTGGCCTCAAAGAATTTTTCTGATTCCTTGTAGACATCAATACTTTTGTTAGGTTCGTATATGTATGGACTAAATTTCACAGTCTATTGTCTGTCGTTTCACATGTAGGCACAAACTCCCTTGGATATGTATTGTATTTCAACAAGATACGAAGAATTCCGTTGAGGTGGCACACGTTCTGGAGAAAAATGAGATAAAGCCGCTGTTGAGCGTCCATAACAACCAAACCTTGTCCGTGTCAAAGCCAGGAAAGAGTACTCCCATACTGCGTATGGACAGGACTTGTCCATACCACTGGGTTTCATTGTTAGCTGCTTTTTATACACTCCGAAAAAGTTCATCGATCACCTTGTTCTTTAACTGTTCAATAAACTCTTTTGGATTAGAAACATTTCTCAATAGTTCATTCAGTTCGGTTCTTTTGGATCTGACGAAATAATTTGCAGGTGATTCTACACCTTCAATTTGGACGAAATATGAGAGAACGAACGAGTTAATATCAATATGAAGTCCATTTAGATCATTAAAGAATTCGTATGAATATCTTTCTAATTCACGAACAATCATTTCAATATCTGAGGACTTTGTCCAAATGTTAATTACAAAAAAAGCTTCTTCTTTTTTATCGGTTAGTTTAACCAGTATTTCGCCATTTAGAGCATCAAATTGCTGCCGTGTCAATAATTCATCGCGTCCATTTTTTATTAGAGTTTCTTTCAGGATGATGAGTTCCTTTGAAATGTCGGTTTCAAATTCTTTCGAAAGCTCGTGATTTTCCTTGTGCATATATTCTTGTTCAGAAAAGTAAAAAAACTGCGGCAATAATCGGATAATTGCAATGACAATAAATATAAAAGCTATAAGCGTAGATGCAAATCCCTGAATAGGTGAAAACCCTCCAAGCTTGCCTAAACTGATCGGGTAATAAATGATAATTGTCAAAATGATCAAAATGAAAACCATTTGGGATAATCCAAGATTAAAAACATACCTCAGGTACTTTCTAAATCTACTTTTTCTGGGATTGAACTTTGTAGTCGAGAAAATGGTAAAAATGTATCCTTTATGTGAATAGAAATCTAAAATATACTTAATGAACACCGCACTAAAAAAGATATGAAGATAAAAAGCACCTATCTCAGAAGTTCGAAAATATAGGTAAACCAAGGACATTATTATGTTGTATGCCAGCAGTAAAAAAAGGATTTTTGATAACCTAACATAATATTTTAAGAACATTGACCGACTGTATTTAAAAGAGGAAAAACCGCTTTGCAGAATGAATGTTCCAGTTGCAATTAAAAGCCCCAAAAGAGTTGACGATAGAGTTAACTGGTTAATGAAGTAACTATTGAAGTCAATATTTTCCTTAAAGAGTTCGAATATCATTTTGGAAGTCTAACTAGGGTAGGCCACATATTCATGCAAGATACGAAGTCTATGGAAGAAATTCATATCATAATACCTAATCGGCGTCCGTAGCATCCGCAACAACCAGTAACCAGAGCGTGACACAACGGAGAGAGATCCAGGACATGCCCATACAGAGATATACCACCAGCTGTGGATTTGGCGGTTCGGAAAGAGAAGGAGCCTATGCAGAATTTTGTGTATGAATCATAGGGAATCAATAGTTTCAAAAATGATTTATTTTATTCGATCTTCAAAATAAATGTACAATTGGTTATAAATTTTATTCCAGCCACTTC
>NZ_JAHVHU010000015.1 GCF_019802045.1 Membranihabitans marinus | reverse complement strand
GGTCTACACCCAGGTCATCCAACAGGTCAACCCAGTTGTCATACGGTGCATTCGGACCTAGCTCAGCACAAAGATCAACCATGGCTGTCTCCGTCCACCAGTCACTGCGTCGTCCCAATCGAAGATCGATCGCACAGTTGTCCCAGCTTCCTTCGTCCCAGTTAACCGCAGGAACCCACGCAATCTTGTCAGCCAAGGTTACATTCAGGTTGCGATCTACAACTACTGTCGGAGGTACATCGTCTGTTACACGGATGAATTTGCTCCATGTGCTTTGATTCCAGCAGTTATCTGCAGCTTCATATACTACTTCAGTCAATTCACCATCACATCCACTGAAAGGGATCGTGATTGGATCAGCCGTGTGCGAGTAAGTATATACGATACATTCTTCTCCACTAGCCAATGTTTTCGTCTCGGTATTGGTCAACTCAAGTGCTACGGCACGAGTTCCACCTTGTACTTCGACCATCGCTTTCACAGCATGAACACCACTGCAGTTATCAACCACCTGTACAGATGGTACATATACTTCAGCAGCACACTCATGTGTTCCTACTCGGTAGGTCGTTGGGTTACTAAATTCCCATTCAGCTGCACCTCCATATTGTACACCGTCACGGATAGATTCCTGAATCTCTTCCTGATCCCAGTCAGCCGGGTAGCAGAAGTCAAAGATTGGTCCCATGGTGTCAACAAGTGTCTGCCATTCGCTGATGTGAATCTTGATCGACTTATCAGTCGCGTCATAATCTACTACAGCTTCGCTTGGTATCTCAGATTGAATTGCACAAGAATTAGGCGTAGTAGCCCAGCACGTCTGTGTTACATACGTGTCCAAACCACGTGTCTGAGGACAGCTTCCAGACCAGTCCGCAGATTCCTGACGGATCTGAATACCGCAGTGTACACCTTCTTTCAAGCAAATATCCTGACAAAGCTCAGGATTCGTAGAAATCCCTTCTGCGATGGTCAAACCAGGCACGAGCACACGTACGCAATCGAACTTTTCACCTGCTCCTACATCGCAATAGCTCACACAGTCACCGCTTCCATAGATGGAAGGCCAGCCTCCGGAGAACCAGAAAGGACTGTTACCGTGACCATTATAGAACCACTTCGAATCCACCTTAACAAAGGTTCCACCTTCAGATAAGACTAAATCACCTTCCTCCAACAACAAGTAAGGTACAAAAGTATAGTTCGTACCTCCATAGTTCCAAGAAGTTGGCGATACACCGCCTTCAAGAATTTCGTGAAGCAAACCATAACCTATTTGTTCTGGAGTTGCATTTGCTATTACATCATCACCGTAATCGCCAGTAATGATGTCTTTAATGGTTACTTGCGTACCATCTGCTTTTTGCAGAATCACACACTCTAAGTACTCAGCAAATATTTTCGGTCCCTGGTCCCACGCGTGATCCAGACCAGCTTCTATTACTGTCAATGGCAGATCATAGATCACACCACCCAATTTGGAATGCGCGTACTCATAATCATGAATACCTACAGGCTGCTTCCAGGCTGCATAACGCTTCAAAGCGTCGCCTTCGTCCACTACAGGCTCCAGCTCGCAGAAGAAAGAATCTTCAGCATTCGCCAGGAAAGCTTCCGGTGTCAATTCCGGCAATCGGAATACGACAATCGTATCAGTAAGCGTAGTCAACTGACCATTCTTATCGTACGACTCCCAAGTTCTCCAGATGACTTTCGCTGTATCGCCTTCGCCACACGCATTGGGCATCATCACCCAATCCGGCTGTACTTTCGGAGCAGTCGCGCTTCCACCGCAAGGAGCACTTGCTGTCGGCACGTGCATAGATGGCGCAGGAATGCTTCCGCAATACACATTAATTTTATTATCTGTCACATGAGGTCCTGTAACTTTGGTTCCCAAAGCAGAAGTCAGGACCACGCCAGGTGTACCATTGAGGTTAATAACCCCTTGCGTACAATTCCCTACGTCGTTCCGAACTGAGTAGTCCAGGTTTTTACCAAGGTAACTACATACATTCCATGTGTGCGTAGCATCAGCATCAGCCAGCTCCACAGGGAAGCCAGACAACACCCCACCCCACTGGTTGTAAACAGTAACTGTCACAGGGTAAGTCACCCCTGCGTGGTTGGTGACATAATCATCGGCACCAACTTCAATATCGCCACTTTCATCAATGGCAGGAGAGAAGTTGGAGCAGTTTGGCGCTTGCTGCGCCTGGGTTTGCATCGGCAGCGCGAGCACAAACAAGGCGAGCAAGGGGACTATGCCCTTGAGCCAGTTTGAGCCCAGACACCACGATGGCTGAATTGTTGTAAAATTCGTCTTTTTCATGAGTTCTAGTTTTGGTTGATTAAACAATCGGTTCTTAAAATAAGTTATGTAAATAAAATAAATAAACAATAATTCCAAATTACAAAAAACCAAACAAACCTTTCTCCTTAGAAAAAGCTTGCTCAGCGCTTCTTATTGAATTAACTACCCGCAAAATTAATGGTAAAAGTAAGGGTCTTCTCATCAACAGTTTTTGGTTTTAAAATGGGACAATAACATGTCTAATTTCTAATTCTCGCTCCGAAAACAGACCACCTGTTCCGTCACAGGGAATAAATTTAGACATAAAACATCAAACTAAAAAATATTTAATGCAAAAATTCATATATTTTTTATTTCAGAATTAAATACCATTAAAAACAACGCAATACATATCACTGGTTTTAGATATTTAATCATATAGAAGAAATTTGATATCTTCAAACTCCTCCCTGGAAAAACTTTTTAGCGTACGCGCCGGGTGCACACCTTTGCTTATTACACTCGTCTTCCGTCACTGCACAAAGGTATAATAAGTTGACATTAATGGCCAATATTACACCCATCTAAAAACGTTAAATATCTTTTTTAACATTTCAAATCAAGATATCGACCATATCACACGATAATTACACATTATTATAATTTTTAATATGTCGAAATAGAATCTCAATTTTATCGATAATATCTTCAAAAAACCGTATTTTTGCAGTTCATTATCAATAGTATAGAATACCTATGTTTGCAGAATATGATGTAATTGTCGTCGGTGGAGGTCACTCTGGTTGCGAAGCAGCTGTAGCTGCAGCCAACATGGGATCAAAGGTTATGTTGGTCACCATGAACATGAACACCATAGCCCAGATGTCCTGCAATCCCGCCATCGGCGGGATCGCCAAAGGCCAGATTGTCCGGGAAATGGATGCTATGAATGGCTATACAGGGATTGTTACAGACCATACCATGATTCAGTTTCGTATGCTCAACAGATCCAAAGGGCCCGCTATGTGGAGTCCACGGGCTCAATCAGACCGCATGGAATTTGCCTCCAAATGGCGTCAAATGCTGGAAAGTCACCCATTGATTGATTTTTGGCAGGAAATGGTCACCGGATTAATAGTTCGGGACAACCGAGTCTATGGGGTGCGGACCTCGCTGGGCCTGGAAATTCCATCAAAAACAGTCATTCTCACCAATGGTACCTTTCTCAACGGACTCATCCATATAGGCGCAAAAAAAATGGGGGGCGGCCGTGCCGGAGAACGCGCAGCCAAAGGGATTACTGCCCAGTTGGAAGAACTCGGATTTGAGAGCGGTCGCATGAAGACAGGGACTCCGCCCCGGGTAGATGGCCGTTCATTGCACTGGGATCGCATGGAAATACAACCCGGAGATGAACATCCTAATAAATTCTCTTTCACACAAACCCCCGTCCTGAAAAATCAAATCCCCTGCCACATCACTTATACCTCATCGGAGGTACACGATGAATTAAAAAAAGGCTTTAAGGATTCCCCCATGTTCAACGGTCGCATCAGAGGCATTGGCCCCAGATATTGTCCGTCCATTGAAGATAAAATAGATCGGTTTGCTGACCGGAACCGACATCAGTTATTTATAGAACCGGAAGGACGACATACCTGCGAAATCTATGTTAATGGATTTTCATCCTCCTTACCGGAAGATGTACAATATAAAGCACTGAAAAAAATAGAGGGATTCGAGGATGTTAAAATGTTTCGACCGGGCTACGCCATTGAATATGACTTCTTTCCACCTCAACAGCTTAAACACAATCTCGAAACCAAACGCATTTCAAATCTTTTCTTCGCCGGACAAATCAATGGCACCACCGGCTATGAAGAAGCTGGCGGCCAAGGCCTTATGGCAGGGATTAATGCTCATCTCAAAATACAGGAAGAAGAACCTTTTGTATTAACCCGCTACGACAGCTACATCGGTGTGTTAATTGATGATCTGGTCAACAAGGGAACCGATGAACCCTATCGCATGTTTACCAGCAGAGCTGAATTCCGTATTTTACTCAGACAAGACAATGCTGATATCCGATTAACGCCCAAAGTAGCAGCTTTAGGTATGCAAGGCATGGAGGAGCGCATGGCGCAGACCCGACAAAAACTGGACGCTATTTCCAGGATTGAGCATTTTGCACGCGACTTTAGTGTGGAACCCGGACTGATTAATCCCTACCTGGAGACCATTAACAGTTCACCATTACCTCAAAAAATTAAACTGGAAACGCTTATTCTTCGGCCCAATGTTCATTTTGAAGACCTACGCCCCTATTTGAATCCGTTGGATGATTTTTTGAATCAAGAAAGCGAAGAAGCCATCAATAGTGCAGAAATCGAAATGAAATACAGTGGATACATCAAAAAAGAATTGGAGCAGGCCCAAAAACACAAGCGACTGGAAGAAGTCAGTCTGGGTGAAAACGTAGATTATCACAAAATATCCTCCCTATCCATGGAAGGACGTGAAAAACTAATGGCTTCAAAACCCATGAATATCGGTCAAGCGAGCCGGATTTCGGGCGTTTCACCCGCTGACATTTCAGTCTTGCTCGTACACATGGGCCGGTAGACAAGATAAATGTGTGTTTGCCACATTTTATGCACTATGGGCTTCGGATATATTAACGACGAAGGGATCGGTTGGATAAAATAAAATAGTTGTGTAGTCTGTAGTGGTGTTTACACACTCACAGGTTATGATATACATCGAAATCAGCCTTCCGGGTCTATTAATTCAGTATCACCGAATATTCTTGAGGGAGGTTTGTTGATTTTTGACACGACATTGAGGCAAGGACAGGATGCGGGATTAGAGCAAATATGAAAATACAATATTTTATAACACGCACCACAATTTTTCAATAGCCCGTCAAAGATACGAAATGCAAGCTCATTTAAATCACCTTATCATATGAAAACCAAGAACCTCTATTCACACTGCCTTTTTATTTTCCACATTGTAGCAGCTCTATACCTGGCAGCATCATCGGCTACAGCCCAAGACCACATCTACCGGTACCCGGATGTATCAGCTGAACACATCGTATTTAGTTTTGCAAACGATTTGTGGCTGGTATCAAAAACCGGTGGTCAGGCGTATCGATTAAGCTCTCCAGAGGGTCCGGAAACCTACCCCCGCTTTTCTCCGGATGGCCACCAAATTGCCTTTTCAGCCAACTACGACGGAAATACGGACATCTACACTATAAATACCCACGGTGGGAATCCGCAGCGCCTGACCCACCACGGTATGTCTGATCGGGTGGTAGAGTGGTACCCGTCCGGTGATAGTCTTTTATTCGCTTCGTCGCGGTACAGTGGCAAACAACGATACAACCAGTTTTTCAGAGTTTCTGCTGAAGGCAGTCTTCCCATTCCACTAGCGTTGGAACACGCCGAGTTCGGTTCCTTCTCTCCCGATGGAAAAAACCTGGCATTCACCTACAAAAGCCGAATCACACGCACCTGGAAGCGGTACCGGGGCGGCATGGCTGCAGACATTTTCATTTTTGACCGGAACAACTACACCTCGGAGAACATCACTCGTAGTGATCACAATGACGAACTGCCTATGTGGCATGAGAATACCATTTATTACCTGTCGGATCGCGGCCAACACAAACGGGCGAATATATGGGCCTACGATACCGACACAAAGAAGCACAAACAGATTACAGAATTCCGGGACTATGACATACATTTGCCAGCACTGGGACCAGACGATATTGTATTTGAGGCCGGTGGAAGTATTTATTTGCTGGATCTTCACACACACCGTTATAATAAGGTGGATATCACCATTGTTGATGATTTTATTAATACCAGGCCTCAACTAAAAAATGTTTCAGCCTTGTTGCAAAACGTATCTCCATCTCCGGATGGAAATCGCGTTCTGGTCGAAGCCCGGGGCGATATATTCACCCTGCCGGCCGAAAAAGGCGCAGTACGAAACATGACCTCTTCTTCCGGCAGTGCTGAGCGTTATCCGGCCTGGAGTCCGGACGGTTCCAAATGGGCCTATTGGAGTGATCAAAGCGGGGAGTATCAACTCATGATCGCCGATCATCAAGGCAATGAAACAACTTCACTCACTCATTTTAAAACAGGATTTAAATACCAACCATTCTGGTCCCCCGATAGTAAAAAACTAGCCTGGATCGGCCAGGACATGGTTCTGCATTGGATCGACACAGAAACAAATCAGATTCACCGCATAGACCAAGGGCTTTATTTATTCCAGGGTGCCTTGGATAATTTTAAAATAAGCTGGTCCGGTGACAGCAGATACCTGGTTTATGACCGGGGGCTAACCAATCGGCAAAATGCCATTTTTATTTATGACACCAAAAAACAAAAAAAACACCAGGTGACTTCTGGCTTTTACAATTGTACCCAACCCGCTTTTTCAACGGATAATAAATTCTTGGTACTCCAGACCAATCAACGATTCTCACCCCAATACAGCTCATTTGACAATTCCTGGGTTTATGTTAACAGCAGTCAGATTGCACTCATTCCATTGGATAAAGAAGAGAGGTCACCGTTCCTGGCTGAAAACGATTCTGTAACGATCAATACCAGCACAACCAAAGAAAAGAAAAAGGATTCCATCGACCAGGATACCACCAAAGACCAGCTCCGGATTGATTTTGAAGGCATGGAATCTCGAATGATCATCCTTCCACTGGCACCCGGAAATATCTCCCATCCTTATTTGACAGATAATAAAGTGTATTACCTGCGCCGACCTGTCAAAGGCGAAATCGATGGAAAGACCCGCTTACAATATTTTGACCTTAAAGACAAAAAAGAAGAAACTGTAATTTCCGGAATTAGTTTTTATCAATTCACGGCAGATCACCAGAAAATCCTTACGGGGACCCGAGGAAAAATGGGATTCATAGCTCCCGGTAAAGGAAAAAAACTAGAAAAAATAGTGCCGTTGGATCAAATCCAGACATGGGTGGATCCTAAAAAGGAATGGAAACAAATATTTAACGATGTCTGGCGCATCGAACGAGACTATTTTTATGATCAAAATCTTCACGGTGTGGACTGGGATGAGATGAAAGCCAAATATGGCAATCTGGTGGAGCATGCACATTCCAGAACCGACCTAAATTACCTGATCGGCGAACTAATCGGGGAATTAAATGCTTCACACACCTATCGAAGCGGGGGCGACACGGAAGAATCAAAGAATACTCCGGTAGGGTATCTCGGCATTAACTGGTCAATGGATCAGGGTGCATACAAAATTGCAAAGATAATCCGTCCGGCCGCCTGGGATACCGAAGTACGGTCTCCGCTTGATGCACCGGGAATCGGCGTGAAAGAAGGTCAATACATATTGGAAGTTAACGGCCTGGAGCTGGCACAATTCAAAAATCCATATGCCGCATTTGAAGGATTAGCCGGAAAAACAGTGGCACTGGTCATCAGCGATGATGCATCCGGCACCCACCGTAATACAGTTTACGTCAACACCATGGCCTCCGAAACACGGCTACGAAATCTGGCTTGGATAGAACAAAATAGAAAATATGTCGATGAGGCTTCTGACGGGCAGATTGGGTATGTGTATGTGCCAAGTACCGGTCTGGATGGCCAAAAAGAATTGGTGCGTATGTTTTATGGCCAAATCAACAAAAAAGCCCTGGTGATCGACGAACGGTTCAATAATGGAGGACAGATTCCCGATCGGTTTATAGAATTGCTCAACCGACCGGCATTGGCTTATTGGGATGTACGGGACGGAGCGACCTGGTCCTGGCCTCCAACTGCGCATTTTGGTCCAAAGGCTATGTTAATCAATGGCTGGTCAGGTTCCGGTGGTGATGCCTTTCCGGATTACTTTCGAAAAGCCGGAATTGGACCACTGATCGGCACCAAAACCTGGGGTGGGCTGATCGGGATTACAGGAACCCCTACTCTCGTGGATGGCGGTAGCGTAACTGCACCGACATTCAGAATGTACAATCCCGATCAGACCTGGTTCCCGGAGGGCCATGGTGTAGAACCGGACATTTACATTCCCGAAGATCCCAGTGCGCTAGCCCGGGGGAATGATCCACAGCTCAAAGCTGCTGTGGGATATCTGCTCAAAGCTATCGCCGATAGTCCCCCAGCGGTCCCTGAACCTCCGGCGGTTGAAAAAAGAAACTAACCCGCCGCTACAATGAAATTTTAAGTACCTTTGTTTTCTCAAACATTATGCGCAATGAATAATCTGAATCCGAAAGAACTAGCTGGTAAAAAAGCTGCCGAATATGTAAAACCTGGCATGAAAATCGGCCTGGGAACCGGGTCTACAGCCTTCTATGCAATACATGCTTTGGGAACTAAAGTAAAAGAAGGACTAAACATTACATGCTTCCCGACATCCCAAGCCTCTGAAGAGCTCGCGAAATCATTGCATATCCCCTTGATGGCCCATCATGAAGTTCACCGATTGGACATCACTATTGATGGTGCTGATGAAGTAGATCCGTCCAAAAACCTAATCAAGGGTGGCGGTGGTGCTTTACTGCGTGAAAAAATTGTGGGAGCTATTACTGATCTATACCTTATCATCATCGACGACTCCAAAAAGGTAGAACGCCTTGGGTCGTTTTCGGTGCCGGTCGAGGTTGTTCCCTACGCGTGGCAAGTCACAGCCGGGCATATCCAAGAACTGGATGCTGATACCACACTGCGCGAGTCAGATGACGGCTTTTTTGTGACGGACAATGGAAATTATATCCTGGATTCGGATTTCGGACTGATAAAAAATGTGGCGGAACTCGAAGTAAAATTGAATCAAATTCCAGGTGTGGTGTGTAACGGTCTTTTCATCGATATGGCAGACTATATCATTTGTGGACATTCCAATGGCGACCTGGAAGTATATTGAAGCTTTCAGGCCATCCTAAGCCATAGAGATCTGAAGCATATATTTTAATAAATAGCCAGTGCTACCGAAGCGGCTCCGCATGAAAAGAATCAATACCTCATCAATCAGCTGCTCGCCCGAGGATCATAGTGTCCTGAAAAAAGCATATCTTTGAGTCTCAAGTAAATTTTATTACCCAATTAAGTTCCAATGAGTTTAGAAAACCGCATTCAAAAAGACATGGTTCAGGCCATGAAATCAAAGGACAAAGATAAACTAAGAGCACTTAGAGCCGTAAAATCGGAAATCATCCTGGCCAAAACAGATGGTAGTGGTGGGGCTATGGATGACTCCAAAGAGCTGAAGATCATTCAAAAAATGGTCAAATCTCGACAGGAATCATTAGAAATTTATGAAAAAGAAGGCCGCGATGATCTTGCTGAAAAAGAACGATCTGAAATCGAACATATCCAGGCCTATTTACCCGAACAGCTGAGTGAAGATGAGATTAAACTAAAAATTGATGCCATCATTGATGAAACGGGCGCAAAAACCATGGCAGACATGGGTCGGGTCATGGGACTAGCACAAAAAGAGATGGGTGGACGAGCAGATGGAAAGACGATAGCCACGCTGGTCAAAGCTCGGCTTTCTTAATGATCGGACATTATGCTGACTAGAAGCATTTTTGCTAAAGTATTTTTCTCGGCATTTCTTTTTTGCCAAATGCTGATCCCCGCAAATAGTCAGGACACCCTTAAAGTCTTGGTTTCCGGGAACCCACCTTTTGTGATGGAAGATAGTACTGATCCGCAAGGTATCTCCATCGAGGTCTGGGAAGAACTCGCTGATTTACACAATCTAAGCTATAAGTACATCTGGAATGCCAATGTAGACGAGGCACTTCGTTTGGTCAAAAATGAACAAGTGGACGTGGTTGTTGGTCCCATAAGCATCACATCAGAGCGAGCAGAACAGGTGCGATTTACACAGCCCTATTTTATCGCCAGTTATTCCATCGCATCATCGTATGGCGGACTTTCCATTTGGAAGCGAATCCAACCTTTTTTCAGCAAAGGTTTTTTTATTGCCGTCTCGGTATTATTGCTTATTCTCACCGGCGTCGGAGCACTCTTTTGGTTGGCCGAGCGAAAGGCCAACCCCGAACAATTTCCTCAAGATCCCATCCATGGGATAGGCAACGGAATATGGCTCGCCGTTGTGACGATGACCACAGTGGGGTATGGGGATCGGGCGCCCATCACAAGAGCAGGTCGAATTGTGGCAGGTTCCTGGATGATTATAGCTTTGGTCACAGCAACTTCCCTGGTCGCCGGCATAGCCAGCACACTCACGGTATCAGGCCTGAATACCTCAACCATTCAAGGTCCCAATGATTTGGCCGGGAACAAGGTCGCATTGGTCGGCAATTCGCCAGCCCTAGAGTTTGTAGAAAATCATTCCGGTGTCATTGTAAAAATGCCGGATCTAAAAACCAGCCTTCATGAACTAAAAGAAGGCAAAGTCAGCGCAGTGGTTTATGACCGACCGCAACTCAAATACTACCTCGAAAATCACCCCGATCAAGCCCGGGATTTGTCCATCGGACTGGGCGAATATCTCCCCCAGGGATATGGTTTTGTCACCCCGCTCGACAGCCCGTGGAGCAAAACCCTAAGCGTGTATTTACTGGAAATGCAGGAAGAAGGGCTTATCCGGGAAATTGTCGGAAATTGGCTCGGTAAAGAAGAAGCCAAATAACCTGCAAAAGCCAGAAAACATGGGATCCGTACGAATCCACACTGTATTTTTCTACCTACCACTCGATCATTAACAGATTATTGCATTCTTGACACCCGTGAAATCATGCCTTGGTTTCTCATTTGCGTATAAACTTTATTAAATGTTTATCGGTCGTCAGCAACTATTTTAATATTTATTTGACTATTACCCGCCAATTTCATAATATTTTTATAGTTTTGGCCTCTGATTTTGTATGTCTTTCTACGTATATTGTAAGACATATATCTAAAAAAAGGTATCAATTAGTAATCCGTTAATAATTATTCAATGAGAATACACTTACTTAAGCTGAGTGTCACATTTATTATGACGCTTTTTTATGTCTCTGGTTTCGGAGCACCAGAAACGAAAGATGAATCAAATATAAATTTCGTTCCAGACACCATCCAGGTAAGTGGCACGGTCGTCGATGAGGACAATGTGCCTTTACCCGGTGTTACGGTAACCATCATCGATCTTCAAGGGGGTGTCATCACCGATATTGATGGTAAATATACCATCGGAGCCCCCTCCGACGGAACCATTCGTTTCTCCTACGTAGGAATGGAAACACAGCTGATCGAGATCAACAACCAGCGCACCATCGATGTCGTATTGCAAAGCAAACTTCAGGAGCTTGAAGGGCTGACCGTGGTCGCCTTTGGAAAACAAAAGAAAGAAAGCGTCATTGCCTCCGTGACCACCGTTAATCCCAGTGAGCTCCGTGTGCCCTCAAGCAATCTAACCACGGCCATGGCCGGCCGGATGTCGGGAATCATATCCTACCAACGCTCTGGCGAACCTGGCCAGGACAATGCGGAGTTTTTTATCCGTGGTGTGACCACGTTTGGATACAACCGTAGTCCGTTGATTCTGATCGATGGGATCGAACTTTCTACTGATGATCTCGCTGATTTGCACCCGGATGATATTGCCAGTTTTTCGATCATGAAAGATGCAACAGCCACTTCGTTGTACGGAGCGCGGGGGGCAAATGGTGTCATCCTGGTCACGACCAAACAAGGCGTAGAGGGCGTCATGAAAATTAATGTTCGTCTGGAATCCTCTAACTCCCGGCCTACACAGAAAATTGATTTTGCGGATCCGCTGACCTACATGAGGCTCCATAATGAAGCTGTCCGTACAAGAGACCCATTGGGCATTCTTCCTTATTCCCAGCTCAAAATTGACCAGACAGCCGATCCCAACCGAAACAAATTTGCTTATCCCGCGAACGATTGGTTCGGTGAGACCATTAAAAACTCAACCACGAATACCCGCTTGAATTTTAATTTAAGCGGAGGCGGATCCATTGCAAGATATTACATCTCTGCGTCGGCATCCAAAGATAATGGTATCTTAAAAGTAGACAACCGAAACAGTTACAATTCCAACATCGATCTGCAGCAGTATCTGGTCCGGTCCAATATAGATATAACGCTGAGTGAGACCACTGAAGCCACACTGCGTGTTCATGGTACATTTGATGACTATACGGGTCCCATAAATGGGGGAACCCAGGTGTATCGAAATGTTGCACGATCCAATCCCGTTCTTTTTCCGGCTTACTATGAGCCCGATGAAGCCAACCGATTCCGACAACATATCTTATATGGAAATGCAGGAAGTGGACGATTTATGAACCCCTATGCAGATCTTACACGGGGCTATAAAGAGAGTAGTAAATCACTGATGCTGGCTCAATTTCAGATTCAACAAGACCTCAAAATGATCACCGAAGGCTTAAACTTTCGCATCATGGCCAACACCTATCGGGAATCCTTTTTTGATGTTAAAAGAACATCCATTCCTTTTTATTACAAAGTGGAATCGTTTGACCGTCGGGCGGATGAGTATGTTTTGGAACCGTTGAACTCAGACGAGGGAAGGGAATACCTCGACTTTGAACCCAGCAACAAGGATTTATTATCCAACTTTTATGCCGAAAGTGCAATCAATTACAATCGCACTTTTAACGATGTACATGGCGTCAGTGGGTTGCTTGTGGGTATCGCTCGCCAGTCGCTGGTAGCCCCCGGAGCCGGTACTGACCTGCAAGGATCATTACCCCGAAGAAACCTGGGTTTATCGGGTCGATTCACTTATTCTTTTGCGGATCGGTATTTTGCCGAATTCAACTTTGGATATAATGGGACGGAACGTTTTGCTGCACAGGAACGATTCGGGTTTTTCCCCTCTTATGGGGCCGGATGGCTGGTATCGAATGAAGATTTCTGGGAGCCACTCAGTCCGGTTGTCAACAGTCTGAAACTAAAAGCAACCTACGGGCTGGTGGGAAATGATGCCATTGGCAGTCCAGCAGACCGGTTCTTCTACCTGTCCAATGTCAGTCTGAATGACCCGGCAAGATCATACAGTTGGGGGACTGATGGACTGGTGTCCGTGGATGGAGTCTCTATCGGCCGGTATGCTAATGATCTGATCACCTGGGAAACAGCCAAAAAACTGAATTTAGGGTTTGAAATGGGATTGTTCAATACAGCCACATTGATTACCGATGTTTTCTTCGAGAGCAGAGATAATATTCTGATGGACCGGATCAATCTGGCGACACTGGGGTTACAAGCCAGTACGAAAGCCAATGTCGGGGCAGCTTCCAGCGGTGGTATTGATATGTCGCTCGATGTAGAGCACTTTTTCAATAATGATTTCTGGATCATCGGTCGTGCTAATTTCACCTATGCCCGTGGCGTATTTGATCGTTTTGAAGAACCAAGTTATACGGAGACCCCATGGCTGTCAAGGATCGGCCAGCCCATCACACAACAATGGGGCTATCTGGCGGAACGGTTATTTATTGACGATGAAGAAGTGCATCAATCACCACAGCAACTCTTCGGAAGCGTAGTACGAGGTGGAGATATCAAATACCGGGACATCAACGGTGATGATAAGATTACCGGTCTGGATCGGGTTCCAATCGGCTACCCAACGACACCTGAAGTGATCTATGGATTTGGTTTCTCGACCGGATACAAAGATTTTGATCTGTCGATGTTCTTCCAGGGTTCTGCAAACTCTTCGTTTTGGATCAATCAGAATTTTGTGGCTCCATTTATTGACGCCACCTACAATGGTGAAACCAAAAATTTCATAGGCTACAATGCTCTACTCCAAAAAGTGGCGGATGATTACTGGTCCGAAACCGACCGCAATGCCTATGCATTCTGGCCTCGACTATCAGATAATCTGGAAAGCAATAACAATCAGCAGTCAACCTGGCTGATGCAGGATGGTTCTTTTCTACGATTAAAATCTTTTGAAGCAGGCTATAATTTACCGCAACAATGGATTGATAAATATAAAATGAAACAATTAAGGGTCTACGTCAGCGGAACGAACCTAATGCATTGGAGTAAATTCAAATTATGGGATCCGGAAATGGGCGGAAATGGTTTGGATTACCCGGTACAACGAGTGTTTAACTTTGGATTACAAGTATCCTTTTAAAATGAAAGACAAAATGAAATACATACACCAACCTTATATATTCCTATGCGTTTTGATCAGCGTCCTGGGACTTACAGTGACTAGTTGCAATTATCTGGATATCGTACCCGATAATGTAGCTACGCTGGACAACGCGTTTACCGACCGGGCCAATGCAGAGAAATTTCTGGCCACGTGCTATTCCTATTTGCCAAATTATGGCGATCCCTGGGTCAACCCCGGGTTGCTCGGCAGTGACGAAGTCTGGCTCAATGAAGAACAAGGCGACCCGCAGGCAACCCTCATCGCACGAAACCTGCAATCCACCGTAACGCCCTATCTAAACTACTGGGATGGTTTGGAGCGAGGAAAACCACTATTTCAGGCCATTCGGGATTGCAATATTTTTCTGGAGAACATCGATCGGCCGCATGATATTCAGGAAACGGAACGGAAGCGATGGATCGCAGAGGTAAAGTTCCTGAAGGCCTACTATCATTTCTGGTTGCTCAAAAGCTATGGACCGATACCAATCATAGATGAAAATCTACCGATATATACTTCTTCAGAGGGGATCAAAACGTATCGCCAACCTGTGGATGATGTGGTCGCTTACATTTCTGATCTGATGGATGAAGCAATGACAGACCTACCACTCAAAGTAGAATCATTGACGACCGAAATGGGTCGGATCACACAGCCTATTGTGGCATCCATCAAAGCGCGCATGTTGATGACCGCTGCCAGCCCTTTGTTCAATGGAAACAGTGACTTCTCCGCTGTAGTGGATGATCAGGGTCGCCATTTATTCAACACCACGTACTCACCTGAGAAATGGCAGATTGCAGCAGATGCGGTGAAGACAGCCATTGACCTGTGTGAAGAGGCCGGTTTCGAGCTCGTCCAGGAATATGAAACTAATTCCGATTTAAATGAAACAATTCGCCAGGAATTGATGCTTCGTTCCATCATATCTGCCAGAGAATCTCCGGAAGTCATATGGGGCTCCACACATTTCCGTTTTTCCTGGACCTACCAGCGCATGGCACAGCCTCTGCTTGTAACGGTAACTTCTGCCAACCCGGTGTCACAGTTCTATGCGGCCACGCTCCGGATGGCTGAACTCTTTTATTCCAAAAACGGTGTACCCATCGATGAAGACAAAATGTACGAATACGACCGCAGATATGAACTTCAGCGCGCCTCCAGTGATGAAGCCGACTTTGTACAGCCAGGTCAGTTCACCGCCAAACTACACTTTGAACGGGAACCCCGTTTTTATGCTGGTATCGCATTTGACCGTGGAGCCTATGTCCTGGATCCCACTTATCGATATGTCCAGGCTCGTGCTGGTGAACTAGCGACAAAAAGAAATCAAGGCGAGTTCTCTGCGACAGGATATTTTGTAAAAAAATTGATCGATGCTAAAAACAACTTCAACGGTCAGTCCTACGTCATCAACTACTCTTACCCTTTTCCTATTATTCGCCTGGCAGACCTTTACCTCTTGTATGCAGAAGCACTGAATGAGATAAAGTCAGCGCCCGATGCTGAAGTGTATGAATATGTCGATAAAATAAGGGAAAGAGCCGGGCTCGAAGGTGTCGTAGAATCATGGTCGACCTATTCCCGCCAACCCGACAAACCATCCTCCAAAACAGGAATGCGGGAAATAATACAACAAGAACGGAAGATTGAACTGGCTTTTGAAGGGCAGCGTTTTTGGGACATCCGGCGCTGGAAAACGGCTGAAGATATTTTATCGCAACCGATCCGAGGGTGGAACATCAATGGCCCGGGACTGGAATTCTATCAGGTGGTCAATTTATGGCAATCGGATTTTGAACCCAAGGATTATTTGTGGCCGATCAAAGAAACAGAAATTATCAACAATCCGAACCTGGTTCAAAATCCGGGTTGGTAACTTATAAAACATTTTATATTATGTCTCATAATTTAATCTATCTGATAGCTCTCTTTATTTTACTGACCGGATTCAGCTGTTCTGAATTGGAGAATAAACCAATCACTAAAGACGGTGGTGCTCCAGGGCCTGTAACCAATGTGGAAGTCGAAACTATTCCCGGAGGAGCCTACCTGACCTATCAATTACCTGATGATACAGACCTGCTCTATGTGAAAGGACAATATGAATTGAAGAATGGACAAATTGCAGAACAACGGGCATCCCTGTATCACGACACCTTGAAGATTGTAGGATTTGGTGATACCAATGAAAAAAAGGTGACCGTAGTGGCTGTAGACCGCAGTGAGAATGAAAGTTCTCCGGTAGAAGTGACTTTTACACCTCAGGAACCTTCGGTGCATACCACATTTGCAAGCGTGAAGATGATTCCTGATTTTGGTGGGGTGCAATATACCTGGATCAATGAAAACAACGCCTCACTGGCCTTTATACTTCTGGCCCGGGATTCGACCGGACTTTTATTTCCTTTTGAGACCGTATATAGTGCAGTCGACACCGGAAAATATACACTTCGTGGTTTTGATCCTACAGAACGAGAATTTGGTGTCGTGATCAGAGACCGGTGGGACAACTATTCAGACACTATGTTGGTTACCCTGACTCCCTTGTTTGAAGAAGAGTTGGATAAAGATTTATTTCAAAAAATCGAACTGGAAGGAGATGCCGATATGGACGCCTGGGAAGGTCGGTATGAGTATGCTTATGACGACAATCCGAACACCTTCAATCACACCTGGGCAGGCAGTGGCTGGCCTCAAATATGGACTTTGGACCTGGGTGTCACTGCTAAAATTAGCCGCTTAAATGTATTGCAGCGTCAAAATTTCTTTTACGCCCACGGAAATCCCAGAAATCTGGAAGTATGGGGACGCGAATCGGAACCTACGGACGGCAGCTTCGATGGGTGGACCAAACTGTGTGATTGTGAGGCAACCCGACCGACCCTTCAAGGCGGAACACCCGATGAAGATCAAGTCCACTTTGAAGAGGGAGACAACTACGGATTTGACTTGAACGATCCACCCGTTCGGTATATTCGTTTCGTCACGAAAAGAACCTGGGGAAATACTGGATTTATTCACTTTGCGGAGGTCTCCTTATGGGGGCAAATACTTTAAAAATCAAGTTGAAAGCTATGACAAAGAATATATTAACATTTTTTACATCCCTGAGCCTGATACTTTTCGCATGTATATCCTGCTCGGATGTCAACCAGTTTCATGAAAAATTCATTGAATCCGGTGAAAAGATATATACGACTAAACCAGTCGTAGAAACCTTTCCGGGACGAAACAGGGTAGAGCTTAAAATATTTTACCCGAGCCCCAACACTGCCCGGCAAACACTTATCGAATGGAATGGTGGTGCGGATTCGAAAATCATCGACGTTAATCCCACCGGGCCATTGGATTCTGTGACCGTAGAAATTACCAATTTGGATGAGAAATCTTACTTTATCGATTTACACAACATTGATAAAGAAGGCAATAAGTCCGTTCTAGTTCAAACCGTAGGTACTGCATACGGAGACCGATATGAAACTGCACTTAACAACAGACTTTTGCTGGATATGTCTATCGAAGAAGGAGATACTCTGATCACCGAATGGGGACAGGGAACAAAAGGAGCTGCTCTATTTGAACTCAATTACCTGAATCGTGACGGGGAATCGGTGATGGAAATTGTCGATATCGATCAGGAAATTGTGGTAATGGATGATTGGAAACCGGGTTCCATGATGCACTACCGTACGTATTACCTGCCCGAACCAAACGCCGTGGATACTTTTTACACCCGGTATGACACCACCACTTTGCCCGTGCCCGTCGTGCTTAGCCTGATCACGGACAAATCCAATTGGTCCATCATAGAAGTGGATTCAGAAGAACCGGCAGAAGGAAATGCCACCTACCCGGATAACGGGTTGGCCAAAGCAGCCATTGATGACAATCTAAATACCTTCTGGCATACGCAGTGGCAAGGCGGTTCACCGGATTACCCCCACTACTTCATATTAGATCTTGGTCAGGCTTATAATATAGGGGCCGTAGAATCTTTCCGGCGCAGAGGAAACGGCTCGGCTCAAAATGTCGTTCAGATTCTGACCAGCATAGATCAGGAAAAATGGGTAGATAAAGGAATTTTTGATATTGATAATAAAACAGACGATGGCCAATTAATGGAATTTGAACCGGTGGAAGCCCGGTATATTCGGTACAATGCACAAAGTGGTTCCAGTCCTTTTGCGATGCTGGCAGAATTGGAGGTTTATGAGGCACAGTAGGCGTTAAAAATTTCACTGTGCTAGGAAAAACCTGATCTTTTTCTTTATCAAGAATTGGTATCTTTGATCCATAAAAAACTAGATCTATTTATGATGAAGTCAATATGCTGGGTATTCCTTGTGACTCTGTTAGGCACATCTGCGTGCTCCACTCCAAAAGCGAATAAAGATAACGACAACAGCAGAAAGTCGTTAAAGATTATGGCCTACAATATTCATCACGCCAACCCACCGTCTGAGGCCGGTGTCATTGATATCGATGCAATCGCGCAGGTTATTCAAAAAGAAGATCCGGATCTGGTGGCGCTTCAGGAAGTGGATGTTTTCACAGACAGATCAGGCAAGGACCTTCATCAGGCACAAGCTATCGCTGACAAACTAGGCATGCACTATTACTTTGCCAAAGCGATCGATTACCAGGGAGGATACTACGGGAATGCCGTGTTATCCAAATTCCCTATAGAGGATTCCATCCGGATTGAATTACCGACCCTCCCGGGTGTCAAAGCGGAGGATCGCTCCTGGGCCGGCATAAAAGTTCAGGTAGATGGTCAATCCCTTTGGTTTGGAAGCACCCACCTGGACTTTAAAACGGAAGAAAACAATCTGCATCAATCCAATACACTTTTAAAAGCCCTGGAACAACTATCTATACCGGTTATTATCGGTGGCGATTTTAATGTAGTTCCATCCAGTAAAACCATTGCCTTGTTTGATAAAACCTTTCAACGAACGTGCACCGGTGAATGTCCCTATACCATACCGATGATCAACCCCACAAAAACCATTGATTTTCTGATGTATCGACCCAAAGGTGCATTTCAGACCACCAACCATCATGTGGTACCAGAGGAATACGCTTCGGATCATCGGCCTGTGGTCGCTACTATTACAATTGATAGTTTGTAGTTTGTGATATAATCTATGCTCTGGGTGAATACTCCAAAAAAAGGACTAATACCATTTGCATTTAATAATGCCGTATATGATTTAGTAGATATTCAAAGATTGTTGAGGAAAAAAGCGGGGTGTAGCCAGAACCGCGTTGAGTAATTTTGACGAAGAGAATCGAAGTATATTTCGGAATATATGCGGCGATTATGAATTCAAATGGATTAACCCAAAATTCATGGCTTTTGATTTACCTACCTGGCGTTGATTATTGTTTAATGGCAGTTAGACAGGTGCAGATGCCAGGAATGACTGAATATAGTCGGCGTGGAACGCAGACCAAAGATGGTAAATTCATCTTTGATGAGGATGAGCGAATGAAGCCTCGGCTTAGCCGGGGCACAAGGTTCGGTGAACCTTGGATGAGTGAACCGACCTGTCCCCGCCTTCACTGTGGGAGGGTTCCATCCCGAGGACGAAGATATACCCTCATTTTGGGTGGGTAGGATGAGGGAACCGACCTGTCCCCGCCTTCACTGTGGGAGGGTTCCATCCCGAGGACGAAGATATACCCTCATTTTGGGTGGGTAGGATGAGGGAACCGACCTGTCCCCGCCTTGGCTGTGGGAGGGCTCTGCCCCGAGGATTATGTATGAATCAAAAGTCAAACATCACCATTCTACCCCCTAACACCTTTCTCCTAACACCTACAAAAGTCTGGCCAACCAGCGACTCAAAATAATGTCGTGCACCATATATCCATCCACCTCCCTGACCACCATCTCTTTTCGCACCAGGGATTGCACCGCTCTTTGGACGGAACTGGCTGCACCCAATTGATGCCCCAATACAAACTTCTGGCCGGTAGGTGAATGCACGAAGCCTTCTTTGGCTATGGCTTTCAATACTTCCCATTCATTGGCGGGTAATATATTTTGATAATTAATAAATACAGCGTTTTCCTGATCAAGGATATTATGGGTGATCGCATGAAGATCATCTTCCGAGACATCCCGGCGACGACCGTACAGGTAGTTACAAATCAACTGTATCGCGTAGGTCTGTCCCCGGGCCCACTGGTACACCTCACTGATTAGCTCTTTCGCGATGGACATCCCGCCGGACTTGAAATGCTTCTGAATGAAAGGCGTGTACGATTCCAATGATATGGCCTCCAACGAAATCAACTGAGCACTTTTGTAAAAAGGACGACTTTTTTCGGTAAACATAGCTTCCATCATCCCGCGATGGCTTCCACTAAAAATAAATCTCAGAGCCGGAAATTCCTGCATCCAGTTCCGAAAAATGGCTTCACCATTCTTCCCTTCATAATCAGCAACTTGTTGGAATTCATCCAAGGCGAGGATAACCGATCTTTTCTGATCCTCCAAAAACTGTCCGATAGCATATAACGAACGCTCCGGCACCCCACCCTGAGTAACTCCAAAAGTCACTTCCGGCACCCCGGACAACGGATCAAAACTGAGCGTAACCCCAATGGCTGAAAACATTTTGCGCATGGTCGCGGACAGACCTTTCCCTGTTTTTCCATATTTGTGATAAACCGCCAATGCAATGGCACGTACAGCTTCGGATGGAGATTGTGTCGATAACAAGTCGATATATATCGTGTCGTATATTTTTGACTTGTCCAGTTCTGCGAACAGACATTTGATCAGCGATGATTTCCCCATACGACGCCAGGCGTAGAGTACTATATTTCGGCCATTGGACAGATGATCTTTTAACTCTACCAATTCGACATCCCGGTCACAAAAATATTTTTTCCCCCAATAGCCGTAAAGAACAAATGGATTATCAGACTTTTTCATAGCTATATGGTTAATGATTAATGGTTGTTGGTTATTTAAGAATTCCAGTTTTTGCGTTACAGTTTTTGCGTTACATCTTTTGCGTAATGCAATATGCGTATTAATTTTATAAAAAGCAAATCAGTGCAGGTGGATTGCTGAGCCCTCAAATGAACTATGGGCATTTGGCATTCGTCTCACCGGTCTGCATTCGCGCCGAGTCAAATTTTAAATTATTACCAGATAATGAGTTTTCTCCCGTTGAATATTTACTTTAGGGCAATTTAATTCACGAGTCACTCATTGAACACACTATGAACAGACGGGACATTCTTAAACAACTGGCTATCTTATCGGGCGGAATCATGCTGGTACCTTCGTGTGATTTTTCAAAAAACGATGTTTTGAAAGCGTACGATAATTTGCAGATCACGGCGGACCACAAAGCCACTCTACAAAAACTTTGCAATACAATCATCCCTTCAGACACCGACCATATCGGTGCCGATGAATTGAAACTCAGCGACTTTGTGTTGGTCATGATCAATGACTGTTACAGCCCCGAGGATCAGCGAATATTCACCGAAGGGCTTAAGAATCTGGATCAATATTCCCTTGAACAAACCCGTCAGAATTTCCAGAGCATGTCTTCGGCTCATGCGAATGAGTTGATCAATCAGATCCTAAATCATTCGGATCCGGATGTGGAACACAGCGGTGATCAGGTTGTGGTCGATTTTGAACAAATCAGATATTGTGTAAGGACCACCAAGCACCTCACGGTTCAAGGCTATATGACTTCGGAGTACATCATGAAAGAAGTGATGCCTTACAAGCTAGTGCCTGGACCGTTCCATGGAAAATTACGTATTGAAGAAAATGAGAAAGCAAACATTTATGGCTAACATAAACAACAAAGGAAAAGCAGAAAACACCTACGATGCCATCGTAATCGGATCGGGTATGAGTGGCGGCTGGGCAGCCAAAGAGCTGTCAGAAAACGGGCTCAAAACACTCGTACTTGAACGAGGCCGGGAAGTCGAGCACCTCAAAGATTATCCCACGACCAATCTTCAGCCTTATGAATTCCCCCACAGAGGGAAAATGTCATATGAAGACGCCCAACAAAATCCCATCGTAAACCGATGCTATGCCTACAAAGAAGATGCCCAGCATTTTTTCGTAAAAGATGAAGAACACCCCTATGTACAAGATGCACCGTTCGACTGGATACGAGGTTATCAAACCGGGGGTCGATCCTTACTCTGGGCAAGGCAAGTGCAACGGTGGAGCGATTATGATTTTGAAGGTCCGGCACGGGATGGCTTTGCGGTGGACTGGCCCATCCGTTATAAAGACGTAGCTCCCTGGTACAGTCATGTGGAAAAATTTATTGGGGTTTCCGGCCACAAAGATGGCCTTGAATCCGTACCCGATGGAGAATTTCTTCCACCCCTCGAATTGACTGCTATGGAAGCCTACTTCAAGCAAGCCATGGCTGAACATTATCCGGATCGTCCCGTCATTATTGGTCGATGCGCACATATTACCGGCAACTTTGAATACTACGCCAAGCAGGGGCGGGGCGGTTGTCAAAACAGACGGCTTTGTCAACGCGGATGCCCTTTTGGCGGCTATTTTAGCAGTAATTCCTCCACGCTCCCCTGGGCTATGAAAACGGGCAATCTCACATTGCGTCATCACGCCGTAGTGCATTCCATTATTTATGATGATCAGAAAGAAAAAGCGACCGGCGTCCGGGTCATTGATGCAAAAACCAATACCCCGACCGACTATTTTGCTAAAATAATTTTCGTGAATGCCGGTTCCATTAATACCAATCTGGTGCTGCTGAATTCGACCTCTGACCGTTTTCCAAATGGACTGGGTAATGATAGTGGATTGCTGGGTAAATACATGGCGTTTCACAATTACCGGGCCCGTATTTCTGGTGATTATGATGGCCTCAAAGAATTTCGCACATCGGGTCGTCGCCCTACTGCAGGTTATATTCCGCGCTTCCGAAACCTTCAGAAGCAAGAAACGGACTTTCTCCGGGGATATGCCGCCGGATTGAGTGGGTCTCGTCAGATTATAACTGATTACAATGGAATTGGTGAAGAGCTTAAATCAAACCTGTTAAATCCAAAATATGGGCCCTGGCGTATCGGCTCCCACATGATGGGCGAAACCATCCCAAAAGAAATTAGCACTGTCAAGCTAGACTCTAAACTCAAAGATCAATGGGATATTCCACAGCTCCGAATCGATATCCAATACGATGATAACGACGAGAAGATGACCCAGGACTATCTGGAACAAATGCATGAAATGTTTGAGGCAGCCGGCGTCAGAAATATACAAACAGACGATGATCGTAGAGCACCCGGACTGGATATCCATGAGATGGGCGGCGTAAGGATGGGCAAAGACCCCAAGACATCTCTACTCAACAAATGGAACCAAATGCATGAAGTACCAAATGTTTTTGTGACCGACGGAGCGTGTATGACCTCGACCAGCACCCAAAATCCTTCGTTGACGTATATGACATTGGCTGCCCGGGCAGCCAATTATGCGGTTGATGAATTAAAAAAGCAGAATATCTGATAAAGGTGGAAAGTGAAAGATGGAAGTAACAATAAACACATGAAACATTCAGCAGCGATTCCTACCCGAGATAACACCGCTTTGATTATCATTGATGTCCAGGAACGCTTACTTCCTGTCATCTCGGAAGGGGATGAACTAATCCGGAACGTCAATATCTTGATCTCCGGTGCCCGAATCATTGGCATTCCTCTGCTATTCACAGAACAATACCCCAAAGGACTCGGCCCGACCTGTGCATCGGTGCAAAAAGAGTCCGGCGATCAGGTGGTGGAAAAGATTTCTTTTTCATGCATGGGAAACTCTACCTTCGTTGAGGAAATAAAAAAACTGAATGCAAACCATTTAATTCTGGCCGGAGCTGAAGCACACATCTGTGTACTCAATACAGCGCTTGATGCACTTGACCAAAACTACACAGTCCATCTCGTGGCCGATGCAGTGTCGTCACTAACCCCCGCCAACCGTCATTTTGGCATCGAAAGACTTCGCCAGTCCGGCGCAATGATCTGTACCACGGAGATGATTTTATTCCAGTTGCTTAAGCAGGCAGGAACAGATACTTTCAAGCGAATATCGAAACTTATAAAATAGAGGATTCCGCTCTACCCCACTACTATTCTCCAAAGGTTCACGAAAGATACATTGAGGGCAACCTTATTTTGTCATACATTATACATGTCTTATGCGTTTATTTATTCAGAGTCCCCCCTTCACATTCTCTGAAATATGATGCAACAACCCATTTGTTGGATATTTAGTTAAGAATATATTTGCAAATTGAGATGCAATTGCCTATTTTTACAAAAGTTGTAACTTTTTTACCAAAAGTTTTAGAATAGGATTGAAGCTAATGCATACGTATTGATTTGGAGTGTAGATTATAACAAACCGACACTTCCACCAGTCTAATCCCCTTCCTGTATCACTAGCATCACAATCAGTGAGAGCGATCTATTTTTACTCATAAAAACTTATCATAATGAAAACTTTTACCTGTAAATTCATTTTGATGGGGTTACTACTCGGTATTTATCAACCGATCCAGGCCTCCATTCACACCAAAGCATCCGAAGAAGAAGTCCTCGGAAATGCACTGTACCCAGAAGTAGATGTCAGCGGAACGGTTAAAGATGCCAATGGAGAAACCCTCATTGGTGTTAATGTTCTGGTCAAAGGAACAACCAAAGGGACTTCTACTGATCTGGACGGCACATACAGCATTCAAGATGTAGCGGATGATGCTATTTTGATTTTTTCATACGTCGGTTATCAGAC
The DNA here is from genome assembly GCF_019802045.1 of Membranihabitans marinus. Taxonomy (GTDB): domain Bacteria; phylum Bacteroidota; class Bacteroidia; order Chitinophagales; family Saprospiraceae; genus Membranihabitans; species Membranihabitans marinus_A. The sequence goes on along the minus strand of NZ_JAHVHU010000015.1, from coordinate 134,817 downwards.
GCTGGAAGTCGCGGTGGATGGTGAACCGGTGCATGATGTTGTATTAACAGCAGATCTCCAGCAATTGGATGAAATCGTGGTGGTCGGATACGGAACACAGAAAAAAGCCAATGTAGTCGGTGCGGTTACCGCTGTGAGCGGATCCAAAATAGAAGCTATACCGGCACCTGATGTGACCAACGCCATATCCGGTCGACTACCGGGCACGGTCATTGCCCAGGGATCAGGCGAGCCAGGACAAGATGCCGCTAAGATATTGATCCGGGGTCGGACGACACTGGGAGATGGGACTGGACCACTGGTGGTGATCGACGGGATACCTGGCCGGTCCTTAAGTGAAATTGACCCGATCGACATCGAAAGCATATCCGTTCTTAAGGATGCTTCCGCCGCTATTTATGGAGCAACTGCTGCGAACGGAGTGATATTAGTGACCACAAAACAAGGACAATCCGGGAAACCACGACTCAACTATCAATTCTATCAGGGATTTATGACTCCGACGGTCTTGCCCGAAGTGACCAATGCGGGGGACTATGCAACCATGCTGAGTGAATATCAGGATTATGAAAACAGAAACCGAACCTATTCGGATGAAGATATCGAGTTGTATTACAGTGGACGTGATCCCTGGGAACATCCAAATAGTGACTGGGTCGGAGATTTGGTATCCAAATGGAACACGAACAGCAAGCACAACCTCTCATTTGATGGGGGATTCAATGGGATGCTCTACTACGTCTCGGCTGGTTTCAAAAACCAGGAAGCCATCTATGAGCAGGAATCCACCAACTATAAGCAATATAACCTGAGGGCTAAAGTGGAAGTACCCATCACCGACTGGCTAAAAACCTCCGTAGACTACGCCGGATTTTTGAACCGACGATTGTATCCGACCAAAAGTGCCGGGGATATATTCGGTCAGTCTACCCGATTGGTTCCGACTCAATGGTCATTCTGGCCCAATGGAAGACCAGGACCGGATATCGAGTATGGAGACAATCCAGTGGTGACCTCCACACTCGAAACAGGGTACGATGATGATAAAGATTATGTCAATCAATTCACGTTCCGTGGAGATATTACCCCGGATTTTACGGAAGGATTGACGATCAGTGGTTTTTACACCTACGACATCAGAAATGCTTACAGAAAGCGCTTCCAAAAGCCCTGGACGCTGTATTTCCCAAAATGGGAAACAGCTACCCGTAATTCGGAAGGATTTATTACCGACATGGAATTAACCCCCACCCCCCGTGGAGTATCCGCACCGGAACTCCGTGAGTACTATGACCGGTTCACTCGGAAGCTGGCCAACGCCAGTATTTCGTACGATCGTCAATTTGGGGAACACGATCTATCCCTTTTTGGAGCGTATGAACAACTTGATCAGGACTGGAACAATTTCCAGGCATTCCGTAAATATTACATATCTGACGTGGTTCAAAGCATTGACGCGGGATCGGACACCGACAAGGACAATGAAGGAACACTTGGCATCTACTCCCGGAAGTCCTGGATAGGGAGGGTCAACTATAGCTATCAGGACAAGTACCTGGCAGAGTTCCTCATCCGGCGAGATGGATCATTGAAGTTTCCCCCAAACAGCCGATGGGGTAATTTCCCGGCTATATTATTAGGATGGCGGGCTTCAGAGGAAGACTTCTGGAAGAATAATCTGTCTTTCATGAATTACTTTAAGCTGCGGGCCAGCTACGGAAAGATCGGAATGGATCCGGGCGATCCTTTCCAATACGTGAACAAGTATGTTCTGTCAAGTGGTATGACTTTCAACACCAGCAAAGCCGTGCAGACCGTGGTTCAACAAAGTGGTGTGGCGAATCCCAATATCACCTGGGAAAAGCAAACCACCTCCAACATTGGATTTGATGCACAGTTCAAAGACAATTTGTTTTCGCTGACAGCGGAACTGTTTTACAATAAACGCTCAGATATCCTGACCCAACGAAACGCTTCTGTCCCCGGATTTACAGGTCTGGAGCTACCCGATGAAAACATAGCCGAAGTCGATAATCGGGGATTTGAAGTAGAGGGAGGCTATCATAAAAATTTTAGCAATGATTTTCGATTTGATATCACGGGTAATTTTAGCTGGAATCGGAACAAGGTTGTCTTTATGGATGAACCCGAACGGGCCGTTCCCTGGCAACAACGTACCGGCCATCCCTATGGTGCAGAACTATTGTATCAGGCCGTTGGAATATTTAAAGATCAGGCGGATGTAGAATCTTCAGCATCCTGGCCCAATGCCAAACCCGGTGATGTCAAGTTTGCCGACATCAACGGTGACGGCAAAATCAACAGCGACGATCGAATTTTATTTGACAAAACCGATGCACCCGAAGTCTTCTACGGTGTCGCTCTGGAGGCCAACTATAGAAACTGGGCGTTGTCCGTTCTGATCCAAGGCCAGGGAGAGTATTACCGACAAAATGTCCAGGATGGCCGAAGAGGAGAAGCCGGAAACTATTTCCAGTGGCACTTTGACAATCGGTGGACACCAGAAAATCCCAACGCCAGCGTTGCCCGGGCTTACAACCGGGATGATCAGTACTGGGCATTTGGTCGCAATAACAGTACCTATTGGTGGAGTAACATGGCCTACACCCGCTTAAAAAATGTGGTGTTGAGCTATACCATTCCGAGTGAAGCCTTTGGTAATTTGGGGGTTTCTCATGCCAACATATTTGTCTCAGGCAACAACTTAATGCTGCTTTATTCTGCGCAGAAAAACTTTGATCCGGAGATCGGGAATCCAATGACCTATCCAGCGGTCAAGACATTTGCTGTCGGAGCCAGAGTGACTTTTTAATCAATCGGACCATAGTTAAAACACAATAATCATGAAAAAATTAATCACATCCATAACTTTCTTACTGCTGCTCGGCGGACTATTCTCTTGTGAAGACATCCTGGATCAGCAGGCCGTAGATTCATTTAATGAAGAATCCGTATTCCAGGACATCAACCTGGTCGATGCGTATCTTGGTCGTTGTTACGATTACATCGGCGGAGACAACAATCAGGTTCTAGGCCTTCGGGAAGACCTCCTTTCATCTGCCACTGACGAGACATTGTGCATTCACCGGCCCGGGGGGTACACGTTTGTAAAGGGAACACTTAGCCCGGACGATATGGGGCATTTTGGTAATTGGCGATTTTCATTTTTACAATGGGATCCTTTGTATCAAAATATTAAAAACGTCAATGTCCTGTTAGCCAATATCGACAAGACACCCATCGAGACACCCAATGATCAAGCCTTATTGGATAGAATGAAAGCCGAAGCCCATTTTATTCGCGCCTTCGATTACACGAATCTTTTCCGTTCCTATGGAGGATTGATCCTGATCGACAAACCTTTTGAACTGGGGGAGGATTTTCTGGAAGCCAAACGATCCGGCGTTGACGAAACCCTGGATTTTATCCTGGCGGATATAGAAAAAGCCATCGCAGGATTACCCGAAAAGGGGAATATCGAACAAGGGCGTGCGACGAAGGGGGCTGCAGCAGCATTAAAGTCCCGGCTTTTGAGCTTTAGTGCCGGAGAACTGATGAATGGAGGATACATGGCTTCTGATCCTTTGGTTTCATTCCAAAACGGATCCAGAGAAAGTCGTCTACAGCAAGCTAAGGCCGCCGCCAAATCGGTGATGGATGGCACCTATGGCGAGTACGCCCTCGTAGGAGGAACCGATGATCCACCCGCAAATATGACCCAGGCAGACGTAGATGCTTATGCCGCCAATTTCTACAACCTGTTCACGCAAAAGGGGGAATGGAATGATGAGGTAATTTGGGGCGTTCAATATTTAAATTCACAGGGCAATACCACGTCACAAAACAAATGGTTCGGACCCAATGGATACCACAATTGGGGGAATAACAACCCGCTGGAACCCGTGGTTCGCAAATTTGAAATGAGCGACGGGACACCTTTCCAATGGGACAAATACAATCCAGGAGATGATCAGGTCAGAGAATTCTCAGCAGCTGAACTGGAAGCTGACCCTGAGCGCAATCCCTACAATGGCCGGGAACCCCGCTTTTATGCCAGTGTTCTGTATGATGGTGCCAAGTGGCAAGACCGCCCCAGCGATGCGGCGGGAATTGATCCCACTGGTCGGGTCCAGACCGGGTATTGGCTGGAAGCCGATGGTAGTGAAACAGCCGGACTGGATACCCGTCAGGGATTGATCGAAGCCTGGAACGGAACTAAGGTCGGCTACTACATCAAAAAATACATGGATGAAAGCACAGTCGGACAATATTTCAACAATGAAAATGCATGGCTGGAATTCCGGTATGCAGAAGTTGTTTTGGACTTTGCGGAAGCAGCCATCGAGTTGGGTGATATTCAGGAAGGCCTCGATGCGCTCAATATGGTCCGGAACCGGGCCGGTCTACCCGATCGGGTCACTGCGGATCAGGCACAGGCCAGAGAATGGTTGCGTCATGAACGTCAGATTGAATTCTTTGGGGAAGGTGATCGCTGGTACACCATCCGGAAGTGGATGATTGCTGATGAGGTCATCAAAGATGTCCACTCCATGAAAATTACCCATTTCAGCGATGGCGGTACTCGATGGTTTTATGATAAATCTACCACGGTCGATGAACGCGAATGGAAAGACTCCCAGTACTGGCTGCCTATCGCCCGGGAAGAGAAGAACAAAGCACCTCAGTTGACACAAAACCCGGGGTACTGATTATTAATGGTTAATTGTGCATCAATAAAGTGATGAATCAAAACTTCAACCCTCCGCAGACACTGTTTGCGGCGGGTTTTTTATTAGAAAAAAAAATGACACTAAATGTTTTAGCTAATCAAATAACCTGTAGGAACTTTTCGATTCCTAGTGCTAATGGCCTGATGTTGTTTTTGGGTTCGGCAATCCATGCGAATACAAGCCTCTCATTGGTTTACCAATCCCAGGCTGGTACACTAAATCATAAATACCAAGCGGTATTGATGGCTTCTTTTCTACCATATCTTCACCTTCCAATTCCAAAATCCTACTCACTCAAAAAATACTCAAAAAACTCATAAATCACCTCATTGGATTCCGGAGTGGGACTATGGTCGGGACGATTTTCCATGGCAACCCGATTAGGGTAGCCCAGCAACGAATTCACCTCCACACTGTGATTCAATACTTTCCATCGGGAAGGCGGATCCTCAGAGCCTCCAGACACTAAAAACGGACGGGGGGCCATCAATGCATGTAACTCCTGCAAGTTGAATCCTTCTTTACGCAATTGAGGATACAACCCAACCGCTGGATTGTCTTCGGTCATTAATCCTCTTTTCCGCCAAGGCTTGGGATGATACCCCAGATACCAGGGTTCCCAGTAATTAATACTCGGACGGTCATCCTGAAAAACAATACCGGGATCTGACCAGGCGGCACAAGCAAACTTATCAAACAGACAAGAGGCAAACATGGACCATTTACCACCGAAAGAGTGCCCCGTAATTCCGATCCGGTTCGAATCCACCTCCGGATAATGTGACAGCGCATACCAGGCATTGGCCGCAGCATACGCTAACATGGACAACGGTTCTACTTCCGCATTCTCAATAGTAGGGTAATACAAAGCAAAAGTCTTTGCTTCAGACGCGTCCTTCGTTCCAAGTGATAAAGTAACGAATCCCCGTTTTGCCAGCTGGTAAGCAAAATCACGGTTTTCAATATCCGTGATTCCGATGGCCGTTTCCGGTTCATAATATACCGTGATCACTGCCGGTTTTTTTCCTTTTCGGTCCGGTACCAACAGATAACCATAGGTCTTTTCATTGGGCATCCAATTAAATTCGACCGTATACTGCATAAAATCTTCCCGATGCACACTATCGACCAGGGTTAGCTTCTGATCCTCCAACAAGGCCGGCCATGCGCCCATTTTATCCATCCAGGTGTTTTTGATTTCTAGACGCCGGGTGTTCCATTCTTTTTTGGATTTAACAGTATCGCCATTGTAATACACCAACGGAGAACGGTAATCGCCATATTCACCTTGATACTCGATAGGTGGTTCAAAAAAGGTATCGATGCGGGACCAAATGTCAGGATGGTCCGCCACGGGAACTGAATTTTTCCGGGGTCCTGCACAACCTGCAATCAATACGACAATAATCACGATCGAAAAAACACGCATAGGATGTAAGAAGTGTTGATGAGAAATCAAAAATACAAATTGTTTGCTGCAGACGTGTACGTAAACAATAATTTATTACCTTACCCCCCAAGATAAATTTAGACTATGCATATTTACATTCGATTTTGGATTTTACTTGTGGTATGGCTGTCCGGATCAATGACACTTTCAAGTCAGACGATCGAAACGATTACTGAAGACGGCGCCTGGTGTTGGTTTAGTGATCCCCGCGCTATTTATGCGGGGGACGAAGAAAACAGACAAGTGGTCACCGGGTGGGTGACGAAGACTGGCGATGTAGAAGCTGCTTCAATTGAGCTAAGCACTGGCGACATTTCAAATAAAATCATCTATCCGGAGCTCCAGATAGACGACCACAATAATCCGGCGTTTTTGGAATTACCTGATCATAATATTCTAACGATGTTTACCTGGCACGGAGGAAAAAACGGAGTCATCCAATCCACCACGACAGAACCCGGGAATATTAACACCTTCGGACAACCTATCGTGTTTAAACCGAAAACAAAGGAATTACTCGACAAATATAAACGAGAGACCTACACGTACGCCAACCCCTTTCGGCTTCAGAAAGAGAGCAATAAAATATACGCATTTGGTCGATGGATCGGTTACAAACCGAACCTGATCACTTCCACAGATGATGGCAAAACCTGGTCCGACCCCCAGGTCGTCATCACTTCACCGGAGCTGGATACGAACAACCGGCCTTATGTGAAGTACTATTCCGACGGTGGTTCACGCATTCACTTGGTTTTTACAGATGGCCATCCGCGTGTAGAACCACTGAATTCGGTCTATTATTGCTACTACGAAAACGGCGCATTCTGGAGAGCCAATGGTGAAAAGATTTGCACGATCGAGCAATTGCCCTTTCATCCAACCGATGCCACCGTTGTTTATCAGGCTACGGAAGAAAAAGGACGTTCCTGGATCTTTGATATCGCTGCAGATGATAAAGGTTATCCCATCATCGCTTACAGCCGGTATCCCCGACTTAAAGTGCATGATTATTATTATGCACGTTTTGACGGATCACAATGGCACGACCACAAAATCATTTATTCCGGCCCCTGGTTTCCCGAAGATGTGCCCGATGTCACTCAGCGCGAAGTGAATTATTCCGCGGGGTTGACACTGGACTCGGTAGATCCATCGGTGGTCTATTTTTCTCATGTGATTGACGGAGTCTTTGAAATATCTCGTGGAGAAACGCCGGATTTTGGAAAGAACTGGGGGATCACACCGGTCACCCGTCATTCGGAATACGACAATGTTCGACCGTTTGTACCTCGTTATCAGCAGCCGGGTGATAAAAAAATGGTACTCTGGATGCAAAACCGGTCTTATATCCATTACACCATCTATGACAGTTCGATAAAATATATGGTGTTTCCCTAGCTTTTAGTGAGCAAACCGGATTAAACCGTCACATGATGGATCAAAAACTCCTGTGCTCTTAAAACGGGAATCTTCGAGAAATAAAAATCGTCCGGACTTTCGGTGATGATAAACTCACACCCAGTCATCAAAGCAGAATGATATTCCAATCTGTCTTCAAAGTCTTCGACGGCCTTATTTTGTAAGGCTCGCTGAACCACTGAATGATCGACCGCAGCTGTCTCAATATGACTACACAGAAGAGCCATCTTTTGATTCGCACGAATACGCCCATGCTTCTTTTCGGCAAAATACCAGGCAATAGCCAGACAGACGGGGGTTGTGTACAATTGAATGTGTGGGTACTTCACCAAACTCATTATTCGAGATGAATAGGTAAAGACGGGGTACTCTTTATTGAGTACTGAAACCAGGATGTTTGCATCGAGAAAAATATTCATTTCCGGGATTGGAAATAATCATCTTTCCTTTCTTTCCGGCTGGCCGCTCGCGTCTTATACTCGGCACGTCCTTCGGCCACCTCCTGCACCCAGTCCGCTATGGGCATCTCTTCCAACTGCTGGTAATGACCGGTCGTAATCTGATGATACAGAAATTCTGTTAATCGAGAGAGACTAATGTTGTGTTCAGCGGCAAACTTCTTTGCTTTTTCTATGACTTTTTTGTCAAATGATAATGTGACCTTGGCATCCATGCTATTAGTTTTTAGTTTGTAGTCCTTTGTTCGTAGTGAAAAACTGAACTATATTTGTCAGGATATGAGCTCGGTAATCTTCCTCATGCACCAACCATACCCACAAGCTCCCCGATCCCGTGCCAATCCTGGGATCGGCAAGCCCGTGCGAAGAGTGCGCTAAAGCGGGATTATCGAGCCCAAATTCATCCTGACAAACTTCCTTCATGGCACGATAGCTTATATCCTTATGGTCAAAGGAATCAGCACTTTACACGTTTAGTCAGTTCATTCTTTAATCTTATACCGCCATACGTCCTTACCCTTAATAGCCCCGAGGATTCGGGGTGTCCTAACACCTACCCCCCCATTTAATACGACTAAATTAATAATTTTATACGTATGAACAAAGTGCTAGAAATAAAAAGTTCTGAATTTTAACAAAAGGTAGCCATCTGTGGCATCAAAAATATCTACGCCATGAACGTGATGGAAAATGGTCACTCATTGGCTCGCATTGAAGCACCCGTGCATGATTGTCATTTTATGAATGGCATGTACCGAGGTAAAAATGAAACACCGCCAATGTATGCCATCGAAAAGGCAGAGGTGAAAAATGTTACACAGCAGAATTGGGTTAAGGTGCCGTAAAATGTGACTCCACAGCCAACGGTTACTCCGGAGACCAATCCAGCACCCACACATCATTGACCAAAGGCGGGGTCATCCCTCCGGCAATCCATATTTTATCTTCAAATACAAAGACAGAATGTTCATGTCGTTCCTTCCATTGTTTTCCTTCTGTTTTGAGCTCTGTCCAGTTTTTTCCATCCCGGGAATACCAGGTGTCTGGCCAGTTGTTATAAGGGTCTCCAGACCACCCTCCGATGACCCACATGTAATCCCTCCAGACGACCGATGAGAACCAAATGCGATCATGCCAGGGAGTTGCTTTGATTTCTTCCCGCCAGTGAATACCGTCTGCACTGCTCCATACGTCATGATATCCTTTGTATTTGGGATCGTAATCACCACCACCCATCACATAAATCCGATCGTTGAGCACGACCGCCTGATGGAATGCACGGGGCGGCCATCCGGCGTTTTCAGTGGCCATCTGCCAGGATTCACCATCCTCGGAATACCACACATCATTCAACAAGCTGGTATCACCTCCATAGTAGTACTGTGCTGTTCCTCCCAGTATCCACATCTTCCCTTTGAATTCCACAATGGCTGCAGCACATCGTGGCGACCAGCCGGCATTTCCCGTGACCAGGTCCCAATCTTTTCCATTCACTGACGACCAGACCTGATTACTGGCCGAACGGTCTTCCAGTCGGCCATTGTACCAACCACCCATCAGCCACATTTTATTCTTAAATGCGATGGACATGGGGAGATCGCTGTGCAGCCAGGGCGCCTTGTCCGTTACGAGTTCCCAGTTTTTCCCGTTGGCTGACTTCCATACATCTCGAGGAGGTGATTCGTAAGAGGATTCCCAACCTCCGAATATCCACATGTGTCCGTCGTGAACTAATTCGCCTTGCGAATCCCGGTTGGACCAGTCCGCAGAATCGGTAACCTTTTGCCATCGATAAGATGAAAACTGCGCCTGAAGCAGGCCTGGCAGTAATCCACATAAAATGAGTAAAAAAGGAATTTTATTCATTATTTAATACCAACAAGCTGTTTAAGGTACCGGAAAAATCAATTGACTCAGGTTACTTCAGCAATTTTCTAACCGCTCCCATCAACACCCCTTCCACACTGGGGTCCACATTAGAGGCCCGCTCACTAACCTCATAGCCGCCTTTTTCGTATGAAACTTCAGTACCAATATATCCGGGTCCCAGATCGCCATAGGCGGCCATAGCCACCTTTAGGTCGGGTCGCTCCGCTTTCGCCGCCAGTTGGTATTCCACAAACAGTTCTCCCGGCATATACAGAATACGGACGTCATTTACAGCCAACATACCGATATCGATCTTCGCTCCACGTTCCATCCGATCCAGAAAAGCCATTTTCCGTGCCAATCCATTGTCCTTGTGATAGGACGTATCTCCGTTCACCAGTGCAGACCGAATGTCATAAAGGTTTTTACGGGGCGGAAGAGAGACTTTTTCTACTTCCCAGTTCATAGAATTAATATCCTGTATTTCAGTAGCTTCCCAAGCCCGTTTCATGCCATCGGCCAGACGGCCGGCCAGGATTCCCCGGTTCTCCGGTGATCCATCATTGTACTTACCGGCTCCAATATTTCCTCCCGCTCCGTCAAAATGAATGTGCAATGCCTGAGGCACTGCCAGTTGACGCATAAACCGCGCTATTCCCGGAAAATCAGGATTGGGGATACCTGTGCGGTAATAGCTCTGCGGATGGGTGGCATAAAAACTCAGAACGGCCACCGGTTCCTCCTCATTCCAAAAGCTAACCACCGACACCATGGGGTCGATTAGGCCTTCGGGCTCGGCTCTCAATTCAGGATCAGCCGTAGCCGTATAGCGCGTAGCCCGGACCATCCCCTTTTCATCGTAAATATTCCGGTTTGAAGCCACCTTATACACTTCCGCTTCTCCGAAACCTATTTTGTTAATGGGCTTGCTTTGGTCCAATGAAGTGGATACTGCGGAACGGAGTTCCTGCAAGACTTTTCGGGCAAAGGTTCCATCAAAATTGACAGGTTGATAGGAGGCCGGGTCAGCCCCCGCAGCCAGTATTCGTTGTTCAGCACCAAAATCACACCGAGGTGCATCGTGCTGATGCAGCACATTGACACTGACCCGCTCTGGTGTAGTGCCTGCCGCCTTTGACAAGGTTCCTTTGAAGGCGTCCATGCCTTCATTTCCTATAGCAATCCAGTCGATAGCACAAAGTACAACAGGCTTTCCAGATCCCTGTATGACCACCCCTTTTGCCCGTAATCCCATATCCCAGGTGCCGACCTGCGGGTCGTAGGTCAGATAATCCCGATCTACCGGTGGGGTGACATCGATATCAAAAGTAGAAATACGGAGAGCGTCCTCGTTGGATTGGGCAATTGCTTCAGATGAAACGAACCATAATAATACTACACTTAAAATCAATGGTACCCCATGTACCCTACGTGCATTCCTGAACTGAAATTTTATCATGCTTAATTAATTTTCAAATAGAAAAAGATTTGATTGCGCATCATAGAGATAAGCAAATTACGAGATCGATACACAGTTCCTAGTGCACGAACTCATCAATACTATACACTATGGACGGATTCTTTTCTCACCGCTCTTCAACAGCATACTCAATTTATAAATCGAAGCAATAGCTTAAGTTCGCCGTACACCTCTTTGCCACTGACCTGAGTTACAGCAAAAAAGAAGGCTCTCGCATTACGCTTACTCCGGATTCATCAATCGTCCGATGTGCTAAGTTAAAAATTAATCATTCACAAACTACAATTAATCAATATCCTGGGTTCTGTGCGAACTCAGCATCCACATTCAAATCAATCTGTTCCTGAGGGATTGGCCACAGTACATTGTGCGGTTCCATACCAGCCCCTGGATTAGCAGGGTTATCGTTGTATTTTAGTGTTCGTTCCAGCAACTTACCAACTCTTCGTAAGGTGACCAACCGCCATTCCTCGCCGTACAACTCCCTGGCTCTTTCGTCCAGTATGTAATCAATGTCAATATCAGCAACAGATACCGGCGTCGCCTCAGCCCGGTTTCGTACCCGATTCACATCAGCAGCGGCGGACTCTGGATCTCCCACGCCAAGAAAGGCCTCCGCTCTGAGCAACAACGTCTCTGCAAATCTCAGTGCATACCAGTCTTTGTGAGTGATTCCCCCACCGGCCCGGTTGGGCTGTAAAAAATAATTCAACGGATCCAAAAACTTCGTATGCATCGGGTAGAGTATTTTCGTCGTATCCTGAAGAAGATTGGGACGCGGTGGATTATAAGCACTTAAATCGATCTTTTGGCCGTCGTACGCAGACTCGGGATTATCGTAATAATAATTTCGTTTTATATTATGCTCCGCATTGCGAATATCGGTATCCCAGTCACCCTGCCAGATGGTATAATAGACCAGACTGGTTCCGCGAACATTTGCAGTACCCCGGCTCAGTGTATCTGAATAACCGGTATACCGTCCGTCGAATTTCACCCCAAGGATGGACTCGTATCCATCCGGGGTCAATCCCAGGTCAAAATACCGCGGACCGAAGATATACGCACTACTGATTTGACCCCCGCCCTGAATCAGGGGTTCTACCTGGATCACCCACATGTCTTCTGTGTTTTCTGGGAGGTTGTGATTCTCAAATCCAAATAAATCAAAGAAGGCATCACCTGAACCAAACACATCATTGCCGAGGAGGTTCCCAAATCGATCCGTCATTAAAGCATAATCAAAATTATCAACCACTTTTGTCAGAACAGCAACGGCTTCCTGAGCCTTCCCTTGCTCCAAATAAACCTCCCCCAGATAGTGCATAGCTGGACCTTTTGTAATCCGTCCGGGTGCCGCTTCTTCGCCTGGATTTGGCAGATGCTCTGCGGCAAATTCAAAATCCTGCTCCATCTGAGCATGCACCGCACTAACCGGATCCCGCACAAAGTCTGCTTTAGCGGACTCTACGGGCTCTGTAAGCAGTGGGATATCACCATAGGTAGAAACCAGATAGCGATACTGCCAGGCCCGGAAAAAACGAGCTTCTCCAAGGTACAGGTTTTTACCATCCTCTCCATTCTCAAAAACGGCCGCATCCAGGTCTTGAATTTTATCAATCAATACATTCGCCATTTGTATAATCTGATATCCGGTGTTCCAGGTATCGACCACATATCTTCTGGTGGGAGATATATCCTTATAGCTGTTGATATAGTTTGGTGTCCGTAAAGGTGATTCCCCGACATACCCCAGATCGCTCCCATGCGCCCGCCAATTCATGGTCCCGAATTTTGTGAAGGAATAGTACGCATCCCGAACCCGCTCATGGATGGCAGTAATGCCCTGAACAACCCCTTCTTCAGTGAGAAATGCATTTTCAGGAGAAAAGAAATCCAATGGTTTTTCTTCCAGGATATCTTCATTGCAAGACGTCAAAAACAAAAGCAAGACACTGATGGTCAGCGATATATTTCGTAGCGTTGAAAAGAATTGATGTATCATGGTTGTTGTTATTTATCAGTTAGCATTTACAATTACAAAGCGTGCGATCAAAAACTCAAGCGAATACCCGCAATTACGTTTCGCATCATTGGGGTATCACTGGTTCCCGTTTCAGGATCCCATCCCTGCCATTTAGTCCATACATAAGGATTTTTACTGGACACATAAATCTGAAGATTATTCATTCCAAGGGCTTGGAGCACTTGATCTTCAAACGCATAAGCCAATGTCACGTCTTGCAACCGAACAAAACTACGACTCTGGTATATCCCACTTTCCTGGGGCGGGTTATTATAAATTCCGGTCGTATTCGTGGTCGGCGCATCGGGTCTCCAGTATTGGTTAATGGCTGAATTATTGTGTCGGTTCGGAAAGTAAAACAGTGGATTAATATACTTTGCATTGTTTGCCAGGTAATAATTGTCTCCACCTTGAATAGAGTTTATGTTTACATTCAACGAAAGTGGTCCGTATGAAAAGGTATTATTAATACTAAATCGATAGCTGGGAGCCGCATAACCGATGATCGCCCGGTCTTGCTGTGGAGAGATCGCACCATCGCCATTGATGTCCTCATAGCGGAACTGACCTGGAAGCCAGCCTTCTAAGGGAATTTCACCTGCAAAAAACTCCTCTTCGGTCCACACCCCTCCCGTCATTTTGTAATCATACAAGGCACTGATCGGTTCTCCCACGAACCATTGGTTCCCGATGTCTGCATCATCCTCCGTACCGTACAAACGAGTAATTTCGTTCCGGTTCAATGAGAAAACAAATTGGCTTTCCCATTTGAACTTGGACTGATCAAAATTGATTGAATTGAGTTTCAAATCTATCCCGTTGTTTTTCAGTCCACCAATGTTGGCCCATACACTGCTGTATCCAGCAGCACGCGGCAACTGACGCCGAACCAGTACATCGCGGGTGTCTGCCGTATATACATCCACGGATCCTGTCAACCGATTTCCGTAAAAACCAAAATCAATCCCCAGATTATATGATTCCGTCGTTTCCCAGGTCAATCCGGCATTTCCCAATGTAGAGGGATACAAACCGATGGCTGTGGATTTATTGTAGACATAATAGCTCGTGGCCATTCTTGACAAGCTTGAGTATCGACCTACCCCCTGATTACCATTTTGTCCATACGACAATCTTAGTTTTCCATAATAGTCGCCCAGATCTTTCAAGCCTGATTCTTCGGAGAACACCCATGCCAATGACAATGAGGGGAAGGTCGCCCATTTATTGCCTTCACTAAATCCGGAAAATCCGTCCCGGCGAAAGGTTCCTGTAATCATATATCTGGATTTATAGCTGTAGTTGACCCGGGCCATAAAGGCCAGACTACTTTCTTCCCAGGCTGAGGTATTTATACTGGAGATTTCGGCCAGCCCCATGTTGTTGTACCCCAGAGCAATATTATCAAATCCTTCGGCACGGGCCAATGTCGCATCTCCAGAGCGACCTTCCCGGCTAAACAGCAGGGTGGAATTTACCTGATGATCACCAAAGGACCGAAGGTAAGTAACTATGTTATTTAGGATCCAATCCCGGCTTTTCGTAGGGTTTTTGATCGCCAGTCCCTTATTGGACACACCAGATCGGGTGTTGTACCCATGCAGGGTATTGACATCACTATTGGCAAATCGGTTGGAGTAATTAAATTCATTGGATAGCCCTTCGATCCAGGGAATGTCTATTTTTATCCGACCAGTCATATTCAGTTGATTTCGGAGGTCGGAATTATCGATATATGTATCGACGAGCGGGTATGGCTGGAACAACTCACCGCCCAGATAAATATCATAGGATGATTGACCTATGTAATTATTAGCCAACGGACTCGCGACCCGCGCACTGGCCAAACTGGCTGGAATCCCAGAAAAGTCTGAAAAAGTATACCCCAGATTAATACCCAGAGTAAGCCAATCATTCACATTACTTTCGACGTTACTACGCAGCGTAAGTCGCTTGTACTGGTCATTGAGTTGAATACCTTCGACATCCGTATACGAGCCCGAAATAAAATAATTCAGCTTGTCCCCACTCGATCCGGATAAGCTCAAATTATAGTTTTGCATCGGAGCTACCTGAAGCACTTCATCTACCCAGTCCACATAGTTTCCGGCCAGGTAATTGTCTTTTTCTTCTTGAGTCAGAAGGTAGGTTGATACCAGATTCCGATCTGTCACATCCGGCCGTACCGGTCGGCCTTCGGGACCGTCCGGATTCGTACCATACCATTGATACAGCAGGTTTTGGTGACTGTAATCAACCAGACGTACTGCAAATTCATCCCCATTCATTACCCGCATCGGGTTATTGGTCATATCCTGAAAACCATAGTAGGAATTAAAGGAAATAACCGGTTTTTCGGTCCGTCCTTTCTTCGTCGTTATAATCATCACCCCATTTGCTGACCGCGAACCATATACCGCTGCCGCACTCGCATCTTTTAGTATATCGATCGATTCCACATCATTGATGTTAATATCTCGCACAGACCCGTTGTATATGATACCATCGAGTACGATCAGCGGACTGTTGCTGGCCGAGAGCGATGTTTGACCCCGTATCGAAAAGGAAGGTTGACCTCCTGCGCCACCGCGCCCTTCTATATTGATTCCGGCAGAGGCGCCTGAAAGCGACTGAAGCAAATTTACATTGGCTTGATTTTCTTTATCATCCATTTCGATTCGGTCTACCGCACCCGTCAGGTCACTTTTTTTCACCGTTCCGTAACCAATGACCACGAGCTCATCCAACATCTGCGCATCGGACGACATCTTGACATCAATCACAGACCGACCATCTACTTCTACTTCCTGTGTCTGGTATCCGACGTAGGAAAACACCAAAACAGCGTCGTCATCCACATTCTCCAGCATATAATTCCCGTCAAAATCAGTCGATGTACCGTTGTTGCTATCCTGTACCACAACATTCACCCCGATCAAGGGCTCACCTTCCTCATCGGTAACCTTACCGGATACGGCGCCAACAAAATTGTTCTGACTTAAATCCTCTCCTGTTTTCACCGTCAACACATCTGCAGAAAAACCTGTCGGTACTGCAACCAGTAAAAAAAGAGAGATCCAAATGAAATTAAGGAATACTTGCTTTATCATTTCCATATATTTTAGTAATAAGAGCATTCTCCGACAAAGACCTTGCGATAGATGGGGCATTAAATCATAGTGATCTTTTCGGTAACGTACACTAAGATAGTATTAAAAATTTTAACTTCCAAAACTTTTTAATAATTTGCTTTACATGGAGATTTTAGTTGGGTTCCAGAATGGGGCTTTTGTCGGTAAAAGGGCTATATTTTTATAACGAAAGCCGTGATCAAAAATCAATCGGTCTGAACAACAGAGATCACGTCCCACCACATAGTGACTTAAACCAATGGATGTAGCAGAGAAGGTTTGTTAACCGAAAAATAAAATTAGGGGGTATGGAACACTCGACAATTACGCATTATCACTCCAAAACATATATTCACTTAAGCTCCTTCATCCATTGAATCATATCGTCCATCATAGCTCCCGTAAACTGGTCATAGGTTTGAGATTGCCGGAATTCGATGTTATGGTCATACCCCAGATCTTTATACAACTTTAAAACCGGTCTCACCATTTTTTCAACATGGGCTCTCGGATGATGTCGGTCCAGGGCGGGTGATTCAATATATAGGGGTCGGGGAGCAATACTTTTTAATACATCATCAAAGTCAATGGGTATCCGGTCTTCATTGCTTTCAAAAAACCCAAGTTTTGGAATCAGACCATGCAAATGTGAATAATGCTTGTTGCCTTCTATAGCCGGATCTGTATTTCTAAATGAGCCAAAACTACTTGCCACGGCAACCCCTTTCACCCGGGCATCCAAGGCTGCGGTGAACAATGCAACGGTTCCACCCAAACTATAACCACACAAATACACCTGATTCGAATCAACAAACTCAATTCTTTCGACGGCGTCGTTTATAACATTGCGGGTATCGGCCACCATTTTTCCCATCAATGACCAATTGGGGTAACGATTGTAAAACAGTCCGGCTTCATCAATTCGAGTTCCAAACCCAATCATATCGAAGGCCAGTACTGCAAATCCCTGAGCAGTAAATTTCTTAAGCAATGGGGTAATCCTACGACGATAGCCCGTGGGATAAGAATACTCATGCAGAAATACCACCAGCGGATACTTTCCTTTTACGCTCTCGTGTTCTATTTCAACATTACTAGGTAAGTACAAATTTGCCCAAAGATAATCACCCATGGAGTTATAAGGTCGGATGAGCATTTTTTTCATCCCTTCCCATTTCGGCTCACCAATAACATCTCCCAGGTAATCATCTTCGGACTTGCGATGAGCCCAGCTTAAGGTAGAGGTGTTAAAAACTCCGGCGGGTTCCTCACCCAGTAACTTTTTTAATTGTTCCTGGATCTTTAGTCTATTCTCGCGATCAAGTGCGCTTTCTATTTGCTTGCTATCTTTATCTGACACGATTGGAAAATCATCCACATTGAGCGATACTCCGCTTAAGGTCTTCCATTTCTCAAATGAATAATCATAAAAAAGTTTATTGCTTGGGGCAATGTGCGACCTCCCGAACACATAATCAAAAAAATCGATAAAGTCTTCGATATCACGAGCTGCTGTGGCATGGCGTCCTCCACGGAGATTGATCGCGATGTTCTCCTCTTTGTCGAGCAGTTGGTAAACTTTTTTTACTGATTTGTATGCTTTCTCTATAGCCCATGGATTGCCTTGATGCTCAGTAATTGCAGAGCTCAGCATTAGTCCACGCGGTGCAATCAGAGCCATTAAAGAGTTTTGATCAACAGGTAGCTTATGTTCTCGACCGGAGAACAACCTTAATCGTGGATGGAACCAGTATGGAAATTTTCTGGTAATCTCTTCTACGGACTCGGTATCAAAACGTTCATCTGTAAATCTGAAGAGGCTTTCTCCTCCAGTTCCTCCGCTACTACTAACGACAGCAGCTATGCGATCATCAAAAGCAGCAGCCATCAACGATTGTTTTCCATTTCTGGAATGACCGGTTAGAGCGATCTTATCGGTATCCACTTGCGGCAACGTATATAAATAATCAACGACTCTGTGACTCCCCCATGCACGTTTCATCAAGGTCGCAAAATCATATTCAGAAAAAATGTCGCTATAATTTTTTGTATCATCTTTGGCATCCGCACCTGCATACACACACCCTATGTACCCTCTGCGAACGGCCACCTGAGCCCAACCACGATGATTCCATTGTGTCATAAAAACGGGGAGTTTACCTTCGAGTGGTGGAATCATTAACTCAACAGTTATCTGCGCTTTTCTATCCGGACCAAACCGGATAATCACGGTGCGAATCAGCACTCCATTTTCACGTCGTTCTGATAATACTTCCGGATAAATTTTATCCGGCGCAGGGGGTAGTGACCCCGATACCCAGTATTGGTATTGGGATTTAATCCGATCCCTCTTCGCTTCCCACAGCAGTTCATTATCGACATCTACCTGTTGCCCTGTCTGGTTCATGAACACCAGGGGGTCAGGTAAAAAGGGCATATCCGGGAGTTCCTCTATCTTTTTGGCATCGTTTATTAAGTCTTGAGCATTGACAGACAAAGAAGTCAACAATGCAAATGCCAATAATATAACAATACTCCTCATGCGAAAGCTGTTTTATTCAATAGTCTGGACTGGTTCCACATTGTTTTCAGCACCGTCGTACCCCTTATTCTGATTCACAACAGCTTTGGTATTTGCTTCAATAACACTTTGTGGAATGGGCAGTAATACATTGTACGGTGAAATAAATGCTACAGCTCCGCGCCATACTGGCGGGTTAGGGTCGTGATAATGAGTATTTAATCTCATTACCCGATCATAGAACCAATTGGATTCACTAAAGGTCTCCAAATTATATCCGTTCTTATTTCCTTTTGCCATGATGTAAGAAACTCTTACCATTTCATTGTGTCGTGGTGATTCCATGTACAATTCCCTCGCTCGCTCATCAAAAACAAAATCAATGTCCACCTCTTCAACAGAAATCAAAGGTGCGTTTGACCGTTCACGAACAGCGTTAATATCATTCGCTGCAAGGGCTAATTCACCCTTCCACAAATATGCTTCAGCTCGAAGCAAGTACGTCTCTGCTAACCGGAAGATATACCAATCTGCTTCCCCTCCGACTGGCAATCGTGTGTTTGGCGTCAATACAAATGTTTTATATTGTGGCCAAGGGTACCAGGTATCAAATGTATCGGTTAAGCTTCCATAAAACTCCTTGCTTAAAGGCTCTCCAAATTGAGGAGAATTGGGTGCATTGACCAAAATTTCTTCCATTTCAATCCAATTTTCATCCGCTCGTCGAAGGTCTGGTGTGTTTTCCCAGGAATAATCTTCGTCCTCCCAAATTGCATAATGCCAAAAAACATTGGTTCGTACATCGGCATTTCCTATACCCAGTGTATCACTTCCTGGTGTACTCCAATTATGCGCTCTCTGACCCGTACTTTCTAAAACCTTCCAGTACGAAGGCGTGTATCTTCGGTTGGAATACACCCCGCCGGAACGAGAATCTGGGGGACCATCTGGTCGATCAATCGTAGCGTATATTGTCTCCGTGTTTTGAGCAATGTTTCTGTTCTGCCACCGGTGCAGGTCCCATTGTACGTTCTTATCCGGATTATCCGCATCTATTCCAAACCGCTCCGTCATCAGACTATAGGGCCCATTTATCACATCTGTAGCTTTCGCAATAGCAGCATCAAAGTCAGAGTTCGCCAAGTAAACTTTGGTGAGAAGGTGATCTACAGCACCCTTTGTTACATCACCCAACCGCTGTGCTGCTTCAGGTAATTTATCTGAAGCCCACTCCAAATCTGATTGTAATTTGTTCAAAATAGCTGTTCTGGAGTACGTTTGAAAGTCCAGTTTCGCGCCTTTAATCTCCTCACCGACCCAAGGAACGTCACCATAAGTATGCACCAACCGGTAATACCAGTAGGCTCGATGCCAGAATGCCTCGGCTAGAAGGCGATCGCGGACGGATTGATCCTCCCATTCTATATTATCTATGTTGGAAATAAGAACATTAGAATTTTTGATAAAGCCATAAACATCGTTGAACATTTTAAGATATGGCCACGTGGGTCCATTGCTCGGTGTAAGGATTCTTAAATCAGAAGGAAAAATAGAAATGGCCAAATCAGACAAGGTATATTCCATCGCAAAAAAATGATACCCGCCATTACCTCCTGAGACTTCCCGTCTGATATCCTTTCTCATTTTCACCAAAAGAGCTTCAAATCCGTCCTCATCAACATATGCATTCCCCGGGGAATAAAAAGACAATGGTTCGGGTTCGAGCCATTCGTCCTTGCAGGAAAACTGGACAAACAGAATCAGTATAAATATGTAATGAATTTTTGTTCTAATGTTCATAATATTATTATTAATAAAGACAATGACATCTTTATGCATCTAATTATAAAGACAAATTAATTCCAAAATTGTATGACTTTGGCATGGGTGCAGAACCCGATTCAGGATCCCAGTTTGGCCATTTAGTTACAGTCACTACGTTACGAGCAGAAGCGAAAACTCTGAGATTTTCGATTTTTATCATTTCTACCAGATCCGAAGGCACCCGATATGACAAAGAAATATCCTGCAACCGGAAAAACGATCGTGGTCGATATATTTGTATTCCACCCCCATACCCGCCGGTGTGAAGGTCCAGTCTCGCATAATCATTAATTGGGTTTTGTGGGGTCCAATAGGGTAATGGACCGACATTCCGACCGCGTCGGTCATTGGATTCATTTCCTGGATTCAGTGCCCCCGATTCCGCTCCAATGTGACCGAGATCTGCCCGGAGAAATACGGATAAGGTCCAATTTTCAAGAATACTAAAATCATTTCCTAGGCCCAGTCTAAATCGTGGCTGTCTGAATCCAATGAATTGCTTATCATCTTCGGGTCTGTATTTGCCATCTTGATTTACATCCACTGACTTAAAATCTCCCGGTCGCATCACATACTTGGCGGCTTCATCCTCTTCACCTACCTGCCAGACTCCAACTCTCTCGTAATCCCAGACTGCATCGATGGCGTATCCGGGAAACCACTGATTGGAATAATCAGGTAACTCTCCATTTCTTTGTTCCCCAAGCAAAGTATACTCTCCTTTGTCTCCAAAAAGGGCTATAATTTTATTCCTGTTCAGAGAAAAGACAAAGCTAGAATTCCATTTGAAATCCGCGGCTGTAATGTTATTGGAATTGAAAGTGAGTTCCACACCTTTATTACTCAATTTTCCTAAATTGGTTGTTATATTCGTAAATCCAGTGAGGATAGGCAATCTTCTATTCATCAACAAATTGGTGGTGGTGGCATCATAGACATCGATGCTTAGATCAAACCGGTCCGCCATCAAGCCAATATCCAGGCCAATATTAAACGAATTCGTTTTCTCCCAAACCAGACCGGGATTCGCCAAAGTAGAATTATACAAGCCGACCCTGGGCGTCGTGCCATCAAACCATAAATCTGAATTCAACCGAGCCAGCGCAGAATATATTCCGATGTCTCTGTTCCCGTTACTTCCCCACGAGAGTCGAAGCTTTAACCGATTAACAAACCAGTCTTCGTCATAGAAATTTTCCCGGGATATCTGCCATGCCAAAGCTGCAGCGGGAAAAGTAGCTCGAGGTTGCTCCTGGCCGAATGCAGAATATCCATCCCGTCTAATGGATGCCGTCAGCAAATACTTATCCATCAACGTATAGTTTATACGGGCCATAAAAGCCTCACCAGTAAAAATTCGATCGTTATTATCTATAGTCGGTCCGTCACCAAACTGCAATCCGTGATAGCCTAATTCTTCATTTGGACTAATATTCTGGTTGGCCTGCTGTGTGCTCCAAAATTTATTTTGTTCAGCGCTATACAATAATGTGACATCAAAATCATGGGCTCCAAACTCCCCGTTCCACTTCAATATATTATCCAATATCCATTCTTGTCGCGAGTATTCATTACGCCGCCCGATGCTTTGATCCTGAGCCGGGTCGCCACCAAGTCGTGGATCTGTGGACCGAAAAAATAATTCTTTCATTGTTTCATATCGCGGTTGAAATGAAAGTTTGTACGTGATGTCCAATGGTAGTTTAACATCTGCAAATAAATTTGTAAAAAGGCTATTCACCTTGCGATAGCGGTCATCCCTGAAATAATTAATTAACGGGTTAAAAGTATGTCCGTGTGCCAATCGCTCTAAGTTGCCGTTGGGACTATACACGCGTCCATAGGGGCTGTTTGAATATATAACGTAACTTGCCGGCACACCCCCCTCATCTCGATCAGAAAACTGCGCATTGACTCCCACATTCAACCAGTCTGTCACATCGAAATCTACATTCATTCTCGATCTGATTGCAGAGTACTCATCCCCTAACCGCAAGCCCTCATTATCTACATAGCCCAAAGACCAGTAATAATTTGTTCTATCACTTCCGCCGCTTAAGCTCAGGTCATGCGACTGACGGACTCCATTTCTTATTACAACGTCATACCAATCCGTGGTTTGCCCTGCTTTATACTGTTCTTGTTCAATCGGGAAAAAATTTAATCGTCTCAGATATTCATCCGTATTATCCGGTAATGGACTTTGACTCAAGTCTCGCCATTCACTGACTGATAAGTTCTCGGGCAAGTTCTCAGGATTGGTGTAATAGTCATAATTCTGCCCAGGATTAATGGTTCTGAAATAATCCGCTCTAAACTGGATGAATTCCTCCGGACTATAGGGCTTTCGGGCATATGTTGGCTGAGCTATCCCGAATTTAGTCGAAAAATTGATGACAGGTTTCCCAGCTTTTCCTTTGACAGTGGTAATCAATACCACACCAGAGGCAGCTTCTGCCCCAAAAATAGCAGCAGAACTGGCATCTTTTAGTATATCAATCGTCGCAATATCTGCCGGATTAATATCTCGGAGACTACCATTATAGATCACGCCATCTAGTACGATCATAGGCGATGTTCCTGCTGTAAGAGATGTAGGGCCTCGGATCTCCATAGAACTTCCGCCGGCTGGTGAAGCACTTTGATTTGCTGAGAAACCTGCTACCGTGCCTGCTAGCATTTCTCCAACTTGAGTTAAATTTTGATTCTCAAATTTTTCTCCACTAAGTCTTTGAACAGATCCTGTTAAATCACTTTTCTTCACCGTTCCGTAACCTACAACGACCAATTCATCTAATAACTGCGCATCAGAAACCATATTGACATCAATCACAGACCGACCCTCTACTTCTACTTCCTGTGTCTGGTATCCGACGTAGGAAAACACCAAAACAGCGTCGTCATCCACATTCTCCAGCATATAATTCCCGTCAAAATCAGTCGATGTACCGTTGTTGCTATCCTGTACCACGACATTCACCCCGATCAAGGGCTCACCTTCCTCATCGGTAACCTTACCGGATACGCCGCCAACAAAATTGTTCTGACTTAAATCCTCTCCTGTATTCACCGTCAACACATCTGAAGAAAAACCTGTCGGTACTGCAACCAGTAAAAAAAGAGAGATCCAAATGAAATTAAGGAATACTTGCTTTATCATTTCCATATATTTTAGTAATAAGAGCATTCTCCGACAAAGACCTTGCGATAGATCGGGCATTAAATCATAGTGATCTTTTCGGTAACGTACACCAAGATAGTATTAAAAATTTTAACTTCCAAATAATTCTTTCCAGTTTTGTTTTATCAGCAGATGTTGAATGGGTTCCAGAATATGGTTATATTGTCTGTAACAGGGAGTTATCCATTTAAAATGCAAAACCATGATC
This sequence comes from Membranihabitans marinus, assembly GCF_019802045.1. Classification (GTDB taxonomy): domain Bacteria; phylum Bacteroidota; class Bacteroidia; order Chitinophagales; family Saprospiraceae; genus Membranihabitans; species Membranihabitans marinus_A. Next base: position 110,496 of record NZ_JAHVHU010000015.1, on the reverse strand, counting down.
AAAGACAATTTGGATATACCAGGCAATCCATCGACCGCAAAAAGCAGTTCCATTGGATTAAACAAAAGAGACCAAAATACCCCACTTCGTATTCTGACTGAAAACCAATGGGATTTTTGGGAAAACCAGGGCTATGTCATCATCAAAAAAGCCATACCCGGACACCAGGCTGAAGCAACAGCCCGGTTGATATGGGAATTCGAAGAAAAAGATCCGAAAGATCCTTCGACCTGGTATACCCCGCCAAGAGCTGAAATGCAAATGAAAGAGCTGGTCGGTACCGGCATGGTCGAACTGTATCATCATCAACTGCTGTGGAACAACCGGCAATCCCGCCGGATATACAATGCTTTTGTGGACATCTGGGGTACGGAGAAACTTTGTGTAACGATCGACCGCGCCAACCTCAATCTTCCGCTTCAATCCGGCCAAACGAGTAAAGGATTTATCCACTGGGATTATGACCCGGAAGATAATCCGGTGAACGTACAGGGCGTGCTTGCACTATCCGATCAAACCGATAAAAACATGGGTGGTTTTCAGTGCATCCCCTGGCTGTATAGGAATTATGAAGAATGGAAAAAGACCCAACCGGAAGATCGAAATCACTTTATGCCGGATATCTCCGGTCTGGAGGATAAAATCGAAAAAACAGCCATGGAGGCAGGTGATTTATTGATTTTCAATAGTCTGCTCCCCCATGGCATCCGACCCAATAAATCAAAAGATAAAGTTCGCATCGCCCAATACATCGCTATGATGCCAGCCGATGAACAAAACACCGCGTTACGGGAATGGCGAATAAACTCCTGGAAAAATAGAATCCCACCCGAAGGCTATGCCTTCCCGGGGGACCCCAGGAAATGGGAACAAACAAAGTATTCTCGGGCAGCGTTGAGTGCGCTGGGCAAAAAACTATTGGGGGTGGATCGTTGGTGAGTGCTTTATTTAAATACGATTTTATTCAGGAACCAAAACCAACTCCCTTAAGTCCAACATGGCCCCCTTCTCCTGGATATCTCCGGATTTAAAAACCAATTGATTCACCCCAGGCCGAAGCGATATCGTGCCGATCAACTCTTTCCGGAAGGTAAACCAGGAACCTGATTTTCCTATTTTTCCCGTGATCCGATCGGATTTATTTCCAAATTCAAATGTTTTGCCGGATCTGGCATCATCAACCGACCATTCCAAATACACATTATACTTCCCGGGCTTCTTTACATTCACTTCCCATTTCGCTGCATCCTCCGTATTAAACCAGCCAAAGGCTTTCCATTCGGGCATGTATTTTATATTGGGACCGATGCTTTCCGCCTCCGATGCATGCAAATATATAGCGCCATCTTGCTCCGGAGAAACGCTTCTTAATCGGTTGGTCTCAGGACGGTTTTCTTTGAAACGAGCTGGTAACAAGTCATCAACCGCATTGACGATAAGATCTTCCACTTCGGTCGAGAAAGGCGAAGGTTTGTCGTAATAGTACATGCTCGATTCCGCTTCATACCCGCCTTCCTCAATAACCCGTTCGGAGGCAATGTAACATGGGACCTCATTCATATAACCATTCACCCAAAGCATCTCCGCACCCCATTCATTTTTTAACCGGATGGAATAATCCACCACCACTTCACCCGCCAGATTCACCATGGCCATTTCATCGTCAAACGCCCATACCTGGATCGGATAAGACAATGTTTCCGGTATGGGGTTCCCTCTCATAATCCGGTCCAATGCCAGCCGGGAATAATATCCTTTTATGGTTTGATCTTTATTTGCCGCAACGATCAGGGCCTCCACGGTGGGTATCTCGCTAAAAGGCAGATCGATCCGTTTCATTTTACACTCAGGAACAGAGGTTAGCGTATCCAGCTGTGCATTTAGCAACCGATCCACTTGGTCTGCAATTTCAATTCCATGAGTCTTCATATCCTGGATGGTGCCCCGGGGATTGGGATTCGCATCTCCGCCGCAACCAATGGCTATCATGGCTAAAGCACCGGGGTGTCTTGTTTCAATAATTGATTTCGCTTCGCTGATCCAGTCTCCGTGAATCTCATTAACCGCACCGGTGAGGGTCGTTCCATGGCATGCATAGTTCAGCAATACGCCACGTAAGCCCCCTTCCGGACTAGTGATTCTCATCATTGGCAATGCAGGATCAACCGGGCCGCCTTCAGTTCTCCGGTTCTTTGCAAAACCCGCCTGACCCTGCCCCCAGGCCACGATGGAAGGCTGGCGATCCTCAAAAGCCTGTTCTACTGTTTCCAGTACGGTAGCTATAATCTGATCATTGTACTTTGCAATGTGATTGAGCTGCTCCTGAGAAAGCAATGAATCACTAAATGTCTCCCCCCGGTACTGAAGAATATTTATAATATTTCCCACCTCAGGAGCCCCGTGGGTATGGGAAGCACTGATCGCGATCTGCGCAGGATCAATGTTTCTGCTCTTTCGGATCCCTTCCACGATGTTTGTGGTCATATAATCAGATAATCCCACCAGATCCAGAGTGATAAACACAGCTGGTTTCTCGTGATCTGCACCCAGCACCAGAACCTTTGTTTCCAGTGTATGCATAGCTGTCGTAGCTTCCGCCTTACTCCGTGCTCCGTATCCGCCCAACCGGATCGGCGTCGAGGGGGTAATATCACCCATAGCAATACCAACTTGAATAAGATTTTGATCAGTTGATTTCTGTGCCAAGAGGTTATGATTTAATGTTAAAATCATAATACCTGAAATAAATATTAATCTTAAGTTCATTTTGATTTTTTTATCACATGAAAAGGTTTATAAACTCTTCATATAGCTCTTCTGTAGTGATGATTCGTTTGAACCCTTTCGATTGCAATCCCTTGATTAGCTTTTTATCTCCAGTCCATAATTTGGTCTTTAAATATTCTGAAAAGCCTACAAAAATTGTGTCATCAATATCAATGTCATGGCAATAATCAAAGGCTTTTTTTAAATGCTTTTCAGGAAGAATTGAGTGGTTTAGAATTGTAACATTTTTCGTAATCAATTCATAGGTTTCAAGAAACTCTTCAGTTGTCAAATCAGCGATTTCCTTGATCTTATCCTGATGATCAAAAATCTCTGTCCTCGCATATTTTGGGGAGTAAAAGTCAAAAAACCTATCGCCGTTAATTAACATTTGCCCAATTCTACTATTGACGTTTAAAATAGCACTAAAGAGGATATTGGAATCAACGATAATCTTTTTCATCAAGTCCCATTTCTATTATGATTTTGTCGAATCTTCCCCTTTTCGTCTCCTTCAACAGAAGATCCAAATCCTTTTGGGTAGCTTTTGATTTTGAAGTTAGTTCTTCATACCTTAGATAATCTAAGATGGATTGGATTTTTGAGGCGTTTTTTCCAGCTGAAAATCTCACCACGATTTCGTCTTTTTGTCGTTCAACTTTCATTATTTATAATTTGATGAATTTCCATGACTGACTAATATAATCAAATATATCTAATTTATCTTCCCTTTAAAAAGGCAATCAAATCCGCCATCTCTTCGACACCTATGATTTCATCAAATCCGCCCGGCATCATTGAATAATCCATCGACTTCAACGATTTGATGGAAGTGCGACTTACCACCCGGTCATCCATTCCCACATTCCGTACCGTGATCGCTGTGGGTGATTCATTGGCGATAACGCCCTGAATCCTGTCCCCATCGTTGAGCTCTATTTCCCACAATTCGTAGCCCACTGTCACGGATGAATTGGGGAATAGAACCTGCGACATGATACCTTCCGGACTCCAGCTATACACCGTATTGAGGTCTGGGCCTATGGCTGTACCCAGTTCACCATCGACCTGATGACAAATGGCACAGCTCTTTTCAAACACTTTCTTTCCCTTTTCGCGGTCACCTTTTAGATCAAGCGCCCCTTTATACGCTGCATTGATCTCCCCTTCTTCTTTTTGACTAAATATAGCTCTTGCACGTCTTTTTATGGCATCATCGGCATAGGTCATAAACCGCACCCGGCGATAAAAATCAACCGATGACTTCTGGATATCCCCCTTTTCGATAGCATCCAAAAATAATTTCACTTGTTCAGCAGAGGATAAATGAGCCTGTACCGCGGCACTCCGGATTTGGGGCGATAGCTTCTCCCAATTCGTGATCGCAAAATGACTCATTTCTATCCCGTCCAACGTATTCAGAGCAGTCAATGCAGCCAATTGTACCGCAACATCCTCTTCCGGATGAATCAAAGCTTCAAAAAAATCAAGATTTTTATGTGGGTAGGTCAGGCTTAAAAACTCTACAATATCAGCCCGGCGATCCCCCGGCAACTCTTTATCATGAATCCTGGTTAACAATTTGGATTCCAGTTCCGGATTATTTTTTGGAAGATCAGAGATCCCTGCTGAGCGCATTAGATTGAACGCAGACTTCCGGATAGAGGCATTTTCATTGTTCAGGAAAATAGCCAACAGTTCGGGTTTTTTGGCATCGATTTCCCGGATGGGTTTCTTCTTCGCATTGAGCCCCTTCGACAGGCCATTTAACGTGGCTGACTCCCAGCTTTGTTGCCTTCCCGTTTGGATGTGACGAACAGCAGTACTCAGCACAGAACCGATCGCCTTAGTCTCCCCTCCTGTGACCAGGAGCTCGCTCAGCCGATAAATCAAAGCGTTATACTGCGAATTATTTCCACTTCCATAGTTACTGATCATTTCTTCCAGTATGTCCGTTGATTTGAATGAGTCCGCAGATAAAGCGGCAATCTGAACCCAGGGATCCGCCAGGTCCTTTAATAAAATATTATATCGTGCTTGTTTGGATGCGTCCGAATCATCATAGCCCAGCGTACACAGCAACTGAAACCGAACTCTGGGATCGGGATCAGCTTCCATTTTAGCTAAAATAGAAGTCAACTCCGGATACTCCTGGAGGTGACGCTCCGCGATTAGAACAGCATTTTCCCGGACACCTGGCGTGGGATCATTTAGTCCCTGTATTATTATATCCTGATCGATCAGCCCCAGTCCCTCCAGCGTCCATAAGGCATGCAATCTTCCTAATGAATCTGTGGACTCATCAAGTAGTTTGATCAATTCGGGTCCCACAGATGCGTCATCGCGATCAATGATCAACCGCTGTGCATTCAGCCGCCACCAACTATTTGAGTGGGCTAAAAAAGGTATCAAATCAGCAGTAGTTTTATCACCTAACGGCAATTCAGCATTCCAATCCGTTTTTTCCGATCCCGGACCAGTGATTCGGTAGATCCGGCCCATGTCGTTACCATTGAGCAAATCTCCAGATTCTATCGCTTCCTCAGACATCCACTCGGGATGCTCGATAATCTGTCGGTAATAATCCAAAACATATAACGCCCCATCCGGGCCGACATACATGTTAACCGGGCGGAACCAGTAGTCCGTTGATGCCAAAAATTCTTCAGTAGGTGTCCCGATCCGTTTTGCCGTAAAACTTGATTGATCGTTTTTCAGCAGATCCACATGAACAATGTTGCTAACCGGTTCAGCGACAAAAGTGATACTTTGATCATAGGGTGCCGGGAAAGCACCGCCTTTATAGGCAGTGATCCCGCAAGCAGAAGTAAAGACACCTTCATTAGTCAGCAATTGCTTTTGTGGTCGTGAAGTAATGGAATACACCTGTGAACCGTGATCCGATAAAGTTTTTGTGGAATAGGGGACCAATAAATTTTCATTTCGGTTCAGATAAGGTGCTGCCAGCACTTCATGATAGACATGATTGGAATTATTGCTCAGTAAATGCCGGCCCCATTGATCAAATGCCCGGCTAAATTGAGTGGATCCGGAGGTCAGTTCCATCTCATGAGTGTCCGGCTTAAAACGTACCGTTCGGCCACTCCCTTGCGCAGAAATAGTCTGTCCCTCAAGGGCATCTGGAAAAATGATCTCCGTTCCCAGTTTTCCGAAAAGCTCTTTGTACATCTGATAAGTACCCCCCGCCTCCGAGGTTAAATATATCCAGTTGTCCAAACCGAAAATAGGACCGCCCACATTCATCTGAGCATTCGAAAATGCAAATCCACTTAGGAGCGTATCCCTTGATTCGGATACCCCATCACGATCTTCATCCTTCAGATACAAGATATAAGGTGCATCCGCCACAATTACACCCTGTTTCCAACGCATAATGCCAAATGGCCAGATTAACCCGTCTGCAAATACCACACTCTCATCCATCATTCCATCACCATTGGTATCCCGAAGAAGCTTTACCCGCCCTTGTCCACTTTTGTCCAGCGGATAGCCATGCATCTCTACGACGTATATATTGCCATTTTCATCAATGGTCATATCGACGGGATCAGAAATCAAGGGTTCTGACGCCAGTAATTCGATTTGAAATCCCGGGGGCAATTCCAGTGTAGAGATGGCTTCTGCGGGAGGAAGTGCTCCCTTGATGTACTCAATGTTCGAATTATTTTGGGAACAACTTAGGAACATACCTGTCAAAAGAACCAGGAAGAACCGGGGAATTGAATTAATAAAAGTAGGGAACATTGGTTGGTAGATATTAAGTATACGTCTTAAAAAGGGTAGAAAGTTGTTTCATCATTTACTTGGGTGGCCCCGGGTCTTTTCCATAGACATTATCATAAACATCTCTTTTTTCATAGGGATAGGGACGAACTGCCTCATCTTCCGCCTGATGACTGACAAACCAGTTCTGATAGATTTTACAATCATTCTCCGGCTCGCCCCGTATTCCGATCGCAAATTGAGGTGCCCGAAAGGTATTGTTGTATATTTCAATGTTGGTACCTGCAATAACGGTTCCATCCTTTCGGTCTTTTCCGCCGTGCATATCAAAACAATGACTCAGGGAAATACCCAATTCCACATTGTGGCGAGCGACATAGCTGCACCCGGGTTCACCGGTGCCAGCTATTGAATGCCGATTGGAATCAAACAAGTTATATTCGATAATGGATGAAGCTGTACTATGACTGATTCCATACCCCAGCCCATTGTATTGACAATGATGAATAAAATTGTGGTGAATGTGGTGAAACTCACCCTTGTTGAGCTGAATTCCGGATTGGGAAAACGCAGAGATGTCGCAATTATCAATCTCGAGGTTTCCATACTCGGTAACAATCCCATTGGATACAGGAAACTTGTAGTAATAGGCATGCCGAGGCCCTCCGGGTTGAAAAGATTTTTTATGGTGTGCCATATACCTTTTGGAATTGGGACCCTGAATGCGGAGTCCGGAAATCCGTACGTTTGATCCCAGAGCACGGATCAGGATCGGTGTTTTCAACGCATCACTACTCAGCAAAGCTCCTTTAGAACCATCGTGACCACGATTTCCTGCCAAGGTTACCCCCTTAGGAATCTCCAGCACAAATTGATCGATATAGATGTAGGTAGTCAGATCAATCTCTGTTTCATCCGGGATAAACACAACCTCGCCCGGTTTTGCTTGTGAAAGAGCTTCAATTAATCCATCTAAATCGGTGGGCTCGTAGTCGCCTTTCGTAAAATGATCAGAATACAAGGTTCCTCCACCTAATTGGTTTCCATCATCTGGTTTTGCACCATAAGTCTGATGATCGATATCCACCCAGGTGTCCCCCACAAAAGCAGCACCAGAATCACCCAAACCATGTTTTGGATTTATCCTATGGCCAGCCCAAAGCATTCCACTAATGCCGAATAAAACGGATGAGCCCCCTATTTTTCGAATAAAATCTCTTCTGTTATGTTCCATTTTTCCCGATAATTTCATACCCTATAAAGATCCAAAAAATCAACGATACAAGGAGTCAAGAGATTCCACCTTCACTTCCTGCGTTAGCGTACACAATCTAATGATTACAAGGCTAGATCAAATTTCTATCGATCTTAATTAAAAAAAATAATTTCATCCTGCAGACAGTCATCTCATAAGCGTTAATGATCCGATAATTACGCAGTGTATCTGAATACTATTTCAGCTTTTCGGCGTGATTATATATTTTTTGAATGGAAGCGTGGATAGCATCCATATCTCCTTTTGACCCCAGAAGCACATACTGAGGAATCCAGACCGCTTCTTCAGCGCACAATACATCATTCAAAGGACATTCATTTCTTTCGCGGTAATCCGCATAATTCAAATCCTTGTCAGCATAGAATCTTTTGAAGTTCTTCGAATTAAAGGTGTTTTCTAAAAAGGGCATTTTGTTAAGTGGAGTATATCCCGGAGAACAAGGCACTCCCTCCGCCCGGAGTGCAGCAAGAAATTTTCCTCTCGGTAAACCTTTGAAGTCATCTTTCATATACCGGAATGGGAACAAATGGAAAGCAGCACGAGTCACTTTAGGATATAATTCATAGGGGACAATACCGGATATTTCACTGATTTTATTTCGCAGATATCTTGCATTATCGCTTCGCTTTTCAGTCTGCTCTTCCAGCCGTTCCAGCTGAGCCAATCCGATGGCACATTGATACTCGGTAATCCGCAGTTTAGTTCCTGCCAGGACCGCACCGGGTTCGGCCCCTCTTTCTGTGGATCCATAGGGCATACCATAATTGTGGTAGGAATAGCACCGGTCCATAAATTCATCATCGTCGGATACAATCGCACCACCTTCACCAATTGGGATGTTCTTCGAGTTTTGAAAACTAAAACAACCGGCATCACCAAAGGTGCCGACCTTTTTGTGATCATACTCTGCCAGCCAACCCTGACAGGCATCCTCGACCACTCTGAGATCATGCTTAGCGGCTATTTTCATAATAGGGTCCATGTCACAAGGCAATCCGAGAATATGGACCGGGAGGATAGCTTTAGTTCTGTCTGTTATTATTTCTTCTATTTTTGAAGGGTCTATTTGAAAAGTCTTGGGATCCACATCCACAAATATCGGAATGGCACCATTGAATAATATGCTTTGAGCTGATGCGATAAAAGAATACGGTGTGGTGATCACCTCATCGCCCCATCCGATGTCCAGGTTAGCGAACGAGGTATTCAAGGCATTGGTGCCATTGACTAATGCGAGGCATCTTTTGCTCCCAATGGTTTCTGCCCATTTCTTCTCAAATTCGATAGTCACATTTTTTCTGGACCACACGCCACTGCGCATGACCTCCAGAAGCCGCTTCTCATCTGTTTCCGGATTCCATATCGGCCAGGAGGGCCAATCGTGATCCACCATAGGATTCCCACCCAGAATGGCCGGTGTCTGATTTACTTTATTAATAATGTCAAATGCGTGGGTGGGTGAATGGCTCAATGCAACCGATGCGCCCAGCCCTGCTACAGCGTTGACTTTTATAAATTTTCTTCGGTTTAGTGGACTATTTTTCATTCTCATTTTTTTTACATTATATAATGGGATTAAACCCCGAACCTCTTTAGCGGAAAAGAGGGTATAATGCCAGGATGACTTTTGCCCCGTCCCCAACGAGTTGGGGATGCCGGGGTTAGAATGGCAATATCTTATTTGGATTTAACCATTAACAACATAGCATTTCCCGCTTTATTCACCACGTCAACCTATTATTACGCATAATACACAGTGCATCAATTGCTTAATTTCCAAAATTTGGCATATAACATAGCCCAATTTTGGGTCATGTTTGACTTTTGCGGGATTTAGGGGCTAAATCCATTGTTTGCACTTTCATCTCTCCCCGGCCTATAGGCACGGAGCAAAAAGATGCTAAACCTATACTACACTCCGTGACTTATATCTCCAGCATTTTCATTAAATTTCCCGACCGCAACAACTCTTTTGTTTTTTCGTCAGCCTCTCGTTCTCTTAGGGATTCTATCCGCAACAACCCCGAACAATAATCAAGAATGGGTGATTGACTGCCAAAACAGAACTTTTCTTTTCCAAATTTTGTCAGCAATCCCGGCCAATCTATGAGTGCCCTTCCCGAGGAGTCCATCAATGTATCCGTTTTTTTGAACAACTTCAAATCCTCCTCGCTGAGATTAGTACTGTTGGCTACATTGCAGATAATATATTTCGCATCCGGCACCGCTTTAATGATCGGGATCATATCCTTCAATGCCCATTCTTTTTCGATATCGATCCAGGAACTCGTCCGATTATCCACCATTCGAAGGGAAAATGCCACAGGAAGACCCTTATCCCGACTCATCTTTACAAGCTCGACGCACGAAGGATGGGTAATATCGTAATGGTGATACTTTGGATAAAGCCGGATTCCCTGCATCCCCATATCGGAGGTGCAGACCTCAAAATCATCACGCCACCCCCCATAAATCGGGTTGATGACCGCAAACGGAATGAACCGGTCCTTATAGACCCTTTTGCTGCCTATAGCCTGATGCAATTCCTCATTCGCATGTTGCGTATTCTTATAAAAAACTCCATGGAGATTACTCACTATCGATGCATCCGTGCCAAACTCCTTCATTCTTCCCCACAAAGCTTCCAGGGTGTTGTATTCAAATTTACGAAACGGCCAGTGTCCTATATATGCATTACTATCAATCAACATGGTTTCCTGATTTTTTGAGGATATCATTGTAGTTTTCGAAAAAAATCTTTCTGCGTTGTGCATCCGTTAACTTCGCAGCGAACATATGACCTACCCCTTGATAATAACTGCTGTCGCATCCAAAAAGCAGTCTATCCTCCCCGATGTATTTCATTGCAAAATCGATCATATTGGCGGCATTGTTGCTTCCTGATACATCAACATATACATTTGGTGAATCTTTGAGAACTTTACATGAATTTTCCCAGTCAATACCTCCCCCAATATGCGCATACTGAAACATAGCTTCCGGGTATCGTTTGGCTATTTCCACAAAATCCTCCGGCAAAGAGATATTCTTAGGTTCCCGCTCATTGAGTGTAACTCTTGAATATCCAATGGCAGAATGCATATGGATAAGCATATTCAGATCGGTGAGTTTTTCAATGATGGGATAATACAAAGGATCGTTTATTTTCAACTGGTTATAGAGCTCACCGGCACCCACCATCCCGGCATCCACACACCGGTCGATCTCTTCCAATGATTCTTTCTGATAGGTCGGATTCAACACCATTGTCCCTAACAACCGATCCGGATGATCCTTCATACAGCGGATCACGAGATCATTGTTTTTACGAAACTGTTCCGGCGTCCCTTTGGTGTGAGGAGCTATATTAACGGAAATCATCAGCTTATCAATGCTCAATCGGTCGGCAAAGTCCAGTTGTACTCGCGGACTGTCCTCTGAAAAGTAAACGTGCGCATGAGAATCGATCTTTCTGTACTTACGAACTTCGTCCATCAAGTTCACTTCAGCTTCATTTTCGGATTGCTCTTCCGGTCCTTTCCCCATCAAACCTTGCCCCAGCAATACGCCGGAACCGGAAAGGGCGGCATCTCTGAAAAATTTTCGTCTGTTCATTTATAGTATTTAGATCATTGCTCTCATGCAAAATAAAAATTTCTGCTATAACATAACGGGTAAAGTATGGGGTATTCTGCGAGCAAATGGCCAAATGATCACTTCGGTGCAAGTCATGGGTTCCGCCTCGGTCCCGCTCATGATTCTTTCAAAACTCGATATAATTTTTTTGGATCTTGCCGATTGTCCCAGAATGCGATGATTATTATTTCTTCGTCAGTTGTCTTATAGAAAATGCTGAAATTGCCAAGCGATGCAACTCTTGTATCTTTAAATTCCGCTGACTTATAAATGAAAGGCGTTTCCGCAATTTGTTTAGTTCGCTACGATTTTAATCAGCTTTTTCGAATACATATTCGATTTGTTCCGTTTGACCCAATATTCAAGTATTCCAACATATTGAATATCCGCTGTTCGTGTCCATCTTACAGTCCGTTTAACCATTCGAGATTTCGTGTGTCCATAGCTTCTTGGGAAATTAATCTTCCATTCTTAATGTCCGCTTCGCTCATTTCGAGCATTTCTTTTTGTTCAGCGGTCAGTTCCACAATCTCGCTATCTACGGAGCTTGCAGAAATCAGATTATCAAGCGCCACTAAAAAATCTTTGTTTTTAATGGTCAGAATTTTGTCAATCAGGCCACTGCGTATTTTATCTACTGTTGTCATAATTATTCAATTTTATTTCACAATTTCGGAAATCTTTGCGAGGTTTCATAATGTTGCAAAAACCTCATAATATGAAATATAAAAAGATAACAGGAAAGGATCAGTAAAATCGATATAGTGAAATTCATGAACAACTAACGATCAAAGATTATGATGCCAATCGGGAAGAGATCGAATTAATTGAGATAATAATTGATGAATACGAGTCTCGTGAGATCGATTACAAAAAAGATTTAAATCCGGTGGAGCTGTTGGATTATATATTGACCGAGGACAATATTTCACAGGCACAAATAGCAAGGGAATTAAAGGTCTCCCGCCAATTGATATCAGATATTCTTATATTCAAACGATTTCTCACTGCTCCACCCCCACATCCGCATCACCCGCCATCTTCCAGCTTTTTCCACCATCCGGCGACATCAACAAGCTCCGCTGATTCTGTTGCCGATCATTCCGGTAAAACCAATAGGTGGACCAATATAAATAAGATAAAAACAGCCGGTCCTCCCGATCGATGGTCAATCGGTGCCGATAGAGACTGTAATGCGAAAAAGGAGCGACCACCAAAAGCTGCGGTTCAGACCAGGGTTCTCCGGGCTTCTTTGACATATAGGCTAAGGAAGCAAAGTAATTATCTGGAAAATATTCCGTATTATATTGCCACAAACGAAATACGACGTGTAGCGTATTGTCCAGGCCGGTCACCAGACCTATATAGGTCTGCGTGGACCGGGATCCATCTGTCTCCATGATAGGCTCTGCCTTCGTCCAACCACGCTGCGTAGTTTCCGGCTCCAAAGACCGTGAATATTGAAATGGTCTGCCATGGGTCCCCGTCAGGATATGCAGATAACCTTCACTGTCCATGGTTATGCCTGGTATGTTATGCGCATCATTGGGCGGCGCACCGAAGCCAACCAGGACGGGCTCTTCCAATCGCTTTTCGGTCTTATGGTATGTCGTGGCAAACACGGGAACTCCAGGTATTTCTTCCTGGCTTGCTTCCGGGTCTGATGCTTCTCCCCAGCACAGAAAGATTTTATCACCACTGGATACTACAGAAGAAGGAATACCAGAATGTGATGATACACCCAGGCATTCCTCAGAAATGAATACCGGCTCTTCCCATTCTATTCCTCGGTCGGTTTTTTTCGGAATCAGCAACTCCATGTCCCCATACCTGCGCCAAAAATGTTCTTTATCGGATTTTTTGCGGGTGTATCTCGTGATGGGCGGCGGCCCTGACGGCGTATTGTGGCCCGTAAATTGCTCCATGTCAAAAGACGATCCCGAGGAATTACCCGGTATGGCATACGATGTAAAATTCTTTCCTCCATCTGTAGAGTGCAATAAAAAGGCCTGTCCCTTTTCTTTGGCTAAGGTGTAAACATCACCGTCTTTATCGAATGCCATGATCGATCCCGCTGCCGATTTTGTTTTCACATCGGTCCATTGACCACGGTGTATGGATGAGACGCCGTCTTCATTCCGAACAAAGGGTGCGTTGTTCGTATTGAAATACATCTGATTATCCAGGGGGTAATCGGGCAAGTAACCAAATTGTTCGTGTTCATGCGTATAGGGTTGGAGAACCAACGGCATTTCAATGGAAGATGCCACCGGGGAGTCTCCCGCATTGGCATACAGTGTCGAATAGGTAGAGTACTCCTCATGAGAGGCCCGGAGGTGCACGATACGATCGATGCCATCAGTTATCCAGGTGAGTCGGACTTCTTTTTCTTCATTCGGTTCGATGGTTACTTCATCGTCGGAAAGCGCAACGGTCCATGGTTTATCAGGAAATTCGAGACTCAAATCCACTTTTTTGGCTTCCTCTCCATTGTTGTAGACTTTAAATGCCATTGACTGTTGCTCTCCAGGCTGTCCATACATCTGGCGATTGTGCGGTGTAACCAGCCATCGATGTTTTTCAAACGAGAACCAACTGTCAATATGCGGTGTCCAAAGCGCTCCATGTGAATTCTCAAAAAACCAGGTTCCTTCATCATCGTTCCATTCCGTTACCCCCTCGATCTCCACTGTGGCCTGCGCTTTTGGGAAATGGAGTTTCCACGGAACAGCTTCCCGTTCCCCGGGCCCGACGGTATAGGCAGCGGTATCGTTTTGGACAATCAACAAAGCAACGGTTCGATCCTTCGCATCTCTTAATTCCACAGATTTTACATTTTCGTCCAGATGGGTGAGGCGAATATCAAAAGCATCGGTCTTTGGCAAAAAGCACACATCCGATGCCACGCCCGATTCATTCAGTACGATCGGCTCTTTGTGCCTGGCATCCTTGTGACCGCGGGAGGTTTCTATGATGTATTTTTCACAATTGGTTCGGAACCGCCATCTTATTCTTTCTCCATACCGATCATAAGCTGCGGTGATCATTAAGGCATAGACCCCTGGACGTGCCACATTTGCATTCAACTGCAAAAGCTGCCCGGGATCAGTATCGACCCCGGCAGCTAATTCACTCTTCGGAATCCATTTATCATAAAGCACCTCCCGGTCCGGACTGGTCAGGATGACTCGCATTGCAGTCGGATTTTTGGATGGAAACAAGTCCTCTTTTTCAATTTCGATATTCAACGGCCCTTCTTCTGCATAAAAGAAAACACCCCCACAGCCACCGATCCGTGGCGTCCATTCACTCAACTCCACATTCTTTTTCACACCATTCTTGCTCTGAACACAAGAACTGACCAGAAGACCCAATGATAGTACACTCATTACAGTGACCAGACTCAGGCTTGAGTACCATAAATTTTTCATATCCTTCATCTTTTCCAACTCTCAAATTAATATCTATACGGTTCGTTTCAATATCCACTGCTGTTTAGCTACCTCTACTACCAATTCAACGGGATTCATGCCTGCGATTAATTGTTCAGGCGCAGTGAGCAATTCAACTTCGGGGCTTTTGGGCCCCTTAAATGGAACAAGAACGGACACAAAAACAAAAGGTCCCCCGCCTTTATATACAGCAGAAACCGAAGTACGTCTTTCTCTTTCGCCATAAGACCAGGCATGCCATCCCTCTTCTTCTACGAGCGGTATCGGCTTTTTACCGACTACCTGGACCAGGAGATTAACATCATCAAATTCTGTCCAGATCCGTCCGACTTGCTCATTCGTTTTCACCGTGCCCGGTGCCATTGGAAAATGATTGGCACCAACAATTGTGGAATATCGGAGTATCCGCTCACTATATACTAAATTACTGCAGTAGCTACATCAGGCAAACAAAGGGTTAATTCACTAGTGTGCGAAATCTTAAGTAGTGTATAACATATATGAGTTCGTGCACTAATCCTGCATTAGTTGACTTTAATCCTTTTAATACTCAAGGTCATTTCTTTACTGCCCGAATCCGTCGAATTAATAAAGATAAACGCTTTGTACGAATTATCCGCAGTCTCCACCCATAAGCCCGCCTCTTCTCTCATGTTTATGGCATAATCGGCCGCTTCTTCAAAGTCGATTTCCAGGAGATCCCGGTCATCTACATATTCGCCGTACTGCAAGCGCGCCAGGTGCCGGTCCCGGATATTCCATGCTTTCACCATTCTGGTATGGTTATTTACCCCCGCAGGAACCAGTACATCAGGGAGGTATTTTGAGTCAGCAGATGGTGACACTAAGGCATGGCCAAAAGAAATGTCATCCAGCGAACGATAAAGATAAATCAAATCAATTTTATCGGGATTGGCTTGTGCTTCTTCAAAAGTATACACTTGCATATCGGAAATGGAAATATAGGCCGTTCCACTGTCCTGAGCGATGAGGTCCAACTCAAAATCCATTTCAGCAATATCGTAAGGTCCCATGACCTGCGAAATAGTTTCATTGTTACTTGAAGTCGCAGAGAAGGTGAAAGTAACTGATTTTCCGCGCGCTTCTTCAGGGATGGTATAATAATATCGCAAGGTAGCAGCAGAAGTATCCCGGTTAAAATTAACCACCGTGGTATTTCCATTGGTCCTGGAAGAGTCTCCCACCTCAATGCCAATGTCTTGACCGGAACCATCAGTGTGGTACGACTTATTACTTAAAAAAGTACCGTCTGCCCCCTCAATAGAAGCTTCTACCGTTGCCGATGTCAGTTTGCCTTCTTCTGGTTTGATGGCCATCGCATAGGCGAATTCCATATTCAGTCCCACCACATTGGGACCTAATGAATGCTTTATGCAATCATTCTGGAGGCCGGAGGGCACTTGAGGTATGGCATATTCTTCTTCCTCACAAGACATGATCATAAATGCCATGCAGAGAATCAAGATACTATTAAAATAGATCGATTTCATATTATTTAGATTTTAGATGTTATTCGACTGTGACATACACAGTATATTCCTTCCGGACTTTTCGGTTTCCAGAAACCACCGTCCACCTTCTCGGATTATCAAGATCAGAAAAATCAACTTTACCTTCAATTTTTGGCTCCAGCTTCGCATCTGTAATTAAGCTGAACTGTGGATATAAATTTTTAAGATCTGTGCCAAAAAAAACCTCCACTTCAATTGTTTGAGCCACGGTATCAATTTCTGCTCCCTTCGTGCGGACCGTTCTAAAGTCACTCCCCAGCAGTTCAAAATTACTGACATAACATTCTGATCGATCAGTGATCAACAATCCATCCTCGTCAATAGGGTATTTATGACAGCTCACCAACAAAGCCAATGTCAAACAAAAGAATGCTAATTGGTTTATATTCCTTTTCATATTATTTGTTTTTATGTTATTCAAAAACCTTATTTCCATGGCTCATTCTGTGTTAGGTTTGGATTCCGTTCTCTTTCACTCTCTGGAATTCGATAGATATAACATCTTTCGTACGTTCTTTCCGAGGCATTGAAAAAATAGCGTTCTCTTTTCGCTCCATGAGTATCGACAAACCATCTACCATCGCCATAAGGAGGGCTAAAAACCCGTTCAATGGCGCGCCATCGACGAATATCAAAAGCGCGGTGTCCTTCCGCCAATAATTCAACAATACGTTCTTGTTCGATGGCTTTGAAAAATGAGTCCTTATCCGCGGTTTTATCCGCTTTGAGCGGGGGCAGATTACCACGATGGCGAACTTTATTAACCAATTCAATCGCATCGGTTTGCGGTCCATTAATTTCATTCGTTGCTTCGGCGTACATCAGATATACATCCGCTAACCGCATCACCGGCCAATTATAGTCTCCGGAACTACGATTTTGTCCTGGATAGTTCCGGACGAACTTCCGGAAGTCATACCCGGAGCGGTTCGTACTTCCATCATTGAAGGTGGTGTATTTTTCACCATCGATGGTGATCTCTTGAGACCAGGTTTTGTAGATAAACGGCACAAAACCTGTTTCTTTTAGTGAAGCCAGCCCCATTATCTTCTCATAATCCCAAAGTATACTGGATTTCATGCGGTAATCCCGGTTTCTGTAGCTTTCCGGATTAAGTGCTGAGTTGGGTGCTGTCCGTGCATTTGGCTCCGAAGGATTCATAGGAATCAAAGGTTCCATAAACTCGCCTGTGATGGTAGATTGGTACCGATCCGCAATTTCATACCGCGGATTCACTTGATTTTGAGAACCTTCGACTGACCGCCCCGTAAACACTCGCATGTATTCATCACTTTGTCCCGTTCCCGTCCCACCATGAGTGAACACCATTATCATTTCACCGTCCTCATTGGCATTTCCGGTGGACGGAATAAACATATAGTAATAATTGGGCAATACTTCTGCCTCTCCCATTTCACCCCATTCCCCGGGTTCTCCGCCCCGGAATAGCTGTAATCCATAATCTTCAATAACCTTTTTAAAATCTTTCGCGGCAGCGGCGTATGCTTCGTTTGCTTCGGTTGCACTGGGTGTAAAAGTGGTTAATTCCGGCCATCCGAAATTATTCCAGGATGCCCAATAAAGCTGAACCTTCCCTCGAAAAGCGAGCGCTGCTGGTTGTGCAGCTCTACCAACCTGCGATGCCTTTTCAGGCAGGGTCTCATACGCATAGGTAAAGTCCGCGAGTATCGAATCCTTTACCTGCGCTATCGGTAGACGTGATAAGGACTCTACCTCGGAATTGTCGTTAATAATCTTTCCAAAGTACGGCACGTCGCCCCATAGCGCAATAAGCCGAAAATAAAGCATCCCACGCAATAGTTTTGCTTCTCCGATGAGCGCCTCCAACTGGGACACTTTCTCCTCATTCTCCGCTTGAGGCAGCATTATTTTTTCAATATTTTCAATCACGTAGTTTGTATGATTGATCGCCCCATAACAGGCCTGATATAACGCATTAGCTCCACCTCCATAATTACTTGGGTTATTCACACTGATCCGGATCGGTGCAGCTCCGGTATTATAAACTTTCACAAATTCACCATGACCTGAAAAATGATAGTCCCGGTCAAAAATAGGGCGTACTTCAGAATATGCCCCCATCAGTGCAGTCGTGGCATCCTCTTCCGTTTGCCAAAAAGCTGCAGCACCCAATTCAGTCGTAGGCTCCTGGTCCAATAGTCCTTTGGTACATGAATTAAAGAACAAGCCCAGCACCCCTATTGTAAAAATCGATATTATTGTCCGCTTCATAAATTCTATATTTTAAATTCCTATGTTTAATCCCATCAAGAAAATCTTATTGAGAGGATATACGTCATTGGCATATGTTCTTTTCTCAGGATCTAACCCTCTGTAACCGGTTACTGTAAATAAATTCTCCACCGAGCCATAAATTCTCATATTTGAAAATCCAAACCGACTTAGAAACGGCTTTGGAAGGGAATAGCCGACCTGCACATTTTTCATACGCAAATAGGACAGATCATCCAACCAAAACGTGGTCTCTACTCTGTTCCCACTTCCAGACAATCTGGGCCAGGGACCGTCTCGATTCTCAACGGTCCAGGGGTTATTCCAATGATCCCAGGTCGAGGCATAATGGGTTGATTTGATATTTACATTGTTGTAATTGTTGAGCCAATAGTCCTTCCGGCCAGCTGAACCCTGTACTAGAAAAGTAACATCAAACCCTTTCCAGGCTGCCTGAGCATTCATAGCAAAATTGGTCGTAGGGCGATCGCGTTGGGCATTCGGATCTGCTTTACGGTCATTACCGTCAATGCGACCGTCGCCATTGAGGTCTTTACGTAAAATATCACCCGGCTTAGCCCCCTGTGGTGTAGCGTTATAGACATCTTCCCACGTTTGGGCGATACCATCATCCTCATAGGTATAGAGGAAGTGATACGGCATATCTAGAAAAACCCATCCGCGTCCCAGGAATTCATTCCACTCTTCCAGTGCGGTTGTATTATAAGAGGCATTCACCCCAATTGAATAATTGAAATCACCCTTGAAATCTCGCCAGGTCAGGTCAGCTTCAACCCCCCGGTTTCGCAAATCACCAATATTACGTCGAGGCGCCTGATAGGCACCAGACAGAAGAATGGAAAGATCCGAAGGTCTGTTCATTCCAGTGGTTAGACGATCATAATAATTGAATTCAAAGGCCAATTTGTTCTCCAGGAACTCTAAATCCACCCCAATATTCATGACTTTAGTTTCTTCCCAGGAAAGATTCCTATTCACAATCTTTTTATTCACAAACCCTTTAACGATACTTCCGTCCACGTAATAATTACTGGCATTCAATGTTTCTCTTTGCTCGTACCGTCCGACGCCACTATTGTTCCCAAGACTTCCATAGGAGACACGAAGTTTACCATCGGACAACTTAATTTTATCCGCGATGGGCTTTATGAAGGATTCTTGTGTAAACCGCCATCCAATGGCTGCTGAGGGGAAAAAACCAAATTGATAATCATCCAAAAACTTTGATGATCCGTCATACCGGAAGTTCGCTTCCAACAAATATTTTTCAAAAGCCACGTAATTGAATCGACCAATGTACGAGCTTAATCCTTCTGCGCTTGAATTTCCTGATGTAGACTGAATATCCTTCAAAGCTGCATTGATTTCGTGAAGTGAGGGATGCAGTCTGTCATTTCGACTCGCATTCAGGCCCCGGCTGTGCCAGTATTCCTGGCTATATGCAGCCATGGCACTGATTTCATGATTCTCTGCGAAAGTTTTGTCATAATTGATCCGCCCAGACATTTGTGTTTTATACCCTGTGGAGGTATAATTTCCCACACCTGCATTTTCACCTACATAGATTCGAGGACCAAATGCATTGGCCTGAAAGTTATATGCCTGGTTTGGTGTGTCGGCTCTCCATCTAAATTGGTTGCTGTAATTCAGTGCATAATCCAATCGAACTTTCAATCCCTTGAGCGGCGACCAATCCCAGTAGGCGATACCATTCGCTTCCTGACGATCCTGGTGATTCAACCGGTTTGTATAATCGGTATAGGGATTGTAAGCCTGGGTATTCTCATTGTAAGCCATCACACCGCCAAAATATCCCGTCTCCGGATCATAGGGCAAAATCCCAGCGACTGCCGCATATAAATCAAGACTGCCGGAGGAATTGGCTGTAAACCCTTCCGAGTATAGATATTTATATTTTGACCAATTACCCGAAAATCGGACGCCGACATTCATGTTTGACCGAATCTTTGCATCGTAATTAAACCGGGCATTATATCGTGAATAATCATTGTTAATCTGGAGGCCTTTTTCATCCATGACACCGACAGATATATAAAAATTGGACCGGTCATTCCCCCCGGTTGCAGCTACATTGTAATTTTGAACTTCCCCTTTGCGCAGTATGATGTCCCACCAGTCTGTATTGGGATACCGTTTGGGATCGATCATGCCCAAAGCCATCCATTGGTCAATAGTCCCATTTCGATATATATAGTTGGAAGGTAAAGTGTTCACTGCAGCCGCTCTTTGATGAAGCGTTAAGGCTCTTGGATAATCAGCCATAAATTCGTAGGCTTTTGTCGGATTTTCCATTCCATAAGATACCGATGCCGTAATTTTTGTTTCTGTCGATCCTTTTCCGGATTTCGTCGTAATCAATATAACGCCATTTGCTGCTCGAGACCCATAAATCGAAGCGGAAGAGGCATCTTTGAGTACCGAAATATTTTCTATGTCATTGATATTGACTCTGTTAATATCTACATCAGGAACCCCATCCACCACAATAAGTGGTCTGGAGTTGTTCACCGTTCCCAATCCCCGAATGAGTAGTTCTGCCTGGTTGTTACCAGCCATGCCAGAGTTCTGATTCACCGCTAACCCCGGTATAAGTCCCTGCAACATACTTGATGCATTGGGCAGCGCCCGACTCGTAATAGCATCATCGACATTCAGCGTAGATACGGCACCTGTCAGATTTACTTTCTTCTGAGTCCCATAGCCCACGACCACCACCTCGTCCAGCATCTGAGCATCAGATACCATCTGAACATCTATTGTAGTCCGTCCATCTACGGACACCTCTTGCCGTTGATACCCGATGTAAGTAAATATCAATACAGCGTCCTCTTCCACACCATCCAAAGAGAAATAGCCGTCAAAATCGGTCGATGTACCCAAGTCCGTTCCTTCCACCTGAATATTGACCCCGATCAAAGGTTCTCCATCCACATCCGTCACCGTACCAGCAACCGAAATAACCGGGATATCAATCGTCGTATTAGCTGCATTTCGCAATTCATATCCATCGACATTCCATGAGTCCTCAAATCGCACAGAATTCGCACCACCAAGTGAATTAGTGGGCAACCCCATTACGAGGCAGGCCATACAAATAATGTACAAACAGTGTTGTTTTATCATCATCATTAGAATTTTTTATGATCTATCGTATGACCTTTCTGCACACAACTCACATGATCAGGTCTATCCAACAAAAATTGTCGTTAACGTACACAATATATGTTATAGTAATTTAACGACCAAATAAATTCTACTGATAAACATTAGCACAGCAGAAATGAAATCTTATTTCTATTATTATTTATGATAATAAAAGGTTACAGGTAAGGTTATCACATCTAAAGGAGATGCCGTAGGAAAGCGCATCCCAAGGAATCTGACTTAAAACTTACCACGCATTTTTTCATCAGGATACTGATATTTTCCAAAAAAATTAATTTATTACAAGATTATATACAAAATTGTAAAACGAATCTTCCTAATCAGCTCAAAAACCTGTGGATATTGCTCCCCTCTGCGAAGTCCAGTTCATACAATATTTCGTAACAAATTCGTGTAATTTGAAATGCCAATTATGGCCATCAAGGTCGCTCAGCGGACTCCCTGCCATCGTACTAAAATAAAAAACAGCTAAAGAGGATGATGAAAAACCATACTACTTCCACTCGAACACTGATAGCACAGCCGCATGATCGGAGGGGAACATCACCGGGTGATAATCGATCACCTTGGATTCGATCGGCCGAACCGGCCCCCGGTAATAAATATAATCAATCCGATCGCGCAACAATTCATACCTGTGCGTAGATTTTGCAGCGATAGGGGTCCATGTGAATCCCGGATCACGCAACTCGTCGATATGCAGCTCCCGATAGCTGTCCTTGAACCCGGCATCAAGGACGGCTTTACTGACCGGCCACTCCACCACATAATCGTAGTGGATATCCCGCGTGTATGCTGTCCAATCCAAATGGGAGCCACTATTGAAATCACCGACAAAAAACACCGGTGTATTTTCGCCAAATTGCATAGCTTCAATTTCTTTCAGTATTTGTTGCACCTCCGCATGACGGGTCTCCCCCTCGGCCTCGATCAACTCTTCGGCACTGAACTTACCCGCTTTGATTTCCATGGGCGTCCGGGGCAGATAATGCAACCATGTATCCAACACAGCAATTTCTCGATCCTTCCCTACATCTAGGACAGCCCCGCCAAAATTAAAAGGACGAAATGCCTGAATGGTCGATTTTATTGGAAATCGGCTCATAATACTGAGGTTGCGGCTGATGAGGTAATAATAATACCCCAGGGAATCGGCGATAATTTCACCTGAACCATAGGTCTCGATCAGTCCTACTACATCCGGTCTGGCCTCCTTGATGGTTTCTATAACCCGATTCACCCCCACGTGCTGACCAAACCGTCGTCCGCCGTGCCATATGTTCCAGGTCATCACCCGCAACGGACCTTCCAGCACAGAGTCATCCTGGATAGACCGATATTTTCTATATTCCTCTTCAACCTGTACCGAACTCCATTTTTTATTTTCGATGCGAACCTCATCGATGTATCCGTTAAAAGCCGTCCATTGGCCGGAAGAACCCCATTTCCAATACGAATCACTGCCTCCGACAGCGGTGCGAAACGAACTTTCCAGACTCCCCAAGGTCCCCAATTGGTAAATGCCGACATTTTTTCCATCGAAATAAAACCAGACTTCGCCTTTCGTGCGATCCAGGCTAAATGCCAAATGATGCCATTCTCCATCATTGATTGCCTGGCGCTCCGTCGGTTCATACTGAACCGTCTTACGACCATCATTCAGCTGCAAACCCCACGACCCGTTGGAACGAGAATAAACCATCCAACCTTTTCCATCTCTATCCTCACCACAGACATTTCCCATAATGGGAGTTCCCATGGCGGCGTGCTTTTTGGTTCGAATCCAGATCTGGCCTGATAAATCAGCCAGGGAATCTGCGGTGAATTCATATGAAGAATCCAATAGCACAGGCCGACGTAATACCGCATCCGCTGACAAATCCAACGCCCGCCCATCAATACCCACCGCCCATTGTGGACGAAGCTGTTCCATCACATAGGTTACGCTATCCGGAACGAGATAATCAAATAAATCATCATCCTCAAACCCAGTATGAAAAGTGGTATACTGACCATATCCTGCAGTAACCGACACTAAAAAGAACACCACTATGGATGAAATTTGATTGACTAAAACTGGTGTTTTCTGCACTGCACTCATATCATCCTTTCTCATTATTCTAATTTAAATTTTGATAACTTTTCGGGATTCAGGATTAAAAAGCTTTTG
Organism: Membranihabitans marinus; assembly: GCF_019802045.1. Lineage (GTDB taxonomy): Bacteria > Bacteroidota > Bacteroidia > Chitinophagales > Saprospiraceae > Membranihabitans > Membranihabitans marinus_A. The sequence goes on along the minus strand of NZ_JAHVHU010000015.1, from coordinate 86,460 downwards.
GCATCCCGGTTTGAAACATACAACAACCCATCCTTGTAATTCAACCCATAGGCTTTCTGAAGCAATCGCGAAGAGTTGATCCGGGCAATGGAAATACCCCCTTTGATGTCCAGCTCAGCAACGGTATCGTTCACAGAATTAATCATATAAACCGTGTTACCCACTAAGACAAACCGGTTGGGTCCATTCAACTTGTCCGATTGAAACCATGCGATTTCTTTTAATGCTCTTGGGTTGGAAATGTCAAATTGCATATAAGCATTGGATCCATAGCTGATGGCATGCAACACGTCTTCGGCAATCTCGAAGTCACAAATGCAACTGTACTTCGGTGTGTCTTCGATGTTTTGAACCAACACCGGATTTTTCTTATCGGAAATATCAATTACTTTTAGCGCATTGGATCCCACACACCCTCCTACATAAGCTATGTCTCCATGAATTTTTACGGCAAAGGCACCATTTCCCATCTGCAACTTACTTATGATCTCCGGTTTCTCTGGATTGCGTGCATCAGCAATGTACAGCGCACCCTCTCCATCGTGTGTGAAATAGAGATAACCATCCTCATAGACGACCTTCCGTAGCCTTTTTTGATATTTATTCACACCCCCCACCCGGAAGCTGTATATTTTTTTGAGATTGTGTGGATCGTTGGCGTCTATTACCAGACACATTTGGTTGATCATCGATGTTACATACAGATAACGACCATGCTGTGCCACGCCCATGGCTTCCTGGAGGTCTTCGTCTCGAAAACTTTCTACGATCTTCGGTTTCTCCGGATTGGAGATGTCTACCACAGCCAGGTTATGTCCCACCCTGGAAGGGATATAGGCATAGTCCCCATCGATTATAATATCCTCCGGTTCATTCAATTCAAAGTAATCAGTCACCTGACCAACAATGGCCTTTTGAAAAGCTTCTTCAGCTATGATCTCCCGGTCCCGGTCCGGATTGGCACGATCGTACAATTCCGGCCTCGAAAATGCTGATCGTGCAACAAATCCTTTGTTGGTTCCTCCGATGACAATGACCGAGTCCGGCTGATCTAACCGGATGACATGATCCAGCCAATCACCTTCCGCCTGCGTGGGTATAGGACCAATATTCTCCCAATTTTCACCTTCATCATATGTGATGTAATTATTCTTTTCACCCGTATACGTCGAATAAATGGCGGTGTGATAACCCAAATACACAAAATCGTCTGCCGCTTCATCAAACTTTGCCACTTCCCTGGTTTTGTCCGGGTAATCCTGACTGGCCTTGTAAATACTACCCCCTTCCGACGCCTGTAAAATAACGGTCCGTCCCATAAATTCTGTGGCGTATAGGGGCAGCGTATCCATTTTGTCCCAGTACTGCCAGGTCTGACCATCATCCATGCTTTTGTAAACCGTACCGGCCCATCCATTGACGATGATTCCGTTGCCTACAACGTTAAACCGGTAAATATTTTGGTCTGAAATCGGACCTATTTGTTCAAAATTCACCCCATCGTCGGTACTTCGATACACTGATGAACCATAGGTGGCCAATACCGTTCCCAATGGAGTTACAGCGATGCTGTACGAATAGGCCCATCTTTCAGGTACCTGACCAAGCTGAGCCGTTTTCTCCCAGGTCAACCCATTGTCACTCGATCGCCAAAACTGTGCGCTCGTCGTGATTAGGTACGCATAGTCGCCCGGGCCGTTCATCAAGCATAAGATTCCATTGTCACGAAAAGCATCTTTCTGACGAGTGACCGTTGCCAGATTTTCCCAGGTGAGCCCATAATCCGTGCTTCGGAAAATCACACCGGGATTGGGCGCCCTCGACCCCACGACCACGACTCCATCACCCAAATCAGCAATTGCATCAAAGCGTCCGCCTTCTAACAGCTCTTCCACCTGCCAATCGACTTGAGCATAGGAGGGGGTACAAGTCAATACTACTAAACACAACAGGACAACCTGTAAATAATTCCTTCTCATTTATAACATTTATTTTGATTTAAACACAGTATGATCGGGATTACCACCCGACTGAAGATAAGCGATCAAACTACGCAATTCATCAGCATTCAGCGGATTAATCAAGCCCGGCGGCATCTGAGAAACCGGTACGGGTTCGATCGACTCCACTTCGTTCGAGAGAATTATATGAGGCGACTGTTCTGGGGTTCTACTGTACACTTTGACCACGTCACCTTCTTTGACCACCAGCCCTTCAAGTACCCGGCCACTCGTCAAAGTAACCCGGCTAGCCCCGTATAAATCAGATATTGTTTGGCTTGGATGAATGATGTCCTCCAAAATTTTCCGGGTGGAAAACCGATTTCCTACAGAACCGAGATCCGGCCCAATATTTCCACCTATCCCGTCAAATCGATGACAGGAAGCACAACCTACGGCAAAATAGGCATTTCGCCCCAATTCAAAATCCTTAGTTTGATCAGGTGCATCAAGCACCTCCAGTGCATTTTCCACCGTCCATTCTTTTCCGGGCCCTGTCACAGGGAGAACCTCAAAAGGAGGGCCTTTTGCTATAGGTGCTGATATAATCTCTTTCAAAGCAAGACGAACCGAATCAGAAACACCTTGTAACGCGTTGGCCCGCATCCTTCCCAAAAAACCCCAATAGCTTTGTCCTCCCATCGCATCTGCGGCTTTATTAATCTCATTAAAATAGGTTTTATACTGACCTATAGACCATCCCTTTTTTAGATTCCGCAACATAAACAAATATTCCAGTTTATTAATCGGTGGGGGGCGATCGAGCATCTGTTGTATGGTCCCACCGTAGTTGCTATTGCGTTTTATAATATTACCCCAATCCGGTGGTTCTGGTTTTTTACTATTCTGAATCAATTCCAAAGCTGGTTCAATCACCCGGCCATCTTCCAGATAGACCAACAATCGCACTATTTCCACATTGACCCGTTCATCTTTATCCGGCAGTGCCCGCATCAATGAATTGGCCAAATACAGACAATTTTTCTGATCTGGCACACCAAGACGCATAAAGGTCAGCGCCAAAGCCCGGAGGTAGCCCAGCTTTTCCATAGTCTCCATAGCAGAAAAATCCAGCCCCATCAGCATCCCCAGGGCGTCATCCTTATAGGAAGGATCATTCGCCCTGGCCAGCGCAACCGTGCTGGTAATAACCGCCTGAGGTCGTAGTTCGGTCCTTGCCCGGTCGATCCAGTGAGCAACGGGTTGAAATTCAATGGCGATCCGAGCGGCATTCCGAATAAAGCGATCTTCGGAAGCCAGATGTGGCCATGCAGCAGCTACTGCATCAGGATCCTCTGTTCCGTGGTACGCCTCCAATCGATGTCGAAGGGCCCGACTTAATTGGGCATCGGAATCTTCCACGTACGATGCCGGTGCTGTCGATTCTGATCCCGTGTAGGTGACACGATATAATTTTGTCTCATTACTCCACCCACCCGTTATAAAATATAGTGCCCCATCTTTGCCAATCAGCGCATCGACGACTGCCAGCGGCTGACCGGACAGAAATTCTTCCGCCGTTGCGGAATAACTAGCACCATTTGGCTCCAAATGAAAGGCATAGATAATTCCATAAGTCCAGTCCAATCCAAACAACGCTTTCTGATATTTTTCAGGAAAACGGGCTCCAGTGCCAAACAGCACTCCGGTCGGCGAAGCTGGTCCTACATCCAATACGGAAGGATGACTATCTTCATAAAACGCCTTCCATTTACCGCTACCACTTCGCCAACCGTAATCACTTCCACTGACCACATGCAGGACCCGCGTTGGGCGATACCAGGGCATGCCCAGATCCCATTCCATATCTGAATCAAATGTAAACAGCTCCCCATTGGGATGGATGGCTAGATCGTATTGGTTTCTGTAGCCGACACTAACCATATTCCAGTTTTCTGCATTTTCATCCGCTGTGGCCACATAGCCACCGGGCGCCATCATACCTGCCGCATGACCCTGTGCATCCCACTGGCGGGGAAGCAATATATCTTCAGCCCAATTCGAAACCTGACTGTTATAATTCACGGGGGGCGGGGTATGATTCCCGTTGACGACATACATCCCACTCCCATCAGACATCGGCACCAAAGCGTGGTTCCCATGTTCACTCGGAACTTGAGGCCCCTCCAAGAATATCACTTCATCGAGCATGCCATCGCCTTCAGTATCTGACATTCGATACAACCCTTCCCCTCTCATATTGGCGTACAAACTCCCTTTGAACCACGTCAAGCCCTGCGCTCCTGATATGGAATGATTCATTTTTTGAACTTTAACACGTGAATTTCCTTCTTCGTTTTCAACGATATCAATCCAAAACATCCCTTTATCATATTGATCAGAAGCCACGAACCGCCCCTGATCATTCTGAGCCAACCGCACCCAGGTGCCTTGTGTATCCAGAGGCACCTCATACAAAAGTTCCACTTCAAACCCAGGAAGGGTTTTTAAGTTTTCAGGAAACACTTCCGGAGAGCTGTGGTCTATCTTTTTCTCCGGTTCTTTCACGGTATCCACCGGATTACAGGCACCAAAGAACATAGCACCGAATAATACCGCTATGGACAGCGATGAAAATTTGGAAAACACGAAACCTTTGTAGTGTAATTTTTTTCTATCCATTACAGGTCTGGTTATCCAGAAGTTTAGATGCGCTAATATCCCCATCACTCCTGGTTCAAATATTAAAGTTCTTATCTTAGTTATAATTGCCCGCAGATCAACGCAGATAGAAACAAGCCTGCGGCTTGTTTCGAAATAAAATCTGCGAAAATCTGCGAGATCAGCGGGCAATATAGTAATACGTATGTAGTGATTCGTGTACTACTATGAAATATTTGTAAACACCGCATCTTTAAACTCGACTTTCATCGGTGGTCCCTGATGCAACTGAAATCCAAACAGCCCTTTTCTGTACCGGCTATTCGCACGATCTTCCACCATCGAAACAATCTGTCCATTTATTTTCTGTACAATAAGAGCATCTTTTACAATCAATTCATACGCATTCCATGTTCCGGGTTGAATAAGCTTTTCCATCAAACTTTTGGTTGTTGAAATCGAATAGGTCTGTACGCTGTCTGCTTCTGATATCCGTGCAAATTCGCCATGATTGGCTAATATTTTCCGATGACGACCTAAAAAATTTTCATACACAATGCCCGTATATTTGTGCTGGCCATCAATATCGGCCTGATAACCCAATAATTCATCGTACCCTTCCGGACCCCGTTCGCACCGATAGTATATACCACTATTTCCGTGTTCTGAGATACGGAATGAAAGGCGCAATGTGAAGTTCTCGACTTCCTGGTTCCAGATGAGAAAAGTACTCTGGTCAATAGGATTTTCTTCCGTCGTTTCGCCAATAAGAATGTTCCCTTCCCACCGCCAATGATCTCGAGATCCCTCCCATTGATTTTGGTGCTCTTTTTTCAATATAAATTGACCTTCTGATTGGGAGTTATGATGATCAGGTGAATTGCATGCGCCGAAGAGAAGCACAGATACCACAGATACGATTAAGCAAGTTCTCATTTTACACTTTCCACGCAATATAAAAAAAGAACCCATAATATGCCCAGGCTCCTTTCAAAGTCTGTATTGATTAGGGTCTTTTTAATATTTCTCCGAACTCATTTTTCGTATCATCGATCCGCAGATCCTGATTCTTACTGAGGAATTCCAATTCTATACCATCTGTTTCAAAGTAGGAATTTGTTAAAGCAATATGACGATTTCCTGACAGCGTCATGCCTCTTGCCGAATACCCCTTGTTTTTGATGGTCAGACCGGCGATATTAACATGATTGCTGCCATGCACAGAAACAACATCGCCTCCGCTCTCCGTCAATATAATTCCGGTCAAAACAACACTATCACAGTTTACAAATTGCACCAACCCGGGCAAACCATCTTTGGAATTAGACGGTAAATATCCATTTTTCTTTTGTTCATTCCTGCTTTTGATCAACGACCGGCCATTGCCCATGATCACGCCTTTTCCGGTCACAGAAATATTCGCTTGGTCCTTGCTGTATAGGAGAGACCGAAAATTCCCCGCCGAATAATAATCATAGATCGAAGGGACTCCGACCAATACGGCGCCTTCTTCCAGGTGAATGGTTACATTGGATTTCAATTCAATCGATCCAGTCAGGTACCGACCTACATAAAAAACCAACCGGCCTCCGCCTTCCTGACTGATGAAGTCTATCGCCGTTTGGATGGAACCGGTATTGAGGGTGATGCCATCCGATTTGATGCCAAATAAGGAAGCTTTATAGTCTTTACCCTGCACAGATAAGCCCCAATTAAAGCATAGTACAATAGTAAATATAAATATTCGTATCATCATACTTGGTCTGATTTAGTCAATCCGGATATTTTCGGATTGATATTGAAATATTTGTTCTTTGGAATTTTGCTCACTTTCCGGCTCTTCAATCTCCATGTCTTTGAACAGGGCCCCTTTCACATCATCCATGACAATGGCCGGTCGGTAATCTTTATTTTTTGCACGCAGGGTCACATTTTTAAACGTAATACCGTCAGCATGGCGCAGATAAAATCCCCACGCCGGGAGTTCTTTGAACTGGGAAAATTCGGGATACTTCGCCGGCATCTCGGGAATATTATCCAGTTCTTCCGGAGTCAGGCCCACCTTCGCATAAAATGGATCACTTCCTCCCGGATACACGATCTCAATATTCTCCAACGTGACATTTTCGATCCGATGGTTCGGCAAGCCCACGATACTCGACGGAGAAATATTCCGGGGCAAATCCTCTATGGGGCCTTCATAACCATATCCGGCATCTGGCTTACCCAGGGGTACTTCGGCATACACGTTCCGAATAGTAATATCTTTCATCACCGGCTCTTTGCCTTTACTCCAGCGATCTCCGATCCGAAGGTAAATCACATTTCCGGTATTGATGGAGCGCACCCCATCGACCACAATGTTTTCTACAATTCCCCCATCCACAGCAGCAAAAGTAATCGCAGAACGATAGGTATCGAATATGGTCAGATTGGTGACTTTTACATTGCGAAAACCACCTCTGGAAACCGTGCCAAATTTCAAACCGTTCGCACTGGAACGCCCCACGCAATTATCAACCACAATGTTTTGACATATTTTGTCAGGATCATGGGATTTAAAACAAATAACATCATCTGCTGCATCAAAATAGCTGTTTTTGATTACCACCCCATCACAATCCACAATATCGATCCCGTCATTGTTCCAGTAAGATTTACTGTCGACCGTAATGCCATCCACCAGGATATTAACACACTGATCATAGGTCTGATTCCAACTGGCCGGATCTTTAATGGTAATTCCCGTGATGGTGATATTTTCACATTCCCGAAAATAGATGTTCTGAGGCCGGTTGGGCTCCCGGGGTCGGTCCCAAAGCAATTTATCGTCAAACAATCCCCGCTGAATGTAATTGAGCATATTGTTGGCCGTCTCAAAACCTCTGCCGTCGATGCCCCCCTCGCCTGTGATACCAATATCTTTTTGATACTTGGCAAAAATCATCGACATCCAGTTAATATCTTCGTCCTTTACAAAGTCAAACGGATTGGTAGTGCTCATCAGGGTCGCAGCTCTTTCCAAATGGAGGATCACACCGGACTTGAGATAGATACTCCCGGTCCGATAGGTTCCGGCTGTAAAGACGAGTCGGCCGCCCCCATGGTCGCTGATGTAATCAATGGCGTATTGGATGGAGGCTGTATTCACGGTCACCCCGTCACCCTTTACTCCAAATTTTTGAACATCATAGTCTGTGGCCCACAGTGATAGTGCCATGGAAAGCACCAATGAGCCTGTTTTTAAAAATCGTAGTATATGCATTTCAGGGTCGTCTTTTTACATTTTCAGATTGATAGGTATGGAGTTCCTTTTTCTTCTTCCCGGGCTCTTTGAAATCTACTTTCTTCAGAGAAATATTTTTAGAATCTTGTACGACCATGGCAGGCCGGTAATCAGCCTCTTTCGCAATTAATTCTACATTCTCAAAAGAAACATCCTCCGCGTGTCGGATATAAAACCCCCAGGCAGGTAGCTCCTTGAACTGGGAAAATTCCGGATATGCATCCGCCATTTCAGGGATGCTGTCCAGGTCCTCCGGTTCCGTGCCCCGGAAGGCGTAGTTCGGATTGCTACCTCCGGGATAGATGATCTTGATATTTTTCAGGGATACATTGGTAATCGGAGTCCCCACAAGCCCGACGATGCCGGAAGGAGAGATGTTTCTCGGCAGATCTTCGATGGGGCCTTCGTATTCGTACGCGGTATCCGGTTTCTCCGCAGCCACTTCAGCGTATACATTTTGGATGGTGATGTTGTCGATCGAACCCGGGCCTTTGTCACCCCACCGTTCGCCATTGCGCAAATAGATCGGATTGCCGGTATTGTAAGCATACAGACTATCCACCCAGATGTCCTCAATAAATCCACCATCCGGTGCCGTGAAGGCAATGGCCGAACGGTAGGTGTCGTACACCGTATTATTGACGATGTTAAAATTCCGGTAACCACCCCGCGTAACTGTTCCGAATTTGATGCCATTCGCACTGGAACGTACCACATTGTTTCGCACCAGTACATTTTCACCGATGTGGTCTGGGCCGTGTGATTTGAAGCAAATGGCATCATCACTTGCGTCGACATAATTATTGGTGATTCTCACATTTTTACAATCGACGATATCCATACCGTCGTTATTCCAGAATGCCTTACTGTCGACCATGGTGCTATCTACGAGCAGCCCATCGCACTGATCGTAAATCTGGACCCAAAATGCCGCATTTTTCACCAGGATACCTTTGACAGCGACATCGTCGCATTCCCGAAAGTATATGGCACTCGGCCGCCGGCGGGCCGGGCGATCATATTTTAATTGGTCTTTGATAATTCCTTTATGAATCTGATCGATTAAGTGGTATGCCACCTCCCGGCCTTGGCCATCGATGACACCCTTTCCCTGTATGGTAATATTGGAGGCATTTTTGGCATAGACCAAAGCGGTATATTTGCTTTCGATGTTGTAATCATAGATATTCGTAGATCCCAGTAATACCGCTCCCTCATGCAAGTGCAGCGTTACATTGGACTTAAGCTCAATCGTACCGGTCAGATACCGGCCTACATAGAACTCCAGCGTCCCACCACCCTGCTCATGGATATAGTCGATGGCTTTTTGGATGGATGTAGTATTCAATGTTTTGCCATCAGATTTGATTCCAAACAGAGAGGCGTAGTAATTCTGGCCTGTGAGTGGGAACATCAGTAACATCATCAGGCACAGGGTGAACAAGCTCTTGATCGTCCTGTTCCGTTTTCGATTATATTCTGTAGGTTGAATTTTATTCATCGTCCGGGTTTCACAATTCAATTTTATCATTAAAAATGTACTATTTAACATCCCACCAATTTTTGGTCGCATAGGTATCTCCGCCAATTCGACTAGCAGCCGCTTCACTATTTGCTTAAAAATGATCCGGATCTCCAATCGCGATATACAACGCATCAATTGATTGACCTTTCCTGGAAATCTTCTCAGATCAAGATGCTATCGAAGGTTCTCTCTATCTTCCATTCACCATCAAGTCAGCAGACATCTAATTCTTCCGATCAGAAATTGTAAACAGTGCTTGTTAAATTAGAGTAAAGAATACATATTTGGTCACCTGGATTACGTAGGAATTTTTTAAAATTCCTTAACGTGTATAGCTCCCCTCCAATTCAATTAATGCCGTCACTCTTCAAAGACATCAGATATTTAACCAAATCTGATAATTCTAAAATGGTCATACGCCCTTGATAACCACCCGGCATAATGGAAGCTTCTATTTTCCTTCGGCTTATAATCTCAGATTGGTCCAACTGTAAAACTGTGTCTCCCAAGGTATGAATGATCACCTCATTACCGTTGTTTTCAGGGATTCCTATCCATATTTCATCACTGGTGGTTTCTATCCGCTCCATCCGATAGCCCGTTTTGATTACTTTACCAGGTTCCAGAATAGACTCCACAAGATACTGCGGTTGGGTCGCTCCACCCAAACCACTCAAGTTGGGTCCTATTTTTTTTAATTTGATGCTTTCACTTGTGGCGTGGCATGACGAACAAGCTGCCGCTTTAGAATGAAACAGAAGCTCTCCCCGGGCAGCAGAGGCATTGTCAATCTGATGATATATCTCGCTATAGATGTGCTTCAGTTGGTTTCCTTTCTGGTCATTATCGTCCTTATCACCCTCCATCGGTGCAAAACCCATGGCTCTATTTGTCAGTAGGATTTCATCGCTCAGTCGGGGCATTTGATGATAGATCTTCTTCAAGGTCCTTTCCAATGAATCGGTCCGCCCGATGTCACCATCCAGGGTTCGTAAAACCCGAAGCGCTGTGACGACTATATTTTCGGTCGATTCTTCCATGATTGCCGACCAGTCCAGGTTATATTTTCCTGAAAAAGATCCTATCGTGTATAAAGCTTCCATTCTGACCAGACTATCTGAGGAGTTATTCCATATCCATAGTGTCTGCTCAACCAAATCTTCCCGTTCGAACGCTCCATTTCTCACAGCCCGTAAGGCGGCTTTCTTCACCCCCGCATTCTCATCAGATAGGCATTCTAAAATAAAATCCTGAAAGATCGTGTCAATGATCGGGTACTCATTTAAGCGGTTAAGGACCATCCGCTTTTCTTTACTTATCTCAATGGTTGTTCCGGTTCGTACTTGTTCCACCAACTGCTCAGCCTGGTCCTGATACTTTAACGCCGGGATACCCCATGCCTTGATTACATCTGATAGTTCAGGTCTCCGGTGCAGTATTGTTTCCCCGCAAACGCCAAGTATGAATTGCCGACTATCGTCAAAAACTGCTGGGAGTTGCTCCAATTCAGAACGGTCGCAAAATTTACCAAGCTCAAAACCGATCCGATACATGGAATATTTATCTTCTGCAAGTTCAGCAGCCTGCTTTAGTCCTGATACGATGTCCGAAGGATAAAATAAAGCTAGTGCTGCTTCCATACGTACTTCGACCGCCGGGTCTTGTAAAAAAGGACGCATCAAACTATCCAAGTGATCCTTTGATCCGAAATTCGAATCTCTCCCAGGTCCTGAATTGTTTTTCCGAACCAAGCCCAAGCCGGCTTTCTGTCTCAACTGACGAATGGCCATGGCCCGGACTCTGGCATCTTCATGAGTCAATGCTTCCTCCATCAATTTTTCAGCTGTAGATTCACTGCGTTGTGTTAAAATCCACAGAGCATTAGCTGAAGCCACAGCACTTCCACCTGCCAAGAGGGCTTTAAAGTCGTGAAAGGGAATGGACCCGGCTTGCGCCCAATATTTAATAACTTGCCGCCGAACCCAATGATTGGGGTGATCCAGCAGATCAATTGGTTCGTTCTGAGTTACGATATTTTTCAAGTTATCGAGGTCGTCGAATCCATTCTTATGAACGGGTTTTTTATAGGAAATCCGGTAAATTCTACCCAGTCTGTTACTCTCATCATCCCGGCCTTGCCAATCACTAATTAATAGGCGCCCATCCGGAAGCAATTTGATATCAGTCGGTCGGAATAATGAATCATGAACAGGTGCAAAAAATACGTGACCCGTTCCAGCGGATTCTGCATATCTCATTTGTGTCATGTCAGAACCAGGAATCCGTTTGATCACTCTGTTGGAAGGGTTGAATCCATGATTCCCCCAATTGGACATAAAAACATCACCTACATATTTTTCCGAAAAGTGAATGCTCCGATAAGTTAGAGTAGCGGTATTGGCGCCCGCCCCCATATCCACGACCGGGGGTGATAGTGTTGTTTTCCCCGCCAACCAATTGTAGGTTACATCGCGGGAATGATATCCGTAGTCCATCCCAAAAATAGCCTCAAAATAAATATTGGGACTGCCCTCCCCATTCGAGATCACCCACAAATGCCCCCATGGATCCACTTCAAATGCGTAAGGAGCCCGCAGTCCCTCCACCATCACCTCCAGGTTCGCACCGTCCCGATCACATCTTAGAATTCCACCGCTTTGACCACTCAATCGCACTGTTTTTCCATCCGTTCCGGTCAGGACTACAGGTGCACTGGAAGGTCGGTCTGCCACGGAAAACCACAGTTTATCGTCCGGTCCGATGATGACCCGATACATACCAAAAGGATTCCAGGGCGTGGTGTTATCTCTGATCAGCGTTTCTGTGTGCTCCACCCTGTCGTTTTCATCCAGCTTAACTACTGAGATCTGATTGAGATTAGTGATAAAAAGTTGATCTTCATCAATGGCAATTCCCATTACCGGATCCTGAAAACCTTCCGCTACTGTAATGATGTTCTGAAGTTCCCCTTGCTCATCCAGTAGGATTTTTTTAATGGGATTGGATACGGAGTCGTACGGGGATCCTTCTTTACCATACCGGTAGGTATGGGACAGTGAGACATATATCGACCCTTCATCATCGACAGCCATGGTCATGGGGTTGATGATATCGGGTTCTTTTATCAGTACTTCTACATTCAGATCTTTTGAAACGTCCTCCGTTGGTTCTGAATGACGATCCTGACACTTTTGCCACAGAAGAACACCCATAAATATGAAAACCAAGCTGGTCCATATTTTATTCTTCCTTTGCAGCATTTGTACGCTCTTTTAGATCAATATCTTTGTGTGACTTTGTGACATCATTTACGCGGACATGAAAAGTTTTTCCAATTGTTCCTTCAACCGAAGTGTCTCGGATACATTATCCGTTCTATTGCAACCTTCCCAATCCTGATGAACATATTCCAGACAAATATACCCATCATAATTTTGTTTTTTGAACTGCTCTAAAATGGCCGCAAAATCAATTTCATTTTCTTGTACAATGGTTTGTAGTTTTCCATCAGCACCTCCGCGAGCATGAAAATGGGAGGCATATGGGATCAATGGATGTACAGATTTATTGGTCTGTCCCTGGTATATAAAATGCCCATAATCCAAAGTCAACGTCAAATCAGGACAGGATTCGAGAAAGCACAAGGTCGTTTCAGAATCAGTCAAGATTGATCCAACATGAGGTTCGATCGAATAAACAATCCCGGTGTCCCGGGCGGTTTCCACTCGCCATCGGGTCTCCTCAATCGCTCGTTTCCAATCATCAACTGAACCATCTCCATGATGAAAAACACCCGGCAGGCCGGTCATATGACCGCATCCGAGGGCATGGGTGAATTCAACCATCTTCTGAAACAATGCTCTATTCTTAGTTCGAATCCCTTTATCGGGATCGTTGGCTGCGGCAATGGAAGGTTCCGCACCCGATTGAAAAAAAACATCAGCCACCTCCATATCAATATTTTGTAGCTCTGAAGCAAGTTTTTTTCCACTTTGCAACGGATTCTGAGCTATTGCGCTCGGGTAATGGTGAGAACGATCCTCGAACACACCAAGATCTACCGCATTGATCCCCAACAACCTGATCAATTGAAGCACCTTATCGTGCGGAAGCAATGGAAAAGTGAAATCAGCACAGGAAAATTTGATCATATTCATCTTATATTTTTATTTTCAACTACCCTGGAACTTGTCGCTTTGGGCGGGCTGCTATGAAATATGTGTGGGCGCAGGCGCAGCACCGCGGGCGAGCGTTCATTTCTCCACCCAACGAGTTGGGGACAGGCTTGATTTTGTCCACCAATAAATTGGGAGAAAGCTCTACTTTTGCGTCAAGGCAAAGTAGAAAATAAATCGCTACGCGTTACGTTCCCGATTCCCGGCTCAACTGATATTGCGTATTCATAGTATCCCAGGCTTGATCCATTGATATTTCGCCTTTAACAAATCGCTGCAACGGGATGCCGCCTTTTTCCTGGAAAGCAACGTATCCATTGTATCGTGGTCGAAGAACTGCATCTTCATGTGCACGATAACTATCTGCAAAAAAGCCTCCGGCAAATGCATCCAATTCATTATCCTGCCAGGTTTCTTGCCGCACAGGCTGGCCACCGGCATAAGTATATAATGTGGATTGGATCCGGGCATCGGCACAGAACATGGAAAAATCGATCGCCAGTTGCACTTCCGGACAACCGGCTGAAATAGCGAGTCCGGTCCCACCCAATATACTGCGCAGAGGAGTCCCATCTAACAACACATGCTTTCCATATTTTATGGGTTTTCTCACATACGATGGCCGGCAATAATTCCCATAACTATAGGCAAATGCACAATAAGCAAAATCATCGTTTTGAGTCATTAGCTCAGCCACTTTTATAGGGTTCCATCCAAACATTTCCTCCGGCATCGGTTCTGCTAGTCGTTTTAGCATACGCATAGCCTCCAGTCCTTTATCCTTATCGCAAATGCGATCGGGGTCGGTGAATGGATTCGCGTTCAGCGCATGTAAAACCATCATCCAGTTCAAAAACAGATCAGCTCCAAATCCGGGCATAATTACCTGCTTTTGATCAGCCAACTGAATTAAATCCTCCCAAGTCTCCGGCAATTGCAAACTTCTTTCCGTCATCAGGTCCGGTCGCCAGCTTGGCGTCGGTGCAGCTGCATCAATAGGTATCGCCAGCAGCTTATTTTCAAAATAATAGCTCTCAAAAGACTTCCCCACGCAATGATGCTCTAATTCCATCCACTGTGAAGTCGATAGGAGATTTTTGAGATCTAATACTAAGTTCCGGTCAAAGCAGTAGCCGGCCCACGGATGATCTATAACTATCAAATCATAGTCATGGATCATCTGATCTATCGGCTTGTGCCCAAATTCATCCAATGTTCTCTTTTCCCAATGAATCCGAACCCCCGGATTTAATTCTTCATACCGCTGTGCTACAGCCACCAATGGTGGAAATGCCCGGCTGTGATCCCACGTTATTCCTCTTAGTGTCTTGATAAGTAAAGTAATTTAAAAATTAAATCAATAAACTGCTCTGCCCCCGGTCAGATCAAAGGTAAAACCTGTATTGAAACTGGCTTCCTCCGAAACTATCCATGCCACCAGATTAGCGACTTCCTCCAATCCACCACACCGCTTCATGGGTATTTTATCGGTCATATATTTGATCTGATGGGGTTCCATTTTCTCGACCATCGACGTCATAATGGTGGCCGGTGCAATACCATTGACGGTCACCCCGGATTCTGCATGTTCTTTCCCGGCTGATTTTACGAGGCCGATCACGCCAGCCTTGGAAGCTGAATAGGCAGCCATTCCCGCGTTACCCTCTTTACCGGCTACCGATGCTACCAGGAGAATGCGTCCATATTTATGAGGCAACATGGCTTTCAAAGCGTATTTGGTAATGAGAAAAGATCCTGTCAGGTTAATCCGGCAGGTCATCTCAAAATCTGCCAAATCCACTTCATCTGTATTGACTCCATTGGGGCCAACGATGCCCGCTGAATTCACAACAATACTAATCGCACCCTCTTGTGATATTTTTTCAAAAGCCGCTTTGACATCTGACTCATCCGTGATGTCCACACGCATAAACCCAGCTTTATGTTTTTGGAGCGATAACGCAGCTTCTTCTGCCGCTTCCCCATCAATATCCCACAACCATACTTTCGCTCCTTCTGCTGCAAGCTTTTTCGCCACAGCAAATCCAATGCCCGACCCCCCACCAGTAATGATGGCTGTCTGGTCCTTAAATCGATTTAAATTACTCATATTTTGACTGATTTTCCACTTTGATTTGAATAACATGCAGCTTCGATAATCTCCATCGCCGCTAAACCCAGTTTTCCCGGAGATCCATTTTTATCAACACCAAGAACAGTATCAATAAAATTCAAAACAGGGGCTCGATCGGGATAGATCTCACCTTCTGTCAACGGTTCATATTCTATAAAATCCCCAGAAAAGGGATGAAATGACATCGTACCTTTCCACAATTCCAGGAGAATAATGCCTTTATCGCCGAATAATCGTACTTCATAATTTCGGGTACTCTCCGGAGTGGCACCGGTACTGGCCAAGTTCACCAATGTTCCGTCGTCCATGGTAATTGTCAAGGTATTGTAAATATCGTTTTCAGAGCCGGCATTGTCGAACTTGGCATAAACCTCCCTCGCAGAAACTCCGCTTAGAAAGCTCAAATAAGCACCGGCATGAGACACCTGTGTATATATCTGCCCTCCTCCTGCAATGGCCGGATCACTATACGAACCCGGATTGGGCTCCATATATACCTCATTTAACCCATGCGTCGGCGAAGTATCCATTCCTTTGATTAGCCTATCCACAGGATTTGTCATCAAGACAGAAATCATTTTGAGATTTCCCAGCACGCCTTCCCGGACCATTCGTCGCGCTTCCAATCCATGCCTGGTGTAGTGCCAGGGGCAGCTCACCAACAATTCCAGTTTTTGATTTTGCGCCAGATCACAGAGTTCCCGGGCTTCTGCTGCGGTAAAAGTCATCGGTTTTTCTACGAGTACATGTTTTCCATGTTCCAATGCGAACTTGGCTTGCTCAAAATGCACATTTGGCGTAGAACTAATCACTACAGCGTCCAGATCCTTATTTAGGACAAGTTCCTGGTAATCATCATAAGCACCTTCCGCATTGAAATCCTTCGCGACCTGTCTAGCTTTTTCACTGGTTCGGTTCTGCACCGCAAACAGATTCGCACGGTCATGCTCTACGATTCCGGGGATATGTGCGCTTGTGGCCCACCATCCGGCACCAATCACACCGACATTCAATTGTTTTTTATCACCCATTGTAAGGCATCAATTTCTCCCGGTTTAGTTCGACCCCAAACCCGGGTTTGTTTTCATCCAGGAAGATGTGGCCATTTTCCGGAAGCGGTTCACCGATTATGGTATCGAATATCGGGTGAAGTTCTTTCCCTTCACCGGTGGTCAAAAACTCTGCGTAAGCACTGTTTGTATTTGCTAACACAAAATGGTAGTTATAGACGGAAGCTCCATGGGGTATGATTTGCATATCATACGGTTTTGCCATGGCTGCCATTTTTCGGACCGCGGTGAGTCCACCAGCCCACTGGATTTCTGGTTGGATGATATCCGTAGCGCCTTTAGCTATGATATCGTGAAAGGCTTTGTAGTGGTATTCCAGGTTGCCAGTCGCTAACTGGATTGGCCCCAATTGTTTTCTAAGATACGCATTCTGTTCTGTAGCAGAACCATTGGGTAGGGGATCCTCAAACCACTTCACATCATATTTCCGAACGCGTTCGGCCAGTCGGGTCGTGAATTCCACGTCCCAGGACATATAACAATCCACCATTAACTCCATTTCATCGCCCAG
This sequence comes from Membranihabitans marinus, assembly GCF_019802045.1. Lineage (GTDB taxonomy): Bacteria > Bacteroidota > Bacteroidia > Chitinophagales > Saprospiraceae > Membranihabitans > Membranihabitans marinus_A. The sequence goes on along the minus strand of NZ_JAHVHU010000015.1, from coordinate 69,158 downwards.
ATCCGAACGCAGGTCGGCGATCAGTTTTTCCATCTTTTGTAGGCCTGCTCTTCCACTTTCCACGCCCCAGGGTGCGGCTATTTTCACCCCCATGAATCCACGATCTTTCCAATGACTGGCATAATCCGGATGAATAGTAACGTAGCAGGGTATGGACTCTTTGGTTTTTCCACCGATTAACTTATACACCGGAATATCCAGTGATTTGGCGACTAAATCATACAACGCCAGATCGACGCCCGCAATAGCCATATTCACCACCCCACCCAGACCATAAGGCATGGTGGATCGGTTCATTTGTTCCCAGATCAACTCAATATTAAATGGATCCTGACCGACTAAAAAACGCTTGAAATGGTTCTCAATCACTGCACACGCAAACGCTCCGCCACCATAATTGACGCACTCCCCCACAATCCCCGTGTCGGTCTCAATCTCAATCGCAAAAGGATCCTGGCCCGGGCCCATCCACGATGATCGCACTTCTGCGTATTCCGGAAATACAGACATCGGGTTGGCGATCAATGTCTGCGCTTGCCAGCCACCGCCCCAATATTGCGACTCTCCCTGGCTCGCACCACGTGCTCCGGTATCCCCGCTATTGATCGTATACAATCTTACATCTTTAATCTTCATAGCTCTATTTTATAAAATTTATGCTTTTAATCCATTGCCATAACCCACAAAGGCTATAGCCAATACAATAATCAAAATACCTAAAATAACCGTTCGCAATGTCTTATTGCTTACCCCTTTCCACTCCTTCAAGACCAGCCCCCAGACATTTGCCACCAAAATGATAAATGCCATATGCACTATCCACGAACTCGCTCCATTTCCTAACTTGCTTTCTCCCATTCCATAAAAGAAAAATTGAAGAAACCACGTTAATCCCGCCAGAGCTGATAAGAGATAATTGGCTTTCAGAGGCGCTTTTTTATCGGTATAATCAGTGTAGGTCTTGTTTTTAAAATTCAAAAAGGTACACCATATAAAGTTGGTTGTTAGTCCACCCCACAGCAAAACAACAAAAATCACATTATTCTGAAACAGAGGATTCACGCCTCTGTCAACAGCCATATCAGCCATCGGCTTTCCGATCTCAATACCATAATTAAAACAGGCACTCAGCACACCGGATACAACCGCTACTATCAAACCCAGCCCCACATTGAATTCCCCGGTACCAGTTCTTTTTTCCCTTTCTTTTTCCTGTGCTGAGAGTTCGTTCTCCTTCATGATCCCGGCCCGGCCGCTCACTGCAATCCCGACCAGACAAATCACCACACCAATGAGCACATACTGCCCCCAATCACTCTGAAGCATCTCTGTAAATGAAACCTTTCCGTCGGACGGAAAAATGTCATAGTACACAGAAGGCAACAGGGCCCCAAAAGCGGCCGTCAGTCCCAAAATAACTGAATTGCCCAGGGACATTCCCAGGTACCGCACACCGAGTCCATAGGTCAATCCTCCGATTCCCCAGAAAATCCCCATAACATAGGTCCACCACAGTGTCGTACTTGAAGTAGAGGATATTATCCCTGCAAATCCCGGCACGGTCAACCAAGCGGCAAGCAGAGGTACAATTAACCAGGAGAAAAATCCGCCGACGATCCACATGGTTTCCCAGGCCCATTTTTTAACCCGCGTATAGGGCATGTAAAAACTACCGGCTGCTGTCCCTCCGATAAAATGATATATGACACCGATTAGTATATTCAATTTAATCCCTTTTTAATTGCACTAATTAATTTCTGTCACCTACGCGTAACCGGCCCGGTAAGACAAATCATATTCATTCCTGTAAGCTTGCAAAGCCTGTTTTGGAAATCTAATAAACCTGAACTGGCCCTTTTAAGCCCAGCGATTTTAGTGGATTTCTATTCCATCGCTGGACCACGTTGTTGTCTTTCAGTGATTTCAAGTAATTTGCCATTTCGGTCACCACCCATATCTCAACCGTATTTTCACCTTCTTGTATATGGTCTTTGAGCGGATATACCCTATTGCCAAACCACTGAACACCTAAGTCCTTTCCATTGACTGCGACTGTGGAAATCCCGTGTACGTCACCCAAATTGAGGTAATTCACATCATTTTTATCTTTTACCTGGAAGGTATTGCTGTATTTCACCGTTCCGGCAAAATGAGTATACTGGGGTACGTCTTTGAGGTCTTTTAAGGCATCCATTTTCGTAAACTCCAGTTTTCCGCTATAGTGTTGCAATTCAACATCCCATACTCCATTTATGACCTTGGCACGAGCTCCCCCTTCGATAGGAAGAGGTTCCCAATACGCACCCTCTGTATCATTGTTGAATACGATGATAGCAGAATCCGCGTATCCCAGGGGTAGTGTGAGACTATTCCCATTCAAGCGCAATTTATAGCGTTCTCCATTGGTCGCATCCCACAACCAGGCCTGCTTTCCTTTCGTAATATGCTCCGGGAAGGTGGCTTCCAATGTATAGTTGTGGCTATTGCTCGCATTCGTAAAGAAGAATACTTCGCCGTCAGACATTTGGTATCTGACTTGGGTAATGTATGTTTTAGGATCTTTAATTCGCACAGAAGGGCTGAGTTCATATTTCTTTTGTACTTCACCGAACCAATCGCAAAAGTTTTCTTGCGGACGCCGGATCAGGATGAAGTTGTTCGGATGCTTTTTCATTTTTTCAACCCAAGACTGCACTTTTTGATCCCTTTGTTCGTGATCTTTCCATCCCGGTGCACCATTCGGCTCTTTCTCGATGCAGAACACCCGGCCACCCTGCGAGACAAAATGATACAGCTTTTCTGCAGCTTCCGGAATAATACTTTCTACCTCGATTAAGAAAATGCTTTGATATGTTCGGTCGCCATATTTCAGTGATCCATTCACAATATCGGCATCTCTGATTATTCGTTCAGAAACATAGTCGCAGGCACCACCATTTTGATGGATCGACTCCCAGACCAAAGGTTGATAATCAGGCATCACATGGGTCGGGAACGGTTCATTTTGTGCGCCAAGTTCCGCCCACATATCAGATGTAGGAGCCAGCAACGCAATGTCCGCATACATATCGCCCTGCAGCAACAGCGCGGATAACCTCGACCGATAATCCGTGTAATGCTTAAAATAAGGCCAGGAACTCATCCGTTCACTAAATGCACCACCCCAAATAATCCACCCTGGGAAAGGAACATCAAGCGGAGAATAATTAAACCCATGAAACACTGGGTGTGTTACCCCTGTAATGGTACTTTTATCCCCGGCGATTTTGAATATTTCAAAAGCCTCATTGAACACTTCCCGGGTATGGGTGAGCTCCTCAGAACTTACGAGGCGCTTCCCTTTCAGATGGGCGCCTGAAGAAAGGTATTTGTTGATCATGGTATACCCGCGCCCCAGATCCCAGGGGATCTTTTTGAACTCCGCTTCTGGGATATCATCGCCGATCTCATATTGTTCTGTTCTCTTAATCCATGTTTCAGCCTCAGGTATATCAATATCAAAACTACCTTCTACCAGGAAGTAACCCCGGCCGTATGATTGAGCTCGGGATTTTACATTGTTATCCGTACACCACTTCGAATAAGTGGCAATAAAGTTCTCACGGAACACTTCTGCATTGGTCAATGCCCAGTCGTAGCGCATCCGGGCCAGCTTTTCATCCAATTCGGGTTTGATGTCAGCGATGTATTCGGGATCTATGTTGTTCCCCATCCGACCTATCTTAAACAAGATGAATGGAAGATATGGAAAAATATCATAGCCTCTTCTTTTCTTAAACTCCTCCAGCATATCACTTTTCCAGTTGGCACCTTCAAGTTCCATGCTATCGACAAAAAAGGATCTGAAGTTCGACGGAAAGCCGCCAATTTTTTCGTTGACTCGATCCGAAATGGTGTTGAGAAAGTTTCCAACTGCCTTTTTATCAAAATGATTCACCACCGGTCCCATTCCACCTGGTGCACCTACAATGACTCGCTCGAAGCCATCCACCCGGACCAAAGCATACAGGGCATAATTTCCTTTCGAAGTCTTCACCTTGATGACCCCACTCTCGATCTGATCGGAAAGATCAATCACCTCATCCATGTTCGTCAATGGATCCGGCACCAACTTCACGGAAAGCATCTCCATCGTCCGTCCGGTATACTCATTCGTGATACGGGGATCAGCCTCCTTATACAGATCAAAAAGGGAATATTCTGTATTTACGGGACCTTCAAATTTTTTCACTGCGATAACGACTACCTGGGATCGATCTTCTGGTTCTACAAACTCTGCTCCAAAAGGGAACCCCGTACCGACAATCAAATCACAAGTCATATCCAGCGACGCGGCTTCCTTAAAAGCAAAATCCAGCATTTCGAGCCACTCGTCACTCAACCACTCGATCGTGGGAATTCCCAGATCCTCTGTCTTTCTGGAATATTGATTGGTCCCGGGAAATGCGATCGGATTGATTTCTACACCACCAATGCCCGCAGCTTTAAGTACGCGCAGTTCTCTGGCAATTTCTTTTTTCTGGATCTTATTTCCCAGCCACCACCACCGAACGAACGGCCTGTACTTAATGTCCGGATTATTAAAGATTTGATAAAGCTCATCTTTTCCAGCCAAATCGCTTTGATGTCGTTGCGCCTTCAAATGTGGAAAGGAGCCCGATATGACAAGTCCGGACGTAGTGAGGGTGCTGTTGATTAAAAATTTTCTTCTATCCATGATTATTTCAATGATTAAAACAAAGGCACTCCGCTGATATCAGTCTCAAATGTATATCCAACTTCACGGCATCGTCAGAAAACTCAGGGACACTTTGTTGGTGTTATCAATACAGAATTTATCGCATAAATCTAAAACAGTTATACCAGAAAGTCCCGCGTGCAAGCGATTTCTTTCTGGTATAAGCTGTCAAAGTATAGTTCTAATAGCCGGGATTTTGAACCAGCATGTCGTTCAATTGCATTTCCTGGAAAGGGATTGGGTACAATAGGTCATGCTCATCAATAATATATGTCTCCGGCAACAGATAGTTGAACTTGTCTTTCTGCTCCTGACCAAACGCAGTCATGACTGGAATTAACCGACCAGTACGAATCAGGTCATCGTACCGCTTGTTCTCAAACGCTAACTCTCTTCTTCGTTCGGTGGCAATGATACCACGAAGAGCGACTTGACCATTCTCTGTTATATTGTGGTCATTATCACCAAATGCTCTTGCCCGAACCTCATTGAGCAATTCGAGTGGATCACCTTGTCCGACTTCATTGTAGCATTCTGCCAACATCAAAAGTACGTCAGAATAGCGGTAGAGTGGCCAGTTTTGATCTGTTCCCTGACTTTTTTCAGGGTATGGGGGGTAATAGTATTTTCGCGGAAAATATCGAACCTCCTTCTCTGGATCAGGTACAAAACCGACAATGCTTTTCAAACTGTTATCCGTCACGATAAAGTTTTGATCACCGTCTTCATCCCCTTCAAACACCCCGATGCTGGCATCAAATCGTGCATCTGCGGGATCAAATATACTCATCAGATCCTCTGTAGGATACATCCATCCACCTTGGGTATTGTTGAAATCAGCACCAAGAATAGGCCCTGTATTTGGAACGATTGGTGTGAAATCATAGACGAATTCACTCCCCTGACCGGTTGTTCCGGCTTGATATTGAACCGCCCAGATCATTTCTTTGTTTCCTTTATTGGATGGATCAAATATTGATCTGTAGTCTGGAAGCAATTCATACCCCATATTGGTTACGGATTCAAGAAGAGGAATCGCATTTGGATAGTCCTGACGCATCATATACACGCGGGCCAATACCGTACTCGCTACGCCCTTGTTAATGCGCCCGATATTATCACCAGAAAACGTAGGATTGGATAACAGACCGATAGCGTCCTTCAGGTCTGATATAACCTGAGCATATACTTCCTCAACGGTTGCCCGGGCTTTATATGCCTCATTGGGGTTTTTAACCTCGTTCAAGAAGAGTGGAACTCCCCCGAATTTTCGTACCAGATCAAAATAGTAGTGTGCACGCAAAACTTTTGCTTCCCCTATGATCTGATTCTTCTCAGCACTATTAGTGAATTCGATTCCATCAATCCGATCCAGGATGGTATTAACCCGTGAAACACCCACATAGGCCGCCCGGTATCGATTGAGAATGATACCATTATCCGTCGTCGTTAAATAATCGGTCATTTTCTCTGTATTGTTACTACCCCGATCTTTGGCATAATAAAAATACCTGGCATTGTCTGTACGGCTTTCGTCCATCAGATAAGCTTCATTGGCTATGTCTCTGAGTGGTGTGTAGGCTCCTGCAAGAGCTTGTTGAAAATCATCTTCTGATTTGAAGAAGATTCCTTCGTTCAAGTTACCTTCCGGACTGAGGCTCAAAAAGCTCTCGGAACAGCCTGTAAAAACCCAAGCTGCACTTATAAGCACTATTAAATATTTTATATTTTTCATTTTTATAGGTTTATCTGACAATTAAAAATTAATGTTCGTCCCGATGGTAAAGGTTCTTGGCATCGGGTAGGCACTTCGGATCTGTCCGTATCGAGTTACAGAATTATCCCTGGACAAATTTGATTCCGGGTTTTGACCACTGAACTTTGTAAAGGTCAGGAAATTCTGAATACCGGCGTAAAGCCGAGCCGATTTCACAAAAGCCACCTGGCTCAAATCAAAGGTATAACCTAAGGTCACATTTTTTACAGATAAGAAACTGCCATCTTCAATCCAGCCTGTGTGTGGTATTCGATAGAACTCTGTTGTTCCAGACAAGGTTCTTGGTACTTGTCCGTTTCCAGGATTCTCCGGCGAACGCCATACATTGAGCATGTCTGCTTTCATGTTGAATACTCCATCAATATTCAGCAAATCCTCATCCAACATATTAATCACATCATTGCCATATTGACCGCTGATCACCATATTAAAGTCAAAATTCTTATAACTCAGACTATTGGTTAGTCCAAAAATAAAGTCTGGATTGGGGTCACCGATAAGTGTCCGGTCGTCCGGCGTTATCACACCGTCTCCGTTGACATCTCTCATTTTAGCTGTACCGATGGTGGATCCTTCAGCTTCAGCAATGGGAGAATTTTCCAAATCAGCCTGATCAACATATAAGCCCTCAAAAATATATCCATAAAATTGAGCAATGGGCTGTCCTTCTTCGGATCGGTTTGTTTGACCGTACCGGCCGTTATTTCCAATAAACGGCGTGTTGGGTGGTAATTTCTGAACTATATTTCTGTTGAAACTGATGTTAAAGTCTGTGGTCCAGTAAAGCTCTCCGGTTAAGTTCTCGGAACGAATCTGAAATTCATGTCCCCATATTTTGAGCTCTCCGACGTTGGCTTGAATCTGGGAGAAACCAGATGAATAAGGCAACGATGTAGCAAAAAGCATGCCCGACGTAAGCTTATGAAAATAATCATATCCCAGAGATAATCTGTTGTTCAGGAATGAAAAATCCACCCCGATATCCGTCTGATCCGTAATTTCCCAGGTCAGATTTTTATTACCCAGGTTTGTCAATGATAGTCCTGGCGTCACACTTCCTCCAAACACATAGTTCGTGGTGGTAATGTTTGAGATTTGCTGGTAGTTACCAATGTTGAAATTTCCGGTTTTTCCCCAGCTCGCACGAAGCTTCACAAAATTCAGGGCATCCATCTTCGGGAAGAAATCCTCGTTACTCAGGATCCATCCAGCCGATACTGCCGGGAAATTACCGTACTTATTGTCGGCACCAAATCGCGAAGATCCGTCTCGACGAATGCTCGCTGTTACGAAATATTTTTGATCAAAATCATACATTATCCGTCCAAACGCAGAAGCCATACTCCAGGCTTCATGGTTGGTGTTGCCCGTGGTCGTAGTCGCTCCGGATACCCAAATCACCTGATCACCCGGAAAATTTCGTCCATCGACCGTTCGGTAATCACGTTCCCACTTTTGAGCACTGTATCCCGCCAGGAATTTCAGCGTGTGATCGTCAATGTCCAGATCATACGTTAACGTATTTTCATTCATCCACGATACATAATTATCCGAGCTGTTATAAGCTCTGTTCCGGGAGGGATCATTCGGAAGATTTGGATTAAAACCAGAGTAGTACCTGGTTCCCCGGAAAAAGTTCAGATTTTGACTTCCCAGATCTGTATTGAGGCTTGTTCTCAGTTTCAGGTTAGGCGTAAAGCTAATCTCTCCATAAATGTTTGCCAGTAAGCGAAACTGGTCATTGTTCTCATCTCTGACCATCAATTGTTCTACAGGGTTCGCTACGCCAAGCATTCCGGGAGAACGCAGGTTGGAGTTGAAATTCCCTTCACTGTCGTATATAGGAATAATCGGTGAAGCAATAGCTGCGGTTCCGATCAACTGTCTGCTTCCTTCCAGGCCGCTCCCAGTATTGTGACGTACCTGAAACGACGGAGCCATATTAATACCAAATTTCACGTAATCGTTGGGTCGGTATTCATTGTTCGAGCGTAAAGAATATCTTTTAAAATTGGTATTCAATAGTACCCCATCCTGGTTGACGTAAGTCAGCGTATTGGAAGATGAAAACTTTTCCGTCCCTGTAGTCAGACTCAGTGAATAACTTTGTTGGGGTGCTGAACGAAGCATCGCATCGTACCAGTTGGTCCCCTCACCATACTGCGACGGATTCTGATAAGCTTCAGGTATTCCATCGGTTCGTCCTTCGTATTTGATCTTATCCTCATAAAGCCCTTTCATAAAAGTCGCAAACTGGGTACCGTTCATGATATCCGGTCTTCCTCTTTGAGGGACCTTCTGCATCGCTGTATAGACATTCAGTGAAATATCTGTTTGTCCTTCCCGAGCTGATTTTGTCGTAATGAGGATGACACCATTCGAAGCTCGTGAACCATATAGTGCTGTGGCAGAAGCATCTTTGAGAACGGAAACGTCAGCGATGTCATTTGGATCTAAAAAACTGATCCCTCCAGTCGCTGAATTGGATCCGACGATGGGTTGACCATCGACCACGATCAATGGTTGGAAACCACCGGAAAATGATGCAGCACCACGAATTCTATACGACATTCCTTCACCAGGTCTTCCGGAGCTTTGGGTTATTTGCAATCCAGCTGCCTTTCCCTGAAGCTTTTGACCAATCATGGTGGAAGGAACATCTTTAACTTTTGATCCGTCAATGGTTGAAATTGATCCGGTCACTTCGGCTTTCGTACTGGTACCATAACTAATAACGACCAGTTCGTCCAACAATTCTGCGTTGGACGCCATAATCACATTAATCTCAGAATTTCCATCGACTGACACTTCCTGGGTTTGGTAGCCGATATATGAAAAGACCAAAGTTGCGTCTTCATCTACATTTGACAAGGAGAACTTTCCATCAAAATCGGTTGAGGTTCCAATATTGGTTCCCTTGACCTGAATATTTACACCAATGAGCGGTTCCCCATCTACATCGGTGACACTTCCAGAAAGATCGATACCGATGGCAAGATCTTCCATAGATTCCAGCATTTGCATCGCATTGCCTGTGGGTTCGCTTTGCTTGCGGCCCAGGCTTACTTTTCCTGAAGACTCAATCGACTGAAGCTGCTCAATTTTACGTTTGAGTTTCTTCATGGTCTTTTTGCCTTGACGGGTGTTTTTGTAAATCACATAATACTTGGTGCCCAAATATTTGTAATCCAGATTGGTCTGATCTAGTATTAAAGTAAAATCCTCTTCAAATTTACCAGTCATATCTTCCTTATCAACCACTACTTTCACTCCCTCGACCATCGCCGCATCATAGGTAATGATGACCTGATATCTTTCACTGATTTCAGTGAGCACCTCTGCTAATTGCCTTTCCTTGGTGGACGAGATCCGCTCTTCAGCGGTTCCGGGAGACTGAAACAGTAGCAGCAACAGTGCCAGCCCCATCCATCTTAAACGTAAAAATTTTTCCATAATCAGATGTATTTAATTGTCATGAATCGTTTTAAATAAATTTATCGCACCATCAGGGTGTCATTTTTTATATGTATATCCAGGTTGTATATTGTTCGCAATGCAGCGACGCATGTTTCCAGATTATCATTTGGAACCCCACCGATCAGCATTTTTTCAGCAACCTCTGAATTTTCTATGTGTGTTTCTATATTATAGGTTTCCTCCAGCAACAACAGAGCAGAAGCAACTGAAACGCTATCCAACAATAGTACCCCATCTTTCCAGGATGTGATCACTTCCGGCTTCTTAGCTTTTTGCTGTTCCAGGATTCTGTTTTCTAGCGATGAATAACTCACAAAATCACCAGGCGCCATCCGGATGCGTTCTTTTTCTTTTATATCCAGTTCTATACTCCCTTCATCAAGTAAAACTTCAGTCTTTTTGAGTCGGCTGTTCACATTAAACTCTGTACCAAGCACCTGTATGTCCAGATCAGGGGTCTGAACGATAAATGGTTCGCCGGTTTCCGGTTTTTTTTCAATGTCAAAATAAATCTCGCCCGTCATCACTACCCGGCGCGGGTTGTTTCTCACATATCGCAGGGTCGAATTCGTGTTCATCGTCACCTGGCTACCATCGGGCAAGGTGACTTCCAGTCTTTCACCAAAAGCAGTCTGATAAACTTTCTCACTATTTTGAAAAATAGCGTACAGTCCGGTACCTGCCATCACGATAAATAGTATCGCTGCGGCGATCTTCCAATCCGACTTTAAGAAGGTTTTAGTGGCCTGCTCTTTTGATGCAGCATCAAGTGCATTCGTGACATCCTCCCAGGCCCTTTCTACTTTTTGATCAGAGATAAACCGCCGATTAAATGGAATCCCTTCCACCAATATTTTTGCCTGATCCATGACTTTTCGGTCAGAAGGAAAATTGTGATATCGGTATTCCCATTCCTGAGCTTGTGGATTGTTTTCGCCCTTCACCCACTGCAAGAATGTGTGATCTTCGATCAAATCTTCGACCTTTATGGATTTTCTTTTTGCCATATACTGAACCCCAGTGGGGTGTGATTACCTCTTTTAAAAAAAATTGATCTCGTGAGAGCGTGATTTATCTATAGAGAGGAGTTACAACCGATTTGGTCACCTATTAATTTTGAAATTTTTTCAAATAAAGAGAAAAAGATATTTTTTCAGGTAAAGATAGATTGGGATCAACTACCGGTCTTAGGTGGTATCCACGTCTCGCGATACAGTTATATTTTCTTTTCGAAAAAGAAGTCCGCATCTTTTCAGAGATTGTAAAAAACTAGCTTCTGACCGGCACAGTTTATTCGATATCTTCCAGTTTATCCCGATGTGCCCGAAGTTTAACCATAGCTTTATACAGGGTATTAATGACTGCACGGTATGATATAGACAGCATTTCGGCTATCTCACGGGGTGAAAGATCATTATAATATCTAAGATAAATCAATTCTCGTTGTCTGGGTGAAAGGCCATTAATCAAAGCAGCCAGCATCTTTCGTTGGTTTTCATCATGGTCCAGTGCTTCCAGTTCGTTGGGCATCACCATCCAGGAATCATCCATTGAAACATAGACCGACCTGCGCTGATTGCGTAACTTCTTTAGAAGGCGACGACGAAAAGACCGAAAAAGATAAGCACGTATATAGGTGACATCTCCGAGCGTTTGTCTTTTCTCATACATGTAAAGGAACATTTCCTGAAGGCAATCTTCTACCAAAGCCGTATCTCCGGTCAATTTATAACCGTATTGATGGAGTGAAGCATAATACCGGTGATAAATCCGGGAAAGCGCCTTCTGATCGCCTTGTTTCAATAAAATCCAGGATTCTTGATCGACGTTAATATTGTCCATATCACAATTCTTTCACCTTTGTTGTTTCTGAGATGGGGTCTTTTATTAGCACTGCCCCTTTGGTAACCTTCCCTAATAATAGGTACTATTTTTATATATTCAAAGTATATTCCTAATTTTCGTTAACAAGCCACTGATCTGAATTGATTTTCAGAGAATAAAATCACCACAAACCCAGTGAAAAGAAATCATTTCATATTTTGCGCTTTGATACACTATGTTATCGAATTCTAAACAAAATGTCCCGTATTTTATTTAATACTATTATAATGTTCGTTGCGTCCGGGAACATACCAATCTTTTATCAACTAAATCTTTACCATCATGGAAGAAAGTCACATCGTTAAAGTCCTCGCCACAGAAGCTGTCACACATGACGTCCGGAGAATCGTCGTTAAAAAACCAGCAGGATATAATTTTATCCCCGGGCAAGCCACTGAAGTCGCCATTAACAAAGAAAAATGGAAAAACGAAAAAAGACCCTTTACATTCACCTCATTGAATCATGATGAAAATCTTGAATTTACAATAAAGGTATACAAAGACCACCAGGGAGTTACCGAGCAAATTGGTTTGTTGACAGAGGGAGATGAATTGATCCTGCATGATGTATGGGGCTCCATAAATTATGACGGACCGGGTTATTTTATCGCAGGAGGGGCTGGTGTTACCCCGTTTATTTCTATTCTTCGCATGCTGGAACACGATGATAAGCTTGACAACCATTACTTGATTTTTTCCAACAAAACCGAAGAGGACATTATTCTCAAGGGCGAATTTACCCGAATGCTTGGCGATCGGTTCATTAATACGCTGACGAACGAGAAAAAATCCGGCTATGACCACCGCATGATTGATAAAGCCTATCTGGAAGAAACTATTCATGATTTTGACCAGCACTTTTATGTATGCGGGCCAAAGCAAATGGTCAAAGACATCAGAGCACAACTGAGTGAACTGGGAGCCGATTCATCGGCAGTGGTATTTGAAAAGTAGTGGGTGGTTATTAAGTTATTAGTTATTCAATTAGTTGATCCATGAATTAATGTGTAGTGGAATCGGTTGTTGTTTGGTTTTAGGCCCCCTGCCATAAACCACCTCTTGAGGAATAAAAAAATTATCAATGTATTTCGTATTTTACTCGCTCAAATGAAAATTCGACCCATGAAATTAAATTTCCCCCTTTTTATCATCCTTACTTCCCTATGTGTCATGACAATACCTGCATCATCCCAAACTTCATCCGGTTCGCTCCGAATCTTAATGATCGGTGCTCATCCCGATGATTGCGACATACGAAGTGGAGGAACGGCTGCACTCTTTGCACAAATGGGGCACCAGGTTAAGTTTCTTTCGCTTACCAATGGAGATGCGGGACATATGGAAATGGGTGGTGGAGCATTGGCACGTCGTCGAACGGCAGAATCTCACGAATCAGCCAAAAGACTCGGTATCGCAGAATATGAAGTCATGGACAATCACGACGGAGAACTAATGCCCACACTTGAAAACCGCAAGGACATCATACGCAAAATCCGGGAATGGAAAGCGGATGTTGTCATCTCTCACCGAACCAATGACTACCATCCTGATCATCGATACACAGGTGTGCTGGTCCAGGACGCTGCCTTTATGGTCGGTGTGCCCAATGTGGCTGCAGATACGCCACCACTCAGTAAGAATCCGGTTTTTCTTTATTTCGAAGATCGATTCCAAAAGCCCAATCCGTTTTCACCGGATATTACAGTAGATATTACGCCGGTCATCGATAAAAAAATAAATGCTCTCGATGCTCACGTATCACAGTTTTACGAATGGTTGCCCTGGATTAGTAATTATGACGGAATCGTACCTACCGGAAAAGAAGCCAGAAAGGAATGGTTGAGAGAACAACGGGCAAAACCAATAGATCCAGTTGCCCGGGCGCGGCTTACCGAATGGTATCCCGAAAAAGAAAGAACCCAAGCGCACCACATTGAATCTTTTGAAATTTGTGAGTACGGCAGCCAGCCTGATCGGGATGAAATCCTTAAATTGTTTCCAATGCTACCTGGGACAGATCAATAATTACTATTCTAGTAATTTTATGATGAATAACAACAAGCACATATATCAAATTCCACTACCTTCAATTTTATGTAGCCAGGAAATTTCAATCAATTTTTAAACAACAAGTCCCTATGAAGAAAGGAGTAATAATAACTATTTTAGTAGTGGTCGGACTGGTCGTGGCCGGCGGTCTTGTCGCCAGCGCAGTTTTGGAACTTATACAAGCCGTGATTGGATTTGTGGTTTGGTCGATCATTCTTTTGGCCGGTTATTTTTTTATTAAGTCCAAGGTGGATTAGAGCTAACAGATCTTCGAGATCAGGCAAATCTTTTCTTTGAAGATGTCTATCCAATCCTGGTCAAGATGGCATCATCATATATAAATGGGCCTGATCATAAGCTCGGTCTTCGACCGCAGATTGGGTTGTTATTACATAGCTGAAGACCCCTAGGCAAGGAACAATTTCCTGTTCACTACCGGCAGACTTCATGCACTATGCATCAACGGCGTTCCCCGATTTGGAGGCATTATTGACAAGGAACAGAACGCCCTCAAATGATTAGCATCATAGAGAACAACATTTTCATAATGATCGTTTTTTATCGTACTTTTGGTCGTGTTGAATAAAGTCCAATCGAAATTTCATACTATAAAAATGGAATTCCTTGAGACCTACTGTCATCCCCACTGCTGCTTCGGGGGGTTTGTCAGGATGAATAATTCAGCACAATTTAATACTAGACAAAAACCAGTTTCCATCATGAATAAACGCAGAAACTTTATCCGGCAGACCTCCCTGGTCACAGGCGCAGCTTTAGCCAGCCCCCATTTATTTTCTATAACCAGAGCACCGCTGCGAAGCGACACATTAAAGATTGCTTTGGTCGGTTGCGGAGGCCGGGGGACCGGGGCAGCTGTGCAGGCGCTCATGGCAGATGAGAATACCGTATTAGTGGCCATGGCCGAATTGTTTGAAGATCATTTGATGAAAAGTTATACTGCTTTGATGGATATAGAGGAGATCAGTGATCGGATTCAGGTACCAACTGAAAATAGGTTTTTGGGATTCGATGCCTATCAAAAAGCGATCCGGGAATGCGATGTAGTTATTTTGGGAACACCCCCGGCTTTTCGCCCGGAACATTTCGAGTTTGCCGTTGCAGAAGGAAAGCATGTTTTCATGGAAAAACCGTTGTCTTGCGATAGTCCGGGGACCCGTCGAATCCTGGAAGCCGGTAAAAAAGCAACCGAGAAAAATCTAAAAGTCGTTGTAGGACTTCAAAATAGATACGATTCAGCATATCAGCAGATGGTAGAAAAACTACAATCCGGCATTATTGGTCCCATAGTAAGCAGTACCTGTTACTACATGAAAGGCAGCTATTTGCTTATTCCGAGAAGCCAGACCAGTGGAGAACTCGCCTACCAGATCAAAAACTGGCATTTCTTTGACTGGATGTGGGCTGGAGCGACGGGTGGATTGCAGATCCACAATACAGATATAGTGCACTGGGTCAAGGACGCCTACCCCATTAGTGTGCAAGGCATCGGAGGTCGTCTCGCACTCGATGGACCAGGAACGGGCGACAGTTATGATCATTTTTATTTGGAATACACTTATGAAGATGGTAGCAAACTCCATAGTGAAATTCGAACCATTGACCGGACTTTTCGCAAAGGCGGATCTTGGTTTATCGGAACAAAAGGAACAGCCAATTACAGAGAAGGAATCAAAAGCTATGACGGCGAACTACTCTGGAAGTACAAACCTTCGAAAGATGATACAAACGCGTATCAACAAGAGCACAATGTGTTCTTTGAAGCAATTCGTAAAAACCGGCCGCATAATGATACGGTATTCGGTGCCCACAGTTCTCATGCAGCCAATATGGGAAGAATGGCAGCACAAAGTGGTCAGGTAATTAAATGGGAGGAATCTCTGAACTCAGATATTCAGCTGGCTCCTGAAATTACCAGTTGGGACCAGACACCTCCTGTTTTGCCGAATGAAGACGGAATTTATCCCATTGTAAAACAGGGCGATAAGGGGTAAAGATAAACATGGTTCGAAATTAGAAGATTTTAAATTCGAATCCGTTTTATTAATCTTCCCTATCAGTAATCATGCAATGAAAAATGACTAATGGATTCTATGGTGCTGATCATCCCGGTACCACTTTTATTCTTGACGGACAAATCATCCATTATTTGGTAATTCCCAGGGCGAACGATATGGCCGGAACAGCATCGCATTAGCCTCAGCATCACCGACAATCTGTTCGGATCGGGCATCCCAATTTATCTTTCGCTTCAAACGGAATGAGATGAGACCCAAATGCATAGGCAAGGTCATCTCCCGGGCATAAGCCAGGTGACTTTCCGGTTCATTTCTGGATTTCACAGAATCCAGAAAATTGCGTTGATGTCCCGGAGAACGCGCTATTGATTTAGGAACTTCATTTACATCATCCATGACGTCATTCCCAATTCGGATCTTTCGGGTATTATAATCACAGGTCAGGCTGCCCTTTGTTCCCTCAAAGTGGGCCCCAATACCCATGTCCTTGGCTCCGGGGACATCAGGTGGAGTAGTCGTCCAGTGCACATCCAATCCTTCAAATTTATAATCCACGTCAATCCATTTTGGGGTATCAGCAATGCCGTCCGTAGGAACTTCGCCCCGTGCATCGATACTGGATAATCCTGTAGGATGTATCGACATGTACATGATATCAGCTATGTGACACCAGAAGTCCGCAAATACGCCGCCGGAATAATCGAAAAAGCTTCGATAGGTTTTGTGGCAGCGCACGGGGGTGTACTCTGAATAAGGAGCAGGCCCCAACCACATATTCCAATCCAGATGTTCCGGTGGATCCTGAAATTCTGGATACCTCAGACCTGATGTTCCACCCGTCTTCCACAGCCGCACGGTATGAATATCGCCCAATATGCCCGACTGAACCAATTCAGCAACCCGGTGATAGTTGTCTCCGGCGTGAATCTGCGTACCCAACTGAAAAATTCGGTTGTGTTTTTGTTTTGCAGCCAGCATGGCTTGCCCTTCTTTGACGGAATAGCTAAGTGGTTTTTCTCCATAAACATCCTTTCCTGATTCAAAAGCATGAATGGCGACCAGTGCATGCCAATGATCGGGTGTGGCACAGGTCACGACATCGATATCTTTTCGATCCATGATCCGTCTATAATCTCCGTAGCCATCCACTTGACCGCCAGTCTGTAAGGACGACAAAAGATTTTTAGCTTTGGCCAAATGGTGGTCGTCCACATCACAGAGCGCTACCGTTTGGGTATCTTCAAAACCCGCGAACCAGCGAATATGGCTGCTTCCCATTCCATTCACACCAACGTGTGCTACCCGAATTTTATCGCTCGGTGGCGATTTTATTAAATTGCAGGTGATATAGGGCAATCCGGCTAAGCTTAGCCCGGTCGTCTTCATAAATTGACGTCTGTTCTTTATATAAGTCATACAAGTATGTAGTTAGAATTTCAAACGAACTCTCAATATATGGAAAAGATGTAAAAGATTTAAGAAAATTATCCAATCTGATGGTGTTAATTCTGAGCGGCTCATCCTTCCGACAGATTCGTGACCCATTAAAAAAAAGGAGCCATAATGATGGCTCCTTTTTTGTAGGTTGTAGGCTGTAAGCTTTAACTAGTAGCCCATTTCAAGGCTATTTTCTGACCAGTTAAGTCATTTCAATTTTGACTGTTTCTGTTCAACTTTTAGCTCTCAAGGTTCCATTGAATTAGTAGCCCGGATTTTGCTTCAGCTTCGGATTAACTTTGAGCGTAGATTCATGGAATGGCCACAAGTATTGATACGGTTCAAAGCTTCGGTCTTCAATTTTCAAAGAAACCAATTCGCCGTTAATTTTCCGGGTGTGCCCCAAAGCTGGTTGATTGAGAACATCCTCAGCAATTCGCCATCGAATAATATCATCATAACGGATCCCTTCACCAGCTAATTCTATCCGTCTTTCATTTCGGATCAATTCAATCCAGTCGTTCTGAGAGTATGCATCATATTTGGGTAAAGTCACATCAGCATAATCCATATCCAGACCTGCTCGCTCCCGAATCATATTGATAGCTTCCTTGACCGAATCATCGATCTCATTCTTCATTATCTTAGCCTCAGCATAAGTCAAAAGCACCTCTGCATAACGCAGCAAACCATACTCCATGTTGCCACTGCTTCGGAATGCATCCGCTTCATCAACGAATTTTTTGAACCAGTAGCCAGATCTGCTGCCCCGCTCTACATTGTGAAACATCGGGCTGTTGTCATTGTAAATATCAATGGTGTCCCCGTAGAATATATCGCCATGCCCCATAATTGATGCATGATACCGCGGATCTCTGTTTAGATGCGGATTAAGCATATATTCTTCCTCTGAATGCAGTTCGCTTTCATCGATCGGATCACCTTGCAAAGTCCAATACGAATCCACCAACGATTTCAAAGGAACAACGTAGGACTTCCCATTACCGGTCCGATAGTGGGGGCCCAAGAATTGAAAAGAATGACTGCTGCTTCCAGAGTGACTTTCTCGGTCCAGATGCAAAATAAATTCATCATTGCTTGATGAAGCTTTGTAATTGAACAAATCACCGTACACCGGATACAACTCATAGTTTCCACTATCCATAATCTCCTGTGCCAACTGTATAGCCAGATCATATCGTTCATTGTACAAAGCATAACGCATCGTCAAAGCCTTAAGTGAATACTCGTTGAACATGTACTTATTCGTCGTGTATTCTTCTTTAGGCAACCTTTCGGCGATATCCACCGCTAGTGGAAAGATGGTATCCAGGATTTCCTCTTTGGGCGTAGCCGGCACTCTGGCTTCATCCAGAGTAGCCGGTGAAAGACGGAAAGGTACATCCCCAAACCGACTTGTCAATCTGAAATAATGCCAGATACGGAGCCCTTTCAGTATATTTTCATATCGGGTCCGGACGGATTCGTCCTCCACATAAGGCTCATTGATGTTATCAATATAGGTATTCAGTCGGCCAATATGCTTCATCGAAATAGTGTAGTAGTACTCTCCGGCACGGTTACTACTTTTCAAGTTGCCGTTGGCGATCGATTGATGATGGTCTCCCGAGATACGCGAATAGGCGTTGTCCGATCGGGCATCTTTCATATAAAACAGAAACCTTCGATTACTGTGATGTGTAAAAACATCGTAATAACTACTGTAAGTAACCCGACGCAAATCATCTTCGTCATTGAAAAACTCCACGAAGGAAGTCGCTGTTGGATCCGTCTTATTGAGGAAATCTTCACAGCCGGTCAACAACAGGATGGATAGGGTGATATATAATATACGTTTCATATTTGTCATTTTTATGATTGATTAAAACAATGTCGCTTTGGCACCAAAACTAAAGGTGGCCATTCGAGGATATTTTCCACTTCCACCGTTGCGCTCTGGCTCGAGTCCTTCCCAATTGGTGAATGTGAAAGCATCCTGTGCGTTAAAGTAAAGTCGCAAATTGCTCACACCGCTTCCAATTTGTGGGAATGTATACCCCAGCTGAATGGTTTTGATCCGGAAAAAAGCACCGTCACTCAACCAAACATCACTCAGGATTGCGTTGGGAGTAGAACCTGTCCATACCCGCGGGAACCGACTGTCCGGATTATCCGGGGTCCACCGATTGTCCATATAGTATTGTCTTGGTGTTCCCAGGCTGTTGGTCGATCCGTCCATATGCACCGGATAACCTTCCAGTCCATTGAGTCGGCCGGTTCGTTCACCGACCCCTTGGCCCAGGATGGAAAAGTCCCATCTTTTGTAGTTCAGATCCAAGGTCACAGAGAAATTGTAATGCGGGAAAGGATCTCCCAGATTTACCCGATCATCGTCATTGATGATTCCATCCCCATTTTGATCCACGTATCGGATATCGCCGGGCAAGGTATTGGGTAACTTTGCTTCGGTAGCGTCAATCTCTGCCTGATTTTGGAAATATCCATTGCTTTCATAACCGTAGTAATTATCCACGGCAATACCACTGTACCAGATCTTGTCGCTATTCCCTTTGAAAATCAGCGTGTCGTTTGCCGTATATCCAGCTTTTAGCACTTTATTTCGGTTATCAAAAACCATACCTCCGACGGTATAGTTCAGTTCACCGATCTTATCTGACCAGCTGGCGGACATTTCCCATCCTTTATTTTCTACTTCTCCGATATTTACAGAAGATTCCAGACTGTGCGAACCCGTCAATGGCGGTACAGGAAAACTGGAATAAATCAAATCAAATGAATGTTTGTTGTAAACATCAGCGGTGAAGTTTAACCGACGGTCGAGCATGGTCACATTAATTCCCAGGTTCGCTTGTTTTTGCTTCTCCCAGGAAAATTCCGGATTGGGTACCCGGATGGTCCATCCCCATGTATTAACAACTTCCTGCCATAAGTACGGGGCAACATTTTCATTACCGATCTTACCGTACGATGCTCTCAACTTTAGATTGTTGATGAGCCCCTTATCTTTCAACCCGGCCATAAACGATTCATTGTGCAGGTTCCACCCCAGTGATGCAGAGGGGAAGAAACCCCACTGATGTCCAGGTGCAAATTTACTGCTACCATCGGTCCGCAGCGTGGTCTCAAGCAGATATCTGTTGTCAAACGAGTAATTCAATTTCCCAAAAAAGGAAGACTTGGATATTTCGCGATAATCCGTGTAGTTAAAATTCATGATCTCTGATCCACCCACCAGGTAGATTTTATCTTTATTCTGTCGCAGATCTTTTTCATAATTAATCAATGCCCGGGCGGTAATCTGGCTTTCGCTGACCCGCTGAGATGCGCCCACAGAGTTCTGCCATACGGTAACTGGTTTGCCGTCACCATCATAGAACTTGAATGTGGGTCGCTTGTATTTGTAAGCGGACTTATTGATCATATAGGATACATTACCTGCAATGTGGAGGTTATCATTGATATAATACCGGGGTCGCAGATTGATCGTACTCCGATCATACAGGTAGTTTCTTGTCCCGCCTTCGTGGATACGTGCCAATGGATTTTGGTCATCGTTGTGAAGGATATAGTGCTTATTGATATCGGTATCCTCATAGAAGGGTTGCTGTGTGGGATTCATCCACCATGCTCTGGTGTACAATCCGTGACCATCGCTATTGGCGTGCAACCGATCCACGTGAAGTTGATGTGCATAAAAATCCGCCAACAAAATCAATCGGTCGGCGATATTGATGTTTGTATTGAACCGGGCACTGAATTTATTGGTTCCTTCCAGATTGTTCAGCCCACCCCCTTCGAGATAGCCCAGCATCAGATTAAAAGTACCTACACCGCCACCACCAGAAATACTGGCCGAGGTATTGTGCGTATACGCCTGGCGTTCCATGACTTTATCCAACCAGTCCACGGTAGGAATTTCACCACTTTCTGCTTTTGCAATTTCTTCTTCAGAAAACTGAGGTGTCTGCCCCTGCATACTCCGCGCTTCATTATTCAGCTTCATATAATCCGGGGAGTTAACAAAATCGGGTAAATCAATGGGTGATTGCAATCCAGTCCAGGTATGTAGATTTACTTTAAATTCGCCGGTAGTACCTCGTTCTGTCTCTATAATAATTACACCATTGGCTCCTCTGGATCCATACATAGAAGCCGCTGCTGCATCTTTCAATACACTAATACTCTTGACCTGATTTGGGTCAATATCCGTCAGTGACTGTTCCATCCCATCCACTATAACCAAGGGAGATGCACTCTGAAGCGTACTGATTCCCCGGATCCGAATATCTCCCGGCACACTACCGGGCAGGTTACTCCCCTGCATCATCGTCACACCGGCTACAGTCCCACTAAATCCTTCCTGTAACTTTTGAATAGGGCGGGTCTGAACTTTAGACATATCCACCGACTCAATGGAGGAAGCAACGTGCTTTCGTTCCACGGTGTTGTAACCAACGACCACGACTTCGTCGAGCACCTGGGAATCTTCCAGCAATGTGATTTTGATTGTAGACCGACCGTCTACTTTTACTTCTATAGTTTGATAACCTATATAAGATACCAACAAGGTAGCATTGTCATCAATGTTATTGAGGATAAAGTTTCCTGAGAAATCCGTAGCTGTACCCTGGTTGGTTCCCTTAACTAGAACATTGACCCCGATCAAGGGTTCTCCATCCTGATCAACCACTTGCCCAGTGAGCGTCTGAACCTCCTTCAGCGGGTTTATTGGACTCCTGTTCAGGGAATGAAGACGTCCTGCTGTCAGTTTTTTGGTCACCTTATGGGATCTCCTCACAGGCACGGTTCGCTCGACAGACAAATTTTCGGTTTTGATTTGTCGCGGAGCAATCTTCTTTCTGGAATAATCGGAAAGAATGGTGTAGTAATTATCTGCTATTTTCTCGAATCGAAGATTCAATGGGTTGAGGATCTGACGCAACGTATGTTCCAAATCCACTGATTCATTCAACTCAAAACTGATCTCTTTGTTTTTCAACAATTCCGGATCATAATTAAAATATACATCAAATTGTTTCTCCACATCCTGCAATACGCTGGTAAGCGCATCTCCCTTGGGAGACTCCTGCACCACATGGGGCATGCTGTACATATTCACAGCTAAATCCCCCTGTGCAAAGAGCACATGAGAGAAAAACAACCATGCGATAAATTGGTATTTTCTCACAATCATAATCATAAATTTATAGTCTGTAATACAAATTATTTATACTCGAATTAAATATTTTCGTTTTCATCATTTCAAGCTTTTCGCTTTTTGGGGCAAAAACTCAGTCCTGTAAATATTGCCCAGTGTTTTCAAGATGATAGTCAGGTCATCATTGGGCAGGGTTCCGGTGAATTGTTTTTGCATGGTCGCTGAATCCCGACAGATAATATGATTCCCATAGTATGAACCGATCTCACTCAATACTTTCGGAAGTGGCGCATCCACAAACTTCAGCTGCTTCTCCTTCCAGGTCGTATACAATTCGGGATCAACCTTTTTGGTCACAAAGACTTCGGAGCTATCCGTCATTTCTGCATAGTCGCCTTCTTCTGCCAGGACCGCCACCTCTTTTTGTTCCTTACGAGATGCCACCTTCACTTTCCCTTCTCTCAACACCACCCGGGCTGTATTATCCCGATCTTTTATATTAAATTTCGTTCCAAGCACCTCAACACTTAGTTGTGCGGTATAGACGATAAATTTCTTGGGCGTCGGTGTTCTTTTTACTGAAAAATAAGCTTCGCCAGTCACCCAGGCTTCCCGGGTTGCTGTCCAATTCATCCACCGGGATACGCGCAAACTACTGTTTGCATTCAACACCACTTCACTCCCATCAGCCAGCTGAACTTTTTGCGTCATGCCATACCCGGTCTGATACGTTTCGTACATCAAGCTATCTTTTAATCCGACTCCTATCATCAGCAACATAAGTATGGAGGCCACTGCCAACCACAAACCCCAGCGATGTATAAAACCTCGATTGTTGTTATCATGACTGGATTTTTTTTTGCCCTCCGAGGGATGTTGATTGATTCGCTGAGTGAACCGATCCAATGCCGCTGTCTGATCAGGGATAAACTGAGCACTTCCCCGTTCCCATTCTTCCAGCACTTCATAAAAATATTCCAAGTTGACATCATCAGACAGCCAGTTTTCAACCCTGGATTTTTCCAAAGGAGTCACCCCTCCGGAAAAATACCGGATTAATAATGCTCTTTCCATCTGATTATGTTTCATAACTCTTTTAACTTAACACCTTGGCTGCTTCCACTTTCTCAGACATCAATGATTCGTCTGAACAAGCACCTCTCGCATCATTTTTAAAGCTTTACTAATATGAGTCTCGACAGTTCGAACTGATATTTTTTGCTGAGCCGCAATCTCCTTTATAGGTTTGCCTTCATTCCGACTCATCAAGAACACCTTCTTACATTTCGGAGGTAATTGTTCTATGCCTTCTTGTACCTTTTGATAAAATTCTTCGTGGACCATAATTTGTTCGGGTGATAGTGATTTACCTAGTAATTCACCCTCCGTGATTGGATCCAATTCTCGCCCAAATTCTTTTCTGACAAAATTCAACGCACGGTTGCGGACTGCCTGAAATAAATAAGTCCGGTATGTTGTATGAATTTTCTCAAAATGTTTCTTCTGCCAGAATTCCATAAAAACTTCTGAAACAATATCTTCCGCATAAGCTTGCGAATAAACGTAACGTATGGCATGACTACACAACGGCGAATAATAATGCTTAAATATGAGTGTACAGCCCTCCCAGGGATCCTCCCGGAACGCCTTCCGCAGGAAATATTCTCTGTCTCTGCTCTTCACAAGCCCCGAACGATCGCCCGAAGTGTCTTCGCTATCTATAGCAAGACTCCTCTTCTTAAGGGAAGCTGTATTTTTCGAAAATTCTTTCTCAATGGCCATATTCACTTGACTATTTCACTGGATCGTCTATACATATAGACACAAAACATCTGTTGAACACGTAGTCCAAATCACGATTTTTTAAAAAAACTTTTATTTAGAGGCGCAAGGGTATTAAAAATCTCCCGGATTTCATAATGGGAAAGAAAACGATGGAATAGATTTACTAATAAGTGGATAATGATACCCAGAACATTACTCAGGTAAATTTACCAAATCGATGGTCGGCACTTTACCAGTTGCGGGTCGCTCAAACCAGGAATCAATGGTCGTTGTCTCATCGAAAAATCCGCAGTTTTTCATAAAAAACTTTCCTTCGTCCACACCGCCGGCATAATCCAACCGACTCCCCTTCCGGGCAGTAGCATCTGCGGTAAACCGAGCTTTGGTCATTTCATGCCATTGACCACGCTTGTCCCGAATCCATTGATTGGTATAATACCCCATCCGGCTTTTATAGCCGGTCTGAGTATAAAAATTCTCCAGAAAAGAGTGGGGCCGAGTCAACCAGGTGTGTGTATGCGGTCGACGAAAAGAAGCAATCAACTTCCATCTACCCAATTCCGGAGCAAAAAACCAGGCGGTATAGTCCGTTGAATTATTTTCTACAGGAACACCTCGGAGTAAAAACCGGTAGGTCTGACCAGCTGACCAATTGTATCGCCAGTAACTCTGACCACCAGATCCTTCATTGCCAAATTCACCTGTATAAACGCCTTCGCCCTTTTTCTGAAGCAGAATCTTATATCCTTCCGGAATTTTAGTGGGGTCCTGTGTATTATATGGGCTCCACACCGAAAATAGTATCCGCCGTTCTTCGGATGAATTCACCTGCATCCCAAAATAACCTTCCCCAAATCCGTTGGCCATAAAATAAGAGCCAATCACGTCCTCTCCTTCCGGCACGGTGATCTCATTGTAAAACCACTCGACATCTTTATTTTCAGGCTCCTGATAAGTCAAATGAACAGATGGTCCACGTCGCCCCCAATAAAAATCATCTTTGACATAGGTTAGTCCGTTTTCTGTAGCCGGTCCATCCACCAGGAATGCTTCAATATCACCGTAGGTTTTCCCCGATTTTTCCAGGCCTTTTAACTCTATATAATGGTATCCGGGAGTTTTAATATGAAATTGACCTACTTCGACCAGTTTATCTTTCTGGTCATCCAACCAAACCTCGTACGACGTATTACCGATTCTGACTCCGATCCGGGCGGTGGATGAACGGGATTTCGTTTTAAGAGCCAACCGGATCGTACCGGTCTGTTCAGTCTTAAAATATGTACGGATGACGTCATCCGGCCGGGTCCAGTTCTGGATTCCGTCCTGGCCAATCACTTCCTTGTTCCGTCGCCAATCGCTAACTACCCAACTGTTGCCATAGGCAGTTATTTCTAAGCCATCGCTGATACCATAGTTCAGAGCTGTGGAGGTGCCTATGGGGTGACATGCAAGAAAAGTCAACAAGAGATATATCATCATCGAAGATTTTATTATTTGCATTCCGGATTAAATATACAGCGAATTTAACAGATGTCGAAAATCTAAAAAACCTAAAACAGCGCAATCGCTCGTTTTTCTTGCCACAGGTCAAGTGTTATTTTCCAAAAGAGCGCTATATTATCGTTCAATTTATCACTCATTTAAAAAACACAAAATGGCAACACCAAATGTTTATTTGACTTTTGACGGAGAATGCGAAAAAGCCTTCGAATTTTATCGGTCAGTTTTTGGAGGAACTTTTAAAGATCTTAATCGATTTGGCGAAATGCCACCTTCGGACGATATGCCACCAATGCCTGATGAAGTCAAAGATAAGATTATGCATGTATCACTCCCAATGGATAATGGAACTGTATTAATGGGAAGTGATACGATGCCCGGCCACGGGGGCCCCTTATTAAAAGGGAATAATTTTTCGATTTCTTTACACCCTTCCAGTCGGAAAGAAACAGAACAGTTGTTCTCCGCCCTTTCTAAAGGCGGCCAAGTAACCATGCCTTTGGAAGACACTTTCTGGGGAGCCTATTTTGGTATGTGCGTAGACCCCTATGGCATTCAATGGATGATGAATTATGATGAGCCGGCGAATGAGTAATTGGTGGTCAATGATCACTATGAGCCATAGCTTGTAAAATGAATGACGGAACAAAACCTCGGCTTATGTCAAGACCAAATACTCAACAAGGAACTAATTTGGTCACAATTCCGAGTGGGTAGTCCCTCCTGTAGGAAGGGACTTATCGCTTTCCAACATCATAAGTGCTGTTCCACAACTAAACGTTTTATCCTAAGCACTGAGCCTGCTGACCTTTCATTCTATAAATATAGGCAGACTTATGATACCCACAGCAAAGTATAATGATTATCTCATTCTATACCCCCTCACTGCTCCATCATTCACTCCGAAAAATAAATACGTACCGGAACTGGAGAGGTATTTTGTTGCACTCCGCACCTCCCCGGAAAGATTAAGTCCACCTTCCACCGGCGATACCGTCTGGAAATCCAATCCGCCCTGATTTCTCAAGATCACCCCATGGTTGGCCTCCATTTCACCGATTTTGACCCGGTTATAACGACTGTTTCCTGCCAAGATAATGTCCTGATAGCCATCCCTATCAATATCCACAGTCGCAATTGCAAATACAGGTGCCACCTGGGCTTCCCAGGGCAACCGAATCGTCTCCCAGTGCCCATTCTGATAATCCAAAATATGGGTAGACAGCATTTGAACGGAATCTGCCGTATACTTCCCTAAATGTTCCAGCAAATCTTCCATAGACATCTCTCCATAAGTGTGGTAATTGGGTAATACTTTTTTCATATAGGCCAGTTGACCTGTCAGATCATCTCGGGAAACGAAGGGATACGATGTTCCTTCCACATAATAACTCAACACAGGATCAATGGTCCCGTTCTCATCAAAATCACCATGATACAACACCAAAGGTTGGTCTGACGATGCAGTAAAAGCACTGTTTTCTCCCCAATTGCCAACTATAATCTCCAATTCCGGATCATCATCGAGATTTACGACGTGGAGCGAAGAAACCAACCCCTTGTGGGCAGATTCTCCAGTCAACTCCCACCCCGAATTGGTGTAGTTCCACATCTGGATCGGCTCCCATTCTCCACCCAGGATCACTTCATTCTGACCATCTCCATCCACATCCTGCCAGGCTCCATCCATGCAGTGATAATCGCTAAATGGAACTTCATGATCCATTTCCCAGCTATCATTTCCCCGGTTCCAAATCACCATATTGCCTCCTGCCACCGGGTATTCCCGGGCTTTATACCCCCCTCCTAACAAAATATCAATACGACCATTCTCATTAAAGTCCCCGGTGACCAGACAAGTGGCATCACGGTACACTTCTGGAAAACTCTTATTTCTCTCAAAAGTGTCATTCCCCCTATTTTCATAATAACGCAGGGCATACCGCTCATCCCCGGCCTGATACCGATTTCCCCCGGATGCAATAATTACATCCAGGTCTCCATCTCCATCAAAATCAGCCATAGCAACCGCCACATCTTCCAGGTGCGCATCTTTTTCAAAAGCTGGTATTGTCCGTTCTGCCAAAAATCCACCCCCCGGCTTCCCCGGAAAATAAGACGCTGATTGGCCAGGTCCACCACCAATAAGAACATCCGAAATGCCATCCCCATTCAAATCCCCGTGAACCATGGCAGGTCCCTTTCTAGAATAAAACCGTGGCAAGAGGCCTTGCACATCAAAATCATTAAAAAGATCTTCACGGTGGGTAAAGTTAAGGACTGAATCAGATATAAAATATGGTCCCACTGATGATTCCTTATTTATAGATTGAGCATGGTTAACACCCTCCCCCTTGATCAACGTATAATATTGGTCTACCGAATCCAACTTAAACCTTTCACGCTCGCCTTGTGGCCAGCGTACAATGAGTGAGTCAATTTTTGTCCGAGTCCCCAATCCAAAATGAAGTATAGGTTCCACCGAAGACTGAAAACCCCGGCTCAAATAAAGCTCGCGGACCATTTTTTCATCATTGATATGTATCGTTACCTCACTCCCAATAGCAGGTAGAGCACCTTCAGTCAATAATGGTCTGATTCCCAGGAAATGGGTTTTATTTTTTTCCCTCGAATGGTTTATATAAATGGATGCTTTACTATTCACATTGTTAATGACCAGATCGAGATCACCATCCCCATCGAGATCTGCATAGCCGGCTCCATTGGACATTTCCGGCTCAGAAAAACCCCATGAACTACTCACATCTTCAAATTGGATACTGCCTTTATTTTGATACATTTTATTCGCTACATTGATCTGCGGCATATGATTAATCATTTGACTGACGGGAATATCCTGTTCCCGCACTTCCGGATTCTCCATTTTAAAATGCATCGCGTAGTTCAAGAAATCCATATTGGTATAATCCCGGGCATACCCATTGGTCACAAAGACATCCGGCCACCCATCCAAGTCATAGTCTGCCATCAAAGCAGCCCAGGACCAGTCCGAATTGGAAATACCGGCCATCTGTCCTATTTCCTGAAACCGGTTGTTACCTTGATTCAATTGGAGCATATTCCGCATATGCTGACGATAAAAATTGCGGTCCAGCAACAGTTTGTACTTTTTATAATTATCTGCTCCAGAGGTCAGCTTAATCCGATAGTTATCCTGTGGCAACATATCCAGGGACAATATATCCATAAGTCCATCATTATTGACATCACCGACATCAGAGCCCATGGAAAACAAAGAGGTATAATCCATCCAGAACCGTAAATCCTCCCGGAAAGTGCCATCAGCCTGGTTAATATACAGATAATCTTCTTCATTAAAGTCATTGCTTACATAAATATCGGGCCATCCATCACCGTTAAAGTCGGAGACAGCCACTCCCAGCCCAAACCCCAGTACGTTATTAATCAACCCAGCTTGCTCCGAAACATCTACAAAATTACCGCCTTGATTCTCGTACAGTTTATCACTAAAATGGGGATTGTTTTGCTTTTTCAGCTGCTCAATATCAGCGGTAAAATTAGCATACTCCGGGACCGAGTGGTTCAGCAGATACATATCCAGGTCGCCGTCCCGATCATAGTCAAAAAAAATGGCTTGCGTAGAATAGGACGGATCATCCAGCCCATATTCTGCGGCGGATTCCGTGAAATGAACCTGTCCGTCATCATCTATTCCATCGTTAATAAAAAGCAAGTTCCGACGCGCATCTGCACTGGCTGCGGCCGAACGACATACATAGATATCCAGCCAGCCATCCTGGTTAATATCCACCATTGTCACACCTGTATTCCATAATCCTGCTGCTTCCACACCGGCTTCAGCGGCTCTATTTTCAAACTTCAACTCGCCCTGATTAATGTAAAGATGGCTAGCCACCATATTCCCGGTGAAGTAAATATCCGGCTTCCCATCATTGTTAACATCACCGATGGCGACGCCCCCGCCATTATAAAAATAAGTGTATTTCAATACATTAAACTCTTCAGTTTCCTTAAGCGTGTTTTTAAATGTGATATTTGACTGACGAGGAGATAGTTGAGAGAACAGTGTGTCCGGTGACTTATTGCACGCAGTCACGAACATAATTATAAGCCAAAACCAACTAATTTTATTCTTATTCCACATGATCGAATTTTGTAAACGTACGGTGTACCAATAGAACTGGAAAAACATCAAAAACTATGACATTAAGCAAACGATGTCTGGGATGAGAATAGTTTTTTGGGGGGAAGCTTGTGTTATTGTCGCAATTAGGTCTGGTTGTTGCTGACCGATCCCGCCAAAGCGTGACAAGCACTGTCAGTGTTTTAATTACTTCCGTCACAAGCGCTGACATTAACCTCACAGCGTCTGGGATGAAAATAATTTGTGGAAAAAGCTTGAATTTTCTATTGCATGTGTGTTGACGTACATTAATTAAAGACCTGTGTTTTTCTTCAAAGCTTTATCTCAAACGCTGACAGGTTGCATCTCTGCCATAATAATCACTTGCCATAAGGATCACTATTTCCTATCAATAAATCGTATTTTCCGAAACGCTGTCAGGTTAGCCTCTCACAATTTTTAGAAGCTACAACGGGTATTCCATTCTTTGCTAATAGTTACTCAAATTAAACTAAGTTCTAAGTACAAAATACTAAGTTCTAAGTTTATTTAGCGTCCCACCACAACTTGGTTGTACCCGCATCCGGACCACCCAGTAAATTATTGATAGCATCCTGGACAGCTTCTTCATTTGTATTGTATTCGGTACTCACATAGGGCAATCGACGGGGAATTTCATCCACACTAATATCGGGGTTATCACTATTCAACCTGGGATACAACGTAGGATATCCGGTTCGACGTCGCTCTGCGTAAGCTTCCCAACTATTGGGATACAAACTGATCCACTTTTGGGTGATAATCTGCTCCAGTTGTGTTTCTTTATCTGCACCGGCATTGTAAGGAACCGGCATGTTGGATGCTGGTTCGGTACTCCCATCAAAAGAGGCTGGTGTGGCTGGAGTGGTTATATAATCATTCCCGGACATGTTGTTCCCGTCAAAACCATGATCAGTCATGGACATGGTAATTCCCTGATTGTAATATTCCTGGGGGCTTCCTCCACCCATATTCCAGCCTTCCAGGGCGCCCTCCGCTCTTAAAAAGTAAACTTCGGCTGCACGAAGTACAGGCCAATCCGGCCCGGCCCCCCCGGCCTCAATGTAAGGAGCGGCCATATTGGATGCAATGTCATTGAATGGTATGGATTGTTTGTCCGTTTTGGCCTGACCATTCCGCATCCCTTCGTAAGGGAAGGATAGACCTTCCGGATCATCGGTAGGATCCGGTTCGTCAGCAGGTGAAAAATACTTTTCTACACGAGGATCTTTGTACCCCTTCAATATGCTTTCCATATCTGCACTCATCCGAAATTCACCCCATTGGGTAATGGTCGTATAATTATTTTTCCAGTCTGTACTGGACGAGGCATAAGCATTCTGATCGTTACTTTCGATGACACCATCCTGGATAGCTTTTTCGGCTTGTGTCTTAGCCAGCCCCGGATCGGCATAGCGAACGCGCATGGCCAGACGAAGGCGCAGAGAATTAGCAAATCGCAACCATTGATCAACATCTCCCCCATAAATCACATCGCTGTTTCCAACTATGGACCGACCTCCGGTATTGCTTTTCAATATGGCTACTGCTTCATCCAAAGTCTTGAAAAAATCATTGTAGATCGCTTCTTGACCATCATAAAACACCACTTTTTCGCCATTCCCAAAATTGGAATAAGGAATGGGTCCCCAATAATCTGTCACACGGTGATAGGCAAACACCCGCCACGTTTTCATCATAGCATTTTCAATGTCAAGACCATTCTCTACGGCATAGTCTTCAGCGTATTTGATGGAAGGGAAAGAGCGACTATAAAAATTGTTGTAGGCGCCATTGAGCCAGCCGCCAACCAGTATAAATTTATCGGAATCAAAATTGGGTGCGGTTGTCGCAAAATAGTTGGCGTAAATATCTGCAAACAAGGAATGTCCCAACTGGAAAGCGCCCCTGTTGTCCTGCCCCATATACAGAGGATTGTACAGTGCTCCGGCCACCACCAGCGGGTAGGAGCTTAGATCCAGGTTGTCCGTAGTCAGACTCTTCGGATCCGTATTGATTTCATCAAAATCTTCGGTGCATGAATAGTTCAATCCAGCTGCGAAAAACAATATAATAAACGGATATAATAACTTCATGTCTATATGATTTTCAGTATGTGATTTACAAATTAATTCTTAGTGACAATCCAAAGGTACGGACAGTTGGCGGCGCAAATGCTTCGCGGCCTTCTGCAGAATTACTGGTACCCGCCATGATTTCTGGATCAAAGTAATCCGCTTTATTGCTCAGAAAAAACAAGTTCCGTCCGACCAGGGATAGATTGATTCGGTTCCCTGGAAAGCTATAGCCCAGGATCATTTCTCTCAATCGGACATTGGATGCATCACGCACAAAGGCTTCTCCTACCGGTGTATTACGACCACCTACATGGTTGTAATAATCCTCCGGATCAACGGATATGGTATTGGCTGTGCCGTCTTCTGTCACAACTTCTTCATCAGAAAAAATATCTTGTCCGAAAACAATACCTCCTTCTCGACCTTGTGTGGTGTATTCCAATACACCATCGGCTGCCATAATAGCTTCTGTAAAGCTAATGGTGGTGCCACCCTGGCGCATATCGATCAGAAAACTAAAATTGAAATCCTTGTACGTAAACGAATTTCGTACACCGCCTAACCAATCGGGATTGTAATTCGAAACCGGAACTGTCTTTCCCGGCGTGATTTTCGGAAGTCCATTGACATCCACGATAATACGGTTTTGCTCATCGCGTTGAAATCCGCGAGACACCACGGTACCAAATGGTTCGCCGGCACGAAGCTCATAATCTCTCATAAAGCTGCCTCCAAGATTTAATTTATCAAAACCTTCGGCAATCTCCAGCACCTTACTTACATTTTTGGCAAAGTTAAAATTAATATCCCAGGTAAATTCTCCGGTGGTTACCGGACTAAATCCAATCACAGCCTCGATGCCCTTGTTTTGGATATCCGCTCCGTTCTGGAAGATACTTGTTGCCCCGGATGCGGGCGGTACAGGTGTTCTAAAAAGCTGATCAAAGGTATTGGACTTATAATAAGTCAGATCCAGTCGAACATTGTTATTGAACATCCGACTCGCCAATCCAAATTCAATGGATCGTGTGGTTTCCGGTTTTAAATTTTTTGCAGGAAGCGTCGAACTAAGCTGAATGGTTCCGAAGTTAATAGAGGCCGTCCGCGCTAGCTCGTAGGGATCGGTGTCATTCCCCACTTCAGCCCAGGATCCCCGGATTTTAAGAAAATCGATAAAAGAGGGCATGGTCGTCAAATCACTCAACACGGCCGTCAGACCAAACGAGGGATAGAAGTAAGACCGATTGTCAGCTGGCAGTGTAGAACTCCAGTCATTTCGAGCCGTAATATCCAGGAATAGTCCGTCAAAAAATCCTACTTCTGCAAATGCATAGACCGATTGGACTTCTTTCAGGCTGTATCCTTCGCCGGGCCGGGGATCATTGGTATTGGCCAAAGAGAATAAGTTGGCAATCTGAAAATTATCACCACCACCTGTCAGTGCATCGTATTTAGCCCTGCGATTGTTCCCTCCAAAATTTAAATCCAGGGAGATATCCGAGGTCAGTTTCGTGTTGAAATTTAATAATACATCGTTGTTCCATTCATAGCTGTAGTTGAAGTTTTTACTGTAGCTCCCGAATTTGCCAGTAGTGTAGGTATCGTTGTACCGGGAATAATCACCAAAGTTGCTTCCCCGATCCAGCGCAGATCGACCCAATATGGATAAATTGTCGGTTAAATTATACTTTAAGGAAACCATTCCTATAACCCGTTCTGAAAGGTTGGGGTTTTTGACGTTGTTGATCGTCCAGTAGGGATTGCCACCTCCATTGAACTGGGGCAACCAATAGTGCTGGGTATTCTGACCATCGGCATTGATAAATTCAAAATGCTCAATATCCTGAGTCCGTATATTAGGTGGCAATTTATACAAGTATCGAAGCGGATTGTCAAAATTTTCACCCTGCGCCTGTATATCACTAAAATCCTGGCGAATGTAGTTCACTTTGGCGTCCAGCTCCAGATTATCTACCAATTCTGCTTTGAAGCGCGCATTCAGATTGTGACGGGAGAGGTTGTTTTGAGGTATAATTCCCCTTGCGTCTGTGTAGGTGTATGACAAAAAGGTACTTGAGTTATCATTCTTTATCGTGGTAGAAAGATTAGCTGCCATTTCATAGCCGGTCTGAAACAAGTCCTTAATATTATTCGGCTGTGGTGTCAGTGCGTAGGTCGACCCACCATAGGTTTCTTGCAAATACTCCGGATCATTGGACCAGTGCTCTACTTGTTGACCGGTCATCCTGGGTCCCCATGAAGTAGTTGCTGCCGGGGCATAATTTCCTTCTGACCCCTGGGCGTATTCAGCTTGCGTCTTAAGCAAATGAATCGGATCGCTCCCCTGGAACGTCAGATTTGCGGTCGTTGTAACCCCATTGGATGCACCCGCACCAGACTTCGTAGTTACAATTATTGCTCCATTACTGGCACGGCTCCCATAAAGAGCAGCTGCATTTGCTCCTTTTAGCACGGTCATTTCTTGTATATCGTCCGGGCTGAGATTACCAATTCCTCCGTTGAGCACCACGCCATCCACCACATAGAGCGGTTGACTACTTCCAGATATGGAACGATTTCCTCTCAAAAGCACTTTTGATCCTGCTCCTACTCCGGCACCGGAAGGGGTGATGGAAAGTCCGGCCACTTTTCCGGACAGTGAATTGACCATGTTCGCACTTCTGGCCTGCGATAATTCTTCTGCACCAACATTCTGGGCAGAATACGTCAGTGATTTTTTCTGGCGGGACACACCCAGTGCAGTGACCACCAATTCATTGAGCTCAATGCCCGATGAAAGAACGATATCTATCTCATTACGTCCTTCGACAGCCACAGTCTTTGGTTGATACCCGGTATAACTCACTACCAAAGTAACGTTCTCTCCCGGCACATCAATCGTATAATTGCCATCAAAGTCGGTGATCGTTCCCTTTCCGGGATCGCTTTGCAAACTCACATTGGCTCCGATCAATGCCTCTCCTCCTGCATCCGTCACCTTTCCACTCACCTGAAACTGGGCCCACATGGGAAGGGTTGCAAATAAAGAAAAAGTGATTAATAGTAATTTCTTCATAATAAATGATTTGTAAGTAAAACAGGCAGCAATGGACTATATAACGATATAGCCACTGAATATAAATAAGAACTTAATGTAAACTTGGGGCGCTTATAACTCATTGAAAGCGTAAAATTCTTAAATCCATTGCAATGTAAGCAATTCCCGCTATAATATGTGAATTTTTTATTAATTTTTTACTACCTCGGTGACTACTCACGTATTTTCATATCAGATTAACTGTTAATTTCTATATTTTATTTGATTCATTTTGTTATCATTGATCTAATGCTACCCATTTAACATATATCTTGAATCTTATGCGCTTTTTTACTTATGCCATGCTTCTCCTTACCACACATTTCTACAGCATTAACGTACTGCACAGCCAGTCCGACTACGCGCTGAAAGGAATGTGCATCGCAGCTCCAATGCCGGAAAATGTGGATCATTTTACAAATTTTATTGATCAGGATTTGGCCGGGGCCGGAGTAAACACCTTGATTCTCCGGATCGATTACCGCTACGAATATCAGTCTCATCCAGAACTGATTGCGGACCAGGCTCTAAGCAAAGCGGAAATCAAGCAACTAGTCCGAATCTGTCAGAAAAACAATATTCGGCTCATTCCACAAATCAATCTGCTGGGACATCAATCCTGGCACTCTACACTGGGAAAGCTGCTGGAGGTGTACCCCGAGTTTGATGAAACCCCAAAAATCGAACTGCCAGAGTATTATGAATGGCCCAATAAGGACGGTCTTTATTGCAAAAGTTACTGCCCTCTTCATCCCGATGTTCATGAGGTGGTCTTTGACTTGGTTGATGAGATCATGGAAGTATTTGAGGCAGATGCCTTTCATGCCGGACTTGACGAGGTTTTTTATATTGGTCACCAGGACTGCCCCCGGTGCCAGGGACGTGATCCGGCGCAGTTGTTTGCCGATGAAGTAAATCGTATATTTCATCATCTGAATGACAAGGGGAGTGAACTGTGGATGTGGGGTGACCGGCTCATTGATGGGCGAACCACCGGAATTGGTCTCTGGGAAGGAAGTTACAACAATACCCACCGTGCAATTGATCTCATCAACAAAGACGTGGTGATCTGTGACTGGCATTATGAGCGGGCAGATGCCACAGCAGTCCTCTTTACATCAAAGGGTTTTCGGGTAGCGACCTGTCCTTGGCGAAAACCTGATGTGGCCGTTCGTCAGGAAAAAATGATGCGTACATTTATTGAGGAAGCCACGCCTACCATGAAGGATCGGTATCTGGGCATGATCCAGACGGTGTGGACCTCGGCTGCGCGATTTATGGAAGAATACCGAACGTCCGAAAAGATAGAAGAAAAGAATACTTCTGGAAATTGCTTCCGGGCTCTGAGTAGAGCGTGGGTGAAGTGACCAAGCTGAAAGCGCAAAGGGGAAAGCTCAAAGGGGAAAGCTGAAAGCTGAAAGCAGTGCGTCGAGCAAAGTCGAACTACTTAAGGCGAACTAGTACAGAAGAAATGAGCGGGAAGGAAGAAGCGCAACGCTGAAAGCTCAAAGCTCAAAGGGGAAAGGGGAAAGCAGTGCGCCGAGCGAAGTCGAACTACTTAAGGCGAACTAATACTGATGTTGATATTAACTGAAAAGTGTACCAGTGTATTAATTGAAAAGTGTACCACTAAGTTATAAAAAATGTGACCTCAGCGAGGTCCAATTATATTAGCCACATAATCCTTGAAACTATTCGACCTCAGCGAGGTCGCACTGTTAATCATCAACATTTTAACAGCCAAAATTGGTCCATTTGGACCGTGCCTTGCAATGGTGCAGCAGATGAATTTTTTCCAGAAAATGCCTATCTTTAAAAGCTATGAGCCAACTTTACATTCTTTTAAGTCTTTTGGTATTTCATTCACCATATAATAGTGAGGTACCGGACAACCATCCATCGCAAAAAATGTATGATATGAAAGCACTCACCGTTCCTAAAATAGACCACAACGGAAAAACAGACCTCCTGCAAGTTTCAGCGTTACTCAAAGAGCAGACTGAGCTCCATACCATTGATCAAATCAACTGGCCGCAATTCCCCTATACGCCCGGCGTATCCTTCCGTATAGGCCACACCAACGAAGAAATATGGATCGTTTTTTACGTTACTGAAAAACACATCCTGGCCCGGCACACCACCACCAACAGTGCCACACACAAAGACAGCTGCGTGGAGTTTTTTATCGACCCTAAAAAAAACGGCCATTACTACAACTTTGAATTCAATGCTATCGGCACCACGCACCTGGGATATGGGCCAAACATCGGAAAACGAAATTTAATCGATGCAGAATTGATTGAGTCCATGATCAGAACGAGGTCCACCATGGGCACCACGCCCGTTGATATCGAAGATGGTTCTTCATCCTGGGAATTAACCGCCGTCATTCCGGCCCGTCTTTTGGTTCATGAGAACATCACCGAACTTAGCGGACTCAGCGCCCACGCTAATTTCTTCAAGTGTGGTGATGAAACCTCCACACCGCATTATCTCAGCTGGAATCCCGTTCATACGGATCGCCCCAGCTTCCATCAGCCGGAATTTTTTGGACGGTTGGAATTTGAATAAAAGAAGTAAACTGACAGTGCACTTATCAGACGAGTTGTCAAAGCAACTTTTAATTGTTCCACCAGCATTTCGGGAGTAATAGCTCCTCCTGCTGTGCAATCTTTAAACAGTGCTGTACCTTATACCATTTGAATTCATAATTGCCGCATATATTCCGAAATAATTTTCGATTCTCTTCATCAAAAATGCTCGGTGCAACTCCAGCTATACCTCCGTTTTTTTCCTCGACAATCTTTGAATATTTACAAAACCTTATCCGGCATTATCAAATACAGATGGTATTACACAAAAATGGAGGCCGAGTCCAGTTTAACGTTTCCACAAAATAAGCGCCATAATTCTTAGTTTACAGGATTCACCATCTTTCTTGACCAGAAATTGAACAAAAGCACCACCCTTGCTTGTTGATGATTTTATAAAGGCCTCTATACCAATAGGGTCAACAGATAAAAAAACCAAGATAAACATGAAAAAGATTTTATTTCTCACCGGCGATTACGCAGAAGATTATGAAACGATGGTTCCCTTCCAGATGCTTGAAATGGTCGGCTATACCGTTCATGCAGTTTGCCCGGACAAGAAAAAAGGAGAGACCGTAAAAACAGCCATCCACGACTTCCTGGGCGATCAGACCTATAGCGAAAAACCGGGCCATGAATTTGAGTTAAACTACAGCTTTGACGATGTAAATCTCACCGATTATGACGGGATCGTCATCGCAGGTGGCCGTGCACCTGAATATCTGCGACTCAATGAAGAGGTCCTGGATATGGTACGCCACTTTTTCGAAAAGGACAAACCGGTTGCGGCCATTTGTCATGGCATCCAGATTCTTACTGCAGCCGGGGTGGTCAAAGATCGTACTCTGACGGCTTATCCGGCAGTCGGACCAGAAGTCACCATCGCAGGAGGTCACTTCAAGTCTGTTCCCGTCGATGATGTGGTCGTGGACGGAAAGCTGGTTACTTCACCGGCCTGGCCGGCTCATGCAGCTTTTATGCGGGAATTCCTGAAGGTGATGGGGATGGAGTTTAAGCAATCATAAGCGCGGTAGCTTTAATTGCATAATCACTGCAGCACAAGCATCGGTTTAGTCGGTACATGAATGCAGCTACTGAAAAGACTCCTGTGTTCAGAGCCGGGTAGTTACTTGACTTACACTACTCCCGGGAAGTCATCCCACACACCGTTGGGAACTGCTCTGACACTAATTGATAATGTGGGATTTTATAAAAACTATTTGTGCACAAACTGAGCTGGAGCGGGGAACTGAGACGATAAACACATACGCTGGCGGAACGGGGCAAAACACTCCCATGAAGCCACTAATTCGGACACTATACAGGTCCGAAGCTGGAAGCTCCTGCTACTTTCTCACGCTGTATGTCAGAAGTGGTCAACATACGAACTTCCAGCAACCCTATGCGATTGCATGGAACAAAATTTGCGCGGCTGGATACACCAGGACGAACTTATGAAACGGAGCACTAAGGTTTTGCCTTCCCCTGATCATACGTGATCCGCAAATCATTATCTCGGACTTCGGCCAGTTTATTCCTGAGCCGAACCTTCATCTCAGCAACCACCTTCTGATACCTCGGGTGATTCGCCAGATTGTTGAACTGACCGGGATCGTAAATCATATTATACAATTCCATGCCCCCTTCGGCCTGGTCGCCATATTGGATATAGGCCCAACGATCCGTACGAATGAGATACCCCATTCGACCAAATCGCTTCGAAACTGAAAAAGCAAAATCCCGGACTTCCTTTTCCGGGTTATCGATCATTCCTGCCAAGCTTTTACCCTGAATATCTTCAGGCGGGTCCAAGCCCGCCAACTCCGAAACAGTCGGATACAAATCGATAAGCTCTGCAAACGAATGGCATACCGCCGGTTCCTTCCCCGGCACCTTGATGATCATCGGTACCCGTACTGATTCTTCCAGCAAACTGACTTTCATCCAAAACCGGTGTTCCCCCAGATGAAAACCATGATCAGAGGTGAAAATAACGATGGTATTGTCTTCCAAGCCTTCCTGCCGAAGCGTCTCCAGCACTTTTCCCACCTGCGCATCGAGGAAAGATGTCGACGCATAATACGCAGCCACCGCTTTTTTCTCCTGCTCTTTCGACATTTGGCCATTCACACTATTGACATAATTGATCCCCTGTTCCGGGATATCATCCCAATCATTGACCACTTGCGGAGGCAACACCATTTGTTCATGGGGATAGGGCTCAAAAAAAGACTTTGGCGCTACAAAAGGAACGTGTGGGCGAAAGAATCCAGCGGCAATAAAAAATGGTTCGTCTTTATGTTCCCGCAAGAGTGCGGTGACTTTGTCAGCTGTCTCAGCATCGGTATGCTCCTCATCTTCCACGGTTCTGACAATATTCATAAGGTTTCCGCCATTGCGGCTGGTATCCTGAAGCACGGGACGCAATCCGTAGGGATTGCGCTGAACCAATTCGCCTTCCCCCTCCGCATGAACTTCCGGCGCCGGACTATTATAGCGCTCGGTCCACGAAGCCGGATCATCCTTTCCGTTTCGTCCTTTCATAATATCCACCGACCCCATGTGAAAAATCTTGCCGACCCGGGCCGTATAATACCCATTGTCTTTGAACAGCTGCGACCAGGATTGATGGTCGGCACCGACATTCTCTCGACCGCTTTCATATCCATAGGTTGTCGTCGCATTGGGGTAATAACCAAACATAAGAGACGCCCGGGAAGGGCCGCAAACGGGGTATTGACAGTACGCTCTGGTAAATCGGGTTCCTTCCGAAGCCAGCCGGTCAATATTTGGCGTAGCACACGCCGGATTCTCATAGCTCGATACAGCTGTTGCTGTGAGATCATCCGAGATCATAAAAAGAACATTGAGCTTTTCCTGTTCCTGGGACGTCCCATTTACTGTACACCAGATTAGAAGAAGCCCCAATAAAAAAAACCTATATTTCACTGACGGACAAGGTTGGCTTCTCTGCTTAGTACATCGAATGAATTCTTGAGTCATATTTGTTGCTTATTGTTTTAATGATCTAAGGTCTTGCAGTCCGCTGGTATTTCGCCAAAGAGCGACTGTTGCCCCTCTATTTTGTATTTTGGAATAAGTATTCGATTTCCAGATAATGGTCTATTTCTTGTTTCTGCAATGCAAAAGATGCACTTAGTTTTTGCACCAAATCTGGTCTGGTCTCTGCCTGATTGACAGATTCAGTAATATCATTTTTCAGATTATACAGCTGCCAAGCTTCTTCGTTTGATTCGCGGATGACTTTCCAGTCGCCCCAAATAAGAGCATCGAAGTTTCGATACTGAAAAAAGAGGGTTTCATGCGGAGAATATGGATTTTCTCCGGTCAGATTGGGTATCATATTCTTTCCGTCAATAAACCGATCCTCCGGCAGTGACGCTCCAGCCAGTTTCGCACAAGCAGGAAAGACATCCAGCGACCACAAACGCGTATCCAGTGTTGTTCCTGCAGGTATTCGATCTGGCCATCGCGCCAATGCCGGCACGCGGATACCACCCTCCCAAAGCGTGACGCCCGCACCTTTAAAGGGTGCATTGGTCTGGATGCCGCTTTCTATATACGGGTAAAAGGCGCCATTATCAGAATAAAAGAAAACGAAGGTATTCTCAGCGATATTCAGTTCTTCCAATTTTTCCATCAACCGACCGATCGCAAGGTCAATAGCAGTAACCACAGCATTGAACCGCTTCCTGGGATCCTTTTCATCCGGCGAAAGACCATAAGGTTCAAATGCATAATCCGGTGCCTGCCAGATGTTTTCCGCATCAGGATCAATATTGCGCGCACCCGGATGGTGCGGTGCATCGAAGGGCAGGTAAACAAACCACGGCGCATCCATTTCGGTCTTTTCTTCTATAAAATCAATCGCTGCGTCGGCAAACAGATCGGTGCTGTATACTCCCGTTCGATTGATCGATTCCGTATTATGATACAGATCTTTCTTCCCCGCATATACATGCGTAAAGTGATCCACATTCCCCGATGCAATGCCCAGGTATTCATCAAACCCCCTTTCGGTGGGGCGCGATCCCGGAGCAAAACCAATATTCCATTTTCCAAAGGCGCCGGTGGCAAAGGGTGTTGGTGCATTCTTGAGCATCTCAGGTATCAGCACCTCAGACTGTCGGAGTCCAATGCCATAGTTCCCAGCCAATCCGACCAGTTGTTTGGTTGTTTTATGTCGCTGCGGAATCCGGCCGGTCAAAAGAGATGCTCTGGAAACCGTACAGGTCGGGGATGCAGTATAAAAATTCGTCAGTCGAGTGCTCTGGCCCGCCAGTTGTTCCAAATGGGGTGTCAAAATGGGTGAGTCTTCATTGTAAAAAGAAAAATCACCGTACCCTACATTATCTACCGTAATGATCAAGATATTGGGGGTCTTTTGCGAATGAAGAGACGGAAGCATAAATAGAAAAGTGAGAAATAATAGAACGTACTTCGTTCGATGTCCATTGAGGTTTTGTTTCATTAGACTGTTAAAGCATCGTCTTACACCTAAAAAACAAATCTGACTTAAGGCACCGGCCCAGCTTCTCCCCATGCAGGTTGTTTTGTACCATTTCAGAATTTTTACCTTATTCATAATCCTGTCCCTTTATGCTTGCAACCACCGACTTCTGCCATTTCCGAAGCGCTTTCTTCATTCGGTTTTTTTGACTTTTTTCCGATTCGGCCAGATTATTTGATTCCGACGGGTCCTCCTCCAGGTTATACAATTCATAACCTTCCGCCGTTTGGATCAATTTCCACTGACCATCGATCCACACCGAAGTGCCCGAATAAGGATAATGATCCAAGCCGGAATAATCCTGTTCGGGTAAATTTAATAGACCATCGTTTATAGTATTGCGATCACCTTTCCCTTGCAAAATATCATTGTAATCGCTAATGATCTGATCACTTCTCACACTGTGCCCTTTGATCTCCGGATACACCCAAAAACCGAGCGGGTTTTCACGTTGATCGGTTCGGCTACGCACTGCAGGCATCATATTCATACCGTCCACAGGGTGCTCCAGGACAGATGACGAGATGCCCGCAATATCAAGGACGGTGGGGAGAAGATCAATGGTACTGACCGGCACCTCTGTCGTTCCAGGATCGATATGTCCCGGCCAATACATAAACGCCGGTACGCGAATACCACCTTCATAAAGCGTGCCTTTGTGGCTTCGCAAATGACCATTGTTGGCGTGGGGCAGGCGGCCCCCATTGTCACTGGAAAACCACAAAACGGTTTCTTTATCAATTTTCAGTTTTTCAAGTCCTGATTTCAGCGCGCCGATCGATCGGTCGATGCCTGTGATCTCACCCATATAATTCTTCATATCATCCGGTTCCCCAGGATAAAGGCTTTTCAATTCATCACTTGCTTCATGAGGAATATGTGGAGCGCCTGTCCAGATAAAAACCAGAAAAGGCGCATCTCTTTTGGAAGCTTCATTGATGTACTCCATGGCCAGATCCACGGTCACCATCGAACTTTCTCCTTGGAGATGAACCGGCTGGCCATTGTGGCTCATCCAGGGATCATTTTCGTAAAAGTTCGCTGCGGCGTACCAGGTGTCAAAGCCCTGGGCCCCGGGATTGGTTGGTTGATCCTTCCGAATTGACCCGAGGTGCCATTTTCCAAAAAAAGCCGTTTGATATCCCTCCTTTTTCAAGATTTCAGCCATGGTCTGTTCTTGTGGCCGGAGGGCATGCCCCCAATAAAACACGCCCGCCCGGGTGGGATAACGTCCGGTCAGTAAACCGGCGCGGGTGGGTGAACAAACCGGTGCCGTATAACACCGGTCAAACACCATGCTATGGGCCGCCAACTGATCTAGTTCGGGGGTAATGATTTTATCATTCCCATTGAAGCCGACATCGGCATAGCCCTGATCATCGGTCATGAAAATAATGATATTAGGTCTGGTAGATGGCTCCTGTGACCACGCACTAAGGTAAGGCCAAATAAGAATTAGTATAGCAAAATATCTGATATTCGTTGGCATCGGTTGAATGTAGAAATGAGGTAAAAATGCTCATTTATTATCAATGAAATGAAGTATAACCACCCTCGTTAACGTTCTCCAAGATAGTAAAAAGGTTAATTCACGCAAAGCATTACAGAAAGGAATCCTCATATTGGCAGAGTAGTCCCTGAAATTAACAAAGAAGTAGTCCTTCATTTCAGAACCTCCATCATCAATCGCAT
Source organism: Membranihabitans marinus (assembly GCF_019802045.1). Lineage (GTDB taxonomy): Bacteria > Bacteroidota > Bacteroidia > Chitinophagales > Saprospiraceae > Membranihabitans > Membranihabitans marinus_A. Next base: position 25,139 of record NZ_JAHVHU010000015.1, on the reverse strand, counting down.
CGGTCGTCGCCACACTTTATTAGCTTTCGAATCAATCCATTTCCAACCACCAAAAGACAGGCCTTTGATCAGTACATAAAATCGGCTCTTGGACAAGTATTCATGGGAAAAAGCAGTCCAGTTCCAGGACTGAACATTGGATGGAATCAGCTTAATTATATTATTTTCATTGAACGAATGCAAATGCGCATGAGCTGGCGTCGGATGATTGCAATGGACACACAGATGATACTGAATTTGCTCGTCATACGGGGTCGTGATGATCAGCTTACCACCTGGTTTGAGTACAAACAATAACTTCTCAACAAACATTGCCGGATCCGGCACGTGCTCCATGATCTCAGAAGCCACGATACAGTCGATCGAACTTTCTTCCAGCGGTAAATGATACACATCAGCGATCAATGCCTCATGATTGGGATGGGGGTGCTGCCTGAGCGCTTCTACCGGATTCCGCGAAGAGATGTCCATAGATATCACGGTCGTATCCCCGTGTGCCTTCGCTTTGGCCAACCAACCACTTCCACAGCCCACATCGAGGATGGAAGCCGCATCTTCGGGGATTTTACTCAGGATCATCTGATCCAGCCGATTTCGTTCTTCCTGATCCACTCTGCTTGAGAATTCCTGGAAATAATTAAATACCTCAGCATCTTTCTGGTAATGATCCTGGTAGTCAAAGCTTGACCCCATATCTTCATGAAGCTTGGAAGACTTTAAAGCGGAGGAGTTGCGCGGCAGCAGAAACGGAACACCATCGATCAGGCCAGCTTTATACCGGTCATCTGACTCCAGGAACACTTCCTCCTTTTTCCGGTCTATCGGAATCCGTTTAAGCGTTTTGGGATGTACAAACATCGAATCCAAGATCATCATGAAGGTATTGCCGTTTCCTGGTTGTTCATTTTCCATAGAGCTTAAAATATCGGGTGTGGCATGGTATTACGTATGTTGTCATAAAAATATCCTAATTCTTAAAATTCCAACAAAATGTATTTGAACATAAATACAACTGGCTGTGTAGTGAAGTCCCTTTGGGACGATAGATCATAGTCTGGATTGTCAAACCCAGGATTTGTTTGAATAAACATGGAGTCCCATCGAGACGATAGGTTTATATGTCGTCCCTACAAGACTCAAACAAATCCGATCACATTTTCAGGGTCTCACGACCCTGGCTATGGCTGTCGCCCGCAAGGCGGACTTTTGCCTAAGGAAGATGATATTGAATGTTTTATATGAATTAAAAAAAAAATTGAAATTTGTGAGAAACATCTTCATTGTTTGAGCTGAAAAAATAATATCTTCTATTTTAATTATATAACCTACTGCTTCACAATTCCTTACAAAACGAGCAGGATTTTAGAATTCTTGGGTTAAAACGTAACATAATATCTACACCGTAAATATCAAATTAATTTTTGTTATTTAGATGTTTCTCCAGCGAAGTTCATCTTAAAACACCACCCATGACCAGGTACCTCAGTCTACTTTTCATACGAACACTTGTACTTTTGGGAATTTGTACGGTCCCGATTATTGGCCAGGAGGGCATGTCCCGGGAAGACTATCTGCAACAATTATTAAAAGTTCTGCCGGAAGATCGAACCCGGGGACCGAATGACCAGTTGCCCGGAACACCACCGCCTCATGTTTCTCCCGAAGATGTGACCTGGGGCGCTTGGTTGAAACGGACGGGTGAACTTCCACCTGATTTTGATAAATTACCCACACTCCCTTTTCTTCCCAATCCGTTGATCCTCGATGAAGGTGGAAAAAACATTCCGGTGACGACCATGGCACAGTGGCAAAAAAAGCGGACATGGATGACGGATCAAGCCCAGCACTGGATCACCGGGACGGTACCCCCGCCTCCTGACAATCTGCAGATTGAAATGCTGAGCGAGAAAAAACGCGGCGAACTCACCGAAAGGACCGTTCTACTAAAGTTTGGACCTAAACACCAGGCACAGTTGCACGTCAACTTGATTATTCCGCCGGGCGACGGCCCCTTCCCGGTGTTTATTTGTCCATGGAAAAAAGAGCGGGAGGATTGGGTGCAGGCCGCTGTACGTAGAGGCTACATCGGGTGCCGGTTTACAGCCACAGACCCCAAGTATGGTTTTCCCGATGACAGTGAAAAATATGAAGCCCTGTGGTGGCCGGAGTTTGATTTTAGCACCATCATGCGTTGGGGTTGGGCAGCCTCAAGAGCTATTGATTATCTTTATACCCTCGAGAATGTTCACACCGATCAAATTGCCCTCACCGGATTGTCGAGAAATGGGAAGATGGCTCTTTGGGCAGCTGCTTATGACAACCGGATCAAAGCAGTCGTCCCCATTAGTGGGGGCACGGGCGGTGAAAACCCATTCCGGTATACCATGGCTCCGTACAATAGCGAGACGGTGGAATTACTCACACGGTACCGTCCCCATTGGTTGCATCCCCGACTCCGGTTTTTTGTCGGACGTGAAAATAAATTACCCGTAGATATGAATTCTTTGATGGCATTGGTCGCACCGCGTGGTCTGATGCTAACTTCATCGGCCTTTGAGTCGGCCGGGAATCCATGGGGCATTGAACAGGCCTATCTTTCGGCAAAGGAAGCTTATAAATTTTTGGGCGCAGAAAATCATATTGCCATTGACTTACGCAACGGGCTCCATGCTCCTTCTGCCCGGGATATGGAACGATATATTGATTTCTTCGATTACGTTTTCGATCGGGGGGATATTAAGTCTGAAAATAAGCTCTTCTACGATTACACCTTTTCCAAATGGCTGGGACTCAGTGATGAAATGATCGACCCCCTGAGCTTCCCACAAAAGGGCATCGACGATCTGCTTTTAGATTCGAATAATAAACCCATTACAGACACGTCATCCTGGAATACAAAAGCAGCCGAAATCAAAAAGCAAATTCGCTGGGGCCTGGGCCAGGAACCACCCTCCCTCGGTCCCGGGGAGCAGCCGGATTATCTACGTGATGCCATCGGGTTCCCCAAACTAGGGACTGGAATAGACAGCAAACCATTTCTTTTTGGACAGCTGTATTATCCATCGGATAAAAAAAGTGAGGTCACTAGTAAAAAGATTCCCGTAATCATCTACCTGCATGAATTCGCCTATTCCACCGGTTCAGCGAAAGTGGGCCGGGTGATCAGAGAATTTGTCAATGAAGGCTTCGCGGTATTCATCTATGACCAAATTGGTTTTGGAACCAGGGTAGAAGAAGGTCGGCTGTTTTACGAACGGTTTCCAAACTGGTCCAAGCTGGGTCGTATGGTTGCCGATGTTCGATGGAGTGTGGATGCACTTGCACAACTGGATTTTATTGATGCCAATCAAATCTATGCTGCCGGGTATTCTCTGGGAGGAACGGTCGGACTATACAGTGCCGCGCTGGACAAACGAATAGCAGGGGTCATTTCCGTTGGGGGCTTTACGCCAATGCGAACAGATACAGTAGGGAAAACCGCTGAAGGCATCTACAAGTATTCGCACCTTCATGGCTTACAGCCCCGTTTGGGATTTTTCATAGGAGAAGAGGCCCGGATTCCTTACGACTTCCATGAAATCCTTGCGAGCATTGCACCACGGCCACTATTTGTCATTGCTCCGACGTGGGATCAATACGCCGCCTTTTCGGATGTGGAAAAATGCATGGGTGAGGTGACTAAAATTTACGATCTCTTCGGCGCACAGGACCACTTGCAATTCTATGCACCGAAAGACTATAGTCGATGGAGTGATGAGATAAACAGCAAAATAATCGCCTGGTTGGAAGCCCGGCTAAATGAATAAATCGCTATCTGTTGTATCACCCTTCCACCTCTGGTTTTGTTTTCAATATAATACTGGCTGATTCGACCAGAATCCAACACGCAAATCCCAGAATGATCGCCCCAAAGCTAAATAGCAACAGATTGGCCTCACCGCCACCGTATCCGGACCATTGAAAAATCACTTGTTCCGCCATACCCCACAAGGTCATCACCAGCAAGAACACCATCGGGAGCACGGTATAGATAATAGGCCGCCCTTTCCGCTTGAGCCATATGGTAATGAGCATAAAACTGATCCCGGCCAACAATTGATTCGCCGTCCCAAAAAGCGGCCACAACAGATAACCACCGGAACCCAGTCCTTTGGGTCCTTTGGGCCCCAGTACCAAGAGCGCACTTAAAATAACCGCGATGGAAGTGGCCACATGAACCCGGGTCAGGGGTTTGATTTTATACGTCACACCAAGTTCAGCAATGATATACCGCATGAGTCGAACCGAACTATCCAATGTGGTCGCAGCAAAACTCACCACGATCACAGCAATAATCGTCCGGGCTACATGAGCCGGAATTCCGACCCCGGTCGCCAACTGTCCGGCGCCCTGGATAAACGTATTCAGACCACTCGATCCTGCTGCTGAAAATGAAGAATATGTCGCCGCAAATCCATCCCCGCCTGAAAAGTACGTTCCAATAGCCAGGATCGTGATGATCGCCAATGCTCCTTCGCCGATCGCGCCCAAATACCCAACAAAACGCGCATCGGGTTCTTTATCGATTTGCTTGGAAGTGGTACCTGAACCGACCAGGCCATGAAAACCGGATACGGCCCCGCAAGCAATGGTAATAAACAGGAGGGGGAACCAGGAAACATCGGTTGCCTCTACATTGGTCATCGGTGCGGTCACCATCGGTGCCATTACAAACAGTCCCAAATATAAAATTATCAAACCCAGTATCAGTTGCTGTGCATTAATGAAATCTCGGGGCTGGAGCAATTTCCAGACCGGAAGAACCGATGCAATGTATACGTACACCATCAATATAATAATCCAAACCAAAAAAGCCATCGATACTCCATTCAGCCCCATCATCACAGTATGATCTTCCCCGCCAAACATATTGACCAAGTCTATTTGTAATGCCGGGACATACGAAGCGAGTACAGCCGTGCCATACATCACAATCAAGACCAGAATGCTGGGAATAATGATGTTCCCTTGGCGCTTATAGGTATAATACCCAATCCATATCGCCAGTGGGATCTGGATAAATATGGAAAGTACACTCGCCGGGAAGGAGATGAACAGATTGGAGATGACCCAGGCAAACACCGCATTGATCATTAGCACGAGGATCAAGATAATAAAGAGAAATAGAATTTTGGCGCGTTTTCCAATCAAGCGGTCTGCCAGCGTCCCAATGGAATGGCCTTTGTTTCGTAGCGAAAGTACGATGGTTCCAAAATCATGAACTCCAGCCGCAAAAACCGTTCCCAGTGCTACCCATAAGATTGCCGGCAACCAGCCCCAATAAATAGCAATCGCCGGGCCCACAATGGGTGCCGCTCCTGCCACGGATGTAAAATGGTGCCCCAAGACGATCCATTTGTTGGTGGGGACGTAATCTCTGCCGTCTTCGTAAGTGTGAGCGGGCGTTTTATAATTTGGATCCAGTTTGAAGATTCGCTTCGCAATAAAAGCGGAGTAAAATCGAAAACCCAGAAAAAAAATACCCAGGGATGCTATCGCCAGCCAGATGCTATTCATGAATGAGGTTTGTTAACGTTAACTATTAATGGTATGTGCTTGTAAGATTGCAGTATAGTACCGAAATGAACATCATACACCACAATTAAAAATTCAAAACACCGATACAATAATACAAGTTAATTTGACAAAATGAATTGACAGCACCAAGAAATGAACATAATTATTGTCTCACAGGGTGCCAACGCAAGGAGCTCCCACACAAGGGGTTCCAACACAAGGGGTTCCAACCCCTTGTTACACTCCCTGCCAATCCCTAGTTACGCGTCTTCCACCAGAGCGATCTCCTCCTCCGTCAATCCATACAATTGGTATACCATGGCATCTATCTCCCGGTCCACTCGATCAATCTCTGTCTGGATGGACTGTGCTTTTTCCTTTTGATTACTAAAATAATCCATCCACTCCGCTTCTTCCGACAGAGATAGCTTCACCTTCTTTTTCTTGAGCTCCTTGAGGAATTCACCAAAGGTCAGTTCGTGCCAGTTTTGGAGCTTCCGACTGATCTTTTTAAAGTCAAATTTTGATGATAACAAATTGCTTAAGTTCAGTTTCACATCTGCCAGGTCTTTAGTTAGTCCAATAATCAAACGAACCAACTCATCCAGTTCTTTGCCGATGGGAGGAATGGGTATTTGTCCGAAATATTTCCAAATCAACTGGTATCCATTCTGAATCTGAGTGCAATACTTCGTGATCAACCACCAACCCATTTTGGAATTTAATACGCCAGTCAGCCCTATTCGGTCCGTAGGTATGATCCACATGGAGTTATTGCGATACAATCCTTTCGTATCGTATATGAAGCATGGTTTCACCTGAAATGTTTGATACATTATTTTGGGTTTGGAAAACTCCGAATAATAATCACAAGCACGCAATTCCCACCAGTAATCTCCTTTATCAGTCCGTTTTTTTGCCTTTTGTTCGAACGGCAATAACCAATCGGCGATTGAAGGATAAGTATTAGTTAAACCAATTCCAAGCCTTTAATTCATTCCTTTCTTCACCTATTGCAAATTTCGTAAAACCCTTCTCAAAAAGAATCAGCATATTATCCGTTTTAGGGAAAGAGTATCGCTCTATGTCACGACCTTGAAGAAATGGAAATAAATGATTTTCTGCGTTAGAACCCCTTGAAATAATTGAATTCTTTGTTTTTCCATCAATTAAAAATGCTTTTGTAAGCCCGGTTTTAATTCCATAGTTTGCTTTTCCTTCTACGCAATCATTTAAATTCTTGAATTGCTCATTCAACCTTTTTAGCAGATTTTTGTCTTTTACGGATGAAATGACCCAGGTGTCTTCATCAAATTCACTCAAAGAAAATGTTTCCTTATTCACCGCCACATTGGTTTTAAAATCTTTAGCACTCACAGAATCCAAAATGGCCACATCAATGGTTTCCTGTGGCTTATCTTTGTGAGCAGTAAAAATAAGCGGATAGGTAGTGGCTCCCTGAAATATCTGGATGTCTCCAAAATCGACCAAACTTTCCAATCTCTGAGTTAGAAAGTATTGACGTAGTGGCTTTCCATATCCGGCCTGCAACCACTTATTGGGCATGATAAAAGATATACGTCCTTGAAGCCTCAGAATATCAAATCCCTTCTCGACATACAAAACGTACAAGTCTCCACGCTTGTCAAAAGTAGCATAACCAGCTCCCTCCACCTGTTGAGACATTTCTTTGATGGTCTCTAATTTTACATACGGCGGATTCCCGATCACTACATCGAATCCACCTTTGTATTCTGATCGGAAGGCATGTTCAATGGGTTGATTCATGACCTCGGATGCAACAAGGGGTTGCAACCCCTTGTTACGTGGGAGGCTATGTTTTTCCCGGTTGGTTTTTATATAATCTACGGCATGCCACAACTCCTCCTCCGACTTGATATATGTTGTACTATATTTCTGAGTCCACAGCGTGAATTTTTCTTCTCTGGGTATCTTGTGGTATTCTTTGAGTTTTTGCGAGGATTTACCCTTCAGTTTACGGATAATATTCGGTAACGCTTCCTCTTCACAGACCAAGAGTGTGTGAACGTGATCGCCACATATATTGTACGCCATCACATTCAGATGATCGGATTCTATAATGTCCAATATCGTTTCAGTGATCACTACCTCTTCTTCCTCATCCAGCCACACGGCCTCTCCTTTCTTCACATTGTAATCAATCATACGCTGTGAGGTCCTTGAGTTGTGCGTAGCCCAAGTGATATGATATGCACTTTTCTCCTTTGGTTCAAACACCTGCGGAAACGACTCGTACCAATTAAACGCCTTGTCGCCGGCCACCTCGGGATCATCGATCAGCGAATTCCCGCATTTTATATTATCATTCAGCGAAGTAAGTTTTCGGCCCTTTTCAGCCGTTCGCAGCCACAGAGATAATTTAGCAATTTCTACGGATTCTTCGTTGATATCAACACCATACAGGTTCTTTTCCAATATGGAGTTTTCGATGTTCGTGAATGGAATAAAATTTCCAAGCAGTTTATTTTGAAGCTCATCGATGTATTCGTGCTCCGTGATCAGAAATTCCAAAGCCTGGTTGAGAAAAGCTCCGCTACCACACGCAGGATCACAGATCTTCAGGTCCAGCAGCCAGTTCCGGTAGGTATCCAGTTTATCAATTAACGAATGAATGGTTTCCTTTTTACGACCTTTTCGCTCTTTCTCATATTCTGCTTCCTGTATGTCGAGTTCCGATTTTTTATCGTCACAAAGTGTCTTGACCGTGTGATCAACGATGTATTTGGTGATGTATTTGGGCGTATAAAAGACCCCATCCTTTTTGCGACGGGAAACTTTCGTATCCGGCATCTTTCCTTCTTCGATTTCGGCCTGGATTTCCTCGATCTCGTTCAGCGAATGCTCGAAAATGTGGCCGAGAATATTTACACTCACTTCACTCTGAAAGTCGTAGTTACTTAATATTCTCGTGTGCTCAAAAAGGAGATTATCGTCGATCTCAATGTTGTCTAAAACCTCATCGGCTTTAAACAATCCTCCGTTGTATGCAAAAATATCATACGTCTTGCCCTTATACCCGGTATTCATGTAATTGAAATACTTTTTAAACCGGTTATATAAGGGTACATAGGCATCGAGCTCTTTAAGCGTCGTCCATTGCTTGACAATCTCACGAATAGAATTGGGAGGCAGTAATAAACGGTCTTCTGCAAAAAAGATAAATAAAAACCGGTCCAGTAATTTTTGCGTCTTTTTGAATAAAGTCAGCTTATCGTAGTCCGGGTTTTTTTGTTGTATGTTTTCAAAGATCTCATTTCTGAAAAGGGAGTAATCTTTATAAAGTTGTTTCGTGATTTCCTCTTCTTCCGCATGTGATTCATCTTTGATTTTCTTGGGCAGGTCTTTCAGAAGATAATCTGCAGATAGACATAACCAGAGTAGGTCAAAACGCTCTCTCGTCAATGTGAAGAGATTAAAATCTTCATGCTCAACCGCATTGTCGATGTAAAATCGTAATTTTTCAAAATTGGACGTAATCACGTATGTACAGTCCGGTTGATTGTTTTTGTACCCAAATGCCTGGTCTTCGATTTTACTCAGATCGGTGGTATCCGTACCTTTTAATTCAATGACAGCGATTGCTTTACCATTTTTCAGAATGGCCCCATCTGTTTTCTTGGCATCCTTTATGTTTTTTAATTCCGTCGTGAGATTGAATCCTGATGTGGGATTTAAGGTGTAGCCCAACATCTTGACAAACAAATCTCGAAGGAAACCCTCTTGGTATTGTTCTTCTTTGGAATTTCGTATATTTTCCTGTATTTCAGGATTGTGAAAATGGGATTGAAATAATTCCCATGCTGCATCCACCTTTTCGTTATTAAGATCTTGTAAATATTTTTGGAGTACAGCGTTTTGAAATAGGGCCATTTGGAGTTTCTTTCACCATCATGATGTTGGTGCGATGGTTATGCATAAATATTTGGATGACATTGAACTTAATTTCAATGCCAACCAAATATAACAGACCATTTCATGGATTCCAAATCAAATAGCCCCACATAACAACAAGGGGTTGCAACCCCTTGCTACTGTTCCAAAAACTCCTTAACCAAGTACCCGTATATCAATGCCGGGTCTTCTAATTTTTCATTCAGTGTACGCACTACATCATCGGACAGGTTATCATTATTAAGAATTCGCATGAATATTTTCAATTGATTCTGACTCATCAGTTCCATCTGCTTGACCAGGTTCAAAATGGCTTTTGGACTCATTTGATCCATCGACTCCAATTTTTTGAGGAAATAAGATTTGCTGTTCACTTCCAAGTCTCCAAAAAAACCCGAAACCTCCTCCTGCACCTCCTGATCCTGCCACATAGTTTCAGGCATTTTTTTCATAAGGTATAACCTGTTCAATGGAACCGTCCGGTGAATTAATTCAATGATTCGGTCCCGATGGTTGACAAAGTCCGTTTTATCTAATTTTTTCAATGCAAAAAGCTGGTAATCTGCATGGTCAGAGACCAACAGCTTATTCTGTAGTGATGCGGAGTACCTGCGTTCTGCATCACTACGTATGGAATCAGACAACCCTCCATGTACAATGTGATAGAGGGTGTAAGACGAATAGAGCGCACCGTCCACTACGACTTTCTTGATCTCTTTGGCCGTTGCCCCCGTCACGGCATCCACCACCTCCGATACCCTTTTGATATCCTCATCAAAGAGGTCTTTCTTTTCTTTTCGTTTGATGATCGAATGGTCATCCAATAAAAGACGGTGTAGTTTTTTATAATCTTCATCCAGAAATTCGATGTGATCATTTTTTGTAAGGGGCAATCCTGAAACCGTATCAAAACCAATGTAATTCCCCAACAGATTCCAATACAACCGGATATGCATCAATGCACATAAGGTGTCGTCGCACACAGGGGTAGTTACGTAGGAGGTGTAGGCTTCCGGCAAACCATCGGTATCATTCAATAAAACCACTTCATATTCCACCCCGGTAGAATCATCCGTGAGCGAAAAGGCCATTTCTTCAGAGGAAACCTCGGATAAATCCCATCCATCTACCATCGCCATAGGGTGGTGATTTGGGTCTCCGTCCCCAAACAGGAGGAACCGCAGTGATAGGATTAGTATGGAAAACTTGATTGCCATTTCATTTATTTAAAAGCTGGAATCTTGCGTAACCGATTCGTAGTAACAAGGGGTTGCAACCCCTTGTTGCTTGCTTTGCTACTCCACCTCTTGGCTCATTTTCGTACTACTCCGGACCAAATCCATATATTCATCCAGATGCTGCTCATAAACCTGCCTGGGATTGATATCGTATTTATTACAAACAGACGCGGCTAGTCCGACTGAGGCCCCCATCTGTCCGGTCGTCCGCATCACGCGAGGACCACCGAGGCCAATGTGGGAGCAACTAAAATTCCGGCCCGCCATAAACAGGTTGTCAATATTTTTGGAATACAAACTGCGATAGGGAATGTAGTACTTCCCGGTTTTGTAAAACATGGCTGTAGACAGAAAATCTGGTTTTTCAGGGTCTTTTAAATTCTTCTGAAAATGCACATCGACCTCCCGGGTCTCCTGAACCACCCCATCTTCAAATTCCCGGCTGTTTTTGGCATCATTGAAGGTGAAAATATAATCGCCCACCAAGCGCCTGGACTCCCGTTTTCCGACCAGATAGGAGATCCATTCAAACTGCAGATTTTCGGTCCCCGGCTTTTTCTTTTCGTTGGCAAATGAGCCATAAATTGCCCGGAACATGTGGTCCCGGATTTGCTCGGCATCATGAATCTGATGAACATCCGCATTGGAATATTCCCAGTACCACTCCCCATGTTTGGCCGCATGATCACCAACCACATCCATGGCCCAGGGAACTTCCGGAAATATGTTCTTCTTATCATCCCGATACACTCTCCACAACACCGAAGAGCCCATCACGGCACCATCCGGTTCTTCCGGACTCCACAATTCGCCAAACTCATCCCATCCTTCATCGAATTCATCTACACTTTCCCGGCCATACATAAACTCGGCTCCGGCCCAAAAACCAATCCAGCCATCACCGGTACAATCCGCAAACAACGGTGCTTCAAAGCGGATCCGTTCGCCGGACGAAGTATGCCGGGCATCGACCGAGGTAATGGTATTTCCATCCGTATTTGCATCATACGCCCGCCAGTTCAGGTACAAATCAATGTTATCGTACTTTTCCATATTTTTATGGCGTTTTTGATCTTCCGCGTATGCTTCCGGGGATCCATTGGGATAATGCTTCGTGTCCAGCATTTTGAGGATGCGCTCAAAGTAACCATATATCCCCAGGGTGTGCACCCGGATTTCACTGCTTGCATTTCCACCCAACACGGGTCGGTCATGGATCAAAGCGACCTTCAGTCCCTGCTCAGCCGCAGCGATCGCATTGGCACACCCAGCAATACCACCTCCGACCACGACATAATCGTATGATTTTGACTGCTCCGGGGCATTCTTTTGGTTTGTCACTTCTGCCCGCCATTTTGCCAATTCTTTACCACCAGCAGGTGGCGCCGCGTTCTCCGTACTAAAATAAATGGCATCGCAACGTCCTTCAAAACCAGTCAAATCGATCAATTCGACAGAAGCCTTGGGATTACGAATATCCACATCACCGCCGTATTCCCAGGACCAGCCAGGAGTCACACCAAATTCCTTATCCAGTATCTGGTTCCCCACTTTCAACTGGAACCGACCGGGGGCTTCCCAGTTTCCCGGCACCCAATTTTTCGTTCGCACCCAGACGTGATACGTGCCTCGCTGAGGAAAATTCACTTCCATCGTCGCATTCTCCACCGGGGTTCCCAAACCATGAGCGAGCAGATATGGCGAGCCCATTTGTTCCACAAACTGAGGGTCGACCAACCAACCACCTTTTTCATCAAAGCTTTCGGCTTCGATCAGGAAGGACTGAGCAGATACGAACTCGATGATTAGCATGCTAAAAACAATAAGGAATGGCTTCATCATTTTATTTCAATTAATACCAAAGGTTTAAAAATACTATTTTTTATTCAATCGGAAAGAAAACAAAAACCATCGAATTACTGGCATGAATATGGCTCTATCCGGCATCTAAACGGTTTCCTTATTTAAATCCATTTTTTTTAGACTGTTAATCTTTCTTCCAATTAGAATGAATATCTTATCTTTAGGGGTGAATATATTGTAGTGCTTCCAAATATAAACCCAATGAAACATTTACTATCTATCTTCACCTCTTTTTTGGTGCTATTAACTTTAGTGTTTACTCTCCATTCCTGCCAGGATGACCCGCTCATTGTCTCACCCCAACAAGAAAGCCCCCTTGCACGAACTTATGATGGGAATTTCTTACAGGATTATTTTTTTCTAAATTGCCGGATCACTCAAACCACAGATGGTTTTCTGCCTACTCAGGCTGCACGAGCGTATGGTTATCTAGGTGTTGCTGCATATGAAGCTGTCATTCATGGAATTGACGGCGGAAAAAGTCTGGCCGGGCAAATCAACGGAATCGAGCCGGGGAGCCTTCCGACCCCTCGAAAAGGCGAGGAGTACAACTGGGCACTGGCCTGCAATGCCGCCGCCGCTCATACAATGCGGCGCATGTTTGAAATCAACATCACCAAAGACAACCGCGAACGAATTGACCGAATGGAAATGCAAAACAAAGCATTACTCAGAGAAGGGGTGTCCAATGAGATTGTTGAGCGTTCTGAAAATTATGGTTTGGCAGTGGCAGAAGCACTGTATCAAATCAGCACCACGGATGGCGGCCACGAAGCTTACCTGGATCCATTTAGTAAAGATAAATTTCATATGCCGGCTGATGAACATTGCTGGATTCCCACCGGCGCACAGCGAATCCCATTGAGCCCGTTTTGGCATCAAAACAGAAGCTTTATACCTGACATCGTGGAAACGAGTCAACCCGGTGACCACATCGACTATTCCATAGACGAGAACTCAGCGTTTTACGCACAAGCCATCGACGTGTATGAGCAAGTAACTCATCGCAACACTGCAGAACACCTCACCATAGCCAAGTACTGGGCAGATGATCCGTTTGAGACTTGCACCCCAGCTGGACACACTTTTAATATTGGAACTCAATTGTTGCAGGAATCCAACGCCACACTTGAAAAAACCGCCGTAGGGCTCGCCATGATGGCAGTAGCCGAAAACGACGCCTTCATCAGTTGCTGGAAGTCCAAATACGATTATGTTTTGATCCGGCCGGTAAGCTATATACAGAAGAATATCGATCCCAATTTCGAAACCGTTATTGGCACCCCGCCTTTCCCGGCCTACACGTCGGGCCATTCTGCCGAGATCGGAGCCGCGACCAAAGTGTTCATTCACCTGTTTACGGATGAAAGTGGCGATTACAGCTTTACAGACCTGAGCCAAGTCCAATACGGTTTTGAAGCACGTACCTTCGACAATTTTTATGAGATGGCCGAAGAATGTGCGCTATCCAGATATTACGGGGGCATTCATTTTGAAATGGACAATACAAAAGGTCTGGATCTGGGGTATGCGGTTGGCGATGCCGTGGTTAATGATTTAAATTGGCCTGAAAATATTCAGTAAGGAGTTTATGAAGTTCAATCCATTTGTTTCTGTCTTAGGTTTTCTCATAATGGTTGCCGCCTGTGCCCAGGGTACCAAAAATAACGAACTGCAGAAAATATCAATACTCACTTGTAAGGCGACTGACATGCGAAATGCACGGTTTGCGCTGGCGGATTCCATGCGCCACATTCAGGATTCCCTTCTTGAATCGGACAATACGGCGTCTCATAAAATCCAGGAGTGGGAAACGAAATTAGGATACATGGAAGAACGAAAAGCCCGATTAGCCGTAGAAAGCAGGGATCTGGCTGATTCGATCCGGGTAGAACTTAGCAAATTAACCAAAGAGATGTCCCTGGAGGAAAAGCGAACGTTCAATGACAATCTTAAGAAGATAGACTGTAATACGCTGTGAACAAAATGCGACCCCTAGCCTAACCGCCTACCAGCTTTTACTGTACGGTAATTGATGAATAATTACGGTCAAAACAGCCCGGGGGGGGGTAGAGATCTTCTTGACATTTCTTCATTCCAACATACGGAAAAAAGGGAACTGAAAAACGTGACAATTATGACACTGAATCTCTTGCTTTTCGATTAGGTGTCTGCGACTTATATACAGAACTTCTTCACGTCCTATCCATCCAGACCTTAGATCCAAATGAGGTAAAAATCAATCGACGATCGGTGCCAATTCAAACAAGCACGTTTCTCCGGGTTTCATGTCTACCTGGGACATTCTATTTTTGGAGGTTATCAATTGATTGGTGAACCGATTTCTGACTTCATAATCACCGGGCCAACGGATGACTTGTTCACCGCCTGTGCCCGAGTGAATGGTCAGCCAACGTTTGCCCGCATAGATCACGGTACCCGGCGCGGAATACCTATGGACCCCGGCTGATTGCCAAAATTCAGCAATTTCTTCCGGACTAAACACAGTCTGATCGTAATTAATCTCTCTCGCATCATTACTAAATTGAACCGTAGAATGAAGATTGGTATAAAAAACCGCTTTCTTATTGGACCACCATAATTTCACAATCTTTTGCTCATCCGGGTTCAGATCAGGTATGCCCAACAGCCATATTGCTTTATATTCATTCTCCGACAACCGCTCCAGATCAGTGCGAAGAAACAATTTATACGGCGTTCCGCTTTTCCCCAGTGCATACCTGTTTTGTAGCATATGAGCCGTTTGCTGCCCGAAGCTTTTATCCCAAAATGACAAGCGTTCGTCGACGACCACCGCCACTTCCGGTTTCAGATGAACTTTGGTGTCCTCCTTAAAAACAGCTTCCACCCCATCTGCAATCATCGACAACATGGTGGAATCACTGAACCAACCACCCCACATATCAAACCACCACCCACCATAGCCACCAGCCAACATCCGACCCAGGTTCTTGAGCACCAGGGAATGAGATAGCTCCGGGCTTTCCGGCCCCAACCATACGCCCTGCGTGTACCAATCGCCACCCGGATCTACTTCGGGTGCCTTTTCTTTGAGTAGTGTGGTAAGGTAGGTTCTTGTGTCATTTTCTGCCAGCCAAAGCTTACCATGCAGTTGAATGGATCCTATGGCAGCCATGGGTGGCCAATCTTCCCCCGAAACCCGCTTGTAATCATTGGGACTGGACAAGTAATCCAAATCGGGGCATTCCAATAATTTTGAAAGCGCACCATGTCCCCGCTGTGGACTTGTTACAAAATAATGATAGCCGTAAAACGCGCCCGTCAACAAACAGCCGTCACTCGCTTCCTTGACGATTTTGCAAAAATATATAATGTTGTTCACCATGTTTTCCGCCTGAAAATCGAATGCATCAAAAAAAGGTTGGTCTTCCACAGGATCCCGCCATCCTTCGGTTCGATGCTTTCCACTAATATCTTCCAACATAGCGTTATCAAAGGTGACACTGGGCTGATTCCAGGCCGTTCTGAGTTTTTCGACAGAATCACCATACTGCTTTCGCAACCACTTTCGGTATGCAGTTTTACGAGCCATGCTGTCGTCATAAAAATAATCTTTATAATGATAGAACCATTCTTCCGTCATCCCTCCCGCTACGTGTATTCCCAACAGATACTTGGAGTACCGTTGATCGCTTTTTAATTCCTCTACGATAGCTTTCAAAGCAGCTCCGGCTTCCATTCGCCATTTTTCGGAAAACAAACTCACCCGATGGATACTTAGATCGGGTAACAAACAAAGTTCATCTTTATTCCTCCTCTCCCACCATATGGGTGGATCCAGGTGAATACGAATAACAATCAACGGATCTGCAGCAGAAGAAATAATTTCATCCATATCCTTGTACAAAGGACTGAGATCATATTGACCGGGTCCAATCCACATCGACGGTCGAAAAACACCGATCCCTGACGTGGAATTGATCCCCTGATCGCCCAGATAAGCAGGCACATTGAATAGCCGCACCCGAGCATCAGACATTTCCTGATAATATTTGGGCTTCCCCAGATAGGACATATAGGCAAAAGGAGGTACTTTGCTTCCATCCACGAATAACGTGGGTTCTCCCTGAACTATCTTGACTTCAGCACATGGATCGGCTTGACCGATGGCTAAAAAGGTGTAAAACAACCCGAATAACAAAAACAAGAAATCTTTCATGGTCTAGGATATACATACCGCTCAATGCGGATCATTGAATGTAAATAATACGGGTAAGATATGTGAATTTTACTTATACTCCAGCTACGCCGTAGCTTCACAATCTCGGTTCGTCACAAAACGAACCCAGCGAGACTGAAAAGATGGGGGAAATTCATATTCAAAGGTTTCTCCGGCTTTCAACGTAAATTCCTTAAAATTCATCCACGGTCAATGGGCTATGGGCTCTGCCTGAATGTTATATGTAACGTCGTGATAACTAGGATGGGTACATTATACTCTGAGTCGTCCTGATCAGCTTTTATTCATTCGCATCAAATTCGTATTCAACGCCCTCGGGCAATTCCTCCACTTTTAACTTCATCCACTTTCCCTGTATTTTTATAGCAACGAGGTGGTTGTCTCTATCATAAAAGAGGGTGCCGTCCCCAGAATCCTTCAATTCCACAAAATTCACATGCCGGGCACTTTCATCGGCATTTCGTTCATCATCACCTGCCGGCTTGTCCTTCCTGACATCATCAGCACCAATATTACCCAGGGTAAAAGCATTGGAGAGTTGTAGCGATCCATAAAAAACAGCTTTATCCCGACTAAACATATAGGAATGATTTTTCACATCAGATCCCAATCGAATCCAGTTGTATGCTTCGTTTGAATGATTATAAGCGGTGCCATAGTAGTAGATTTCTGCCACCGATTTCTCCATTTCTACATGCTTATTCACCAGCATGGTCAATCGTGATTTGTCATCGCTGGCATATCCTTCGAAAACATGAAACCCCCACCGCTTTTTATTTTTTTCATTTTCATTCCCTCTGACCTGAATCATATACGGGGTACTGAGTATCCCATTTACGGTGGTGTACATCGGTGTCTTTCCGGGATCAAATCCAAAAGCATACCCGCTCAGATTCCATTTGTCCCATGACTGGTCAATGTCGGAAAATAATTCAGCCCGGTATAGATTTGAACCTGGTGTTCCTGGTTTCACTTGATAGTATTTACTACTACTGGTCGGTGATGTTACCTGACTATGAGCAATTAATGTACTCCCACAAAGACCTATTATCATCATTAATCTCAACAAAAGCTTATGGGTCATAATTTAGTATTTATTTCAAAAGTGACTCAAAAAAGAATAACATACTAGTTTTTCCATGTAGATGAAAAAAACTCAATACAATGAAAATAGAACAATAAAAGGAACTTCGTTTTCGACACAGTACTTTTATCAAAAGATTCCACAAACCGTCTGTTTATAAATCGCAGACTGAAACTAAAAACATACAATAGTAAATCATGGAATCTATTAAAAACTTGGGTATTGATCTAGTCATGGACACAGGACTTAGTGGTCTGACTCTATAAATTGATAGTGATTACCCTGCCTGATTTCTACTATGACCTGGCTGGATCCGAAGCACTAATCCTAGTTTCCGACGTCTGACCCTACCATCAATTTTTCCACCAATTGCGCTAAATTTTCATTTGAAACTTCTGGAATGATGTAGTAATGGTTGGTTGGAGCACCCGGTATCCATTCATTGCTCCCATCCGGGTATACTTTGCAATAGCCCTTATTATCAAATTGCCAATACGTATCGTACTCCGGTAATGCGACTAAAACGGCAATTTGATCCCAACTTTGTCGTCCTTTAAAATTATTGAACAAGTGATATGACCGCCAAATCGGGCTGGAAGATGAGAGTCTCTCCTTAAATTTTTTACCACCCGTAATGACCGGATTCCCTACTTCCCATCCGGAGAACACCACCTTTGTCGGCCATTGCGCCACACAGACTTGCGTCGCCCCTGGATCGGGTCGATAAAAATTTGCCTCTTTACCTTTTGGAAAACGCCCCCCATACAGGACCACATTCGGACCCTTTTCTTAATGAGTTCCTTTCCGGAAAGCGAACTATGCTCATCCGGTTCCGATTCCAGAAGACGCATCAAATTCGTAAGGTGACCAATACTCAAAATCACCACACTGCCATCCGGTTGACGAGCCAGCAGACGCCGATACAGGTCCACAGCATCTTCTGCCTCTTCATAAGTATGGAGCCTTTTCTTATACTCTTCACTTATTTCTTTGGTATATCTCGAGTGATGGCGTAATTCGATGCCTTTTTCTACACCAATTGGAATTTCCGGGCGATCGAAGTAATGATTGATCGCATCCACACATAGTGGGACATACGGATCATCGCTGGTCGCTATCACACCCAATATTTCCAGGGCGCCCTGATCTGCCAGGGTATGCAGTTCCACCTCAAGATCACGTAATCTGCTACGCTATTTGGTGATCCGATGGAAAGAGGCAATATGGACCGCATCGGGAACTGGCCAAATGAGAAGCTATCCTATACCGATCCATATATAAAATTCAAGTTATAAAGTCCACACATTCCATGTGATAAGGTATGGCATGTGTCTTTGACCTGTTCATGATATCGGAATATAATGTCAGTGGGTCATTTCATGTTGGTTTAATTTCCATCGTTGGTTGCTCCATTTTCCCATCCCGGATTTTGTTCCAGATTGGGGTTATTATTCAAAGCACCGACCGGGACCGGAAAAAAGTATTGTTTTGGGCCCCACACTTTCTTTGATTCGTTATTGGTGTACCAGGCCAGGTAATAGCCCTGACCATCTCCGGCTTCATGCACCTGGATGATTTCTGCACCCGGATCTTTACTGACCTGTACGCGGTACAGATTGGGATTATTCGACTGATCTTCTGCACTTTCGAGCCCGGAAGCATCGGTGTAATAAATGACATCATCGACACCATCATGGTCTACGTCCAAAGGTTTGTTCACATCCGAAATATACATTCCCGTCCATGTCATTTTAAACAAATCTCCGCGTTTCCAGCGTCTTAGATCATCAAATCGAAAGCCTTCAAAGATTAGTTCGGTCGCACGCTCACGGCGGATTTCCAAAATTACGGGATCACTGATGTCCGGGTAATAAGTTTCTTGTAAATAGGTATCGATTGTCGTGGGTTTCATCTCAAGGCCACCGGTAATGCCTGCCCGGGCCCGCAATGCACCGATCGTCATTGCCCAATCTGCATCGGTCAATGTACCCAGTTCTGCTTTGGCTTCGGCATAGTTCAATAAGAC
Organism: Membranihabitans marinus; assembly: GCF_019802045.1. Taxonomy (GTDB): domain Bacteria; phylum Bacteroidota; class Bacteroidia; order Chitinophagales; family Saprospiraceae; genus Membranihabitans; species Membranihabitans marinus_A. The sequence goes on along the minus strand of NZ_JAHVHU010000015.1, from coordinate 5,217 downwards.
TTCACCATAGCGTATCAATTGGAGGGCGTGGGTACTTTCGTTTTTATCGTCTCCTACAGTGGCATCCACACTGAGTTTGATGGGTTGGTAACCCAGTCGGGCGTAGCCGCCAAATACCGGCAGGGTCCGCTTTCCCTCCCGGGTATACCCCGGGTGTCTCAAGGTGGCGTGTAACCGGAGATCCCGGTCTTGAAATTCTTCATAAAAATCCTCATACTCCCAACCGGGCCGGGTGGTATACGGAGAACCATCTTTTTGCAAATAGGTCGCAATATAGGGTCGGATCAAATTCAGGCCGGTACCAAAGGTTTCTGAAGTCCAGCGCCAGTTTGCCCCATGCTTTACATTCAAAGAAGCATCCGAAGCAATAGCCAAAATGGTTTCACTGGATGGCGGATCATCGCTTGTAAATAATTCGCGATAATTATCATGCAGAGATTTTCCGGAATGCTCCATCACCGCCTTTGCTGCATCGGCCGCTCTTATGAGCCACTCCTCACTGGATGTAGGCAGATTGAGGTTGTGGTATTTTCGAAATGTCCCCTCAAACAAAGCCACCCGGGAAGCCAGTGCATAAGCTGCCCATTTGGTCACTAAGGAAGACTGAGCTGCATCAGTACTTCTTGTAATATTTTCCGCTGCAAAAATCAGGTCTTCGTACACTTTTTCCATAACCAACTCTCGGGAATCCCGTGAACCATATAGTATCTCCTCATCTTTGGGTTCCAATGGTCGATCGACCCACGGCACATCGCCAAATCGCCGCACCTTATCGTAATAAAACATAGCGCGAAAGTACCTGGCCAATCCGATGTAATTATTCCGGACACTTTCCGAAACCGCCGGACTGGTACAATTTGCTATAAAGTAATTGACGTTTCGGAGCGCAGACCAATTCCAACCTGAAGAATTATTTTCGCTGTATGAGTTGCGCAAAATAAACCCTCCAAGTGTATTGGTTGCACCATAATCTACCAGGGATTGCTCTACAATTGCCTGGCTGGTTGCACTTGGGAACATATCATAAAATGAAATCGAATAGGCTTTCAGTCCATCTTCTGAACTAAAAATGGCATTCTTATCGGCCGATGTTACCGGACGTTCATCGAGTTCACAACCACAAAATAAAAATATAATGGCGGATAGAAATATTATATACTTGTTCATATTACTGTTTATTTAAGAATTAAAATGTCACAGAAAGACCAAAGGAGATACTTTTCAATAGAGGATAACCGTTTCCTGCACCCTGATTATAGGTACTGCGTAAATCTGAATCGGTATTCCCTACAGCTGACGAGACATCCATATAGTTTTTAACCCGTTTGTACAGCGGGGACCAACTTGCAACGTTCTCGCCGGATAGGTATACCTGCGCGCTTCTGACCTGCAATCTCGTCATCCAGACATCGGGTAGTGCATATCCGATTTGGAGATTTTTCAATCGGGTATACGAGACTTTTTGCAAATACCGGTCATTGGGCACATTTCCTGAAAAAGCCACCGCTCCATTGTATTGCGCATATCTGGGGAGATACGCATCACGGTTGTCTTCCGTCCAAAAGTTACCGAGGTGCCAGGCGGGCATTTGGTTGTACCCCCGGTTATACTGCCCCCAAAAAGCAGATTCTTTACCCGGATACCAGTCTTGTCGTCCGACGCCATGAATAAATGCTGAAATAAAAATACCTTTCCAATCCGCACTGAGCGATACGCTATACTGATACCTTGGCTCGGTGTTTCCGATAATGGTCAAATCACCGGGATTATCCACCGTTTGCTGACCTTTGGTAATCATGTTATCTGAACTTCCATCCAAATTGGATATTTTGAGATCACCAGCTCGCCACACGGCATCTGCCGATGATTTGAAGATCGTGTTGATGTATTCTTCCGGCTCCGGATCTTCCTGAAACAGTCCATCCGTTCTAAAACCCCACAATTCCCCGATTATTTTTCCATCGTAAAAATCAGAAATTTTCTTCGTCGGATTATTGAATTTATCGATTCGTGAAACATAATCGTAAAGCGTCGCACGGATTTGATAGTTGAATGGTTTGTTCGCCACATTCAGTTCATCGCGCCAGGATAAGGTCAACTCAAAACCTTTTGTCGTCATATCTGCATAGTTGCCTTTGGGCGAGGAAGCTCCAAAAATTTCAGGCAACGTGGGGCCCGCGACATACATATCGGTCGTTTTCCGAATATAGTAATCTCCATTAAACCGCAATTTACCCCGAAGCATTCCAAAATCAATTCCGATATCACTTGTGGTGGCTTTTTCCCAGGTCAGACCGGACGGGATCGGTGCGGGGGCACTCGTTTTTTTATTTAGGTCACCATCGAGCACCCGCCCTGAGTTTCCAATGCTCAATAACTCAAGAAACTGGTAGGGTGATATGTTTCCATTCCCCAATGATCCATACGACGCGCGCAGTTTGATATCGGATATAATCCGATCACTGACCGTCCAAAATGATTCTTCAGAAATCCGCCACCCCGCAGAAATAGACGGGAAAAATCCCCATTGCTGGTTTACCGGAAAACGAGAAGAACCATCGTAGCGACCATTGACTTCAACCAAATACCGATCCTGATAACCGTAATTCAATCGAAAGAAAGCACCGGCTGTTTTCCATCTCGACACACTAGCACCGGGCACGATCGAAGAACCCGTGGCCAATTGTACGCTTTCTGCATTTTCCAACAGCAACTGATTGCGTTGGATACTGTTGGCTTTATATGCTGATGTTTCATAATTCCACCCCGCCATTGCTTTCACATAATGTTTCTTCGAAAACGTATTCTCATATTCGGTAAACATATTGCTGGCGGTGTACATCGTATTTCCGAGCCATTCGTAAATGGTTCCATTGATATCACCGATATAAGAGGGGTTTTCCCGATTCGCATTTTGGTAATAGGGAACTTTTACCCGTTTCCAGAAGTAGTTCCTGTCATTGTAACGCAGTGTAAAATCTCCATTGATGCGAAAGGTGTTGTTAAAGAAGCTGGAGTTTAAGCTTAAAGAATTTTTGAACAAATTTTTTCTATTATCCTGATAGTTGTTTCCATCGATCATACCTGCTAAGGTGTAAGCGCCACCCCGCGTATAGGTTCCATCCGGATTATATAATGGCTGGGTCGGGAATCCGGTGACTTCGATATACCGCTGCACATTGGCCACGCGTCCGGCACCAGAATATGGTTGATGATAAAAATTATTGGAATATTCGATATTATTGGATACTTTGAGCCATTCGAATGCCTCTAAGGAGCCTTTCCCCCTGATATTATATGATCGGTATTCATCGGGGTTGAAATTATAGATGCCACCAAAATCATACATCCGACCGGATAAATAAAAGCCCGTCTTATCATTGCCGCCCGATACGGTCAGATTGTGATCGTATGCCAGGGTCTGATCTTTAAACAGCATACCCATCCAGTCGGTATTGGAATAGTACTCGTAATTCCCATTGGGAAGAATTTCCGTTTTGGGTTCACCACCTGCAGCTTTCCACGCTCTCATGCGTTCTAACCACTCATCGCTGTAGTATTGATTATTATTATTGATCGAGGTAGGAACCGTTCCCTGGGTGTTCACATACGCGAGTCGGAAATGCTCTAACCAGGTGACACCATCAGTCACAAACTCGGGCTTCTTTGCTAAGGACTGGGAGGATACATTCCCGGAATAAGAAACAGTGGTTCGCCCCTTCTCCGGATTTTTGGTCGTAATAAGAACGACACCAAATGATCCCCGTGAACCGTAAATCGCAGCTGAAGCGGCATCTTTTAGCACAGACACACTTTTAATATCGTTCGGGTTCAAAAACGACGGATCCCCCTCTACACCATCAATAAGTACGAGCGCACTACCCCCTTGTCCTATGGATGTCTGCCCACGAACATTAAAAGAAGCCGATCGCGTTGGTTTCCCATCTTCCAGAAATATATTCAGATTCGGGATGGCTCCTTGCAACGCTTGCGTAGTATTTGATACGGATCGGTTTTCAAACACCTCTTCACCCACCGATTCTACCGCCCCGGTGAGGTTTACTTTTTTCTGTGTTCCATAACCGACGACCACCACCTCGTCCAACGTCTGGGCATCCTCTTCCAGAACGATCGTCATATTGGTTTGGCCACCAACGATTACTTCTCTGGTCTTATAACCTATATAGGAAATCACCAACACAGCCTGATCATCCATATCCTCGAGCAGAAACCGGCCGTCAAAATCCGTAGCTGTGCCTTTACCTGTCCCTTTCACTTGTACGTTCACACCGATCAGCGGTTCTCCATTGACATCAGTCACCTGACCGGATATCGTGCGGGCCAGCCGTTTGCTGGAAAGAGCTGGAAAACGATTCGTGGTCAAATGGTCAACGACCGTATTATTTCTATTCGAAAATGTAGAGGGCACATACACTTCATTAGTCTTTGCTGAACGATCCCTTCTTGGATCATCGCCACTATTTTCACTTCGCGGGAAAATAATGATGCTGTTTTCGATATACCGGTAACTCAGGTTCGTCGATTTCAATGCATAGTCCAGAGCAGACTTCACACTTTGCTTTCCAGACCGTATCGTGATCCGACGGTATTTTTTCACCTCCGCAGGCAGGTACGCAAAAGTCAGATCTGTCTGAAGCTCAATCCGTTTTAGTAGGTATTCCAGGTTTCTTTCCTCGAATTCTATCGTGACCATGATATCCTCCAGTCCCTGGGCACGGCTGTTGGAAGCGGATAGAATTTGAATCCCGCTAACCAAAAGGAAGACATAGATAAAGCTGATTCGCATCAGAAACTTCCGTTTTCTTGATTCCGTAAAAATTTTGTACATTTCTAGTGTTTTTAATGGTTATCACTAATTGTTTAAACGACGTCTGCCCGCTTTAGCGGTCAGACCCCATCATCCGGTAGACATTCTCAGCATGCTGCAAACTATCCTGAGATGTTCACCGGGTGATTTTTTTGTTTATGGGTGGTTACATTTCAAATATTTTTTAAAACGCTGACAGGTCTTTTATATATGTCGCTAAATAATTCAATAAAGAACACCGTTGGCATCATCCAAATCCATCTCGTCAAGACGCTCGTATGTTTACCCCAAGTTGAAAAAGAGCTAATATAATGTTAGATTCTGATTTTTATAAACAGGAAAGAAAGCATGGGATTAGCAACAAGACGAAGATAGCAATTTATGCATAT
>NZ_JAHVHU010000014.1 GCF_019802045.1 Membranihabitans marinus | reverse complement strand
TGGGCACCGTTGCTGATCGAGAAGTTATAAGCTCCTTCTCCACCGGTGACGGTTGTCAAAGGACTTCCGCTTCCCAATACGGCTTTCATCTCTACTTTCTGTACAGCTTCTCCACGCTCGGTGGCAATGGTACCTTGTACCAGACTCACGTCGGTCGTATCACCAGTACCGGTGGTTACATCGCATTCCGGATCAATCGTAGCGATCACTTCCTGCGTATAAGAAAATTCCCGGTTCGAAGAAGTGTGGTGTGCACACCAATCGATCATGGTCCATTCGATCACATATTTCTTCATATCCGTGCCGGCGACATCAAATTCTTTCACATTGGATCCTGAGGCAAAAGAGTTGCACAGTTTACCTTCCAGGTGGGATTTCAAAGTTAAGGCACCAATGGTGTCAGGCAGGTAAGATTGACTCAAACCTTCCGGCAAGCAGATCGGCTCATTTTTGGTTCCTACGTTCGCAGGAAGATCAAACATGCTCGCACGCATTCCACAGGCAGACTGTACATTGATCACCTGCTCTACCACCCATTGTGGTTCTTCGCCACAATCACTGACTACAAAAAACCGGCGTGTCAAAGTTCCCTGTCCACATTCATCCAGATCCACCCAGATATCCTGGGTATAACTTCCGGAACAATTAATCGCCACAACCCCATTCTCTTCAGTTAGCGTGGTGGTGTCCAGGAAGGTCGTATTGTGAATGATGGTTTCCCATCCAATGGTTCCGTCGTGGTTATCAATCGCTACTTTTTCTATTTCAGATTTCTCTTCACAAGCTATGTTCCAGTAATCAAAATTCACAATACTATCTGGTAACAAGTTTCCGTCAATATCTGTAGGACGGTTTTGATTGTCTACCCAAGTCAGGATGTAACTGCCAAAAGCATCATTGATTTCGTCAAAGGCACCTGCTGTATCAATCACGCTTCCATTCTCGCCGAAAGCTGCAGCAGCTTCTACCACATCTTTATAGAAAATATTGTAAGACTCACACGTAATATCTAAATCGGGCAATCGTCTAACGACTCTGGCATTGCCGTCATCTTCTACGTTCATCACGCTTCGGCCAATTCCCCAGTTGCAGCAATAATCCAATACCAATAGTTCAACCGGAACCGATTCACAAGCATCCTCGCATTTGAACGGGACAGATTTACCCCATCCACCGCCCATCAGGGCCAGTTCATTTCCATATCCGGGCTGTCCAGACAAATTATCGAAGATGGCTTCCAGGTCATTGATGTCAAGTGGATTGCCGTGATCATCGACCTCCGAACAATTCTCTGCAATATACTCTGCAATAGCATAAATCCAGGCATGAACCACTTTTTCTCCACACAACTCTTCATCTTCCCACAACCACTGAATCTGGTGGAAGTAATATTTTTCTACCTCCCCGTCATCCAAGAAGGTTTTGAGGTCATTGACGTTGTACAATGCATTGAAATATGTTTCGCCAACCCGTTCACCTGCCACTGCTCCGGCGGCATGCTCCCGCGCAACCCCTAAGTCATCCAGCAGGTCCACCCAGTTATCATAAGGTGCATTTGGCCCCAGGTCTGCGCATAAATCGACACATGCTGTATCTGCCCACCAATCGGTGCGTCGGCCCAACCGAAGATCGATTTCACAATTATCCCAGCTTCCTTCATCCCAGTTTTCGGCTGGTACCCAGGCGATCTTATTGGTTAGCGTGACATTCAAATTCCGATTGACTACGACCGTCGGTGGTACATCATCAGTAATATGAATAAACTTCGACCACTCACTTTGGTTCCAGCAATTATCCGCAGCTTCATAACGAACTTCAGTTAATTCACCATCACAACCACTAAAAGGCACCTCGATGGGATCCGTGGTATGCGCGTAGGTATATACATAACAAGTATCACCATTCGCTAATATTTGAGTTTCCACCGCGGTTTGTTCCAGCGCAACGGCCCGGGTACCTCCAGCTACTTCAACCATCGCTTTCACAGAATGAATACCGCTGCAATTATCAATAACCTTCACAGAAGGCACATACACAGCAACCGAACAATCATGCGTTCCAACGCGATACACCGTGGGATTACACGCTTCCCATCTTTGAGCTGTTTCATATTGTTCACCGCTTCGAATAGCTTCCATGATCTCTTCCTGATCCCAGGGACCGATTAGATTACAATCATCATTTTCAAATCCATTGATTATTTCATCAAATATATCACCTAGGTTAAATATCGGATAACAGAAATCAAAAATGGGTCCAATGGTATCGATCAATGTCTGCCATTGACTGAGGTGAATTTTTACTGATTTGTCTGTGCATTCATAATCAACGACCGCATCATCCGGGTTATCATCTGCGCTGATAAGCTCGCATGGAATAGGTGCTGTTCCAATTCCACCCTCCGCACACCAATTTGGGGTCTCTGCCCAACACGTCTGAGTAATCCATGAATCTACACCTCTGGTTTGCGGGCAACTGCCCGTCCAGCCAGTCAATGGATCCTGTTTGATCGTGATTCCACAGTGAACCCCCGTTGGCAGACAGATAATTTGACACCCGTTGTTCGACTCCTCGTCTTGACCATCCCCGGGGAAGGTAATTCCCTCCTCAATGGTCAACGCAGGTACCCGAACTTTAATGCAATCTAAATCTTTTGCTGACTCCACATCGCAATAGGAAATACAGCCATCACTGCCATAGATGGAAGGCCATCCTCCAGAGAACCAGAACGGATTGTTGCCATGGCCATTATAGAACCATTCCTGGGTCACCTGCACAAAGCTTCCACCATCGGACATCACCCAATCTCCATCTTGTAGCAATAAGTAGGGATAAAAACCAAACAAGCCCATTTCGGTGTCCATTAAATATGGATTTTCTTCTTGTTCGATCAACAGCTGAAGAAATCCATAGGTCTTTTGCTCGTCGGTCATACTTGCAATCAAATCATCGATATAATCACCGGTGACAATATCGCCTATAGTCACTTCTTCACCATTTGATTTTCGTAAAATCACACAGTTCAGGTATTCATAAAATACCTCCTCACCCTGGAGAATGGCATTTAACAAGCCCAAAGCAATCACACTTACAGGTATTTCATAAGTCACGCCCCGAAGCTTCGCATAAGGTCTTTCATAATCATGCAGACCGACAGGTTGTTTCCAGGCAATGTATCGCTTGAGTGATTCGCCGGTATTTGGTGTCGCTTCCAGGCTACAGTAGTATTCTTCTTCTGATGCAGCTATAAAAGCATCAGGCGTCAACTTCGGCAACCGGAACACCACGATGGTGTCTGTCAATGTACTGAGGTTGCCATCTTTATCATAAGATTCCCACGTTCTGAAGATGACTTCCGCGGTATCATTGACTTCGTCGCATGGAATTGTCATGACCCAGTCCGGTTGAACTTTAGGCACAGACGCCTGTCCTCCGCAAGGGGTTGTGGTAGTTGGTACATGTGCTGAGGGATCGGGAATCTGCCCACAATATACATTGATTTTACCATCTGCCGCATCATCACCCAACCAAGGCTTTTGATTCCCAAATGCGGAAGTCAGCCCGACACCGGGCGCTCCATTGAGGTTGATATAGCCCAGATCGCAGGTTCCGGCTCCGTTGGTCACGGAAAATTGGAGCGTTTTCCCAAGATATGCGCACACATCCCACTCCAGCACATCTTCGAGTGCCGTAAAAGTGAATGGGAATCCGGGAAGGACACCGCCCCATTGATTGTACACGGTGACCGTGGGACTCGATTCTATATCATCAATATTTGTAATAAAGTCCGTGGCCGTTACCATCGCCTCCCCTTTTTCATTAATGGCCGGTGAAAAGTTGGAGCAATTCGGAGCAGCCCCGACATCTTCATTGGAGCCTGCCGGAAAGCAGCTTCCCAATACATCGCCATTGATAGACCATCCGTAGGTATTGATTAATTCATCGCGTGCTGACCACCAAGAGCAATACATCAAATTATCTGCGCCCAGGCTCATATTCAACGGCGTATTGGGCAAAGCAGCCCATCCAGCCAGGGTTGCGTGATAATTCCCCATAGACATGCCGCAATCATCCAACATTTGATTCATATCGCCGCTACTGTTTAGACCAGAAATATCCCAATTGCCCAGGTTTTGATTAAATTCGTAGGCATTCTCAAACATTTCATCCATGTCGGTGACATTGGAAACATCCCATCCACCGATATCCTGATTGAACACATAAGCGTCCTTAAACATATCGCCCATATCGGTCACATTGGACACATCCCATCCTCCAATGTCCTGATTGAACGAGCGTGCATCTTCAAACATGCACTTCATATCAACGGCACTGGAGACATCCCAGTTTCCAATATCCTGATTAAAAAGAAAGGCATCTTCAAATACATCATCCATTTCGGTGACATTGGAAACATCCCAGTTGCTGATATCTGAATTAAATACTCGCGCTCCATCAAACATACCTCTCATATTGGTTATATTGGACATATCCCAATGGCCTATTTCGCCGCAAAACATATACGCATCATCAAACATTCGGCTCACGTCTGTTACATTGGACAAGTCGGGTGCATCCGTGCCTACGGTGGTCAGATTTTCGGCACCGTCGAAGGCGTTTTGAAAGCTTTCCCATTGGATATCCCCCCATTGTTCTACGGTCAGCAATTTTTCCTCGTCCCCATCATCGTTAAAGTAAATGGCCGGAAACAGTCCTCTAATCCGGATCGTGTAGACCCCCGGTGTACCGTAATCGTGCGTGATATCTCCCGTAACAAACTGATCATCATAGACTCCGTCATTGTCCCAGTCCACCTCGTACAAATATGTATAGGAGTTATTGGTGGGAATGGTAAACGACGAAGGATTGGAAGTACCCGGATTATCCGTTTTCACGGTAATGATGAAAGGCTCACCCTGAGCAGTCAGGGTCGTCGCATGGATTCCGAAAAGGAACATCAGGCAGGCCAGAATAGAGATTCGGTTGTTCATTTGGACAGGTCTTTAGGTTTCAGAGCTTTCCTAATGATCTACCAAACAGAAGATTTAATCCATAAAAGCAAGTGGTACGAAGATTTTAAAAATGGCACTATTTCCAGCACAATCCATTTTTCACACTCCCACCTGATTCCATAAGATCAACACATAAGCGTAGATATAGTAAAGCTCACTACAATAAATATTTAATTTCGTTGGTCACGTATTCGAGTTCTCATTTGGGCACCACAATGGTTTACTCCCAGATACAAGAACTCCTTATTTCGAAGTAAATTTAATATTTATTATTTATTAACAAGGTGTAAACTTTAAATTATTTTGGCAAAAAAACACACCTTGCTAATTATCTGTTGATAACACCTACTATAATTTTCTAATACAAATGAAATTAAACAATAATTTGCATCGACCGCCATGTTTAGCACGCTATAAATTATCCAACATCAACACAAATTAACACAAAAACAGACTACATATAATGCCATCCAAATCTGAGCAAGCATTTACAAATTAAACTTATAATCTCGCCAGCGATACACTTATCCCGAACAATTAAAATGAAGCGCAGTTTCAAAAAAAGTGAAGGAAACACCTTTAAAAACTGGATGCATCCGGCAAGTAGTCTAACCCGCTATATTCACCACGTCAAACTATTATGATGCATAATTTCCAGTAAATCAGTTGCTTAATTCCCAAAATTGGGCATATTACATAGCTCAAATTTGGGTGACGTTTGACTTTTGATTCATACATCTGCTGCGTCATTAACTCCTTGAAATAGAATACTATTCCGGCAGCTATAAGATTATAGATTTTTAAGTGCAATGAATGCGTATCCGCCCGAAACAGGGATGTTTCGGTTCCTTCATCAGAGGTAGATTGGCTACCTCTGGTCTCGGACGAGCCGAGATTATATTAACTCATATCTGCACCTGTCTAACTGCCATTAAAACAATAATCAACGCCAGGTAGGTAAATCAAAAGCCATGAATTGCGGGCTAACGCCCCTTTCACTTCCGGTCCTCCCATCATTTTAAATTAAGATCAAAATATTTCCCGCGCCGGGACCGAGTACTCAAAAGATCTACCATATCTTAATCCGACGCTCAGCAGGTATGTACAGTTTATCACCTTCCTGAATATTAAAAGCTTCATAAAACTCGTCCATATTCGCGATGGGGCCTACGGCACGATACATCCCCGGAGAATGCGGGTCTGTTTTGATTTGTTTACGAAGGGCCTCCTCCCGATACTTGGTTCGCCATATGGTGGCCCAGTTTATAAAAAATCGCTGCGGTTGCGTGAACCCATCTATACGTCCCACGTCCTTATTCTCTAGTGCCATCATTAGCGCTTCATACGCCACATTCACGCCACCCAGGTCACCGATGTTCTCCCCGAGCGTAAATTGGCCGTTCACCGCCAGATCATCAAACGGCTTGTACTCATCGTATTGGGCTGCCAGCTTTCCCGTCAAAGCATCAAAAGCTTCTTTATCTCGGGACGTCCACCAATTTTTAAGATTCCCTTCTGCATCAAACCGAGAACCCTGATCATCAAATCCATGTGATATCTCATGCCCGATCACTGCTCCTATTCCCCCGTAATTGACAGCGGGATCGGCTTCAAAATCAAAAAACGGAGGCTGCAAAATGGCTGCGGGGAATACAATCTCATTATAACTTGGGTTGTAATAGGCATTCACCACCTGTGGCGCCATAAACCACTCGGATTTATCCACTTCCTGCCCGATTTTACGAACGTCTTCTTCCCAATTCCATGCGATGATGCGTTGCATATTATCAGCATAGGAACCACCCGCATCGATGGAAACCAGACTCAGTTCAGAATAATCCTTCCATTGATCGGGATAACCAATTTTCACCGTAAAAGTCGCTAGTTTTTCCAGTGCTTTCTGCTTCGTAGTATCGGTCATCCAATTCAGATTTCGGATCCGTTGTCCAAAAGCTTTTTTTACATTATCAACGAGGCGGAGGGCCTCAGCTTTGGCCTCCGGGGGAAAGTATTCATCCACATAAAGCTGTCCGATAGCTTCACCGATGGCACTATTGGCGGTGTTCAGGACGCGCTCCCAACGCGGTTTTTTGACATCGGTCCCTTCCAACACTTTCCCGTAGAACGAAAACAATAAATCTTCGGTATTCGTATCCAAATAGTTCCCATAGGTCCGGTAAACTGTCCAAGCCAAATAAGCTTTATGCGTTGTGATATCGGCAGCATTGAGGACTTTATCCAAACCGGTCATATAATCGGGCTGGGTCACGATAAGCGTATCTACCTGATCGATGTCTTGGGCTTCTAAAAATTGATCCAACTTGATGAAATTCATTTGATCATCGACCGAATGGACAGACATCGGATTGTTTAATAGCTCGGTATTTCGTCGCTGCACTTTGGTCAACTGAATCTCAGCCATCGATTTTTCCAATTGAAATACCTCCTTCGCGACTGATTCAGCGTCCGGTGAAACTTCTAACCGATCAAAGACCTGCTCCAATAAAGACCTATATTCTTTTTGAATATTACGGGTCACAGAATCTGAATTCAGATAATAATCTCGCTCGGGTAAACCAAGCGCACCGGGAAAAACAAAAAGACTATTGGTATCCGATACATCAAACCCTGAGCGCACCGCCAAATTAAAGTAAGGGCTCCCATTTATCTTAAAATGCGTACTTAAAAAGCTGGAAACATTTTCCAGTGTTTTAATCGACTTGATCTCCGTCAACAGGGGCAGGATCGGATCCAGCTTCATCGCATCCAGCGCGGCCGTATCCATGGCTACTCCATAGAACAGAGCAGCTTTCCCTTGGTCTGTGTCGGCGTCCGGTTCACCATTCATTACAGCAGATTCCAGAACAGCTAAGGTATTCTTACTCGTCGCGATCCGCAGTTCATCAAAACTCCCCCACCGGCCGCGGTCAGCGGGAATGTCCACAGAATCCAACCAGCGTCCATTCACAAATCGATAAAAATCAGTCCGGGGTGAGACGGTTGTGTCCATCAGTGCAGTATTCACACCATGATGGTCTGAAGCTTCCCTTTCAGGTGCGGTCATACACCCCGTAATCACCAGGCATATAAAAAGAGTTTTAAGTATAAAATTCATAATCAATAAATTTGATCAATGTTGGTTCGATTGTACGACAAATCTACCCCCAAAAAGTTTAACCATAACCGAGGCCACACCCTTGCATCAAGGGATTTTAATTATATTCTGGTTGATAACAGTCAAGGTAATTCAGAATCCCCTTTGTCTCCGATCTTTTTCAAACAACCGAAAGGCAAGGGAAACCTGATGACTGCCGCTGTCAAAATACAGCTTTTGCCAGGTATAATCAATTCTGAATAACTTAATCTTAACCCCAAATCCCAGTGCTACACCTTCAAGTGACCGAATACCAGGAATGCCAAGTTGAAGGTTTCTCCAGTGATCATACGAAAACCGCAACCATACTTTTTCTGGTGCGCCAAACGCAAATTCTCCGCCCACCACCATGTGACGCAAAACTTCCGAGACAAATTCATTCATTCGGGAGGGTTCCACATCCGGTTCACTAATGTTTTGATTGGTGTTTTGAAACGGGTTCTGATAGGTGAGCTTATTCCACAAGTTCAGTTTTTGCATTTGGAGATGCAGGGTAAACGGGAGGTAGTTAAGTTCTTTGCGCCAATAAACCGATAAATCAAGTGGCAATCCATGTCGTTCTATGTCAAATGGAATCAATTCATACCCAAGATTCTTCAGGGTAATTCCATAACTGCTCCTTTGATCAGCTTGAAATACGGCCCCCATATGAAATTGAAGTACGTGGGAATTATAAAAGTCAATGGTTCGCCAATCATAGTACATCGATGCACCCAGGAAAAATCGATCACCGAGCCGACGCCGGGTACCAATCCCGAGTTCTGTCACAGCGGCCTGGAATGTCCCGATCCGGTTCCCTTCCACATCATACCTGATATTCTCACCAAAAGAAGTTCGTGTAAGACCAACAGCTATCGGCCATACAGAATCCCGGGAAACTAAACCAGTCAGGGCAACGGATCGAATACCATCTACAAAAAAAGAGGAATGAAGCGCCACATTGGACCAAGAGCCTGGAGCAATCCCAGCCGGATTTACAGTCCAAACTGAGAAATCTCTGTTGACTTCGGCTCCGTTGCTTTCACTCAACCCGATGCTGCGTGCACCTGCTCCAGATCTCAAAGCGGTAAAACCATCAAACGGGTTGTGCTGCGCAGAAACAATGTTCCACGACAACAACCCAAAAAATCCGATCAACCCAATCATTCTATACCACATAAAAAAGACTGTTCCTGGTGTAAGAACAGTCCAATTTAAGTCTTTAATATAAAATGCGATCTCTTTTTCTGAAAGATCGTTAATAGAATTCGGACCGATTATCGGTAATCTCTGCATTTTTTTTCAGGGATGATATCAGTGCGCCGGTTACTTGCTGAGCCATTTGACTGACAGAATTCTGTCGAACAGAAGTATAATCTGCCGTACTGACTTCCTGCCGGCTAAAAGGGCGTGCAACGAAAACACCGGTATTTCCCACGACAGCCGGCGTCAGATTGTCATTCTGTGTGTTTTTCACGGCAGCTACCAAAGCTGGTTCTTCACCAACTCCTTCGACCACATCATTGAAAAACGAAACGCCAAAAGCCGTGTCTACTTGCACACCGTATTCATTCGCTATTGACTTCAGATCACTCTGATTGATACTTTCAGCTATCTGCTGCCCTTTAAGCTGATCCATGACAACTTGCTCTACATTCAGTCGGACGGTTTCCACATCCGGATACCCTTTTGGGTGGGTCTGATCCAATCCAACGATTACATACCGATCGTTGTAAAACAATTGTGGATTTTGGTAAATGTATACGACAGAAGATAAATCGCCGTCGGAAGTATTGTTTTCAAATGCCCACCGAATAATGTCTCTACTCACACTCCCGCCACCAAAGTTGGCGAACATAAAAGCATTTTCAGTAACTGGTTCTGCTTTTTGCAACCGAAACTCCGGTTTATCTGATATTTCCTGAGCCAGATCTTCCAAGGTCCGTGCTGATGATAGGAAGCTTTGAGCGAGATTGTACAATGAGTCCTGGGTCTCTTGGCTGGGTACATAATTCTCACTAATGGTCGCCAGCTGAACACCTTCTTTATTATTGATGTATTTTCGATCTTCCACTTCCACGAGATGAACACCAAACTGGGTGGCGATGGTATAAAGTTCGCCTTCTTCCGCTTCATAAAAGATCAAGTCATTAAACGGCTTCACCATTTGTCCCTGCGCAGCATAGCCCAATTGACCTCCCTGAGGTGCAGAGGGGCCTTGACTATGAGCACGAGCCAGGGAGTCAAAAGAAATCTCACCGGATTCAATAATTGATTTCAGGCTGTCTGCCTTTTGGAACCCTTCGATCATTTGTTGCTGATTTTGCGCAGTCAACAATATATGTCTGGCTTTCACCGAATCCGGAATAACCTTCCGGTTAATAATTTTTGATACTGAAAGTCTTCCATTCTCCGGGTAAGGGCCCACTATCGAACCGACGGGCTTTGAAAAGACCGAGTCTGCAATGACAGCTGGGACACTTTCTCTGAATTGATAGGCCGTCTGAAAAGACCCTTCATGGCTCTGGATAAAAGTCGTATCGTTCGGCGTCGCAGCAAATTCTTTTTTGAGCTCCTGAACACGTTTTTCTACATTCGCCGAGTCTTTGGAGGTAGGTTCCACATCGATAACCATGTATTCCAGTGTCTTTGTTTCTTCTTCCTGGTAAAACTCGGCCTTGTGGTTTTTCATATAGTCCTTGATCTGTTGATCGGAGACCTGTATATCTGCGGACTCTGCTTTATTGAAAGGGATCTTGACAAAGGCAATATTAGCCGTGGTATTTTGATCTGACATCAGCCGGTTTACCATCCAGGAAGGGGTATAGAACGCTTTAGCGACGAGGTTTTGAACCTTAGCCTGTTTGCGATCCGTAATGATTTCTTTTTCCTGCCAGGACCAGAACTGTCTTGTTTCAGGCGGCATGGTACCACTTTGAATTTGCTGACGAATATTGTTAAGCTGCTGATAGTCTACTGCACCGGTTTGAGGATTAACAAATCGCTGTTGAATTACCGGGCTAAGATTACTCCCGAATTCAAGCGCCAGCAACTCTTCTTTACCTACGGAAATACCATTGGCTTCAGCTTCTGCATCAAAAAGCGATTTATTCAGATAATAATTCCACAAAAAATTTCGTCGTGAATACATATCAGACCCACCACCTGCATACACCGCTTCTTCGTGCGCCATAAATTCACGATAATCCACTTCCTGACCATTCACTTCACCAATGGACATATTGCCCATGCTCATTTGACTGCTCTGCCCGACCATATCCATGACCAAAAATGCAGCCAAAGCCACCCCAATCATGACAAAAAGCAACCAACTATTTTTTCGAATTGTACCTATTAAGGCCATAATCTATTTCTTGTTTTCTTCACTGTCATTCATATTCCTTAGAAGCCCCTCCGCTTAAAATCAGAGCGCCTTCTGAACCACAAACGACCTGTTGTTGTTTAAAAGATTCGCAAAAATAAAAAAATTAGCAATTTCCCTCCTATAAAAGCAAAAATAAGTTTTACTCCACTGTTGATTCATGATGAATCCGGGCTGCATCCAATGCATCGTAGAACTCTTCACCATAAGCTCTTATCAAAGCATTTTTCAGAAAATGAATCACCGGAAGACCCAGTGCATTCCCTTTGACGGTGGCGGGTTGACATATTTTCCATCGGTCAAAATTAAGCGCTGTAAATCCCGTCTCCGGATTACGCATCACGCGTATCGGATACAGTTCACAACTCAATGGTTTTTTAAATTCTACAATTCCCGCCTCATACTGTTTTTCTATACCACATGAAGCCATCCCGTTTTCATCAAATACCGTAAATACACAGGCACCATCGGGCCGAAGTGTAGTTCCATGGTCATTCATACCCGGAAAATAGGTGTCGACGCCAAGCTCTTGAATAGTTTGCCGGCCGACCTTATCCAACACCGGCAACACGTCCTTGTAAATCTCACGGAGGGTATCCCGTTCCTCAGGTTCGAGTGGAGCGCCAAAGTCACCCTGAACACAACAAGCACCTTTGCAGGCACCCAAGTCGCAACAAAATTTCTCTTCGAGCAACTCATCACTCACCAGAATATCATTTATTAGAAACATGATAATACTATAATTGTAAATCGCTAATTAATATTGTATCTTCGCCTTGCTTAAGATGCTATTTCTGAGCGGCATGTTAGTCCGAGCGTTTTTAGCCTGCCAATAAAGACAGCGCGTCCAGAACGTTCGTAAAGCAATATTATTTTTTAAGATATAAAATCATACTATCCTGATGAAGGAATTGAAATCATTATTTCAAGAAAAAACACAACACGTACAAAAGGATCTCAAAGATATACTAAAAAATCATGGTGACCTCCAGGTGGACACCGTGGTTTTACGTCAAGTCATAGGTGGGATGCGAGGAATCAAAAGCATGTTTTCTGAAACCTCGCTTTTAGACCCCATAGACGGGATTAAGTTCAGGGGATACAGCATTCCCGAACTGCGGGACAGCCTTCCCAAATCCAGCCGGGGTGATGAACCTCTGCCGGAAGGCTTGTTCTGGCTCATGCTTACAGGAGAAGTGCCAAGTCAATCCCAAGTCGAAGGACTGGCAGACGACTGGGAAAAGCGAAGCCAGGTTCCCGAACACACGTATCGAATGATTGATTCACTTCCGTTGGACACGCATCCGATGACCCAGTTTAGTATGGCTATTGCTTCCATGCAAACAGAAAGCGTTTTTGCAAAAAAATACGCAGAAGGAATCTCAAAAATGAAATATTGGGATCCGATGTATGAAGATGTGATGAACCTCATCGCCCGCTTACCTCACATTGCTGCCTATATATATCGTCGGGTTTATCATGACAATAAACAGATAAAGGCAGACGAATCTCTCGACTGGGCAGCTAATTTTGCGCACATGCTTGGCAACAATGATGAAGAGTTCCAGGATCTGATGCGCCTGTACTTAACCATCCATGCCGATCATGAAGGCGGTAACGCCAGTGCTCACACAACTCACCTGGTGGGATCTACCCTGAGCGATGCGTACTATTCATTGTCAGCAGGGATGAATGCGCTTGCAGGACCTCTTCATGGGTTAGCCAATCAGGAAGTAATTAAGTTTATTTTCGCCATGTTGGATGAAATCGGCACTAAAACCCCTACGGACGAACAGGTATCTAAATTTATCCACAAAACACTCGATGAAGGCCGGGTTATTCCCGGCTATGGTCATGCTGTATTGCGGCAGCCTGATCCCCGATTCACCGCACAAAAGAAATTCTCTGAAAAACACCTGAAAGAAGATGACCTCATCCAGGTGGTGTGGCAATTATTTCGATTGGTGCCGGACATTTTGGATGGACTGGGCAAAGTAAAGAACCCTTGGCCCAATGTTGATGCGCACTCTGGTGCGATATTGGTACATTATGGCATTAAGGAATACACCTTCTATACGGTACTGTTTGGCGTCTCCAGGGCATTGGGCGTATTATCCAATCTATGCTGGGCTCGTGCTCTTGGACTACCCTTGGAAAGACCGAAGTCGGTTAACCTGGAATGGATTAAGAATTACATCACTGAAAATACCAATTCATGAACACACCACAAGACTTGAAGTACACCCAAGAGCACGAATGGATAAAAAAAATGGACGAGGAAGATGTCGTCCTGGTAGGAATCACCGATTTTGCTCAATCAGAGTTGGGAGATATCGTGTATGTAGAAGTTGACACCGTCGGTGATGAATTGAAAAAAGATGAGATATTCGGTACGGTAGAAGCCGTAAAAACGACATCCGATCTTTATATGCCTTTGGATGGGGAGGTGCTGGAATTTAATTCCGCCATTGATGAAGACGAAGACGATGACCCGGCCCTTATCAATGAATCACCGTATGACCAAGGATGGATTATCAAAATTCGGATGACATCCCCGGAACAGTTTGATGAGTTATTGGATGCCGCCGCCTACACCGCATTGATTTCCTGACCAGAATCGACAGGATTTATAAAAAATTCCATTCTTCATACACCAAATCAAGCACCAGAGACATCTAAATAAGTAACCGAGTGAATAAAGTGAGATCACCACATGGAGGAAAGATTTGGAAGTGGATCTGGATTCTATGGCTTGTTTTAGTCTGCTTGCTGTCTTTGATGCCAACGGGTTCATCATTAAACCACAATGTTTTCAAATGGCCTCATCTGGATAAAGTCGCGCATATGATTATGTATGCGGTGATGAGTTTTACAATGATGAAGTTTTTGATCCACAGGGGTGCTACTCAGTCGGTTATATACGTTTTGATTTTCTGTATCGCTTGGGGCATTGGTATTGAATTGCTTCAAAGTACAAAAATTATAAACCGAGATTTTGAAATTGCTGATATTATTGCTAATATTATTGGCACATTCATAGGAATAGGAATAACCAAGTTTTTAAAATTTTAAATCATGTTAGATAACATTAATATTAGTGGCAACACGCTGGTCTGGTCGATAGCCGGGATCTTTGTGCTTGTGATTGCATTGATTTTTATCGTGCGATCCATCATGAGACGGAAAAAGACCGATGAACTGACTGGCAAGTACCAGGATCACAAATGGACCAGTCCGCTGGAAGCGCGTGCCAAATATCCCGATGTTGATGTATTCAGGATGTCTCTGCCGTTGCTACTCCTAGGTGGGGTTATTGCACTGGCCATTACATGGCTAAGCTTTAACTATACCCAGGACGATGCATCGATATACATTCCGGATAACGCACTGGACATTCCGGACGACATTGAGATAGAACCACCGCGTACCTCTGAACCACCGCCACCACCACCGCCGCCACCACCGCCGGTGATCGAAGAAGTACCAGAGGAATTAATCGAGGAAGATGATGAGATCGAATTTGTGGATCAATCTGTCGAAGAAGAAACCATCGTCGAAGCGCCTGTGGTAGAAGAAGCGCCACCGCCGCCACCGCCACCACCACCGCCACCACCAGCGCCCAAGGAGGAGGAAATTTTCCGGGTGGTCGAACAAATGCCTCGTTTCCCGGGATGTGAAGACATGTCTGGAACCCGAGAAGAAAAAAAGGCGTGTGCGGATAAGAAAATGCTTGAATTCCTTTACGGAAATATTAAATATCCGGCCATAGCCCGTGAAAACGGTATTGAAGGGAACGTTGTCGTCAGCTTTGTAGTAGAAAAAGACGGTACGATTACTGACCCCAAAGTAATCCGTGATCCAGGCGCAGGATTGGGTGATGAAGCTGTGCGGGTAGTTGACATGATGGGTAAATTACCTCAAAAATGGACGCCTGGTCAACAAAGAGGGAACCCGGTACGGGTTCAATTTATCTTACCAGTAAAATTTGAACTGAAAAACTAAATATAGATTTTCGCATAATTCAAAAGGCAGTTGTAGCGCTACAACTGCCTTTTTTTATTTCCTTACCCCAGGTAAAACTTCAATCATCGTGGTTCCATATCGCAGAGTAGAACACCAGAGACCAACTAGTGTTGCGTTTCATAAATTTTTATAATTAAAATGTAACGAACAAAATTATGCGATTCAGAACCTAATCCGACCTCTCTGAGGTCGTTAGTTTGAGTGCAAATAATATAAGCTAACCTAATTAGATCGCTCTGAGGTCTTTAACCTGCAAGGATTCTGACCCAGTCAGGGTCAGATTAGGTTAGATGTGAGTTAGAAAATCGATTACGACCCAGTCAGGGTCGGATTAGATTGAACTCTGAGTCATTTTAAGATATATGAGGTGTTATTCTTATGAAACGGAGCACTAGTGCTATGATTCAAAAGTTTTTATGGTTAATTCGATGGCGCTCCCAGATTGCACCACTCCGTTCTGCACTCACGGATCGCCAAAAATAGCCTGCGATTCGTGAGCATGGAGAGAATCGGAGTGATCTGGAAGCGCGGAATAATTAAATATATAAAATTGCGAAACATTGCCTTAGAGCGAAAGGAACTAAATATGTCCCCCTACTTGCTGGCTCGGAGACGCCGATTAAGCGCACCTTCCCAAGAACTTGTCGATCCCTGGCTAGTGATTTCATACAACGACCGACCACAACGCAGATACATTAGAACAGGTGATGATCAGAACTTCCAGTATGATACTTTTGCAAAATGACCCATTATTCCAATGGGAAGCCTCGAAGCCATTCATCCCCCGTATTTACGAGGGGGTAAATGCCAACAGATATATATCGTGATCAGATGGTCAAGATATCCTTTTCTTTGGCTGCAATCGTATCATCAATGGTTGTATAATAAGATTTGACCAGGTCATCAATCTGACCTTCCAGACGTTTACCGGCATCTTCAGGATAACCATTTTTGATTTCCTTTTTGATGGCATCCATCGCGTCTTTTCGAACATTTCGAATGCTGACTTTTGAATCTTCACCCAAACCTTTGGCTTGTTTGACGAGATCCTTCCGACGTTCTTCCGTCAACGGTGGAACCGGGATCCGGATAAATTCTCCGTCGTTCATGGGATTGTACCCCAGATTAGCTTCAATAATTGCTCGTTCTATATCATTCATTACTTTCTTATCCCATGGTTGAATAGACAGCGTTCTGGCATCAGCCACAGCAATATTGGCTACTTGATTGATCGGCGTCGGTACGCCATAGTAGTTGACCATAACGCCTTCGATCATCCCGGGATTTGCTTTTCCGGTCCGCACCTTCATCAGTTCAGATTGAAGATGATTGACGGTGTCATTCATTTTGCTATCCGTCTGTTTGACTAAGTTTTCCATTGTTATTGCCATAACTGTTTTCTATATATTTTTTAAAATGTTTAATCTCTGCTTCCCATGAACTGCATTGCCAAATACAAGAGCATGACCAATGAAGAAAGTGCCGCTGCTACATACGTCATGGCGGCCCACTTGAGCGCATCTTTCGCTTTATCATGCTCGAGTCCGCTTAAGACCTTATTTTGGTCCAACCAGAGCAGGGCACGTCTGCTGGCGTCAAATTCCACCGGTAAGGTTATGAGTGAAAATAACGTAGTTACCGCAAAGGCTAATATAGTAATTATTAGCAAAGTTCCGCCCAGACCGCTTGCGCCCATACCAAAGCCGCCGAGTGCAAACAATAAGAGGTATTGTTGCATACCCGATGCCACTTTTACGACCGGGACGATAGCGGATCGAAATTTCAATGCACTGTATGCTGTAGCGTGCTGTACAGCGTGGCCGCATTCATGCGCTGCAACAGCAGCTGACATGACACTTTGCCCCTGAAAAACTTCCGGGCTCAGATTGACCGTTTTATTGGCTGGATTGTAATGATCACTGAGAAAACCATTGGCCGGTACCACATTGACATCGTTGATGCCATAGTAATGCAGCATGGTCTCTGCAACCTCTTTCCCGGTCATACCCTGTGCGATCGGTTGCTTACTATACTCATTGAACTTTGACTTTAAACGGCTGCTTACCCACCAGCCTATGAGGGTAAATATTCCAGCTATAATCATATATCCCATATATCCTGACATAGTTAATCGTTTTTTGTTATTAGTTATTCATTATCAGGGAGTGCAGGGTGGTGCCTATTCTTGGCATAGATCTAATTAACCCCATACCCCATAAACCTTATTAACCTTTCTTTATACAGTCAAAACCTGTATATGTTTTTAAAATATCGGGAATTTCAATTCCATCCGCTGTTTGATATTTCTCCAGCAAAGCAGCCACGATGCGAGGCAGTGCCAAAACACTTCCGTTGAGTGTATGCAATAATCTGGTTTTTCCATTCTCATCTCTATAGCGCAATTTCAACCTATTGCTTTGATAGGTCTCAAAATTTGACACAGAACTGACTTCTAACCATCTTTTTTGAGCCACTGAATAGACTTCAAAATCATAGGTCAAGGCTGCGGTAAAACCAAGATCTCCACCACACAAACGCAAAATGCGGTAAGGTAGTTCCAACTCTTCCAGTATAGAACGGGTGTGATTAACCATCCAGTCCAGCATATCGTATGACGTGTGTGGATGAGCGATCACTACCATCTCAACTTTATCAAATTGGTGCACCCGGTTCAATCCTTTGACGTCAGCACCATAGCTACCCGCCTCCCTCCGAAAACATGGTGAGTAAGCCGTCAGACGTTTCGGAAGTTGGTCTAAACCCAGGATATCACCCCGAAACATATTGGTCACAGGCACCTCTGAGGTGGGGATAAGATAAAGATCATCTTTTTCCACGTAATACATTTGTCCATCTTTATCCGGTAATTGGCCCGTGCCCATCGCAGAATCTGCATTCACCATAAATGGAGGAATCACTTCCATACACCCGGCATCCACGGCTCTGTCCAGGAAATACTGAATGAGTGCACGTTGTAGACGGGCGCCCTGCCCTTTGTAGACTGGGAATCCCGACCCGGTCACTTTGGCCCCCATAGCCAGATCGACCAAATCATACTCTTCCATCAATTCCCAGTGTGGTCTCAAATCCTGCGAATCTGTATCCGGGATTGTTCCATGGGTATCGACCACCTCATTAGCGGTTTCATCCTGCCCTGCTGGTACGGACTCATGTGGAATATTCGGCAGGGACAGCAATGCCTTTTCGAGGGTTTCCATCGTAGTATCCATCGAAGCTTCCAGACGAGTAATCTCAGTTTTGTATTCCCCCACCTGGGTTTTGAGCAAATTGGCTTCGGAGCCCCGTCCCGATTTGTACAGATTACCGATCTCGCGAGATTTTTCGTTCACCTGATGCAACAATTCGTCTTTTTGGGTTTGCAGATCCTTTCGTCGGTCATCCAAAGCAACGATCTGATCTATCTGATCGGAAGCATCAGTAATCCCCCTTTTCAGCAATCCCCGGACTGCCAAATCCTTATCTTGTCGTAAAATGTGTACCTCAACCATAATTTTTCAGGGTTCTTTTAAAATTTTCTGTAAAGATATAGTCCTCTTTAAAAAAAAGGCTGTATTTTTGTGACAAGATTATAAAATTTAATCTTTGAGCTGATTTACTCCTTATAAATTTCGGGAAGTCATTTGACAGTAATTTATCGTTGAGCATCTTCCCAGTTTCCATAACAACCATATATCGGACTCAATTAAATTCTTAACCTAGTAAGTAACTTTACTTTTATCACTATTACCCTTTCAAATAAAGAAGTACTATCATATGTATGACATTTTGCAATTAAATGACATGCTGGTTCCTGAATTAAAGGACCTGGCAGAAAAATTGGGATTACAAAAATACAAGCGCCTGAATAAACAGGATCTTATCTACAAAATTTTGGATGCACAAGCTGTCCAGTCTGACACCAGTAAAACCCAAAGTAGCACCCCGTCCAGCCCTAAAAACGGGAAAGAACAAAAAAGTGCTAAACAACAACGAGGCCGATCGTCGTCCAACGAGAACAAGAGTTCCGATTCCAATGGGCGAAAAACTCAAAATACTACGTCCAATCGGTCCGGAAATGAAAAAAACAATCGGAATACAGAAGACAACCGGGATACCAAAAATGCACAAAAATCGCAGGGTAAATCCGGAAAAGACAACCAGCGGCACGATCGTTCTAAGAATCAACAGGCCAAAGATTCGAAACCTTCCGGTGACCACCGGTCATCAAGAGACTCCAAGTCTTCAAACGACCAACGATCGTCGAAGGACTCGAAACAAAATAACGATAACAAAGCGAACCAATCGGATAAAAACCGAAATAAAAGCAATCAAGACCAGCAAAACAAACCGAATAAACAGTCTCAGAAAAAGGAAGACAAGTTTGACGTCGACCTGGATGGAGTGATTGACGGAATGGGTGTACTGGAAATGATGCCCGATGGATATGGATTTTTAAGGTCTTCGGATTTTAACTATATATCATCACCGGATGATGTGTATGTATCCCCCTCGCAGATCAAATTGTTCGGACTGCGAACTGGTGATACGATAGAAGGAAGTATTCGTCCGCCGAAAGATGGAGAAAAATACTTTGCGCTGCTGAAGGTGACTAAAATTAATGGACTGGATCCGCGTTTGGTCCGGGAGCGTGTATCTTTTGATTACCTCACACCGCTATTCCCTACGGAGAAATTTGAGTTAGTATCTTCACCGACCGGTCGCGATATCGGCAATCGAATGATCGATTTATTTGCACCCATCGGTAAAGGTCAGCGTGGATTGATAGTCGCACAACCCAAATCAGGTAAAACATTCCTGCTTAAGGATGTAGCAAATGCAATAGCGGATAATAACCCGGAATGCTATATGATCGTGTTACTCGTGGATGAACGTCCGGAGGAGGTGACCGATATGAAGCGAAGTGTAAAGGCCGAGGTGATCGCATCGACGTTCGACGAACCCGCAGAAAATCACGTAAAGGTTGCAGGGATCGTATTGGAAAAAGCCAAACGGCTGGTAGAATCTGGCCATGATGTGGTCATTCTTCTCGACTCCATTACTCGTCTAGCCCGGGCTTACAACACGGTGGCTCCAGCCAGCGGAAAGGTACTGTCTGGTGGGGTGGAAGCCAACGCATTGCATAAACCCAAAAAATTCTTTGGTGCAGCACGAAACATTGAAAATGGCGGTTCATTGACCATCCTTGCGACTGCATTGATCGACACAGGTTCTAAAATGGACGGTGTGATTTTTGAAGAATTTAAAGGAACTGGTAATATGGAGCTTCAGCTTGACCGCAGCTTGGCCAACAAGCGACTGTGGCCAGCCATCGATCTGACGCGCTCTGGCACACGTCGTGAAGAGTTGCTATTGGATAAAGAAACATTGCAGAAAATGTTTATTCTCCGCAACTACCTTGCCGACATGAAACCAGATGAAGCCATGGAACATATCCGCAAATTTATGCTCAATACAAAAACCAATGAAGAATTCCTTCTGTCAATGAATGGATAACTTGGTTATTAAATTTTGTATCTTAATCATAAAGTCCTACATTTGTGCTCCCTTTTGGAAAAGAGGCAGATGCTTAGAACAATATCATAAATCACAATAGATTGAATCATGAAAAGGACATTTCAGCCATCCCGGAGAAAACGTAAGAACAAACACGGATTCCGTGCCCGAATGAGCACGAAGAACGGGCGTAAGGTGATCAACCGGCGGCGACGCAAAGGACGGGCAAAGTTGTCTGTCTCCAGTGAATTCCGATTGAAGAAAGCATAGATAGCATTTAGCTATGTAAGAATGAATTTCCGTTTTCGACCCCATGAAAAACTAAAAGATCCCATATCGATTAGTTATGTGTTTGAAAACGGAAATAAATTCCATTATTACCCCATACTTTTCTTAAGTACACCGCTCCCACCAGCACCGTCTCAAGTTCTTGCTAACTTACCGCAGGGTACCCTCAGTCCCGTTCGGATTGCTTTCAGCGTCCCAAAACGGCGAATACGAAAAGCAGTTCACCGCAACCGTATCAAACGGATGATGCGAGAAGCTTACCGTCTGCAAAAGCATCGAATAGCTCCATCTATTGAGCATGCAAATCCGTCTTCTTTGGGGGTTATTGCCATTTATATCGGGAAGGAGAACCCGGAATATTCCATTATCTTTAAGGCCATGAATTGTTTTATTGATACTTTGGAAGCACATCCATGAAAAAACTATATCTTGTTATTTTTGGCATTTGGGCCTTCGTATTCACGGATCAGACCACCGCTCAGATATTTCTTCAAATGGAAAAAATCGGCTCAACCCGATCTTATAAGTTTCCGCTCGGCCAGGAAATCACTTTCAAGCTCAAGGGAAGAGATTATTTCGTCACCGAAAAAATCACCGGATTCAAACCAGACGAACAGTTAATTATTACGGAATCAGAATTGTTTTTTGCGCACCAGATCCAGGAACTTCAACCCGCCGATTTCTATCATCGCAGAGGCCGGTTTTTTATTTACCCACTCTACGCCTTGGGCGGCTCTGCCACCGCTGCCGGTGTGGTTGGTACCATCTATGAACGAAAATTGCGTCCGGGATTGCTCCTTCCGGGGCCTGTTATCTTTGGTGTGGCGTGGTTACTAAACCAATGGATTGACCGGCCTTACAAAACAAACAAATACCGGTTTCGGGTAGTGGATTTACGCATGACCGTACCCGGTGAACAAATAGAAGAGTCCAAAGAATGGATCAGTCCTTAGCAAACAACACAACTCCTATGTAAGCCACAACATGTCCAGGCCCCGAATTTTTAGCGTAAAAACAACACTATTCAGGATCTACTGACAATACGAAATCAACAGCATATTCGTATCCATCTAAGCCCATTCCGATAATAATACCATCACATACTGGACTGAGATAAGAATGATGTCGGAAAGATTCCCGTCGATGCACATTGCTGATGTGAACTTCGACTTTCGGAATTTTTAAATTGGCTAAAGCATCCCGGATGGCGACGGACGTGTGGGTATAAGCTCCGGCATTGATAACCAAACCATCCGCTTCAGACGAATTTTCCTGTATAAAATCGATAATCCCTCCTTCCGAATTGGACTGATAGTACGTTACCCGGGCATAGTCCTGAATTTTTGATTCGAGGTTATGAAGGAAGGTACCAAAAGAGACATCCCCGTAGATCTCAGGTTCTCTGGTTCCCAAAAGATTCAAATTCGGACCGTTGATGATCAGTATATTCTTTTTCATGAATTAATTAGCGAGTTCTGATAAAAATTTGAGTCGAACCAATCGGATTTCAGTGTGCGTAATATCATCGTCCGAGAGCTCATCATAAGCATCACTCAAGGAATCTGTTTCGGCGTCCATAAAATAATCAAAAATGTCTTCCACGACATATTCGTCGACACTGTTTTCAAGATAATAATCGATATTGAGCTTAGTGCCCGAATACACAATCATTTCGAGTTCTTCAATCAATTCATCCAGACTCATCCGGTTATTGCCCGCAATATCTTCCAGATCCATCTGCTTATCAATACCCTGAATAATAGAGACCTTTGCTTTGGATTTATTAGCCACCGTCTTAATCACCATTTCCTGCGGTCGTTCGATTTCATATTCCTCCACATAATCCTGAATGAGTTCAATAAATGGTTTTGCAAAGCGCTTGGCTTTTCCAATACTCACCCCCGACACGTTGGCCATATCATCCATGGACATGGGATATAGTGTCGCCATATCCTCCAAAGAGCTATCTTGGAAAATTACATATTTGGGGATATCCTTTCGTTGTGCTTCATCATCTCGAAGTGCAAGCAGCTGTTCGTGCAATATTTTATCCAGCGCCCCGGCTCCCTGATTCCCCCGGTGTTCCATCTCTTCTTCCTCCATGGATTCATAACTCCTGTTGATTCCCAATTTCACGGTCTCCGGCGTCTGGATAAAGTCCCGCCCCTTTTCAGTTAGCTTAAGCACTCCATACGTTTCTATATCTTTCCGTAAATATCCTTTCAATATTCCCTGCCGGAATATCGTATTCCAAAAATCAACGCCTTTTTCTTTGCCCGACCCAAACCACTTGTGTTCGTCCAGCAAATAGCTTTTCAAGGTTTCATTCTCTTCTCCCATAAGGAAAGTCACCAGCATTTTGGAGGTATAGTTTTCTTTCAATGACTCTATGACATCAAGACCGCGTTGCATTGATTGTGTAACATCAATTTTTTCCACCGGATAGCGGCAGTTGTCGCACATTGAATTGCACTTATCAACGTGATAGGTCTCTCCAAAATAATTCAACAAGAAAGCCCGACGACATTCTGCGGTTTCTGCATAATCCATGACTTCTTCCAGGAAAACCATGCCCATTTCCCGTTCAGCCACCGGCTTATCCCGCAGAAACTTCTCCAACTTCAATATATCCTTGGGCTCATAAAAGGCAATACAACGACCCTCCATGCCGTCCCGACCAGCACGACCTGTTTCTTGGTAATAATTCTCGATGCTTTTGGGCATGTCATAGTGGATTACAAAACGTACATCCGGTTTATCAATCCCCATTCCAAAGGCAATCGTAGCACAGATAATCTTGAGATCTTCCTTGAGAAAAGCATCCTGAGTCTGGGCTCGCGTATTCGCATCCAGGCCGGCATGATAAGGTGCTGCACTGATTCCGTTCATCGTGAGCGTATCGGCCAGTATTTGGGTCGTTTTTCGATTTTGTACATATATGATCCCGGACGGCTCCCCCATTTCTTTGATAATCTGAATGATTTCACGCATCGTTTCCTGTTTTTTCAACTTGGGTCTGATGTCGTAATACAGATTCGTCCGGTTAAAGGAAGAAATAAACTTATTATAATCACTCAGATTGAGGTTTCGAACTATATCACTCTGGACTTTGGGCGTAGCCGTTGCGGTCAGAGCAACGATAGGTATATTGTCTCCAATGGTGTCCACCATGGTTTTGATCTTCCGGTATTCCGGTCGGAAATCATGTCCCCACTCGGAAATACAGTGTGCTTCGTCTACTGCAACGAGTGAGACATCTATTTCCTTGAAAAAGTTCAGATATTCTTCCTTGGTGAGGGTTTCCGGGGCGACATACAATATTTTGGTCTCTCCATCCCGTATATCCTGCAATACCTGTCTGATCTGAGATTTATTCAATGAAGAGTTCAAGAAATGAGCTATATTGTCATTTGCGCTGTAACCCCGAATCAGATCTACCTGGTTCTTCATCAAAGCGATAAGAGGAGAAATTACAATAGCTGTACCATCCAAAATCAGCGCAGGTAGTTGATAGCACAGAGATTTACCACCGCCTGTAGGCATTATGACAAATGTATCTTTCCCTCCTACTATACTTTGTATTATTTCTTCCTGCCTTCCTTTGAACTGGTCGAAACCAAAATATTCTTTTAAGGCTGAATGCAATACTTTATTGCTCGGTACTGTTAATGAATCCATTTGTGATATATTCCCGTTTTTTTAGATCATTTGAGAACAATATGCTAAGTTACTCACTTCACTTTAGAAGAGGTACTCATTCTCTCAAAACTTCGCGATCTTCGTTGTAATGATTCAAAATAAGAAATTTTTCGTATAATCAAGTCATACATGACCATGAATAACATTTGTGATATACAATCCATCGCTCACCAGGCACTGGAACTGGAAATGCAAACGATCGCACACCTGATTCCAACCCTCAACGACGAATTTACCAATATTGTTCATTTGATCGGTCGCAACACTGGCAAAGTAGTAGTCACCGGGGTGGGAAAAAGCGCCATCATCGGTCAAAAAATTGTTGCGACGCTTAATTCTACCGGAACCACAGCCTGTTTTCTGCATGCGGCCGACGCCATCCATGGTGATCTGGGCATTATCGAAGAAAACGACATTGTCCTTTGTCTGTCAAAAAGCGGACAAACCCCAGAAATTAAAATTATTTTAAATATTATCAAAGCCTTCGGCAACAAGATCATTGGCATGTCTGCTGTAAAAAACTCCCACCTCCATACGAACTCTGACTTTTTTATCTGGACTCCCATTGACCGGGAAGCAGATCAACACAATCTGGCACCAACATGCAGTACGATCGCTCAACTTGCTATGGGCGATGCACTGGCCATATCGGTCTCCCAATTAAAAGGCTTTCAGGAAAAGGACTTTGCCAAGTATCACCCGGGTGGCATGCTTGGAAAATCACTCCACATGGAGGTTGCCCACCTGATTCATCTTCATGAAAAACCGGCTGTGCAGCCCCATGAAAGTATTGATCAGGTGATCCTGGAAATGACCGCCAAACGACTGGGAGCCACCGCAGTTATTGATCATGAAGATCACATTGCAGGAATCATAACCGATGGCGATTTAAGACGTATGCTCTTGGATCAGCCATTCCAGACCACCACAACCGCCAAAGATATTATGACAACCGACCCGATTACGATCGCTATAAACAGCAGAGCCGTCGCCGCCATTGAAAAAATGCAAAAACACAGCATTACACAATTGATCGTGACCAATAAAAACCGGTATGCCGGCATGATTCATCTGCATGATTTACTCAACGAAGGTTTTCAAATTCCTCCACCTTAACTACTAACCCTTAACCTATGCTCATACCTATAGGAGATGATAATATAGCAGGCGGCGCCAAACCTTTGGCCACCTATACTTTTCTCATACTAAACATTGCTATTTTCTTTTACGAATACAGCCTGGGAGATCAATCGCTGCAGCTGTTCATCAACCGGTATGCTACGACGCCTACTGACGTTCTATCAGGAAATCAATTGTACACATTTTTTACGAGTATGTTCCTTCACGGGGGATGGTCGCATCTGATCGGGAATATGTTGTTCCTCTGGATTTTTGGGGACAATGTGGAAGCTGTCATGGGCAATGTCCGGTTTATACTATTTTATTTTGTTGGCGGTATTATTGCCTCCATTACACATGTCTGGATGAATGCAGACAGTGCAATACCCAGCTTGGGAGCCAGCGGTGCGATATCGGCAGTTCTGGGAGCTTATCTGATTATGTTTCCACGGTCGAGAATTAAAATGTTCTTTGTGGTCTTTTTTGTCACCTTTTATATTTCTGCTTTGTTTTTTATAGGATTTTGGTTCGTGCAGCAATTTATGTCCGTCTATCAGGAGACCAGTCTGGATGCCCAATCCCAGGGCGTAGCATGGTGGGCCCACATTGGCGGTTTTATATTTGGCGTGCTGTGCGGCTTTTTTTACAGAAGCAGAGCCCGGGAGTATAATTTTATCGGGGACAGACATCTACGTCCACCGAGTCCTCAGAACCGCCACCGATGGCATCGGTAGCTAAGAGTGACAACACCACAAATGCGATACCTCCAAGTGATGTTAACAAGGTATTCTCCACCAGACAACTGACCATAAACAGCCAGAAAATCACGATATATACAGCCGGGGTAGATCGATAAAATGTTTTGTACACTCCAAATAATCCCAGATTAAAAGCTCCAAACCCGATCAAACCACTTCCTGCCATAAAAGTCACCCACAAATTGTGCGGATACTCCCAAATCCGAATCCCATCCTCAACAAAAAATCGCATATGCAGCTCTTCCAGAACATCGCCCATACCTACCCCCCACCAAGGCGCATCCCGAAACACCTCCCATCCTATAATAGTGGACTTCCACCGAACCGCATCCGAATAAAACCACCAAGAAGCACTGTCATAATTCAACCTGTCGGCCAGAAAATAGCTCCATTTTTCTCCGACAGTAGGTATAAAAAAGGCTGCAGCCACGATAAAACTTAACAGACCCAAAAACACCAGCACACCCTTTTTGCCATAAAAGTTTTTATTAATCACTACGGTTAGCATTGTTCCGGTATAAAAAAGCACCAAGCCGGTTCGGACAGTCAGAATATGAAGCCCCAGCATCAGAAGGAACATTATTCCGGCGTACAGTCCAAACCCTCTGGACGTCCACATCCGGTTGCCCAATTCTTCTAAGCAAAACATAGCCCCGACCGCCAAAAACAAGCTGGTTCGCACATGATGGACCGGAACAGGAAAAAAACCACCTTCACCAATTCGAATCAATACTTCCTCCAGATGCATCACCAGGTATCCTGCCAGATAAAGAGATAATACAGCTCCTGCCCAAATAAATTGCCGTTGAATTAATCGGCGGTGTTGAAGCAGGTTTTCAGGCCAGAGAATATATGCCACCGGCAAAACAACATAAGGCAGGTTGACCCGAAGGAGACTAAGCCACCGGGTAGTGTCTGCACTCCAAAACCCACTGACCAGTAAAATCGCATAAATCAGGAGGAAAGGCCACACGTATGGTCCAGCCTTTTTCGGGGAAAGAGATCTACCATAAAGTAACAATGGAAGAGAAAAAACAATGACCAATATGGAAGCCATTGCTTCAAAGAAAAACAATCCCCACGGGAGAAGTATCCAGGCCACTAATTGGAGATTTTTGGATACTTTTTCGATTTTGATCATACGCATCGGATAGTTGTGATCCTTACAGAATAATAGATGAACACTGCATAATTTCTCTTTTCATTTTCATTGAAACCAATTATATCTTACCTTTGCAAAGGTAGAAATATTCCATATACCACTGTTCGTTAACTGTGATAACGTCCAGGGGC
The DNA here is from genome assembly GCF_019802045.1 of Membranihabitans marinus. GTDB lineage: Bacteria > Bacteroidota > Bacteroidia > Chitinophagales > Saprospiraceae > Membranihabitans > Membranihabitans marinus_A. Next base: position 141,513 of record NZ_JAHVHU010000014.1, on the reverse strand, counting down.
TGTCATAAATAAATCCACACAATGGACGCAATCGCGCAACTCAAGGCATACAAACTCGAAATAGATCAGGCGGAGCCTGCTTCGACCGATGAACTCGAACAATTCAGAATCCGGTTTTTGGGATCCAAAAATGTTCTAAAACCGTTGTTCTCTGAAATCAAAAACATACCCGCTGATCAACGAAGAGAATTTGGGCAACAAATCAACGCGATAAAACTTCTCGCAGAGGAACGATATGACAATTTACAATCCCAGTTAAACGCAGCCAATCAGGATGTAAGGAATAACCAAATGGATCTAAGCCGACCGGGCTATCCGATGCATCTAGGAAGCCGGCATCCGGTTAATCTGGTCATGAATAAGATCATAGATATCTTCTCACGCATTGGTTTTTCTGTCGCGGTTAATCGTGAAATCGAAGATGAATGGCACAATTTTACAGCGCTGAATACGCCTGAAAATCATCCGGCGCGGGACATGACCGATACCTATTACATCAAAAATGACTGGACGCATATTCTGCGGTCACAGACCAGCACGGTACAGGTTCATGTGATGGAAGAGCAAAAACCACCCATTCGTGTTATTTCGCCGGGCAGGGTCTACCGCAATGAAACCGTGTCTGCGCGCTCGCATTGTCAGTTTCATCAAGTAGAGGGACTCTATATTGATGAAAACGTTTCTTTTGTTGATCTCAAGGAGACCTTGCTCTATTTTGCGCGTGAAATGTATGGTGAGGACACCCGCATCCGGTTGAGACCATCCTACTTCCCGTTCACGGAGCCAAGTGCTGAAATGGATGTTTACTGGGGTCTAGAAACAGAAGTTGACCACCGAATTACAAAAGGTACCGGTTGGCTGGAAATCATGGGATGCGGTATGGTTGACCCCAACGTACTTGAAAATTGTGGAATCGATCCGAACCGGTATAGTGGTTTTGCATTTGGAATGGGCATTGAACGCCAGGCCATGCGCATGTTTGGAATTCATGACATCCGCATGTTTTTTGAAAATGACATGCGCTTTCTTCAGCAATTTAAGTCAGTGGCACTTTGACGCCATTTATTAATCAAAACAGAAATTTCTCATGAATGTAGGTTTACCCAAAGGAACACGGGACTTTGGCCCCGAAGAACTTTTCAAACGCCGGTATATTTTCAATACCATCCAGAAGTATTTCGAACTGTATGGATACTCTCCCATCGAAACACCCTCCATGGAAAACTTGAGTACCTTGCTAGGCAAATATGGCGATGAAGGCGATCAACTTTTATTTAAGGTTCTTAATAATGGAGATTATTTAAAAAAAGTACCCGGTGATATTCTCGCCGATAAGGACAGCACAAAAGCAACGAAGCACCTTGCAAAACGGGGCTTGCGTTATGATCTCACCATTCCATTTGCCCGGTATGCAGTCATGCACCGAAATGACATTAATCTGCCATTCAAGCGATACCAGATTCAACCTGTCTGGCGGGCAGACCGGCCCCAGAAGGGACGTTATCAGGAATTTTTCCAATGCGATGCTGATGTGATAGGTGCTGACTCTCTGCAGTACGAAGCGGAATGTGTGTTGTTGTTTGACCAGGTCTTTGCAGAACTTGGCCTGCGGGTAGATATTCGGATCAATAACCGGAAATTGTTATCCGCACTCTGCCAAAAAATCAATGCCTTTGACCAACTATCCTCCATCACTACTGCGATTGACAAACTAGATAAAGTGGGGTTTGAAGGAGTCCAGAATATTTTGGAAAAAGAAGGTCTCTCCCACGACCAAATCAACACGATCGAGCAATACCTTAATGCCGAACATCTCCAGGAAATAGCGGATATGTTTCAACATGAAGAAGAAGGTCAGCAGGGAATCTCCGAAATCAATCAGGTTTATACATTTCTGGATGGTAAAACTCTTCAAAATAAACTAACCTTTGACCCAACCCTGGCGCGCGGACTGAGTTACTATACCGGTGCCATCCTCGAAGTCCGTTCTTCAGAAGCTGAGATGGGCAGTATCGGAGGGGGTGGTCGTTATGACAACCTGACTGCCTTGTTCGGCGGAGAGAAATTGGGCGGGATGGGAATTTCCTTTGGGGCCGAACGCATCTACGATATCATGGAGGAACTGCACCTGCTCGACAAAGCCCAGATGGAGGCGCCGGTGTTAATCCTGACCCTCGATGAAAAATACCACGCGTACGGGTTTGATATTTTGCAGCAATTGCGCGCAAAAGGTATCCGATCGGACCTCTATCCTTCAGGAGCTAAAATGAAGAAGCAGATGAAATACGCCAATAGAATCAATGCTCGATATATTATGATTCTGGGCCCGGAAGAATGGGAGAATAAGGAAATAGCCATCAAAAATATGATAACAGGAAAGCAGTATAATGTGAATATCGATGATGCCGTAGATATCATTTTGGAAAAAACCGAATAACCCCTTAATCCCGCAAATTTCATAGCTTTTGATTTACCTACCTGGCGTTGATTATTGTTTTAATGGCAGTTAGACAGGTGCAGATATGAGTGAATATAGTCTCGGCTCGTCCGAGACCAGAGGTAGCCAATCTACCTCTGATGAAGGAACCGAAACATCCCTGTTTCGGGCGGGTAAGCATTCATTGCACTTAAAAATCTATAATCTTATAGCTGCCGGAATAGTATTCTATTTCAAGGAGTTCGTAATAGGACCGAATGTAGTCACGGCTGAGCCGAGGTAGAAAGTTCAGTATGACTGAGCAAAATCTCGCCAAGGGCGAGATCTAATGTGGTCAATCCACATTCCCCGCCTTGGCTTGGGAAGGCTCTGTCCCGAGGATAATGGATGAATCAAAAGTCAAACGTCACCCAAAATTGGGCGATGTAATAGGCCCAATTTTGGGAATTAAACAATTGATAACCTGCATAATATGCACCACAACAGATTGACGTGGTGCATAAAGCGGGTTAATCTCTATGGTGCTTAATCGACGCCATTACACACCATCTGAAAAAATCGCATTTTTCTCCAACCCGAGTACCGTACGAGTCGATTTTTGGTCTGTTGCATTGTAAAAAAGGATTAATAAGAGCTCGAATCAATGGTCATTACCGGTTAGCTGGATAGTTAGTACATCCTTTTACAATACCACATTCTTCTCCGAATCAGGACTTTACCACCAATTACCTCGTCTCAAACTAAACAATTTCAACGCACACTCCTTGTATTTGATCGCGAATGCCGGAAAGCGGTCTGCACAAAACGTTAAATATCGTGCAATCAAGTAAAGAGAATATTAAAAGCAGACGCCACGTGTATTATTTTCCGTTGGAGTAGTACATTTGCAGTCGCTTAGAAAAAATAAGTAATCCAAATAAACATATTATGATATTTTTTAACCTATATTTGTTTGTAAATCAGAAATCCCATTTGCTAACTAAACTATAGCTATGCAAAAATATCAGTATTTATACCGGCGAGTAATCACCGGTATTGGTGCACTGTTTGGTTGTTTATTACCCTTCCTCATCTCTGCAGCAGATCCATCTTCCCATAAAATTATGGAGCATGAGCTCGGAGAACATATAGACCAACTGGAAAGCATCATTCCTGTCATGGAAAGAAACAAAGCAATAGATATTGCTTTGCCTTATTTTAATCGTTTTCCACATTTCACGGAACATCTCATCGGTCAGGCAGTCCAATATTTCCCTTTGATCGAGCAGGTCCTCAAAAAACACCATCTACCCGATGATCTGAAGTATATACCATTTTTCGAATCTGGTTTCCGAAAGGATGTCGTCTCTCCAGCCGGCGCTCAAGGCCTTTGGCAATTTATGGAAGATACCGGAAGAAAATATGGTCTGACGATCAACAATGAGATCGACGAACGACTGGACTATGTAAAGTCTACCGAAGCTGCTGCTCGTTTTCTAAAATCCTTGCACGAAGAACTCGGAAGCTGGGCACTGGTATTGATGGCATATAATGGTGGCCCCTACCGGGTCAAAAGACTGGTTCGTGAGAGCAATACATCCAATCCACAGGTCATCATGGATAAAATGCCCAAAGAGAGTCAAACCTACCTAAGCAAGATGATCGCGGCTAAATTAATCTTTAAGACCTACAAACAATATGGGCTGCAACCGCGGATTCCGGACCCTGTGCACTTTTATACGCTCAATACGTCTTATATCTCATCGATTGATCTGAATACAATCAGCAAGGAATACAATGTTGACTATTCAGTTCTTCGTCAGGCGAACCCACATTTGAAATACCGAAAAATACGGAATGCGAACCAGAACATCATTAATGTTCACATACCCAGGTATGCGACGAAAGGAAAGGAAGTGATTGAGTTTCGGAAGCAATTCTATTACATCTCTTCCGAAGAACAGCTGGAGCAGTTAGCTTCCTTTCTGGGCATCAGTAAGAGAAAACTAGAAATGGCTAATGGATTTTTTGATCCGGGCCGATCCATTGGTCATACGATCGCAGTTCAGGTCACGTCTTCAGAATACATGACGTTGGATAAAGCGTTTGGACCGCCTCCAGCCCGTTTTTTGAAAAAGGATCTTAATCTGCTCATGGAAGAAAATTTGACTTCAAAAGCATTATCTCCAGGTTCAGGCATCACACCTGCCTTCATAGCCAGGGAGCTCTATTACCTAAAGCCCTCGGAGTCTTTGATTGATGTGGCCATGAGGTTGAATATATCTTTGAAAAATATCAAAGAAATGAATCCGGATATGAACCTGTATCAATCCAACCGGGTTTATATTCCGGTTAATGAATCAAGTCCGGGCATAGACGTGGCCAATGTCAGATAAATCTGAAGTAAACGGGAGGTAACAGCATTTTCAATACAACATAATAAACACAGGATGTGTGACATCACTTCGGACTTTTCACATGACCCTCCGATTGATGACCTCCTGGGCTCGGCTGTTCCGGATCAGGGCACCAAGCGTGATGGTCCGCTTTATTCATCACGTCACTCTTTTATGATCCATAACAGGCAGTGCATCAATTGCTTAAATTCCATAATTGGGCATAAATCATAGGCCAATTTTGGGTTGCGTTTGACTTTTGCGGGATAGTACTAAACATGTGCTCCTTATCTGCCTGATGGCATGTGGACACCCCACACGCAGCGAAAGCCCCACCACAAAGCGGTCCTGTATGACCAAGATGAGTACGTCTAAAAAACTCTTTTTCGAATAGAAGAGGTCTTGCTAACCACATTCCTTTTTTTTATGATATTAGGTCATTGATCATTCTAAGGCCAATGCCCGATCTAGCCTAATAAAGGGCCATTACTCTTAAAACTGGCAAAAAAAAAACCGAGGTCCCAAAAGGAACCCCGGTTCATTAAACAAGCCCTAACCCCATGAACATGTTACTCTTTACTGAATCTCTATTTTTCTAGAGACATTCAATTCTTCGTCAGATAATTTTTTGAGTTCGATGGTTAATATCCCATCTTTCAATTCCGCCTGAATATCTTCCTGATCAATTTCTTCGCTCAAAATAATAGAGCGGAAGAATTTTTCGCTGGAGAATTCACGGAGGTGATATTCCTGCTCCTTCTCATTTTCGGTGGTTTTTTCACCACTGATAATCAGGGTGTCATCCTCCACCTTAATGTCCACATCTTCCTTTTGCCATCCCGCCAGGTTAACCTCTACTCTATAAACGTGATTATTTTTAATAATGTTTATCGGAGCAGTTGTATTTCGATCAACGGAGCCATTTCTGGTATTAAATGATTTAAAAACCGGATAGTATGATGTTCGCATACCAGCAGGCGTTCTTTTTAAAATCGTTGTCATAACTTTATAGTTTTGTATTATGTAATTTACCCTATTACATGCAAATCCGGCGCCAAAGCGATCAATCGGAAAAAATGGACTATAAACACACCCCAAACATGTCTTTATGTCATATTAAGTGCAAAATCGAGTGACATTTTGTCAACATCGCGAGACAGAGATGCTATCCGATAAAGTAATTGATCAGTCCTGTAGGATTCTTAAATGTGGTCACTCCATTAAAGGACTCATTAAGCGTAGCTGCCTGATGGCCACACACCACAACTTCTGAATCGGGAAACAAATTGGTTATTTTTGTAAGATAAGAGCCGACGGCCATGTACTTAAAATCAGTATCGATCATAGAAACAATATAATCGGGTTTTGCGGAAACGCTTATTGCCTGCAGTTCTTCCAAACCAATATTCCTACCCATATTCAGGGTAAAATAACCTTTTTCCCGGCAAGCATATTCCATACCTGCGGTGTACAATTCCTTGTTTTCTCCCGGGGGCAGGAAAATAAGCACCCGACCACGCCCTCCACAATGGTTGGGCGGAAGCGCATCAATTCGGGCCATCGTTTTTCGTTTTACGACCTGATTGATAAAATTTTCGTGTGCCAGGTTAAACGCTCCGCTGACATACAATAACGAGGAATTTTCTATATAAGGCCATATATAATCGGTCAGCGTGTGAAGAAAACCATGCCGCTTCTCATAGTTATCCACCAAGGTATTAAGTTTCTCTTCATTGAATTCCAAAATAGACGCGGTAAAGCAGTCTTGCCTCAATTCCAAGGCTTCATCCTTTGCACTGAACTTGCGCAGCATCATCCCACGTTCTCCACAATCCATAGCGGCTATTTGACTAATTTTCAGTCCCTGATCGTACAACAGAACAATATCCTGCAGTTTCTGCATATCTTCCTGATTGTACAGTCTCACATTGGATTTAGTCCGGTCGGGCTGAATTAGATCATACCGCTTTTCCCACATCCGGATTGTATGTGCTTTGATTCCGGTTATTTTTTCCAGATCACTAATGGAGTATTGTATCACCTTTTAATTTTTATTGAATTCAGAACAACAGTGCGACTTCGTCTCTACTATCCGGTTGACGTCAACCGGGGTGTTTATTCCCGGACTGGTTCCATTTTTTTGATATGCAGTCCATACTAGCCACAACACGTAAAACCCAATCAAGCTGTATATTGTTCACGATTCCCATTCAATTCCGGTTTTTAGAAACCTTCTATTTTATAGTTGAGCCAAAAACATAGCTGCCCATCGAAAACAATAGAACTGTTTTTCGGGTTACTTACACTTACATCCTTTATATTTATATTTGACATCATGAAAATAGGTATCGTTTGTTATCCCACATTTGGAGGGAGTGGTATAGTAGCCACAGAAATAGGAATGGGTTTGGCCACCAAAGGCCATGAGATTCACTTTATCTCTTACAAGAGACCAGCCCGACTGATCTCATTCCAAGAAAACATTTACCACCATGAAGTCACGCCGGTTGACTACCCCTTGTTTGAATACACACCTTATGAAAGCGCCTTAGCCAGCAAGATAGTTGATGTCGTCAAATATTCCAAGCTCGATCTACTCCATGTTCATTATGCTATTCCACATGCGATCGTAGCTTACTTAGCTAAAAACATTCTTCGCTCAGAGGGGATTGACATCCCGATCATCACCACCTTACACGGATCTGACATTACTCTGGTCGGCAAGGACGGTACTTTTTCACCGGTAGTCACTTTTAGTATTAATGAAAGTGATGGAGTAACTGCAGTCTCCCAGAAGTTAATGGAACAAACCTATGAAAATTTCAAAATAACAAAGCCCATTGAAGTCATCTATAACTTTATTGATTTCGACCGGTTTCACTGGACCAATAAGGATCACTTCAAAAAAATGTTTGCGCCGGAAGGCGAAAAGATTCTTGTGCATATTTCCAACTTCAGAAAAGTCAAACGGGCCAGTGATGTGGTTCGTATTTTCGAGAAAGTTTACGACGTCATGCCCACCAAATTACTCATGATTGGTGATGGACCGGAACGCCCCAGTATCGAAAAGTTGTGCCGGGATATTGGTCTGTGCCATGAAATAAGATTCATGGGTAAGCAGGATGCCATTTCGGAGATATTGGCTATCTCCGATGTATTTATTCTGCCCTCTGCCAATGAAAGCTTTGGTTTAGCTGCACTGGAAGCGATGGCCTGCAGGGTGCCGGTGATATCCAGTAATGTCGGCGGGATTCCAGAGGTAAACATTGATGGTGTTACCGGCTACCTCAGTGATGTCGGCGATATAGAAGAAATGACAGAAAACACACTTCGGCTGCTCAAAAACCCGGAACTTCATGAGAAGTTTAGGACAAATGCCTATAACCAGGCAAAGATTTTCGATATTGAAAACATCCTTCCCCAGTATGAAGCGTACTATGAAGAGGTACTCGAAAAATTTAAAATTTCAATCTAAAAGAAATACTTTTCCGACCTGCGTGAACGGAGCCACGCTCTGATCCAAGGTAGCAAACACCAGATAAATTCCGCTCGCCACCGGACGACCATCCTGATCGCGTCGATCCCATACCAACTGCCCGCCTTGAGCCCTGTTTTCATATATCAACCGACCACCAAGTGTCGCAATCCGAACCAGTGCATTTTCCGGAAGATTTTTGACCCCCACGGGTCCTTTATACGCCGGAGGCACCGGATTGGGAAAAACAGCCATTTGTTCGAATGATCCGGGATTTGATTCCGTCGCTGCACCCCGGTACGACACCAACCCTTCATCTGTAGCAATAAAAACTTCACCACTAGTCTGATTAATCGCGATATCCGTAATCGAATTTGATGGGAGCGGTGAATTATCCACTGTAAAATGATTATCAATCCGATCCAATGCTCCATTCACCACGTACACCCCATTCGTCGTCCCAAACCACTTCCTGTTTCCACCATCTATGGCAATGGCTTTGACATTTTCATTGCGGAGCAAAACCCCCAACTGCCCGTTTAACTCCAGGACCGGCTTACGTCCCTTGCAAATCTGATCAAAAACAAAATTCCCACAATCGAACAACACGGGACCACTTTCGGTTCCGAGCCAGACACCTCCATTGCGGTCCACCGCGATCTCATTGATCCGCGCGTTGTCAAAACCTGTTCCATTTCCATCATCCGGCTGTGGAATAATTAATCTCGTCTCATCATCATTATCATTCATCCAATCGTTGGGCCTCATAATCAGCAACCCTCGTTCAGCTATGGCCATCCAGATATTCTCATATTCATCCACCACCAATTTTTCGATTCTGGGCCCGGTCGGGATTGAAAAGTTGTGCCACTCTCCACTGGAATTCATCACACTTAAGGGGCGGATGGCGTCATGATTAGCTACCCACAAATTGTCCCGGCCATCGAGAAACAAATCAGCAATCCGGATGCGATCCGGGTTGGTCACTGAGAATCCCAGCGACGAATTGGACTCATCAAACAAGGTGATTTGCCCCTCTTTATATCGAATAACCCCGCCCCAAAACGTTCCAAAATAAACCTCATTCCGATCAACCACTTTCTCTACGGTATAGATATCCCGCATATTCAATGCACCCAATTCCGGCACGGTGTGAAGATTAAACACACGCCATGCACCTCCGTCGTTCGTATAAAATCCATCTTCCCGAAACAAATTGTTGTAAATTCGGGTCACACCTCCAGTGGCTACAAATAAATCCCCGTCCATCACCGTCATTTCCGTGACAAAGCGCGAGGGGACACCAGTCAGCTCATATACCTCACATTCATTATCAGCATATTGCCCAAACTCTTCTTTCGTCAAATACCAAAAAGATTCCAAGTCAATCATAAGGACATCCCGAAGCGGCAGCAGACATAAATTAATAAATTGTCTGGAGTGGTTTCCGTCCCACGTAAAAATGTTGGAATATTGATTTACCACAAGCAGATGTGTTCCCGAAGGTTTTATATAACGTACTTCAGAACCAGTCACAGGGACACGATCAAACACCTGGTCGCTGTTGATTATCCACAACGAATCGTTTGCGACCATATAAGTATTTTCTTTCCATACCGCAATATCCCGGATCATACCACCGACGTGGGACGGGGCAATGTGCCATTGATTAATATCCGCCAGATTGGTTGATGGCGTATACTGAAGTCGATAGAGCTCCAGTTCAGAAAAAGCATACAACGTACGTTCATTGTCATTCCAGGCGACCCCCTCCATAGGATCATCCGTAAAAAGCGTCGAACCAAATTCATGTATACCCACATTAATCTCTACGATACCAAAATCGGTGGCCAGATAAATCCGTTCACCAGCTATTCCAATATCATTTATGCGCTTGGAGGTAAGGATATTCTGATTGTTCTTGATCCCAGGTAAATTATAGGTACGATCCGGAGTAACGATATCCACGTTGCCATTGACATATCCTACGACAATCGCATCCTGTGTCGGAAGGTATTGCACTGATGAAATTCCCACATCAGACAAACCATTCCCTTTATTAAGCAAAAGGATATCACCCTCCGAGTCCGGGTAATAAACCACAAGCTGGTATGGGTTCACCACGATGACAGACTCATCACCAGCCACTACTTCTGTATATTCGCCTGCCGGAAAATAAGACCGCCATGAGCCCAGTTCAAACAACGCATTCTGCTGCTGGGCAAAGCCCTGGGTCAACGCGAATAAGACAGGGATCAGAATTAACTGCGGTAATTGTCTCAAGCCCTGATTATTTCTTGAACAGTCCGCCAAATAACTTTTTACCCATTCCGGCCACATCATCGACAATACTTCCATCGCCATCCTGATCGAGAATAGAATTTAGAAAACTCCCCTGGTTGGCATCCTGGCCAGATATGGAATTCATCACTCCACCAAGTAGTGCTCCGATACCCCCCGTATCCAATCCTTCCTCATTTTTTGCCTTGCCCAATGCTCCCATCACGAATGGAGCAATCTTTACTGCCAGGGACATCAGTTTATTCTTGTCCATGTTGTTCGCGTTCGCCAGTGATTCGAAAACACTGCTTTCATTGGATCCCAACACGTGTCGAAGGATACCGGCACCATTGAGTGTTCGTTCGTTTCCCTGGGCCCTATTGGCGTCACGCTGAAGCAAATTCCCCGCCACATCGTTAAAAACTTCACCATTGTGGTCTTTTTCTAAGGCCCGGTTCAATGATTGCAGCCCTTCCGGTGACCGTGCATTTTTGTTGATGCCGGCTAATATTACTTTTGAGATGCTGTCTAAAGCAGATGCCGTTTTCTCCTGATCGCCCACACCAACTTCTTGATCCAGCTTAGATACGACTTCACTATCCAACGAACTGCCTATAAGGTCTAAAATGTTTGCCATAATTTGAATTTAATTGTTAATAAGTCAATGATAAGTACTTCCAACGGTATCACCCGTCCATTTTGTGCAAAAGATACTATAAATATCTCAGTCCATTGTGTTTTCGGCCAGTATCATAACATATGATCTCATCCGGATCCAGAAGGACTGGCATTTTTGCGAAAGGCTATTTATTTTTATCCCACTGTATCATGGAAACTTTCCGTACTACCAATGTCATACCAATGAAAAAAAGAAGCACCAGATAAACAGGCCAGGTTGAAAATGAAACCCAACCAGCCTGATCCAGCCAAAAACCCGTAATTAGGATGAAAAATAATACGGCAAAAAATATACGCCCATTCCCAAAACCTGTTAGTAACGTAATATCTACCCGATTATAAATGAGAACTAGACCAATAACCATCGTAACAAAAGGAATGAGAATCACGACTGCCGATGTAACCAATGCACTGGTTATCCACTGATAAAAGGCCATTATAAGTGAAAACATCCCCAGCACACTCATCATATAAAGCAGGAAGGAAAAAAAATAATTCCACACCTTGGGATGCCCCATCTTATGAAGAAAAAGCAACCCGAGGAGCACAGAAAACAGCATCGAAAACCCATAGTAGAATATGATAAAACTATGGTGGTCTACCAATGTCAGAAATTCGTGGAGAGTCATGGGTCAGTTCTAAATTAATCCGTTTATACAATATAAGCGGCGAGAAATATACTCAAAAGAAACCACAGAATCTTATCTTAGTACAAATTCACAACCTATGATTCCCTGGAAAATTCCTCTGATTATCTGTCTCATAAAAGTGTCCTGCCTTTCGGGGCAGGAAACACCATTGGTGGATATTCATCCATTAATCCATGAAAATTTTGCCATCGAAGATACCCTGTCCTGCATTTTGGTTTTCCGCCAGCAGAATCAGCATGAACCGATACCCGTCGACCTTCCCAAATCTGAAAAAACGACACGGATGTTTGAAGGGCTTATTCGAGCAGCTACGCATTCCCAGAGCCGATTACTTGATTCTCTGAGTTCCTGGAAAGTACCTCATTATTCTTTCTATATTATCAATGCGGTACAGGCCAGACTAGATAGTATGACGCTTCGAAGACTGAGTACTCACCCTGATCTGACTTCCATTCTCCCTGATTTCCCTCTGGTCGTACCACCGGAAGTTTCTGTCCCTGGATCCACTCGCCGAGTAGATAGTTTGTTGCACTGGGGAATCAGCCACATCCGGGCTGACTCCGTATGGCAAACGGGGATTACCGGTCAGGGTGTGGTCGTCGCAGGTCTCGACACTGGAATGAAATGGGAACACACTTTTTTGAAAAACAATTACCGGGGCCTCCAAAATAACGGCGCTGTCAATCATAATCACAACTGGCACGATGCTTTAAAATATTATTCCACACCCGGTGAACAAGCTTCCACAAACCCATGTGGCTACCAATCTGTTTTACCATGTGATGATCATGGTCATGGAACTTTTACGATGGGATTGATCACCGGGGTATCTGAAAAACATTTCACCGGGATCGCACCAGGAACTCAGTGGATCAGTTCCCGAATAATGGATCGGGGGAAAGGTCATCTTTCGACCTATCTCAAAGGTCTGGAATGGTGCCTGGCCCCCACCGACTTGCACGGACAAAACCCCAACCCAGCCCTTGCTCCAGACATCATTAATAACAGTTGGTCATGTCCCTATAATGAAGGTTGTGTACCTGCGAATTATTGGTTGCTTGACTCCGCAACTGCCCGATTGACGCAAGCCGGAATTTTTGTGGTAGCATCGGCGGGGAATACGGGTCGAAAAGGATGTTCCTCGCTCATGGACCCGCCCGCGATATTTTCCTCTGTATTTACGGTAGGTGCCACAGGACAAACCGACAGCATCACCGATTTTAGCAGTCGGGGTCCTGTAAAGCAAACACAGATCATCAAACCTGACGTCGTAGCACCAGGTCAGGGTATCACTTCAATCTACCCCAACGAAACCTTTGTAAAAAGTAGTGGCACCAGTATTTCAGCACCGATTGCAGCTGGTGTAGCTGCATTGGTTATTGAAGCCAACCCGGCATTTAGAGGGCGTCCTGATCTGTTGCGAAGGATTCTCACCGAAAGTGCCCTTCCAGTCCGGGATAACCCCTGTGGATCAGATCTTCATCCCAATCTTGTTTACGGATTTGGTCGAATCGACGCCGTCAATGCAGTCCAACTGGCAAAGCAATATCAGCCTACATCAACTGACAAAAGGATCCCCCCCGATCATTTTTTACGAATATACCCCAACCCTGCTCAGAATTATATGTATGTTGAGAACCAATCCACATTACCGGTGCAGGGTCAACTATATGATGTCCAAGGGCAGGTGATAACATCAATACAATTGAGAAGAAAGGAGACCCGGAAATTTAAAACAGCTCACCTTCGTCCAGGCGTATATTTTGCAAGACTTTCAACATCCGAAGGTGTCATCGTTTTAAAAATAATGAAAATCTGAAAATTATATCCCAAATGTGAGCGTACTTTCTTATTTTTCACACCGATAGGATAGTATGAACAGCTCTTGTCCGGATTGGTATTGTATTTGCAGGTTTAAAAACATCCCCTGATTAAGCACCCTCCAGGGCAGGCTCGTTCAAAGTTAACACGCATAGAAAAAAGAGGAATTGTAGTGAATATTTCAATGGGTAATTTGTTTAAAACAGGCAGCATAATTTCAATTGCTTTGCTTTTGCTGTTGTTTTTAATGGCACCAACCGTCTATGACCACGCCAAAGCTCAAGAAAACCATCCGCAGGATCAGGAGGCACAATGGGTGGATTCTGTGTATAGAAATATGACCCTGGACGAACGTATCGGTCAACTGTTTATCATTCGGGCACATTCGGATCTGGGCGAAGACCACATCCAGTCTGTCACCCGACAGATCGAAAAATATAAGGTAGGTGGGCTTTGTTTTTTCCAGGGGACTCCCGCACGGCAGATTGAGCTAGTTAATAAATACCAATCACTTGCAGACATCCCTTTATTTGTCACCATGGATGCAGAATGGGGGCCTTCCATGCGGTTCAAAGAACATGCTGTTACTTTCCCGCGGCAACTGACATTGGGCGCCATTCAAAATAATGAACTCATTTATCGATTGGGGAAAGAAATAGCCCGAGAGCTCAAACTCATTGGTGTGAATTTTAATTTTGCCCCGGTAGTTGATATCAACAACAACCCACGCAATCCCGTCATTAATGACCGGTCGTTCGGAGAGGACAAACTAAATGTAACCGCCAAATCCTACATGTATATGAAGGGGCTTCAGGATCATGGAATCCTTGCCAGCGCCAAGCATTTTCCTGGTCACGGTGACACGGATGTCGACTCTCATCATGCGCTGCCAGTCATCAACCACGATTTGGATCGGCTCAAAAACATCGAACTATACCCTTTTACAGCTCTGGCAAAAACAGACCTGGCCAGCATTATGGTCGCACATCTGAACATCCCCGCGCTGGATGACCGGGATAAAATTCCTTCCAGTCTGTCATACAATACGATCACCAATCTGCTCAAGGACTCTATTGGCTTTGAAGGCCTCATCATTACCGATGGGCTCGAGATGAAAGCCGTAAGTGCAAACTGGCCGGATGGCATCGTGGAATTAAAAGCATTCCAAGCAGGCAATGATCTTTTGCTTCTCCCCAACAACCTTCCTCTGGCTGTACAAAAACTTAAACAAGCGGTGACGAACAACGTCATTTCACAAGATCGGCTGGCTGAAAGTGTCAAAAAAATCCTTCGATACAAATACCAGATCGGCTTGAATCAGCCACCACCTTCATTGACAACACATAACATCGCACAGAAGCTGAACACTGATTCTGCCATTCTTTTAAAAGAAGAACTCATCCGTGCCGCCGCAACGCTGGTCCGTGATGAAAACACCGTGGTTCCGTTAAACGGCGGTGAAAACATCATCAGCGTGGCTCTGGGGGCAAGTTCAGAAACTCCATTTCAAAAAGAATTATCAAAATTCACGAAAGCCCGGCAATACCAATCCACAGATCTCCAAACTACTCGTCGTGTCTTTGATTCTCTGAAAGAAGAGCAAGCAAGTACCTTTATTATCAGCTTGCACGATATGTCAAAATATGCTTCGAGAAATTTTGGACTCAACAAATCCGAAGTACATCTCATCAATCAACTCGCTGCACAGCACGAAGTAGTATTGGTTGTATTTGGCAGTCCCTATTCATTGACCTTCTTTGATCCGGTAAAAACAATAGCGGTCGGCTACAGTGACGATGGATTTACCCAATCCAATATGGCCAGGGCCTTGTTCGGGAAAGAAAAATTTAGCGGAAGATTACCGGTCACCGCCTCACCAATCAGTACTTTCAATCAGGGCATTACGACAGCCAGTGCAGAAGTTCTGCAGTACGGCTTACCCGAATCCGTTGGAATCAACGGAAGGAAACTTCATCAAAAAATCGACTCACTGGTCAATGCAGCTTTCTTTGAGGAAGCCATGCCAGGCTGTGAAATCCTTATTGCAAAAAACAACAAGATTGTTATGCAAAAAGCATTTGGCTATCATACCTATGAAAAGCAAATTCCGGTTAATCAATATGACATTTATGATCTGGCCAGTGTAACAAAAGTGGTTGCCGGAACAGCAGCCATTATGAAATTGTATGAAAATGGAGTCGTTGATCTCGACACCCCGATCAGTACCTATCTGCCTGCAACTGTCAATACAAACAAAGCCCACCTTACCCTGCGCAATATTATGGCACACCGCGCCGGGCTCAAACCCTGGATTCCTTTTTACATGTCTACACTCAATACAGACAAATCTCGTTTGCCGAGTGCCACATATTACAGAACTCAATATTCCGAGGATTTTCCACACGAAGTATCGCCCAATTTGTTCCTTCGTGCAGACTACCCCGACACCATATTTCAATTGATCCTGGACAGTCCCCTGCGAAGCTCCACCTCATATAAGTACAGTGATTTGGGGTTTTATTTGATAGCCCGCATCGTTCAAAAGGTTACCGGTCAAACTTTGGATAACTATGTCCGGGAACAAGTTTATGAACCACTGGGAATGGTACATACCTCCTTCCAGCCCGCCAAATACTTCCCCTTGGAAAAGATTGTTCCGACCGAAGAGGACGGATACTTCAGACATTCAACCGTACATGGCTTTGTACATGACATGGGTGCTGCCATGATGGATGGAATCAGCGGGCATGCCGGTCTGTTTTCCAACAGTCGGGATCTGGCGGTGTTTTTTCAGATGCTGCTCAATGAAGGTCAATATGGCGGGAAGCAGATATATCGGCCATCCACCGTCCGTGAATTCACTACCCGGCATCCTCTGGAGACCCGCCGGGCAATAGGCTTTGATATGAAAAGTCTTAACGTTCCGGATTCGAGGTGCAATATCGCCTCGTTAGCCAGTCCCGATACTTTTGGTCATTATGGATTCACCGGAACGGCTGCGTGGGCAGATCCTGCCAATGAACTGGTATACATTTTTTTATCCAATCGCACCTACCCAAACTATCCAAATCGACCGAATTTATTAAGTTTACACAATTATCGATCTAAAATACAGAACGCGATATATGTTTCCATGGGCATGGGACAAAGCGCACCAGATATAAGCCAGTGATCAATTCAATTCAGATTGTACAGCAAACGACTTGTTCGTTGTAGGTAAAGCACGATCAAATACCTTCTCATTGGCTATCCAAAATCTGGACCGTAAAGGTTTTATTCCTTGTCCGCTAAAACACCATGTGTACTGGTGTATATATAATCGAAAAGAATTTAAACCATTTTGATGTCAATATCAACTCAGGTCGCCTGGAAGTATTTTTATAAACGCAAGAAAAATCACTTCATCAATTACATCAGCGCATTGAGTGTGATTGGATTAACCATTGGGTTCACGGTGCTTTTGCTGGTAGGCAGTGTTTTCAATGGGTTTGAGGGTCTGCTTCTTTCCATGTTTAGCCAAACCAACCCGGATCTTTACATCGCTTCGGAGCGTGGAAAAACCATGGATATTACGCCACAGCAACTCGAAGAAGTGACCGCTTTGACCGGGGTAGCTGCAGCAGCTCCGGTGTTGGAAGAAACCGTATTATTTTCGTATGACAACAATAATCTGGTGGCTAGTCTCTACGGTGTGCCTGAAAATTATTTTTCGGTGGTCGACCTCCGCCCCTACCGCTCATTGGGTGCGCTGGAACTGTACATGGAGGGCGAGCCTCAGCTTATCCTCGGTACCACATTAAAGAGAAATCTGAATGTGGTGATCAATGATCCCTTTCAACCCGTTGAGACCTTCTTTCCTCGTTCTTCAGGTACTACCTTCCTGGGCCAGGACTTGCTTCGCCGGCAGGTGATTTACCCTTCAGGTACATTTAGCGTCGTTCAGGAAGAAGGTTCTGGTCATGCCTATGCGCCGCTGGACTTTGTGCGCTCCTTAATCGGCTACCCGGACACTGTCTATACCGGATTACAAATCAAACTAGCGGATGAGGGTGCAGAAAACCGGGTTCGCCAATCGCTGCACCACATTTTCAATGAACAAAAAATAATCATCCGTAACAATTATCAGCAGGATGAAGACTTGTACAAAC
This sequence comes from Membranihabitans marinus, assembly GCF_019802045.1. Taxonomy (GTDB): domain Bacteria; phylum Bacteroidota; class Bacteroidia; order Chitinophagales; family Saprospiraceae; genus Membranihabitans; species Membranihabitans marinus_A. The sequence goes on along the minus strand of NZ_JAHVHU010000014.1, from coordinate 123,649 downwards.
TGATGAATATCGAAAAATGGATCGGATATATCATTGTGATTTTTACAATCATTTTGATCGCATTTAATCTGGTCGGATGCATCTGGATGATTGTGATTGAGAAAAGTGATCATTTCCGTATACTCAAAGCAATGGGTGCACAAAAAAAAGATATTCGCCGAATCATTTTCAAATTGGGCGGATTTTATGCGTTGACCAGTATCCTGACCGGAACCGGCGTAACCCTGCTTATATATTGGCTACACAAAACATTCGGACTCTTACGGATGGGTGAGAGCATGATCGTGGATAGCTACCCCAGTGAACTGCATGGAACTGATTTCATTCTGGGCATATCGGTCGTCATTCTCATTTGTTTTTTAGCATCTTGGCCAGCTGCTATCCGGGCAGTAAACCTTTCATTTCGACAGAAAAAATAGGACTAATTAAACTGTTTTGGTACCTTTGCCTTCGTAATAAATGAGAATTATGGAAGCGTGGGAAATTGATTTTGAATGGCTACGGATCCGGCATTTTCTCAAGGATCTGATGGATCAGGAAAAACTACCTGACCTAAACAATGTCTTATTGTTAATCGGAATCAGAGAACTTGGCCAGGCCAAGGAAGAATGGACAAAGGAAGAAAAACGTGACTTGATGAATGTAGCAGTATGCACGTTACTCGAGATGGAGGGTTATTACCAGTTTCATGCTCTGGATGAAGAGGGATGGCCCCACTTCGAACAGTTGAAACCATTCGATATTAAAGGGGTGAAAGATCAGGAAGAGTGGCTTAAGCATAAGGTCATACACTATTTTAAAGCAAAAGTATTCGAGGATGAAGTATCGGTGGAGTAGATTTACAGCATACTGTTGGGCTTTGGTTTTGAGCGTTTGCCTTTTCGGGTGTGCAAAAGAAAAACCACAAATAGTCGAAATAACGACCAATCAGGGCAAGATTACGCTTCAGCTTTATGAAGAAACGGCGGAATACCGTAAAAACTTCGTTCAACTGGTGGAGGATGGTTTTTATGATAGCTTGCTGTTTCATCGGGTCATTCCTGACATGATTATCCAAGGCGGAGATCCGGAATCAAAACACGCTTTACCCGGTAAGTTTCTGGGGCGCGGTGAGCTGGATTACACCATTCAACCCGACTTTCAATTTGTTCATACCTACGGTGCCGTATCAGGTGCCCGAAAACCAGATAGTGTCAATCCAATCAAAAAATCATCCGGTTCTCAGTTTTTTATTGTCATGGGCCATCCTGTCACAGACAGAGATCTGGATCAGGTCGAAAAAGAAAAGGGATTCAAATATACACCGGAACAACGACGTCTGTACAAACTTGTCGGGGGTATACCTTCTTTTGATAAAGAATATTCGGTTTTTGGTGAAGTAAAAGACGGGATGAATGTAGTAAAGAATATTTCAAGACTTTCCTCAGACCCCAATGATCGTCCGGTCGATGATGTTAGAATGTATATGAAAATAGTGGACAACACCCATGAACAGTAATTATTTTTTCTTAGCTTTATTCGTCCTGGTCGTGTCATCGTGCAACCGACCCGTGGCCAGATTTACTGCTGTAGAAGATGCCAAACCAGCACCTGCAGAGATTCAATTTGAAAATGAATCAAAAAAAGCAGATTTTTACAAATGGACTTTTGGAGATGGGGATTCCAGCTTTCTTCAAAATCCTTCGCACATATTCTACAAACCAGGGGTATATACCGTCACTCTGGAAGCTATAAACGATAAAAAATCAACAAAACGAACCAAAAATATTATGGTTGCATCACCCGAAAAATCATTGGTGGAAATAGAAACACCGTACGGTAATATGATCGTGGAATTGTACGATGATACACCGCAACACCAAAAAAACTTTTTAGATCTCACCCGCAAAGGTTTCTATGATGATCTGCTCTTTCACCGGGTCATCGATGGCTTTATGGTGCAGGGTGGAGATCCGCAATCTCGGAATGCAGATTCCAACGCAAGACTAGGTGCCGGAGGTCCGGGATATCAAGTTCCTGCTGAATTGGATGCCGGTCACAAACATTTCAAAGGAGCGCTGGCAGCTGCGCGGCAAGGTGACCCGGTGAACCCAGAAAAAAAATCTTCTGGGTCTCAGTTTTATATTGTTCATGGAGGACCGGTTTCCAAGGATGACCTAAAAATGTTTGGCCGACGGAACAACCAAGACTATAGTGAAGAAGAAATAGAAGCCTATGAAAAGGAAGGCGGAACGCCCTTTCTTGATGGCCAATACACGGTATTTGGCCGGGTCATCAAGGGACTGGACGTTATCGATAAAATAGCTAAAACCCAAACCGGTGCCGGTGACCGCCCGGTAGAAGACATTACGATGAAAATCACCGAAATAAAATAAAATGAAAAAATCGAAAGGTATTCTGGGAATTGATATTGGAGGCACGGGAATCAAGTTGGGCATCACCGATGTAACTACCGGAAAATTACTGACCAAGCGTTACAAATATCTGACACCCAAACCATCCACACCAGAAGCTGTGGCTCAGGTCATTCATACAGCTATGGAAGAGCAGTTTTCTGACTACAAAGGCATCATCGGGGTTGGTTTTCCGGCCATTATAAAAAAAGGGAAGGCCTGGTCAGCTACTAATGTTGACAAAAGCTGGTACAAAAAGAATATTGCCAAGTACTTCAAAAAAGAATTCAACACCGATATCTATGTGGCGAATGACGCCGATGTAGCTGGTTTTGCTGAGATAAATTTTGGAAAAAGTAAGGTCGATAAGGATGGTCTGATTATTTTTCTCACCGTAGGTACAGGCATCGGTTCAGCCATATTTTATGAGGGACAGATGATTCCGAATACGGAATTGGGGCATATGCTGTACAAAGGTGATATCTACGAGCGCTATGTATCCAACGTTGCCCGAAAAAAAGCCGACTTGTCCTGGAGTGAATGGGGCGAGCGGTTCAATGGTTATCTGGAACACCTTGACCGGTTGTTCTCACCCGACACCGTAATCATCGGTGGTGGCATCAGTAAAAAATTCTCGAAATACGAGGATGAAATCAAAGTGGACTATCAGGTCATCCCGGCGACGCTCAAAAATGAAGCCGGGGTAGTGGGAGCATCGGTGTATGCGTATTCGAGGTCGAAGAAAAAGTAAAAGTAAAGAGGGGTGTATTATCTTTGATTAGATATGAAAAATGCAGACAAAAAAAGCATGGAAAAGACCTATCGTTTTTAATGCTACCCACAAACGCTGACAGGTCAGCATTTAGCACTCCAGAAGAATATCAGAATCGAGGACAGAAGTATTCCTTAAGCCACCTTTTCCCAGACGCTGTCAGGTTATTCGGCCCGCTTGGAATAGGCCATTTAATTGTTTAAGACTGGTGATATTAATCAAATAGAAATAGGTACGACCAGAGGACTGCAGCATATACATCACTATCTTTTCGACGATATATATGGTTTTGCAAGCCAAATATGCAAACAGAACATATCGAAAGGAAGGTTACGGTGTGCGAATGCGTTATACCTGCATGAAGCCCTTTATTGGGTTTATGTTATCTGCCATTGATGAGTCATTCAATGAGCTGTTAAAAGTCCAAACCAGCCTAAATTCATCTCAGGATAGAATGAAATATTTTATCACCATATTCACCGGTAAAACTTTCTCCAGAAAAGAGTATATGAATATATTTAAAGACATTTCACCGGGCACTGCCAGCAGAGACTTGTTATACGGAATGGAAAACAATCTACTGAAGAAGCAGGGTGATAAAAGGACAACTATTTATCACATTTTGGTATGAAACATTTTATATTTATCCTCCTCTTGCTCACTTCATGTACAAAGCCAAAAATGGATGTAGTTTCAGATTTTGAAAATCTTTTTGACCCTAAGTTCAGCGATAATGAGCCGGGGGGTGTGGTTCTGGTCCAGAAAGGCGACGAAGTCATCTTTCTCAAAAGCTACGGCGTCGAAGATGTGGATTCAAAAGAACCCATCACCCCCAATACGGTCTTCAATACAGGGTCTATTTCCAAAACTTTTGTCTCCAATGGCATTCTCATCCTCGAAGGGGCCCAAAAGCTGTCCCTGGAGGATGATCTCCAGAAATATTTCAAAGATTTTGACCATCCGGCTATTGCAAAGAAAGTTCAGATCAAGCATTTGCTCACTCATACTTCCGGTTTGCCGGATTCCAGAAACGTCGATGGCGAATTTGAATTTTACCTGACCGCGAAAGACGAAGAGAATTTTGAGCCTCTCAAGTATACTGACTCCCTGAATTTCGAACCGGGTTCGAGATTTGAATATTCCAATCCGGCGTACAACGGACTGGCTCTCATTATTGAAAAGGTCACCAACCAAAAATGGCAATCCTATATCAAAGAAAACATATTTGATCCAGCCGGAATGATCCATAGTAAAATCACCGATGGTCCCTATCCGCAGGAAGGGGTGGCCCACGGGTACATTCGCACAGAGCACGGATTTGAAGAACGGGACTACGGTGAAGAGCCCACCTTTGCAGCGGCAGGTAATGGCGGAGTCTGGTCGTCGGTGCTGGATCTGGCCCGGTATGAAAAAGCGATCCAAAACGCTGTTTTTTTGCCCCAAGAAGTGCTTGAGCGATCCCGGCAGATCACCAATCCGGAAAACTGGAAGAGCTCCAAAGATCCGGATGTGGGTTACAGTTGGTTCATCGCCGAAAAGGAGAACGAAGGAAATGAGTTTGATGCAAAAATCATCTCCCATACCGGTTGGCAGGGCGGTTTCCGAGCTTTTATGGTGTCCATTCCCCAGAAAGATATTTTGTACATCGGATTATTTAACCGGCCCATCCCCCATCTATCGGAATCTTTTAATCCCTTCACCAAAACGCATGAGAACGCTTCTGATGTACGGGTGATGGGGATTCGTATTTTGAAGAAGCATGGGTGGCTGGACGAGACTGACGGGTAAACGGAGATATGTCTGGAGTTACACAGAGTATTTTTGACGAAGAGAATCGAAGAATATTTCGGAATATATGCGGCAATTATGAATTCAAATGGTATAACTCTATTTTAAGGCTCGGCAATCCTTCCCTTCTTCAGGCAGCCTACAGACTTACCGATCCCAGGCTAGTTGTCGGATCGGTAAGCTTGTGAGTACGTTTAGAGCGTGAGGAAGATTGCCGAGCCGAATAATAAATAGATGAGCTTACTCCGAAAAGTCAGTTTATTGTTTTAGTAGCCCCTTGCCTTTAGGCCGGGGATGATAATGCAAAATTATATTGCGCTTTAAGCCCTGAATGATTTGCACTTTAATGGCTAAAGCCAATATGTGCGTCATGATAGATACCCCGGGCTAAAGCACCGGGGCTAATCATTTTAAAATATGACTTTCTGGAGTGGACTCAGTAGATGGATTAAAAAATAATGACAAATCCGTTGGAGTTTTCTATAAGTTCAAATCACTCCACGTGACAAAATCATAGCGCAATGGAGTAGAGTTCAGGAAACATGTGTCGTTGCACGCTTCACAGTGCACCTAATCGAACAAAGAAGGAGTTTTGCTTTTAAACCGGAACCCCAACCCCAACATCAGATAATTAGGTTCATAAAAGTCCTTAATGCTGTAACCAATGTGGAGGAATGTTTTGCGGCTGGTCCTGATCTTCAAAGCGATACTTTAATAGGTACTTCGAAAATCTCCCCCCTTGTGGAGAACATGGGTCCCGATTCCCACACTGATGATAAAAACAGGCATCACATATTCACCTCGCGCTGATAAACCCATCGCAATCTGTCGATTCCAATGAGGGCGATAGAATGGTTGTGGCGTACCGACAATGTAATTTCTACCGTATTGAAAGATGATCGGGGGAAAAAGCGTACCGGACATTTGACCACGCTCGAATATTTATTTGATTTTCTGAATGCCTATGACTTCAGTAGTGAAGGTTCAGAAACCATCCAGGAAGAAAATAAAACGCTGATCAATGCATCGGTCCTGGGATTGATTTTTGAAAAAATCAACGGGTACAAAGATGGCTCCTTCTTCACCCCAGGATTTATCACCATGTATATGTGCCGGGAGACGATACGAAAGGCCTTTATCCAGAAAATGAATGAGCGAATCATTGAAAGCGGACATCAGAACTGCGTGAATATGGAATCCATTACCGATGTGTACAATCAGATCGGGGATCGGATCGATAAGAATTCTGTCAATGAAGTAATCAACAACCTCAAAATATGTGACCCGGCTGTGGGTTCCGGCCATTTCCTCGTCTCTGCCCTCAATGAAATCATCGCACTGAAAAGTGAGCTCCGCGTATTGCAAGATAAAGATGGGAAACTACTGCGAGATTATTTTATAGAAGTGGAGAATGACGAGTTGATCATTACCGATGGTGACGGACACCTGTTTGATTACCGACCCAATAACCGAGAAAGCCAGCGGGTCCAGGAAACGCTTTTTCACGAGAAGCAAACCATCATCGAAAATTGTTTGTTTGGTGTCGACATTAATCCGAACTCGGTCAAGATATGCCGGTTGCGCTTGTGGATCGAGTTGCTGAAAAACGCGTATTACAAGAACGAAACCGAGCTGGAGACACTGCCCAATATCGACATCAACATCAAGTGCGGGAATTCCCTGATTAGCCGGTTTGACCTGGATGCCGACCTCAGCAAAGCCCTCAAGAGCAGCAAATGGACCATCGACGGTTATCGTATAGCGGTCGATACATACCGCAATGCGGAAACGAAGGAACAGAAACGGGAAATGGAACGACTGATGGACGGGATCAAGTGGGACTTCCGCAGCGAAATCAACCGCAACGATCCCAAGGTGAGAAAGCTCAATAAATTGTCCGGTGAACTTTTTCAGCTGACCAATCAAGGCCAGCTTTTTGAGATGGCAAAAAAGGAAAAAGCCGCCTGGGACAAAAAGGTGGCAAAGAAAACCAAAAGCATCGAAAAGCTGGAAGCAGAAATCGATGAAATCAAGGCTAATAAAATCTATGAGGATGCTTTCGAATGGCGGTTTGAGTTTCCGGAAGTGCTGGATGAAGAAGGAGACTTTGTGGGTTTTGATGTGGTGATCGGGAATCCGCCCTACATCCGACAAGAAGAATTCAAAGAATCAAAACCTTACTTAACCCAAAATTATACGACAGGTACAGGCACTGCTGATCTTTATGTCTACTTTGTAGAACGTGGAGTACAGCTATTAAGAACCGATGGCCAGTTTATCTATATTTTGCCCAATAAGTGGATGCGATCCAGGTATGGGTCTAAGTTAAGGCAATGGGCAAATTTACTCAACATACAAAGCATCATCGATTTTGGCGACCTTCCTGTTTTCGAAGAAGCCACCACTTATCCTTGTATCTGGCATATGAGCAAATCTTCTCCTGAGTCAGATGAATTTACCGCAGTTGATGTTCATACCCTCGATTTCGAACAAAATTTGAAGGAGTACATTAAGCAAAACGCTTTTAAAGACGATCAAAGGTTGCTGTCTAATGATGGATGGAACCTCGTAGATGTACAAGTTCAGCATCTGTTGAAAAAGATAAAGAGCAAAGGGGTTCCTTTGGGAGAATATGTAAGCGGCAAGATATATCGTGGTCTATTAACCGGACTTAACGCAGCTTTCGTTATCGATCGTGGCACTCAGGATAAAATTATTGATAAAGATCCCAACAGTGCTGAAATTATTAAACCGTTTTTAGCCGGTCGGGACATTAAACGATACCGTCCTCCGAAGAGTGATAAATTTCTTATTTTATTTAAAACTGGCATTACAAAAAAATGGTTTGGCGACTTGAATAAATCTGATGCATGGAATAAATTACAAGAAAAGTTTCCGGCTATTTGTGCCCACCTTCAAAGTTTCGAGAAAAAAGCCAAGGCGCGCTATGATCAGGGAGATTATTGGTGGGAATTACGTTCATGTGATTACTACGATGAATTTGAAAAAGAGAAAGTTATGTTACCTGATATTGCCATACGTTGTGAAGCGCTATTGGACAATAAAGGATTTTATTCCGTGAATACAGCCTACATAATGCCAGGTCTTACAAAATCAGATTTGGGATTACTGAATTCTAAATTAATACTCTTTGTGTATTCAAACTTGACGCAAACCATAAGAGGAGGTTATTACCGGTTTATTCGACAATATCTCGAACAGCTTCCCATTATAAAAGCTGACCACATCAGAGAACTTGTTGAAGATATTATGAATATCAAAGCCGACAATCCCACCACCGCCGACACCTCCGCTCTGGAAGCTGAAATTGACCAAATGGTATACCGGTTATACGATCTGACGGAGGAAGAGATTGAATTGATTGAGGAAAGTGTGGGATGATATCCCGATGGAAGGCACAGTTCGGCTTCGCTCACTACGGCACCTTCAAGTGTGCCTTTCATCTTAAGAGATACATCAATCAAAAGAATGATCTATGAGCTTCAAAACAGCAAATGAAATAAAAGCTAAAATGGTGAATAAATTAGGCCAGGAATTTGGAACCCTATTTTATTCGCTTCACAATGAAATCATCAGGTTAACTTATCAGTGGCTAGAATTCAAAGAATTATATGGGGTAAAAGAATCCAGGATATTACTAATGAATGAAGCTGCTCCATTTTTCTTCTATACAATACAAAGGGTTTTGTGGAATCATCTATTAATAGGAGTCACAAGAATTACGGACCCCAAAAAATCAGTGGGTAAAAGAAACATAACACTTAGAGCTGTTGAAGATTTTATTGAAGATAAATCTTTTCAATCCGAGTTTGCATCAGCTATCAAGGAATTGTGTGAGGCATCCAAATTTTGTCGTGATTGGAGGAATAAAAAGATAGTCCACATAGATTATGATTTGTCTATGAAAAAACCAGGTGTAAAACCTCTCGAAAAGGCCACTAGAGAAAAATTTGGGATTGTAATAGAAAAAATCCAATCTCTTTATAATAAAGTCCATCAAGAATATTTTGACTCCTCAATAGCTTTTTACTTAATGAATAGTTCCCCTGGTGCAAAAGCCATGCTGCATAGAATTGAAGACGGTATGGAATATGAAAAGATAGTTCACAAAAGAAAATTAGAAGGGGATTGGGATTGGAATGAAAGTAAGGATAGTAAAGTTTAATGAAAAAAAGGAAGTTATACTCAATCAGGAAGAACTAGCGCTGAAAATCGGAAAACATCGACCGTATATCTCCAGGATCAAAAAGGGGAAGATTTCTGCATATCCAACCTTTTTCTTTTGTCTGAAGCTATGGGCTTGAAGCTGGATCTAAGGGAAAAATAATGAAATTTGTAAAGTCGGAGGGTTTTATTGATTTGCTAGTGCACGAAGTCCGTATGGGTATTCTCAGCATTAGTGTCTGACATTTGAGATGAGATAAGAGCGAGCGGGGAATGTTTGACACTTTCTGGTGAGTATCCGTTATTCAGGTGCCAGACACTACCCTGACGCGCAAAGCTCACCCAGCAAGTGTCTGACACCACTACCTCGCTTACCAATACGAACTTACTTCCGCATGCACTAGTTAAAAAAAATAGATCGTTATGCATGCCAACGGAATTCACAGCATTAAATAAAACCCGTCAGTCAGGATAGATTTTAAAAATTGAGTATTTTTGGATAAATAGCTTACGATGAGTACAGTTGAATTAAGACATATTATAACCGAACATCTATCTCACATTGAAGATGCATCCTTTCTAAATGCCATCAAGACCATTCTTGAATCAAAGGTTTCTGAAGGTGAATATAAATTAAGCGACTATCAGAAAAAACGAGTTGATGTAGCAAGAAATGAATTAAAACGAAATATGACGACCTCACACAACGATCTACAAATAGAGATTGATCAATGGTTGAATACTAAATAGAATGGTCAACAGACGCTAAATCTGACTTATACAACATTCTTGAGTGCTATGTCCAAAGAAATATAAGTACGAGTTATAGTAACAAATTAAACACCAAAATTAATAAAAGCATCATTTTGTTGTCTGGCAATCCTTTGTTAGGAACAAAGACAGATTACAATTCTGTCCGAGCATTAATAACCGGAGATTATTAGATAGTATATGAAATATTCGATCAACTGCTTCTAATTATAATGATCTGGGATTGTAGGAGAGATCCAAATGACAAAAGACTCGGAACAAGAATAAAATAATCCTTGGCCGCAACTAATCTCATGAATCGAAAACTACAAGACGGATATATAAGCCGACATCAGGTGGAAGGTCCCTAAATTAAGGTTCAGGATTTAAAATCCACAAATCGAATTTTAATTTTCACCGTTTTTTTCTTATGATGTGAACTGAACACACGAATTTTTGTAATGTACAGTTCACAGATCATAGAAAAAGATATCATCTTAAGCATATACCAGAACAGTCGTACTGTTTTTCGACTGAATGAGATTGCGATGCTAACCGGGATATCAGACTTCCAATCACTCAGTAGAAAGCTAATATACTACTGCACCAGGAACTAAGTTCGTCAGGTTATACAGCAGAGAATTTATTCACCAAAAATCAGCGGTTAAAACCGCCGTTACAGGGTTTTCTGCAAATGTATGGCACCAGAAAATGAAGGCTTTAGAGTGGCCGGACGAATACACTTTCGCCTACAATTCTTACATACCCGTAAATTACTAAACCCTCGCAAAAGATAGATGCCAAGCCGCAATACAACTCTAAAAACTGGTTTGTTCTGTTTATTCACTCGTCTATACATCAATACAGATGGTATTCTTCGGCAGGACAATGTTAATATACCAAACCACAAACTCAACCACCTACTCAAACATACCGTCACAAAGTAAGGCTACCCTTCAAAACGCAAGGAATAAACCAACGGCCAAGAACCAAACTACAAACCCTCAATTAAAAATTCACCATTAAAAATTATTGGACTTCATCTGCTTCACTGCATAATCACACGCCCGCGCCGTCAATGCCATATAGGTCAACGATGGGCTCATGTGTCCTGAAGACGTCATGGCCGAACCATCCGTGACAAATAAATTGGGGACCTCGTGGCTTTGGTTGTATTCATTCAGGAAAGAAGTCTCCGGATCCCGTCCCATCCGGGCCGTCCCCATCTCATGGACGGAATCGCCGTGGACCGGAGTATTCGCATAGGTTCGAATGTCAGACAATCCCATCACTTCTAGGATCTCTCGAATTTGCTCTTCCATGTGTTTGCGCATGGCAAATTCATTCTCTTTGAACTCCGCGGTAATTTTCACCAGCGGAAGTCCCCAGTCATCTTTTTTCTCCGGGTCGAGTTCTATTCTGTTCTCATAATAGGGGATGCAGGCTCCATAGGCCGCCAGTCCCACGGTCCAGGGGCCTTGCTGTGTTATACGCTTTTTGAGATCTGCACCGATCCCGGCTTGGTTCATATTCAGCCCGGATCGACTGGCGCCTCCCCAGATGCCGTACCCTCTTGAGAATGTCTTTTCTTTAGTCTCGAGATTAACAAACCGGGGAATAGCTGTCGCCCCGGGTCGGAACCCGGAATACGTCTTGTCCAGCATCCCCTCAAATCGTCCTCTTCCACCAACTGCTTTGTGATGATCCATCAGATAATGGCCCAAAACACCGCTGGTATTACCGAGCCCATTCGGAAATCGATTGGAGGTGGATCGCATCAGGATGGCAGTGGAAGGAATGGTCGATGCACATAAGAAAATGACCTTCGCCTTGTATTCCGTGACTTCCCGAGAATTGGCATCAATCACTCGTACGCCCGTGGCTCTATCCTTATTTGCATCATACAGAATGGATTCTACGATGGCATGATGCACCATCGTTAAGTTCCCCGTTTCCGCGGCAGCAGGTAGTGTGGAGCTGTTACTACTAAAGTACGCGCCGAACGGACACCCCCGGTGGCACAAATTTCGGTTTTGGCATTGGGAGCGCCCTTTAAACTGCCCAGGTTCGACCTTGGTCAAATGGGCGATCCGGTTTGGGATCAATTTTCGATCCGGGTAGTGGGCTTCTAGTCTGCTTTTGACTTCCTGTTCCACACAATTCAACTCAATAGGTTCCAAAAACTGCCCATCGGGAAATTGCTTCAACCCCTCTTTGCTTCCACTTACTCCGATAAAACGTTCGACATAATCATACCAGGGCGCAATATCCTTGTACCGAAAGGGCCAATCTACCCCGTGACCGTCCGTCGAATGAACATCAAATTCATAGTCACTCCATCGGTAAGATCCACGCCCCCACAGCATTGAGCGTCCTCCGGTCTGATATCCACGAAACCACAAATAGGGTTTGTCTTCCGGATGCTCATAGGGATGTTCTGTATCCTTGACAAAAAAGTGTTTGGAAGCTTCGCTAAAGTTGTATTTACGGCTCTGAATGGGGTATTCTTCTTTCACCTTGGGATCGTCCATTTTTCGGTACTTAAACTCCCAGGGCGCCTTGTGCATGGTCGGATAATCCTGGATGTGCTTGACCTCGCGCCCCCGTTCCAGCACCAATGTTTTCAATCCTTTTTCTGTAAACTCTTTGGCTGCCCATCCGCCGGTCATTCCGGATCCGATGACGATGGCATCGTATGATTTTTCCACGCTGTTCTATTTAAATGTAAATTTGATTTAGATGTGATTTCCAACCATTATTTTCCCATCTTCAGGCAGGTCAATACACCCGTGATAAGTACCCGGCACCGGCCTGTAATTCAGATTTTGCTTCACCCCTTCTTCCGACGTATAATAGGCCATTAGAATTAGGCCTTTGAGATACCGATAACCGGAAAGAAACGAAGCTGAATAATCGTCAGCGGATTCAATCCCAAAAGCATGATCATCGATCTTCAGAACCAATTCATGCCGTTGCTCTTCCGCAAGATCAGAGAATTTCGCTCCAAATTGTTTTTCACCAGCCTGGTCTAATTCCTCTAAACCACCCACAATCGATTTTTTCTGATCATCAGAAAGCACTTCAGCCATCAGAAGATCCACAAATTCTGTAACCCGTACTTCGGAGGCAGAGGGTGTCTCGGTCCGTGGCACGATCGTATCCGCCAAAGTGGTCAGCTGATTAACTTGATCCTCTGTAAGCACCTGCGGCGTCCAGGAACCGGTCTCCGGCGCATTCCGGCAACTCTGCAAAGCAGCAAATACCCCAGGTGCCAGTAAACCAGTGCCGGCGATCCAGCCGGTATATCGTAATGCTTGTCTTCTGTCCATGGAGCCAAGGTAATAAATTTCTTTCATCCTTAAAAACTCATCCGAGCGTCTTGCACTCATATGTGTTTATTCCCTCATGTCACCTGGGATCTGTCGTCCGCCAGGCGGACTCAAATCAATCATCTCAAATATTCCAGGGTCTTGTGACCCTGGCTATGACCTGACGTCCGCAATGCGGACTAACTTTCCTAAACCAATAATTTATCATAGCAATCTTTGATTACATCATAATAATGTCAAGTTAGTTTCCTAACCTGAACTATTCACCACAACTAATAAAATTTGGCATGTTAGAACGATAGCTAATTCACTATCAGCCATATTTGAGAAATTGAATATTTCTCAAATATGGAAGTTGTTTGAATTAAATTCATCCATCTCTTTCGTTGCGAAAGCCTTGAAATAGTCCACTATTCCTAACAGCCCTCCCAAAATGAGGGCACTTTGGTTCCTTCATCAAAAATGGATTTACATTTTTGGTCTTCATTTCACTCCGACTCCATTCAGTCACGCCTTGGATCTGAATAAATTTAATTTCATGAATAATCCTGGCGAAAGGCAAAAATAAAAGTGTATAAATGCTTCCTCGATGTTCCAAAACACAACAAATCGGGTATGTCGTAGATATCAAGGACTTATTCCTGAAAATTCAGGAGATTTGCCTGAATTGGCGTGTAACCTCATTGATTAATCACCCCTACGATTCTTAGAGGGGCTCCACTGCCCCCTTTGATTTTCATAGGCAGGGCGATCACCATAAAGTCCTTGTCAGGGAGCTGATCCAAATTGGCCAGGTTTTCAAATCCCGGTATATTGTGCGACAATAAAATCACATGACTCTCAAAATCTTTGGATTGGCCATAATCAATACTTGGTGTATCCAGCCCGATCGCGTTAATATTTCTATTGTTCACCAGCCATCTTGCTGCTTCCGGTGAAATGCCCGGGAAATGCATTTGATCCAAGGCTTCTTCCCCGCGTTTGTCCGTTCCCAGATACTTAATTTTATTGGGGTAATAGGCTGAAAAACCCGTTTCAATTAATACAATACTGCCTTCGGGAATTTGCATATTCTGTTTATTTTCCCAATTTTCAAAGTCCTGAACTGAAATTTGGTAGTCCGGATTGTCCGTCACCTTTGCTGTGACATTCACCTTAATCGCATTTCCCATTAATTTTTCCAGGGGAATTTCATCGACTGTCTGTTTGCCTTTTGCGAAGTGAATGGGGGCATCAATATGCGTACCGCCGTGCTCCGCTGTGGAAATATTAAACGCAGAATAAAAATAACCGTTTTCAGTATGACCATAGGCCACCGTATCCAACTCGAACTCTCTGGCAGTCACCCAATAAACCGTTTCATCGGAATAATCGTGGGTCAGATCAACAATGTTTTTTTGGTTAAATAAATCCAACTCAGAATCTAATTGTGCTCCCGAATCAACCGAAGTTGATTGGCACGAGAAAAACAAAATCAGGCACAGACTAAAGAATAATAAAGGAGTTTTCATCAGCATTCATTGAGAGGGTGTATCATAATCATCAACTAGTGGATTAATTAAAAATCAAGTCGTACACAAATCGGGTTGGACAAAAAACGATATCGTACCAACCAATTTAGGCTTTATGGCATGTCATTGCTGATAAATATAAGATATTTGAAGGAGTTCCGGCTTGATAAGTTCTTTCTATTTAATATTTCTTATCAATTTTTTAATCAAAATATATTATCCCTTGAATTCGCAGGGTCTATGTAATTCGAATGTCGGTCAAAAACCAAAAATGGGGTCCGATGCCTCATGAAAAAGATGGTTTCTTTTGACAACAATTTTAATTTTCATATCTTTGCTTATTCAGATAATTGACTATGCAGCAACTGATTACTTTACCACTTCTCGCACTGTATGTGTTTGTCTCTATGGGCATCCATGGCGTGAGTCATTATTGTGGTGATGATTTCATAGGCATAGCATTATTTGAAGTTGAGGAGGCTGTGGCATGTAACGACAATTCTTGCTGCAACATTCCGGAAAATGAATCTGAATGTTGTACTGATCTCGAATTCTCGTTGCTCTACGAATCAGAAAGGTCATTGGCACTCATGTCTAACCGCTTCTTCGTAAAAATCGCGGCTCTGCCGGTTCTTCCTTATTCGACACTCGAGGTTTCAGATGGTCCCGATATCAGCGAGGATTTCTTCCCTATCAAAGGACCACAGGACACTTCTTCTCCCCCCTTGTATCTCAAGCACCAATCTTTGATTTTTTACGGTTGAAAGCCATCCGGTTAATTCAACCCATTAATTAATCGTATTCTGCGCTCAGAATCGGAAATTACACCCTATTATTTATTGTTATTTTAAAAAATCAAAGATGAAAACTCAATTTAAGATATTTACAGCCTTCCTATTTTTCGCATTTTTTTCTCTGACAGCTTCGGCTCAAAAGAAGATTCAGACCGACACTTTAAGCGTCACCGGCGTTTGTGAAATGTGTGAAAAACGCATTGAAAAAGCAGCTTTTATCAGAGGAGTTAAACTCACTGAATGGGACAAGGAGGCCCAACGTCTTACCGTCACATACAAGACCAAAAGAACCAATATGGATGAAATTGCCACGGCTGTAGCCCAGGCGGGACATGACAACGGTAAGAAAAAAGCACCAAAAGAAGCCTACGCGAAATTACCCGACTGCTGTGCCTACCGGGATGGTGTGAAAGTTCATTAAGACCGACCATCTATCCCGGACAGGGTTTGAGTAACCAGAAATCAGGATTATGATGGTTGATGGGGACTTCTTTTTTGACGATTAAAAAAAGGAATCGGTCCATATTTCGGAACCGAGCCTTTTGCAATCCTTAAAAACGTGTTTTTTACAGCAGCCATCATAATCCATTTCCAAATACCAAACACTCCATACGTCATTGTGTACGGAGGCACTCTTTTCAATCCACGGGGAAGACCTGACTAATATAATCTTTATCCAAAAATATAACTATGAAAACCATATATATAACTCTTATTTTCTTACTTGTATTCTTAAATTCTGCTCTTTCTCAGTCCACGGAGGTGGTCAGCGGACAAGTATTGGAACCAGCTACTTCGGAAGGCGCAGAGGATCTCCCACTCATCGGAGCCAATGTGCTTTGGCTGAACTCATCCCAAGGGACGATTACCGATGCAGAAGGTCGATTTGAGATTCCTGTAAATGCAAATTCCGAACAACTCGTCATTAGCTACACCGGCTATGAAAGTGATACCATCACGGTAAATAATAACGAACCGCTCGTCATACATCTTAATTCTGCGGTCACGTTGGATGAGGTAAAAGTAACCTACCGAAAGAAATCCACGGAGATATCTACCATTAACCCGTTGAAGATGGAGCAAATATCAGAGGGCGAACTACGTAAAGCAGCCTGTTGTAATCTCAGCGAAAGTTTCGGGACTTCACCCAGTGTGGATGTTTCGTTCACTGATGCGGTGACCGGTACCCGACAAATCCGGCTTTTAGGTCTGGCTAGTCCGTACACGGTCATCAGCAGAGAGAATATGCCGGGGATCAGAGGTTTAAATGCCGTTCAGGGTTTGTCATTTATCCCAGGGCCCTGGGTGAATAGTATGCAACTAAGCAAAGGTGCCGGAACGGTACTGAATGGGTACGAAAGTATAGCCGGTCAAATTAACATCGAACTCAAAAAGCCGGAGCAAACCGACCGGATGCACCTCAATGTATATCTCAATCAAGAAGGACGAAAAGAAGCTAATGCCAACTTTAGTCAAACCCTCAATGAAAAATGGTCGACTGCTTTATTACTCCACGGGAACCATAACAATTCTAAAAATGATCGAAATGATGACAATTTTCTCGATCACCCGATTGGTCAGGGATTTTCTGGCTTAAGTCGGTGGCAATACCGAAGCGGTAAGAATGTAAATGCTCAGTTTCACGTCATGGCGACGACCAATGAGCTTACCGGAGGCCAAATGAACTTTGATCCGGAAGCAGACCCCGGATCGTCGACGAACTGGGGGATGACTCGAAATGTAGACCGGATCGAGGGTTGGGGAAAAATCGGTTTTATGTTTCCTGAACCATGGAAATCTATGGGCCTCCAAATGTCTTCTTCCTACCACCATGAAGATAGTCGGTTTGGAAAGACAATCTATGACGGAAAACAGACTTCACTGTATGCCAACTATATATTTCAGACCATTCTATGGAATACCAATCATGGAATCAAAACAGGAGCCAGTTTTCAATATGACAGATACGAAGAACAATTGGGCGACCAGTCCTTTGACTGGACAGAAGCGGTTCCAGGCATTTATGGTGAATACAACTACAAAGCCCGGGAAAACTTTGATGTCGTTGCCGGAGTAAGGCTGGATCACCACAATGAATTTGGATCGATATTCACCCCTAGATTGCATCTGCGTTATGCACCGGCAGAAAGTTCGGTATTCAGAGCGTCGATAGGACGAGGTTTCCGGACAGCAGCCCTTGTTGCAGAGAATTTCGGTTTATTGGCCAGTTCGAGAAATTGGAATTTAAATGGTACTTCCAACAGCTACCATTATGGGTTGGATCCCGAAATAGCGTGGAATGCCGGTATCAACTTTACTCAGAACTTCCGCTTGGACTACCGGGATGGTTCATTCTCGATCGATGCTTACCGGACTGATTTTGAAAACCGCATCGTAGTGGATCTGGATCAAAGTCCTCAAGAAGCGTATTTCTACAACCTGGAGGGAAAATCATATTCCAATGTTCTACAGGCCCAGATTAATTATGAATTGATTCACAATCTGGATCTGCGTCTGGCGTACCGGTGGGTGGATGCTAAAACCACCTATAAAAGTGGTGTTAAGCAACAGCCTCTCCAATCCCGGCACCGTGCCTTTGGTAACGTAGGTTATACAACGTGGAACGAAAAATGGAAAATCGACTTTACGGTCAACTGGCAGGGAAAGAAAAGACTCCCTTACACTGCTTCCAATCCAACTGAATATCAGCTGAAGGAATACTCCCCTTCGTTCTTTGTTGTCAACACGCAACTCAGCCGGTTGTGGAATCGGTTTGAAGTATATGCGGGCGTAGAAAACTTACTGGACAAACGACAATCTCATCCTATTTTGGCCAGTGAAGAGCCTTTTGGGGATTACTTTGACAGTTCGATGACCTGGGGACCGATTTTTGGGCGGAATATATATGTAGGAGCACGATATACAATCGAATAAGTAAAATCATAGCTGGAGCACTGCGGAATAATGCGCTTTATTATTTATTAAAGGCTATTCTATAGTGCTCCTCCCATTGGGCTACTATGTGACAGAACTTGTACCACCTCAGCGATATCGATTCGTTGCACTCTATGCTGCCTTCCTAACTATGAATCAAGATATTATTATCTGATTTGTGAAAATTATCGGATATTTTTTACACTTTTGCCAATATTATCGGATATTGTCAGTATGGAACGGAAATATATCGCGCAAATGATAAGCCTGCTTGACAAAAAACATCTTATTGTCTTGTTGGGACCGCGCCAAAGCGGCAAAACGACCGCCTTGCAGCAATTGTAAAAAAAACTTCAGGGTCACCCCTATTCCTGTGCTTATATAAGCCTGGAGAATCCCCTCATTTTGCAGGATGTAAATGATAATCCAGAGAACCTGTTGCAATACGCCGGATATTTTACAAGATCAGCCGGTGATCGGTTTATATTGCTCATTGACGAAGTGCAATATGCCGATAATCCATCCAATCTGCTCAAGTTCTTATACGACGAGTATCATACTAACCTCAAGATCATTGCGACCGGCAGTAGTTCTTTTTACATCGACAAAAATTTTGGTGATTCACTAATCGGCCGGAAACGGCTAATTGAAAGCAGCACCCTCAACTTCCGGGAATTTCTACAATTTACTAAAAATGAAGACTTGCTCCCAGAACTGGACCGCTTATCTGGCATCAAAAAATATAAATCAGTTCAACGGACAAAAATCCTTAGTCTTCTGGGTAATTATTTGCAATTCGGAGGTTACCCGGAAGTAGTGTTGGCTGACAGTGAGCAGGAGAAAAGAATCATACTGGAAAACATAGCCACCGATGTGGTCAAGAAGGATCTGATCGATTCTGGAATGACCGATGACCTCAAATACTTTCAACTGATGCGGTTTATTGCCGGACAAATTGGCGAACAACTCAACGTCAACAGTCTTTCACGTCAATTAAAGTTACCGTATCGGAAGGCAGAGAATATGATCTATGTAGCCAGAAAGTCCTTTATGATTGCCACACTGCCTCCATTTTTCAGAAATTTCCGGAAAGAAATAACCAAAATGGAAAAAGTCTTCATCCTGGATCCGGGACTTAGAAATTTTCTAATTAACGATTTTCGACCTATTACAGATCGTCAGGATAAAGGCAGCGTACTGGAAAATTATTTTTTCAGAATCTTGTGGGAAAGGCACAATTCTCTAAATCTCCACTACTGGAGGACCGCAGATAAATATGAAGTTGATTTTATCGTCGAAGAAAGCCGGTCTCGTGGTATGGCGTATGAAGTAAAATGGAATGGTGAAGCACCATTGAAACAAGGACAGATCGTATTCACAGAGGAATACCCTGATTTTCCCATAACCAAAGTTTGCTGGGACCATCCGGGCGATGGAGCTGTGGATATTTTACGCTTTCATGGCTAAGAAACATGGGATCGTACTTAAATTATTTTTCTTATCTGGCAACTGGAATGTGTTAGCGCTTGTATCATGTTTTTAACTACACAACAAGCATCTGAATAATCACTTCGTTTTCCCCCACCCCTCAAGGAAGAGGAGTCGATTGTCAGTCTTTTCCCGCTTGGGTAAGGGCAAAAAAGAGCGAAAATAAATTGTCATTACCAAGTAACTGTGTATTTACTCATTTTTTCAAAACCCATCTCAACCATTGATTACCAACATATTAAACCAATGTATTATTGAATAAGTCGAAACCAATTATTCCATCTATTTTCTAAAATAATTTGATCTACTCAATTGTGCGGCAGGTTTCCGCTGGGGCGGCACTAGTTCTGATTGGATTAGAAAACTACTTTAATAGACCTCAAGCAATCAAGCCCTTGAGCAAGAACGAAGCGATGGAAAAGTAAATTACAATACCTGTCACGTCAACCAAGGTAGCTACAAAGGGTGCCGAAGTAACCGCCGGATCGAGTCCCAGCCGGGTCATGATAAATGGCAGCATTGCGCCGGTTAGATTTCCAAAAATTACCACCCCCACCAAACTCATCCCAATGGTCAGAATCTGATAAAACATAAGAACATCCAGAATCTCACCGCGCATCATTAACCACATCGCTATTACGATACTCCCCAAAATCCCCACAATAAGTCCAAGCATTAGTCCGGAAAGCAATTCTCGCATAAGGATCCGACGCCAATCACTTCGTCCCACATCCCCGGTCGAAAGGGCTCGGATGATCAAGGTGGCTGCCTGTGAACCCGAGTTTCCTCCACTGGATATAATCATTGGGATAAAAAAGGCCAGAATAGCCGCTGCGGCCAGGGTGTCTTCAAACGATGATAGTGCGGTCACAGTTAGCATTTGTCCCAAAAACAGCACCGCTAACCATCCAATCCGCTTCTTAACCATTTCAAAAATACCAGTCTCTGAATAATACTTATTCAGAGCATTCATCCCCGCCATCAACTGCATATCCTCCGTGGCTTCTTCTTCGGCTACATCAAACACATCATCGACGGTGACGATACCTACCAGGACGCCATCTGAATCTACTACCGGCATTGCTACCCGGTCGTATTTACTTAACATTCGCACGGCCTCTTCCTGATCATCGACCGCTTGAAGCGCTTCAAAGGTATGGTCCATGATTTCAGAAATTTGCGTCTGCGGATCAGCCATGACAATCTGGTTCAAGCGGAGATCATCAATCAATTTTCCAGCTTCATCCACCACATAAATCACATTTAAGGTTTCTGCCTGATCACCGAACACCCGAATGTGAGCCAGACTTTTTTCTACTGTCCAATGCGATTTAAGCCGCACCAATCGCGTATTCATTAATCGACCAATGCTCTCTTCCGGATATCCAAGCAATTTGACGACTTGTTTTTGATCTTCCGATTTCATGGACCAAAGCACCTTCTGCGTCAGTTTGCCCGGGAGTTCTTCCATAATAGTTACCCGTTCATCGGGCTCCAGGTTATTCATGACATCGCTCAGCTGCTGACGAGAAAATATTTCCAGCAACTCCTGCCCTTTGCTCGTACTTAAATAAGCGAAAACATCACCGGCTTTGGGCTTTACCAGTAATCTAAAAACCACAACTGCCACCTCCGAATCCATGTCTTCCAGAAGCTCAGCAATATCCACAGCAGGAATATTTTTTAAAAACTCTTTGAGTGAACGCCAATCTTTCTGCTGTACAAGAGCTTCAAAGGTAGAGTTCAAGGTTTCTGTCTGATGATGGATGTTCATTGCTGTTGTTTTATTTCATCCCGTAATGATCTGGACTGGCACGTATAGCGCAAGATAATTTAAACGAACCAAAGAAAACTGCACTATCCTTGCTCAGTAAAAAGATCTCGATCGAAAACTCAAAACATTTAACCTGCTCACATGGGTAGACCAGTCTATCTCATGTTCCGATATTCCGAGTTTTGCATGCTGTTTTTTTCAAACTTCGCAAGGTACAAATTATACCTATAACCATGGGAATTAAGCAGAGGAAGCTGTGATGAAATTATTGAACCATCAGCTTGATACCCGGTGTCTTAACATTTTTGCACCACGATATTGGATTTAAGATAGACCCTGTTTTTTTACCATGGCATTCGGACTAATCCGCAAAATTTATGACTTTTGATTTACCTACCTGACGAAATTGATGCACTGCATATTATGCGTCATAACAGATTGGCATGGTGAATAAAGCGGGCTAAGCGGGTCAGGGAATCTCAGTACTACCCTTTATAAAGTTTCTGATTGGAGGCGATTGAAAAAACATGCTAGAAGCTTCCATCTACAGTGGTGCTGAAAGACATTACACATACCTGGAATTAATTTTAAGAATGAGTAGTATAGAACATGGTTCCATTTATCGCCTTCGAACCACAACCACCCAATCTTTCTCTTCATCAAAAGGAGGCATTCCTAATTCAACAAATCCATCCCCTTCGACACCCCTTATGCTACCTTTCACCATAGTGCCCCCATCACGAGGGTTAAACCATTGCACACTATACTTCTTACCGGATCGAGGGACATTAAGCAATGTGGTTCTCAGCCCTGGAGGAATAAAGACCACATAGATCTGCCCTTCACGGGCCAGACACCATGATCGAGAATCTTTAGTGAGCTCATTGGCAGATTCCATCTCCCAAAACGGTATTTCATTCTCAAAAAACTCCAACGCCCTCCGGTTCTGATCCCAAAACAAATCCCGGCTCCGAAAGTCCTGGCAGGTTAGATCAGAATGTGGACTCGCATAACCAAAGTACCACTCTACACCATAAGCACCACCCATCAAAGCACCCCACAGACCATGCACACGGGCAGAATCATGTCCAGGGTTCTCCTCATCCGTCAATAAAGCATACTTGGCATTCCCCGGTTCATCCACAGCGATCGCCCAGGGCTTCCCAGCTGAATCGGATCGACTTCGCCATTTCAATACCCGGTCGTGCACATCCCGAAAATAACGGTCGGTCAACTGTAGGGAAGCACCGGTCAACGCAGACTGTTTTCCAACGAGCTCCTTATACCGATCATCCTGATTGGGATAGGTATGGATCACTCTGTGGTGCTGGTATGGATCTATCTGTTGAATGTATTTCGCTGTTTTTCGTACTTCTTCAATGGTCTGGGTATTTTCTTCTCCAAGATTCCAGTTCATTGCCAAATGATGACCAAACCGGGCGATCAGTTCCCGGTAATACAGTTTTGCCTCCACACCCAATACTCCACCATCCATCAAATGATCGGTTTCTGTTTCCTGGGTTTTGAAGTGAAGAAACATACCTTGCGTCTCTGCATAGTCAAAAACGCGTTCCCACTGATCCAGCTTTGAAACATCAAAGCGCGTCTTATAGAACATGGAATTCCAGGCATTCTTATTTTTCTTAACGTCGGCATACTCTTTGTATTCCCGTTCCGAAACCATCAGTAAGTGGGGAAATACATTGCGATCATCACCATCTACATTAAACGTCAAAAATGAGAAGGCATTTAATCCTTGCGATGCCAGATAGTGAATAGCACCCAGAAGATTCATTCCTCGCTTGCCTTGCCACACATAACTTTGTGCATCGTCTTTGTAATCTTTACTATGGGGATTCCAATCCTTGCGCAAGTCAAACACATTGGGTGTGGCGTCAAAATCGGAATAAGCTAATAGATTTTCAGGCGCATCTACACCCAATTTTATAAAATAATCTCCGCTCTCTTCAAACTGGAGATAGGGCTTGTTTACATAATTCAAACGGCCCTTAGCCCGGTTGTCCCTCCCCGTTTTATCCGTTTCTGTTACATGAAAGGCCCCGGATGCACCATCCACATCCCCTACCCCTTCTCCATTCGCTTTGGTTTTTACTGCAATATTTTCACCTCGCTTAAAAGACACTTTGTATTTCCATTCACCCACCCGATCCGGTGTGAAGCGTACCATCCATTTGTTACCAGTGCTTTCTCCGGATTCCGCTGCATTCCCATCGGCAGCATAGAAACCTGGAACTGTATATGAATGTTCACCCTGCGAGAAAATGACATCTAACCTATAATTCAAAAATGGATTATCATCCTGCAATTCACTGGTTTGTGGACCATCGAAAAGAAGTGAAACCTTGTGCCATATTTTGAGTTCACCCTGAATATTCACCGTCGTCGGTGATGAACTTTGACCCTTACCATAAGCGTGTAAACAAGAAAAAACAAATAATAGAATAAAATTTCGCATATCACTAGGGCTTTTTATTGAAGTAATAAATTTACAAAATTTTATCTTGCAATAAATGCCTGATTTACTGAAATGGTATGACATGCGCAAATCCAAGTGCTCGTTTTACCCGCAAAATTCAAGGTTTTTGATTTACCTACCTGGCGTTGATTATTGTTTTAATGGCAGTTAGACAGGTGCAGATATGAGTGAATATAGTCTCGGCTCGTCCGAGACCAGAGGTAGTCAATCTACCTCTGATGAAGGAACCGAAACATCCCTGTTTCGGGCGGGTAAGCATTCATTGCAATTAAAAATCTATAATCTTATAGCTGCCGGAATAGTATTCTATTTCAAGGAGTTAGTAACAGGAGCGAATGTAGTCTCATCTCGGTAAAGCCGAGCTAAGACAGAAAGTTCAGTATGACTGAGCAAAATCTCGCCAAGGGCGAGATCGAATGTGGTCAATCCACATTCCCCGCCTTGGCTGTAGGAGGGCTCTGCCCCGAGGATACTGTATAAATCAAAAGTCAAACCTCCCCCATAAGTGGGCTATGTAATATGCCCAAGTTTGGAAATTAAGCAATTGATTCATTGCATATTATACGCAGACAAGTATAGCCTATTCAGATTAAAACACTGGTGGTTATGAAAAGAATGACAAACCTTTTCCCTCAAACTTTCGTGGTATTACCGCGGAACCTTTAATTTTCTACGACTTCGGATGGTTCGCTTTCTTTGTTTTCAGCATCTATGACAGATACACTATAGTACCCTGAAGAAGTGATGTCCAATTCATCCTTTTCTGTGACAGCAATGACCTGACCTTGCTTCTCCAAGTCAGAAAAATAATATACGACCGAGCGAACGGGTCCAGAGGTATTCCATTTTAAGGTATTTCCCTCCACACGCACATTGGTTGCAGGCTTCGGTTCAGCTAAAACACTTCGGCCCATGAATGGAATCACCGAAGGCCGCTCAAATATCCCAGCGAGTCGATCTGTAATTCCGATATTATTCCGAGGAATGTATTGGGCGCTATACAATACATTTCCGACCGATTTTCTATTCCGCCGAGTCAATTCAAATTGATCGGCGAGCTCCTTCGTGGACTGGAAAGCTGCCGGTGCACTGGGGGCACCAAATTTATAATAGCCATGCCCGACCATCAAGGTCGTTTCATAGCTGTATTGGGTCCACCAACTAAGATTTGCTTGAAAATCATTGTAGGGGTTCCCTATTTCCTGATAAAGTTGTGGTATGACCAGATCGAGCCACCCTTCTTTACACCATTTGCGAACATCAGCAAAGAGCGTATTGTAATTATAGTTGTGGCTGGGCGCAGGAGCTACCGAAAACACAACTTCTGGCTTGGTTTCCACTATAATATCGTAGACGCCTTTAATGGCCTTGTCTACATTGGCTCTGCGAAAATCTTCAATGGAGGAATACTCCGACCCGTATTTTTCATAATCGGCCTGATCCGACTTCATTTGTCCGGCAGCCGAGGGGGAAGGGTAAAAATAATCATCAAAATGAATCCCATCGACATCAAATTTTGTGATCATATCCTTCACAATATCGACCAGGCGCTGCCGCACTTCAGGCAACGCGGGATTGTATATTTGTATTTTCTCATGACTCACTACCCACTCTGGTTTTACAGAAGGATGCAAAGCGGGATAACTGTTGCCTGCTCCGGCCCGGGTTGCAATCCGGTAGGGATTCATCCAGGCATGAAATTCAATATTTCGTTCATGTGCTTCATCAATCAGAAAGGTCAATAGATCATAACCAGGATCCATCCCTCTCGTACCGGTTATATTTGCACTCCATGGTTCGTAAGGGGAATCATAAAACGCATCGCCCATCCCCTTAACCTGAAAGAAAATGGCATTAATATTGAGCTGCTCGAACTGATCGAGATAATCGGTATAGAGCTTCTTCTGCGTTTCTACATCGTAATTTCCCTGCGGCCAATCCAATCCCCAAACGGTGGCCATCCAGACACCACGCATCTCTTTTTTAGGATAAAGTAGAGTAGGTTCCTCTACGGGTGGCTCAGGCACAGGCATTTCATCTTTTGAACAGGAATTAAGGCAATAGATCATCAGAATCAAAATGCCCAGCCGAACCAGTTGATTTATCATAGAAATAAAATTTCTCGTATTAAGTTCCTCTTTTCGTAGAGGTCAAGTTGAATACTCAGATTTAGTCACTTTTCTTTTTAGGAAAATCTATGACGACAAAACCTGCATTCGCTGAAGCACCATACAGTGTCAATTTTTCGTCATTTCCTTCAGCGTCCTTGGTGATGTGCCATCCCGACTGTGTCCCGGGTGCCGGGTTAGCAGGACCCAATAGGGAGTATTGATAAATGGGAGACTTGTCCGCTCTTTCGTCAAAAATCTGGAGTGCTTCCACTGCATCTTTGCCTTTTGTAATATCATACACATACAATACGACCGGATCCGATCCACTTCGCGCTGCTGTGGTCATAATTAGATATCGTTCCCCATTAAAGTTTACGATTCTGGCATCACACCCACGGATCGGGACGGCATCATTACTTAATGAATATGACACATCCGCGGATTCATTAGCGACCCTTATCGGTGCATCATAGCCCGTAAACAAATAGTTGTCTCCATTCCCTATTTGATTAAAGGACATGACAAAAGAAGATCCAAATGCATTGGGCAAAACGACAGGGTCTGAGATGGTGGTATAGTTGGTTACCGTCAGCCGCAATATCGTTGTCACGGCATTGTCGCCAAAGTAGAAGTATCCGTTTCCATCTTCATCAAGATTCGCAGACATATTATCACCATGACGGCTACCCAGCTCCGGAATTTCTCCGGTATTGATGTCCGCAATCACTTCGGGTTCTGCAGACGGATCTGTCCAGTGGTAAATTTTAAACGGGGACGCGTGTCCACCTGACAAGTTCGCGATATAGGTATGTCCATTCACTTGGGCACCCACATTTATCGGAAAGGTTCCTCCACTTACACCGGTGAGGTTCAGGGGTATTGGCTCCACTTTATTTTGCCGCAGATCTTCTACGCTAAGCAGATGCGATCCCAGCTCGTGTCGGGTCACGATAAGTACGTGTTCACCATCAAACCCAGTTCCTCTGGTCAGCAAAGAAACGAAAGAGGGATAGATCGGATTTCCCTGGTCATTGTTGGTATTATCATAAATGACAGGACTCGTAAAATCAGCTCCGAACACAGGAATAAGCAAGCGAATTGTCACCAGGTACTCCCGGAATCGTTTATTATTAACTACTTTTACGATGATTGTTTTCGATGCAGCACCTTCTTCAAAATCTACCTCATACGATTCCTTGTCAAGCATCGCACCATCGGACATTTCTGCTTCGAATTTCAAATTCGAGAAATCAGTGAGGGTATCCAACCGCGGGAATGAAACTGTTTTCTGCACCTCATCGATTTCACCTGGAATGACTTGGTTTCCATCTGCCCCGGCATTCACAATTGAAATGGACTTCAGTAAAACACCATCCGGCGATTCGATATTTTGAGGAAAATCTTTTTCACAAGAAATCGAAGATACCAGTATGGCAAATGCAGCAAGTACCCAGTATTTTGATATAATCTTTATCATTTTTATATGTTTTATTCTTTATACGATCTGATTCATGAATCAATTTTGCGGCCAGCCCTGGGTTTGTTCTAACTTATACCCTTTGCTCTCATAATCATCCATTTGGGTTTTACCCACCGGACTCAGATAGGGGTTCACATTTGGTATATCCAAAAATGGCAGTCGATCTCCGGTCTCCGTACTTTGATAAAATCCTTTCATTTGGTCCCCATTGGATCCATCGTAAATAACCACTTCATGATCCTTTGTAATGACAGCTATTTCACCTTCGTTTCCGGGTACCAATTCACTCGGTAACTCGGAGGGGAAATTTACCCAGCCACCCGAAAGCAAGTCTTCGTTCTTATCAGTATCCATGTATTCTAATTTGCTCCAGCGCTCCAGATCCGCAAAGCGGCCGTATTCAAAAGCAAATTCCATTCTACGCTCTCTTCGAATTTCCCACAATAATGCAGGAACGTCGGGATCACGATTGGGATCATCAGGTAGAAGAGCCAGATTCATAGGGGCCGTTTTTTGCACACCGAGCTCTATGGCTTCGGGCGCCAATGGACGGCTTCTGATGCTATTAATCGATTGATCAATATCTCCCTGCGTAACGCTCCCCGCACCCAGGGTCTCCAGCTCTGCTTTGGCCTCGATCCAGTTCAACAGCGCTTCAGAATACCTGAAAACAGGATAATCGATTTCATTTTTGTTACTGGTAAACTCAGGCGGTGGTGCGTTACCGGCTTCGACACTTTTAGCTACACTTCTGGGCAAAAATTTATTGATATACCAGTAAGATGCCCGGTTCTGGATGGAAGGATGATCATAAAAGGTCGCTTCCAATCGGGGATCTCTCGTCTGCAACATAGAATCCAGTGTAAAGTCTTCGGCATTTGACAATGTGGAGTTTTGCCACGCCTGTCCATCCACGCAGATGAAGGATTTGATCAGATCGGTAGTAGGTCCGAAGGCCACAGATTCCGACAGGTTATTGTAGCTGGCGATGGCATGCAATACGTTTACGGCAGGATCATAATGACGGTAAAATACCACCTCATCATTCCCTGCCAGGTTATCTGAAGTAAACAAAGCTCTGAATTCTGAACTGATGTTGTACTTACCACTATTGATAAGGAAGGCCGCAGCCTCCTCGGCGAGTTCGAAAAATTTCTTTGCTCGTTCATTATTTCCATAGTAGTACTTTTGCCAGGATCCTTCCTGAAGGGCAGCTCTGGATGCAAATCCAGCTACCACATACCGGTTGACGTATTGATCACCATCTGACCGACGTACATTTTCAAGTGCAAATTTTAAATCATCATATACCGCATCCATCACTTCATCCCGCGGTGTACGTGGTTTGTACAAGTCATCCAAATCTATATCGCTCACCACGTGATCGTAATAAGGAACATCTCCGTAAGCACGCACGAGGCTGGCATATTCAAGTCCTCGAAAAAACCGGCCGATCCCCATCCAGTGATTGTATGCTTCCTGAGATAATACATCCTGCATTTTATTTTCGACCCGGTCAATCATGATGTTTATAGAGCGAACCAGCGACATGCTCCAGATCCCACTATTCGGTACTTGTCGTCCAAAGTTACCCTGATTGCCCAGCTGAAATACGTCGTCACTGAACCGGTATCCCATCAACGCTGCTCCGGAGGTACTCCACCCAGCGCCGTATCCCGGAAAAAAAGAAGTGTAATATTTATTGGCATACAGTCTCACATTCTCTTCCGTATTCCAGGCGGTCTCATCATTGAGATTCGTGAGTGGCGGTCGGTCCAAAAAATCTTCGCACCCAATCATGATAATGGCTGCACATACTATTACTAATGAATATATAGTTTTCATGAATCTAATTTTTAAAGTGAAATATTGACCCCTACAGATGCAATCTTAAAGGTCGGATTACCCGTTCCGGTACGTCCCAGGTTGTAGTTATTGCTCAGGATGGAATGGCCTGAAATCTCTTCCGGATCAATCGGCAATCCGCGCAGTTTATCGAAGGTGATCATATTTTCGAGCGAAATATACACCCGGGCCTGTTCCATTTTCAACCCACTGAGAACCCGTGCAGGGATATTGTATCCCAAGGTGATGTTTTTGATTCGGAAATAGGCCATATTCAACAGGTATCGGGTCTGCGGCCGCATCACAAATCCGGAGTTGGATCCGCCTAAGTTCCAGGCTCTTGGATAGAAAGCATCCGTGTTTTCAGGTGTCCAATAATCCTCAGCTATCGCCTGAGGCATAGCTCCATCCTTCACGTGAAAACCTGGAATGGCCAACTGACCAGAACCCCACATTTTACGTTTGCCTACACCTTGTCCCATCACAGAAAAATCAAAGGATTTGTAATCCAGGGCAATCCGCATTCCATATTCATACTGTGGTAAAACGTTTCCGATAATCACCCGGTCTCCTGGATCTCCATTGGTCCCTTTTCCACTCGTAATGTAACCGTCACCATCCACATCCACAAATTTGACGTCACCCGGGCTGATCAGAAGGATCTGATTTCCATCTTCGAAATTGGTTTGATAGATGGGATTTTCACCAGCCAATTTGTTAGTCGTTTTAGCGGTTCCTTCCCACACGATCGTTTCCTGAACAAACTTTCCGTCTTCATCGTACACAAAATCATCCTGCTGATACAGTCGATCGGTCACGTATCCATATATATCACCGTATCGTTTACCTGTGGTAAAGGTATTGTCAATTCGACGATCTTCGTAAGGGATTTTATAGTCTGCCGCTTTCGTGATATCAGTTACAGCGTTGGACAAGTTTGCCATCATATTGATGCCTAAACCATTGTCAAACCGATGATTGAAATCGAGAGCCAGTTCCCAACCGTGGGTTTTTAAATTGCCATAATTTCCTTGTGGTGCTGATGTACCATATGTGGCTGGCAAAGCATCACCTGCGATAATCATATTATTGGTTTTTCGCTCGAACCAATCAAATTCCACGCCCAGTTTATTATACAAAAAGCGTAAATCGACACCCAGGTTGAGCGTAGCAATGTCCTGCCAGGTAATTCCCTCAGATATAGCATTCGGTGTACCCAATTGGAAAAACTGATCACCGGAGCTGTTCAACCAGGAATTTTTACCAACTCCCATGGTAGAAAGATAGAGGCTGTTGGATACGGATTGATCACCGATCGAACCCCACGATCCACGGAATTTGGCATAGGTCACAGCATCCTGGATGCCTTGCATAAAGTCTTCATTGCTTAACACCCATCCCGCTGAGAATGAAGGGAACCAGCGCCATCTTAGATCAGTTGGGAACTTGGAGGTCCCATCGTAGCGCAGATTGGCCTCCAGCAAATACTTGCTGGCAAAAGCATAATTTATCCGACCAAAGTAGCCCAGTTGAGAATCCCAATTGGTACCTCCTCCTGTCGTTTCAGTGCCTACGGCCAGATCATATTGAGGGTTATCATTGTTGATTAGGTTGGTTTTTCGTCCCCAATGGCTGTACCACTCATTACTCACCATGTTGGTCCCCAGTGTAAATTTGAACTTATTGATCTCGCTCAAATCCAGATTATAGGTCGTATAAGCATTTACCGTATGACGTTGTAATTGCTGTGTATACTGGTAAATGTTACTCCGGTCTTTATTAATATAATTCACCAAGGGCAGTCTATAGGCAGGATCTCCACCGGTTTCGGTGGGATTTCCATCTTCATCGACATAGATCCGATCCCCATTCTCATCATTCCAAGCTATCGGCGTGTACCAGGGCTCCCGTGCTGTCCGTGTAGGTACGGAGGAATTGGTGGAGTTCTGTCTGGTATCAAAGGTATAATCTGCTACAATATTCCAGTTGTCCGAAAGATCAATGGTCGTACCAAAATTCAGATTCAGGTATTTTCGGGCCTGGTTGGCCGTATTGGCATTTTTAGTATCCCAGTATGGATCTCTGATCTCTTCACCATGTTCTTTAACACCGGTCGGAAACAATCGGCTCCATCGATATAAATACAACCATGGATCAGCTACAAATCCGGTAATAGAATTCGCATATCGCTTGTTTCGATCCGAATACAAAGCACCTCCCCGCACCGTCAAAAAGTCATTCACTTCTGTAGATACATTTAGTTTACCGGTAAATCTTGTAAAATCATCGTGCTTTGCCGGCTTCATCATTCCTTGTTGACCGAGGTAACTAAAACTTCCATTATAGGTTGTTTTATTTGACCGTCCATTGAGCGACAAATTATGATTCTGTGTGAAGGCATTTTTTCGGATCATTGCATCGACCGGGTCATATATCCGAACCCCGAATTTGTCCGCCCCATCATAGTACCAATCCCGCCCATAGACCATGGGATCGAAGGGATCCACGGAACTGCCGTATTTTTCATCCCAGGCACGGATGCGCTCCATACTTTCGTCATTTACACGCCAAAATCCCCCGGCCGGACCGCTGGCTTTCATGTTTTTATGCGCATCCAGCGTATATTGTAATCCATCAATCCCTGCAATTTCAATTTTCTTAAAAGGATTTTGCCAGGAGAAATTATTGGAGTAGTTCAGTTTTATTCCCTCTGTGTCAGATCCTTTTTTCGTCGTTATCAGAATGACACCAAAAGCCGCTTTGGATCCGTATATCGAACTGGAAGCAGCATCTTTTAATACCGTAATACTTTCAACATCATTGGGATTAATCATTTGGATACTCGGTATTTCGACATTATCGACCAGGATCAACGGCTGACTCGATCCCTGGATGGAACCGATAAAGCCCCGGATTCGCATCAAAGGATCAGACCCTACTTCTCCGCTGGGTACCCGCACAGAAAGTCCGGGAACCAGCCCCTGAAGTCCGCGACCCAGATCAGCGCTTGGCCGGCTCTCCAGAGCTTCCACGTTTACATTGGTCACAGATCCTGTTACATCACTCTTTTTCTGCTTACCATAACCGACGACGATCAGCTCTTCAAGCTCTGCCATTTCCATGGTCATACTTACATTAATGGTAGTCCGACCATTCACTGGTTCGATCAGACGACGATATCCTATATATGAGAATATCAACGTATCCTGCAAACCTGCTTCTATAGCAAAAGCTCCATCAAAATCCGTGGTGGTTCCTCGCGTCGTTCCTTTGACCTGGATGTTGACACCGATCAGCGGTTCACCAGACTGATCCGACACTGTTCCGGTAACTTCTGCCAAGAAAGCTTTCGGGCTCTCTATCCGGGGTAATGACGCCGGCGCTGTCCCAATGTCAGAACTGGAACGCTTTGTTTCCGGGCTGAATTTTTTGATCACGATCGTCTGGTCAATAATAGAATAGGTCAAGGGTTGTTCCTCAAAAATTGCATCCAGCGCTTCTTCGAGCGGTAAATTTTCAATGGTCACGGTTACCGGCCGTGCCTCTTTCATAATCTGGGTATTAAACAGAAAATTAAACCCGGTTTGTTTTCGGATTTTCAGGAAAACTTTACCCAATTCAGTATTCTGTTCGTGCAGTGTGACAAACTGTGCTTCTGCGTTGATTGCACTTAAGTGCACACACATGGCCAACATAATTACAGTCACAAGTTTCATGATTCTCAGGAATTTTGAATTCCAAATTCTCGAAGAAATACGGCCTCCTTCATTTTTGAAAGTTCCATACCTACTGCGTAAAATATTTTTCATATTTTTACAATATTTAGATGTTTAATGAACGATACACGATCGTTTGTTGCATTAGTTACCGCGCCAGGCTCCATAGAAAGAATTTCCACGCCCTATCAATGGACCTGCTGCGGTTTTTTTTCACTATACGCTCACATTATAGAGCATGCTTTTCTGAGTTAATTAATCTTTTATTTTTTAAAGGCTACATTTCCGTTTTTACGATCACTTGTTTCCCCTCTACGCCAAATTTCACTGAAGAAGCCTCCTCCAGCATCTGGAGCACATTGGAAATCGTTACATCCCTTGAAATAAAACCTGTAAATGCGATTTCATTCTGTTCACCGAGGTAAGTTACTTCGACATCATACCACCTGGCTAGCTGACGCATGACATCTTTCAGATTGGTATCCCAAAACTGAAACAGACCATTTTTCCACGCAATCACTTGTTCCACATCGGCTGGTACAACTTGCAGGGGGGAACTTGCCGGATTCACCACCTGCTCGCCAGGCTTGATTCGCACATGTTCATCTGCCACTTCCACCAACACTGCTCCTTCTACTAACGTAGTTTGTATGGATTCCTCGTCGGAATAGGCTTTAATATTAAATTGGGTTCCCAGCACTTTCACTATTTGATCCGCTGATCGCACTAAAAAAGGTTTTGATGCATCGCTTGCCACGTCGAAATACACTTCACCTGTAATCTCAACTTCCCGGACATCTTCAGCAAATTGTGTAGGAAACCGAATGGATGACATGGCGTTAAGCCATACCTCGGTTTCATCCGGCAACATCACTTTATATTTTCCACCCCTGGGTGTGGAGATGGCATTGTACACAAGTGGTTTATCCTCCTGAGCCGAGGGTTGTGAAAGCTGGGTATCCGGTCGGTAGACAATCAGACCTTTCTCTGATTTTTTGACGGATGCATTCCCCTCATACGCTAAAAGTCCTTGTTTTGCTTCATCCAGCATTATTTCTGTACCATCTCCCAAAGTCAGAATTGCTTTTTCTTTTCCTGGTTCCACATCATTACGAATCTCCAGATCCGACATGACCTCTGATTCGGAGATGGTCTGTCCTGATGAATACCAAAAATAGCCTCCCAACGCCGTAAGTAATACTATTACTGCTGCAGCAACACGGTTCATCTCAACCCAGGATGATCTGTGGGCATCTCCACCGATTCGCTGGTTAATGCTGCGAAGCAGTTCTGCCTCAACTTCCTGACTGTCCCCCATTTCTTCAACAGACCACACCTTTTCATTACCCTGAAAAGATTCATACCATTCATTGAACAGTGCTATTTCTGTATCCGTCGCAACCCCGGCAGTTATTTTTTCAGCTAACTCTCTAAACGACTTTTTATTCATTTCTTTTCTACCTTTGAAAAAACCCCTCCTATGGGCTTTCATAGTATAAGGCACGTCAAAACCGGTTATCCCCTAAGCGTAAGTGTTAAATTTATGGACTCAGCCCGATTTCTTGGCATTCTTTGCTTTAGATCTCCTTCACTAATATCCCGGATTTTGCTGTTTTTCAATGTCGGGGTTTGCATTAATTTCGGACTGGGAAATGGGTAAAATGGTTTTATAAAAGCTCCGGTCTATCGTTTTATCACGATTTGTGACCGCAATTCCGCCGAGATCATCATTGTAGGTGATCGATTTGTTCAGCCGCATCATATCAAAAAAACGATGCCCTTCGGTAAAAAGTTCTTTGCTTCTTTCATCCAGTATCATATCCACACTTATAGTACTTTCAGTGGCCGGGTCCAGACTCGGAGAACGCTTCCTGATCTCATTCAGATAGTCGGCGGCCAACCCCTTATCCACTGGTAGTGCGGCTTCAGCTGCGATCAGATAAATCTCTGAAAGACGGATCACCTTGATATTAACAGCCGTTCCTGTACTTTTTCCATCGCCCACCAAATCAGTACTTCCACTGTATTTGTAACTTGCGCCCAAATGATCTTCCGATACTTCGTCATAACTCATGACACCCCATCGGACATCTTCCGGGTCCTCACCCAAACGGTCAAGGAAATAATCACTGGCCATAAACCATCCGGCAGCACTCCCCGATCCATGTCCCTTACGCCTTAGGTAAAAGCCAAGACTGGAGGTGCCCAAATCTCCTTCAGTAGGCAAAATCGCAAGTTCAAATATGGACTCAGATCCAAACTGCATCGTCCAGGAGTCGACCCATTCATTGTTCGAATAAAGTGAATATTCTCCCGAATTAATGATTTCTTCCGCCGCAGCTAGTGCCTCTGTATGGTTGCCCATATACAAATTCACTCTTGCTTGCATAGCCAGATTGGCATAATAATTCAAATAGCCATTCGATTTTGATTTTGACATTAATGGAGCAGCTGTTTGCAGGTCTGCAAGAATCTGGTTGTAATTTTCTTCCACGGTAGCTCTCAGGGGCTGAGCAGAGGCATCCAATGGCTTGACGACATTGGGAACCCCCAATGCAGATTTATCTTCTGAATAAGGCTCCCCGTACAAACGGACCAAATCAAAGTACATCAAAGCCCGCGCGGTCAAGGCCTGTCCTTTTGATTCATCAAAATCACCGGTACTGCCTTCCGACTGAAGCTTCTCTATGCTTTCTAGAATACTGTTGGCCTGTAGAATACAATGGTATATTTGATTCCAATATCCGGAATAGGAACCTGTCGTGGCAGAGTGATTAAAAGTATACAAGCCATCAAGTCCTCGTCCCTGAGAAAATATCGTTAAGTCCCCGCCTTTGGCATTGGCATACATGATAAAATTTCTCCCGTAATACGCAGAGCTTCGCATTTTACTCATCAGTCCGTTGATAATCACCTCCGCATCAGCTGGTGTCTGAATCGAGGTTTCTGAATCGCCCGAATTAGTAGGCTTCACATCGAGGAAGTCCTCATCGCACGC
The DNA here is from genome assembly GCF_019802045.1 of Membranihabitans marinus. Taxonomy (GTDB): domain Bacteria; phylum Bacteroidota; class Bacteroidia; order Chitinophagales; family Saprospiraceae; genus Membranihabitans; species Membranihabitans marinus_A. Next base: position 87,284 of record NZ_JAHVHU010000014.1, on the reverse strand, counting down.
CACCAATCCGGTTAAAAGAAAAACTGCTAAAAGTATTTTTATTGATTTCATTATTATTCTTTTATCGTTTAAAAACTTAATTCCACACCGAAGGTGTACGTCTTCCCATAGGGGGTCTCCCATCCTCTCGTTGAATATTGATTCACTTCAGGATCAGCGAGGGGGTATTTGGAAAAAGTGAGCAGGTTACTCCCGTTAAAATAAATACGCGTGTTAGAAATTCCGGCTCTATTCACAAAAGCGGTGGGTAAATTATAGGAAAGAGTGACATTCTTGAGTCGCAAAAAACTGGCATCATATAAGTTTCTGCTACTAAATTGAATGGCATCCGTCGGATCAAATCCACTCAATTTGGGCAAACTGCCATTTGGATTTTCGACCGTCCACATATTATCGTATTCATATTGGGCTCTGATTCTTTCCCAGTAATAACCATCATCAATCACATCTTTGGAAGCACCATCATACAGATCGCCCCCGATTTTATAAATAAAGTTCAACCCTAGTGCAATGCCTTTGTATTCTACGTCCGAATTTAACCCGCCAAACACCTTTGGCGTTCCGTTGCCGGTAATAATGCGATTGGCATCTCTGAAGTTGTACGAAGCTCCCCGTCCATTGAACAAAAACTCGCCAGCTGATGGATCGTTCGGATCATTGACATACCAGGTATTCTTCCCATTCTCCGGATCAACACCAGCCCACTCATATCCATAAAACGCCAGGGTGGGCTCTCCTTCTCTATATATAAACTGTGCACGGGAATCTGACCCCGTGGGATCATACCATATAATATCAGCTCCTGTCTCTTCGCCTTCACCCCTATATAGTTTAGTCACCTTGGAGCTTATAAAAGAGGCATTTATATTGGCACTCCATCGCACTTCGCTGGTGTTCAATATATCACCTCCCAGAGATAGCTCCACCCCCCGGTTATTAATTTCGCCAACATTTTTGAGCGTAGAGCTAAAACCCGTCACTCTGGAAATGGGAACACTTTGTAGAAGATCTCTGGAATCGCGGCTAAAGTATTCGATCGTGCCATACAATCGCTGCTCAAACAACCCGTATTCCAGTGCAACATCCGTCGTATAATTTGTTTCCCAGGTCAGATTGGCATCTGCAATGGTACTGATTCCTCCACCTGCTTGTTCCACATAGCTGTTCCCATACCCTGTGAGTGATCGCCATCCAAAGTTCGTGGAAGGCAATGTTCCGTTCACCCCATAGGAAGCCCGCAAACGCAAAGCGCTGATTACCGACGCATTTTGCATAAAGTCTTCCCGATCCAATCGCCAGGACCCAGCCACAGAATAAAAGTTTCCCCAACGTGTTTCCGGTCCCAATCTGGAAGAACCATCCCTGCGGAAGGAAGCAGATGCATAATATTTTTCATCATAATTATATTCTGCTCTTGATAAGAAGGACTGTATCGCATTGCCCCATGAATAAGCAGATGCATCCAATTCACCCGCAGTAGCTACGGTAGGCAATGCACTGGAAGGCAAATCGTTCCCTGTAGAACGCTGGAAATCGGTGTTGTTTTTCTCTGCTTCAAATCCACCAAGAAGTCCAATTCGATGATTACCAAAAAACTTATCGTAATTTAATGTTGTGGACGATACTAACTTCGTAGAAGTAGTTGATAATTCTGACACGGTCCCATTTGAATTGGAACCGTTAAAATGGTTGGCACTGTAGTAGATGTGATCCTTTGTCCTCGTATTATCATACGAAAAGACCGATTTAAGGTTCAGTTCAGGCAGGATGTTAATGATCACGGTTTCATGCGGGGAGATTCGAAGTGTTCGACCACTATTGTCCCATTCATTATCATAGTAAACATTGTTCCGTCCATAACTACCATAGCGGGCAGTCCAGGGTTCTCCTGTCTTGTAATCGGTCGGCCAATACAACCCCCATAGTAAGTTCCGGGTTTGCAGATAATAATTACTGCTCAGGTTCCTGGTGTCATTGTACCCCGATAATTTACTACTGGAGATATTAATATTGGAAATAAAATCAATCCGTTTTCCTATTTTTTGCGAAAGATTGACCCGTCCAGTAATCCGGTCATACCCATTCACCTTGATCCTGTTCTGATCTTTTGTATAAGACAACGAGGAATAGTATCTCGTATTCTCATCACCGCCACTTACAGAAATATCATTGGTATTGAAAGTCCCTGTCCGAAAAAGAGCGTCCTCCCAATCAAAATAGGTGCCTTCCCGATTGACCATACCATCCGTCATTCCTCTTATATTAACATTCTCAGCAACTCCCAGACCGTCCGTTTCAAAATAATACCCGTGTTTGTTAAATTTGACATTGAGCCTGCGGAGCGCATCCGAATTGGCCTGCTCCAGAGATTTATCTCTTCCTGTATTGTAGTCATGAAATACCCTGTACAGCATATTGACATTCTGTTGGGTACCGGCAGGCTCGTAATTGTCGGTCGCCCAAGAAGGCGTAAACCCTACCGATGACCGCAATGTAATTTTCGGCTTACCCAATTTGCCTTTTTTGGTCGTTATAAGAACAACACCATTCGCTGCCCGGGATCCATAAAGTGAAGAAGCAGCGGCATCTTTTAATATGGTGATGGAAGCAATGTCCGAAGGATTTATGGAATTCATTACGTTGTTCGATGCATAAACGTAATCGCTTAATTGACCGGCATTCCCAGAGGAGACCGGTACTCCGTCAATTACATACAATGGTTCGTTGGATGCATTCATAGAACCTATTCCCCGAATTCGAATACTGGTAGTGGCTCCCGCCTGACCACTCGATGAAGCCACCTGAACACCAGGTGCTTTACCGGCCAATGCATTTTGAAAGGTGGTGCTGGGCACATCCTCTATTTCTTTTTGATCGATCACCGAAGCTGCCCCAGTATATGATCCTTTGGTCGAAGTCCCGTATGCGACGACAATAACCTCATCCAATCTCGATGCATCCTCCATCATCATCACATCAATCGTCGTCCGGTTATCGACCGGCACCATTTGCATCTTATATCCGATGTAAGAAAACATCAGCGTATCTGCCATTCCCGCTTCAATGGAATACCTTCCGTCAAAATCGGTCGTGGAGCCTTTGGTCGTCCCCTTCACCTGGATATTTACTCCGATCAATGGTTCACCCGTAGATCCAGTCACGGTTCCATTTATTTCAGCAAGTACTGATGATGTATTTGCATGTTCCACAGGATCTTCATTATGCGCCATAAGTCGCAGAGGATCCGGTGCTTTGGAAGCAAAAATAGGCTGATGACCTCCAAAAACAAATGCCAAAAGGGCAAGCACGGCATATACCTGCATTTTCTTGAAGCTGCCGTTTTTTCTGGTGATTCGGTGTGACTCACTGTGACCAGGGTGGTTTAAACTGGGTAGAGCATTTTTCATAAAAAATTAGTATTTCAATTGATAATACGCAATGAAATCTCATTGCAATTCCTGTCTTCTGGCAAAAATCAACCCACCACCTGAGGTCGCAACAGATGGATCGGGACCAACCTGTTGGGCTCATCCGGATGACTCAATTCTATAAATCACACAGACCGAGCTTGATCAAACTTTAGAATAAACTAGTCTGACATCCTTTATTTGCTGTGTTATTCAGGCATCAAAGCATGGTAGATCAATCCATATCTATTTTAAGGGCACTTTAAAATGGCCCACCCCCTAAAACAATATGTTATATTTTTATATTTTTTTAGGATACACTCTATAGAATTTCATTTGTTGTAAAAAAACCCCCGTATATTAGAAAAAAAAACTTTCGATGGCACAGATGTAATAAACTCGCTGATTTCAATTGGTAAATCATCTATTATAAGGTATCAGAAAATAATATGGTGAACCAAACCGGTAGAAAATAACAACTTCCCACTGAGTGTTGCGAATACAATGGCGCTTATTTCAATGAGACAACAAACCCAACAGTGAGAAATATTAATAAGACAATATGAAAGCGTTCTGCCCTGCACGTTTTCATGGCTTTTGATTTACCCCCCTGGCGTTGATTATTGAATTATACCGTTTGAATTCTTCATTGCCGCATACATTCCGAAATATTCTTCGATGCTCTTCGTCAAAAATACTTGGTGCAACACCAGCTTTACCTCCATTTTTTCCTCGACAATCTTTGAATATTTACAAAATCTTATACCGTGCAATATGCCCAATCTTGGAATTGAAGCAATTGATGCACTGCATATCATGCATCATAATATATTGACGAGGTGAATAAAGCGGGCTAACTATGCAATTGATTAGTGAACAATCCAAAAGCTATGCTACGCAATCATTGAATACGTCTTATTTTTTACGATGCCCCACGCAATCTTACAAGAAAAAAATCAACCAAAAAGTTAAATACCCCAGATGGCGCTTTAAACGCCGCAATGCAATGGTAATCTGATTCTCAACAGTTTTTTCAGAAATACCTAACCGTTCTGCAATCTCCTTATTGGACATGTGCTCAAAACGACTCAAACGAAAAATCTCCTGACACCGGGGTGGTAATTGTTGGGTAAAGTCCAGGATAACCTGTCTTAATTCTTGAACTTCCAATTCACGAAGCACCGTAGTCTGCTCATCCTCTACTCGTTCTTTCCAACCTTCTAACGCCGCCCTATGCAGCTTTCCCTTGCGAATCGCGTTTGCTATTTTGTACTTAACCGCAGCCCTGAGGTATGATTGGGTATTGGTCACAGACCATTTGTTTCTGTTCTCCCAAAACCAAACAAAGACTTCCTGAACGGCATCTTTACATACATCGGTGTTCTGCGTAACATAAAAAGCAGATTTATACAGATCTTCCCAATGCCGATAAAATAGTGTAGTAAAGGCTCCCCTGTCTCCACGGGAGATAAGCTTTAATAATTTTTCATCTTCAAAATTATTGTAAAGGTCGTTCACAATCATCATGGATTAAAAGTCCCCCTAAAGCTACTATATTTTTTTAATATAACAGAAATTCGTGGTGAAGTTTCCATCCGACACCATTAAGTATACTTCTCAATCACCATGACTTCCCTGATCCTGACCAAGCTCCATGCCCGGCCGCACAGCTCTGCTGACCTCAATTTCTTAGACTCTAACTCAGCCTAAACCTTACCCTCAACTTCAATAGGCATACGAGTACTCAGAAGCTTGAAAAGGAAAACTTCCTTCTTTGATCTCTTTCGTTCTGACATAAGACTTTTTATCATTTTTCTTTTTTATCATTTCGATCAGGATAGGATACCCCTCGTTCACCATCGGGTTGGCTACTTGTTGCTTTTTATCTACCATTTTGGACAACAAGGCATAGAACCCGGTATTGACATCGACCTCTTTGGTCAGCCAGATGTGCTGTATATATTCATCATCTTCCGTGATATACTCGGTACACTTATACCCATTAATCGTTTTGGTATTACCTGTTTTCTGGATCGAGTAATCGTCACTTTCTTGTTGCTTTTCGATTTCAGACGCAGCCATAGAGGAAATCATATCCATAGGAATAGGAATCGACATGGCAACATTCTGATCTTTTTCTTTGGTAAAAGTGGCCATATATTCCTTATCAAAATCCATCACCACGAAAGCATCTTCGCCCTTCTTGGAATCCGCTTCGCCCGTTTCATATCCAATAATAGAACCATCCGTCAAATAAGTAGTCATGGATGTTATTCTGCCCTTTTCATCTTCCATTTCCATCATGATCCGATATTCAAAATCATAGGAGGGGGGTAATTCATAACTGTTGATCCCGCCCATCATACCACCTATGAGTTGTCCCGCTCTTCTTCGGTTCTCATCGGCTTCTTTACGCTCTTCTGCAGTCATGGGCTCCTCCCCGTCCATGGCCCGGACGATGGAATCGGCTACTTCATCAATCTTTTTGTCGACTTCTTTTTCTACTTTTTTCTCCACGACTCTTTGGCCAAGCTTGTTCAGAGTTCTTTTCAAAATTTGTGCTTGACTGAGGGAAGGGAACTGAAACAGAATAAAAGCAAGGAATAGCAATCTCAACGGAAACTTCATAAGAAAAAGATTTATTTAGAATAAAAGATAAATTAACTGGCCGTCAAATATAAAAATTTCCCGACCAGTTGTATGTGTGGAACGCCCATCATCCACAAAAAATTCCATTACCTATCCTTTTCTGACTGGATGAGCGATTGCGCAGAATAACTAAAAAACTTATTATCCAGGCTAAATTTTAATCCGCCGGCATCCCCATCGACATATATTTTTTCACCGACTTCAAAATCACCGTCCAGAATAAGCATCGAAAGTTCATTAACCAGTTCTTTCTGGATCACCCGCTTTAATGGTCGTGCCCCGAACTGTGGATCATACCCCATGTCGGCAATCATTTCCATGGCATCATCCGTGATTTCGAGCAGCAATCCCTGCTTGTTAAGATTTTTTCGAACCTTCTGAATATGCAATCCCGCAATTTTTTTGATTTCTTCCAGTGTCAGAGGCAAAAACATAATTCGCTCATCAATCCTGTTAAGAAATTCGGGGCGCATGTTGTCTTTCAATAATTCGAATACTTCCAGCTTGGTAGTTTCCAGCACATCGCTCCTGTGTTCATCTCCGATCGACCTCAGATCTTCAAAGTTTTCCAGAATAATATCAGAGCCCAGGTTGGACGTCATAATAATAATCGTATTTCGGAAATTAGCCTCCCGGCCCTTGTTATCAGTTAAACGGCCGTCATCGAGCACCTGAAGCAAAATATTGAACGTATCCGGGTGCGCTTTCTCTATTTCATCCAACAACACAATCGAATAAGGTTTTCTCCGAACAGCCTCCGTCAACTGTCCCCCCTCATCATAGCCCACGTAGCCCGGAGGGGCTCCGACCAACCTCGAGACAGAATGCCTCTCCTGAAACTCACTCATATCGATCCGGGTAATCGCATTTTCATCGTCAAACAAAACTTCAGCCAACGTTTTGGCTAATTCCGTCTTACCCACCCCGGTCGGACCCAAAAAGATAAAAGAACCAATTGGACGATTGGCATCCTGCATACCCGCGCGACTTCTACGCACGGCATCAGATACAGCACGCACGGCCTCATCCTGTCCGATTAGTCGTTGTCCGATGTATTTCTCAAGATTTATTAATTTATCTTTTTCGCTTTGCAACATTTTCTGAACAGGGATTCCCGTCCAACGCGAAACGATTTCAGCGATATCATCAGCGGTAACTTCTTCGGTCGTAAACCGCTTCTCATCCTCCAGAGAATCCAGCTTGTCTTCAGCAGCCATGAGCTGCGCTTCAAGTTCTTTGAACTCTCCATACCGGATGCGAGCTACCTTTTCATAATCACTCTCACGTTCGGCCCGGGCAGCTTCCACCTCCAGTTTTTCCATCTTGCTGCGGACATTCTGGATGGCATCCACGATGTCTTTTTCATTTTTCCAGGTGGCTTTCAACGAATCCAGTTTTTCCTTGGCATTCGCCAATTCTTCTGAGATCACTTTTTGTTTACCTTCACTGCCTTCGCGCTTAATGGCCTCCCGCTCGATTTCCAGTTGCCGAACCTTCCGGTCCCATTCATCAATTTCTTCAGGAACGCTATCGAGCTCCAGACGTAAACGGGCAGCTGCTTCATCGATCAGATCAATAGCTTTGTCCGGCAGGTGCCGATCAGCGATGTAACGATCGGACAGTTCGGCTGCAGCGATCAATGCTTCATCCATGATCTCAATTTTGTGATACACTTCATATTTTTCCTGAAGTCCACGGAGGATAGAAATGGTGTCTTCTATGCTCGGTTCGTCAATCGTTACCGTCTGGAAGCGTCGCACTAAGGCTTTGTCTTTCTCAAAATGCTTTTGATATTCGTCCAATGTAGTTGCTCCGATGGTTCGCAGTTCACCCCGGGCCAATGCCGGTTTAAGAATATTCGCAGCATCCATAGCCCCTTGACCGCCACCGGCTCCTATCAGCGTGTGAATTTCGTCTATAAATAGAATAAACTCACCATTGCTTTCTTTGACCTCGTTAATAACCGCCTTGATCCGTTCCTCAAATTCACCTTTGTATTTCGCTCCGGCAATCAAAGCAGCCAGATCCAAAGAAAATATTTTTTTGGATCGCAAATTCTCGGGGACGTCCTGATTCACGATTCGCCAGGCAATACCTTCGACGATCGCCGTTTTTCCAACACCTGCTTCTCCGATTAAAAGAGGATTATTTTTCTTACGACGGGAAAGGATATGGAGAATACGTCGAATTTCTTCGTCCCGACCGATAATAGGGTCTAATTTTCCGCTTTCGGCGCGTTCGTTCAAATTCACCGTATATTTCTTTAGAGAATTGTATTGGCTGTCTGTATTCTGATCAACCACTGCTTTGCCTTTCCGAAGTTCTTTAATCGCTGCAATCAGCAAATCTTCAGACACCCCCAGGGATTTAAACAACTTGGCTGTCTTATCCGAACCTTCTACAATCGCCAACAGGATGACTTCCACAGAAATATACTCATCACTGAACTTTTTCATGCTTTTTTTGGCACGACTCAACACCTTGTTCGCATCGTTAGTGAGGTATTGTTTATCCGTTCCTTCTACTTTCGGGAAAGACTGGATATCATCTCGAATGGCTTTTTGTAATTCAGGCAGGCTGACTCCCATTTTATTGAATAAAAATTGAGGAATTTCTTTATCGACCTCCATGATCCCCGCGACAATATGAGCGGTGTCAACAGACTGCTGATCCAGTTCGCCGGCAATTTGCTGGGCGCGGAGGATTGACTCCTGCGCTTTTATTGTGAAATTATCGTATGTCATATTACTTTTTTTAAAACATATACTATCAAAATTAAAACCAAATGGGAAACATGCAGGGAAACAGGTAACTTTGTCAGTCTGAGCTGATAAAAGCTATCATTTTGTCAGCTTAATTTCTGTATTGCAGGATATTGTGTCGGGTGAAAAAATATAAGATTCTGTTAAAAATCGGATATTGCATTAAATACAATACAAAATACGTCCATGATAAAAACCAAATAACAAATATATATGTATATTAAATTAAAGAGCCCTCACCATAAGACACGACATACACTCGTTAAGAGTCCTTGAAAATAAAATAGATTTGGTCTTCCGGATCTATCCAAAAACAATCGCAACTATGAATCTTATCACCAAATCACTTCTCACCCTGGGGTTGTTCTTCACAATCTTCACCACGGGTTATAGTCAGTATTTTGGTAAAAACAAACCAAAATACGAAACTCAAAATTTCAGCATCCTTCAAACGCCGCATTTTGACATGTACCACTATTTACGCGATCGCGATCAGATCAATAAGATCTCACAGTGGACGGAGCAATGGCACAGCATGCACCAGGAAGTGTTTCGTGACACCTTTCCCACCCACAATCCGTTTATCCTTTACAATGATCATGGAGATTTTCAGCAAACACGAGCCATCGGTGGAAACATCAGTATCGGTACCGGTGGTGTTACAGAAGCCCTTAAAAACAGGGTTATTCTCCCAATCGCCATGACCAATCAGCAGACCTTTCACGTCATCGGTCACGAGCTGGTTCACGCCTTTCAATACAATATTATTCTCGGCGGAGACAGCACCGGTCTGCAAAATCTTCAAAACCTTCCTTTGTTTATGGTCGAAGGTCTCGCAGAATACATGTCCAAAGGCCCCAAAGACTCCCAGACCGCCATGTGGATGCGTGATGCAGTCAAACAAGGTACTATTCCAGGCATCAAAGACTTGACCAACCCTCGATTTTTTCCATACCGGTGGGGACAAACCTTCTGGTCCTTTCTGGCCGGCCGATTTGGAGATCGCGTCATCCGTCCGTTTTTCCAGGCGACGGGTGCCTATGGTTTTGACAATGCTGTCGCACTAGTTCTCGGGACGACGACAGACTCCCTGTCATCCGACTGGAAGCGAAACCTCAAAGCTTTTTACGATCCCTTTACAAAAAACAAAGATGCTAACCCGGCAGGCCGGGTGATCATTAATGAAAACAATGGGGGCCGCATGAACCTGGCTCCGATGGTTTCACCGGATGGTGAAAAAATAATATTCTTTTCCGAAAAGAGAGTGCTATCCACAGACCTCTATATAGCAGATGCAAACACCGGTAAAATCGAAGAACGGATTTCAACCAATGCCTTTACCGGATCCATTGACGACGTCGATTTTATAGAGTCTGCCGGCACCTGGTCACCCGATGGGGAACAATTTGCTTATGTGATAATCCAACGGGGCCGCAGTGTTCTTATGATCAAGAATAAAAAAGGAAATACTGTAAAATCCTTCGGACTGAAAAATGTCAGTAAGTTCTCTTACCCCGATTGGTCTCCGGACGGCAAATACGTGGTGGTGTCGGGATTGGAGCAGGGACAAACCGATCTTTATGAAATCAACCTTCGCACAGAACGAGCAAACCGGCTGACAAATAATACGTATTCTGAAATCATGCCGAACTACTCTCCGGATGGCAGCCGCATCTATTTTTCCACCGATGAAATCAGCTATCGACAAGGACGAACCGGAGCCAGTTGGAATTTTAATATCGCGCATTACGATCGGACCACGGAAGAAACCACCCACTTAAACAATTTGTTTCCAGGTGCAGACAATCTCAATCCGGTATCGGATAAAGAAGGAAATCTTTATTTCCTTTCAGACCGAGACGGATATCGCAACATGTATATGATCAATACCAATGACAGCAGCCTTTATCAGGTGACTGATATCGTGACCGGAGTCAGTGGAATCACGCCATTTTCTTCAGCAATCAGCGTGACCGATGACGGTCGAAAAGTATACTATAACTATTATACCAACAACAAATATCAAATTTACAGCTACACCCCGGATATTAGTAAAATGACTCCGGTCGATCCTTCTGACGTTGATCAAACAGCTGCATTATTGCCCACCTACACCCGACGAAGTCCGCAGATCGTTCAGCGAAACCTGAACACCCTCGACGAACAACCATTGATGGCGACCAGTGAATTTCACAAGGAAAAGTACAGACCAAAATTTAAACTGGATTACATCAGTGGCGGTGGTGGCGTCGGTGTAGGTATGGGAAATTTTATCGGAACGTCTACCGGATTAGCCGGTGGGGTGGATGCCATATTCAGTGACATCCTTGGCAACAATCAGATCTATAGTACGCTCGCACTAAATGGGGAAATTTATGACCTTGGGGCCCAGATACTTTACCGGAATCAAACCGGCAAAATTGGCTGGGGTGGCGGAATTTCTCATGTTCCCTTCCGATACAGTAGCTATCCGTCCTACATCCGTGATTCATTACCCGTCAACGGCGGGTCAATACCAGTTCTGGATTTCACCTATGACATATACCGGGTATTTCAAGATCAGATCAGTATGTTCTCTCAGTATGCTTTTAACCAGTCCATCCGCGTGGAAGCCGGTGGTGGTTACTCCCTGTATTACTATCGGACAGAACGATGGCACAACTATTACGATGATTTTGGGCGGATCATTTATCAGGATCGGGAAAAAGTAGAATCCCCGGATGGCTTTGGTTTGTTCAACGTTCAGACGGCTTTTGTGGGAGACAACTCCACCTTTGGATTTACCTCACCACTCAATGGTTACCGGTTCCGGGTCGGGGTCACCCAAAACTTTGGACACTGGAACTACCTGACCACATTGGTTGATTTGCGTAAGTATTTTTATCTTAAGAAGTCTTCGCTGGCGGTTCGTGCGCTGCAATATGGCCAGTATGGAGAAGATGCCAACAATAATAACCTGTCGAACTATGTCATTTATCCCACGTTTATACGGGGGTATTCCAACATCAGTAATGTCAAACTGGAAGAACTGGGGTTGACCAATAGTGTTCGCGGATCAAAACTTTTCGTCGGCAACGTCGAGTTCAGGGTCCCGTTCACCGGACCGGAGGAATTGGCTATCATTCCCACAGGGTTTATTTTGAGCCAACTGGCCCTCTTTTATGATGTAGGAACAGCCTGGTCGAGAAACAATCCCTTTGATGCACCCGAAGGGTTTGAGCCCAAAATACTCCAGAGTGTGGGAGTCGCTTTACGGGTCAACTTGTTTGGTGCCTTAATTCTAGAGCCCTTCTACGCCAAACCATTGATCGACGGTGTCAAAGGTTCTTTTGGATTGAATTTTGTGCCGGGCTGGTAGACTAGGATTATAAGATTGATAAGATTTAATAGAATTTGCGAGGTTTATAGATTGAAGGCTTCGCAAATTCAGGAAAAGCCATGTCCACTCTCAAAAGAAAGTTGAAATCTCTGCATTTAAAGCTTTTGGTGGTCAGGTTGTCTTATTATCAGGATGGTTTAAATTATAAACTCGTTTATACTCCAAGCTTTTTGCTCCAAAATTAATAAGAAGTCCATATGGTAAATTACATGCTTCGCAATAGTTCATGGCCTGATTTAAATGCCCGTTTTCCAGTTGGAATATTGCTTTTAATTCAACCATGACTTTGTCTTGTACAAAGAAGTCCACTCTTCGTGTGGTTAGTTTTACATCATGGTAATAAATGGGAATGGACATTTCTAAATCAAATTTCAGACCTTCTTTAGTCATTTCTATTGCCAATGCTTTCTGATAAATTTTCTCTGGAAATCCACACCCCAATTTGTTATGTACTTTCATAGCACACCCTATAATCATGTAGGTAAGCTTATCATCGATTTGCTTTTTCATAATTATATTCTTGAAATAGTCGTGCTGCCCCAGTCAATCCTACAATCCCAGTCCATCCTAGCCAATCCTACAATCCTAGTCAATCCTACAATCCCAGTCAATCCTACAATCCCAGTCAATCCTACAATCCTAGTCAATCCTACAATCCTAGAATCCTACAATCCCAGTCCATCCTAGAATCCTAGTCAATCCTACAATCCTAGAATCCTACAATCCCAGTCCATCCTAGAATCCTAGTCAATCCTACAATCCTAGTCAATCCTACAATCCCAGTCAATCCTACAATCCTAGTCAATCCTACAATCCCAGTCCATCCTACAATCCTAGTCAATCCTACAATCCCAGTCAATCCTACAATCCTAGTCCATCCTACAATCCCAGTCAATCCTACAATCCCAGTCAATCCTACAATCCTAGTCAATCCTACAATCCCAGTCAATCCTACAATCCTAGTCAATCCTACAATCCCAGTCAATCCTACAATCCTAGTCAATCCTACAATCCCAGTCAATCCTAGAATCCCAGTCAATCCTACAATCCTAGTCAATCCTACAATCCCAGTCAATCCTACAATCCTAGTCAATCCTACAATCCTAGTCCATCCTACAATCCTAGTCAATCCTAGAATCCCAGTCAATCCTACAATCCCAGTCAATCCTACAATCCCAGTCCATCCTAGCCAATCCTACAATCCTAGTCAATCCTAGTCAATCCTACAATCCTAGTCAATCCTACAATCCTAGTCAATCCTACAATCCCAGTCAATCCTACAATCCTAGTCAAAGGTGTCTCTCTGCATGATAAGATGATCGCACCAGCGGACCGCTTTCGACGAAGTCAAAACCCCGTGCATAGCCTTCTTCCCGGTAAAAATCAAACACGTCGGGATGGACAAATTCCGCCACCTTCATGTGCATTTGGGTAGGTTGCAGATATTGGCCCAACGTCATCACATCACAGCCATGCTCCACCAAATCATCCATGGTCGCGAGAACTTCATCTTTGGTTTCGCCGAGTCCGACCATAATCCCTGATTTTGTTCGTTTACCATAGTCTTTTGTTCTTTGGATCTGTTCCAGACTGCGATCATACTTAGCCTGCGGACGAACCAACCGATACAATCGGGGCACCGTTTCCATATTGTGAGACACAACCTCCTGGCCAGCGCTGATCATTCTTTCGAGCGCGGACCAGGTGGCACGCACATCGGGAATTAATGTTTCGATGGTTGTATCGGGACTTTTTTCTTTGATGGCTCGCACAGTCTGATGCCAGATCTCGGCTCCTCTGTCTTTGAGTTCATCCCGGTTTACAGAAGTGAGCACCGCGTGCTTCACCTGCATCAGCGCAATGGCTTCAGCCACCCGCTCTGGTTCATTCTCATCGTATTCAGGTGGTCGGCCTGTTTTTACTGCACAGAAGGAACAGGATCTTGTACATACATTTCCCAATATCATAAAGGTGGCGGTTCCCGCCCCCCAACATTCTCCCATGTTGGGACAGTTCCCACTCTGACAAATCGTGTGAAGATCATATTCATCCACCAGACGGCGAACTTTTTTATAATTTTCTCCGATCGGCAACTTAACGCGTAACCAATCAGGCCGTTTTTGACGTTTTTCTTTGACAGGAAGTTCTATCATTGTATTGCAATATTTGTACCCGATAAAACCAAGTTTACCGAAGTTCTTCGGAAATAATGACTTTGTTTCCCAGCGGAACCAGGTATTTCTCTCGAACAGAAAATTCCACGCAGCACGATACGGTGCCATCAGATCCACGGAAAAACAAGATGATAATAACAGAAAACTCTAAGCAGATCTCAAATAAATCGGAACCATGCTGTGGAGTTATTTCCGTTTACCAAACTGTAAAGATACGTAAAGATTCAGAAAGAATGGCTTACTGGACTGGTCAACCATCAGGGGAATGGAGGAAAAATAAAAATCAAACATTAAGCCTATTTCGGTCGCCAAAATAATGCGTTCATCTTTACTCCAATCAAAATGCATACCTCCCTGGGCATGGATCCCGGGTGTAAAACTCATCTCCCCCAGTCCTTTTCGAAAGGGTGCTTTCCCAAAGACATCTTCATCATTGAGGAAACGCTCCCGATTTTCTTCCGTGTACTTAATGAAATCAAAATCCCGATTGTACAAATCATCATTCTCTTTAAGAACTTGAAGATAATAGGGTTTGATCAAACCTGCGGACAATCCATACCGGTAGGTGTAACCTACCAAAATATTTTTTTTAGATATTTTATCGCTCAAATAAACGGTCTTACCCTGACTGGCTCGTAGCGTATAAAGTGAATTTTGCTTGCCGTAAATGTAGTTTTTAAAAAATCCTCGACTTATACTGGATTTCAATGCCTGCAAACCACTGTTCAGTTCCTTTGGATGGCGGATCTGCCCCACTTCAATTTGGTAGTATTTATCGGTATAAAAATTAGGTAAATCTCCAAATCGATACCCGACTTGCATCCCAGCCGGTGAAAGCTTTACCATAAACTGGCTGCTCTTGGTATAGATTTTTTGCTTCGAGGGTTGAACCGGTTTGGGCCAACGGATAGCTTGTCCACTCATCTGTGCCGACCAAAGCAGCATGGATGCAAAAGCAATATATACGTAGATGTTTTTCATGTCAATGTCTATCCGTCCCTAATTTACTAAATATATACGAATAATTCTAAAACTTAGATGGTATATTCGTTTCCGTAATTCATGAAAAAATCCAAGCTATGATTTCTCCTACCGTCGTTCTTATCGTCATTGCCGTTTATTTTGGAGTATTGATCTATATCGCACGAACAACTTCAAAGGGTTCCAGTAATGATGATTTTTTTATTGGCAGTCGGGAGTCCCCCTGGTACATTGTTGCTTTTGGGATGATCGGCTCGACCTTGTCGGGAGTGACGTTTATCAGCGTCCCGGGCTGGGTAGGTGACTCGCAGTTTTCGTATCTTCAAATGGCCATGGGGTATATTTTTGGGTACATCGTCATTGCCTACGTGCTCATGCCTACGTATTACAGGTTAAAACTGACATCCATATACAGCTACTTGGATCAACGGTTTGGTTTATTCAGCTACAAGACAGGAGCGGGTTATTTTTTGCTTTCCCGGACGATTGGCGCTTCTTTCCGACTCTTTTTGGTTGCGATCGTATTGCAGCAATTTCTCATGGATCCCGTCGGCATTCCATTTTGGGTCACCGTAGCACTGACTATTCTGTTAATATGGATCTACACTTCCAAAGGAGGAATAAAAACCATTATCTGGACCGACACTATTCAGACAGGAAGTATTTTGATCGTGTTGATCGCAACGATTATTTCCATTACCAATTATTTTGATTGGTCGATTGCCGAAATGGCTTCCGAAGTCAGTAAAAGCGAGCTGAGCCAGGTTTTTTTCTTTGAAGGCGGGTGGTCAGACCCCAATAACTTTTGGAAGCAATTTCTTTCCGGCATGTTTATAACTATTGTGATGACGGGATTGGATCAGGATATGATGCAGAAAAACTTAAGCATCAGCAATCTGCGGGACGCTCAGAAAAATGTCAACACCTTTAATATTGTCCTGTTCTTTGTCGTATTCCTCTTTTTGATTTTGGGTGCACTCCTTTATCTGTATGCCCAATCCAAAGGCATCGGCACGCCGAGCCGGATCGTGGGCGGTCAAGCAGTCCCATCAACGGATTTGCTCTTCCCGGTGCTCGCCATGGAACACCTGGGTCCGGTCATTGGCGTTCTTTTTTTAGTGGGTCTCATTGCTGCAGCATACAGTTCGGCTGATTCAGCACTGACGTCGCTTACGACTTCTTTTTGCATTGACGTTCTCGACTTTGAAAAAGTGAACCGATCGGAGAAGGAAAAGGTTAAAACCCGCCGAAAAGTTCATATTGGTTTCTCTATACTATTGTTTCTGACCATTCAAATATTTTGGTGGATCAATGACGAAGCTGTTATATCATCCCTGTTCAAAGTAGCAGGGTACACCTATGGACCTTTGCTGGGTCTTTATACATTTGGCTTTTACACCAAACGAATTGTCCGAGATCGCTTTGTGCCTGTGATATGTATCCTGGCCCCTATATTGAGCTATATATTAAGTGCAAATTCTGAAGCCTTGCTAAATGGGTACCAATTTGGATTTGAGATATTGTTGGTCAATGGAGCCATTACACTAATTGGCTTATGGTTGATTTCACAGCCGGCGAAAAAAGAAGAAACAGGTCTTCCCGTTCGTCTATCGTCCTAATGGAGGTAGTACAATTTAAATTTTCTTTCAAAGATGTGATCTTCTCAAAAGGTTGATTTTTACTCGATGAAAGAGGATGTCTGGGTGCACCTGATCTAATCATCGAAATCTTTCCCCAGCCACCAGAGAGAAGGACATAACTTAGTAAATACGATCTATGCTAATACCATAGTGTCCGGGAATAATGGGTGGTGGCTTCCACGGAAAACACATTGGTGATCGGCTCACTAGTTCAAAACACCGCGTTATTCTACTTGACAAGTTGTCATGATCTTTGTATCTTTAGTGAAAAAGAGAAAATGAAAACAATGAATGTAGGAAATTTAAAGCCTGATTTTCTGAAGTAATAGAATGGGTCAAAAAAGGAAATACGGTTGCTGTCACCTACGGTAAGAATAAAGAAATAGTAGGTTACTTCATACCTGAGCTTCCCACATCTGGCGAGAAGCGTCAATTGGATACTCCAAGGAAAGACCACTGTTCATTTCGAAGATGATTTTAAGATAACTGAAGATGAATTTCTTCGGCCTCCATGTTTCTGGGGAATATAATAGGACCTGAAACCTATTAGGAAGAATTAAGCGACTCTAATCCTCAGTTTCACTTTTTGATTTCATTCCTTAGTGATTTCTTCATCTCTTCCACCCGTTCTTTATTTTCCGAATACAAGTTTTCAGACTCCGAAGGATCCTTTGCGATATTGTACAATTGTCCCGGTGGGTCGCCACGCTGAGGCTCCACTTTCGCAGGTTTGGTAAATCCACCGGACCCGAGGCCATCGATGTACTTCCAATTTCCATCCCGAATAGCAAATACACCTCTGGAAGAATGATGAATCATAGAGGTACGGTGTGATTTTAACTCTTTTCCTTCCAACAAAGGTAAAAAGCTCTGGCTGTCCTCCCCTTCTCCCGGTTCCATTCCCTGGTCTAAAAATGCCTTAAAGGTGGCATAAAAGTCAGTCAAACTGGTCAGCCCGTTGTAAGTAATGGATCGCTTAATTTTGTCCGGCCATGATATCACCAGTGGTATCCGGTGACCACCATCCCAAATATCTCCTTTTTGTCCGCGACGTCCTTGATTGGAATCGTGATTTTGTAGCTCAATTTCTTCTTGTGGCCAATACGCACCGTTGTCGCTTGAGAAAATCACAATCGTGTTTTCCCATTCGCCAGCCTTTTTCAACTTATCCACCACTTGGCCCACTGCATCATCTACCTGCAGGATGAAATCGCCATAGTCACCTACGGATGACTTTCCCTGAAAATCCGGCGAAGTGATCCAGGGTGTATGTGGCCCAGTGAGCGGAAGATACAGAAAAAAAGGAGACGTAGAATCTTCTGATGTCACACCACGAACGAACTTGTGTCGTGAAACATAACCCGCACCCCGAGTGACGATCTCCGGAAGACAGCGGATCATGCGAAATGAACCTGCCATTTCTCCTTTCCGCCACCATACTCCTTTTCGCCAATATACATCTCCGGGTTGAGTATGTTTTTTATCCCAGGCATCCTTGGTGTCATTCCGTCTTTCATCATAGACATCACTGGTCAAAATCATCTGTGGCTCCGTCGGAAGTCCATTTTCTAAAAACACATAGGGCGGCATGTCGAGGGATGCCGGCAGAATAAAAGAATAGTCAAACCCATAATCATAGGGGCCGACAAGGACGGGTTGACTAAAATCCACATTGGAGCGCCCACTTTCATCAGTGTATACCAATGGCCGACTGTCCTTCAAGGGCCAGTCCACCCCCAGGTGCCATTTTCCAATACAGACCGTTGCATAACCGGCCGCTCGAAACACATCAGCCAAAGTGGATCTTTCAGGATCGATCACCGGTCCACCATACCCGCTAATCACTCCGGTTCCTTCTTTTCGCCACGCATACTTCCCAGTGAGCAATCCATACCGGGAAGGCGTGCATACCGATGCGCTGGCATGGGCATCCGTGAAGGTAATCCCCTGGCTGATCAGACGATCAATGTGAGGTGTAAATGTTTTGGCTTCCGGATTAAGGGCAGATACATCTCCATACCCCATGTCATCCGCAAATATAAAAATCACATTAGGCCGGTCTGTAGCCTGACCCGTGAGCCTATTAGACGCTAAAAGAACCCCTATAAAAACAGCAAGAATCACTTCCACATGGTATTTCGAACAGACAAGCATCATGGTTTTTGTGTTAATATACATTAATCAGAAGGCAATCCGGTATTCTGTTAAAAGAAATCAGTTTCTGTAGACCTGGATACCTATCAAATTTGCCATCAAGCGTCTGGAGGTGAAAATTCACAATCAAGCATCCATTAAACCCGTTTTAAAAAAAGCCACATGGGCATAACGGCGATCGTGCGATCTCACTACCATACACCCTACCTTTTGGCCCTATGATCCAAATAAGCCTTTAAATACCGTTGATCGTTTGCATCACTATCTCCATAGTACTGACGGATGGAATCCAGCCGGGCATGCATCATTTGTTCAACTTCCTTGTACGCCGGATCACCATACACACTGTTCATTTCATTGGGATCCTTTTCCAAATCATACAGCTCCCATTCATCGATGTCATAATAAAAATGAATCAACTTGTATCGATCCGTCGACACACCATAATGGCGTTTGACCATGTGAACGGAAGGGTATTCATAATAGGTGTAATAGACGGCATCCCGCCACGTTTCGGTTGCACCACTCACTACATCCCGAAATGACTCGCCCTGCATTTCTTCGGGCGCTTGGATCCCCGCATAGTCTAGAAAGGTCGGTGCAAAATCCAGGTTTTGCACTAAAGCATCTATTTTCGTACCTGCTTTGATTTCTTTTGGATACCGCATCAAAAGGGGCGTGCGAAATGATTCTTCATACATAAACCGCTTGTCAAACCAACCGTGTTCTCCGAGATAAAATCCCTGATCTGATGTATAAACGACAATCGTATTTTCGCCCAATCCGTTCTCGTCCAGATAATCCAAGACTTCTCCCACGCCATCATCCACGGACTGAATGGTGCGCAGATAATCTTTGATATATCGGTTGAACTTCCACTCGGCCAGCTCTTTACCACTAAGATTCGCCGCTTTCATGGCCTCATTTTTAGGTGTATATGCCGCCAGCCATTTTTCTTTTTGTTCCGGCGTAAACCGCTTCAGCTGTCGGGCCAACCGGGTCGTGTCTCCATCGGGGTTGACCAACATTTTAAAGTCATGTCCCCACCTGGCGTGACCATCGATTTCCATTTCCTGCTCGTGGGCCGCAGTTCCTCTTCCCGCATAATCGTCGTAATAGTTGGCAGGTGGTGTAAACTCGATGTCATCAAAAAGAGTCAGGTATTTTTCTTCCGGTTTCCAGTTTCGATGGGGGGCCTTTTGATGATATAGCAAGCAAAAAGGTTTATCCTTATCCCGCATTTCATCCAACCACTTTAACGCATAATCCGTAGTGATTTGTGTGACATAACCCGGAAAACGTTTCCGTTCTCCATTGACTATAAAATCCGGATTGTAATAGTGGCCCTGCCCCGGAAGCACCATCGAATAATCAAATCCTTGCGGTAATCCGTCCAGATGAATTTTTCCGATCATAGCGGTCTGATACCCGTTGGCCTGAAGTATTTTTGGAAAATTGGGTTGATCCCAGTTAAAAGGCTGTACGTTATCGACTTTACCGTTCACAAAGCTGTGCATCCCTGTCAGCATCACGGCACGACTCGGCGCACAGATCGAATTCGTCACTGTGGATCTTGTAAACAACGCACCCTCCTGGGCTATCCGATCAATATTCGGTGTGTTATTGAGACCGTGACCATAGGCACTGATTGCCTGATATCCATGGTCATCACTCATGATAAATACAATATTGGGCGGGGTAGGATTTTCTTTATTCTCATTCGCTGAAACGCATGAAAAAAACGTTCCGATGTACACGAAGATGATCGCAGCAGAGAGGAATTGATACAAATTCAATTTCAAAATAATTACATTTTTTGAGCAGAAAAAGAGTCTGCTTCAGTTACAAGATTGTTCTTCAGATCTCAGTGGCATCAACCCCTATCACCTCTTGAACGCACGCAGAAAAAAAAATAAAGGTAAAATATTTACCAGATTAAAGCAAATGTCCGTTGAGTTCATTCCCCGAGTTCAAGATTGAGTCTACAAGAGCCCTCGTGTTCTCATTCGATCGACATTTCAAAAGCAAGTAAGCTCCCACCTTTTATCTCAAAGAACTAAAGTAAACCAATATAAATTACATAAAAGTTCATGAAACTTGTTTTCTGTTGGTATTTACATTCTGTTGTTTTCAGCGCCTTCAGAAAGCCTGTCGGGCTACAAGCCGATATCCTAAATAATTTGTTAATAAGCAACTCTACTTGCCTACAGTTTATCAAGTAAAAAATTAATCCTATTTTTTTTGTTTTGTCAGATATTTTGTTTAAGCTTGACTCGGCGGACAAAACTCTTTTCACTCCTTTACTTTTTTATTCACCGTTTGCAATACCCACCCCTTTTATTGCAAGGATATATTCACACCTGTCCAAAATAAATTTCAGGCATAAATATAGTGGTTGAAAACCAACAATTTAGGCTTTGAGAATGCTCTATTTAGAAATCAACCTCCCTTCTAGTCAAATAACGTAATCTCAGGAGGTGAATTCACTTTCTCGAGTATAGGTTTATTTATCCAAGTCCATAGGTCAATCTTCGAAAAAAGATGAACTCTCAACAAGGTGACTAAGTTTGATAGATTCCACTTGTATTCTGCTTTCTGTTTTAAGTATCTGAACAATATCATTGCAATGAGGGAGCACCATAGCTGTATACGTACAGCATTTGGTGAAGTGCCCACAAATGTTTTAACTCGAAACAACTGCTTGATGAATTTAAAAAACACCTCCACATCCCATCTGGCCTTGTATAGCTGTGAAACAGTGCCTGCTGTCCAATTAAAATTATTCGTCATCAAAATGAGTATCTGATCGTTTTTCGGGTCATAAACTTCGATCACCCGGATCTTCCCTGAGTACTTATTGCGGGTTTCATCACCAGTCAGCTTGATGATCTGGTCACTTAATATATGCTCGTGTTTTTCGTTAACAGGTAGTTCTTTTACTATTTCAAAATTTACATTCTTTTTCAATCTGGTGACGTAAATGACCCGGTTGCTGTCCAAATTATTAAGCCATACAAAATCTACATAGGCACGATCCACTACAATGACTGAATCAGACGGGAAACTGTGAGTTCTGGCTGGTTTGATGTCATGTGTTTTTCCCTCTTTGATATAGGCATAATTGGGAAGTCCCAGATCATAATCCAGAACAGCATGCATCTTAATAGCTCCTTTCTTTGTTCGTATCCAGGCATTCTACCCCGTTCTATTTGAGCATAAATTCCTCCCTATCTTTGGGAGTTAGTTTATGAGGTAGCCAGCTCACCGCCTGATCCGTTATCTTCTCGCTGACCGTTTTTCTAAGCAGCCATTCCAGGTATTTGTGGATGCACAACTTGTGGTTGTCTGCAGTAATGATGATGCTATACAGACAAGCCAGGTTTTGAGCCGTATTATGGTTCTTGGCGAATAGATAATTCTTCCGGCCCAAAGCCAATGGCCGTACTTTGTTTTCAATACAGTTGTTGTCTATCTCCAGTTTACCGTCTTGCGTATAGGCGCACAAGCCCTTCCATCTGTTCAGAGAGTAGGCAATGGCTTTACTTTACCTAAAGGACTTTTAGGCAATATAGATTTTTGCATGACCAGCTCTTTCATCCAGTTCTCCAGTTCTGATAAAATGGGCACAGCGATTTCCTGCCTTTTATTAAAGCGGGTTTCGTAATCAGCCTTTTGTTCCCGAAGCTCCCTCTCCAGATGGTAGAGTGCTCCTATCTGGACCAGATAATATTTTGCTTCGGGTGGATCGCTGTTTGAGGCTTCTACAAACTTTCGCCGGGCATGTGCCATACAATTGATAAGTCTCATTTGCGGATTTGCTTTTGCTACACTTTCGTAGGCTTCATAGCCGTCAGCCTGCAATATCCCACCGTATTGACCAAATAATTCATGCGCTACTCTGTGCTGTCGGGTAGGATCGTAGTGAAATAAAGTGGTTTGATTCTCTGGATTATGGATCAACCACATATATCCGGTATGGGATGCTCCGGGCTTTTTACTACTTAAAACCTTGAGAGTACTTTCGCCGCCCTGCAAATAGGGAGAACTTAGCATATCCTTCTCCAGCAAATGGTACAAAGACATCAAGGCTTCTGCTGCTTGATGGATCCAATTGTGCAGATTCCTGTTTTTGATAAAATCCACTCCGATCTGCTTGTATTTTTTAACCAGTCTATAGACCGGGGTGTGATGCAGAAATTTCTCTTCTATGATATGGGCGACCAAACTTTCATCCACCATGCCTTTGGGAATCAGTCTGGGCGGAATAGGTTCCTGTAAAACCGCCTTTTCCGTCTCGTCAGAATCTTCTTTCGTTATGGGCACCCATCGGGGACGGATTATCTGTTTGACATAGATCTCTCCTGGCCTATAAGCCAGAATTTCAGTGATATCTTCTCCGATCTTTTGGTACTGGTCTTCATCTATTCCTTCGGGATTGAGAGTCTGATCCTCTCTAGGCAGATCTGCCGGAAATATAGCCCGCTTCGGCTTTTTCCTGATTTTGACTTTGTCATGGGACCGAACTTTTATCTTCTTGACTTCAGGCTTCTCACCAGGTTTTTCTTCTTCAAATAACTTCATCTGACCATGGTCATAGTAGAGGGTTTTACTGCGTTCAGACCGACTACCAAACATCATCTGTTTGAGTTGATTCAGCTCGTGTCTCACATATATCATTTCTCTTTTTAGCTCCTGGTTTTCGGCTTTAAGTTGGTTGTTTTCCGCTTCTAAAGTCATGTCTTAAAGATACGACTTTACCCCTTATTATACTAACTTATAGCGTTTTCTTCGGACAATTTTTTGAGTCGATATACCCTGCAATATCAACATGAGTTTTTCATAGCTGATCCGGTAATCCGGCCCCTGATCCGGGTGTTCAAAAGTGCCTTGTTCCAGCCGCTTAAAGTATATGCTCAGCCCGTCCCCCTCCCAAAATAAGACTTTCATGTGTGTAGTCCGTTTGTTAATGAAAATATAGCCCACGTTCTCTTCCAATTCGAGATCCATCTGATGGCGGACTACTCCGCACAAGGTGTTAAAACTCTTGCGCATGTCTACCGGACGGTTGTACAAATAATACCGGCGAGTACTCTCAAACATGACTCAAAAGTTTTAATAGTTCGCTGTCCAATTCCCGGTCCAACTGAAGTCGAACTCCATTGGGCAGATATATGTTAGTTCTCCCCAAACCCAAGACAGACTTGGGGGCAGCTACTTCTACAAAGGATCTTGACAAACTCGATTTTTGCTTTTTTCTCTCAGCATTTTTGTATTTTCGACGCCAGTTA
This sequence comes from Membranihabitans marinus, assembly GCF_019802045.1. Classification (GTDB taxonomy): domain Bacteria; phylum Bacteroidota; class Bacteroidia; order Chitinophagales; family Saprospiraceae; genus Membranihabitans; species Membranihabitans marinus_A. The sequence continues at coordinate 62,850 of NZ_JAHVHU010000014.1, read as the reverse complement.
TTGAAAGTATGATAATTGATTCCATATCCCTCGCAATATGAGGCAATGGTTCGGCCGCTTTGCGATTGTTGTGTCACATGCTGCTTCCTTTCTGATTTGGTATATTTCATCTTCTTTTGAAAGCAAAGATATTTGATCCGAAAGTTCCAGCATATACGGGGTTGGTTGCGTGCATACTTTTGAATTGGTTAATATGAGTACCCACGCCAGGGAAATCACGCTGTCTTCCTCTCTAGATCGCATTAATTTAAATGTCGGTTCCTGAAAAGTTATGAATGAAAACGAAAAACCATCAACCAATCCGCTTTATTCACCGCGTAATCTATTACGATGCATCATCTGCAGTGCATCACTGGCTTAAATTTCAGAACATCCTAAGTGCTGTTCGAAAAAGCTCACGGTTCCTTCCACTAAGGACGATTGACGACCTTTGATCTCATCCGAGCCGAAACTATATTTACTCATATCCAGCTCCTGTCTAACTACCACTAAAATACGATTCAACGCCAGGTACATAAATCAAAAGCCATGAATTTGCAGGCTAAATAAATCCAGGTCAGGATATACACGGATAATCATGAGGTCTTCAAAAGCAGTCATTCACTGAATGACTGCTTTTGTTCTTTTTGATATTATTGATCAGGGTAGGTTTCATTTGTATAACTATAAGGTAAACCCCAGCTATGGCACCGTTTTGACGCCTTGACCACCACAGAAATAACTTCAGAATTATTCCACCTAACTTAAAAAACAAAGCACTAGTAACTAAAAGATCAAATAAATAGAAGATTTTACTGGGGCATGAAAACAAAAAACATGTCACCTCACTTCAGGTCTCAGCAATCCCGCCCTAACACATCCTACCCATAGGCTTACTTGATGCGTAAGAAAGATTAACCAACCCATTTGCACTACAAACTTCGTTCGTAGTGAACACCAGGATGCACAAGCATATCCATGCCAAGTGGTCAAATTCGGAAGAAATTTTCATCTTCACAAAAGCTTGTATAGCTAATAGAATGCCCGTAACTTGAATTAAAATCCGATTCTGTGCCAATACTTTGATCTCGGGGTTCGAAACGTGTCTGACTAAACTGTTAAGTGGTGATGCAAAAATTTGAGAATTGGACAGATACCTATACCTATACCGACTACTTGGAGATTTTGACAAAGCCGCAGACAGCTATCGTGAAGCGATCAAATGGAACAGGAACCCGCAACCTGGTCTTGCACTACTTCGTCTGGCTCAGGATCGAGGAGATATCGGGGCATGCTGTAGATTTTATTGGTTCCTTTATGGATGCTTTGGGAATGGGAAAGGCGGCTTATATAGGCCATTCTATGGGCGGGGGAATCAAATGATTGAAGTATTGTAAGCACTCCGTCATTATACTCTTATCTAAGCCTTTTCTTTTATGATCCTGATCACCAGAATATAGTAAAACGCTCTTCAAATTAACCAGTTGGATGATACTCTACTCCCATGAGCCAGATCTGACCAATCAGATGTATTATTCGGTTTCACCGTTCGCATGAAAGTCAAAAGTCAAGTTCATTGGTTTGAAAACATCTTCCGACCGACGGGTAACGTGGCTGGGCTGGGCAGCAGGTCCCAGTTCGCCCGTATTCTGAAATTTGGTACCAATCCCCGAAATGTAATGCAAAAAGGCTATATCTCCTTCCGGGTAAAAAGCCTGGGCATGTCCGGCATCATCGGGTGCTGGCGGATTGTACATTTTCAGATATATTTCTGGTGATTTGCAATACACACGAAAAGTAGATTCTTCCGTTTCGAACGATGCCCAGTATAAGTTGGCATGATACCCTTTGAATTCGGGATACACGAGCGAATCAAAAGAATAGCCGGTTATCGTATTATTATATTCTTTCTCCCACACATTAAAGGTGGTACCTTTTAACCGATTTTTATACACCCGATACGGTCCATCTCCCATCCACCGCAGACTTTTAATTTTGGACTCGGGATAGTTAAACGACAATCCCAGCACCTGGACATCCTTCTTAGAGTGGGTCAGACGCGATGCTTTTAGATCAAGCAGTCCGTTCTTATGAACCCTCCATTCGAACTCTTCCGGATATTTTTCATAGCTCCCTTTGATGACCACACTACCATCGTTGCGTTTTTCCCAGGTGACTTCCTGAAGAGTATTGGATGCCCCTTCATAGCCGACAGGAGATGGCCCCCCTGTAAAAGAAATTTCGCCTTCTTCGTTCTTCACTCTACGTAATTGACCGTTTGACAGATCAAATTGGTAATGGAATTCACCCACCTCGATCAGCAGTATGTTTTGATTTACCGAAGTTTTGATACTATGGTTCTCATAGTTCAAACTCCGAATCAGGCCCGGGATATAGTTTTCGGCACGTTTCACCGGCCAACGCCAGGTATATATCTCTCGATCCTTAGGGTCAACAGCCTTGAATTCCAGCACATCAGCATCAAAAAAATGATCGGACAACGGAATCGAAATCGCTGCAGTATGACCGGGCGCAATATCTGGGGATGCGATATGTCCGGAAGCCAGAACGTCCTCTCCCGATTTATGCGGATTCCCATGTTTTATGATGCGATAGGAGAATCCGCAGTCTTTGAGATTGGTGTATATAAATTCATTCCGGATATGTAATTTTCCATTGAATCGGGATGAAATGACAAATGGGTTAATTTGTACCGGAGACCATATCTCCTTAATGGTATAAAAACTGCCTTCTTTTTCATTATTAGGTCCCAAAATACCATCCGGCCCGTGATTCCCATCACTATCGTAATTGTTCAAATCGGTCCGCCAGACTGCTTCATCTTTTAAATTCCATAAAATCCCGCCAGCATTTTGGGGGCTACGTTTGAAAGCTTCCCAGTAATCGTCCATACTGGCACCATGTCCCCCGTCGTACAATCCGTGTTGCAATTCAGTAGGGAAAAAGATCTGATCATCACCAGTTAACCGGGTTTTCAGGGTGCTCCAAGATGGATAATGCCGGGTATCCGTATCATTTCTTCTCAACCATGGATAGATGATGGGTCTTTTTTGAAAGTCATATTCATGGAACCATTTTTCGCTGGGGAACTTCCATCCCCCTTCATTACCAAAATTCCACATAATCACGCTCGGGTGGTTTTCATGATGAAGGATCAACTCCTGGATTAACTTGGGTCCCACCACCGTATCATACCCTTTCTGCCACCCACCCAATTCATCCAACACAAACAGGCCCATTGAATCACAGATATCCAGGAAACGCTTATCCGGGGGATAGTGGCTCATCCGAACCGCGTTCATATTCATATCTTTTATAAGGTTAACATCCTCAATATGGTCTTGGTCGCTCAGGCACCTTCCCGCATGAGGATGGAATGAATGACGAGCCACACCTTTCATCACAATTTTTTCCCCGTTTACATAAATTCCATCATGCGGCACGAGCTCCACGGTTCTGAAACCGATCTTTTCTTTATGCGTATACACCGGTTGACCCTGTTCCAACAAATCAATTTGCAATGTATACAAATAAGGCCACTCCGGATTCCAGGCATGAATGTTACGGTATGTTGTTTGGAAGGTTTGATGAGATGCCCTGCTCGTCCAGCCAAACGATCTCGGCTCATCCACTAAGGCGCCATATTCATCCAACAGCGTAACCCGGATACGATTCGATGCAGATTTCTTGTTTAAGAACGCATTGATATCCATATTGCCATCAGCGGTAGCGTTTATAGCTACCCGTTCAAAATGTAACTCGGGGAGGACTTCCAGGTATACGGGACGGAATATCCCCCCAAAGATCCAATAATCCGCATAGCGTTCCGCTTCGTTCACCGATTCATTCGACGAAAACTTGGACACCTTCACTTCCAACAGATTTTCTCCGCCGTAATTCACCAGATTACTAATGTCGTATTTAAACCGATAAAAGGCACCCTGATGAATTTCTCCGGCCAATTGACCATTGATATGTACTTCGGTATCTGTCATGGATCCCTCGAATACTATATTAATCTTCTTGCCTTCCCACTCTTGAGGGACATCAAATTCGTGCTTATACAAACCGTACTCTTTACCATATTTCACCTCATCGTGCTTATGATCATGACCATAGTTGTATGTTCCAAAGCCTTCCAGCTCCCAGTTGGATGGCACTTTGATCTTGGACCATTCGCCACTTTTTCTGCCATCGGAACAATAAAAATCCCATTCTACGTCTGTAAATCGATCTTTTCCGGACAGGTATTTTACAACCGGTTCAACAGCTTGCTGGGCATTTCCCATTCCGAGAAAAAATAAATAACAAATAGTCAGGGTAAAGAAATACTTAAATTTTGGGGCTAGTAATGTCATGTTGTAAAGTCAGGGTTTCTGAAAAATTTATCGTTCTATTAAAATTTAAATAGTAAAGATAAAATTTTTGGCCAATTGGCTGAAACACGGATGTATATTGACTACTTCATATTGAGTATTTCCCATGCGTAAAACAATGGTTGCTTTTCAATTCTTCACTGTCCACCAGGAAAGGACCAACCTACTATGGGTCTCATGCACGGATTAGAATAAATAACCTGGTAAGGTATAGAACCACATGGTAACTTATCGTGTAGGATGATCAATCATCGGTGGGTATTCTTCGGTTACCTTTTCAGGTGATGCTCTAAAAACGGAATACTGACTTCCTCATTAATGATATGTCCACCATCGTGCAGGTCAATCGTAGTGAGCGTGGGTTTCCCCATTTCTTCATAATGGCTCCTAACTTTCTCATATTCATACTTCACCCATTCAGGTGGAGCAATATTGTCTTTTAGGCCATGCTCCACCATAAACGGCCGGGGGAAAATTAACAGATTAGCCATTTCCGCATATTCCATAGTATGGCCTCGGTTCCACATCGGCATTTCAGAATCAACATGATAAACAAAACTCGTTGGGTAGTAGATGGACGACTCTTTTCGGGCGCTTTCATTAAAGTAAGCGCAATTAATGCTTAATGCATATTCCGGGAGCATCGACACGATCAAAGAAGCCGCCTGACCACCAATGCTTTTACCATAAAATCCAATGCGGTGTGGGTCGACAACAGGCAACGTAGACAACCAGTTTATTAATTGTTCATGCTGTCGCCCTAGGGTAGACCACAACGTAGCTTTCGTTGTTTTGGCCACCCGATCAATCCAGCGGAATCGCGTTTCTCCAGTCCAGTTTCCGAACGGTGTAAACACGATAAATCCACGTGCTGCCAATTTTCTCCCAATCTCATAATAGCCCGAGCGGTCACTCAATGCCGTCGTAGGGTCTCCACCTCGTCCGTGCTGCAACACCACCACCGGACGTTTTTCACCCACCGGTATATCTCGTGGTATAGTGATGATACCCCACAGCTGCACATCGGGCAACACATCCATCAACACTTCGTAACAGGTATACTTTTCTTGAACATCAAATAATTTGGTACGGACATTGGCCGGAATCAGGTCATCATCCAACCATCCAATTAATTCTCTTTTAAAAAATTGTCGGGCTTCATTCTGGTCATTGAATCCTTGAACAAATTCACTGCGGATGTATTCACTGTTTCGTAATAATAACTGGGTATGACCCGTCAATTGTTCCACCATTCGGCCCATTCGGCGGCCTGGATCAAATTCGTTTCTGAGATCCTGAGGCAGATTATCTTTTAATTCTGTTGGTTGATCCAGGCCAAGCTTCTTCAAAAAAACGTAAACCGCTTCTGACGAACCAAATGGTATGGGCTGCTCGCCCTCCCCTTTCACCAGGTATCGATCACCAAAACCTGCACCCACTAGCGCATTAATGCGGTCAAATTCCGATTCGACTTCAACAAGAAATGGGGTCCATAGTTTTCCGGGCGGTTCAATTTGTTTTCCTTCGGTGGGCGGGCCGCTATATTCGGGCACCTTGCTGTACTCCACCACGAGGGAACGCGGTGCGATCAGGCTGGCTAACTCTGCATCGCCAAATTCACGGAGTAATCCCCAGATATTTCTATATATTGGTTCTTTCCATATTTTTTCACGGGGTGCAAAGTAACCGCTCACCATCGTCGATTTGATCCGGGTATCCAGAGCAGCCGTATACAATGCCAACAAACCGCCCTCCCCATAGCCTGCTATTCCGATTACTCCGCTCCCCGGTCCATCTTGCAAATCAAACCAATCAACCAGCGCTTCCATTTTCTGAACCTCATAACCGGCGATGGTTCGCCCCAGTTCATGAGCCTGAGAATAAATCCAGGTTCTCGATGGTCGGTTCGTGTTTCGCGACCATCGATGAGTCCGATCTGCAATCACCGGAACGACTACAGCAAATCCATTTTCGACGAACCGGCGTGCAAATTGCGATTCCGAATCCACCCGATCATTCAGCCCCACCAGATCTTCCGGCTCCTGGTCCGCATCCGGAATGGCGATAGTATATCCTTTTACAGCGCCCTTTGGTTCCAACAATAATCCTTCACCGTAAATTTTAGTTGGCACGTCCAAATCCGGCCAATCTTGGCGGGGTGGACCCGGGGCCACTTCTTTCAACACCGGCCAACGGACTTCGTACACCGTGTAATCTTTTGTTTCTGCCACCAATCTCCCCCGGTCCAGGGACATATGCTCCCGTTTATCGATTGCACCCAGCAGAGATCGAAACCGATCTCGATTAGGTGCTACGGATTTTTCATATGCTTCTGTGGAACTTGTATCCCGGTCCCAATGTCTCCTGCGTCGGGGTTTTAGCTTTTCAATCCGCTTTTCATAGAACATCCGGACGCCATCGATGATGTTCTCCCACTGAACCTCGTGTTCTAACAGGTCAGTCTGAGGCATCTTTATACCCAGATAACCCTTACTTTCAACGGAATTCGGGGCCGGCATCAAAAGAATGGTAATCTTTTTGTGATTGGAAAACACTTGATATTCTTGTGACTGAAATTCACTTTTGACTACATCTAGCAGAATCCGAGAAGCAGCGGCCTCCTCGTACGGATATGAAGTATTTCCGTTCTTTCCCGATGTCGTTCCAAGCATGGCCTGTTTGGGCACAGTTAAAGAAAAACAACCATCCCGATTGGTGATTTCAGATCGAGATGCACCCTGGATCGATACGTTCACCCCTTGAATCGGCTCGCCCGTCAGTCCATTTTGCACCACACCAACCAGTTTATAAGATGGCTCGGTGCAACCTGTTAATAAAACAAGCAACATCAGATATGAAGCGAAATTAACGTAGGACATAGAAGTTTATCAAACAATTTAGTACATAAATAAAAAATAGCACAACAGCCAGTATGCTATTTGAGACTTCGGTCGAAAATTTGAAAAATATAAAGGTACAAGTTCGGTCAACATACAAAAGCTTACTCCTCACCAAATATTTCATAAACTATAAAACCATACTTTCCCGGCAAAGCATCAAATTGAAATCCGGGAAGTTTCACAATATCTCTTCCTCTTTTCAACTGGACATCATGATATTCTTTGGCATCCAATTCAATATTTTCTGCATTGACTAAAGTTACTCTCAGGTTCACCACTAGCTGCTCCCCCAAATGGTGTATGACAGGTTCAATCGCATCGTCAGGACCATAAATTACATCCACATTCGCACTCCCTGCCCAAGTCCTCTGGAATGCCATTTTGTTGGTATAATACGCTAATTTCGGATGACGAAGGTTATCAATAAGTGGTTTTTGGTAGGTTCCGGTATTTGCTCCTCCCCGAAGTGAACACCAGGAAAACCCATCGTACCCCAGCAGCATTTGTTTCTTCATCGACTCCCACGCTGAGAACGCTTGCCAGGCCTGACTGGCCCGCCATTCATCGGCATTCAATTTTCGTCCAATACTCCCTTTTTCATACGACCATTCATAAGACTGAATCTTGTACCACGGTTTGCCTTTTGATAATTCCCAATTGGGTTGACCGGCTGATTCTTCGTGTTCAAAATTAAAGTATGCTTTTTCACCGGCATTCAGACAAGATGCTGCCCATTCATTGGGTGCTGTACGAAGTTTGGTCCATTCCGCGCCATAGCCGGTATAAGCATCCTGACTGCCCCGGGTCATCCGCGAAGCATGGTATTCGGGAACGGGAACCATGGGATTCCCTTCATAATCCAAATCCCCTCTATAATTTCCATAATGTGTATGTTGCCAAAATGAGGTTGGAGAAATCAATCGGCTTGGATCCCGGTCATATATAGTGTTGTATATATCCCTGATATAATCATGAGAATCCGAAATATCGTGGTTCTTAAACCGGTTGGGGTGATTGGATGCTTCCCACATGACAATCGAAGGATGATTAAAGACTCTGGCCATATACGCCGGATACCCCTCAATATCGACATTCCATGCTTCGCCTTCCCGGATAAACCCTGCCGTCGACCAGATCAGGTAAATGCCCATTTGATCAGCTAATCGGGCATACCGAATATCGTTCACACCGTCCGCTGTATCTTTCTCAGCATGCACGTGAATTCTCAACAGGTTTGCATCCATTTTCTGAACCATCAACATCTCTTCTGCGACAATTTCATCCGGCGGGCATCGGTTGTACTTCGCTAGTTTTTCCACTGGTGTTCGGAAACCCATAATCTGGACACCATTCAGCATTTCAACCTTTTGATTCACATATAAATACCCCCCACTCTGGTCAATCGTTCGTATTCCTGTCGTGATTACTTTGTCATCGATGACCTGGTCTTCATTATCTCTCAACAGCACTTCGACTTTGTAGAGATGTGGATTCCCGGGTGCCCACAGTAGCGGGTCAGTAATCGGCAGATCCACCTCAATGGTATTAACTATCCTGGGACGCACTTCAACAGGGATGGTTACGGTAGCTACCGTATCGCCTTCATCCGGAAACCAAGGATAATAATTAACTTGTACATTCCCTGAAAAATATTCACTGCGCGGATACTGTATCCGGATTGTATTGGACTGCAAGGCCACCCCGCCCAATTCTTTGGTATACACTTCGACATCCTGGATCATGCATTGGCTGCTCAATACCAATTTGGTCTCATCCAGGAACCACCCAATATTCCGATCAGCCGGAGAATGGGTCATGGGGATATTGGATCGATAGGGCCGTACTTTCACCGCTATAATATTTTGGTCATTCTTGCGCAGATAGCGAGTTACATCTATTACCCGGGGATGACGAGTATCCACCACGGTCACGACTTCCCCGTTAATCCATACTTCGCCCCCCGGATCTAGAGATTCTATTTCTAATGTCCCCCTTTCAAATCCACCTAATTTCAATTTCTTTCTGAGGTAAAGCGCTTCACCCGCCTCTCGCAGACCACCATGGACTGCTGGTAACTTCACTTCTTTCCAGTCCCCATCATCAAAATCAATATCGGTCCAGTTTTGTGGAGGCTTCTTCAGTTCAAAATTCTCATCAATCCGCACCTCCGGTATAAACGGGATACGGACATTATCATTCTGCGCATAATTCATCAACAGTAAGTCATCTACTACCACTTTTCCATGACCTTCGATGATTATTTCATCCACTATATCAATTTTCTGATTCGCCATCGGAATAAAATCAAACACCAACACTCCATTAATGCGTACGTTGAATTTCTTTTCCTGCAAATCGGCTTCAATCAACAAATCAACCCATTGGTTCAAATCCAGTGTTGACTCCTTCATCCCGAGGGTTGATTGGGTCCGAATCTTGTTTTCCCCAATCTCCACTTCGATTACATTCTCTTTTCCTTTCTTCAGAGACCAGAAAACCGTACTTCCCGAAGACAATCTAATCCTGGACTCTAACTTAAATCGCCAGTCCATTAAATCTATAGTCTTTTCAATTTTTCCGTTTTCTAGAACAAGGGCCTCCTCTTCAATGGTCACTCCTTTATAGCTTTTCCACTCCCTCAATGCGGTTTTGCTTTCTTCATGTTGCCCCCTACGATAACCATAAGACTTCCAGTCTTTCAACAACAAGGTTTCACGTACACGGGGTGAAGGTTGTGGCTTCAGCGCGCTCAACAGCGAGTCAATTTCTCCGTCCGTTACAATCGCCTGATCCAAATCAGGATTTTCGAAAAACTTTGACGCAAAATCGGCGTATTGATTTAAAAAATGGATTCGACCGTCCGTATCCAACCACTCCGTTTCACCCTTAAAGTCTGTTTCTCCATTGGCGGTTGGATCTTTTGTAAATTGTCGCATCTCAAATGTTTGACTGATGGACTGAGTATGCCCGTTGCTCCATAATGACAGCATTCCAACCACCAACATTACACCCTTTTTAAAAATCAGCATGTAAAATTTATTGTTCACTTTAAATTTAAAAAACTAAACCACCGGGCAAATAATCTTTACCCACTGTAATAGTAATACACCCCCAATATACGTTTCGCTTTATCGTTTTCCCTTCTTTGATTTCATAAGTGGCCAGAAACCGGATTTCATGTCCGACCGGACAACCTTTCGATATCCTGAGTAAGGAAGACACCGCATATCCATCGCCCCATTTATCGGGCTAAAGATCGACATTAAAAGATTCACTTTTTATACAGGGATCATCATTAATGTGTCGGGGAATATGCCCCATAATTCTCCTTTACATACTCGAGCCACCATTTGATCCCCGGATCGCAATGGGTTCCGTAGCCTCCGGGTTGATGATTCACCGGGATATTTTGCAACCATGTACTGGCAAATATGTACCCATACCCGTCCTCCAGGTGCTCTCTGGTTAACCGAAGCTGCTCTGCTTTTTTGATTTCGGTATAAACACCCACATTGATGTAAGAATAATTACCCACTTCTTTGCTATACCCAAGTAGTTGGTCATCGTGCCTTCTATTTCAATATAGGGAATAAACTTCGTTTTACTGGAAAAGTGAAGCGCCAAATCCGCATTCCTGGGCGTATACCCCCAATTATTGTATCCAATCATATAGGTGGAGTCCACGGCCTTACCAGCACTGATCATTTCACTGATATTAAATCCAGCAGCTCGATTGGCCATACCTTCATTATCCGGGTCGATGAATACATTTCTGAAATCATTCTCCTTTAAAAACCGGATAGTATTGGCCACGGCAAGATTTGCTTCCTTTTGTGTCCAGCTATCCCATTTTGCCTGAGAGCCGTTGGCATCACTCCAATACAAACACCCCACCAATACAACCATTGCTCTTTTGTCGCATTCTGCTATAATCCTCTTCAGTCGTTTGGCATAAACCGAATTCAATGAACCATCTTCGTGATACCCCTTGAAATCACCAAATCGGGAGCCCATCAAAAATACGCTGACGGTATTGATCCCATACGCCATATAAGCATCTAAATGATCGATCAAATCTTGGGTAGTTTCTTCTGAGTACAACGAATTGGAACAACGAAGCCCAATCACCTGGAAATCCTGACCATTCAGTAACGTTTTATTCCCCTTTACAGAAAACACATTGATGCCACTATGCCCGGGGAGTAATGACACCATAACAAGCACAATCAACAATACTAATTTTCTCATATCCTGATTATTTAATCCTAATGGTTATGGTTTGATTCCGGAGTATATCAATTTGTTGTGAAACGTTCTCACAAGTCACCAGATATGGATTTCTGGAAACCTTTTCACCTTCACCAAAATACAATTCCTGTAGTTCAACTTCCCAGGCACCCTGTTCATCTGTTCTTCCTTCTTTCACAATTTCTCCTGAATTATTCTTAATTGAAATCAATTTATCCGGCAACCGGGCTCCGGATCCATTGGTTACCAAAACCTCCAAAGTATGGAAAACTTCGAAAGAATGGTTTTGATCCGTCATTTCTATCCCGAAATCCATCCCTTCGTACGTGTTCGAACGAAATACGACATTCTCGGCATAGCACGAATTACAATTTCTCCAACCCATCCTGTATGGCTTCAGATCACCAGGAGCATCCGGGGAACGAATAATGGTGTTGTTATAAACCTCCGTATGGGCCGTTCCGCCATACCGCGTAGCGATCCAGGCCGCCGGGACATTAGTAAATATTTTATTATTATAGAACTGACCCCCATAACCATTGGGACCACCGCATATGTAAAAAGCGGCGGCATCAGCTTTCGACCCCGGATCCTGGTGGTTGACATGTATTTCATTACCAAAGATATAATTATCGCCGCCACTGGCGCTGTAGAAAAATGCCCACGCCATCGGTACGTATTCTTCGAATTCCGGAAAATCTCTGGCCGTGACATGGATTTTATTGTTGTAAACTTTATTATCTGCGGCGCTTCGTGGTGAACCGGGTTCAGCACGGTAATCGGCAATCCGAATGGCGGCAACACTGTATTCTTCACTGCCGTATTCACAGGTGGGTGGCGATGATTCAATCGTTATTCTATTATTGAATATTTCCATGCCTCGGTGTACATATACTTCGATGCCCGACCCTATGTCGGGTTCGATATCGTTTTCAAATATATATGAACTGTCACCAATGGCCATAATGCTGTAATGATTCGTCACCATTTGTTTATTGACAAACCGATTATGGTGGATACTGGAATACTTCCCCTTAAAAACCAGACAACCTTGACCTCCGATGAATTCAGAATGCGAAACTTCCGACGGCGCATCACCCCGGAGATCCACCGCATAAAACTGTGCACCGTGTCGATTAATTAAAAATGGATTATCCACTTCAAATGTGCATTCGGTAATCAAGGCTTGGGGAACATCCACTGCGGTGGCATTGATTCCCTGATTAATTACTTTGACATTATCGATAATGATCTTGGCGTCATTGGCCGTGGATTGTATCCCCCAGGATTGGACACCATTGACACCAGATCGGATGATGCCATTTTTGATCGTCACCGTTCCTTTCTCCTTCACAACCGGGATATCCTGAATGGGTTGACCTGTAATGACATCCTCTGTATAATCAAAAAATGCACTGTGACGAATCTCGTACAGGTGATCATAATGTCCAAAAGGGTGTGTCTGTTCAACGATCCCTACACCAACATCCATGGCCGGGCGAATATCCACTTCATCAATAAGGCAATCCGTATCCGCCCGAATTCGAACTCTGTATTTTCCTGAAGGAAGATTATTCAGATGCGCTATTATAAATCCACCGCCTAATCGCGATGACTTCCTTTCGACAGGTGCACTTACCTTGGATCCATCTTGATATGCTGTGGTGACCTTTACACTATTACCCGCTTCATCTTCCACAAACAAACTAATTTTCATCTCATTCGCCAAGTCTCCCTCCATATCCCTGAAATGGTGGCCCGTAATACCACACATCGCATAGTAAGACCGATTAGCTATGGGAAGGTGAACGTAATCAGATACAACTTCATCACCCTTTTTCAAACTCAAGAGTTTGTCACCCATAAAAACATGCACATCCTTGGTATTCTTTATCTCCGCTCCCGGTGCCTTGGTCAAATCCCAGTCTTCGCTACCCCTTTCAAAACCGGAGTTGGGAATATGAGTATAGTTCCCTTCTGCAAACGTCAAGGTATACCCATTGAGATCGAGAGTCACATCTTTCCCCAAAAATATTCCACTCCGATCACTGACAATATCGTTGGTCATCACGTAGGTTGCCCCTTGTTCTCCGTAAAACCCAGGACGGTCAATCGGGATTTCGCCTCGTTCTACTGTTCTATGTGGTACAGGACGATATTGAGCATGTAAAGGGAGGAATCCAAAAGCCAACATGACTGTAATGACTGTTATCCGTTGACCATTCCAGCGCCAATTAGTATCCATCCAGTTTTTTTTTAGATTTCATTTCTTGTATTATAGATTTTTCATACCCGATCTTCTTCACGATATCATAAGAATGGCAGCTCGCAAGATCAGTATAGCCCATACCATTTGATTCGATGTGCAAAATGCTTGACCCAATGATCATTTCTGCAGAATTTCCAATCTCTGGGATAATGCAATATGCATTCAAATCTTTGGATTAAGAGACATCACATCCTCGCTGTGTCATAGTCCCCAGAACATGCTAAAATAAAAAAATCTGGACCGTTATGCCCCTAAGGGCCGGCTAAAAACACATGCGGTTTATCAAGTCGCCGAATACTGGAATTTCCAAATTCATCCAGCAAATAAAGCTCTATGGTATACGATCCAAAATAGGGGACATTAATCTTTTTAGTGAATATAAAATCACCCTTTACCCGGTCACCATCCTCCCCCGTATCATACAATTCCCTCTTAATCTTGGTGTCAGGATCATCGACAGAAGTTAGTTCAACAACCACTTTTTCTATTCGACCTCCATCCAGCACGCGCACTCGCAACTCATTATTTGCTTTCAACGTCACCCTGGCCACTTTCGGTTCGGTGGTATCTGTGCCTTGTATCCGCAACCGTATTTGTCCTCTTCTTTCAAGATGGTCCGGATAGTCAGGCAACCAATACAGAACCCCCAAATCAATGTGATCACCTGGTGATGCATTTGAGGATAGTGTGGGCACAATATATTTAAAACTACCTCCTACATGATCAAACGGAGCCCAACTATCTGATTTTCTGGTCACTGGATCGCTCAAATCAACATGAGGGCTGGTGGAAGTTAACTGTGTCAATCGGTGTATTCCCCCTTCTTCAACCAAGATCTTAAAGGTTTCACCGGGATTGAGAACGCCGTCCCCATTGCCATAGCCCAAGCGGGCAGTGACTGTATCCGACGCGTTTTCCAGATAGGTAAATACACGACCGTCAGCAATTTCAAAAGGTTTTGTGAGCGTTTGGTTCTTCCGGACGGGCAACACTATGGACTTACTCCATTGTGCGCCTTTCTCATCCGTAAATACCAGGTTTAACTTCTGGACCGAACCGTTTTCCAGGGTTCGGGGCATCGTAAGGAGACCGGTGATATTTTCCAGCACCCCAGGGCTCAAAGTTTGAATTTGAGCTTGAAGCAGATTCGTTTTATCCTTTAAAAGTTGCCAGCTCAGTCGTCCACGTACCATATCTTTATTGCCCAAATTAACCAGCTGCAGCGAAATTTTATTTTTCGCACCCGGTTTTAAAAATCCATCTTCGTTGGCCTGGACAGAAAAGACGACAGGCCAGGTGGATTGCTCTCCAGATGCTGTGATCAGCACATCGTTTACTTCACCGTTCAACTTTATGGTCAACCTACCTTCATGATCCGAGACCACCATTTCTTCCCGTATATCTTTTCGGGAATGCGAAAAGAACCTGATGTGATAGCTTGCATTTTTTCTGTAGATCGGCGCTGTACGAATAACCATGTCAAACTGTGCCATGGGTCTTCCATTTGGGAGAAAGGGTCGTATCGAACTTCGGAACCCACTTTTGCATACCTGTTCAAAAAGTGTAAACCCGGGGATATCCCGATTGGACGATATCTTATAATCCCAGACCTCAAATACGGGAAACACATCGGTATGGTTCCACTCTTTCGGCTGTGGAAGGGCGGACTCAAACGATCTGTCAAAAAAATCAAACATATCATCCAATCCCGAGAGAGCATGTCCTCCGGGATAGTCCTGTACTTCATAATGATCCAGAACATTTGAAAAAACGGCATTCAAATCTTTATGGTACGCACGTATAAAATCATCCCGCCCGTAATTTAACCGCAAGCGCACCCCGCCGTAATTTCCATACATATCGCCATGGTAGTATTCAACGGGGAAGTCTTTCGGTCCTATTACAAACTCCGGTGAACCACAAAAACTTCCCGCTGCAGAAACCAGGTGGGAATATTTCCCGCCCAGCCAAAAGGCCATAAATCCCCCCATGGAGTATCCCATAATACCCCGTTTGTCACGATGCGGGATGGTTCGGTAATTTGCATCGATAAAATGGACAATTTCAGGAAAATACATTGCAAACTGCCGATGGGTTTCCACCGGACCTATGTTATAAGGTCGCAAATAATAATCCTGCCCTTCATCTCTATTATACCCATCCGGTTTCACGACGATCACATTGTATTGTTCTACTAACTCCGCGATCAATGCCGCTTCGGAGGGGCCTTTATCATCAGAATGTGATTTTTTCAAACTTCCAAAGTAACGCTGGGACCAGCCGTGGTAAAAGTAAATAACACCATAGTGGGTAGATGCTTGCTTTACATAATTCGAGGGGAGGAAAATCCTGTATTTCCGAATTTCGCCCATGACTTCGCTGTAATGAGAGGAATCAACGACGATAGCACTTTGAGCAGAAAAAGCCAAAAACAGGCTCATAACACACTGCAGCAAAGGCCAGACAATACTCTTATTCTGAAATACCATCTTGCAATTTATTATAAATCCTCCAAAATATCCGCCTTACATGATTTTAATCGGTTAAAATTCAAAACTCAATCAACCTGCTTTATTCACCACGTCATCTTATTTTCATGCAAACCAGTTCGTGTATCAATTATTTAAATTCCGTCTATTCTGGACCTGTTCGCGGAGCTGTTTGATCCGAAAAAAGAGTTTTTCGGTTCACTTATTCTATCCCTCAAAAAAAAGGATGTTTTGGTCCCAGCGTCGAATGTGGATTGATCACATTCGAGGACGCCTATTCCGCTTTATTAACACGTCAAACTATTATGATGCATAATTTCCAGTGCATCAATTGCTTATTTCCTAAAATTGGGCACATTACAGAGCCCAATTTTGGGCGACGTTTGACTTTTGCGGACTATGGCATGAATATGTTCAATCATACCGGACCATCGGCCCAAACCGAGCTTTATTAACTCATTAGTGCACAAACTCCACCCAATCAATATTAAATAAGTTGTAGCGTGGAACACCAAATAATTCTATTAGCGTGGTTCGCCTTTTAACCCGCTAGCTGGGGTTAAGGTGAGGCTTTGCAACGCACGTTAGCACAAAAAGGGACCAGAATTAACCATAATGATTTATGAAACTGAGTACTAGAAACCAACTTCACATCTAAAAAACTCCCGATATATACCTCATCGGGAAGTTTTCCGGAAATATTCATTGATTTCATAACCGGAGTATGATGACCAGGAATGATCATTTTCAGGTAGCAGGTTTTGCAACAATTTAGTAATTTGATTCCAATCTCGATTTATAGTATCGATTGCTAAATTATTCCATTCATTGGGGTCTTCTTGTCGATCATACAACTCTTCCGAGCCATCATCATATCTGATATAACGATAATTGCCAAATACTACGGAATGGTTGCCACGGCCATAAGTGGTAATTGCCGGATATTCCCAAGCGAGATTCTCGTCATTGAATAAGGGCAAAAAACTTTTTCCTTCGTTCGCAGGATTTGGTGGCAAATGACATAAATCAACTAATGTGGGATATATACTTAATAGTTCTGCAGGTGCAGCAATAGTTTTATTTTGTGGTATTCCAGGTCCTTTAAATATTAATGGGACACGAGTTCCTACATCCCATAAGCAATGTTTGGCAAAGGTACTCTTCTCTCCCAACCGATAACCGTGATCAGACCAAAGAACAACGATCGTGTTATCAGCATACTGGCTATTCTCCAGAACCTTCAATATTTCACCAACATAAAAATCAACAAAAGAAACACAAGCCAAATAAGCCTGAACGATATTCTTCCATTCACCATTTTCGATGGCCCACTGAGTACTAGGGTACATTGGCATATCATCAATCTTATCTACTATGGCAGGAATATCCTCAAAATCATACTCCAGATATGGTGGGGTTGTAATTTGTGCAGTATCATACATGTCAAACCATTTTCGAGGTACATACCAGGGTACATGAGGACGTAAAAAGCCTACGGCCATAAAAAAGGGCGAATTATAATCCTTGTTCAAACGATCCACGGCCCACTGTGTCGATAAATAATCCGGCATTTCTATATCTTTATCCGGGAATGCCCCCCAATCCGTACTGGTCCCTTTTTTGCTCCATTTAAAATATTTGCCATCAGATGGTTTTGGGCCGAATCCTTTTACACGACCTCCTGATTCGTGAAACAAACCTTCCGGAGCATGTTGGTGAAATATTTTGCCCACTCCCATGGTATAGTATCCGTGATCTTTAAAATATTGAGGTAGTAACGAAATGTCTTTTGTTGCTGCGGATGCTTTGAGTAAATTTTCATCTTTTATTTGACCATAAATACCCGTAGTAGAAGGTCTTAAACCTGTCATTACAGAGGCTCTGGAAGGACCACATAAAGGGGCTTGACAATGAGCATTGGTAAATAGAACACCTTGTGCAGCCAGTCGATCAATATTGGGGGTATAAGCTACATCATACCCCATACAATTCAAAAATGTGTTCAGGTCATCAATAGAGATCATTAAAATGTTGGGACGGTGATCTTCCTGCTCCAAGTAACAACCTGAAGACATCGAAATAACAACACATAACAGCCATACAATTCTAGTCATAGTCAAGGATTATATGTTTCCAATATTTCGGCATTCACTTCCTTAAGGTAATCGATCAGCATGGTATATAACTCTTTAGTTTTTGTGGGTAAGGAATCTGCGATATTATTGGTTTCTCCTATGTCGTCAAACAGATTATATAATTCTACTTCGCCTTTCTTCCAGCGCTTGATCAGCTTATAGTGACCAAAAATAATAGCAGAATGTGGATAATGGTCATTGTACCTATGAAATATTAATGGCCTGGATGCCATTTCATTCATGGGAGCGGAACCTGTAAGAACATTTTTAAAGCTGTGGCCATCCACATCCTGGGGCAGTTCACCTTCAAGGCCTGCCAGATCAGTTATAGTAGGCAATATATCCCATCCCACCACGGATGTACTGGTTTGACTTCCGGGGTCTATTCCGGGACCTGCCACTATAAACGGCACTCGGATACCTCCTTCATACAACGTCCATTTCCCACCCCGTAATGGGTAGTTGCGCCGCATTCTCCCATACTCAGATGGAGGAATCATCTTTTCACGGGTCTGCGGCATAAGTTCCACGCCTCCATTGTCCGCCATCATTATGATATATGTATTATCTTCGATGCCCAATTCATGCACCTTATCTAAAATCAGGCCAATGCCATCATCGAGATCCCTAGTCATAGCAGCCATTCCCGGATCCCCATGCTTAGTCCCCGGATCTTTTTTCCAGTATTCATCAAAGGATTCTTCAGTGGCCTGGATGTCCACATGGGTCGCATAGTGCGAAATCTGTAAATAAAAAGGATGGTCAGTTTTTACCTGACGTTCCATGAAGTTCAATGCCCGGCTTGTCAAACTCCTGATCTTTTTGGGGTTGGAATTGATAAAATACTCTGTCCATTTCGTGATTGAATTGGAGTTCATATTTCCGTCTTTATTGCCCGTGTTCCCATCGCTTTCATCATAGCCCAGATCCTCCGGAAATATATCTGCACGCAGATCCCATTTCCCATAATGTGCCGTGCGGTACGTGGGGTCAATGGATTTGAGTACACCCGGGATGGCCAGGTGTGTGTCGGAATCAGGACCGTAATCATTTGCAAACCGGATGTCTCCCTGCCGTGCCGGTGTCTGACCAAACTGCAGGCTTCGGCGGGAAGGCGAACATATCGCCGCAGATGCGTATCCGTGGGTGAAGCGTTTGCCTGCTCTCGCCAATCGTTCTATGTTGGGGGTCTGATAAAAATCACTTCTGGATGATGGTTGTTCGTCGTCCATTTGGAGTGATGTGGACGACCACCCCTGGTCATCGGTGAATATCAGGATGAAATTGGGCCTTTCTGCGCCCGCCTGACTGTACAAAGAAAATGCGGTGCATACAAAAAGCAGGGGTAGTAACGATGTAAAACTACCCCCTGGGAATGATCGATTTCTATGATAAGATGTATTTATTCGATTCCTTTTTATTGCATTCATTTTTCTGTTCATTTTTGCTCAAACTGTTTTGCGGCGAGTTGCATAGCTGTCGGCATTTGATCATCTGATTCCTGGAATACCACCTGACCATCACTCATTTCAGCCAATTTCGCACTTCCTGCTTTCCGACCTTTATAAGTCTTACCATCCAAGTGGATTTCATCTCCACCGGTAATAAAAACCACTTTACCATCTTTTCTCGTAATCTTCAATTTTGGCGAAACATCATCGTTAAGTTCAGCATTGAAGATCCATTCACCGCATTTAATAGTGCCTTTCTGATCGTGTTCCAGGTGAACCAATTGACCATCGGGTCCCACCTGTATCACAGATAAAAACCGCATATCACCTGTACGATCACTTGTGCCTTTCAGGTGCCAGCCGCTATCATTATACTCCTCCATTTGATCACCGGATTTTGATGCCTTCCGCCAATTCTCAGCCGGCACTTCATATTCATCTGTCAGTTGCCAGGTGATTTTCTCGGAGCCAAATACACTGACCCGGCTGGACGCTTCATCCATTTCACACGAAAATGTATTCTGGTCATTTTTCAAGTTGATTTTATATGGACTGTGGAGCACCCAGGACCATTCGGCTGGATGATCGGCCTCCAAGACATCATAGGTGACAATAATATTAGGATACAACATCACTACATGGCGGTCAAATCTTCGTACACCATAATCCACTTTTCCACCATGTTCTACCGTATTGTAGGCCATGGAAGCATCCCCCTTTGCATATGCCAAATATTTTCCATTTATAAACCGGGGAATACAGCCATAGGCTTCGGAACTGTAAGGCTGTCCGTGACCGTTTATCAGAATTCCATTGTGGCTTTTGGTATGTTTATACCATCCCAACCGGTGGGGATCATTCATGGATATTTTGTGCCCGGAATGATAATACAACGGTTTCCCTCCGTACAATATGTTGAAGGTGTTCTGATCTGCCAGCATATGACCGTAAGATCCAAATGGACTGGATCGCAAAGCTAGCATCAAATTCAGAGAAGTATTTGAAGGATGTGAATGCATATACACCAAGCCGGCGTCTTTGAATACATGCGCCTTTTCCAAAACCTTCATCCTGTTTTTATCAGGTTGTGTCATATTTCTTAAATATTTGAGGCGGAGCCATCGTAGATTATCGTCATCCGCTATATGGAAGCCGGTACCCTTAGCAGATTCGATGGCATACTTCGAGGCTATGGGGTTTTGTGTGATTTTACCCAACGCATCTGCATAAGCTATATAAGAGTTATTGGGTTGGGAAAACCCTTTGCTGTTGTCTCCAAATCCATCGCTGGAGGAGTGCGGTGGCAGACTGTACCACAAATACCAGGGATTGTTTTGATACCAATTATTGTGCCGTATAAAATCAAACCCAGTCAATTCTTTGATCGTCAATGGGATATCGAGCAACATATCCATATTCATTGTAAAATAGCTGTTGCCGTTGACCCATGCCCCGTCATCCCGCCCAAGAGCAGGTGCCCGTGCCAGAAATAATTCATATAAGTAATCGACCCAATCCTCCGCTTCGGGGATATCCCCATAAGTGGCCAATGCAGTTTGGAAAAAATAGTGTAGTATATGCTGCCAGACGTGGTTGGACAACACTTTAGCCTCAATGAGATTGATCCAGTGATGGTAAAAGCGATCTCCACGGTACCGAATGGCCTGAAGTAATTGCTCCTTTTCGGATGTTGATAATTGATCATAAAAGGTGTCATAGGCCAGAGCCATCGACAGCATACAACGGCTATCACCAAAATCATTCATGCTGCTGACCCCTTCCGGATCCCAGGAAGCCACCATCATCGCCCACTCCTTGGCCTTATCTGCATACTTTTGATTTTTAGTAAGTACGTAAGCTTTGGAGAGCCCGCCTATGACTTCAAAAGCTGTATTTCCGAGCACTTTGGAAGCATCTTTTTTCAACTTATTTATTCTTGACGGGCTTAATTGGAGGTGATCCGAAATATCCAATTCTTCCTGAATGAAGGGCCGCTGCATCTGAACTTCTGCGTTTTGTATAATCCGCCGGGTATCCTCCATCTCACTGGTTTCCTGACGAAGCCGGAACCATTCCTCCTTAGAAATGAGCACACGCGGATGACCTTTCGAAATGCTGTTTCGGAAATTTACTTTCGATGGCAGATTCCAAATCGGTGTAGAATCCGAAATAGTAAATTGGCTAACCTTTGACCACGGACCATCGTTGGTCCGGTATTGCCAATACCATTTTCCGGGGTTCAGTCTTTGGTAGGGATTGGATATGGCATATGGTATATCCGTATCCATAAAGACGATCTCCTTGAAGTCCGGATCTGTGGCTAACCGAACATCGTATGTAGAGTTATTTTGATGTGTGACCGGCCATAAAAAAAAGGGAGGATTGTACGACGCCTCCATTCCGGAAGACGGCTCAGGCCACTTCCTGAACTGAGGATGAACAACCGGTATATCCTCAGGAGAAACCATTTTATCCACTGAATTGCGAGGATGATTCTGTCCCCAGGCCCAGCCGGGAATAACCATATATATCATTGATAAAATGATCGAAATAATGAATACCTTTCTATACATGATCGATGTGATTATGTGGTCCGTTATTCTTCAATGCTCCATATTTTTAAATTCCGGTACCGGAAATGTGTCCATTGCATTTGACGGAACCCAATTTTGCCCCCTTTATAATAAGGTCTCGGATCATTTTCATCCGTGTCCATCCAGTCGATGATTTTCCGGTCATCCACATACATCCGGATGAGGGGGCCTGCTTTAACGAGTTTCATGTGATGGATTTTTGTGGATTCCGTTGGTATGCCCTCATCACCGCTGCTGACCAATACAAAATTATTGTTCTTCCTCAGGTGCGAACTTCCTCTATCCGGCTTTTTGGGGGTATTTGCATAATAGGAGATGTGATAATTGCGCAACTGATCTTTGATGTACCAGGTAAAATCACCATCACGGGCGGGCAGGGAAGAATCAAAAATGTCTTCTCCGTGAATTCCTTTTGCTGCAAAAAATATGATGCATAAGCCAGCGTCGGTTTCCAGGTTCTGTGCCTCCCATTCCACAATGATACTATCCGGAAAATCCATCGGGCACCAAAAAACATGATGGTATTCTTCTTCAGGTGAATACATTTCCATCCATCTGTCCCGGAATTCGGTTACGCCAGGCCCTTCCATCACCCAGTCTTTTACATCTTCCGGGCCGGACAGATCGTTTTCATATATTAATGCTCCTTTTTCAATTTTGTCGCTAGCTCCTGAACGCCCATCCTGGCATCCTGTAGAAAGGAGGGTGATGGACAAAGAAAAAACAACTAAAATTGCAATATATCGTACAAAATGATTCATGGTGATATCTTTCTAGTTGACTATTGAAGCTATATCTGCGATAAAAACCTGACGTTTACCTTCGGGAGCTCCATTGAAACACACTTCCGAATAATTCCTGTTCCAGGTGGGATGAGGATCCAACTTGAATTGACTCCCTCCTTCATCGGAATACATTTTTCCTTTATTACCCACATCATTGGAAATGGTGCAGAGGGTATATTCACGGTCACTGGCGAGGTCGATAAACCGGATCGGTATTTCATCATTTTTGGTCACATAGGTCTGTTTCCGGTATGCATCAGCTATAAGATACTTTGTCTGAGGATCAACACGGGGGTGTCCGCTTCCGAGGTGTTTTTCCGAAAGGACCTGAAACTCCGAGCCGTCATGCTTAAACATGGAGAACCGCATGTTCTTGTATCCCTGCCACGTGGGTATCGTATTCATGATGATATGGTCGCCATCGGGATGCCAGTTGGGGTGATTTCCACTACCACCCAGTTCCGCCTTCTGATTCCATTTGTTTCTGGACAGGCATTGGACAATATTGTTACCGTCTGTATCTAGGGTAAATAAGGAAGCATGTCTACCCTCTCCATTGAACAAACACCGAAATACCTGCATGATCCGGGAACTTTGACTATTGAATTTGGTGTGAAAAGCATAGTACACGCCATCTTTATAAAAATTTTGATCTTCCGGAATGCATTGACGGTACAAATCATTCATACTGGCCAGTAATTTTTTTTCATTTGTCTGCAGATCCGTCAACCACAAACCTTCCGTGTCCATTTGTGATTTTTTCAACTGATGAGGGATACCGGAAGGCGGATCAGGCAAAGAATACCCGTACTGGGTAATGTTAACGTAATTCAAGTTAGGCCCGGCCACCCATTGGCCATTCGGGGATATGTCGTATTTCGGTCCGGCGTATGCCAGGATTTTTCCGGATGTGATATCAATGCGAACGCAAACCGGCACATTATTGATCAGATCGTTGATGTACACATATCGGGATGAAACATCACTCCACTGGGCGTTGGCACCCAGCTGAAACGACCAGGCGCGGGTTTCATATATTTTCCGGATGGTTTGTCCGGATAGATCTATGAGACAAATTTCTGCCGTATCGCCCCACCTTGGTTTCTTTTTCTGATAGGGCAGCCGGGTCACTAAAAGATATCTTCCATCCGGACTCCAGGGACATTCATCATAAAAGGTATGGATATAATACCCATCGTCCGGTGTAACTTTGACTATAGGCACCATAGTCCGTCCTTTTCTGTAGGTTTCAAAGGGACATGGACGTTCCTCCCAATCGGATGCATGTATCGACCAGACAGCAGGTCCTGCAGCTATTGCAAGCGATCCTGCTGAAGTCATTTTTATAAATTTACGTCTGTTCATTGGTGTCTCTTTTCCGTTTACAAATTCTCTTTTAATGCCTTCATCTCATCCGTTAACGGGTCACCCTGGGTCTCCATCCACACCAATAGATCATCCATCATTTTTGATATCACCTGCCGATATTCAGTGTTGGTGGCAAGATTGTTTAGCTCATACGGATCTGTTTTGATCTGATAAAGTTCAATCGCCGGACGCTTCAGGAACTGCCTGGCCCGCTCACCTTTCCCGCTTTTTATCCACGATTGGATCACCTTATAGCTGTCTGTCACAGCACGATCATCCGGTTCATCCATTCTTTTAATATGGAATTCGTTTTCATGGCGGATATTGACGATCAACTTGTAGGTATTTCCTATTATGGCACGTATCGGATAGGTGTTCGCTCCGTTCACGCCCTGATTGGTATAAGTAGCATAAATTTGATCATGGATCGATTCACGATGCCCCTGAAACAACGACAACAGGCTTTTACCATCCAATCCATCCGGCACTTGGCCGCCAGCAGTCTCTATGAGGGTCGGGAGCAGGTCTGTCAAACTTATAAGCGCATTGATTGTGGAGTTTGGCGGCACTTTTCCGGACCACTTGACTATAAACGGCACGCGAATCCCCTGATTGTAAAGCGTCCATTTGGCAAAAGGGAAGGCCGGGCCGTGATCACTCGTATATATTTGTAATGCGTGATCGTATCCATATTTTTCTACCCAATACAAGTAGCTTCCTAATTCACGGTCCAGGAGATCCACATGGTCATAATACGCGGCTGTGAATTGACGGGTTTCTTTCGTATCAGGCATCCAGACCTTTGGTGTAATATTTCTGTATCCACTTTTATGGTTGAAATAGGGTTGATGAGGTGTGTGGGTAGCGATGATCAAGCAAAATGGAGTGTTGCCGATGTGTTCGAGAAATTCAGGGATATCGTGCAGACCGATATAATCGAAGTCAAATGCATTTTCAGGACGGATATGCTTTTTCCCTGCCAACACTACTTGGTACCCTAATGGCTTGAGGTAGGCAGGCAATGTCCTGATGCCGGAACGAATACGACCGTGATTCTGATCGCAGCCATTGGAGTGGGGGTACAGACCTGTAAACAATACAGAGCGGGAAGGGGTACACACACTAGTTGCCGAAAATGCCCTGGAAAAAATCATTCCTTCCCGCGCCATTTGATCGATAATAGGCGTTTGGAGATCGGGATTCCCCAGGCATGCAGCATCATCGGCTCCATGATCATCCGAAAGGTATATAATAACATTAGGACGGTCGATCCCA
Organism: Membranihabitans marinus; assembly: GCF_019802045.1. Lineage (GTDB taxonomy): Bacteria > Bacteroidota > Bacteroidia > Chitinophagales > Saprospiraceae > Membranihabitans > Membranihabitans marinus_A. The sequence continues at coordinate 36,960 of NZ_JAHVHU010000014.1, read as the reverse complement.
CGACCAAGAACTGCGGAGAGCACAGAGAAGATAAATAAACAGATGTAAATTCTCATGTATATGACCGTTTCAATGGCTGCTATAAAAACTTGTTATGGATTATTGCCTTCGTCAGGATATCCTTCAGGGGTAAAATCCACCATGACCCCACCTCCGCTGCCATAGCCATCGTTCTGTTCTAAGATTCGATCTTTATTTGCATCTATGGCATCCGCCGGAAAAGGATACAATTTATGAAAATCCTGAATATAATCTTTTGACATAGCATTGTATTTCCGTACTCTTTCCAGGTATTTACCGGTCCTCAGAAGGGAGATCCTTCTCTGTTCTTCACCGATGAGTTCACGAGAGCGTTCATCCAGAATAAAATCAATAGTTATTTGTTCGGGAGGCACGGGAGAGGTCAGGGCTCTGTTTCTTAGTTTATTAATCCACTGGGCTGCTTCATTTGAGTTGCCAATCATCAACTGGGCTTCAGCATAGAGTAGGTAACTCTCTGCGATTCGAATGTGGGGGATGGAAAACCAACTGTTGTCCTTTGAACCGAAATCCGTCGTAGTGGCAGCATCTGTTTCCCATTTACGGGGATAGAGATAAGTATGCTTGTCCTGCCAGTTGGGATTTCCAAGATTGTCGGGTTTGAAAATAAAAAATCCATAGATGGTATCCCCTTTATTCCCTCGGTCCATCAGGGAAGCATCATTTTTATAAAGTGTTTCTTTCAAGGTATGCGATGGGGAGTCGGTCACAGTACCATTCTCATTCCAGTCATAGACCCAATACCTGCGAATGGAAGTCCCCTGCCCACGGATATCATCCATCTCATACAGGAAATTATCACGAGTATCCTCATTATGCCACAGCCAGTGGTCGATGATGTGGGGATCTTCAGGATCTTTTTTATCTTTCAATTCATCGTACAGGGCATACATTTTCTGATCCATCATAGCCCAGGGTGTCATCAGGTACCGGGCCTTGCCAAAACCACCAAACCGCTCATACCATTCTGCGTTTTGTTTGATTTTTTTATGTTTTCTATATTCTCCGGTCCAGGAATCGAGCAAACTTGTCATTGCTGACCCGGGAAGATCTGTCCCATTGGCCAGCACAAAGATGGTTTCTGTATTTCCATCGGCATGGTACGGGTTTCGGATCATATCCATAAAATAATTACCATCCGGGTCGTTGGCGGTTCGCCCCATCCGTTTATGGACCAATTCATATCCTTCAGATTCAACCAGAGGTTTCAGCACTTCAATGGCCTTTTGAAATTCACCCATGGACAGATAGGTTTCCCCCAGATAATGCCGGGCGGCTGATCCATTGATCCTGGAGACATCAGAGGTCAGCAGCGGGAGATTTTCCACTCCATATTGCAGATCTTCTACCATTTGATTCTTTATACTTGCGATATCAACTCTTTCCCAGGCGTTGCTATAGGTAGCCCCGGTGATTTCTTCCGTACTCAGGGGAACGGGCCCAAAAGCATAAATCAAAAGCCGGTAAGCCCACGCCCGAGCTACTCTTGCCTGTCCCAAAATTAATTTCCGGTTATTTTCAGCTTCCATGCCGGTCGCTCCTTCCCAGTCTACGTCAGGGTTATTTTCTGCTCTGTGGATGATCATGTTCGTCGAGTTGATGACCCGGAAAAGCCAATTGTACACGCCAGAAACTTCACTCCATCCCGCAGCGATATCCAAAAACTGATTTACGGAAGTTGTGCGGGTGGAAACATTGTCGGTATTCATTACCCAAAGCTGATCCCTTGTCCGGGTATCTCCCTTGGTATACATTTCACGCATTTGCGCATAAACCGCATTCATGCCCGATTCAAATCCAGAATAGCTATTGAACAGGTTATTCGCGAAAATGCTGTCCCGGGGTTCTTCACGAAGGAATTCATCTTCATTACAACTAAGTACAATAAGGAGTCCAACAGTGGTCAGGAATAATGTTTTAAAGTATCTCATTGTGTTTGGTGTTTAGCTAATTAAAGGGTTAGTCTCAGACCAAAAATAAAGCTCCGTGCTCTTGGTACTCCGGACTGACTCGAATATTCCGGATCAAGGCCTTGCCAGGAAGTAAAGGTGTATGCATTCTTAACGTTGATGAAACCCTCGATGCCTGATACTGGCCACCGGATTAATGTTGATCCGGGAACTTTATAGGACAGGCTTATATCCTGTAACCGGATAAAATCCGCTTTGTGATAGGGTGCATATCCCGGCACATTGAGCTGGCTTCCTGCGTTTATTCCCGGGTAAGTATTCACTGGATTTTCAGGTGACCAGTAATTAATATTCAACTTTCGTCTTGGGCCAATGCTCCGACTGTTGATCAATCCATTGGCCTTAGTTACCCCCCAGACACCGTTCAGAAAGACGGTGAAGCTCCAGCTTTTATAACGGACCGTATTGGTAAGGCCTGCCAGAAAATCAGGATTCCGGTTTCCATGTATGACCTTATCATCGGAACCGGTAATTACTCCATCGCCATTAACATCCCGGAGAATGGGTTGGCCGGGACGTGCTGTATTGGTGACAAGAACGATCTCCTCTGCCACTTCCGGACGCAATTGATAGTTGTTGTTTTCATCCAGGATATAAACTCCGCTTCCATCCACCATAAAATCTTCCTTTTGAAGAATACGATCCACTTCATAATCAAAGTTCACATTCACAGGGTGACCGATAAACCATTGACTCGCCACATCATCGATGTAAGCACCATCATCATCCTTCAATCCTACCTGGACGATCTCTGACTGATAAGTACTGAAATTCATGATCGTTTCCCAAGAGAAGTCCCTGGAACTCATGTTGATGCTTGAAAGTTGAACTTCAGCTCCATGATTCAGGGTTTCTCCTATGTTTCTCAGAATGGAAGTCGTTCCGTTAATCGCTGAAATGGTTTCATTCAACAGCAAATCAGAGGTCCGGGATGTATATACATCCAAACTGCCGCTGAACCGTCCGCTTTTTAACGAAAAATCAATTCCTGCATTCAAGGACTTCGTCGTTTCCCAACCGAGGCTGGGATTGGATAACCGTTGTGGAAAGAAACCGAACAATTGGGTCTGATCGGGTGAAATATAATTTTTAGAGGACATTCTCGGCAAAGTAGAATAGGGACCTATAGCCTCATTGCCATTTTCGCCATATGATAATCGCAATTTCAACTGGTCGAAAGCGGTCATATCTGCAAAAAAGGATTCATTGGCCAGGTTCCAGCCCAGGGCAACAGAAGGAAATAATCCAAATTTCGTATCATCCCCAAAAGCGGAATAGCCATCGCGTCGCAGCGTTGCTGTGATCAGATAACGATTGTCATAGGAGTAATTGGCCCGGAGCATTTGGGAGATATAGCCTTTCCTGGCGTACGCTGCATCAGCTGTCAGAATTTGAGCCTGGGCAGGCTGAAAAAAAGACATGACATCATTGGCAAATCCCCGGCCGTTTATACGGTTGTTTTCTCTTTTATTCTCCTGGGCACTGTATAATCCTGTGAAAAACAGGGAATGAAGTCCCATTTCCTTATGGTAGCTCAATATGTTTTCAATGATCCAGGAATTGTCCTTAAAGTTGCCTATGTGCAGGTTGCCTCCATCTATCCGGCCAGTTACAGTATTGAGTCCTTTGTAGGTTTTATTATCGTTGGCATTCCAGGTAAAACCTGTATTCAATTTGTACTTTAACCCCGAAATGCCGGGTATTTCCCAATCCAGGTAGTGGTTGGTGATAACCCGTGTTTCATTGTCTTCATTTTCAAAAAGCAGGGGTTCCAACGGGTTCTGGATCTTCGTATCTTCCGGTATAGGGCTTAGATTGATCGTTCCGTTTTCATTAAAGGGGACATACAATGGGCTCAACATAAAAGCACCGCTGTTTCCTCCCCAGGTGGCAGCGTGACCTCCGCGATCAAAAAAACCAATCTGGGTATTGGTTCCATAATGGAGACCTTTGAGCAACCTCTGGTCCAGGTTGACCCGGAAGGTCATCTTTTCAAATTTATCCCCCCGTGCGATCCCAGTTGTATTCGTGTATATTCCCGACAGGTAATATTTTGTCTGTTCGGTTCCACCTGAAACGGATAGGCTATGCTGTTGCTTGTGCCCAGTCCGGGTAGCTAGGTCGATCCAGTCTATATCACGGCCATTGGTCGGATATGCCAGATCATCTGCCAGTGACAACAAAGTTCCACGGTCATGAACATTATCCGGGTATTGGCTGAGCAGGTTGTCGATAAATCCGTCCCAAGTTTGTCCGGGGTACCCTTCCATAAAAGCACTGATCTCGGTGTCTTCACCATTGAACACTTCGTAAAGACGATCCCGGAGGCTTTCGGTGTTACTGGGCTGGGTAAGTACATTGATCACATTTCTTTCGATCCGGTCTGCCCAGTATTCGGATGCATTTTGCATGTCCGGAAGGTGAGCGATGTTGTCGAAGCTGTACATTCCGCTGTAATTGATCCGCATCTTTCCAGCCTGACCGCTTTTTGTAGTAATTAAAATAACGCCATTGGCTCCCCTGGATCCATAAATAGCCGTAGAAGAAGCATCCTTTAGTACTTCGATACGTTTCACATCGTTTGGGTTGATCTCGGAAAATGAACCGTTGTAAGGTACACCATCCATGATGACCAGCGGGCTGTTGCTGGCTGTGATGGAATTCTGGCCACGGATGAGAATAGTGGCACCATCTTCTGCCGACGAGCCTGATGTGGTGACGGTCATACCTGGCACATTTCCCTGGAGAGCCTGGATCAGATTCGTTTGCGGACGGCTTTCTAGGATCTCCGTGTCAAACGAAACCACAGAACCCGTTACATCGCTCTTTTTCTGTGTTCCATATCCCACCACCACGACTTCATCCAAAGTCTGCAGATCCTCTGTCATCGTCACAGAAATATTTGTTCTTCCTTTCAACTCCACTTGTTGGGTTTGGTACCCCACATAAGAAAACACCAAAGTAGCCTGTTCATTTACATCTCGAAAGATGAATCTACCTTCAAGATCTGTAGAGGTTCCTTTATTAGTACCTTTCACCTTAATATTCACTCCTATGAGCGGACCTCCCGTTTCATCAGTGACAGTACCGGAAACATTGAGTACCATGCGATGCTTTTTAAGATAAATCTTACTCATCTTATTTTTTGACGAAAGCTGCTGCATAGTATTCAACACATTATTTTCTCTTTTTTCTTCCGTAAGGATCAAATCATCAAGGTGTCGGGCCATCTTCTTTAAGGAGGATATACCCTCCCGGTCACTTCGGTATATGATTACATATTTGTTTTCATGGATACGATACCGAAGAGATGTTTCTGATAATACCTGCTCTACTGCTTCTGATAATGTAACATCTCCTGAATCATCATATTCAACTGTATGATCCTTAATCAGCGACTTATTGTAAGTAAAATATACATCGTATCGTATGCTAATCCTTTGTATCGCCTCTTCAAGGGCCATCGGCTCTCCCTGATACGCTAGTAAACTATAGGGAGTGCTCATCAAGACAACCAAAACCAATACCGATACGTAATACTTAATAAAGGTAAATCCTACTTTCATAATCTTAATTATTTTGATTGTCGCTCATTTGTTTGGTCTTAACTATTATTTTATTGGATGTCGAATCAATAAATCGCACTCCCAGCGATAACTCCAAAGCCTCCCGAGTAAAATCCCAATCCGTATAGGGTAATCCCTGGACAACGATGATATCCCCGAGATTTCCCGGGGTTTCTATGATAAACTCCTTGCCGTAGATGTCCTCCATTTTATCCAGAATCTGGATGCCAGTCAGATCTTCAAAAGTGAATACACCTTCTTTCCAGGAGAGGGCTGACTCGGATGACTGATCCGTCACCTTGCTGATCTTCTTTTTTTCTGTATCATAGTGGACCAGATCTCCCGGAACCATTTCAATGGGCTGAATATCTCGCCCCTTGAGTACGACCTTTCCTTCTTTCAGAAACACATTGGTATGGTGACGGCGCGTTTCCAGATTAAACTCGGTACCGAGGACATTGACATCGACCGAGCCAGTTTTCACCACAAAGCCTTTCCCGTCCAGGTGATTAACATCAAAGTATCCCTCTCCTGCAAAGTGAACCGTCCGGATGTCTTCTTTCTCGAAGCCTTTCTTCCATTTTAATTCTGTGTTTGCATTTAAGACAATACGGCTACCATCAGGCAACACCACCTCTTTCGTTTCTTGAAAATCAGTCGTGTGAACGATCCACTCTTCCTGGCTACTGTCAAGAGCATAGAAAACGGCGAACAATAAAATCAATACGGTGGCTGCCACAGACAGCCTGTAAAAAGACCTCCGGGATATACTAAAAACACCTGTCGGAGTAGTAGGTGAACCTATATGATCTGAGATAACTGTATTGGCTTGTGGAGAAGTGCTTACCCCGGCTGGAAGCGTATCATCAATGATTCTATGAAGCATTTGGTTGTCTTCATCATCTTGAATTATATCAAACAACTCTTCAAATTCTTTTTTGGAGAGATCTCCGCGCAAATATTTACGGTATAGTTCTCCAATTTCTTTTTTATTATTATCTTGAGTCAATCTTAAATGTCTTAAGTTAAAAATGAGTTCATCAATCAATTAAGTGCTAAGTAGACGCTTCAGGAAGAGAAAGGACTAGTTGACAGTCTATTTTTTTAAAAATATTTTAAAGATTCCTGATGAATTAAAATTGTCCAATACGATTGAAACTCAAGCATGAACTGGAAAAGAGATATTTATAAGGAGTACCAGGATAAAATCTATGGTTTTATCCTCTTTCACATCAAATCTGAGGAACTAGCCCTTGATTTGACACATGATGTATTTGTCCGTTTATATGCATCCTACACACTGGATAAAATAGATAACATCGAATCGGTCATTTGGACCATCACCCGTAATCGAATCGTAGACCACCATCGAAAAGTAGCCCATTCCCGAAAATACCGCGAATATCTTTGGGGGCAAGTGAACAGCACGAATCCCATAATGAATCATATTGAACATCAAGAAACCAAGGCGCTCTTCAAAGCAGCACTGACAAAGCTGACTCCTCAACAATGGAGGATATACAACATGGCACGTGAGAAGGACCTCTCGTACCGTGAAATTGGAAAAGAATTGAAAATATCACCGAATACCGTTAAAAATCATATGGTGCAAGCGCTACGAATTCTCCGAACCTACCTGAGAGATCACCAAGAAGACATCACCTTCATACTACTGCTGTCGGCGGCTATTGTTTGAAAGCAGTTTCAATCCTTCATGTTCTGCAGAAGATTCTCGTCCTCCAGCGGACTCTTACTCCGTCGCCAAGGATCAAGAGCCCGAATCAAGCTGTGACGGAGAAAGAGAATTAACCCGCTTTATTCACCACGTCAATCTGTTATGACGCCTAATATGTAGTGCATCAATTGCTTAAATTCCAAAATTGGGCATATTACATAGCCCAATTTTGGGTGACGTTTGACTTTTGATTCATACATCTGCTGCGTTACTAACTCCTTGAAATAGAATACTATTCCTGCGGAGTTAGATGCCTTGCATCTGCATAAATCAAAAGCCATGAATTTTGCGGGTTAAGATTCTCCGTAATTAAAAGCCCACTTCCTTTACCAAATTCCTGGCTATTACCTTACTTACACTACACCTCCATAAACTTTATCTATTAAATCGTGGTAAATAATCCGGAATAGGGTGCCGGACATTACTCCGCTAACTGTCCCAACACGAGCTAAACACCATCCACCGCATTAGCCACTTCATATTCACACGTATATGCCCTATTAAGGTGCCGGGCACTATCCACCCGCATCTATCTACTCTGCAAGTGCCAACTGCTACACCTCACTGCACAAACTCCACCCAATCAATATTAAATAAGTTGTAGCGTGGATTATCGGGGTTTGTAAATACGATGTACAAATCATGCACAGAGTCCGTTGATTGCAATTCTCCTTTGTACACATCCCAGCTCCCGCCAGCTTTCCGTGTTACAACCAATTCGCTCACTACAGGTCCGTCAATGCGATCCAAATGAATACTGATTTTACCTCCAGGACCATTGGCCTGGATCCGATATTGCAAGTGATCGATGTCTGTGAGGTCTATGTTTTCATACACAACATAAGAACCATCAAGGATTCCACGGATATAACTTAGTTTTTCTGTAGTAATCGTTCCAATACTTACATTGCCTTCATCAAAGGACTCTGCTTCAATCCGGGACGACTGCCATACATTGTAACTCCGGGTGTGTAGCGGCGGGGTGTCGTTTTCACCCCCTTGATCCGTATATTCAGCCATGAGCACATATCCACCGGACTGATCTTCCGGCGCATGGCTGTCAAACTCAAGGATGCCTTGGGGAGATAAGGTAGCAGTCTTTTCATCCAATGACATGATGTATTGGATCATTTTTCTGGCATCCTGTTCATTCAGATGAGGATGAGGGGTCATCGGCCGACTCCCCCAATTACCACTTCCTCCTTCGATAACCTTTGCAGCCAAATCTTCCACGATGACCGGTGTATTTTGATATTTAGCGGCTACATCCTGATAAGCGGGCCCCACTGATTTTTCAGCGGTATGGTGACACGATTGGCAGTCACTTTTTTCTATGAGTGATTTTCCTTCGGAAAACTGACCTAGATTGACTGTTTCTGAATTACTCAGTATCAATGCCAGATCCGCCCGGTGATCCAAATAACCAAACTGAGGATGCAAATCCACCCCTTGAATCTCTCCATCCTCCGCATCCTTCCCAGAAATGGAATACGCTAACTTTCCATTCTTAGGGATGAATGTCTTGTTACCCGCAATATCCAAGTTGATTTCAGGCGGGGTGTTTCCCACCACAACTTGCACCGATGTTTCACCGCTCGCACCCTCTGAATCTGTGACTGCAAGTGTCACGGAATAACTTCCTGGTTCTTCAAATCGATAATCAACCACCACGCCGCTCAATTCCTCTCCCTTAATGCGCCATACATAGCTTAACTGATCATCCTGATCAAAATCAATGGAACTCCCGGCATCAAATTGCACATCCAATGGAGCCGCACCTACCAAATAATCTGCTTCTATGACGGCTTCCGGCGCTCTGTTCCCTTCCACATACTCGATCCGAACCAACTTGGCATCTGTATTTTTGGAAAACCAATTGGATCCATATTCGAGCACGTACATCGCACCATCGGGTCCAAATTTGAAATCAACCGGAGATGAAAAATCAAACTGATCCAGAAAGGGTTCCATGCTGACCATTTCCCCTTCTTCATCAAATTCCACTACTAAAAACCAATTTCGAATCCATTCGTATATAATCAATTTCCCATCATAGTAACCGGCCAATTGAAATGGAGCTCCATCCATAGCCGCATAGTCATAGACGGGCCCCGCCATACCGGATGCACCTCCCTGCCCTACTAGCGGAAAACGGTCAATGCGCTCACTTCCATACCATATAAAGGCAGGCTGTGGTAAAGGAAGTTCTTTGAGTCCGGTATTGTTCGGTGATAAATTGACCGGATTTTCCGGATCAAACCGGGGTCCTACCTCTTTGGTTTCAAAATCATAGTAGGGGTAGGCTTCATTGTCTCCCAGGAAATAAGGCCAGCCATAAAAACCGGGTTCATCTGCACGGTTAAATTCATCATAACTTAAAGATCCATACTTTCCCTGGACTTTGGTGTAGGGACCAACATCGCCCCAATAAACCGTCCCGTTTTTGTCCACACTAAACCGATAAGGATTCCGGCACCCCATGATATAAATCTCAGGCCGTGTATTGGCCATGCCTTCTGGAAAAAGATTTCCTTCAGGAATAGAATACGTTCCGTCATCTTCAGGTTTTATTCGTAGGATTTTGCCCCGGAGGTCATTGGTGTTGGCAGCAGTGGCCTGGTCATCTGCCAACTCCCTTCCCGGACGCTCATCAATCGGAATATACCCCTCCGCTTCTTCAGCGTTGGTATTGTCACCGGTAGACAGATACAACATCCCTTGCGAGTCGAAGGTCAGATAACCCGCTGAATGACAGCAATACTGCCGCTGCATAGGTATTTCCAGTAAAATTTTCTCACTATCCAGATTAAGTTGCCCCTCCTGGTAATCGATTCGTGATAATCGGTTCTTGTGATCATCACCACCAACGGCATAGTAAAAATAAACCCACCCATTTTCCTCAAAATCCGGATCAATCGTCATGCCCAGTAAACCGTCTTCTATTCCACTAAAGACATCAAATCGGTGGATTACCCGAATCTCTCCTTCTGATGCATCATACAGTTTCACCAATCCTTTCCGCTCAACCATCAAGATATCATTATTCGGCAAAATCTCCATTTCCATGGGTTCATCCATACCTTGTACGAGAACCTGTCTTGAAAACCGGCTGCTGTCTGGTATACGACCTGTTATCGCATCATCAAAACTGACCACATAATTCGGACCAACCGCTGATTGCAATGCTTCTACCAAGCCTTCCTGTCCATGCGAAGGCACAAGAACCACGTGACCGGCACCATACATGGATGGTATATTCAGTTCCAGTTCCTGTAAAGTTTTTGTAATCTTCCAGACCGGGTACGGTTTGATCGTGTCGATAAGCGCAACCAATCCGCCTCCACTTTCCACATAGCGTTCTAATACATTGCGATCCCGGTAGTAAAGATCATCCAGGTCCGACAAGCGTAAAAGAACAGCACTGTAAGTAGCTAACGTGTCCTCATTCAAAAAACCAGCAGTTGGAGTAACTTGTGTTAGTTTCCAGTCTTTTGCTTCGATGTCCGGGAGCACCGCACTGTCCAGACTTTGCGGTGATGCTAGTAAAAGTACTTTTACTTCAGATCGTTTTGGTGTGCAGGAATAAAATAGAAAAAGTCCCCCGATCAGACAGAAGACTGTAGCTTTATTTAGTAGTGACAAATATCGCATATCGGTTAATACATTGCGCAATGAATAAAAAAAAACAAGCATCACTTCGCTCACGATGTGGAGTAACACCATTCGTATATCTTCACTCTTTCGTGCTGAAAGAAATGAAGCTCACCTTCCACTGAACCATCCACGTCCATAAAGTCCGTTGGTTATCCGGTGCAAGTAAACAACTTCACAGCTCATTTCGCGAATATCACCGGATTTTTTTACCTAAATTCTACTTTTTACCGTTCGAAAAAAACATAGTTTTCCGGTCAATAATTTTTTGTGCTAATTTATGAAAAAGCTTTTTATCCGCCGGATTGTCGGATTTTGAAAACTGATAAACTCCATTCCCACCTTCATAGTAAGCAATCGATGCCTCTGAAAACACATGATGTCGCTCAAAGTAGTGTATATATGCTTCCAAACGGTGACTAAATCCAGTTTCAGAACGAGCCAGAGCCCGGCCGTCAAATTCCATTTCCATCCCCATCCCATGTTTGCGACCAAATTCACAGGCTTTATCAAGCTGAGAATCAGGGACATTGGAATTGAAAAAGTGATTCGGTTGTTGCCAGGCAAAATCAAAGCCCAGTTCTTGCCATCGGTCATATCCTTTAGCTCCCCAATACGGAATCCAAACAAACTTAAGATCTTTGGTTCGTACGTAATCGCCAATTTGATTGAGAATATCTTCATTCTTCGCAACATCTTCATCCACCCAATAAAAACCTTCCAGTTCAATATGCTTATAATCTGCTGCTTTAAATCGATTGACAAATTCTTCAATAAACCAATAAGCGGCCTTTAGCCGGTCCTCCTCCGATGAAAAGTCTAAAGTCTGGCCATCCAACTCCCCCCAATCCTGAAAATCCGGAATTGGCGACGGCAAGCCCATGATGACTTTGTGTTTGAATGGTGGGGCACCAAGTTCTTTGATTTGCGCATCAATGCTGGCATCTAAAGCGCCAAAAGCTGTTGTCGCACCAAAATGACGGTCCATCAACCACTCCCACTCTGTCTTCCGGGCATGTTCTCCCACGTATCCGGGCGCAAACCCCCGACCATTTCCGTCTTTAAATTCCAGAAACAGAAATCCGTCAAACAACCAATCTTTTGCTCCAGTCTCGTCTTCATACACCACATAAGGATCAAACTGGTCCTGCGTCCATTCCATCGGTCGATGTACACCCCCGTGATAAATCAACACAACGTCCGCCATATCGATGCGGCCATAATCGGATTGCCCATGACTTAGAGTTCCCATCAAAAGAACTAAAAAAACAATCAGAATGCCCGATCGTATAATACTTATAGCTCCCGTGTCAATCCCAGGCCTAATCTTCTTACTGCATGTACAGTCCATCATCATAGTATAATTTATTCTATTTCAATACTTTAATCGTCGTCTTCCGGAAAAAACCACTTTTTCCGCTCAATAATTTTTTTGGCTAACCTGCCCAACAGTTTTTTGTCCAACGGGTCATTGGACCTTGAAAAATGATAGATGCCATTTCCCCCTTCATAATAGGCAATCGACGCATACCGATATACCAGATTTTTTTCAAAATAATCGATGTAAGCTTCCAGACGACTTCGAAATCCTGTGGGTGAATGAGCTATAGCACGACCGTCAAATTCCATTTCCATCCCCATGCCATGTTCCCGGCCAAACTCACACGCTACATCCAATCGAGAATCCGGGACACCGGAGTTAAAAAAGTGGTTCGGTTGTTGCCAGGCAAAATCAAAACCCAGCTCCTTCCATCGGTTGTTTCCTTTGGCCCGCCAATAAGGGATCCAATAAAAGCGATTATCACCCTTCCGTATATAATCACCAAGATTATTCAAAAGGTCTTCATTTTTAGCGACATCTTCATCAACCCAGTAGAATCCATCCAATTCGATGTGCTTATAGTTTTGGGCTTCAAAACGTTGGATAAAAGTATCAATAAACCAATGTGCGGCTTTTAATCGATCTGATCTTTTGGAGAAGTCCAGCCGTTCGCCATTCAATTCTCCCCAATCTTTTTGTCCAGGAATAGGTGAAGGCAGCCCCATCACCACTTTGTGTTTGAACGGGGGCGAACCTAACTCCGAAATATGGGATTCAATGCTGGCATCCAATGCAGCAAAAGCCGTATGGTTACCAAAGTGCCGATCCATTAACCACTCCCACTCCGTTCGCCGGGCGTTCCCTTCTACATAACCAGGTGCAAAACCACGCCCCTGACCGTCCTTGAATTCCAAAAACAAGAATCCGTCAAAAAGCCAATTTTTGCCCCCCTTCTCATCTTCATAGGTCACATAGGGATCAAATTGATCCTTTGTCCATTCCATCGGACGATGTACGCCACCGTGGTAGATCAAGACCATATCCGCTATATCGATTTTTCCGTATCCCGGCGGTACCGGTTTTACGGTGTATCGCACCTGAGTTCCATCCTCAGCCGTCACCACATATTCTATTTCTTTGGTGAAATTTTGTGCTTCTGAAGAATCTGGTGTTATAGTGGCATACGGAGACAGCTCGATGGTTGGCTTAAGCAAACCGGAATCCCGGTCACCGATCAGCAATTCGATCACTTTCTCATCTTCGCGGATAAAGCTTCCAAAACCGACCTCCGGCACACTAAAATGAGTTATCTGAGCTTCAGAACTTTTTCTAATCTCACCCATGACGACATGTCGGCTTGGCATATTTCCAGGTGACTTTATCGTAATGGTGGTGGGTCGATTGAGGTCCACGTAAGCAGGTGATCTGCCATCCACGGCCACTTCAACGGATCCATTCGCCTGGAGCCACATTCGGGAAACATCTATTTCCTGGTCACTGCCTTCGGGAAAGTGTGTTCCAAAAACAAAATGAATGGTATCCCCATATGGTGTAGATTCCTGTGGAAAAAACAGGCCATGGCCGTCTTCGAACGTAGCAAATATTGCGGCAGGTACAGATTGGTGATGCCCGGCATCTTCCTTCTTATCACATGAAATTAAAGAAGCACATACCAGCAGAATACATATCCAAAGACAATTAATGGCCCCCATTGAGTGTATTTAATTAACTAATCAGCTACATATCACTCCATCCAAAAATCGAGTTGCACCTGTACATTATTCTTCTCTCCATTGGTTTCATAGGTGAAATAAAGATCAAAGGTCCCATTGGCCCGCTGGTAAACCGGATCAAACGCTCCGGTGAAAGTACTGGACTTACCTGCCTGGTTCGAGATTTCCAAACTTTCCGACCCGGGCGCTTCTGCGACCTCTACCTCGGTGCCCTTCACCGTCAGAATCACATCTCCTGACTTGATCAGGCTATTGATGCGAATGCTTTGCGGACCGGCTGTCTCTGCAAAAATTACTTTATCTATTTTATCTACAGTGGCATTTCCAGTTTCCTCAGAGACGGTTCCAAAAGCCTTATAATTTCCTTCGTACATATTGCGATAACGGGGAAAAGTCAAAAATGCCGTTTTCTGATCTTCCAGAACATCGACTTCCGGGGAGACATCCTGAATACTAATCGGCAGAACATAGTTCTTGTCAACAAAGTCCGTCCCGATGTTCTTGATGTGCACCGGCAAAAAACCTCGCTCATCACCTGAAGGAATTACTACTTTATTCTCAGCCAGATCAAAATAGTTTTCGGGGAGCATCTCAAAATCTGGATGGTCTGCCAAAAAATCTTCCAAAGCAGACGGATCAACATCCATTGTCACTTCCAGGTTACCAGCTTTTTGATTGACTCCTGCCTGATAAACCCCCAGGTTGAGAAACGACTCTCCCAGCAACAAAGGATGCTCCGAGATGCCATACTGAGGAATATAAACCGTACTATCTACCTCTATCAAATCAAGTCCCTTTTCACAGGACATCTGGGTACACATGACGATTAGGCACGCATATATTAGGATATTTTTCATTTTTCTACATTTACTTTATAAAAAATTACCAACCTGGATTCTGAACTAAATTCTTATTCCGGTCTATTTCGCTTTGCGGTATCGGGAACAAATACATTTTATCGTCGAACACCCGCGTTTCGAAAGGGACTCGTTCATAGAAACCCGTAAAATCAAAATCATTGGTAGATGGATTTCCTGCATTGATATCCATGCCCCACATTTTACCTCCGGCGCCGTATTTACGCATCGGATCGCCATCATCTGCCGTTCCTGCTAAAAGGCGTCGACGCATGGTAAAGTAGCGATCAAAAGATTCTTCGAACGCTAACTCTACCTGTCGCTCGCGAAGGATATGTTCCAGCTGGAGTTCCTTATTCCCTTTGATTTCCGGATAAGCGTCATATATTCCAGGAATACCAGCGCGATCTCGGATGTCATTCCAATACTTTTCTATATCCGGATGGTTGGGGTCTACCTCATTTAGACATTCGATATAATCCAAGAGAACTTTGGCGTACCGAATGAGAATCAATGGTCGGTTGGCATCTGCGATATTTCGATCCCGCATATTGCTTTGAAAACTTACATTTTTTAAAACCAAATAACCTGTCCGCGGGAAAAAAGTATACGATCCAGACTGACGAGATGATCCGCCATAATAAAATTCTACCCGACCGTATCCATTTTTCTGTCCCGGGGACGAGTAGTAATCTCTCTTTGCAATATCACGAGGAACTTGAGGAATAATTCGCTTATTGTACAAAACGGAAGCATAAAACCTCGGTTCCCGATTGGCATACATATTCCATTCACCGGGCCAGTGCCCCCATGCATCTTCATTTCGGATGGCTTCGATAATATCCACACGGTCTGACGATGGATTCAGCCCATCAGGAATATAATTAGCTCCCCCTTCTGCTGCAAATCCTTCTTCTACATAACCGGATTCCGAATCTGTGATCCACTTTCCATTCTCCATCATGAAAGCATCGACGATTCGCTGCGTGGGAGCAATCCCTCCCAGGTTATTGGGACCTGGTGAAGCATGCACTGACCATCCTGTGGGATTATAATTCGACTTTCCCCAAATAATCTCCGGGTTCCAACCATCCAAATGGACCTGCCGAACAGATTTAAATGCGCTAAATTCTGTGCCTTTTCCATTTTCATTATTTCGGTATAGTTTCACATCGACTTGTCCACTTTCTGCCAGATCAATCACCGCTTTATTTGCCTCCATGGCCCGTTGCCACTTCCCAGGATCATAAGAAGTCGAAGCCAAAGCGGTACCATCACTATTTGTAAATCCATTATATTCCGAATTTCCATTCCACTGCGGACTGGCAGCGGTCGTCAAAGCGGCTGCGATAATAGCTTTGCACGTCATTTGATCGGGTTTACCCAGCCAGGTGCGATCGGTGTTCTGCCATCGAACCGGCAGGTCTTTCTGGGCTTCTTCCATCATTTCGATGATGTATTCGACGACGGTATCGAAGGGAGCCCGAAACAAATCCCAATCCGCACTCACTGGTCGTTCTTCAGTAATCAACGGAACGGGGCCATATTGCTGGATTAACTGCCAATAATAATATCCTCGAAGGAACTTAACCTCAGCTTTGTACTGAGCGATGAGCTCCTCACTGAGTTCTGGGTTTCGATCTACATTGTTTTCAAATACAAAAGAAGCTCGAATGGCCTTGTAATACCGGCCCCAATGATTTTGAAAATTGGAGTTTGAATTCCAGTTCCCAAGATTAATATTGTAACTTGGATAAACGTTCCAGGTAAAATCAATCTCATCAGAAATTCCCATAAAACCATACCCCAGATTCAGAGCTGGCGTCGGAATAGCGGCGTAAACGTTGTACAGAAAACTTTCGGTTTCTTTTCTGGATGTCCAGACCGTTTCGCCTGTTTTCATATCATCGGGTAGTTTGTCGAGAAATTCGCAACTTCCCAGAATAAAAATGATCAGTGTAATATATAATAATCTCATGTTCTACGTATTTTAGAAAGTTCCTCGAATACCGAAGTTAAATTTTCGCTGTAATGGGTAATTGCTTCCACTTGCGGATCCTGTTTCAGGGTCCCACATCTTCCAATTTGAAAAAAGAGCCACATTGTTACCGATAAGATAAAAACGGACGGACTCCATGCCGATTTTTGACAACGCATCAGCCCGCAAAGTGTAGCCCAATTCGACATCGGACAATCGGAGAAAGCTCCCATCATAAAGCGTCTTGGTTGATCGCTGCCAGTTATTGGCGGAAGTACCATTGTACAAACGGGGATACTGAGCATCCTGACGCGGATTATCCACCGTCCAGCGATCTAAGGCCTGTACATAAAGGTTGCCTTTCCCAACGCCCTGGTTAAATGGAACATATGCGCCACCCAGGCTATAAGAAACCCGACCTTGTCCCCGGAAGAAAATACCAATATCAAAGTTGCGGTACATGGTTTGTATTCCAAATCCATAATTGATCTCCGGCAAATTGGAAAACCCGATCGGCACTTCATCATCGATGGTGATCTTCCCATCGCCATTAATGTCCTTATACTTTACATCACCTGGACGTACATCTCCAAAAGTTTGTTCGGGACTGTTTTCAATATCTGCTTCATCGACAAAATAGCCTAGAGCGATCAATCCAAAGTTCTGGCCGTATTTATGACCGGTCCGTTGCCGGTATTCATAGTTTCGATCGGGCTCATCTTGCTCCAATATTTTGTCACGGGCATAAGTAAAGTTACCATATACCCTAGTGTAGCCGTTTTCATAACTTCTGGAGACTTCCAATGTACCATCCATTCCACGATTAATCATTTCTCCTCGATTCGCAAAAGGCACAGAATTGATTCCCACAATAGCCGGTAAGGAAGTTCTACGTAATAGAATATCATGTCGTCGCTCATGGAAATAATCCACTTCCAGCGAGATATCACCATTGAACATCAGCATTTCAAATCCAATATTCTTTTTAATCCCTTTCTCCCAGGTCAAGTCTTGTACACCAATCCGGTCCAATCCTACACCGCCAAATCCACGGGGTGTTTCTCCGAAATGATAACCACCGAGACCACCGCCATAGATCGACAAATAGCCATATCGCTGTCCGCCAGGTAACGCTTCCGACCCGACCAGACCATAAGATCCTTTGATTTTCAACACATTGATCAACCGTCGCATTCTTCCGCTCCAGAAATCCTCATTGGATACCAACCATCCACCCGCCACGGCAGGAAAGACACCAAACCGGCTTTCTTTCGGAAAGTTCTCTGACCCGTTGTAACCCACGTTTAACTCACCAAAATATCTGTCATCGTAATCATACGTCATCCGCGCTGCAATTCCCTGTCGACGGTATGGTAAAGCCAGAATCGAAGATCCGGCATTTCCATTGATAAAATCCCGTTGATAATACATCAACATCCCCCCGATCCGATGTCGGTCCTGAATCGTATTATTATAAATCAGCTGGAATTTAAATTCTTTGGCCCGATTGCTTTGAAGTGACCGTGAATAGTTCAAAAACTCCTGCCCTTTATCGACTTCATTGTAGATCAAGTCTCCGGTATCTTCTTCACGTCCCTGCACTCCATAGGTTGTCGATTGTTTCCATCGTTGGATCCGTGTCAGGTTATACGCATCAAAAGAATATGATGATTTTAGTTTCAGCCCATCAGTAATCATACCCAGATCCTGATTCAAAGTTATCTGGCTCATGAGCTGATTCCGATACTCCGTATTGTATCCGGATCCGAGTAATCGTTCTGCGGGGTTTTTCTCGCCTACCTGGGATGGAGCTCCCCAGCCGTACTCTGTATTGCCATTGGCGTCCACACCAATAGGTATTTTCACCGGATTGGAAATTGGAGTCGACAGATTGGACCAGTAAAACAATTCACCAGCTGGTGAAAAATTGGTTCCGTAGATATTTCTTCCCAAACCAGGGGTATGCAGATCGGTCAAATAACCACCTACTTCCAAGTCCACCACCGTGGTCTCCGACAAAGTAATATCCACATTAGAACGGAAGTTATATCGCTGGAGTCCCAGGTTGGAGCTATATGCGGTTTCAGGGCTTTCCTTAAAGTTTCCATTTTCTCCCAAAAATCCCAGTCCCACAAAATACCGGGCTACATCTCCCCCACCTCGTACATTGAGGGTCGCCTGCGCATTATTCGAATATTTGGTATAGGTCTCATCGAACCAGTCTACGTTCGGATAAAGCATAGGATCTGCCCCGCTCACCAGGTTTTCGATATATTCTTCAGAATAATTATCACGCCCCAAAGCTTCGTTGTAAAGTCGGGCATAATCTGCACCACCAAGATAATCAGGCAGTCCCGGCAAATCTGATACACCGTATTCAGTCTTAAATTCGATGGCAGGTTTTTGAACTTTTCCTTTCCGCGTCGTCACCAGAACAACACCGTTCGCAGCTCGAACCCCGTAGACCGCCGTTGCTGAAGCATCTTTCAATATCGATACGGATTCTACGTTTTCAGGATTCAAATCCTGCATCTCCCGCTCCACACCATCGACCAGGATCAGTGGAGACCGATTGGAACTAAAGGTCGAAATACCCCGGATCCAAAACCCTCCATTATCATTCCCCAATTCCCCGGTCCGTTGAACCACCACAGCTCCGGCCATTTTTCCGGCTAAGGCATTGGTCATGGACCGACTGGGCACCTTGAGATCGTCCATATTTACATTGGAAATAGCTCCGATCACACTGGCTTTTCGTTGCTCCCCCATACCAACTACTACGACCTCATCCAAAAGCTCCGAATCACTTTTCATGATCACCACAATATTCGTGCGTCCTTCCAAAGCCACCTCTTTACGCTGATATCCCACGTAAGAAAAAACCAAAGTTGCTTTTTCATTGACATCCTCCAGGGTAAAATTACCATCAAAATCCGTGGCTGTTCCTTTCGTAGATCCCTTTACCAAAACGTTGACTCCGATCAAAGGCTCACCTTCATCATCTGTCACGGTACCGGATACATTCACCACCATTCGGTGTTTTTCAAGCTTTATATTATTCAACCCTCTGGAAGAACCAAGCTTCTGCAAAGACGTGACTTTTCGGGTCACTTTCTTTTCATCAATAATCGTTTCGAGTACTTCAATCATCTGTTTCAGCGATTGCATGCCTTCTGCATCATCCTGGTAGATGATCACATACTTCATCTCCAGCATCACAAATTTCAGATTGGTGCCCGCCAACACACTTTCCAATGCTTCGTTGGCGTCATGATAGCCGTCTGGCTTATAATTTTCGATTTCGACATTTTCTACGATCTCCCGATTATAGGTAAAGTGTACATTATATCGTTCACTAATATCATGGATAATATCCAACAGTCGACCATCATTTGGATCCGATCCGGCTGGTTCTGCAACCATTGTGTTCACCGACACAAAAAGGTGGCAGGTAATAAATAGCAAACAGGTAATTATTCTTTTCATTGGACAATTATTTATTTCACAATTATGGTATCTCCTAACTCATTAAATTCTGCACCCAATGCGATCCCAAGTGCTTTACGAACCAAATCCCAGTCGGAATACGGCAAGGAAAAATCCATTCGTTTATTAGCAAGTTCAGCATTCTCAATCTTAAATTTCTTCCCGTACAAGATTTCATACTCTTTCAAAATTTCTTGTATTTCTCTATTTTCAAACTCAAGCATGCCATCAACCCACGCGGCTTTTTTTCCTATCCGTTTGTTTTCATCTATAGTCATATTTTCATCCGCTTTATCAAAATGAATGAAATCGCCGGGCTTCATCGAAAGTTCTTTTACTTCCTCCTGCTTCACTCGAACATCAACTTTTCCTTCATGTAAAAACACATCAACATCATTGGGCCGGTTACGAACATTGAATTCGGTTCCCAAAACATGAACCCGCAGGACAGAAGCATCAACTTCAAATGGGATCTTCTCTTTCTTTGTAACATCAAAAAAAGCTTCTCCATCCAAACTGACCTGTCGCAGATGATTTTTCTCCCAGTCTCCTTTCCACGTCAGCGAGGAATTGGCATTCAAAAGCGCCGTGCTCCCGTCAGGCAGCTCTATATGAAGGGTTTCTCCATAGCCAGTTTGATATACAATATCTTCTTGCACTTGCGGAGCAGTGAAGAGGAAATACCCAACAATCAAAAGAACTACCGCAGCGGCGCTGCTCCAGATAAATAACCGCTTCCTTCTTGTCGCTCGGTTCCGATTTATTTGAGTTTCCTGCATTTTGAGCAGTATCGAGCGAGATGGCACCCAATCAGCTTTTGCTTCATCAAGCATCAGATTGACCGTTACTTCATCCTTGTTTCGCAGCAGAAGCAGAAAATCCTGGAATTCAGTATCGGAAAGTTCATTATTCCGATACTTTTTGATCAACTGATTTATTTCCTCGTCATTCATTTTTTGGCTGTAGCTTTTATGGAGAGCTGTGGTGTCGGGGCTTTTTGTATCAATTTCCATGCCCCCGTCCTTCACTGCCTCTTTCATCATTAATGACGCAGACTTCAACATTTAGGACTATACTAGTCTGAATATTTTTGAAGTGTGGAGTATTGCAAAGCGAATTAACCTGCAAAATTCATGGCTTTTGATTTACCTACCTGGCGTTGATTATTGTTTTAATGGCAGTTAGACAGGTGCAGATGCCAGGAATGACTGAAGATGGTCGGAGTGCAACGCAGACCAAAGATGGTAAATCCATCGTTGATGAAGATGAGCGAATGAAGCCTCGGCTTAGCCGGGGCACAAGGTTCGGTGAACCTTGGATGAGGGAACCGACCTGTCCCCGCCGTGGCTGTGGGAGGATTCTATCCCGAGGATAATGTATGAATCAAAAGTCAAATATCAACCAAAATTGGGCGATATAGTATACCCAATTTAGGAGTTTAAGCAATTGATGCCCTGCTCATTATACATCTTAATAAATGACGAGATGAATAAACCGGGTTAAATTACCTGGGACCGGGTAGCGGCACATTTGCCCACATGTTCAGGATATTGAATGGAAGAATGCCACAGGCCTGCCTGGAGACATTTGACATTCTTCGTTGCCACCCTTCTATGCCAACTACTCCTAAGCGTGGTTTGTCGCTCACGGGATCCGTGCGCCAACCGAATAATTATATCATTCTTGGTCAGAATCAGAAGGCACAAATTATTTATCATCAGCCACTGAACGGCTCGATCAAATTTCTACTCAATGAGTTGGGTAGGAATCCGGGGACGAAATCGTAATGATAAAAAATGGATGGTGCGGTATCACCAATTATTATGAATCAAAGCCTTTCATCTACATGAAATGCACCAATGCCCAGACGCCCTGGTCCACAATTGTCCGTCCTAAAACTTTCGTGCTCGAAGACACCAGAGCACGAAAGTAGTAATCTTCCCCTATTCTCCCCAGACTACAAACTCAGCCAGGTCAACATTGGCACCACTTTCTGGTCCGATTTCCTGATCCACATAGGTGAATGCTTCTTCGATGACTAATTTTATGTAACGACCAGAAGCAGGTCCTACTTGATATGCATGTTCCCGGGGTGCATTCCCAAGCATCTCCCACGACCCGATCCGCGTCCAGGTTTCTCCATCATTGCTAATCTCAAAATATCCCGACTTCACATTTCCTCGCCAGCTCGCACTCAATGGCTTGTGCAAGTCCATCTGATAAACGGTGTGACTGGTTTTCATATCAAATACGAAATAGTATGGAAATGGTTTGGGTTCATCCCATTTGGACCCCCAATAAGTATCTCCATCTCCATCCAATAAATTTTCAGGCACCCGTCCGAGACCCTCATACTGAGGTTCCTCACAAATACATGAATTCCAATCAATAATTTCCCACTTGCTCCGATCTAATCGGTTCGGTCGAAAAGTTACAGGAATAAGTTGTGTACGTCTTTCAGGATCTACTCCAAATTTATCTGTGGAAGTGAGGACCACAGGAATCAGGTAATCCCCAAATAAATAATTCCCATTCGCATCAATAAAACCTTGTTTTGAAATGGAAATTTTGAAGGCATGATCATTATCTATAGCTTTCAAGCTAAGAGTTTCTTCGTCGATCTGAAAGGCTTCAGGATGCAACGAAGTATAATTTGTTCCATTCCTTTCATTGTATTCTACGACGAGAGCAGGATCAACTTCTACCTCAAAATCTATATTCCATTGATTTACGAAATTCACCTCTACTTCGGAGAAAATCAACGTTTCATCCGGTGATTCAAAATCTACAATGGTATTTCCAGACACCAAGCCGTTATCTGTAAATGATAGGTAAGGATCAATTACATGTGGTAAAACCAAAGACTCCATTTGTTCCGGCTCCCCTTTTGTAATATTACCGGAAACCACCTCAGCCCGGATTGGGATCACATATTCTTCTGAATTTTCTTTTTGAAGTTCCCGGATGGCTGGTGCATTCATACGAACTTCAAAAGGAACCCGGTAATCCTGCTTGTTGAACACTATGTCCGAGGTAGAGATTTCATACAAGTTGGACGGAACAACCTGGTATTGCGTACCGTGTTCTTCGTTGTAGGAATCCACAATATTCTCATCAACCACTAGTTTCACCGTTCCGCTTTGTGTTCCAATCCCACTTTTGATCACCATGATGTGATGGATATAAGAATCCATATTGAGCATCTCTTGTTCATTGAATCCGGACTCCAGAAGATAGACCTTATCCTCGACAATATCCACGCGTCTATTGTCTTCACAACTAAAAAACAAGGTCGTGAATCCCAGGAATAGTAACATAAAAAATACTCGTATTCTGTCCATGGTCCTTTGTATTTGGGCTATTTTAAATTTACCAGCCATAATTCTGTGTGATATTTTTCATTTCATTCAATTGGTTCTGGTGAATCGGGAAAAAATAGTGTTTAGGTTCAAACACTTTTTCGCCAGGAAACACCTTATCCGTTCTTCCCCAGGATTCTTCATATTCTGTCGCTAACAAATTGCGGGTATAATTCGGACCCGAGAATTCCTCTTCAGCGATCATCCAGGTTCTGATATCGTAATAGCGATGACTTTCAAAAGCTAACTCAACCATACGTTCTTTTCGTAATAGATCCCGCAGTAATTCTTGGTTTCCAATCACCTCCGGATAAGCATCTTCCAATTTGTTCAATCCACTCCGTGCGCGTACCTTGTTGATGTAGAGGAGCGCTTCAGCTTCATCCCGGTTGGGCTTTTCGTTGCAGGCTTCTGCGTAATTCAAATATATTTCAGCCAACCGGTAGTAAGGCCAGGCAAACTGCCCCCATTTCCCTTCTTCGATGTTGTTCGTAGGATCACTCATACGTCGCCACAAGTACCCGGATTTTACGCAGTCACCAGATTGCTGATAGGTTGATGTACCCCCAGTATGAAAAGTCACCACTTTTTCACCTTTATACGTATTGATCCAGTTCATTCCATTAGCCAATACAGACGCATAAAACCGGGCATCGCGACCTACGCAGCTGTTGTGGGCGTTGATGGGTGCAAAATCATCCAAAGGGTGGATGTAGGGGTTTGTGAACCCTTCATCGCTGTAGCCAGACGCCGGATCGATGATGGGTTGTCCGTTTTCTGTATAGCCCGTCACCGGGTACCGACCGGATTCCTTCATGGGATATGTATCCACTAGTTTTAATGACGGGCTGTAGCCGCCATACCCTTGCTTAACCACCCGTGGCGGAGAAGCCCGGACGACAAACGAATGGGCATTGCTATACCAACGTCCCCAAATGACCTCATCATTCCAAAAGTCAAAGAAAATGCCCATGTAGGATTTGATGGCCCGCTTAAACGGATCCGATTCACTGGTGTTTTCATTTAGCGTATATTGATTGAGGTCAATGACAGCCTTTGCCGCTTTCGCGGCGACCTCCCACTTCTCCGGGTCGGTCGACTGAGGGAATAGAAAATCACCATAATGGTTCTTCATACCATGATACAGTGGGGTTCCATTGAACAAAGGTCTGGCCGCATACAAGGTTAATCGTGATTTGGCTGACATCGCAGCACCTTTGGTAATACGTCCTGCCCAAGCTTCATCGGTCACCTGGCGGGGCAATACTTCAATGGCTTTGTCATATTCAGACAATATAAAGTCCAGGTTCTCCTGGAGACTGTGCCGATCGATTTCTTCTGGTCGTATCGTAATGTCGGAAGGCTGATCACCCCAGATATAAACTGGTCCGTATTTTCTTAGCAAGGTAAAATAAAAGTAAGCCCGTAAAAAACGCGCCTCTGCTTTCATCACGGCAATGGTCTCTGCGTTGAGTTCTGTGTTTTTATCAACATTATTGATAAAAATAGTGGCTTGATTAATACCATTGTAGTCGTGCTGCCACGTCTGATAGGCACCACTGGTTGGCCCCCATGATCCATTATTAAAATTCAGCCACCCCACACCGGACAACCAGGAAAAGAGGGCTTCATCGCTGCGCGGCACCACGGTACCATCTCCGGTGACAATATTCTGTTCATCGGGCAAATAACCATAAATCTGAGCCAGGTAGGACTCGGTGGTTTCTCGTTTATCAAACACTTCATCCAGGGTCAGCTGGTTCTGCAGTTCTACGTCAAGGTAGCTTTCACAGGAACTAAGACCCAGGATCAGCACAATAAACAACAGGGTATATTTCGGTATAATATTCATAAGTCAGTTTTTATATCTTGATGTTTAATCCAAAATTTATGGTTTTCATTTGGGGATAAATTGCTCCATAACTCGTACTCAATTCGGGGTCCCAAAGTTTGAATTTGCTAAACGTAAAAAGATTCACCGCCTGCACATAAACACGCACAGTAGACATTTTTGCTTTCTCGGTGAAGTTCTCAGGAAGTGTATAGCCTAGTTCTGCCTGTTTTAACCGTAAAAAGCTCATATCGCGTTGAAACAAAGTGGAATGGTGGCGATTGTTTTCATTATAAGCCAGGTGGAGGCGTGGGTATTTGGCCTGTGGATCCGGATTGGCTGCTGTCCATCGATTATCCGCAAGATCAGAAAAGATCTGACCATTGACCAAGATACTTCCCGAAGGACCTACTACCGGATTCCCACTCAGAATCCGAGTCACATTCTCTACCCCTTGAAAAAAGAGGGAAAGGTCAGCGCCCTTCCATCCCATCGACACCCCGGCGCCATAACTAATTTCCGGAATATGGGTACGACCTATGGCTACGAAATCGTAACTATCGATCACCCCATCACCGTTAATGTCTTTGTATTTCACGTCACCGGGCTGAACATCTCCGAATTTCTGAACCGGACTGTTCTCAATATCTGCATAAGACTCAAACAAGCCCAGTGCGATCAACCCTCTTTGCTGATAGAGCGGTTTACCGACCTCAGATTGATAGGCCCATATCGGTGTGGGCTTATCATCATACAGTTTTTTATTTCGGTTAAAAGTAAAATTGCTTCGAACCTGGATGGTAAAGTCATTGATGTTTTTCGTGTACTCCAAAGAAGCATCAACCCCGCGGTTTTCCATCCGACCCAGGTTAACATACTGAGGTACATTGACCCCCACGATGGAGGGCACGCTCTCCTGGAGAATATAGATTCCCTCCCGCTTTTCATAGAAGAAGTCTGCCTGAATCTCCAGTTCATGGAAAAGACCAAGTTCGATTCCAACATTCTGCTTAAGAGCACTTTCCCAGGCTACATTAGGGTTTCCAGGGTGTCCTGTTGCGATCCCCCCACGCCATTGTTGGCCCGTCCGTCCAAAATGATACCCGCCTGTAAATTGCATTTCTGAGTTAAAAGCAAAGCGCCGGTTTCCCCCAATCTTATCATTGCCGATCTCCCCATAAGAACCTTTCAATTTCAACAGAGAAACATACGGGAAAACTTCTTTAAAATAGGGCGCGTTGCTCACCATATAGCCGAGTGCAACGGATGGGAAAAACCCAAATCGATGTCCGGGTGCAAAATTTTCTGAACCGTTGTATCCAAAGTTTCCTTCCACAAAATAAGTGTTCCGGTAAGAATATGTCCCCCGGGCAGCGACTCCAATGTTCCGGTTGGGAAAAGCAGCTATAAAACTACCTGGAAAATTATTCGTATGTTCCCGCATATTGAACAAAAACAAACCACCCACGCGATGATCATCCGCAAAAGTTCGTTTATAATTCAAGCTAGACTCCAGGTTCGTCGTGCGGTTTCCACGGTTCGATCGGGCCAGGGACAAATAATCACTTCCGTCAGCATTTTTATGTAGAATCAAATCTCCGTTTTCATCGCGGCCGGTGGCATAATAGGTGGCCGGGTGCTTCCGTTTATCCAGCGTTGACCCGTTGTATGCATCCCATGAAAATCTAAAATTAAATTCCAGACCCGGCGTCACGATACCGGATAGATCTTGCTTCAATCCAACCAATGCCTGAGAGTTATTCCAAAAATCCTGAGAATATCCGGTACTGTTGAGTGAATAATACGGGTTGCTTCCTACCAGAGGCTGAGCATGTGTTCCGTCAGAATACTCAGTCGGGATGGAAATAGAGGGTGTAGTCATCAGGATTTGATACATGGTACCCAGTGCCACCCCAAGACGATTTTTTGTTTCATATTGATTGGACAAACTCAAGCTTACGGTCGTGGATGAGGACAAATCGACATCCAGATTGGATCGAAAATTAAATTTATCGTAGTTCATGGACGGATTGTACTGCTTGGTGACTTTGGGATCAAAAATTCCATTCTCATTGTAGTAAGAACCCGAAACAAAATATCGCAGAACTTTTCCACCACCACTTACATTGAGATTTGCCCGTTGGCTGGTCGTGGATGGTTTGAAAATCTGATCCATCCAATTGACATTTGGATACAGATCCGGATCTTCCCCACTTAAATATTTTTGCTTTTCGTGCTCCGGGAAAGGAATTCGGTTGGACGCACTAAATGTGATATCATTGTAATAATCCATCCACTGTTCGGCTGTGGCCAATTCCGGTAATCGGGTCGGTGACAGCGTCCCATACTCAACCTTTCCGTTAATGAGAGGTTTCTCGCTTTCCCTACCTCTTTTAGTCGTAATCAATACGATGCCGTTAGCCCCCCGGACCCCATACACTGCCGTGGCGGTCGCATCTTTTAGAATAGAAAAAGAAGCGACATCTTCCGGGTCTACCAGGTCAAGTGACCGCTCTACCCCATCGACCAACACCAGTGGACGGTTGTTCGCCCCAAAGGTACTTACGCCACGGATCCAAAAGGAAGATCCCGCACCGGGCTCCCCGGTACCTTGTACAGAGACGACTCCGGCCAATTGTCCCGCCAGACTATTACTGATTTTACTCACCGGTATCTTCAGGTCATCTGTGGACATCGTAGTGATGGCGCCAATCACGCTTTCTTTGGTTTGTTCACCATAGGCGACGATGACCAGTTCATCGAGGGTTTGTGAATCGTCTTGCAGGACAACATTTACCACGTCTCGTCCGTCAACAGATTCTTCAAGCGTCTGATATCCGATGTAAGAAAACACCAATATCGCATCGTCATCGACCGCTTCCAATGAATAGTTACCATCAAAATCCGTTGCCGTCCCTTTGTTGGTTCCTTTGACGATCACGTTAACACCGATCAAAGCTTCACCATCTTTATCGGTCACCTGTCCTGTCACATTCACCTCAACCCGATTTTGCTCCACAGTCAGACCGGCCCCTTGGCGGTCACTCGCATAGGCCTTCTGATGGGTGGCAACCAGGCACCAACAGATTCCAATAAATATAAAAGTAGATAATTGTTTCATATAAATTTATTGTATATAATTATATCAATATTCTAATAATTGTCATTTTCGTCAATGTTTATAATATTTCAAACGTACTACTCGACAAATTTGGCAAGTATACCGTTATTTTATTTCTATTCACATTTGATCGCTGAATTTTAACTCCGCAATAAGGCAAAAATCAGGTTGATCAAAAGCCTCTTCACTCTTTCAGTCAGTTTCCGCCATTCTATTGACGAATTACAAACCAATTGGGACTATATATTTTCAATAAATTTTCACAATTTTAATATTTCTGCAAGTTGCCTGAAAAATAGTTTTGAATTCCGATCAATTCCGTTAATTTCACGCGATCAAGAATGTGAAAATGAATAAGATTTACGAGTCCTACCGAGATTTTATTTACCAATTTTTCCTTAAACACGTTAAGGTTCCCGCTCTCGCTGAGGACCTGACCCAGGATGTTTTTGTGAAATTCTGGCAAAAGAAAGACACCTTTGAAAACATTGACAATCTCGATGCCTGGTTGTATACCCTGGCCCGGAATCACCTCACAGATCACTACCGAAAGCTCGCTACGGAAAAAAAATATCAAGAGACGGTATGGTATCACATGGAGCGGCAATCGAATTCCGTCTTGCTGGACATCTACAAAGAAGAGCTTGAAAACGAAATCGAAGAATTACTTAACTCGCTTTCGCCCCGACAAAAAGAGGTCTATATTTTAAGTCGGAAAAATGGACTTTCACTCGAAGAAATCGCCGTCAAGTTGAAAATTTCACCAAATACTGCTAAAAACCATCTGGTTCAGGCCTTAAAAGTGGTGCGGCAAGGACTGGAAAATCATTACACATGTTTCTTCGTATTGCTTATGATATTTCTGGGTTTGGGCTAGTAACATCAATAGATTTTTCGACCAGGCTGGTCAGGCAATCTTACGGAACAAGCGATACTTTACTATTCTCGATACCTACACAGATCATAAAAATCTCCATAGAGTCGTTTATATAGGTTAATTAGCGACATCCTCTGAATTCATGATTTCCGGATGTAATCCGAATATTCTCCAATTTTATTCATCAAAAAATACACAGTCCAGCTCAGGTTATACCTGCGCTTTTTAGCAACCATCTTTTCAGCTTCCAAAAAAAAGGCCCCCTCCTCCTGAAGGAAGAGAGAGCCAACCCCTTAAGAAACAAACTTCCCGGTGTACCCTTTTCAGGCACACTTAAAAATATTCTAATTTACTTTAATTAATGACCTGGTGTAAACTCTGTAATCATTAATAAAGCGAAGCGTATATGATCCCTGCAGTACATCCCGCAGATCCAACTGCATCCTCGATTGATCCCGCAGAGCATCAAATTCGTAGACTTTCACTCTTTGGCCCAACATATTGTACAATTCTATTCGGTTTATATCTTCCATTTCCATTCGAACTTCTACGTAATCACGAGCCGGATTGGGATGAAGAGTAATGTTCCGTTTAACATCTTTCGTCACCATCAAGTCCAATTGCCCTTCACTCCACTGATTCTGTGCATCACGAACACGGACCTTGACCTTGTGGATCATCCCCATGTTCTTCAGACTTATTTTATTCCCACTTTCCTTCACAGGTACCCAACCCTGCTTGCCAGGACGAAGGTAACTCCAGGAATAGTCGAAGGGAGCCACCCCGCCGGACACTTGAGCCACGACTTCCGGACTGTTATACTGCAGATTTACGATTGGGGGCTTCTCTGATATGATGACTACAAAGTATTCCGTAGTGGAATTTCCGCACTCATCACTCACATACACGGTATACTCATACCACACCTCACCGTTACGTTCTTGCTTTGTAATGCTGACCTCTTCAGTGACCGAACCACAGTTATCTGACACGGACACAATGTTTGATTCTGCACCGTTTGTGGCATATTCCAAGGAGGTCATATGCAAAGTATCACTCGCCAACTCAATCACCGGAGCGATTTCATCATTAATCATAAACAGTTGTACATAACGGTCCACATTACCGGAAGTATCCGATGCAGTCCAGGTCCGCAATACGGTCAACTGATTATGACACGTAGAGTCTGACACCACATCTTCATAACTCACCAGGACGGTGTCGCAGCTGTATACCACCGGGCGATGTGTTTCCATGTCAAACACACAGCTCAGATTAAACGTGTCTCGTTCCGAGTGAAAATAATCATCCGTATCATTCAATCCAAAGATCAGCTGCTGGCTAATCGAAGACTGGTTCCCGCATTGATCCATATAGGTCCACGTTCTTACCTGTATAGAATCAGCGTCACTGCTATCAAAAATGGTTTCATTTTCCGTCTGCGTTAATTCAGTACCGCAAGGATCACGGACCACCGGTTGATCAAAGGTCAAAGACTCCTCCGTGGCGTCACTGCCACAGCCCATAAACTTCACCGGATACTCCAGGCTTAAAAGTGGAGCTGTGGTATCCTGACGGATAATTATCGTCTGGTACGTCGACACAGATTGACCGCAGGTATCCGTCGCCGTCCATTCCCGGATCATCTTGTATTCAGGTCCACACGGTTCTCCCAGAGTAAAGTCCTCTGTCGTTATTGCGATAGAATCACACGTTGATTTTACAACCGGCTCTCCAAATACAGCCTCGCTAACACACGATACAATTTTTGTAGCCGGTACTTCTACAAAAGCCGTCAGGCTCGTCTGCCCTTCGCCAAGAACTGCAATATACTGACTTGCTGTATCCCGATTACCACATTGATCCACCGCCACCC
Source organism: Membranihabitans marinus (assembly GCF_019802045.1). Taxonomy (GTDB): domain Bacteria; phylum Bacteroidota; class Bacteroidia; order Chitinophagales; family Saprospiraceae; genus Membranihabitans; species Membranihabitans marinus_A. The sequence continues at coordinate 5,560 of NZ_JAHVHU010000014.1, read as the reverse complement.
AGCTTCGGATGAGGTAGTATCCAGCCCCGTCTGCACAATCCTTCACTCCGAGTGGTCGGTAGTCTTGCCGGACCATTACTGTATCAACGCGACAATTCTCAGCCACTTCCACCGTTTGTTCTGGAAGATCAAATCCACAGGCAACCACCGTATCAGCAGGAACCTCCGTAATCATCGGTGCCATGGTATCTCCCATTACAAAGATGTTTTGCATGGTCTGGTTCATATTTCCACAATCATCCATCACCCGCCAGATACGGCTGATCGTAAATCCGGTAAAGCAATTCCCCTCTCGCTTCAGGTCCATATAATTCACTTGAACAGAGTCCGTGCAGTCATCTGTGACGCTCAGCGTATCAAATACCACATCCTCTATACACAGCACGCTATAGTCTTCCGGGATGTGGTCGAACTGTGGAGCCAAAGTATCCCGACGGATTATCTCCCACTTCAGCGTGGAACTGTTCCCGCAGCTGTCCGTGGCCGTCCAAATACGAACCGTCCGCTCATCACAAGAGGTACCTGTGGTCGTTTCTTCCATTTCAAGGGCAACTTGTGAGGAACAATTATCAAAAGCTACAGGTGAAAAATCAGGCATCGTATCCTTGCAACCAATCTGGACAATGCTGTCTCTTGTGGTAAATTCCGGAGCTTTTGTATCCGGAAGAATGGTCAGGGTCTGACTGACCTCGGTCGAGTTTCCACACGAATCGATCGCCAACCAGGTCCTCTTGTAGTAACCATTACATTGTTCACGGACCACTGTATCTGTAGTTATCACAGACTCTATTCCGACATTGTCCGCAAATACCGGCTCGTCATACACCACCGAGTCACCACACTCTATACTTTTACCAGCTATAGTGTTGGTCAACACAGGGGGAACATTGTCGATCAAAGCAATCACCTGCACCGCTGTATCTCGGTTCCCACATCCGTCCGTAGCTATAAAGAGCCGATGAATCGATCGATCACACGTGGCATCCTGTATTACACTATCCTCCACGGAGATCACAACTTCACCTTCTGTGCATTGCGAAGAGGCTACCGCCATATCTTCGGGCACTAAATCTCCAATATTCCCTCTAAAAGTGCCGGGCACATAGGTAAAGGCAATGTCCAAATTCGCAGCAAACCGTACTTCTTGACTAACCGATGACGCATTTCCACATGCATCTGTTGCTGTCCAGGTTCGGGTAATCACCTGATCACAGCCTTCTCCTTCCGCCGTAGAAGCTACAGATATGACCACGCCCTCGTCCACATTATCAGTCACACTAATATTGAATGGAGGTAATTTTGACCCACACGGCAACACCACATCCCCGGGCATTTTATTAAATACCGGCGCTTCATCATCAGGTTTGACTGTAATGGTCTGCGAGGTTGTGGCAGACAACCCATTAGCACTGACCGCCTTCCAGGTCCGGGTATACGTCCATCCTGCGCATTGATCACCAGCCACAGCATCATCCCCGTCCACAGTGATGTTTACTTCACCACAACTACTACCCGCTACCGGATCATCAAAAACAATCTCGGATCCTGCGGGCAAGACTTTGTCTTCCGGCAAACTAGAGAACACAGGCCCGGTTCCTTCCAGGGTAATGGTCTGTGAAGCTGTGTCCCAGTTTCCACATCCATCGGTTGCTGTCCATACCCGGGTAATCGTACTCTGACCAGCAGCATTCACACCAAACGTGTCCCGATGTGTCAAAGATACATTCTTGCTGCACGCATCATAGGTCACTACCTGACCAAACTCCACCGGGGCATCACAGGCAATGGTTTTATCTTCAGGTACACTAACGAATTCAGGCGGCATGCGATCCATCATGAAAATATGAATGGTATGTCGCACCGTACGATCGTATTTATCGGTCACGTACCACCAGCACACGATTTCCTGCAGTTCCTTTCCATCTTCACAATGATGAAAATTGATATAATCATCCATGTTAACGGTCAAGTTCTGAGGGCATTTGGAACAATCCTGTTTGACTTCAAAGGCAGCCGTTGTAAAAAATGCCGGTTTACTGCATTCGACGAATATCGAATCACCATCACCCAATCCCTGAAGCAAAGGATGCACCGGAACCAGTTCCGGAAGTTCGGAATCAATGATTTGAATTACTTGGGTCGCCGTACTCGTATTCCCACAATCATCCGTGGCGGTCCATGTTCTGCGATGTCGGCAATCTGCAAATCCATCAATATACCATTCTGTAGATACTTCAACTTCTACATTATCATCACAATTGTCAAAAATTTCAGGTTCGTCAAATTCTATACTCTCGCTACAATCCAACGTTTTCAGCGATTCCACTACGATAACAGGGGCTTTCGTGTCCTGAATTATCAAAGTATTAGTACACGACTTGACCTGACCTTGATCATCCCGGTCAGGATCACCATTTGCGTCAACGATAGTAAAGGTTACTTCATAAATACCACAACCCGTTATCGTATCCAAATCGTGAACCACGGTAAGACCAGAACAATCGCCTTCAAGCCGATAGGCACCTCCATTTAACCACGCCTGGATACCTTCTTCATCACTACATTCAAATGTCGCAGCATCATTACAAAATATTCGGCAACAACTCGCATTAATCTCGATTTCACTAGGTGGGTTTAAGCTATAAGTACTTCTGAGATCCAATCTTGGCTGGAGAATATTTTCACATTCTTCAGCAGTAGCGATACATCCATTCTCATCTCGTACCCTCAAAATATATCCACCATCCGGCAAGGTAAACACTCCACCATATGAAATGTCTGTCCAGTCCGTGTGGATTGATTGATCCGCCGAATACAAAACCTGGTATTGATACCCCGGAGTTCCACCCATAGGGTGGACCGTAACATAGGTCTGAGCAGGACCATCGGTGATACCGGCACATTCCAAATCCACACAAAACATCAATGGATCAGGCTCCGACAACGTGACCTCGCAAGTGGCAGTACATCCATTCGCATCCGTAACCGTCACTTTATAGGTGCCTGCTCCGAGACCCATCACAGAAGCTCCGTCTCCTATCGAGGTCTGGAGATCATTCATATTGACCCAATTATAGGTATAGTCCTCCGTACCACCAGATACAGATACTTTTACTTCCCCATCGGTATCTCCATTGCAGTTCAATTCGTTACTCTCGAAATTAGAGGAGCAAGTCAGGGACAATGGATCGGGCTCTTTTACTGTCACCTCGCATTTACTGGTATTTCCTAATGCATCGGTTACTATTACGATATAAGTTCCGGCACTTAGATTAGATGCCGTAGCAGTTTTATCACCATTTGACCATTCAAAACTGAACGGAACCAAACCTCCAACTGCACTTGCTGTCGCCATACCATCATCACCGCCATTACAACTGACATGTTGATTAACTGTTGTACTGCATATCAAAGGTTGCTCTGCACAGGCATCATCATTCTTCGACGGAACGCCGTCACTTACTTCAGCTGTGTTCAGCAAGCCCGTTCCTTCTTCACCCTCTGTGAGTTCACAGTCCGCACTCTGAGGAGTGACCGCAGCAGGATCCACTGCAAAGGTCACTTCCACCTCGAATACATCCACTTGAGCTACTCCAACTTGCTCATCATCTATAATGAGATAATCAGACTGTCCGTCAAAATTGGTATAATTAGTTGTCCCTGTAGTTCCTTCTACACCCACATAACTGACCGATACATCGGTTATAGTAGCGCCCGCTCCATACTTTAAGGTATCCGACAAATCATAGAATGCCAGAGCGTCACTTGTGTTACTCACTTCAACTTGATACGTCATCGTATATTCATTCACATTGCCCGTAGACGTCGGTCCTGCCGTTACCGTCTTCACGATATTGACCGATGGATTCGGCATATCTGTACAGGCATCATCACGCTTCGACGGAACGCCGTCGCTGACTTCCGCTATATTTAGTAAGCCCGTTCCTTCTTCACCCTCCGTGAGTTCACAGTCCGCACTCTGAGACGTAACCTTTGCAGGATCCACCTCAAAAGTCACAACGATCTGAAACACATCCTCCTTACCGGTTCCTACCTGCTCATCATCTATAATGAGATAATCAGACTGTCCGTCAAAGTTGGTATAATTAGCTGTTCCTGTAGTTCCTTCTACACCCACATAACTGACCGATACATCAGTTATAGTGGCACCCGCTCCATACTTTAAGGTATCCGACAAATCGTAGAATGCCAGAGCGTCACTTGTGTTACTCACTTCAACCTGATACGTTATCGTATATTCGTTCACATTGCCCGTAGACGTCGGTCCTGCCGTTACCGTCTTCACGATATCCACCGATGGATTCGGCATATCTGCACAGGCATCATCATTCTTCGACGGAACGCCGTCGCTGACTTCAGCTGTGTTCAGCAAGCCCGTTCCTTCTTCCCCCTCCGTGAGTTCACAGTCTGCACTCTGAGGAGTGACCGCAGCAGGATCCACTGCAAAGGTCACTTCCACCTCGAATACATCCACTTGATCTACTCCAACCTGCTCATCATCTATAATTAGATAATCAGACTGTCCGTCAAAATTGGTATAATTAGTTGTTCCGGTCTCGCCATCTCCACTCACATAACTGACCGATACATCGGTTATAGTAGCACCCGCTCCATACTTTAAGGTATCCGACAAATCATAGAATGCCAGAGCCTCACTTGTGTTACTCACTTCAATCTGATACGTTATCGTATATTCGTTCACATTGCCCGTAGACGTCGGTCCTGCCGTTACCGTCTTCACGATATCCACCGATGGATTCGGCATATCTGCACAGGCATCATCATTCTTCGACGGAACGCCGTCGCTGACTTCAGCTGTGTTCAGCAAGCCCGTTCCTTCTTCCCCCTCCGTGAGTTCACAGTCTGCACTCTGAGGAGTGACCGCAGCAGGATCCACTGCAAAGGTCACTTCCACCTCGAATACATCCACTTGATCTACTCCAACTTGCTCATCATCTATAATGAGATAATCAGACTGTCCGTCAAAATTGGTATAATTAGTTGTTCCGGTCTCGCCATCTCCACTCACATAACTGACCGATACATCGGTTATAGTAGCACCCGCTCCATACTTTAAGGTATCCGACAAATCATAGAATGCCAGAGCGTCACTTGTGTTACTCACTTCAACCTGATACGTAATCGTATATTCATTCACATTGCCCGTAGACGTCGGTCCTGCCGTTACCGTCTTCACGATATTGACCGATGGATTCGGCATATCTGTACAGGCATCATCACGCTTCGACGGAACGCCGTCGCTGACTTCAGCAGTGTTCAGCAAGCCCGTTCCTTCTTCACCCTCTGTGAGTTCACAGTCCGCACTCTGAGGAGTGACCGCAGCAGGATCCACTGCAAAGGTCACTTTCACCTCGAATACATCCTCCTTTCCGGTTCCAACCTGCTCATCATCTATAATGAGATAATCAGACTGTCCGTCAAAATTGGTATAATTAGTTGTCCCTGTAGTTCCTTCTACACCCACATAACTGACCGATACATCAGTTATAGTGGCACCCGCTCCATACTTTAAGGTATC